>CAWDMN010000065.1:0-119055 GCA_963803155.1 uncultured Acidobacteriota bacterium
TGATTTCCTGACCGGCCATGCATCGTCACTAGTTGATATGCGGATTGTTGTCGCGGCTCTGCGACGAGACCGCTAATAGCCGGATTATTTGGATTTTCGACTGGATTTTCAGTGCCATGCCGACTTTATTCTATAAATACCACAGCTTGATGAATTGGACGGAAGGCCAAAAGTGCCTCTGCTTGGTACTTTTCTCTGCCTTGAAGAGGAAAGGCTTTTCTCCCTGGGTTTCGGAATTCAAAGGAAAACGTCCAGTAGGGAAAAACCAGCGGGGATATATATTGCCCGCCCTAATGGTTTTTGTTACCGTCCTCTTGGTTGTGTTGACTAGCGCTGAAATCAGCTGGCAAAAGCGTATGCAGAGAGAAAGGGAAGAGGAGTTGATTTTCCGCGGCAAACAGTACATGCGCGCTGTGATGCTCTTCCAGCGCAAGACGGGATTTTATCCCACCAGTGTCGAAGCTCTTTTAAATACCAACAATTTGCGGTTCCTTCGGAAGCGCTGGAAAGACAAGAATCCCATCACTAATTCCGAGGATTGGCGCTGGATCCGGCTTGGCCCCAATACTCCCCTGAACAGCTCGATGAGCGGGGGAACCGCCGGATTTAAAGGTGCATCCTTTTCAGGAAGTGGGGGGACAGATCCAAGGGTCGCCTTCCGGGACGCAGACCGGTCTCGGCAGTTCGGCATTAAACCGGCAGGGTGGAGATTCGGGGCCTTCTGCTTCCGGCGGATTTGGAGGGAAGTCGGGGACATCTTCCACCGGGGGGGCTGGGATGATTATGTTTCCCATTATCGGAGTAGCCAGCAAAAGCGAGAAACAATCCATCAAGACTTTTAATGGACAGACCAAATATAACCGGTGGGAATTCGTCTACCTTCCAGGGATGAACATCACGTGGTCTGTGGGACCGGGATCTATCGGCCTCGCTGGAGGAGCAGGGCGGATGATGCCGGGCTCCACCACACCCGGATTGGGACCTGGGGCGCAGCCTGGGAATCGGCTTGGCTCTTCCGGGGGAGTGGGGCCAGGGATGCAAAGTCCTGGATTGGGCCGAAACTAGGTGTGAGGAATTTTTTTTGCCGAATGTCTTCTACTCGGGAAGATGTCTTAATGAAAGTGTTCTCTTCTCGTTTTGAGAATCTTGGTGGCTGGGGGCACGCCAGGCCAGATCGTCTGATCAAGAACCCGATCCTCCACCCAAACTCCGCAATCTTCAATTTAAAAAATAGCAACCAGTCAAAAGAGCGAATCAATCCGATCCTGAGAGGGTCGCAGCCCCTTTGTAAGCTGCGCCCCCTCCCGGGGTTGTTTTCTTATTATTGCCTATATCCGGGGGTGGCGGCCCAACGGCCTTACCCCTTGGCTAATGGCTGTGAATGCTTCGGGTTCCCACCTGAACGGTTACCAAAAAAAGACTCCCTCTAGATCGCTGCTCCCTCAGGTATTATCGATCCCTTCGGAATACCACGATGCCGTCGCGCACGGAATAATTTTCGCCATCGAAATTGACATAGCCATGAACATTGGTGATTTGGGTGTTATGCCCGATTCGCGCATTCTTGTCGATGATGGCATTGCGGATAACCGAATGATTTCCGATCCCGGTGTTGGGGATATTATTCCGTCCATTCTCACGAATTTCCTCCAATGTCTCGTAAAAATCGGCTCCCATAATGTATGAATTCTCAATAGTGCTTTCATAACCCACCCGGCTGCGGATTCCAATGATCGAATGGTTAATGGTGGCCCCGCTGAGGAAAGATCCTTCCGAGATGATACATTGGTGGAGCTGGCAATTGTGCACCTTGGAACCAGGCAAGCGCCGGGCGCGCGTATAAATGGGAAACTTGGTGTTATAAAAGTTGAATTTCGGGATAGTGGCCGTCAAATCGAGGTTGGCCTCGTAAAATGAGCGAATAGTTCCAATGTCGGTCCAGTAATCAAAAAACGGGTAACTCATGACCTTATATTTCCCGATTGAATCCGGAATAATATTTTTCCCAAAGTCATGCTCACTCGAGCTTTCCAATATTTTGATCAACAATTCCCGGCTGAACACATAAATTCCCATGGAAGCCAAAAAGGCGCGACCGTCGTGGAATTGGTCAAAGGGGACATGGTCGGGAAGACGGCTGTCCAGTCCATTCAAGTGATCGGGGGATGGTTTCTCGTGAAACTGATCGATCCTGCCGGCATCATCCACTTTCAAAATGCCGAAGGAGGGCGCCTGTCCAGCCGTCACGGGAATTGTGGAAACCGTGATGTCCGCGCGACTTTCCTCGTGAAAATGAAACAGTGGACGGTAGTCCATTTGGTAGAGTTGATCCCCTGAAAGAATGAGCACATGGGTGATGTCCAGCTCCACAAAGTGGCGAATGCACTGTCTGACGGCGTCTGCCGTCCCTTGAAACCAATTCATGTTCTCGGGCGTTTGTTCCGCCGCCAGAATGCTTACAAAGCCTTGAGTAAACCGGTCAAACCGGTATGTTTGAGGAATATGCCGGTTTAAAGAAGCGGAATTAAATTGGGTCAGCACATAAATCTTGCGCAAGTCCGAGTTGATGCAGTTGCTCAGCGGGATATCCACGATGCGGTATTTTCCCGCCAGCGGAACGGCTGGTTTGGAGCGGAAGCGGGTGAGTGGGAAGAGACGTTCCCCCCGTCCCCCGCCCAGGACGATGGCCAGCACTTCGCTCATTTTAATGCTCATGAGAAGCCTCGCAGGAATTTCTTGGTACAGATCAGATTATAGGGAGGGACAGCGAAAAAGGGAAGCCAGATTTGTCTTCAGCGCGGCCCGGTCAGTTCCATTCGCGAATAGCAGATAAGACGGCCGTTTTGGCGCTGACTGCGGATTATAGGCGGGTTGCCAATCTCCTTGTTTCGCGGATTTTGTTCTTCATGGCTGCCATGCGGAGTGGCGCCGAATAGCGACTTACAGTAAATTCAGGGAGTTTTTGAAAGCTGGGGAAAACGCTGGCGGTAAAACCAGCGGTCACGCAAGATGATTTTGACGTAACTTCGAGTTTCACTGAAAGGAATGTTTTCAATAAACTCAGAAGCATCCGCATAATTGCCCTCTTCCACCCAGATCTTGACACGGCTGGATCCCGCGTTGTAGCTCGCCAGAGCTTTTTCTTCCTGGCCGTCAAAATCTTTCAGCAGGCCAGAGAAATGATAAACGCCCAGCGGGATATTGACCGACGGATCAAATAACTGCTCGGTACGAGGACGTTTCATCCTTACCTTTTTGGCCAGGAGGCGCGCCGTGGGCGGCAAGAGCTGCATCAGTCCATGGGCGTTGGCTGGCGATACCGCTCGTGGTTCAAAGGAGGACTCTTGCAGGATTAGGGCCATGACCAAGCACGGATCCAACCCGCGCTTCCGACATTCCCGTCCGATAATTTCGACATATTGAGCCGGAAAAACTAGAGTCCAAAACCAAGCGGGCATCGATTCCCAGCGGCACTCAAGATAGGCGGGAACTAGCTGGCGCAGCAGCTGGATGCCGGTGCGGAAGTGGCCGGCCTGTTGAAATAGAGAGGCCGCTTGCAAAAGGATTTCGGGAGAATTCCCATAATCTTTATTTTTGAGCAACTCGCGGCCCGCCCAATCGTCGAGATTGATCAAATGAAGTGCTGCCACCCGCGGCCAGTGCGCGAGAGCGGAAGGGTTCGGTTCGACTAATTTGTCAGGCAGCGGAGAAGGGACGCTCTGCTCGAATCTTCTGATCAAAAGTTCAGCTTGGCTGGCGGGAAGCGCGGAGACTTTAAGCTCCTTCCAAGTGGCAGGCAATTGTTTCAGGGCCAGCTGCCCATAATAGCTTTGTGAATATCTTCGGGCCATGACCAAGAACACTCTTTGTGCCCAATCCGTATGGTTCAGGTTCTGCCAGCATCTAGCCAGCCAAAAGAGAGCTGCGGGGGCATAATCACTCTCTGAAAACCGGTTGAGGTGATCAAGAAAAAGTTCCGCGGCCTGGGAATAATTGTGTTGCCGATATTGATGCCAGCTCACTCTCCAATGGGCATCCCGGGCATATCTTCCCTTGGGAAAAAAGCGGAAGACTCTTTGATAAGTCAAAGCAGCTTCAGGCAGCAGCCGATGGACCAAATAATAATTCCCCAAGCTAAATAGTGCCTTTTCGAACCAGGGCGATTGCGGTGCGCGTTGCTCCAGGGTTTGAAGCCATTGCTCACTTCCGGCGGGGTTCTCCAACTTTTGGCAAGCCTCTGAAAGATGGCAGATGGCTTCCGCGGATATTTCACCCGGCTGATGGGTGAGGTCCGTCAAGATCTTGGTGGCTTCGAGAGTCTTCCCCTTCCTCAGACAAGCCAATCCGAGCCAAGCCTGGAACTGGCTTGATCCGCCCCAAACGGATTCCTGCTTTTGCAGGTTTTGCAAATAAGCGAGAACATCGGTATAGCGATTAGCGGAGATCAACTGTTCAGCGCGTGACAGGAACATGCTGAGTGGAGGGGCGGAGTAGCCGCCGATTGTCGAGGCGAGAATTTTCAGCCGCTCCGCTGCCTTGGTAGCTTCCTTGGTCAAGGGAAAGAGGTAGTAGACTCTTTGATAAAGCGGCAAGGCTTGAGTTGGTTGGCCGCTCTGTTCGAGGCCACGGGCTTGAAAATAGAGCCAGGAAGAGGAGTCTCCGTTTCTTCTATACTTCTGAATCGTCTCCAGAATTTTGGCTGGCCGATCAGCCAGCAGACAATTCTCCCAAAAAATGTTGCGGGTATTCTCCCACATCGGGCTGTTGGGGAATCTGTCGAGCCCGAGTTGAGCTTTTTCCAATGCCTCTCCGTTTCGCCCCAAATGGCTCAAAGAGGAAGCATAATAATAGAGGATGTAATCAGCTAAAGCTGAACGGTCGGCATTGATTTTCTCGAATAGCCGCGCCGCCGATTCGTATTGATCCTGCTGATAATCCCTGAAGCCAAGCAGAAAGTAGCCGAGTTGAAACTCCGGGTCCTTCGGGCGACGATGGCAGAAGTCCAACAAAGCGGAGCGCGTCCGAGAGGTTGGTTTTTCCTGGAAACGCTTGCAGAGGGATTTGAATTCAGCCTCATCCTTGGAGGAGGTGGAAGCAGGAGCGGCCCATAGCTCCGGAATCGTCATGGCACAGGCCAACAACATGAATAAAAGATGTCGCATGAAATAAGCGGCCGCACGGCCGTATGGTCATTCCTAAAGAGGCGGGATCGGCCCGAGATGATCAGATTCAATTCAATCGTCGATGAGGTGGATGCCGGCTGGCTTTCCCTTGCGACGGAAAAACGAGCCGGCTTCAAGAATGCCTATTGCAGAAGATTGGGACCCGGGGCTTCTTTGCCCAGCGCCTCCGGCTGATTGTTGGCAAGTACCCTGACCAGTTCGTTATAAAAGTAATCAGTCCTTTTCGAAACCAATGGATTGACCCGCTTGTCATACATCTCGCGGCTGCGGTCGATATCATCCCTTAACAGTTCGTAAAGGTTGTGGCTACGCCGTCCTTCCACGACCTTGTTTTCATTATATAATTTAATTTCTGTGACGAGCAACTTGGCAAATCGAAAAGCATCGCTGTGAAGTTTTCGTTCGGTATCGTCCATCTCTGGAGAAATGACTGGGCCCGATGGAGGAATGGAGGGCGCTGCCACCGGCTCGGGAGCAGCCGGAGGAGCCTCCACAACTGGATGAGCAGGATGTGTTTCCACCATGGGCGGCATCGACGGTTCAGGCTCCGGAGGCATCACCACTTCTTCATGAGTCTCGACGGGCGCAGGTTCTGACATCACTTCATGGACCGGGGGCTCCACGGAAGGTTCTGCCTCTCCAACCGTTGGTGCGGAGGTAGGAGGCTCTTCCGCCGGGTATGCCGGGGCAGCCGCAAATTCCGGCTCTGCTGGAGGTGGCTGAAGCTCTTTTGATGGAGGGGTCTCTTTTATTTCCTCCGCAAGAGGCGGCGTCAAAAGAGAAGGCACTCCAGGAGAAGGCGCCTCAACGGGGTGTGATGGAGGCACCGGCGCCTCTACCACAGGGGGTTTGATCCCCAGTTTGGCTCGAGTGCTTCCCAACTCTACCGTTTGTCCCACTAATGCCGTCAAAATGTTCAAAGATCTGGTGTCCATGGGCTGATTAGGGATAAGCCCTGAATCGGCATAAAGAATGGCCACCACCTTATTTCGCACAGCTATGGGCACAAGATAAATGTAATCAGGCGCGATTTGTCCAAAGTTGTTGACCAACGCCGAGACGGCGGTGTGAGTCAAGATTCCCCCGCCAAAAGGCTGCTGAGTGCTGCAAACCTGCTGCAATAATTCATTCTTGGCAATGGGAAAACTGAGGGTTTTGATATTTTCATTCTTGAAATCCCCTTCAAATCCGCAGGCTTTCCACCCCAATGCGATTTCGCTTTTGACAATAAAGAAAGCCACGCGGGGAGCAAACAGGGCGGCGTGATTGAGGAAGCTGGAAAGGATATTCACCTGCGATCCCTGCTGACCGATTTCGTGGATGGCGAGCTGAAGGGCGTCCAACTTGGAAATGAGCTGGGCTTCGACCGAATGCAACGCGGTTTGTCTGGCTTCGGCAAAACGCTCTTCAAACGTTTTTTCCAATTGGCTTCGAATTTCCGAATCCAGCTGAGGGCGAAGCTGCGACTCCAACTCGGTCTTAATAGTCGGGCGCAAATCGGCTTCCATCTGAGCGCGGAGCTTGCGGGCAAATTGAGTAAATTCCTCCCGCAAGTCCTGCAGGGCGGCGTCCTCAATGGAAGTCAAGAAATGCGTGACATCGTCCAAAATATGTTGGGATGTCTTCTGAAAATTTTCCTGGAATTCAATCAGCCTTCTTTCAACTCCAGAGAGTTTGCTGACCACGTTCCGATTCAAAATTTCCCTGATTTGTTGATCATTCCAGTTTGAGTTCGTCATGGCACCATGGTCTCCATCGCCGGTGGCGGGAAAAGATATTTGTTTCAACAAGATATGTCGAGAATATCACGGACCCGCCCCCGGATGTCAACTTCAAAGTGCTATACGCGGGCCGGATTCCCTTCTTCTCGCCATCCTGTCTGGGTTACGGCAATTTTTTACTGCTCCAAGTTTATCAAACGGAATATCATCTCAAATCCTTTAGTTTTTTTTATATGGTCTAACAAGGCTGTGCTTTAGAGCACCGATGCACGTGTCCAGCTGGGTCAGAGGTGTAGAATCTAGACAATAGAAAAAGTCGCGGCTCCTTCCGAGACTCCCCGATCTTGATGTCTCCTTAGAAAATAGCGTGGATGGAGGCGGGGTGCCCCCACCCCGTCTGAGTTTGCCAAGCTTGCTGAGACGGCCTCGGGGCAGGCCGCCTCCATCATCCCGTTTTCATCCTCTTGTTGTGACAGCCTCGCTGGCATGAGCGGCTCCCTTTGAAATGAAGCCACCACTCTGCAATATTCTTTCGCCTTGACGATTTCGAACTACATGACCCTAGGGTAGATGAATCTTTCAGTTATGCCCGAGGTTATGAATGTACGGCCAGGGGAACAAAATTCGATGCGACGTGTAATTCAAATCACGGCAGAATGGAGAATGTGCCAAGGGATGGAATGCTTGGGAGGGCGAGCCTCCCACTTAGGCGGACTTCGCCTGGCGAGTCACCGTAAGTGTCACTTCTCCCCAGACCAGTTCGGTGGAAGCTTCACCCTCCCAGCTTTTGATCAATTCAGCCGATCAACGTGATTGGCTCACCCTGTTGCACTTCTAATTGCACTCATTGATGGATGTTTGCTTGACCAGTTTACTACGGACGACTATAATCAAATTGTCAGTCTTTCCCAGGGGGCGAATTGGCTTCGACGGGGATATGAGGCTGAAGATGCGTGCCGAGGACCATGTCCTCGTAAAAAAAATGGATCTTAAACATTAACTGCTGATCAACAATTAGCACTCGCTGCTTAATTAAGCAGCCGTTCTCTCTGCTGAGGCCTGTGCAGTGGATGTGGAACGCCGACTAGCAGGCTGGCTGGTCTTCACCGCCTGGGGGAGATTGGCGAGACTTTCCGGGCTGGCAGTCTGTCACTCTTGCCGGATCATGATGGCGGGCTGCGAGACAAATTGAAACGGATACGCACGTAGATTCTTCTTGCGGATTATTTTCGGACGCGGGTTCGACTCCCGCCGCCTCCACCATGTTCTTTTTATTCTTTCCGAGTTTCTTTTTCGGCTCCCGCTAAGAATTCTGCAGCCGCTTGTTTGATTCAATATACATCGCTGAGTACAATTGTGTGGCTATTTTGCCGCCATTCCCCCCCCCTTTGCCCTGCTACTGGCGCGAAGTGATAACGAGCGATCAGCCTCGTCTTCCTGATGATGCATGGCTTTGTCCAACTGCGCGATCACTCGCTATCGCTTCGTGTTGTTTGGTTCCGCCCAGCTGCTTTGCATGGGCATGTAAAAGCGCGAAGTGATAACGAGCGATCAGCCTAGCTTTGCTTAAGCTTCGTGGCTTGGTTCAACTGAGTCGATCACTCGCTATCGCTTCGTGCTGGTATTTGTCCAGCTACCTCGATCCCTCTGTGCCAATATAGTTGAGACATCTGCCCCCGGTTAAATTAGAGTAGAGGGCAGAAAGAACAAACCATGAAAAGTCTCAGTTTTTCCACCCAAAAGAAATTGTCCGTGGTCCTGGCGCCGAAGGGGAGCGAGAGCGAGCGAAGCGAGCCCGAGCGGACCGTAGGCACCAGGACCACAGCGGCCATAATTCCGGCAGGTTCTTCACTTTCACCGATTCCGTCCAATCCGGAGGTCGTAGCCAAACCCACCCGACGACGTTTCACGGTGGACTACAAATTAAAGCTTTTGGAGCAAGCCGACGCCTGCTCGCAACCGAATCAACTCGGAGCCTTGTTGCGCCGTGAGGGTCTGTATCATTCCAACCTGATCTTGTGGCGGCGACAACGCCAACAAGGGATTCTTCAAGCCCTGACTCCCAAAACCCGAGGCCGTAAGCCCAACCCGAAGAGTCTGCTCATTCAGGAGAACGAGCAACTACGGCGCCAAAACCAACGACTCAGTCGGCGGCTCCAACAGGCTGAGATTATTATCGAGTTCCAAAAAAAACTGTCGGAAGCCCTAGGGATTCCCCTGAAGGGAGAGAGCAACGAATGAACACCACGCTCACCCTTTCCGAAAAAGTCGGCAAAGTGGCCGCCTGTCAATCCTTGGGAGTGGCCCGGGCCTCCCTGTACCGGTTTGTTCAGCCGACCCGTCCCTTCGTCTCCCAACCACCACGACCTTCTCCACCCCGCACCTTGAGCGGGCCGGAACGAGAGACGGTCTTGGCCCAACTCAACTCGGAGCGGTTTGTCGATCAGCCTCCGGCTCAAGTTTATGCCTCCCTGCTCGATGAGGGGCGCTACCTCTGCTCGGTCCGGACCATGTACCGTATTTTGGAGGAACAAGACCAAGTCCGGGAACGCCGTAACCAATTGCGTCACCCGGTCTATCAAAAGCCAGAATTACTGGCCACGGCTCCTAATCAGGTCTGGTCTTGGGACATTACCAAGTTGCTGGGTCCGGTCAAGTGGACCTACTTCTATCTCTACGTCCTCTTGGACATCTTCAGTCGTTATGTCGTCGGCTGGATGGTCGCTCCTCGCGAAAGTGCCACCTTGGCGGAAAAGCTGATTCGGGAATCCTGTGGCAAGCAATCCATTCTGCCCGGAAAATTAACCGTTCACGCCGACCGCGGACCGTCGATGATCTCTCAATCCGTGGCCCTGTTACTGGCGGATCTGGGAGTCACCAAAACCCACAGCCGGCCGCATACTTCTAATGACAATCCCTTTTCCGAGTCGCACTTTAAAACCCTCAAGTACCGCCCGGAGTTCCCGGATCGCTTTGGCTCGATCCAAGATTGCCGCAGTTTCTGTCAGCAGTTTTTTTCTTGGTATAACACCCAACATCATCATTCGGCCCTCGGCTGGCTTTCTCCCCAGGTGGTCCATCTGAGTCAGGCCGCTGAAGTTTTGAAAGCTCGTCAGCAGGTCCTGAATGAGGCTTTTCAAACTAAGCCCGAACGCTTTGTTCGCAAGCCTCCACAACCGGCTAAACTTCCAGAAGCAGTTTGGATTAATCCTCCCAAACCCAAAGGGGAGAGTGAGTGATCGCTACACTAAATTCGTACGACAGCTGTCTCAAAATCATTGACATCTTCCGGATCACTTGCTATCGCTTCGTGTCGTTTGGGGTACAAACCGGCTCCTTATTCTGTCCCTTGCATGGCGATGTACGCGCCATCATCGCTCCTCACATGCGGAGTTCCACCATCGTTAATCACCGCATAGGCGATGAATGGGTTCGTCCCACTCACACGGACAATTTTGGCATAACCCTGGACCGTGCCGGGCGCCTGGGCCAGGATGGTATTAATTTGAGTCCATTGCCGAGCATTGATGGTGATTCCTTCCAAAGTTTTCACCTTTGTTTTTAGATCGCCATCGTAAATTTCAATGTTGAAAACATCGGCGGAGTCACCGTCTTCGCCAGTATTGATCAGGGCAAGATTGGCGCGGTTTTCCTCGTTTTGTTGCAGGCCGTATAGCCATGCAGAGGTTTTGGCTGTTTGACCTTCAGGCACGGCAGGATAATGAAGTCCGTAATAACCCCCATCTCCCGCGATGGAAGTTCTGGCGCTCAAGAAAAATCCCTGCCCAAAAGCTGGATCTTCCGCCGGCAATGTGGCAAAGACCGCCCCCGCGAAGGTGCTTCCCGCCGGGCCGATCCCGGCAATTTCTTGAGTGCGCAAGTACTGCACGAAATCGGGGATCAACCGTTGTTCCGCCGGCTGCAGCTGAAGGGAGAGGGTGGCGGTGTGGTCTGGCGTCTGAATGGCATCGGCTACAAAAGAGAGAATGACGTTCCTCTGGACTGTCGAAGCATTGGTAAGAATAATCTCAGTCCTGAACCCGCCTGCTTCGACCGCCACGGGCAGCGTGAAACGGCTTATGGCGAATTGGCTCTTATAGTAATTGGGCAGGATGAAGGATCCATCCGAAGTAGCTTGGTCGTTGATAACCGCATAAGCATAATAAGGGACTGCCGCGGAACCCACCTTTTCCACCTTCACAAATCCCTGGCTGACATTGAGCCCGTTAGAAGTCAGGATATTGTTTATTTGTTGGAATTCTCCTGCCTTGAGTAGGATGTCGGGGAGAGCCTGCTTCAAGGGATTGGCCGGATCGCCGGAATAAACGGTCAGGCGAAGCGTCAGATCTGGATCGGTTGATATCCCGGCATGGAGCAAGGCGACATTGCTGCGGTCTTGTCCATTCTGCCGCAATCCGCATAAAAAAACCAATTCCCCCATGAGAGGAACCGAGCCAGGTACATCTGAATAAGCTAAACCGGCGCGCCCGCTGGCCGTTTTTGTGGTGGTGCGGATAGTGACCTTGGCGTCCGCGGGATTGGCGAGATAAGGGAAGCCATCCGTGAATCGGACCGAGACGGTACCAAGCCGGTTGCCGGTGTCGGGAATCGGGATGCTGAGTGCCGTTCTGAGGAAATAAATGGCATCGGGGACGATCCGCTGTTCGCGGGGCCCAAGCATAATCCCGCCATTGCCATTACCACCTCCCATGGAGGATCGATAATCGAATTGGAATTGGGTGGAAGAGTTCGCCCGGTTGGTCAAAGTCATTTCTGACGTGTAAAAAGAGTTTTGGGCGCCGGCGACAGAGAGAACCACGGGTATCGTGGAATCGGCCCACGTAGTGTCATTCAGGCAGATGGCAATTTGATTTTGATTGGGAATGGCGACGGCAAAATCGGGCTTGGAATCCAAGCTAAATAAGCCTGACACCATGCTCATGGGCCGGGCGCCGGAGGCAAAAGTGCAACGAGAGCGGGCGCTGCTGAATATTCCGTCCCCCCGGCCCGCCAAGAGGTAGGCAAACCCGCCGCTCTCGTGAGCCACCATCAGGTCAAGTTTCCCGTCCTGATCGAGGTCAGCTGCCGCCAATCCCTGCAAACGGGAGTCGGCGATAGTGGTGGCATTCGAACCTTTCTTGAAAGTGCCATCTCCCATTCCAATCAAAACATCGACTGCCTGTTCGCAGGAAACCGCCAAATCAGGTTTTTCATCTCCATTCAGGTCGGCGGCGACGATCCAGATGGGATCGGTGTCAACGGCAATGTCGATTTTCGGTCCAAAGGCGCCATTTCCCTTCCCTAAGAAGATGCTGACTTTTTTTTCTTCCACGGAAGTGACGGCCAAGTCGAGATGGCCGTCCCGATTGAAATCACTCACCGCAATCATGAGGGGGTTTTTTGCCGCGGGGAAGTCTTGCTTGACGTTAAAGCTGTAATCTCCCTTCCCCAGGAAGATAGAGATCGTATTGGATCCCCAGTTGGTCACCACCAGGTCAGGAATACCATCCTCGTTGAAATCGGCACAGGCGATTGCCGCCGGATTGGTCCCCGTAGTCAAATCGGTTTCTTGGTAGATATTGAAAATTCCTTCACCGTTGTTGCGAAGGATGGAGACAGAATTTGACCCGAAGTTAGTGGCGGCCAGATCGAGTTTTCCATCTTTATTGAAATCTCCGGTGGCGATTCCCGCGGTATTAAGACCCGTGGCATTCTCAAAAGTCGGACCAGGCCCAAAACCATTAATAAAAATCGCGACACTACCTTGTGCTTTTTGGCCGGAGGCAGGATCCGCCCCGGCGTTGGCTACTGCAAAATCCATTAAACCGTCCCCGTTAAAATCTCCGGTAACCAATGCATAAGGGTAAGTTCCGATGTTGCCGGATTTTATGTAGGTGGTCTGGAAATTAACTCCCCATTCGGCCTGGGCGAGGAGAGGGAAAAAGAACAACAACAGGACAAGCTTGCTGCCATAATGCAAGAGGGGTTGCATCTGTAGTAGGGCAAAGAATTCCTTTTTATTATTCATCTTCAACCTCCATTGGCGTGAATCTGCCCTGGGGTATTTAGAAGGCAGGCGGATCATCAGCTCGATAAAATGGTCAATTCCGTTGGACCGTTCTTTCAATTTAAGAAAATTCCAGAAAGCGGCCTTGGATGACCTAGAGTTTGCGCCTTAAATTCATCATGAGGAATCTTCATGACAGTTTCCTCTGCGTTCGGGTCGAATGAAATAAAAACCTCTTTGGGGGCGAATAGATTAGAAGTCGATTTCAGCAATAGTGAAATGAATTAGCTAATTATATTTCCGCGGACAGCCAAGCACAATCGAAAACGAGCCGATGGGTGCAATTAAAAGTGGGAGGGAAGTCAGGCCGCGGAGGGCATGATGTGGAAGGCGGACTCCATCCGGCGACTTGACTGTCGCCGCGCGAGTGACGGTGGTCTCATGCGCGCTTCCTACATTCTGGAAATGTTACCTTTCCCCAAGTGTTAAAGGCTCATCGTCTTTCTCTCAGTTTTAATTCCACCCCAACCCTTGAACCAAAAGGAAAAGAGGATTACTATTCTGTCATTGTCAGCCCTATGAGTTTTCACATTGGTTAGGGAAATATGCTCACCAAAAACAATCTATCAGGAAGCATGAGGAGGAATTATGAACTGGAGTGAGTTGCTCAAATCTGAGATTGAATCTTCCTATGCGGTCACGGAAAAATTGATCTCCATGGTGGATGATGCTTCGTTGGGATGGAAACCTTCGTCGGGAAAGAATTGGATGACGACGGGACAACTCCTGAAACACCTCACCGAATCTTGCGGCGCCGCTTGCCGAGGTTTTGTGACGGGGGATTGGGGATTGCCTGAGGGTGTGAAAATGGAAGATCTTTCCCCGGAAGAAATGCTGCCTCCCGCTGAAAAAATGTCCTCGATTGCCAGTGTCGCGGAGGCGAAGCAGTTGCTGCAAAAAGACAAAAAAATCGCCCTTGAGATTTTGGCCACCTGCAGTGAGGAGATGCTGGCTCATAAACCAGCCCCGGCGCCTTGGGATCCCTCCAAAATTATTCTCGGCCAGCGGCTTCTCCAGATGGTGGATCACCTCAAGCAGCACAAAGGCCAGCTTTTTTATTACTTGAAACTTCAAGGGCTTCCGGTCCATACGGGCGATCTCTGGGGAATGTAAGTGCCCACTCATTCCGGCACGGCTGACACAGCAAGACAATGAAAATAGAATTTTGGAGACGGGTTGCCCTCAGGCCGTCTGAGCAGGCTTGGTGAATGCAGCCAAGGTGAGGGCACCCCGCCTCCTTCCAGGTTTTTTTCTGAAGTATGAGGTCGTGCGGCGAGAATTCAATTCCCTGAAGACGGCTCGGCATCCCCTTTTTCCCTGATGCGACACTTCTGAAGCGAGGATTCATACGATTCTTGTGATTGTCCTGTTTTATGGCATCGTTGCAGCGATCCTTCTTGTCGAGTTGAAAGGTAAAGGTTATTTTAATAGATCGGGATGGCCGCATAAAAATTATGCTGCTAGGCTCCCTTTGACGCCAAAGAAAAGCGGCTGGGCTTGAGTAATTGTGAAAAATGCGTCAGTTGGCGCTGTTATATAGAGAGTAGCCCGCGGAAGATTCCTTGACCGGCGCAAGGGCCCATTAGGCTTGGAGGAAGGAGTAGTGCCTCAATGGGGAGATGCCTTTGCTCCGGCCGCCTTTTTTGCTACAGATTAGGATTTGAGCGGCTGTAATATATTTTAAACCATTGCGAATTTTTAAAATCGATATGAATGTAAACCGGATTTTGATTGTGGATGATGAAGTCTCAGCCCGAACCGGGCTGGCCGAATTGGTGTCCAGTTGGGGCTATGAGACCGTCTCGGCGGAAAATGGAGAAAAAGCTTTCTCCGTAATTCCGGAATTTGAACCTTCCGTGATCATCACTGACTTGGTCATGCCGCGGATGGATGGGATGGACCTGCTTAAGAAGATCAAAGAGTCTTTCCCCGGGCTGTCGGTTATTTTGCTGACGGCGCAAGCCAGCATCGACAGCGCCGTGGAGGCCATTAAGCATGGAGCTTACGATTATCTGGAAAAGCCGATCGATCATACCCGGCTGCACATCTTGCTGGATAAATGCCTGGAGCATAAGCGCACTTTAAACGAAGTGGAGTTGCTCAAGGCTCAGTTGAGACAATATGGATCGTTTGGGGAACTGGTGGGGACTTCGCGGCAGATGCAGGAGGTATATCGGCTGATTGAATTGGTGGCGCCCAGTACTGCCTCCGTCCTGATTACGGGGGAAAGCGGGACGGGCAAGGAGATCGTGGCTCGAACCATCCATAACCTCAGCCGCCGAAATGATGGCCCTTTTATCGCAATCAATTGTTCCGCCATCCCGGAAACCTTGATGGAGAGCGAGATTTTTGGGCATGAGAAGGGAGCGTTCACTGGCGCGCTGGAGCGCCGGCTGGGCTGTTTTGAGTTGGCCAATGGCGGGACCATTTTGCTCGATGAAATCTCCGAAATGCCCGTCGGGACGCAGACCAAGCTGCTGCGGCTCCTGGAAGAACGCAAGTTGCGCCGTTTGGGCAGCAAATCTGAGTTGGATGTGGATGTGCGGGTTCTGGCCGCCACCAACAAACCCCCCTTAAAGGCCGTGGAGGAGGGGAACTTGCGCAATGACCTTTATTATCGGATTAATGTTTTTGCCATCGATCTTCCCCCCCTGCGGGAGAGGATTGAAGATCTGCCGGTCTTAATCGAAGCATTAATCAAACAACTGAACCAAAAGCACGGCAAAGAGATCAAGGGAGTAGACCCCCATGTCATGAAACGATTTGCCCAGCACGATTGGCCTGGCAATGTCCGGGAATTGCGCAACGTGTTGGAGCGTTCCATGATTGTCTGCCACGAGGATTATATAGATGAGTCTCATTTGCCCCCCTTCGCGGAACGAACTCCCCTGGCGTCTAATCCTGAAGTTTTCCTTCCGGTAGGCACTACCATTGGTGAAGCGGAGAAGAGACTGATCTACCGGACTCTGCAATTCACCGAAAATAACAAGACACGGGCCGCCGATATTTTGGGGATCAGTCTGAAAACCCTGCATAACAAGCTGAACAGCTATGGCAATCAAGCTTAAGATTAGGCTCACCTTGCTCATTACCGTTTTGGTCATGGCGGTGTTGACGCTTTTTTATATCTTCACCTTGGCCATTTTTTCGCGAGAGTTAATCAGGGTTACCCGTGATTCCGGACTTCTGATCGCCAATCAAATCTACGATCAAGTGCGGTTGTCTCTTGAAATGGAAACCACTCCGCCTCCCGCTTCCGGGAATCCCGACGAGCTCTCTTCCTATCTGCAGAACACCCTGGCTCGGCATTCGGCTTTGAAGGTTTTGTTCGATTCCACCACCAGCAGTTTTGGCCCAATTTTTTCCATGGCGGTCACCGACTCACAAAATAAGATCCTAGCCCACTCCAACAGTTCCCAGGTGGGACAAATATGGTCGGATTTGCCGGGTTTACTCCAGCTTCAGGAAGCCGACCTCTACCGGCAGCTGCGAATCATTTTTGGGAGAACCCGGACTTATTATGAAGTCAACAAGCCCATGATCCTCCGGCTTGATATGGTGGATGGCAAAAGTCGGCCGATTGGCACGGTGCACGTGGTGATGGTCACGGTCTTTATTGAAAGGGAACTCAAGGACTTTTTTAAAAAGACGCTCTTCTTGACGGGCATTGTCCTGTTGCTGGCGGCTTTGTTGGCCGCCGCTTTTTCCAATCTCCTGCTGGGGCCTCTCAGCTTTATCTCCGCGGGAATTGAACGGATGATTCGCGGTGAATTCGGCCAGCCAATTCGCATGGCCAGACGCGATGAATTCGGTTTGGTTTCTCTCCAATTAAATCAGATTGGCCAGCGGCTCGTGGGAAACAGGGAAGAAATTGACACGTTGCGGGGCAATATTGGCCAAATCATTCGCAGCCTCGAAGAAAAATTGTTGTTCGTGAATCCCAAGCAGGAGATCATGTTGTTGAGCGCTCCCGCCGCAACACTGCTAGGCCTGGAACTGGAAAATTCTTTGGGGCAGCCTATCAGCAGCCTCCTCCCCTCTGGACATCCTCTGCGCGACCTGATTCAGACGGCCTTTGGGCTTCGGCAAAATTTGAGCCGCGTCGATTTAATTCTGCCCGGGTCCCATAAGACTCTCCAGGTGCGGGTTCTGCTCATTGAAGAAAAAAATAGGAATCTGGGTGCCCTGATTTTTCTTCAGGATCCCGAAACCGTGGCTCGTTTGGAAAACCAGTTGGAGTATGCCCGGAAGCTGGCTGCGTTGAGCAAGGTGACCTCCGGCGTGGCGCATGAAGTCAAAAATCCGCTCAATGCCATTGTCATTCACCTGGAACTCTTAAAGTCGCGCATGGGATCGGCATCCGCCGGAGCTGCCAAGAGTCTGGAGATCATCACCCAGGAAATCAAGCGGCTGGACCGGGTGGTGCGGAGTTTTTTGAGTTTCAACCGGCCCACTGAACTGAAATTGAACGAAGTCTCACCGGTGCAGTTGCTGCGGGAGACCGCCACCCTTTTGGAAGTTGAAACGGCCCCAGCGGGAATTAAGTTGATTCTGAAGATTCCGGATCATCTTCCGCCCATCAGAATCGATCGTGATTTGATCAAACAATGCCTTTTGAATATTGCCCAGAATGGTTGCCAGGCAATGCCCGGGGGGGGAACTTTGACGATAGCCGCGGCCGCAAATCATTCCCAAGTGGAAATCCAAATCCAAGACACCGGAGCGGGCATAGCCCCAGAAAACAAGGAGAGTATTTTCAATCTGTACTATACTACAAAGGAAAGCGGCAGCGGGATCGGGTTGGCGGTGGTTTTTAAAATTGTACAACTGCACAATGGAGAGATTACCGTTGACTCGGAAATCGGCAAGGGAAGCACATTTACACTGAAGCTGCCAGTGAGCTGAATTTTCGGATTAATGAAGAAGCACCCCCCTGGTGGAATGGCAAGGAACGATGCAAAGATCAATCCTGTTTTGGAGTCTTCTTTTGGGTTTTCTGGTGGTTTTTGGACCCGCCTGCAAATATCGCGGGGAAAGAGTGCGCGTACCTGTGGCAATACCCCGGGATACGGCAACAGCAGATACTTCCAAGGAAGGGGAAAACAAGACTGCCACAACCGTGGCTCTCCCTGCACAGACGATCCCTCTTCCCCCTCCTAATCCGCTGCCCGCTCCGCTCCCGCCCAAGCGGCGCCACTCCTCCAAAGCAGCCAAGAAAGAAGCGTCTGCGCCAGCTGTCACGGAACAATCGGCGATTCCTCCCACGGCGCAATCTAATACGTCCCCCTTGCAGCTGGCTCCTGACATTCCAGAAAAGGAAAAAAACGAGCTGATCTTTAAAACCGATCAGGAATTGAAATCCGCAAATGACCTGCTCAACAACTTTCTCAAGACTCGGAATGTTAACGCTCTCCCCCCCGAGCAAAGGACCACAGTCTCCACCATCAATAATTTCATTGAAAAATCCAAAGATGCCCATAAGCGTGGTGACTACTATCAAGCTTTCACCATGGCGCAAAAAGCCAACATCCTGGCCGTAAGCTTGGCGCAGAATTAGCCGCGAGCCCCCCCATGCTCCCCATCTTGCCATTGGTCGACGGTGATATAAGCAGAATGAATGGTTGTGCCCGAAGGATGCGATGGAGTTTTTGTCGCAGGCCCCGGGTCTAGCGCCAGGGGCGCCAACTCCGGGCTGGAATGCATAGTCCTTTCAGGACTTCGGAAAAAAGACGGTGAAGTGGCTCATTAGTCGTTGGGGTAATCACTTAGCCACGGATGAACACGGATGAAATGCGGACAAAGACAAATCATGAATCCCATTTCATCCGCGCAAATCCGCGTTGATCCGCGGCTGAAAATTCAAGCGTGGGCGCTTGTCGTCACTCAACACCAGAGACTTGAACTTAGAAAGGAATTGACATGAATATTGGGCAAACCATTGCGAGCGCGCTGCTGGCGATGTGCATTAGCGTGAGTGGTGCCGCGGCGCAAAAGAGCGGCGAGGCGCCATTGGATTCATCGGGAATCGAGGCGAAGATCGTGAAGGCGGGACGACCGAGGCTGCTGTTCCAGGCAGACGGCCTGGCGCGGCTCAAAGCTGAGATTACGACGACGAAGCGGGCGGAATGGGAACGGCTGAAAACCGCGGTTGACCAATCGCTCGGCGAAAATCCGCCGGAGAACCGGCCTATCGAGGGCGATCCTACCCGGCCGGGCACGCCGAATGATGAAATGCTCTGGCAGCGTGTGTTTGGCTATCGCATCCCCGGCCTTGCGCTGGTGGCCCTGCTGGATCGCGACCCGAAGTATCTCGAGGCTGTCATGAAATGGGCGTTGAAGCCCGGCGAGTATCCGCTCTGGGGCGCTGGCATTTTTGAGGGCGCCGACTTGGCTGCCGCGCACGAACTGTATGGCATCTCGTTTGCCTACGACTGGCTCTACGACAGGTGGACACCGGAGGATCGGGCGAAAATGAAGCAGATTCTCGCCGAGCACGGCAAGGTCATGTACGAAGCGTCTATCGGCGTCAACGACCGCGGCTGGTGGAAAAACAGCTGGCGTCAGAATCATGCGTGGTGCAACTATGGCGCGCTGGGGGTGGCCGCGGTGGCTCTGGCTGGAGATGCGCCAGGCGTGGGAGCTTGGTTGGCAAAGTCGGAGTGGGCCTACCAGAAAATCTTCGCGGAGTTGCCGGATGAGGGTGCATACGAAGAAGGAGTGCCTTATTGGGGGTACGGCATGGAATCCGCCGTCCGTTTCATTACGGCGGTGAGGCCCTATGTCGCTGCTGACTTTTATGCCTCACCCTATCTGCGGAAAACGCACCTCTTTCGCCTTTACATGGCCGGGCCGCAAATGGGCGCGTGCGCAAACTTTGGCGATGGACCCCCGCGGGATTGGCACGCCGTTGGGTCTCTCATGCACCGGCTGGCCGCAGAGTATCAGGATTCGAGCGCGCAGTGGCTGGCGGAAGCCTTGCCGGCGCGGAAGGATTTGGACGCAGCGGCCTACGAGCTGCTTTGGCGCGATCCTTCTTTGCGCAGCCAGACTCCCGATGAGCTGCCGCTCTGGCACGCATTTAAGCAAACGGGATTCGCCTCCGCTCGCACCAGTTGGGGAGAAGACGCCCTGACATTGCACGTGCGAAGCGGGAGGGCGGATGTCTCGCACTCCCATCTCGATGTGAATAACTTTCTGCTCAATGCTGGCGGCGAATGGCTGCTGCGCGACTATGGCTACGGCAACGTGGGGCCGGGCTACTTCAACCGCGAGGTGGACTACTTCAGCAACGACACGGCCGGACACAACTGCCTGGTCATGGGCGGGAAGAACCAGCGCAAGGATGCCGACAGCCTGGGCGTGATCACCGATGCAAGCGAAGAGAACGGCGTCGTTTGGTTTCGATCGGACGCAACCAAGGCCTATGCAGGCGCGGATTCCGCGGTGCGCGAGTGGGCGCTGGTGAGGCCGCATCCCGGCACGGGGAAGTGGGGTTACGTAATCGTGCGCGACCGAGTCCGCGCCAAAAAGGCTCAGAACTTTGACTTCATGCTCCAACCCGGCGGGCCGGTCTCATTCGCCACACTTCATGGGCTCACGGGCGCTTCGGGACCTTCGGAAGAAAGCCAGGCAGACCGCTTCGTGATCCAAGGGGAGAAAGCATCGCTCGTTGGTTGCGTGCTCTCGCCGCAACGTGTCACCCTGCGCGTGCTGCCGGGCCTTGGCAACGTCAACGTCGAGAAGCCGATGGCGCTCAAGATATCCGCGCCGGGACCCGTGCGTGAGATCGAGTTCTTGGTTGTGCTTATGGCGCTGGCCGAAGGTGAAAAAGCCCCAAAGATCGAGGCGCTCCGCGACCGCACGGGCGCGAAAGTCGGGCGGGAACGAATCGTCTTCCACCCGGAAGGAACGCGCTCCCCGCACCGGGAGTGATGCACTCGAGGGGAGTCTCCTTGATTCGCTTTTGAATAGGAACCGCCGCGCGCCAAACCGGTGCAAGCCATGCTCGACGCGCGGCAAATATCCGTCCCGCGATTTGCTGAGGGCTCGTAAATAAATTACGGGTACCACTAAACTCAGCTCATCTAAGGAGGAGAATTTTGAACCGGTATTTTATTTACGATGCCTTAGTGTGAGTCCCTTGGCATCGGATCCCGTACGACCTTTTTCAGGGAGACGGGTTCACTGTCGGAAGCCGGCGCAAAACCGATGCACATCTCGCCACATCCGCTATGGTTTTTGAAAGAGCCTGCTCATCAATCCGCCTCAGTGTGCCGTCCTTCTTCATGGCCCGCCAGGTATTCAGACTCTTCTCGTGCCAGGATCGGGCTGTTTCCAACTCCCCTTTCCGGCTCGCCAGTGAACGATGCTTCTGCGATGCCAGCGTAAAGTGCAAAGTGCCCAGCCGCGAATAGGACGCCGCGAGAGTGGCCCGGATGCCTGCATTGCTGGGATCGGAGCGCCTCCGCGATTCCGCGAGTTTCAATGCCCTCCCATAGTTCACCAAAGCGCCGGGGAAATCACCTTCTTTCGTCTGCGCATCTCCGAGCCTGTTATAGGCCTCAATCAGAACTCTGCGGGCCTCAGCGTCGCCTGGGTCCGCCGCCGCGAGCGCTTCATCGATGGTTATCGCTTCCCGGTACCGTTTCAACGCGGCGGAGGTTGCGCCCTGCTTGAGCAAAACGTCGCCCATAATGCGGTAGGTAATGGAGAAATCTCGGCGCCTTGAGGCGTCCGGGGGATTTTCCGCGGCCATTTTTTCCTCCATCCGCAAAGCTTTTTGATACTCCTGCATGGCCAGATCAAGCTTGCCCGTGGCTTCGAAGATACCCCCTATTTTCTTCAGCTCAAGGCAGGCATCTCGCTGGAAACGAAGTTTTTGCGGCCCTGAGGCTGCTAAGGTCTCAAAAATTTTCAGGCTGTTCCGATTGAAGGCAAGGGCAGCCTCAAAGTCCTTTTGATAGGCCAAAACGTTCCCGAGGGAATCGTAGGAAAGAGCCAGGTCAAATTGGGCCTCCTGATCCGTGGGCGCAGCCCCAGCCAAGTCTTTATGGATCTCGAGAGATCTCCGCATATCTGAAAAAGCGCTGTCATATTTCCCCATTTCACCCTCGATGGATCCTACCCTGTCGTAACTTTTCGCCAAGTCTGCCTGCGCCCGCTTATCCTTTGGATTGGCACTTGCAATTGCTTTGCGAATAGCAAACGCCTTTCGATAACTTTCTAGTGCTCCCGCGGTATCACCCAGGTTGGAATCCGCATTCCTGCCTCGGACATCGCCAATTTTTTCGTAACCCGCGGCCAATTCTCTCTGCAAGGATAGATCGCCAGAAGACTCTTGCGCCAGACTGTCCAAATATTGCAGCGCGTTCTGTACAATCGTCATGCGCACCTGCGTAGTGCCGGGCAGAGGCCGAAGGGAATCATGGATGGTAAACATTAAGGAGTCGGCCAACTGGCGCACGTCGTTGAAGCGCTTCTCCGCTCGCCGCCGTTCTGCCCTGGCGACATGTGCCTCACGGAAGGTAGCAATAACTCCGCCCAGTATCGCGACGAAGATCAATGCTACTGCCACCATCGCCGCCTTGTGCCTCTCGACGAATTTTCCCGCCCGGTAACTCCAGGAGCCTTTGCGGGCACTGATCGGCAAACCTTCGAGATGACGCCAGAGGTCTTCGGCGAACTGTTCCACCGAAGTGTAGCGATGCTGTGGTTCCTTACGCACGGCCTTTAATACAATCGTGTCGATGTCGCCTCGCAAGCGGCGCTGAAGCCGGGCGATTGAGCCTTCGCCGGCAAGAATGAATGATCCTGAGGTCAATGCTGGCTCCAGTTTGATGGTACTCGCCTTTCCCTCGCAAGCAAGGCGCAGGATTGCAGTGCTCGGCCGTTGTGGCTCCACTTCGCAGATGGCCCGCTCCAGTTCATGCGGCGTGCGTGTGTCTCCGGCGTAAGGGGAAAGGCCAGTCAGCAATCGATACAGCACGACGCCCAGGGAATAGACGTCGCTCGAGGTCGTGATCGGCTCGCCCCGAATCTGTTCCGGGCTGGCGTATTCCGGCGTCATGGGGCGGACCAGCGTGGTTTCCGTGACCGCCGCGGGATCGAGGATCTTCGCAATTCCAAAGTCCAGGAGCTTGGGCAACCCTTCCTCGGTCACCATTATGTTGCTTGGCTTGACGTCGCGGTGGATCACCAGCCGTTGGTGAGCATACTGCACGGCCGCGCAAACCTGGCGAAACAGTTCCAGCCGCCGAGTGACGTTGAGGGCGTGGGCATCCGCAAACCGATCAATGGGAGTGCCTTCGATCAACTCCATTACCAAATAGGGGATGCCTTCTTCAGTCGTCCCGCCGTCTAGCAGACGGGCGATGTGGGGGTGGTCGAGGGAGGCTAGGATCTGGCGTTCCTGGCGGAATCTCTCAATTACGATAGGGGCCTCCAGCCCGCTGCGCACCAGTTTGATGGCCACTTCCTTTTCATATTGTCCATCGGCCCGCACTGCCCGATAGACTTCGCCCATGCCCCCCTGGCCGATTTCTTCAATAATCCGGTAGGCCCCGACTATGCGCCCGGCTTGAGCAGAATGAAGGGTGGCGTCCGCTGAAAGGCCAGACCAGTTAATCGCGGAGTTTTTCAAAAAGGCACTCCCGGCCTCCTCGTGAGAACGCAGAAGCGATTCGACTTCGAGGCGGAGTTCCGTATCGGCGGCACAGACTTCGTTCAGAAAAGCGGGGCGCTCCCCTGTTTCGAGCGCGATCGCCTGATTTAAGATTTCCCGCACTTGTTTCCATCGTTCCGGTTTCACGCCTGGACACTCCGGTTCAGTTCACGGAAGAGCCAGGCGCGGGCCGTGATCCAGTCTCGCTTTACGGTCGAAGGAGAAATTCCCATGGCTTCCGAAGTGTCTTCGATGGACAGTCCGGCAAAGAATTTCAGCTCGATGACGTGGCTTTGTTGAGGATCCATCTTGGCAAGAGTATTTAACGCATCATCGAGGGCAATGACATCGACATCGACCGGCTGAGGCGCCTGCTCAGATTCGTCCAGGGTCAGCCTGCACTCGCTTCCGCCACGTTTGCCCGCCTGATGGTGGCGGGCGTAATCCACCAGTATTTGTCGCATCAATTGAGCCGCCACCGCGAAAAAATGGGCGCGATTCTGCCAATTAGGGAAATCCTGTTCGACCATTCGCAGATAAGCTTCGTGAACTAGCGACGTGCTCTGGAGGGTATGTCCGGGACGTTCTCTCGCAAGATAGCGATGAGCGATGTCCCGGAGCTCCCTGTAAACTAAAGGCATCATCACATCGAGCGCCTCCCGGTCTCCACTGCGCCAACGTAACAATAATTGGGTAACCTGACTCGAAGTTCCCCCCTTCACACTCGTCCCTCCCCGCCGTGACCCGTGTCCGCTATATCATGAAGTATAACCCGTGGGAATCTACAGTCAAATGGCTGAAAACAAAAGGTCGTTGAAAGAAGAGGAGTCATTGTCACGGTCCAATTTTCGTTTTCCTCTGTGGATCTCTCTTCCTGCAACAGAGGCGATGTATTCACAAGCAGGTTTAATTTTTTTACAACTAACCAGACCCTAAGGGGAATGGAAGTCACAGTGAGTCTGTAAACTGACTGAAAAGCCGTGGGCTTGGGCGATGCCACCGGACTCCATGCCTGGTCTAAAACGCTCGGCGTGGCTGCCACACAAAGGGGTAATGAGTGGTAACGATTTTTATTTCACCCCACTCTGACCCAATTCACCCCCCGATTTTCGCCTTTCATGGTAGAGGGAGAAAATTCAGAGGCCGCCACAGATTTCCCGCGGAGGCTAGCAGGAACCGGAACCGTGCCGGTGCTGAGAGCTTGGTCTTCCCCTCACGTTCTCATTTTACGAGGAAGCTGGAATGACCACATCTCTATCAAATTTCAAGGAGGACGACATGTTTACCAAAACCATTCGGCTCGTGCTTGGCGCTTGCTGTATTGGGAGTCTAATGATGCTACTTTCCTTGCCGCTGCTGGCACAGACGACCGTGGCGCCTCAACCCGGCCCACCACTCAACTTTACGGTGGCGCCCATTAATAATATAGTTCCAGGCGACCATTACGACCCGAACGTGGATGGCGACTGGGCTGCCTACACTTCGGACATCAGCATACGCTACTTCAATTTTGTCACGAACGTTGATGCAGCCATACCCCTTAATACATCGTTGCAGGATCTGCTGAGTAGTATTCAAGGCGGACGTATTGTGTTTTCCAGAGTGCTTCCAGACGGAACAGTCGCGATCATGCTCTTTGACACCTCTAGCAAAACATTAACCGAAATCGACCCTACTCCCGGTTCCGTTCGCTTTGGCGCCACCATTGGCGGCAATACCATTGCCTATGTAGACTCGAATCTTGCCACAGGTGGTGAAATGATCGCCTACGATCTGCCGACAAACACTGTTACGCGTCTTACCAACGACGCGGAGATCGATCAGAATCCCAGACTCTCTCCGGATGGAAACACCTTGGTTTGGGAACATTGTGCGACTACCGGCACTTCCTGCCAGATATGGGGAGCCGTAAAAGGAGCGAGTGGGACGTGGACAGTCAGCCCAATCACCAATTCGCCTGGCCATCACGAATTCCCCACCACGAATGGTTCTCTAATCGTCTATGATGGCAACGACAACCCCTCGCAAGGAGATATCTACATTTATACGATCGCTACCGGGACCACCGTGCGATTGGATCTCCCAAATTCAATCGATATCAATCCCAGGATCGCCGGCAATTTTGTGGTGTTTGAGAGCAGAGCTGGGGGGCTCGGTGATATTTTTCTATACGATATTGCTCAAAATCTCCTTTACAACTTGACCAATTCGCCCTCCCTAAACGAGGAGCTCAATGACTTGACGGTGCTGCCCAATGGCCAGCTGCGCGTTGTTTGGGACAATGACGAAGCGGGAGCCACTGCACGTCATGTTTATGGGGCCACCATCACCATGCCCGGCACTTGCGTGCCTCGTCAATTCGCGCTGGATGCAACACTGTTCTATGACCCCCTCAAGTCTGTCAATGCCCTGATCAAGCCACTGCCACCGCTTCAATTCGCCTTGCCGGGAAGCCTGCCTGCCGTCTTCGGCAATGCCGATTCGGGTTACGCGTTGCTGGCATTCAAGCTCGGATCGCAGTTGCCGGTCCTCTGCTTGTATCATGGAGCCAACGTGGGCAAGCAGTATGACTTCGTGACTTCGACGATGCCGGGTCTCGGGCCTGGCGGTTTGATCACCGCGGATGCCGTGATGATGCAAATTCTCAGCGGCAAGCGGACCGGTTTCTCAAAGACCGAGGTGCGGATCGTCCTCACCGAGACGCCGTGCCGCCAATGAGGGCAGAGGACAGCCAATGCGGCCTCACAAAGGGGGCGGCTGTGGCGATCCCATGCAGGTATCCTCAGACCAACGGCCAGATGCCCGCTCTAGGGCGGGGAGTCACTCACATCGAAATGCTTTCGGATGCATCGGCAGGGAGCGCAGCAAAGCGAGATTGAATTTCGAGCGGCTTGGAAAAGCTAAAGGAGAAGAACATGAAAAAAGGCGCACTGAATATGAATTGGCAGAGGTTGCTGACTCTAGTCTTCTCGATCGGAATAGCCACAGTTTGCGCGAGCCTTTGGAGCTCTTCAATCCTCCAGGCGCAGACCTTTGCCTTCAAGCGGACTGACTTTCCGGGTGGCAGTCCCTCCGGTACGAGCGATTTCATCGTGACGGCTGATTTTAACGGGGATGGAATTCCCGATGTGGCCCACACCGATTACAGTGCCTTCAATCAGACGGTGATCTCAGTCTATCTGGGCAAACCTGACGGCTCTTTGGGGACTGCCACGGTTGTATCGGTAGCGAATGCCGGATCTGGATGGGCTCCCGTAGCCCTGGCGGCAGGCGATTTTAATGGAGACGGCAAAATCGACCTGGCCGTGGCAAACATCAAGCCACCGCTGGATGCAGAAATTGTTGTGCTCCTGGGAAATGGAACCGGAAGTTTCAGCATGAGTTCTTCAAAGACCACCTCGTTGCCGTCGGCAACGGTTCCCAACCAACTAATTTCCGCGGATTTCAACGGAGACGGGAAAACGGATGTGGCTTACGTCAACGGGCTTCTCCCCCAAGTGGTCATTGCATCTGGAGATGGAACGGGGGGCTTTGCCACACCATCCAGCTATACTACCCCTTTCAGTTCCCATTTTCTGGCGACGGGGGATTTTAATGGGGATGGCAAGCCCGACTTGGCGGTCACGAGCGACATGCCCAGTACCGTTTCCATTCTCCTCAATACCGGCAATGGTTTTTCGAGTCACAGCGGGATCGTTCTAAACTCGAATTTCTCAACTTCTACTCTCGATGTAATCGTTTCAGACTTCAATGGTGACAAGAAACCTGACTTGGCGGTGATCAGTTTGAGTTTGACTGATTCTGTTTACTCAGTAATCGTTCTCCTCGGTCAAGGGTCGGGAGGATTCGCTGCCCAAAACCCCGTGAAGCTAACCCAGGCGAATGGGCTGGCAGCCGGCGATTTCAATGGTGACGGAAAAATAGATTTGGCGGTTACCGGCAATGGGCAATCTTCCGACAACACACGTCCCGGCCTGGTGATCCTCCCAGGCGATGGCACTGGCGGATTTCTTCAACCTCTGGCTGTGGATAGTGGCAACGATTCCCTGGAGCGAATCGTGTCGGCGGACTTCAACCGGGACGGCCATCCGGATTTGGCTTGTATTGCCTCAGCCGGCAATTTTGTGGCGGTGTTTATCAACACTCAAGGGCAGTCCGGAGGCGGTGGAGGCGGAAGGGCGGAAGTCAACGTGCTCATCCCCATCGTGCTATCCTCCAGCGGAGCTAAGGGGTCATTTTATACGTCGGAATTGACTTTGACGAATCGCAGCAGCAACAGCGTGGATGTGTCTTACTATTACAATGCAGCCATTGGTACAGGGACCGGGGTCGCGAGCGAAACCCTTCCCCCTGGAACCCAGAAGATTTACGCGGATGCCATCGCCCATCTACTCGATCTCGGAGTGCCGCTTCCTGCCTCCGGCAATCGGGGTGGGACTTTGCTAATCAAGTTTGCCGGCATGTCTTCCCCACAAGAAGCTTCCGCGACGGTCCGCACCACGACAGTTGTGTCCAATGGGCGTGCAGGTCTGGCTTATGCAGGTATTGCCGATTCCAGCTTGCTGAACGCTCCCGCCTATCTGTTTGGCCTCCGGCAGAACACTACCGACCGATCCAATGTGGCCTTCATCAATGGCGGCCAGGACTCGACCGCCGGATCGATCCAATTGAAAGTGAGCGTCATTTCCGGCGATCCAGCGAATCCAAAGTCGGGGGAAACCACCGTGACCCTTGCTCCACTAGGGTTCCAGCAGATTTCCGGCATCCTCGCTACCTACGGCATGACCAATGGGTATGTGCGCGTGGAGCGGGTTAGCGGGACCGCACCGTTTTATGCCTACGGTGTCGTCAATGACCAGGTGAACTCCGACGGTTCCTTTATCCCCCCCATTTTGGACGGCTCTCTGGCGGGCATCGGCAGCATGACCCTGCCTGTCCTCGTGGAAACCGCCAGTTACTCCTCCGAATTGGTTTTGGCCAACTGGTCGAATTCTGCCAAGACACTTAAGTTGAACTTCACGGCTGACCCCATCACAGCCCCCGGCAACACTGCCACAGGCTCTTGGACTTTGCAGCCTGGCGAGCAGGTCATCCAGCCGCAAATCATCCAGTATTGGCGCAACCAGGGAGTCACGGGGATCGGCCCCGCCGGACCTACTTTCGCGGGGGCTTTGTCGGTTTCAGTGGCAAGCGGAGATCTGAATGGAATTGCCGTGGGAGCTCGTACTTCCACGCCCGGGGGGGGTGGTGAATACGGTCTTTTCTATACTGCCTATCCCCGGGGACACTCTGCCCAATTGGGCGCTTGGCTATATGGAGTCCAGCAGAATGCTGAAAACCGAACCAATTTTGCAGTCGTGAATACTGGTGAAGTTGATAACAACCCCATCTCAGTGCGAATCGACATTTTCGACGGGGACAGCGGTAACAAAGTTGGAACGGTGGATAATTACCCAGTCAATGCCGGGGCTTGGAGGCAAATCAACGCCATCCTCTCGGCCTATGCGCCGGGGACAACCCATGGCTATCTTCACGTGACTCGCTTGAGCGGTTCCAACCCATTCATTGTGTATAGTGTCATTAATGACGGCAGCCAAGCCGGGGCCCGGAGTGGAGACGGCGCCTATGTCGGCATGGCGATCGAGGATTGAATTGGATGGATTGCGGCAAGGGTCTGCTAATGTGGGAGGCGAACGAGTGACCACGTTCTAGAAGGCTTCCTCTCACCAATGGTCAAATACTTATCCTTATTTCTTCCAACGTTTAATTACACCCCATCGATTTAGCTCTGACTCAATCCCCCTATTCGTAGTGCAAGGCCACGGTTGGATTGATTTTGGTGGCCCGGCGCGCCGGGATATAGCAGGCGAAAAGGGCCACAAGGCACAAGAGAACCCCCACCACCGAGAAAGTCAGCGGATCGGTCGGGGCAATTCCCAGAAGTTGACTGCGCAGGAAACGGGTCAAGCCCAGGGACACTGCCGCACCAAGGATCAAACCCGCAAACGTCAAGCGGAACCCTTGGCTCATCACCAACCGGACGATGCTGCCCCGTTTTGCTCCTAAAGCCATGCGAATTCCGATTTCGTGAGTTCGCTGTTGTGTGGTATTGGCGACTACTCCATAGATTCCAACCGCGGCCAGCAACAATGCCAACAAGCCGAAGGCTCCCACCATAATGCTGGCAGTGCGTTCCAAGAAACTGGCAGATTGAATTCGCGCCGCCAGAGTGGTCAAGTCAAAAAGCGGGAGTTGAGGATTCATATCGTGAATGGTCTTCTGGATCATGGAGAAAAAATATTGCGGTTCGCCAGAAACCCTTACATGGAGAGCCACATCAGGATAATTGCAACTAGTCTAGGGTCAGATCTCATTATTCTTTATTTGTCTTTCGGCTTGACTCATGAACCGCCGCAACTGGAGATTCTGCTTTTGGGCCTTCTCCAGGTAGCGCAAAGCTGAGCCCACGCTCCGATAGTCCAGGCCGCCTGCCAGGATGCCTAACTTCGCTAGCTTGAGTCCTGCATACCGCCGCGCCAGCCACAACACCACGTCCCGGCTGCGGTCCCCCTGCCGGTCGCGAAACTCCTCCCATCGCTCCCCCTTCACCTTCTCAACCGCCCGCACAACCTCTTCCCAGCCGGGACGCCGGATCAATGTCGCCAGCCCGGGCTGTTCCCGGCGGTCTCCCACCAGCCACTGCTGCACTTCATTCACAAACTCCTCATCCCCCAGCACCATTTGCCCTTTCAAGTTGTGCCACAACTCTAGACTAACATCTTCCAGCACCCCCTGTTCTACATACTTCCGATAGGCCCGGGCAGCTTGGCGGCGTGCGCCCCCCATTCGCTTCCAAAGACTTTGGCAGGTCAGCCATTCCGGCTTTTCCCTGCTCCCCACATAGGCCCCATACGAACTCCATCGATAGCCATTTAAACACTGCAGCCGCTCGTTGACCTGCTGGCCCGAAGCCGATGGGACCACCCCACGCCGGGCTTGCCGCCGCCGGTCTTTTCCCAATCCCAGGTGGGCGACTCGTACCGGATTCAGATGCAGGTAACGGCTCAACTCCAGCCCCCACGCCGGCCAATCCACCAGTATCCCCGTGAATCGCCCTTGCAGCAGATGCCCCGCTCTCCGGTGTTTCCGGTTGTACCACTGGGCATAACTGGTATTCAACCACTGCATGGCCCCACTCAAATTCCCCTCTTCCGTCTCCAGCAGCAAGTGATAATGGTTGGCCATCAAAACATAGGCGTGCAACCGCAACCGATAGCGTGTCATCCACTCCGGCAAATAGCCGAGAAATTTTTCCCGCTCCTCGTCGCCCGAGAAAATCTCTCTGCGCTCATTCCCCCGGGAAGTGACATGATAATACCCTCCCGGCATATTTAGCCGTAGCGGGCGAGCCATCGTTATTCCCTCCATTTCATCGGTGGATTCAGTCTGCCCATGAATTCTGCCCCACTATAACAAATAATGGAGGCAAGATAAAGAATAAAGAGATCTGACCCCACATTTTCTGACCCCACATTTTCCACATTTTCGTCCGTCAACAATCCTCATGAGTTTATCGGCTCGGGATAAGTCTGGCAAGGGACTATCCGGCGGCCACGATTCTGCCCACGCTTCCTCAACCAAACCTTCCGCAACAAGCCTGTCTCGTTCTAGTCGCTCATACTCCTTTCGTGACTGTTCCAGTTTTTTGATTTTCCGGCGCACTGTGCCTATTTCTTCATATAGTTGCTTGAGAATCTTAGGCTCTGGAGGAGGTGGAACCGTTTCCGGATTGAGGCCGTTAAGCCTAGAATCCATTTCTTTCCGCGACTCATCCATTACGTTCCTGCTTCCGAAACGGAGTGTCCAGTCCCGCTCTTCACCAAGAATGGCCCGCAGGCGGGTTCGGACAACGTCTACTGCTTTGTTGTTCTTGCTGGCGAAAAGTACGGGTCGTCCTGCAACAGCACAACTGGCAAGAAGATCGACAACAACCTGCGACTTTCCTGTCCCCGGTGGGCCAGTGATCACAGTGAGGGGTGCCTCGAGTGCTGCTAACGCAGTATTCTCTTGGCCGCTATTAAGAGGTAAAACTTGAAGGAGTGAAAGTGGTGATTGTCTTGTCGAACTTTGTGAAGTGGCTGCATCTATTCCTGCAACTACGCCTGCGGCAGTCGAACCAAGATCATTGAACAAGCGGGGGTATTCGGCCATTGCCTCCAATTCTCGCCGGAGGTGATGAGTGTATGCACTTCTTTCGCTCTTGAAGAGAATCGGCCTATTGACCCACTGACTGCGAGGTGAGTTGGCTTTCGGGTAGGGGTCCAGTGGGCTGGGAGGGAGGTCAAGGATTGGTCCTCCCAGCGCTTCAAATGCTGCTCGAAGGCGGTCAGCGAACGATCCATACTCCCCCTCCAGTTGGTCTTGGAGCACGCGCAACTCTTCTGGTTTTGCATTTTGACGTCGGAATGCGTGATGGTTGAGCTGGATATCCTTAGCCTCCACTGGCCTCATTGCAAAACAATTTTCTTCACGATGCTCCACCTCCACCTCAGCGACAAAGAGAGGTGAAAGAAAACCGTCTTTGTCGAGAAATACAGGATATCCATAGACAAATCGTTCCGGGGACCCGGCGAATGCCTCGCCTCCCCGAAGTACTTTCTGGGTTGGGATGGAATTTGTTTCGAAGACAACTTCTGTCGCCTCGGGATGGAAGTACGGCTCCTCTTGTTCCCACGGCGAAACGAGCGAGCGGTGTAAAGCCGATAGTTTTTTGGTTAGCGAATGCTGATCTTCTGCCTCGATACAGGCTAGATAAAAACGAAGCAGACGAAGAAAATCCTGTTCAGTCAATGGTGGCTCCTTGATCGAACACTCTTGGAAGATTCATTTCCCAGCCCTTCGGCTAAAGGTCGGAATGGTCCGTAACATGAAACTGTCAAACAATGGGACGGTAAAAGTCACTTCACCATGCCAATCAGGCGCCAATCAGGGTCCGGGCCAATCAGGAGGCCAATCAGGGTCAGGCCTGGTTATTATGTTTTTATTGATCGGAAGATGATTTTTGTTAGTTTCATGGCGCGCTGTTTCCGAATTGGTATATTGGAATAGTTGGGGCTTTAAATTCCCCGAATCGAACGAAAAGCCAAAAGATCAAGGGCGGCACTTTTTTGTTGGCGCTGATGCGATTTTTCCATATAGCTACCAGCTTCTTTTCCCGCCTGAATTTCCATCTTCGCGCAAACCCAGCGCAAAATCCAACTTTATGCCGGGTTCCGGACAAATAATTATTAATCTGTGCAAAATAATCAGGAGGAGCTTTTTACCCCTATCCCCTCACCCCTTCCCCCGTCGTCGGGGGAAGGGGAACATAACACAAAATCTCCAAATCCGGGGGTAGGCCGTCGGGCGTTCCGCCTAGCATCGGACCTTCGGCCTGCCCGACGGCCTACCCCCGGCTAATATCTTGTGCCCTTTCAGGGGTATGCCAGGCCAAACCTGGCTCGTCTTGTCAGCTGAGAGGTGCTGACCATGTAATTGCCTATTCAACATGTAGCCAAACCTGCGCGAGCGGGAGCAATCCCGAGCGTGAAGTGTGGGGAGGCAAACTCGTGAGCCGTAGCGAAAGCGAACCGATTCGACCTCGTTAAGGGCTCCAGCGGAAGCTGGAGGCAGGTGGCCAAATCTCCGCTGACGATGAAGCCTGAAACCCGACGTGAAGCAATAGGTGCGAGCAGCGGCGGGGCTTGCCGGGGTGGTTGTGGACGGCGTGCGGGGAAAGAAGAGCCGAGGAACCTGGGAGACCCGGTGGAACGGTTCGTGGTAGGGCCAACGCCCGAAGAGAAGGCATAATCTTGGGAGCGGTTCCAGCCGGGAGTCGGACAGGCCCATAGTAGCGGGGAAGCGGGTAATGACCGTGGAGCGAAGGGGCCTGAGCAGCAACACGCTGAGGTCAGAGGAGGAGAAAGCCGCTTGGATGCGAATCCCACTACGGAAGAACGGCCAGACCCGAGAAACGGTTTGCCGCAGAAACTTTCTCAGCTGAGACAAAAGCTGGGCCAAAAGGCCAAGCAGGAGCCGAAGTTCCGGTTTTATGCCTTGTACGACCGGATCTATCGGGGGGACACGCTGGAGGCTGCCTGGCACCAGGTGCGCCGCAATGGAGGGGCACCTGGAGTCGACGGGGAAACAATTGAAGAAATTGGAGCTACCTCGGAGCAGGTGGAGCGGTTTCTGGAGGAGATCCAGGAATCGTTGCGGAAGAAAACCTATCGGCCTTCGGCGGTAAAGCGCGTCTACATACCCAAAGCCAATGGGAAGCTCAGACCCTTGGGCATTCCGACGGTGCGGGACCGGGTGGTGCAGATGGCCACTTTGCTGATTTTGGAACCCATTTTCGAGGCGGACTTTCTGGATTGCTCGTACGGTTTTCGGCCGGGCCGTTCGGCCCACCAAGCGCTGGAAGAGATCCGGGGACACCTGAAGGCGGGTTTCCAAGCGGTGTATGACGCCGACTTGAAGGGCTACTTTGACTCGATCCCGCAGGAAAAGCTGCTGGCGTGTGTGCGGATGCGGGTGGCCGACCGTCAGGTGCTGAAGTTGATTCGTCTGTGGTTGGGATCGCCGGTGGTGGAACCTCCCGAAACACTGGGAGGAGCGCCGAAAGAGAGCCGGAGCGGGAAAGGGACGCCGCAAGGGGGGGTGATTTCCCCTTTGCTGGCCAACCTGTATCTGCACTGGTTTGACAAGGTATTCCATCGACCGGAGGGTCCGGCCCAATGGGCGCGGGCGAAACTGGTGCGCTACGCGGATGACCTGGTGGTTTTGGCGCGCTATATGAGTCCGAAGCTGATTGGGTTCATCGAGGCAAAGCTGGAAAACTGGATGGGACTGGAGATCAATCAGGAGAAAACTCGGGTGGTACAGCTGAATCAAGCGGGAGCCAGTCTCGACTTTCTGGGGTTTGCGTTCCGATATGATGAGTGCCACTATCACCGGACGCGCCGCTATCTGAATGTGTTTCCCTCGAAGAAGAGTCTCCAGCGGGAAAGGGAGAAGTTGCGGGAGATGACCAGCAAGAGCCGGCGCCACTGGCCGGTTCGCCTGCTGCTGGCTGACCTGAACCGGCACCTGCAAGGTTGGGCCAACTACTTCCGGTACGGCTATCCGAGTGACGCTTTTGAGAAAATCAACCATTTCGTCCATGTTCGTCTTCAATGTCACCTGAAGAAACGCAGCCAGCGGCGCTACCGCGCGCCGAAAGGGATCAGCTACAACGTGCATTTCCAACGGCTGGGATTGAAACCTTTACGTACTGGCCGCGGGCAGTCACCTGCGTCTGCCTGAGGCGAGAGTTGTTGCGAAAGCCGGATGCGGGAAATCCGCACGTCCGGTTTGACGAGGGGGAGGCTCTTGAGAACCTCCTCTACTCTACCATTTTCTAGAAGGCGGGCTCCTGCCCGCCTCTTTTCCTCTGGACTATTATGCACACCTTAATAAAAGATAAACAATTCCGGATTCTATCTACAGATTCGCAGAAAAAAGAGATATATTCAAAAATTCAGTTTTTCTAAAGACTCGTTAGGCGACATAAAAATAACTAGACCGGCATGGAGTCGGAGGAATAAGACATGAACAAAAAGTTATGGCTCAAAATCGCGGCAGGCATGAGTTTTTTTATGGCGGTCTGTCAAACGGTCATTTCCCTCTCCCCTGCCGCAGCCGCTTATTTTCAGGCTCCTCCATCGCTCTTGGAGAACCGTATGCGGCTTTTCCTGATCGGGGAGGGGGCAGCATTGATTTTGGCCTTGTTTGGGCTGTATGCATTATCGGGAGCCGGGACTATCCGACCTTTGCCTCTATTACGTCTGGGGTTAATTGGGATCGGCAGCCTTTACCTCCTGCGAGGGTTATTTATTATTCTGACCGTGTTAGAACTCTTTGGGTTTTTGAAAGGAGAAATCCTGACCCAAGGAGTGATTTCCCATGTGGTATTCTTGGCGGCAGGTATTGTGCATGCTGTAGGGACCGTGTTGAATTGGAAAGAGATGGGAATTGGCAAGCAAAGCTTTTCCATGACGCCCAACACGGCTCCGCCGGACGGTCGCTCTGCTTCCGCCGCTGAGCCAAGCCGTTGAACTAATTCCAATGAGCTTTCATGATGAGTCTATTGCTTCGATCCACCACAGGGAGTCCATCCCCTGATTTCGCTCATCCTTCGACAGGCTCAGGATGAGCGGCATTCCAACCTCCGCTCGTACTGAGCTTGTCGAAGTGCGAGCGGGAACCTGTATGATGAGTTTAGACTTCAAATCAATCGTGGATGGATTAGTCTCATCTTGAACGCTCCTTGGAATAAACGCTGGCGCGATGGGATCACTCTGAGAGATTGGCTTCGTTCACATCTGCAAGGGGCCTTGGTTGCAGTCGTAGAAATGCCATTTAAATCTGGATCGGATGAGGTTGAGAGTGGCGGTGGTTTGCGATTTTTTTTGCATAGGAGGATCGGAAGCATGGCGGCCAGTATGACAGTATCGTTTCCTCTCGCATGCTTGCTCGCGATGTTGAGCCTTCCATGGGCGAGTGCAGCGGATGTGGAGTTGGGGAAAGTCAAGGGGAACCTTCGCGGCTATCTGACCGGCGTGGAAGCCGACCGGAAAGATGCAGCTGTAGCGGAGGGGCTGCGTGATATCGAGCAGTTGGCGCGTAATACCTTGAGGTCAATGCGCTCCGACGGAAGTTGGAAAGACATCGATTACGCCGCCGGCCCGGATCAGGAAGAGCGCCTGTTTCAGCATCTTGGACGCATCGAGGCCATAGCGCGGGGCTTCGCATTGCCTGGGCAGGCGTATGCGGGAAATCGTGAATTGGTGAAGGCAGCCGAGAAGGCCTTTGCGTTCATCCGTACGCTGGTTGGTGTAGACTGCGCAAAGCCGGGGAATTGGTGGTACTGGCAGATTGCAATGCCAAGGTCGCTGGGCAAGATATTGCTGTTGCTGGAGGGGCAACTCCGCCCCGGTACGGTGGCGGAGGTCGAGGCAACGATGCGCTATCTGCTGATGGAGGATGCTATCGATGGGCCTCATCCGATTCCGGCTGGTTATTGGCACCGCACGTTGCTCCCTCCGCCCAATTCGACCGGGAAGTATGAGCGGCTTCACGTGGGCCAGAACCGAATCTGGGTGGCTATGAACCATTTGTATCTCGCACTGCTGATCGATGATCTCAAGCGGGCTGAGATGGTTCGGGAAGCCTTCGGAGACGAGGTGACCGCCAAGCCAGGGGATGGGATTCAGGAGGACTACTCCTTCCACCAGCACGGCCCGCTCCTATACACCGGGGGTTATGGACGCGAGTTTACCGAAGATGTCGCCGAATACATCTGGATTACGCGTGGCACGCGTTATCAGATTCCTCCTTCCTGCTTGGACGCCTTTTCGAGTTATTTGCTGGACGGCGCGGTATGGAGCATTTACGGCAACTATTACGACCCATCGGTTCGGGGCCGCGAGATCACGCGCGGGAACGACCACCCGATGAGGGTGCCTTTTGCCCTGCTGGTCCTGGCGAATGTTCCGAATCCACGACGTGAGGCAGCGATCGGAGCCGCCAAGAGTCTCCACCAGATCAATCCCGGGTACCAGCTGCAGGAAGCACCCCTGTGGACGGCCATTGAGAACACCTCCATCCCTCCTTCCCTGCTGCGGGGGCACCGGCACTACTGGGAGTCCGATTATACCGTCCACCGGTGCGCCAACGCCTTCGCGTCGCTGCGGATGTGGTCGAACCGCATCAAAGCGGCTGAGCTAATCAACGGAGAAGGGTTGAACTGCTGGCATCTGGCGGACGGTCTGCTCTGGGTGTTCTTGCACGGGGGGGAATACAGCACGCGCGACGTGCTGCCGGCGCTCGACTGGTTGCGGCTGCCAGGAACGACGGTAGAGCGAAAGCAATTGCAGCCGGCGGAAGGCTATAAAGATTGGCCGCCGCCCGCGGCAGAGCGGGCATTTGTCGGCGGCGCCTTCACATCTGCACATGGCGTGTCCGCGATGGAATTAGCAGCCGCCGCTTCACCCCTAACGGCGCACAAGAGTTGGTTCTTCTTTGATGATGAAGTGGTTTGTCTGGGCAGTGATATCACCTGTCCGACGGACAATCCGGTCGAGACCATCGTGAACCAGTGGCCTCTCTCGGAGGCAGGGGCGGCGCTGATTGTGGACGGCGCAACAAAAGCATCGGTTCTTCCCTGGAGTGAGGAACTCCAGGAACCCAAATGGGCGCAATGCGACGGCATCGGCTACCTTTTCCCGGAGGAGAGTCGGATCAGGGCACAACGGGCTTGGCAGAGCGGCACTTGGCGCAGCATGACGGAGACGGGTAGTGAGCAGATGCATCGGAACCCGATTCTCACGCTCTGGCTCGAACACGGTGCGAAGGCAAAGAGCGCGACGTATGCCTATGCGATCGTGCCGAACCAAACAGCCAGACAAATGCAGGCCTATGCGGAATCGGACCCATTCACGATCCTCGCCCACACAAGTGCTCTCCACTCGGTCCGGCACAACCGGACCGGCGCCATTGGCAACGTGTTCTGGAAGCCGGGGTCAGCGGGCAAGCTGTCGGTCGATCGTCCCTGTATCGTGCTCTCTGAGGAGGCTTCCAATGAGTTCATACTGGCAGTGAGCGATCCGACGCATGAGAGCAGCACGTTTCATGTGACCATCAACGAGCCGCTGACGGCCGTGCATCTTCCAGCAAGCGTAAGCAGTGCGGTAGAGAAAGAGAAGATGGTTGTGACTTGCCACGCGGAGAATGGAAGGAACTATGTGGCGAGGTTTGTTCGGCAGCCAGGGCTGTCACGATGAGACTCTCCAACCTGAATTGGCATGAAAGAATTCCTTGGGTCTTCATTGACCCTGTGCTTCAACGCGGAGTTTTGGAGTTTCAAAGTTTTTCTACCGCAAAGCGGTAGAGGAGATTAGCCTGGGGTTTGCGGCGTTTCGCCACACACCCCAGGCTACAATCGGTTTTCACATCCATTGCACCCTGCAGGAGTGCGGGAGTTCAGCTGCCGCGATAACATTTCTCAGATCTTGTGTCCATTGGATCCAGGGAATCGATCCGGCCAATGTCCTCGATGGGCAAAAGACTTCCCCTCCTGCACTCCGCTGGAGTGCCCGCTGGTATTGACTTGATCCTACCTGGGGTAAAAGAAAAAAAACGTTCTTTTACCCCAGGCTAATTTCCCTTACCACTCCACGGTAAAAAGGTTAAAACTCGAGACCCCCGCGCTGAAGCGTGGGATTAATGAAAAGCCACCTTAAAAGGGAAAATACGTCACCGAACTTGCGAATTGGAATACTAAGCTTTTTAGTTCGGGTGTCACAGGTTGATCGCCTCGCGCATGATTCGCTTGTGGAATGGAGTGATTTGATGAAGCGGATTTTCCCAATCCTGTCTGCTTTTAATCAGACAGCTAATGACTTCCCCGTTGTCCCATTCAATTTCATAGATCCTGCGACGAATTTGCCTTTTACGCAGTTCATCGGCAAAGCCATTCAACAAGATCAAAATGTCCCAATCGGACTCGGGGGTGGCTTGATTGCGCGCGTGGGAACCAAAAAGGACCAAATCGGCTTCCGGTTCCAGCTCACGTAACGTCTCTTTGATCCTGCTTAATAATGCTGCTTGTTCCATAAACACGCCTCTAGCATAGGGTACTACGAATCAGGACTGTCGAACAATTGCAGGAAGTGAAAAACAATTAGCCCTTTGTGAGAAGGGATTAATCAAATTCATGACCGGAGAAAAAATCCAAAGTCTGCATTCCAAAAGACAAATTCAGGTCGTGTTATTATGCTTTTTATCGATCCGAAGATGATTTCGGCTAGTTCCCTGGCGCGCTGTCTGCGCGGTCGGCAGAGTGGAATTGTTGGATTTCAAATTTCCGAATTATTAAGGTGTGCAAAATAGTCCGGAACTCTTTGATAAAAAGCCTTCACCCCGCATCTGTCGGCGGGGTGAAGAGGGACCGTCCGTCAGGCCGGTGGATGGGCGCAGAGCCCCCGTCTGCCGATGCTGAAAGCAATGCTCTCAGCCCTCTCCCCGCTCTCGCGGGGCGAGGGCATTCGTCTGAGGATTTATCACCCCAGTCAATTTTGCACTTTTTAATATTTTCCATCAGTGAAGGAAAAGAGCCGTTGGAAAAAGCCGCCGGCTTGAAGAAGTGCTGCGAGGATGAGGAATATGAGGATATTGCGTAACCATCGGAAGAAATAAGGTGCGCCAGCGCCTCAGCTTTGAATGTTGGCCGTATGAAAGGCAGTGGATGATGAAGGGCCGTGAAAGCGGGATGCCCGAAGAGGACTATTGGAACAGTATCTTCGATGCCGAAGGCGTGATCAGGAAACTCTTTGGGGAAGGAGGCTGTCGGGGAAGTGTCGTCGAATTCGGATGCGGGTATGGGACCTTCACATTCCCCGCAACCAAGCATGCAACGGGCACTGTGTACACCTTTGATATCGAACCTGACCTGATCGGACAACTTCAGATGAGGGCCAAACGAGAAGACATTTCGAATATCGTTGCGGAAATTCGGGATTTTGTAGCCAATGGCACAGGGCTCAGGTCTGGGAGCCAACGTCACGCGATGATCTACAATCTTCTACATATCGAGAACCCCTGTGGACTCATCAGGGAAGCCCATCGTGTCCTGCACTCGAGCGGCAGGCTATCGGTCATCCATTGGAGAAGCGATATGCCGACGCCGCGAGGCCCTTCCCTGGAAATCCGGCCTACTCTCGAACAATGCAAAGCCTGGATCGAGGCGTCGGGATTCCGAAACGCGCGGGTCATCGATTTGCGGGAATGTTGCCAATTCCATTTCGGCATGGTTGCGATTCCTTAACGGAAGGTTGGCCAATGACGGCGACACCACCGATTCTATTGAACAAGCAATACGCGGAGCCGGCAGTGTTCACCGCCGAGAACCTGCTTCGCGAGGTGCGGCGGCAGAAGTCACTAGAGCGGGCGCAGGTTCCGCGGATTTGTCTGCTCGACCCCGAGACGGCGATATCGTGCGCTGGCTGGTTCGCACCCAGGGCATCGGGCGCGACATCGGGTGGGCATGCTATCACACCGACCTGTATGCATTCACGTACGAGGGTATTCGCTTCGGCATCGTTGGGTGTGCGGTCCGTGTCAAACGGGCGACCTGGAAGCGCTCTTAACTTAGCGCCATTCAGATCTGACCCTATACGTCACTAAACTTCAGATCGGATACCGGCAATGAGGATTAAACCAGAAGTGCTAAGGTGATCACTTGCCGAAAGAGCACAATCCAATCAAAAAATGTGAAGGTAAAAACCCCTGTCCCTTTTCTTGGCATTGCTGGTAGACTTTGCCCCAACGGAGGCAATGCTCATGGAACTGTCCTATACAAGCAAGATTTCGGCAGTTGCGTTCCTCCTCCTAGCATCTGCGTCTATTTTTGCCGATACAAACGTTCCCCTCGTCAACCCTGGACTTGATCCTCCTTATGCGGCGGTCAGTGCTAACGGTGGAACGATATCGGGGGTCATCGCCAAGGGATGGTCCGACAATTCCAGCTGGGCGAATGCGGCCGTTAGTTACTCGCAGGAATCCTCCAACTGTCATAGCGGAAACTCGTGCCAAAAGATCGAGGTGACCAGCGTCGGCTCCGGGAACGTCCAATTTCTTCAAAATTACCGGCAACAGTCCGGCAACATCTACTCCGCCACGGCTTGGGTCCGTGGCACGCCTGGCGTAGTCGTCAACCTGGTGATTCAACAGGCCGTTGCTCCCTGGATGGCGCTGGTTTCCGGCTCGATTACCCTCACCGACGACTGGCAACAAGTCTCGGCTCTTGGTTACGTCACCTCCACGGAAGATGTCTTTCTCCTTCTCAACATAAATACGCCGGGGACGGTCTGGGTGGACGATTTTGCCGATTCTTACACACCTGGCACCATCAAGCCGATTCCGAATCTGGGCCCAATTCCAGCCACGTTCTTTGGCATGCATGTCAGCAACTTCCAGAACAGCATGGCCCGGAACACCGGTCTGGAGCCGCCCTACACGTCGATCGGCGTGAACAAGCCTATTTCCGGAGCAATCGCCGTTAATTGGTACGACAACTCCGACTGGGCCTCTCCAACTGTCGCTTACTCGCAAGATACCCAGAACCCTCATGGCGGAAGTTCGTCCCAGAAAATCGACGTGATCAACCCCGGGTCATCGGTCCAGTTTGTGCAAGATGTGAATGTCATCCCCGAGCGCACGTACACCTTATCGGCCTGGATGCGTGGAACTCCCGGAATGATGATCGATTTGGTCATCCGCCAGCGGCCCGCTCCGTATACCGCTTACGCTTCTCAGTCGGTGCAGCTCACCGCCGACTGGACTCACCTATCCGCTACCGGAGTGGTCCACGACACCGGCGATATTATGTTGTTTTTCCATACCAGTTCCGCCGGCACTTTTTGGGTCGACGATGTGTCTTTTACCGATTCCAGCGGCCATCCCGTATCGGGCGGCGTACCATGGCCACCCACCACATTCGGCACTCTTCGCCTTTGGGACTCCGGGACGTCCTGGACTGCTCTCGAGCCGGTGAAGGGGGTCTGGGACTGGGAATTGCTTGACACCTGGGTTGCAGCCGCCAAAGCGGGCGGTGTCCGGCGCATCCTGCTCACTCTCGGGCAGAGCCCAGAATGGGCTTCCTCACAGCCCGATACCGCCAACTATGTTGGCATTGGAGCGCCCGCGCCCCCTGCCGACATTCAGGATTGGCGTGATTACGTCACCGCCGTCGGCCAACGCTACAAGGGCAGCATCCAGGCTTACGAAATTTGGAACGAGCCGAACGATACCACCTACTATTCGGGGACGGTCTCCGAACTCGTCGACCTGACGCGCGAAGCCTCGAAAATCCTCAAGGAAATCGATCCCCATAACATCGTCGTGGCTCCAGTGCCCTATGAAGCGGGTTACCTCGATCAGCTTCTCACCGCCGGCCTGGCCCCCTGGATCGACGTCATTTCGTTTCATTTTTACACCTACACGGAACCGCCTGAGAAAGTGGCCGGCTGGATCGCCAACGTGCGCCTGGTCATGGCCAAACACCAGGTTGACACCATGCCTTTCTGGGACACCGAAGGGGCATCCGGCGACAACACCACTTCGGACGAACAGGCCGCTGCATTTTTGGTTCGGCGCTACTTGGTGGATCTCGCCTTCGGTTCCGCCGATTATAACTGGTACACGTGGGGTACCAGCTCCACGTTTTGCCCCGCTACTGAGAGCAACAACCGCAGTCAACTGACTCCGGCCGGTAAGGCGTTCGTGTTCCTTCGGAATTGGCTGCGCGGCGCGTCACTCATCGCGGCCGACGTCGACTCGAACGGAACTTGGCGCATTTCGCTCACGCTTCGCGATTCAAGCCCGGCCATGATCGTCTGGAACCCAACGGCCAGCGTGCAGTTCCTGATCCCCATTCCCGCCACGACTGCGCACGATGTCTTCGGCGGCGTCACCAAGTTGACCAGCTCCACCGTCACGGTAAATTCTTATCCGATTCTGCTTTCCTCCGACATCTGGCCGAGGCCGACGAGTTTCTTGCGGCGATCGAGATAGGCCGAAACACTGAGGCTCATTTTCGTGCTGGTGGTGTGGATAAAATGGAAATACGAACCGGGCATGATGAATGGCAAGCATGCTTGCGGAAAGGATACGTTGAAAGGCCGTATTGACAGTTACTTTCCCAGTCCAATCCGCGGAACAATTCCGACGATCGTTGTGACAATGACGCCTGCCATGAAGAGAATGTAGTCACGCCTTGCGATTCGCTTCTCTCCCGGTTCAACAAGTCTGGCGAAGTGCTCGGCCACGGGAATCGGAACACTTTGAAGAAGCGAGATCGTCTCCTTCAATTCCTTTTCTCGTATCTCCAAGCCGGATAGTCCATCTTCGAGTTCCTTGACTGTTGCTTCTCTTTTTTGTGCGACTTGAGCCATCTCGCGCAATACAACATCTACTTTACTTGATGCTTTGATTAAGTTACCGGTAAGCTCCGAAAGACGCTGTGAATATGTCTTTTTAGGGAACTCCTTTTTTAGCAACCTGTAAACGAGTTTGCGGAGAAGGCTTGAGGACGCCACTCCGCCGGCGATAGTGCTTAGCAGGGTAGTCATTAGTGCGACAATGAATTCAGGATTCATTTTCTTCTCTTATGTCGAAAATATTTTCGAGGACCTCCCGAGAAAATGGAAGCCCCTTTTTGTAATCTCTTAATCTCCTGAATGATCCAACGGTATCATTACCTTTTTTGATCTTCAATATTCTTTGTTTTGCGATGTCTTTGTTTGGGCGAATTCGGGTGGGCAAATTCGGGTCAGGTCTGGTTACGGCAATTTCGGGTCAGGTCTGGTTATTATGCTATTATTGATTCAACACTGATTCCTGTTGGTTCCATAGAGCACTTTTTGTGCGGCCGGTGCAGTGGACTGTTTGGATTTCAATTTTCCGAATCGAACGAAAAGTCAAAAAATCGAGTGCGGCACTTTTTTATTGCCGCTGGCGCAATTTTTCCAGGTTGCTCCCAGCTTCGTTTCGCGCCTGAATTTCCATCTTCGCGCAAATATCCCCAAACAACCGTCGCTTGAAATTCAATTACTTCATCCATTGATCCAACGATAAGCAAACAAGCAAGAAGGGCATGTTCTTCATTCTTCCTGTTCTTCGTTCTTCCTTGCTCCCAGGCAGATTTGATGGCAAAATGCAAGACTTTCAAGCTCGATCCGGTCATTTCAGAAGAAGGGCATGATTGGGGCTGCGAGCAAGATGGAGTGCTGCTAGAGATTATCGAAGGTCAAATCCGGAGCCAATCGGTGATGGCACCGTAAGGAGAACCATTATGTATCGGCCAGAGATCAAAGTCTTAGACTGCTCCATCCGCGACGGCGGGCTCATCAACCTTTGGCAATTCAGCGACGAGTTTGTGCGGGCTACTTATCAAGCGCTCTGTGCCTCGGGGATCGATTACGTGGAAATCGGATATAAAGCCTCGAAAGAACAGTTCGATCCTAAAAAATTCGGCCGCTGGCGCTTTTGCGAAGATGAGGAGGTCCGCCGGGTGCTCGACGGCATCGAGCCTAGGGCGAAGCTGGCCTGCATGGTGGACATCGGGCGGGTGGAAGAGAAAGACATTTTGCCTGTCGCCCAGTCTCCCTTCGGCTTGATTCGCGTCGCTTGTTACATCCGCGACATCGACAAAGCCATCGATCTTTGCAATATGATCCTGGATAAAGGATACGAGACATCGGTGAACATCATGGCCGTCTCCACCAACCTCGAGCGCGAAATTGATGAAGCCCTCGACGATCTCAGCAAGACCAGCATTCCCACCGTCTATGTCGTCGATTCCTTCGGAGCCATGTATTGCGAAGATGTCACCTTCCTGGTGAAAAAATATCTCCAGTCCCTCCCCGGCAAAACCATCGGCATCCATACGCATAACAACCGGCAATTGGCTTTCGGCAACACCATCCAAGCGATCATCGATGGAGCGAACATGCTGGATGCCTCGGTTTATGGAATTGGCCGCGGGCCGGGAAATTGCTGCCTCGAACTGCTTTTGAGCTTTTTGCAGAATCCCAAATATCATCTTCGGCCCCTCTTGGAGCTGATCCAGACTCACTACTTGCCCTTGCGCCAACAGATCGAATGGGGATACATCATTCCCTACCTGCTCACCGGCATGCGCAATGAGCATCCCCGGATCGCCATTGCCTTCCGGGATTCGGCGGATCGCGACAACTTCACCAAATTTTACGATATGCTGACTACCCCCGAGCCGGAATCTCCGATCGGCTCTTGAACGGGGCCGGCTCTTGCCAGAGCGAGATCCAACAGCCGCCCAGGATGAGGGCGATTGAATTCTTTCCTTTGGTATCTGCAATTGTTTCTGGAGTGCAAATTCAGGTCTGGTCTGAATGTCGCTAACTTAAGGATCCCATGGCGATAAATCCGTTCAAATTTTGTCCCGGCAGGGACATTGGAGAATAGGGGTGGCGCGGTTTTTGCGCCACCCCTGGCCGCTGATTCAGAAGAATCATCCGCCCCGGCAGGGGCGGTGGAGGAAGCAGCTCAGACAATTCACTCCCGCGCCCTTTCAGGGGTATGCCAGGCCAAACCTGGCTCGTCTTGTCAGCTGAGAGGTGCTGACCATGTAATTGCCTATTCAACATGTAGCCAAACCTGCGCGAGCGGGAGCAATCCCGAGCGTGAAGTGTGGGGAGGCAAACTCGTGAGCCGTAGCGAAAGCGAACCGATTCGACCTCGTTAAGGGCTCCAGCGGAAGCTGGAGGCAGGTGGCCAAATCTCCGCTGACGATGAAGCCTGAAACCCGACGTGAAGCAATAGGTGCGAGCAGCGGCGGGGCTTGCCGGGGTGGTTGTGGACGGCGCGCGGGGAAAGAAGAGCCGAGGAACCTGGGAGACCCGGTGGAACGGTTCGTGGTAGGGCCAACGCCCGAAGAGAAGGCATAATCTTGGGAGCGGTTCCAGCCGGGAGTCGGACAGGCCCATAGTAGCGGGGAAGCGGGTAATGACCGTGGAGCGAAGGGGCCTGAGCAGCAACACGCTGAGGTCAGAGGAGGAGAAAGCCGCTTGGATGCGAATCCCACTACGGAAGAACGGCCAGACCCGAGAAACGGTTTGCCGCAGAAACTTTCTCAGCTGAGACAAAAGCTGGGCCAAAAGGCCAAGCAGGAGCCGAAGTTCCGGTTTTATGCCTTGTACGACCGGATCTATCGGGGGGACACGCTGGAGGCTGCCTGGCACCAGGTGCGCCGCAATGGAGGGGCACCTGGAGTCGACGGGGAAACAATTGAAGAAATTGGAGCTACCTCGGAGCAGGTGGAGCGGTTTCTGGAGGAGATCCAGGAATCGTTGCGGAAGAAAACCTATCGGCCTTCGGCGGTAAAGCGCGTCTACATACCCAAAGCCAATGGGAAGCTCGACCCTTGGGCATTCCGACGGTGCGGGACCGGGTGGTGCAGATGGCCACTTTGCTGATTTTGGAACCCATTTTCGAGGCGGACTTTCTGGATTGCTCGTACGGTTTTCGGCCGGGCCGTTCGGCCCACCAAGCGCTGGAAGAGATCCGGGGACACCTGAAGGCGGGTTTCCAAGCGGTGTATGACGCCGACTTGAAGGGCTACTTTGACTCGATCCCGCAGGAAAAGCTGCTGGCGTGTGTGCGGATGCGGATGGCCGACCGTCAGGTGCTGAAGTTGATTCGTCTGTGGTTGGGATCGCCGGTGGTGGAACCTCCCGAAACACTGGGAGGAGCGCCGAAAGAGAGCCGGAGCGGGAAAGGGACGCCGCAAGGGGGGGTGATTTCCCCTTTGCTGGCCAACCTGTATCTGCACTGGTTTGACAAGGTATTCCATCGACCGGAGGGTCCGGCCCAATGGGCGCGGGCGAAACTGGTGCGCTACGCGGATGACCTGGTGGTTTTGGCGCGCTATATGAGTCCGAAGCTGATTGGGTTCATCGAGGCAAAGCTGGAAAACTGGATGGGACTGGAGATCAATCAGGAGAAAACTCGGGTGGTACAGCTGAATCAAGCGGGAGCCAGTCTCGACTTTCTGGGGTTTACGTTCCGATATGATGAGTGCCACTATCACCGGACGCGCCGCTATCTGAATGTGTTTCCCTCGAAGAAGAGTCTCCAGCGGGAAAGGGAGAAGTTGCGGGAGATGACCAGCAAGAGCCGGCGCCACTGGCCGGTTCGCCTGCTGCTGGCTGACCTGAACCGGCACCTGCAAGGTTGGGCCAACTACTTCCGGTACGGCTATCCGAGTGACGCTTTTGAGAAAATCAACCATTTCGTCCATGTTCGTCTTCAATGTCACCTGAAGAAACGCAGCCAGCGGCGCTACCGCGCGCCGAAAGGGATCAGCTACAACGTGCATTTCCAACGGCTGGGATTGAAACCTTTACGTACTGGCCGCGGGCAGTCACCTGCGTCTGCCTGAGGCGAGAGTTGTTGCGAAAGCCGGATGCGGGAAATCCGCACGTCCGGTTTGACGAGGGGGGAGGCTCTTGAGAACCTCCTCTACTCTACCGCCAACTCTTTTCTCCTGTTTCCAGGGACAGCGAGATTTGTCCACTAACGCGGACTCATCTCTTGTCCCTGGCTACTCTCCGTTGTCCCTCCGGGACTTCTTAATCCTTAAGTAAGCCCCATTCGGGTCTGGTCTGGTTATTATGCTTTTATTGATCCGAAGATGATTCTTGGCAGTTCCCTGGCATGCAGTTTGCGCATTGGTATAGGGGAATTGTTGGGGCTTTTAGTTTTCAGAATCGAACGAAAAACCGAGAAGTCAGCAGGCGCCATTTTCCCCTTCCGCGAAATCGCGCTTCAATCCGCAGCGGTATGCAACTCTCATTTCACCGCATCCTCCGCCTTATAAAAAAAAGTCTATATAGAATAAGTAGGTCTGGGCCCTTTTCGGTCCTGCAAGATGAGAGATTGTCTTGACCTCTGTTCCCACCGAGACTTTCGATTCTTCATCCATGTGTGGGTGCAATTAAAAGTGAGAGGATTTAAACAAATTCAGGATTTTCACACGTACTGCTGCCGTTGCTCATTGGGGGTAACCATTCCGGGGGGAACCTGGAGGGTTCAGTTCCCCCACTGAACGGTTACCATTTGAGAATGCGCGGACGGCATCACGCCGCCGCACTCCAAATGGGTCCTCTCACTTTTGATTGCGCTCTCCATGTGCTTCCATGTTGGGTCTAGCGGGTTATTGTGATACCATTTTGCGAGAAAGATATCATCCTTTGGCAGAAAAAGAGGAACTGCGCAGCCTTATAATGAATTGCAAATCCATTGCGGGATCCTAGAGATTCAACCTTGGTATCTACCAGGAAGGGCTCCTGGCCTCAGCGAGCCTGGATCAGCGGGAATGGTTTCCTGGAGATGCCCGCTTTGCGAAGGACCTACATTATTTGTATCTTCATTCGTACCTTCACGATCAAATTCGAAGAGTTGAATCGGAAGGACTCATTGAGAGTTGCAGAATGTTGTGACATTTTTCCATCGTGTGTTGGAGGGCCTCCGCCCTCCAATAATGCGCGGGGTCTGGAGGCCTGAGCGAGTGGCCGCTGTCACCCCGCGAGTCCGAAATCCCGGCAATAAATGTCACGACATTCTTTGAAGGCCAATAGGAGTCTTATGAAGCGATATTATACTTTCATTGTCGACGCAGCCGTCATTGCCTTTCAATCGATCTTTGCCCACAAGTTGCGGGCCTTCCTGACGCTATTGGGAATCATCTTCGGCGTGGCCAGTGTGGTGGTGGTGAGTGCTGCCATCAACGGGTTTAATGCCTATATCATGACGAATCTTACCAAGCTGCTGGGGGCCAATACCTTTTTCGTCAGCCGGGTTGGATCCGTCAGCGAACTGACGGATGAAGAATGGGAACAGATGGTCAAACGCAACAAGAAGATCAGGTGGGAAGAATTGAAATGGTTGAGGAGCCAGTGCAAAAGCTGTGAAGTGGTGGGCGCCGAGCGCGATTGGTCGGCCGATTTGAAGTATCAGGGACAAGTGATATACGGGACCGGCATCGCCGGCATCACTCCGGAAATTGCTACGATCCGCGACATGAAACTGGCTGAAGGCCGCTTCTTCATCCCCTATGAAGTGGAGCACGCCATGCCTCTTTGCATCATCGGGATGGATCTGCGGGAAAAGTTCTTCCCGAGCGTCGATCCGATCGGCAAGAGCCTTCACCTGGGAAACGAATCCCTGACCATCATTGGCGTGGAGTCCAAACTGGGCTCCATGTTCGGCAATTCATTGGACAACAATCTCTATCTCCCCCTTCCCACCTTCGAACGCATTTATGGCAAAGATGCGGGCATCGATATTCGTGGCAGCGCCCCCAATCGCGTGATGTTTCCGACTGTCGTTGAAGAGGTGAGAGTGTTGATGCGCATTATTCGAGGGTTGCAGGCCAATCGGGAAGACACCTTTGTGGTTATCGACACCGCCCAGATCAACAATCAAATTGACTCTTTCACGGGTGCCGTCGCCACCGTGGTGATCCCCATCACCTTGATTTCGCTGGTGGTGGGTGGGATCGTGGTGATGAATATCATGCTGGTGAGCGTCACGGAACGGACCTTTGAAATCGGCTTGCGGAAAGCCATTGGCGCCACTCAGCGGCAAATCATGGCTCAATTTCTCATCGAGTCCTCCGCCCTCACCTCGCTGGGCGGATTCCTGGGCCTGCTCCTGGCGGCCTTGATCTCCTGGACCGTCCGGGTGGCAACCCCCGTCCCCATGACGATCACCCTTTTCTATATGGTCTTATCAGTGGTTTTTTCAGGCGGCATCGGGATGATTGCCGGCATTTACCCGGCCTATAAGGCTTCCCGGCTGGATCCCATTGTGGCCCTGGCAAGAACGGGATGAAGCTGTTCGGCCATTTGTCTGGAGGATTTCATCCGCTCTAGGCAAAACGAGACCGCGAATTGCCTCATGTCACGGCAGTGATTTTTTTCAAGACAGGAATTTTTCCATGCTAGCACGCATACGAGAAACTCAATGGTATAAGAAGTTGAATGGCACCCCCAAGGAAAACGTTCTCATGGCTCTGGCCAACCTGCGCATCAATAAGATGAGGAGCATTCTGACGGTCTTGGGAATTGTGGTGGGTGTTGCCACTGTGGTTGTCATTGCCTCCATCCTCACCGGGATGCGATCTAATCTCGAAGTCATGATCCAGGAATTTGGGACCAACAATATCTGGGCTTTCCATTTGACTACGGGACCGCGATTCAATAATGACCCGAAGGAATGGAACCGGAAGTCTCTCACCGTGGAAAATGCGGAGGCCCTCAAGCAACAAGCGCCGGCAGTCTCCGATGTTGCCTGGAGGCTCTACGATGTGAAAACCAGCAACGTCATGACATACGGCGGCAACACTTATAAGCAAGGCTTCGTTTCAGCCGTCTCGCCCAATTATGCCCAGGTTGCGCATCTTTCCTTGGAACAGGGGCGGTTTTTCATCGAGTTGGACGATCTACATCGACGGAATGTGGTGGTAATCGGACCCAAGGTGGCCAAGGCTTTATTTCCCCTTTCTAATCAAATTGTCGGCAAAGAGGTCATGCTGGGAGGCCGGCGCTACGAATTGGTGGGAGTGCTGGAAAAACCCAAAGGCAGTTTTCTTGGGGAAAGCCGTGACGATAATGCCATCTATATTCCCCATCGAACCGCACTTAAATTCTCCCCCGAACAGAGATACCTGATGTTGATCATTCAAGCTCATGAGGGTAAATTGCCAGCTGCTTTGCAGCAAGCCGAGGCGGTCTTGCGGCGGGAACGCGGCGTGAAATTCAACGAGCCCAATAATTTTGACCTCAATACAGCTGAACGTTTTATTCAGCAATTTGACGCGATCTTTGCCACCTTGGGACTGGTGGCTATCGCCATTTCGGCGGTCGGCCTCCTGGTGGGAGGGATTGGCGTGATGAATATCATGCTGGTCAGTGTGACGGAGCGCACCCGCGAAATTGGAATTCGCAAGGCCATTGGAGCCAAGCGGCGAGACATTATTACCCAGTTCCTCTTCGAAGCCATGACGTTGACGGCGGTGGGGGGAGTCATTGGGCTGCTGCTTTCGCTGATGGCCAGCGTCATCCTCTATTTCATCTTCCCGAACATGCCGTCGACCATCCCCGCTTGGGCGGTCATCGCCGGACTAAGCATCTCGGTCCTGATCGGTTTGATATTTGGTGTCTGGCCGGCTCGCCAGGCCTCCCGCCTGGATCCCATCGAGTGCCTGCGCTATGAGTGAAGTTGGCCTTGACGGTATCCTGGCTGCGCCTTCTAATTAGAGTCTTTGTATAAAGCACATTTTTTGTAGGATGCGTTAGCCCGCCAAAAGGCGGGTTAGCTCGAAGAGCGTAACGCATCGGGTATGCCGCATCCAACGCCTGATGGGTTACGCGCGGGTGACCGCTGTCACCACGCGCTAACCCATCCTACAAAACCCGCTTTATACACTTTATAAATGGACTCCATTTAGCCAGTAGTTCGATTTCTTCAAAGAAATGGCCTGGCATTTTAATGGCATCGCAGCTCATCCATCTTTGGTCTTTACTGGCCTGCCTTTGCGGGCTTAGCTTTAATTTCTACCAGAATTCCCTCCATAGGTTTATCACTCAAGTTTTCCGGCAGGTGTTTTCCCGCTGCAGACCAGCCTGTCTCACCGGCCTTCGCGCGCCGTTCTTGTGTCTTTCCACCGGGGAGATTGAATTTGACATCAGCATCGGTAAGGTAAACTACCTGGCCCGCGGGATGGTAGTGCAGCACTGATTTCTCGTGAGGGCCGTAAGTGATCCTCAGGACTCTTACCTGATCGTTCTCGAACTCCACTTTGTAGTGTTTCGGATCTACTTTGACGGGGTCTTGGGCCATTGCGATCTTCTCAGCAAAAACCAAGACTAATGTAACGATCAAAACTGTCATAGTGAAACAAACCCGGTTCTTCATGATTGAATCTCCATTTTTTGGTTGGGTGAAATGATCTGATTTATACGACTTTTTCTTCTTAACATCGCAGGCCCTTTCCTTCCCGGCTTCCAGCAATTTACTACATGCTGCCCCCCGCTGATGCTTGTGCGACACTCGTAGCCGAGGGTGCCAGAGTCATCAGCGGGGCCGCTCAGACGGTACCCATCAGTGTCCGGGAGGTCGATAATTGGGGGTCTTCTTCGCTGCCGCGTCGACCTCATCAGGCGTCATCAGCACCGTCGTCTTACAGGTGACCATTCCAGACGAACTGATGGTCAGGGCAAGCGCCGCCGCCGCGGCGTTGTCTGGGAGATCCACAATGACAAACACGTCGGCGTCCCCGAAGGCAAAGTAGAAAGCTTCGACTTTGCCGCCGATCGACTGGATTGACTTTTCGACGCTGGCGCGCCGGCTTGAGCCGCCCTCTTTGAGCAGCCCTTTAATTCCTTCCGCTTTGTAGTTAGCTTGAACGAGATATTTAGGCATTTGAAGCTCCTTGTTTGAATTTGGATTGAACCAGATTAAGCTTCCACGTTCCGAAACTCGGTGCTGGAGCCTGTGCCAGCACGGCCACAGAGCACATATTCAGCAATGCACCAAGTGTGATCAACATCCGTTTCATGGATATCTTTTGTAATGGGTTTTTGACGGTTCATCCGTTGCGAACATTTCCTGGGTTAAGTTTCCTGTTCAACAGCAGCCACTTCGCGCTCTCGAAAACCCGCCAGTTCTTTTGCGTGGCGGGACTTGATTCTGCGCGAAATACAGTCGGAGCTACTTGTAATGCTTGAGTAGTTACGATGGATTTATGTTACCTCACGAGGCCCGCTTGTCAACCTGCGAGGTAGAATAAATATTCATAGCGCGCCGAACCGGAATCAGCACATCAATTCCCCATTCTTTCTTCCAGTGTCTGATGGACTGGCCAGGCTTTATAAGGCTCACCTTGCTATTTACATAAAAACACTGTAACTGCTCAGATCCCAGGATAACTGGTAGCCACGCTGAGTGCATTTTAACGAGGCGTGGAGTTTGGCCATCTAGCCAAAAGCCCACGGCTCGTCCGTCAGCTGACGGACTCACCGTGGCTACCAGCCACCCTGGGGGCTGAGCAGTTACCAATTTTTTTGAGAAAGCGGGAGAAGGATGGAATCATTGAAGAATCGAGTGATCAGGAGTGCTTGGGAAGTGGCATAGCGTGAAGCAAACCATCCTATCGGCTGGAATTCTTGGCTCACGAGAAAATCACCGGCTCGCATGGAATTTCATCCCCGCTCGAATCTTTGACCGATCCTCTTTATTTCATCAGGAAACTCCCAGTGGTTGGCAGCCTTGGTGGAATCGAGTAGACACGCGGCAGCCAGGAAGGAACATGGAGCTGTACGTAAAAAAAATGAAGATTCTGGGGAGGCGCCTTTCCGTGAACGTACGGGGAGAGATATTTCTTTGAAAAGGAAATATGGGGTTACAAGCATTAAATTGTTGCTTTCTCGAGCACGGATCCGACGCCCAGGCCGGCTTGTTTTTCCGGATGGGTACTGTATTATTAATACCGTTACAGGAAAAGAGGAACCAGGATCGAATGCCCGAATTCTTGCGACATTCCCATTGGGCAGACAAAGGAATGAGCGTCGACTAGGAAGCGGGGATCTCTATAACGAGCCCCCCGCCGGTTCTTCCATAATCACCATTAAAATCCAGGAGGCTGGCGATGCCTTTCAAAAAAAAAGCACTGGGTACAGCCGGCATGCTCTTTCTTCTGTCCATTGGCGGGCTTCGTGCCCAGGAGTGGCCCGCCTGGAACGGAGGAAGCGCCAACACCAAGTATTCTCCCTTGCGTCAAATCGATGCGCATAATGTCCAGCGTCTTAGACTCGCCTGGCGTTATGAGACGGGAGATGCCTTTGAAGATTCCGAGATGCAGTGCAATCCCCTCATTGTTCATGGAAGAATGTACATCACTTCACCAAAACTCCGCGTGTTTTCCCTTGATGCGGCTACGGGGAAGCTGAATTGGATTTTTGACCCCAACCGGGGCGCGCCAGTCACGGGAAAGGCTCGGAGCCGCGGCCTCAACTATTGGGAACACGGGGAGGATCGTCGAGTCTTTGTGGCCTCCAAGCACTTGCTCTATGCGCTGAATGCGGATACCGGATGGCCGATTTCCTCTTTCGGCACAAATGGCGCTATCGACCTGCACAACGATTTGGACCGCGATGTCAGCCAATTGAGCATTGGTCTTACCTCTCCAGGGGTTGTCTTCAAGGATATGCTCATCATCGGGAGCATCGTCAGCGAAGAGCTTCCTGCCGCGCCAGGGCATATCCGTGCCTATGATGTCCGCACGGGAAAACGTAGATGGATCTTTCACACGATCCCATTCCCCCAAGAACCGGGCGCCGAAACCTGGCCCAAAGATGCCCACTTGTATCTGGGAGGAGCCAACGACTGGGCCGGCATGGCCTTGGATGAAAAGCGGGAAGTGGTCTATGTGTCTACCGGTTCAGCAGCCATGGATTTCTATGGCGCCAACCGCTGGGGTGACAACCTTTATGCCAACTGCCTGCTTGCACTCGATGCAAATACTGGAAAGAAGCTCTGGCATTTTCAAGGGGTTCACCATGACGTCTGGGACCGCGATTTTCCAGCTGCGCCAACCCTGGTCACAGTGAAACGCAACGGCAAAATCATTGATGCCGTTGCGCAGATCACCAAGTCGGGCTATGTCTGGGTCTTCAATCGGGACACGGGGGAATCCCTCTTCCCTTATGAGAACCTGCCCGTAGCGGCCTCCGATGTGGATGGAGAGCAGCTCGCCAAGACCCAACCGCTTCCGCTCAAACCTGCCCCTTTCGCCCGCCAGCAATTTACAGAGGAACTGGTCACCGATCGGACACCCGAAGCGCACAACTCCGTGCTGGCCCGATTGAGGCAACTGCGCAGCGGCCCCCAGTTCACACCCCCCAGCCGCGAGGGGACAGTGATATTTCCTGGTTTCGATGGCGGGGGGGAATGGGGAGGCGGAACCTACGATACCGAAACCGGCTTGTTTTATGTAAATTCCAATGAAATGGCTTGGATATTGCGATTGGTGCCAAAACCCGCAGAGAGAGCAACGTCGGCGCTCGCCCTTTATGAGCAGAATTGCGGAAGCTGCCATCGACGGGACCTGGCGGGAAGTCCTCCGGAATTTCCCTCCTTGAAAAACCTCGCCTCTCGACGCAGCCAGCAACAAGTGGAGGAAATCCTCCGCAGGGGTGCAGGCCGGATGCCGAGTTTCGCCCATCTGGAGACAGCTGAACTGGATGCGCTCGTGCGCTTTCTGATGAAAGGGGAGAATAAAGAGTTCACGCAGCCCTTGCCGAAGGTTTCTTCACCCATGGATTTGAAGTACACCATGGATGGCTACAATAAATTCACTGACCCCGATCATTATCCGGCTGTCAAACCTCCCTGGGGCACATTGAACGCCATCGATCTCAACTCCGGGGAATACGTTTGGAAAATTCCTTTTGGTGAAATTCCGGCCCTGGCTGCACAGGGACTCAAGAATACCGGCAGCGAGAATTATGGCGGCAGCGTAGTTACGGCTGGAGGACTTTTGTTTATCGGCGCAACAAACTCAGACAGAAAATTCCACGCTTTCGACAAGCTGACGGGTAAATTGCTTTGGGAATACACGATGGATGCCGCGGGCAATAGCACGCCCGCCACCTATGAAATAAAAGGCAGACAATTTGTTGTCATGGGTGCGGGGGGCGGCAAATGGGGCAACCCTTCCGGCGGATCGTATTTCGTTTTTTCGCTTCCCGAAGAGTAGAAGGTTTTGCTGAGGAAGAGCCAAATCGGGGCTGATCGTAAAAGAGGGCGCGGCTCTGCCGATGGCTTACCGTTGCCCATGGACAAACCTTTAAGATGTGTAACCCAAATTTTTGCCAACAATTTTTGAGCAAGTACCTTGGCGTAAGAAAAAGCGGGGAGCGCCCGCCAGGCCTCGGGGCTGGACCCCGCCGAGACTCGCGCGGATCGACCGGAGGGTGACCGTGGCCGCGCCCAGCCTCATTGGGTTTGAACGAGCGATGGGCTGCCCGCGGGTCCAGCGCCTAATGACCCCAGCGAAGTCAATACGGATAAAACCATCCCACCTAATCCGAAACCTAATATTGTTTTCCAATCTGGGGCGAACAAGTTAAATCCCCCGCTTGCACCTAAAGCAAGAAGAACGGCTTGAGCGAAGGTTTTGATTGCACGCTCCATGGTTTGCTTCCAAAATGATTTGGTCCACATGATTTGTTGCCTCCGTTTCTGAAAATGAAAAAGTAAACAAAAAGCCAAATCTTCACGGGCGGAAGATTGGATTGCCTTCCCTCCGATTGCGCATATTTGAATACTCCCTCCGTAAATTGCGGCAGAAAGCTCATCCTGGCGGGTTTTTTCGGCAAGCGAAATTAACGGGGCAGAGAAGATAAAGGGCCAAATCTCGTTTTTAGGTGTTGGGCATTAGCCCATGTCGTGCAACATTCAATGTTGGCCCAAATAATTAATCTCACAAAGACACGGGGACACTTTGAGGAAAGAAATCCTCCTTTGTGACTTTGCGGCTCCGTGAGAATAAAAAAGCCGGCCATCCCACTTCACTTGACCAGCGCATAAGGCGCGCTGAAAGGTAAGTGGCGGCGGGACAATGACGGTGCCGTTGGCAATCGCCGGTATCCCGCCGTCACTCAAGCGATTCGAAAGGCGACTTTTTTACGGAAAATGCAGCGCCACTTCTACTTCATTAAATGCCAAATTGCTTTGTATTAACCCAATCCATCATCAATAGGGACCAGAAGTCCATGGCCAGTTTGTTGAGGACATAATCGTACGGCAGCCAGCCGTATCCGTTGTCACCCCAACTTGTTCCCCATGAATTGCGGATCAGCAGAGCTCCCGTCGTTTCCTTATTACAAAGCGTGTTCTTTATTTTTTTCCCGTCATCGTAACCTACCGCGTCAATGGCATGACCCCATTGGGCACTCTCCCCCGGGCAAGGATAGGGAATGCCGCCTTTAACATTGGTGTAATTAAACGAAGGGAATCCCCAGAAGCCGAACATGGAAGGAATACCAGCGGCAAGATACAGTTTGACCGTTGCAAGTACGGTCGCGGGCGGAACATTTGCACCCTGGGGATCATGACAGAAGTATTTGAGCGCCTCGTAGTTGTCCGCCACCGCATAGATAAAGGCGGGCGGTTCCCGATCAAATCCATCCGGCTCAGCCCCAGGTTTATCGGTATACGGCCAGAGTTTTTCGTCGGGTACGCCGCACAGGACAAGTGCGCCCATGACGTTTCTTAGCCATGCCCCTGTATCGCCCGTCACGTGCATCAAATTGCGGGTGGTTTTGTAGACAAAGAGACGGGAGCCGTCTATATGGCTTCCGAATGCCCTCCGCTCAAAATATTCCACTATCCCCACGCCGGCATTGGCCGAGCATGAGCCAAGATTTAGCTGGTTTTCTATCGGGGAACACCATTGCCGCAGATCAACTGCCGCTGGTATGCTTGGGGCCCTGACGGCTAACCCAAGACTCTGGGCCATAGCCTTAATATCCTTATGTTCCACGGAATAGTCCCGCAGGTCAGGCATTGGCGGCAGCCAGCCTGTTCCAACTGTTTCCTTTGTTTCGAGAAGCGCGACTTTGTTGTATAGAGTATACATTTTTCTTTTCTCCTCTTCTGTTTTGGCTGGCATCGTTTTGTTGAAGAAGAACCTCTCCGCCAGCCTTAAACTAAAGGCCCTTCTTTTTCGGAAGAACACTTTTTGGGAATAACACCTCCTTTCGATCAGCCAATCGATAGTCGCCCAAACGATTAAGTTCAGCAGCAGCCCAAGGCAGTCCGCTGGCACGAAGGGTTGGGCGTCACTTTTGCTGGAGTACCGCAACAAGATCGAAGTTTGGATCGGCCGCAAAGTCTGATGGCGCCACGAATCCGAGTTGATTCCATTGAACGACTAGCCCAACCTGCTCATAGCACCGAGCGACGTACTCAGAGCAGATGAACTCTCGGTCGGGTTCGATCTTCTTCAGTTGTTTCTTTGTGAATGGAACCTTGGACGCGAGGATTCGGGCTGCAATTTTTGCAATCTCATCCTTGTCGTAGGGATACCCGAATTGATCGACAGCATATTGAGCAAGCTGCGTGAGCTTCTGAGGACCGACCTTAGATTCAAACTGTTTGTTCCGAATGACCGCCAGGCCGCCAGGATACCCCTTGCCATCGTTGCCGTAGTCTTTCAGGTACTTGGATAGACGAACCGTGCGCACGCCAATCGGTTCCACGCTTTCCAACAACATGACACGGTCAATCGAATCCAAACGAAGGACGAAGGCGACATGACTCCAAACGCTATCGGTGGCCTGTTGGATCATGGAAGAGAAGATCCCGCTTCCCGAGCAAATCAGAACATCTCCGTTCTGGAGGTTCTTTCGGACATCCTTGTAGTAGTCTACGACCGGATCCTTGGGGAATTTGTCAATTGCGATTGCCATGATTACCTCCTTGAGTGAACGAAGTTTCAGTTGGTGGAATATACTTACGGTAACGCCCAACTTGGTGAGCCGATTTCCTGTCATCCAGGGAATTCCCGGGATGACACGCAATTTGGCGCGTTTTCCCCAACACAGAAATTTGTTTCCGCACGAAGCAAGGTTGTGTTTGCCTCAGCGATTAAAACCGTTTTTTTGGATTAGTTGACCTACGATACCTTCAAAGTTTTTGAAAGTCAATCGATTTGATGAATGGTAAGTCAAAGTGGACAGTATAGAGAGCATGCCAAGGGATGGAATGCTCGGGAGGGCGAGCCTTCCGGTTGACCGGACTCCGCCTGGCGAGCCATTCGTGTGGCGTGTGCCATCTCTACTAAGACCGGTTCGGCAGGCGGAGTCCGCCTTGGCGGGAGCCTCACCCTCCCGGCTATTGCTCAGTTCAGCCGGTCAATGTGACTAGGTTCAGCGTGTTGTTTGAATTACACACAAATCGATGAATGGGGGGACGATTAAAAGTGGGAGGAAAAGAAAAGAGGCCGGTGGTGAAAAGGGAGCGCAATTAAAAGGGAGTGAAGAGTCAAGCTGGGGGTGGCAAAGTGGGAGGCGGACTGCCGTCCGATGAAATTTGTGTCAACGCGTGGAGGCCGGTGGTCATGCCCTGCTCACATTCCGGAGATTTTTTTCTATCCCCAAGAGTCAGAGACTTATTCAATGTTTTCGCACCTTTAATTGCATCTACTCTATTCTTTTTGACTCTTATTGCGTTGCGAAATTCCCCTTGCTTTTTATTTTGATTCTCGGCAAATCTCGATGAACCGGCGATGAGATGTCGCTAACTTCCCTTTGGGACTGCAAAGGCCGGGGGCTTTGAGCCAAATCCTCGGGTGGTCCCTCATCAATATATGGCCAACCCGGAAGAGTCAGAATCAATATGCCCCGGAACAGACGAGGCAGGAAATTAGCCGAAAAGAAAAGGCAGTGAATTGTGTTGGAAATCAGTTGAGTCGCCATTCGAATGGTGGTTCCCATAGTTTTAAATGGCCATTCCTTGCTATAAAATTAAAAATCTCATTCTCATTGGTTGGGAGTCGAATTCATCATTTCTTGGGGAGTGCAATTAATATTGAGAGAAAGAGGATTAGTCCTTAACACTAGGGAAGAGGAATCATCTCCCTAGTGTGTGATGTGCGCATATGACTCCGCCACCCGTGCGCCGGTGCCGAGGTCGTCGGGCCGCAGACCGCGTCCCGCTTTTTGCCATCCATGGCTTGACTCTTCACTCGCTCTTAATTGCGCCTATTCCGTCCCTGACTTTCCTCCCACGAAGATTTCATGGCACGGTCCCTCTCGTCCGCGTCGAGGCTTTCGATATCGGGACGGCACTGCTCTTCCCAATAGAATCGGTTCTTTCCGCCAATGTGAATAACCTGGCAGATATCGTCGGATATGCTGCCAGGCGGAATAACAATAAAAAGTCCTCAAGCCTGTTGAGCGAGCAGAGACGATCCCTTTATCCAGGGCGTCCACTGCCCGCTCTTGACCTGCTTCAATTCATTCCGTCAAAAAATCCTCCGGTGTGGATATTGCTGTACACTCGCGATATGGCTAGCAACTGTTTTCCATCAAGTGAGGAAATTTCCAGTGGGCCGAAAGTGTTTTTCACGCCCAACTGGCCAAGAATGTCGGAGTAGCTGAGAAAACCACCCGCGGGGATGATGGCCGTGCTGGTGGCTGCCAAATGGCCGGAGGTGTCGCGGAGTTTGATTTCCACGCTGGTTGACGATGAACTGTCCAGGTTGACCACCACCAAGGTGGATTTGAAAGCCCCCTTATTAGTTGCCGAGGGAATCAGCAGTTGAGTGGCACCCACGGTTTTCCCGGTGAATAAGCTGGGATCCTGAGTCCGGTTATCGATTTGAGAAGTCCAGGCCACTATCGGCTGTGAAGAATCCAGGCGCAAATAACCTTCAAGGTCACTGGCCATCTGGCTTCCCATGATTTGGCGGTTAATGCCATTTTCCTGCGCCATTCCTCCGACTGGCACGGAAACTTGGGTTGTGCCCAGCAGGACGCCATCATGGCCGATGAGGCTCAGAACCACATTGGCCGGGGCGCTTCCCACGTTGACAATACCCACGTTGGTCCTAAAATCCCGAGTGTCAAGAGTAGACGCTAAGTACACTCGCGTGGCGGCCGTATCAAGGCTGACTCCTTCCAAGTATCCGCTCGTGTGGGAATCATCGCTGTAAATCCTCGATGTGGCGAGGATTTGCATGCCGCCATTCGCCGTGATGTAAATAGGACCAAAGGCATTGGCAACTCCCAAGGTGGAGTAAAAATCCTCCAGATAGGCATAACCCGCCGGTGGGAGAGTAATTGTCAATGGGCTGCCCTGCATAACTCCGCCGGTGTTATGTGCTTCCAGTGTGATCTGCCCGCCGGCGGCACTTGCGTTGACAATCATCAGGCTCGTTTTGAAATTGTTGTTGGAAACGGAAGAGGGGATCAGCACTCGGCTGGAACCTGAAGAACGCCCCACCTCCATGCTTGGGTCATTGGTGACATTGTCAATTTGCGATGCCCACGCCCTGATGTTGGAAGCGGATTTTACCAACAGATATCCCTCACGCCCGGTCACATCCGACGCTTTTTGCAGCAACCGCACCACGTTGTCGAACTGCTTCATCCCCTGAGCTGGAACCAGCGACTGCATTTGAGCTATGACCTGTCCTTGGTTATCCACCAGTGAGATGGTCACATTGGCATCGCTCGAATCGAGATTATTGATTCCGAGATTGGTGCGAAATTGCTTGGAATCCACTAGGTAGGGAATGTGCAACTCATGGATGTCCGAATCTGAGCTGGGAGGAGGAAGCGTCTCAGTCTCGACGTAGGTGAATCCCCCGGGCAGGGTTATTTTCTGGCCATTCGGGAAAACTGCACTGACGTCCACCGGGCCTGCCGCATGAGCGGGTGTGACCCCCCGCAGCGTCGTGTCGCTTACGACTCTGACATGGGCCAGTTGGTTTTCGCCGAAGTAGACTTTGAGATCCGAGTGGTCAGAACCCTCCTCATCGCTGGATCGTCCCACGGATGGACTCGTCGTCAATGAAGACCCGTGCTCCTGATCATCCCCGGATTTTCCTCCGGAAAGGAATCCGTTTCCAATCAGTGTAACCACCGTTTGTCCCAAAAACGTGCCGCTGTTGGGCATAACAGAGGTAAGGGCCGGCTGATTGGAAGCTTCCGCGGCAATAGTGAAAGGAACGCTGTTGGAGGTTTCGCTTCCTTGTTGGACCGTAACCGAAATCGTGCCCGCGGTAGTCAAGTCCCGCTCCGGTATAATCGCCAATAGCTTGGTGGGATCGACGAGAAGGGTGACCTTTGCCGTTCCATTCCATAAGACCTGAGCGCCATCGACAAAGTTGGTTCCATTTACCTGTAACAGGAAGCTGTCTGAATTTACCTTGAGCGAGGAGGGGGAAATGCTGACAATGGCGAAGCCGGCATTGGATGTGCCTGCTTCCGTCACCGTGAACGTCTGCCCCGCTACGGTTAGCGTGCCCGTTCGTGACGCGCTATCGGCATTGGCCTCGACGGTATAGCTCACGGAGCCATTGCCGGATCCGTTGCTCCCCGCCGTGACAGTAATCCAGGAAACATTACTGGCGGCAGTCCAACTGCATCCCGTTCCACTCGTAATGTTAATGCTGCCGTTGCCACCGCTGTTGGAGAAACTCATTGCTGTGGCCGATAGAGTAAAGGTGCATGTGCCGCCTGCTGCCTGCTGTGTAACGGTATAGGTTTGGCCGGCAATCGTGATTGTTCCGGTTCGTGAGGAAGTGCCGGTGTTGGCCGCGACGGAATAATTTACAGTGCCATTGCCAGAACCGCTGCTGCCGGAAACAACAGTAATCCAAGTAACATTGCTGGCGGCGGTCCATGTGCAACCACTTCCGCTCGAAACGTTCACGCTGCCCGTGCCCGCGGCACTTGTGAAGTTCATGGAAGAGGCTGACAAAGTATAGGTACACGTAGCCGCTGCCGCATCCTGGGTAACCGTGTAGGTTTGACCGGCGATCGTCAGGGTGCCAGTTCGCGGCGAAGTGACGCTGTTGGCGGCGACGGAATAGCCCACAGTGCCATTGCCAGAACCGCTGCTGCCGGAAGTGACGGTAATCCAGGAGACATTACTGGCGGCGGTCCAGGCGCAACTGCTTCCGCTCGAAACGTTCACGCTACCCGTGCCCGCGGCACTGGTGAGGTTCATGGAAGAGGCTGACAAAGTATAGGTACACGTAGCCGCTGCCGCATCCTGGGTAACCGTGTAGGTTTGACCGGCGATCGTCAGGGTGCCAGTTCGCGGTGAAGTGACGCTGTTGGCGGCGACGGAATAGCCCACAGTGCCATTGCCAGAACCGCTGCTGCCGGAAGTGACGGTAATCCAGGAGACATTACTGGCTGCGGTCCAGGCGCAGCCGCTTCCGCTCGAAACGTTCACGCTACCCGTGCTTGCGGCACTGGTGAAGTTCTGAGCCGCGGCGGAAAGGGCATAGGAGCAAGTTACTCCGGGTTGGCTGCTTGCCGCCGGCAAATCGAACGGGGAATCTCCAGTGGTGTCCCCATTATTGTTGGCGCTCAATCCGCCTCCGGCGAAGCTGACCGTGGCGCCCGCGGTGGCGGGAGCCGTCCAGTTAAAGGTCCAGGAACTCTGGGCAGTCCCCGCAACGGTATGAGTGATTACAGTCGCGGAAGGTATCTGCGAGCCGGTTCCCGCCGTGAAAAACCCATCGCTGGCCGTGAGCCGGAATCCCCAACGCAAAGCAGGCCCTCCGGAAATAGCCACCGTCATCGGATAGCTTGTGCCGGGAACATAGGTGGTTGGCACGCCGGTAATGGTCCCGGCGCCTCCAGTGGCTCCGCCGTGACATCCCGCACAATTGGACGTATTTAGCTGCGCTCCGTTCGATCTCGATTGGGCGGTTTGAAGAGAGAGTTCCAGCACTCCCCCGATCGCCGCCAGAAAGGCAATAAAGAAAACCCAAAATGGTTTACGCATTCAATAATCCTCCAAACTATTTTTCTCATGCCGTGCTCTCTAAACGCAAACCAGGGGCCAAACGATAGGCTGTTTGAAGAGGTGCTAAATTATTGATCGCACAAATGCGCAGGGATGGATGGGTATGACCGGGGTGTGAAAAAAATACATATACGAGGTGCGAGGAGTGAAATTTTTCTACGGCAGATTTTTGAGTGTTGCGGAATATTGAGACGAATTGCCAGCAGGCCCCTGGGAGGTCGTGCCGGTCGCGCTCCCCACGGCGGCGCCGGCGTCGTCAAACGGAGTCCGCCTCCCATTTATGCCATTCGCGGCTTGAATTTTCTCTCACATTTAATTTCATTCGGATTTTACCGGCCTGTTCCCCTCCGCAATGTGTGTGAGCAGAAGAAACTTCCCCATAGTTTGCCGGAATAGGACAAAAAACATTGACGCAAGAAAGTAAAAATAGGGCAAGCGAAATTGTGCGAGAAACTGCTCCTAATCAGTTTCTTGAGTGACAGCCAACGGAGCGGAAAAATTTTGCCGGAGCCATAGGGCAAAAAAAAGAAGAGACAAGCCGCCTTAGGAGGTGTTTAAAAAGTACATTGGGCATCCACCGCGAGGTAGGGCGCTTTCGCCGGAAGCGCCGAGTGTGCCAGCGATGCCGTGCATGGAAGGACGGCTTGGCGAGCCATCCCTACTGACTCTTTTTAAACACCCTCTAAGGAGCGTCGGGTTGGGTCTGGGCCACGGCGCGACGACCGTCATAGAGGGGTTTCATGGTCCCTTTTTTTCGGATGGATTCGATAACAACATCACGTCGTATTTTCCCGGTGTTGGCGCTTTCCACTCCTTTCAAACCTCTTTCGGCCAAGTATGAATTGGTTACTCCCGAGTAGATGCGGTCATCCATCAGCGGTTGTCCTCCAATCGTCACCTCCGTAATCTCGCCGTTTTCCATGCGGTAGCGCAGCCCCGAAACCGCGGGCCTCATTGTCTTAAGAATCTCCCTTAACTGTTTGCCCGTGGCCTTAAAGGTTACGACGGTGTTGTCAAAAGGATCCAGGTTCATAAGGTCTTCCCGCGTGATATTCCCCTTGATCAACGGCGCCCTGATTCCACCCATGTTTTCGAGATCGACATCGGCGCCAAAAGCCTCGCGGACCAGATCCGCCACCAGGTTGTAGGGAGCCAAATCATCGCCGCGTATGCTGAAGTCCTCCGCCGCCTGGCCGATGACTTCCCCATAGCGCTCTGAGATTGGCTTCCAGTAGCGATCGACGACCGCGGCCACCGTTTCATCTTCGGGAATGTCCGGCGTCAGCGGGATCAGACGCTCGCGATAGCGTACAATATGCCATTTGCCATGTTCATCTTTGTCAAAAAGCAGATCGAGTCGGCCGAGTTCTCCTCCCCACTGATGCGCCTGAACAATGATGGTTCCGTTCACGTCATTGGTTTTCAATGCATCGGAATGCCATTGGAATTCTCCTTCAGGAAGCCGCGAATGCGAGTGGCCTCCCACAATCACATCGAGCCCTTGCACGGTCTCGCCCATTTCGGTGTCAACTCTTTCTCCGGCATGTGAAATCGCAATGACAATATCGGCCTCCGACCGGAGGGTGTTCACCATCTCCTGAGCCGTGGCTGCTTCTTCAGCGATGGAGACTCCCTCCTTGCCTGCTTGATATCCCGCCGCTTCGCGAGTGACCAGACCAAAAATTCCGATTTTGAGTGTGCCAAGATCCCGCACGGCTGAGGCCTGAGCCAACGGTCTTCCCGTGGCAATTTCGATGGCATTGGCACAAAGGACCGGATAGTTGATTTTGCCCAGGAGGTTCTTGAGCTTTGCGAGGGAGGTGTTAAATTCGTGATTTCCCAAGGCGCCGAAGGTGTACCCCGCCGCATTCATCGCGGCAATATCCGCCTCACCGTGATATTCGGCGGAGAAGGAGGTGCCGTCGGAAAAATCCCCGGCGTCGATCAACCATACCGTGCCGCCGCGATTCTCGATCTCCGCGCGCAGACGCTTGACTAGCGTGGCCCTGCGGGCAATCCCCCCAATGTTTTTCCGGATCTTTAAGCGGGCAAGATCCGATCCTGCCGGAGCAATGGCTGGGTAACTGAAAGGCAATAGATGCCCATGTGTGTCGTTGGTATGCAGAATGGTCAACGAAATCGGCTGTGCCGGCAAATGTGGCACGAAAAACAAGAATATGATTAAGCAGTGGGAAAATAATCTGAAGGAATTCCGCACGAAACCTCCCCGTCAGTATGTGCAGTAAGGCTGCCGATCATGATATCCCTGCACGATTAGCGAGCTGCTAATCACAGGAAGTCGCTATTGTAGAGGGAGGATTTGATTTGTGTCAAAGGGGAACGGCACTTGGCAGGACTTGCGTTGAATCAAATGACACAAAGAAGAGTCCGGCGGGATTGTGCACAAATCCCTGGAAAATCCGTTCAGTGTTCAATTCTGCCACGACAATGCATCCGTTCTCTCGCCGTGGCAGAATTGGATTACAGTCAGAACTGGGAGGAGTTCAAGCGGTTTGGGCTTTTGTCATCCGTTCCATTGCGGTCACCGATCTCCTCTTCATTTCTTCTGGAGAGACCTCCTCAATGCGAGAGCCCAAGCCCCATTCGTGTCCAAAGGGATCTACAACCTTGCCATAGCGATCACCCCAAAACATGTCGGAAACCGGCATCCGAACTTGAGCTCCGGCCTCAACCGCCCGTTTGAATGCATTGTCGACATTTTCCACATAGAGATGAAGAGAGCCGGATACTCCGCCAATGGTTTGTGGAGAGCGTGCCCCCATTTCAAGACACTCATCTCCTAAAAAAATGCGTGAGTCTCCAATTTTGAGCTCGGCATGCATGATAGTCTTCCCGTCGGAGCTCGGCATTCGAGCAATTTCTTGTGCACCAAACGCGCGCTTATAGAACTCAATGGCGCGGTCTGCGCCCTTGACTACCAAACCAGGCGTAATTGTGTGGTACCCCGCCGGGATTGGATTGACTTTCTTTGCCATGGTTGGCCTCCTTTAAATTTCCCTTCGAAGAGGGGAAGAGTTGAGTTGTTATTTCATCTCCCGATCCATAGAAACAACTGAGCCTGAGATGTGCGGTTTCAAACAGCGCAAGTCTCGGTTGTTGTGGTGGGATAAGGCCTCCGCTTTGAGAAATCCAGCTGGTAAAGGCATCTCTGAGCATCAGAGCGCTTGAGACAAAAGAACTTTTCCACCGCATTATCAGCGGCTCTGAAAATCTCTTCTTTAGCCAGTATTGAGAATTCTCATCCCTCATCTTTAACGCAAGCAAAGGGATTGTCAAATAGGAGGTTCTTTATGGATCTAATCAAAATTGAGGGAAAGATGAGCACTACCATTACTTAATAAATTGGGAGGCGCGCGCGTGATCCGGTCACTTGCGCGGCGACTGGCCGCATCCCGCTTTCCTATTCCATTCTCGTCTAGCTGACTCGTTCCTGATTCAGAAGTGACACCGCATTTTCCGCATTATCTCTTACCGAAGAATACACTCCTCGGAAGACCTGTTCTTGACAAGGTGCGGGCAAAGTTGGGAGACTAGCCTAGCTCTTCCATGTGGGTGTCAAAACGGTGCAGCCGATTTAATAATCTCAAGAAAGCAAGGAAAGGAATTCATGATGGGTGACAAAGCCGAAACCAAATTATCACGCAGAAATTTCGTGAAGACGATGGCCGCCGCGGGGAGCGCCCTATCTCTGCCTGCCACCGGGGTCTTCGCCGCTGGTTCGGATACAATCCGCGTGGCGATGGTGGGTTGTGGCGAACGCGGGACTTGGGACGCGGTGAATTGTCTGAAATCGTCTCCGGGGGTGGAACTGGTGGCAATGGCCGATGTTTTCCCGGACAAAGTGGACACATCCCTCGAACAGCTCCGCAAGGAAGTTCCCAAGCAGGTCAATGTCGGCAAGGATCGGATCTTTCTCGGCTTCGATGCTTATCAAAAGGTCCTCGCTCTTCCGGATGTTAATATAGTCATGTTGCTGACTCCTCCGGGCTTTCGCCCCGATCAGGCCGCTGCTTGCGTAGAAGCCGGGAAGCATCTGTTTATGGAAAAACCTGGGGCGGTCGATCCCGTGGGCATTCGCGGCCTGTTGGCAACCTCTCGGCGTGCGGCGGAAAAAAAGCTATCTATTGTGGTGGGCACACAACAGCGCTATGCCCCCCAATATTTGGAACTTCTCCGCCGGATTCGCGAAGGGCAGATTGGCGACCTCACGCATCTGGAGGCTCAATGGATTGGAGACATGGAGCTATGGCATTATCAGGACCGCAAACCGGAATGGAGTGATATGGAGTGGCAGATCCGCTGTTGGCCACTTTTCACCTGGTTGAGCGGCGACCACTATGTGGAACAATTGGTGCATAATCTCGACGTGGTCAATTGGGTGGCGGATTCGACTCCGGTTGTTTGCCAGGGGATCGGTGGGCGGCAGGTCCGCACGGGGGCCCAATTCGGCAATATCTTCGATCATTTTGCCGTACGATATGAATACCAAAATGGACTCACGATGTTTGCCATGGCTACGCAGATTCGCGGCATCACGACGCGGGTGGGCAACATCCTGCACGGCACCAAAGGAAAGGCCGTCGTGGATCGCGGCTCCGCTCAAATAACCGGCGAAAAACCCTGGCAGTACGAAGGTCCCTCTTCCAGTGGCGACTTGGAGATGTTTGCGGCCCTGATTCGCGGCATCCGCGAAGGCAAGCCGATCAATGAAGGGGTGAGGTTGGCTGAAGCTACCATGACCGGAATTATGGGGCGCATGAGCAGCTACACCGGGCGGGCGCTCAAATGGGACTGGGCCATGAATGCTTCCAAATTGGATTTGCGTCCCCCCAAATTAGAGATGGGACCGCTCCCCGTCCCCCTCGTCGCAATGCCGGGGCGCACTCCGCTGATTTGAGGGGACCGGCACCAAGCATCTGCAGAAAATGAAGAAGCCGGATTTCGCGAAGAAATCTGGCTGGCTTTCCGCTCAGGCCGGCACGGCTGGCACAATAAGACAATGAAAACAAGGTGGGACGCGCGAGTGTGACGAAGTCACCCGTCGCGCGTCACTTGGCTAGCCTCGCCTGCCGAGCCAGCGTGCACAGGTGACGGCGGTCACTCGTGCCCGCTCCACCTTTGCCCAAATTTGATTTTCTGAGGAGAAGGCAAATGCAGATTTTGAGTATTCCGCACTCTTCGGCGCAAAATACGCTCTCTTCCTGAATTGCCAGGTGTGGCTCCATGCCACCACAGGTTGAATTATATTGATTTCATCAGATCAGAAACACTGGCGCGCACGACGCTGGACAACTGGTTCAGTTCCTCGGCATTGTCGCTATTCTCGGCCAAAAAGCCGAGTTCATTGGCAACGGAATCGAGTTCAACCAGTGCCTGGAATTGCGGCGAGGCCGAAATCTCCTCAATGTCAGTGAGAGTTTCGCCGACAAGAAACTCCACGACGTGATGGCTGACGGATTGGAGTGTAGGAGAGGCGCCGCGTTTTTCGGAGTCCCAGTCGATCAGACGGTAGGGCGTGCCGGTAGAGCTGGCGGTGAAAATATTGGCGGGATAATGTTCGACCCAGCAGATGTGTTTTCCCGAAAGGGCATACTCGGCGGCGACGGTTGCTGCTACTCGTTCAAAGGCGACGCTCAGTGGCAGGGCGTCCCCTTCCAGTGAGAGAGGGCTGATAATGACCACACGCTGGAATCCGAATTTATCGGTTGGGAAAATGCGGACTCGCAGATCGGTAAAATGGCCATTGGGGAAAGAGAAGTGCCTGGTTACATCTACTTTTGTGGCGGATTTTCCGTCACTCTCTCTGCTAAATAATGTTTTTAAGAACATAACTTCCATCCCTTTCCCGAACTCATAAAGAGATGCCCATATTTGCTCTCTCAAGACTCTTATCGGCCTAAAAATAAATACGGATGAGAAGAAAAAATGTTCACCAGCCAAAAAGGCGGCGGGTTCCGTTTCCAAAAGGGAAAAAATATTGCGTGGCGGACGGCAATGAAGAAGACAAGGGATTTGGCAATGAATCGCGGATTGAAGGCATCAGACGTTTGTCTTCATGGTGCAACTTAAGTTTGGCGGACAAGGGGATCGGACTTTTTAGCCGCGGTCTCAAATGGTACTGCCGCAAAGCGGTGTGTCACGGAAGGACGCTCTGGTGTGCGATAAAGGCAGAGGAACTGCTCACACCAGCGCGGCTGACAAAACCAGAGGATGGAAATGGGCCGATGGAGACGGCCTGCCCTCAGGCCGTCTGAGCACGTTTGGCAAACTCAGGCGGGGTAAGGGCACCCCGCCTCCATCCACGCTATTTTCTAAGGAGCCTCGAAACCGCACTTTGGACAGTCTATTCTTGATGGAGTAATTCGATCAGCCGCCGACCCGCCTGGGAAAGGGGCACGTTGGGAAGGATCACCAGCTTAAGATGACGCGGGGGGAATGCCACCTCGGTTTGAACAATAAATAGCTTTCCTCTCTGGAGATCTGTCGTCACGCATTCCAGCGGCAAATGGGCGATGCCGAGCCCGCGCCGGGCAAAATCCGAGAGCAATTCCACACTCTCTACCTCAATTTTGGGCGCCAGCGCAATCCTCCGCTTCTCAAAAAAAGCGTCGAGCCCTTTGCGAGTTGCGCTCCCTTTTTCCAAGAGGATCAGAGGCTGGCGCGCCAATTCCCGCAGTGAGAGCCGTCTTTGGCGCAGGGCGGAAAATGGGCGGCCCGCCACGAAAATGTCGGACATTTCCCAGCTCCCTTCTTCCCGCAATCCCACCAATACGCCGGGAACGGTGACCAGGGCTAAATCAATCGCTCCCTTCTTGAGCAATTCCAGCAGTTGCGTGGAAGTGCGATTGATCAGACGAAGCGTGACTCCGGGGAAAGTCCGCAAAAACCGCTCCAACCGGGGGAGCAGAAAGTAGCGGGTGACGGTGTCACTCGATCCGATGTGCAATTGCCCCGCCTGCAGATTTTTGATTTCCATTAACTTGTTTTCCGCGGTTTTCAAATAGTTTATGGCCTGTTCTACATGGGCGAGCAGCAACTCTCCTTCATCGGTCAACAGAACCTGGCGCGTGCGGCGGAAAAAGAGCGGCGTTCCGAGTTGGGATTCCAAATTCTTAATTGCCTGGCTCACCGCGGACTGCGTGAGATGGAGCTGCTCGGCCGCGCGGGAAAAGCTGCTCCAACGGGCCACCTGGTAAAATACCCTGTACAAGTCATAGTTCACGTCCATGTTGCCCCTCCGCAATCAGAACCTCATGTCTCGCCCAGTGTGAGCCTCCACCAGCATAAACTCACACTGTAATGAAATAAAATCACAGCATCCGATATATTAGAAAAAACGATCAATCAAATTAAATATATTAATTTTTCTGATTTTTACAATCACATTATACTAATGCAGTGGTTGAGAGGAAACCGGATGGTGGGTGGATTTGTCAAAAAATGAGAACTGCCCGCTTTAAGGCCAAGTGTACAGCTGGCCTCAATTAGCGGGAAATGCTGTCGGATTTAGCCAAGACCTTTGACCAGTCTCGCGGAATTTTGTCCGATTAATTTTGTGCGGGAGCAGCCCTCTCATCGGAGCAGGTAAACCGAAGCTCATCGGCGATTGGATCATGCCGCGGCAGGATCGTGATTTTGACAGGGCAATAACTTGTGTGCGCTGGAAAGCGTTCACGAAAACATACTCTGTCTTCCGCTGGTCGCTTCGATTATGCGCGGATTTAAAAACCCGCGAAGGGGAAAAGGAAAAATGGCCAATGTGCTTCGGATTTTTGTGGAGAAGAAAGCGGGCTTCGATGTGGAAGCCCAGGGACTTTGGCGGGATTTGAAAAATAACCTAGGCCTTGTGGGATTGCATTCCTTGAGGATTGTCATTCGTTACGATATCGAAGGGGTCAGCGAAGAAGACTACTTGAAAGCCCGGCCCGTCATATTTGCCGAGCCGCCCGTGGATTGGGTCTATGATGAACATTTGGCATTGGATCCACGGTGTCATGTTTTAGCTCTGGAATATCTCCCCGGCCAATATGACCAACGGGCCGATTCCACGGCCCAGTGTCTGCAGATATTGACGCATGGGGAGCGGCCACTGGTACGGGCAGCCCGTTTATTGGTGATGGAAGGAGAACTCTCCCCGGCCGAATTGCGGAAAATTCAAGAGTATTGTTTGAATCCGCTGGAATCCCGTTTGGCCGATCTCGGCAAGCCTGAGACCCTGGATATGCAATTGGATATTCCTCCGGATGTGGAAATTCTACGCGGCTTTGTCGAGGCCGATGCCCCAGCCAGAGAGGCTCTGCGCCGTGAGCTGGGATTGGCAATGTCAGCGGCTGATTTGGAATTCTGCCAGGAATATTTCCGGGATACTGAAAAACGCAATCCTTCACTGACCGAAATCCGGGTGCTTGATACCTATTGGTCCGACCACTGCCGGCACACTACTTTTCTGAGCCGCCTTGAAGAAATTGAATTAGAGGATTCTCCGTTCTTGAAGACTCTTCGCGACTCTTACCGGGAATATTTAGATATCCGCCGCCAGGTTTATGGATCGCGGGATCGGGATGTCTCTCTGATGAGTCTTGCCACCATTGCCGGAAAAGAGCTGGCCAAACGAGGGATGCTGGCGGATTTGGATGCTTCGGAGGAGATCAACGCCTGCAGCATTCGGGTGGAGGCGGAAGTTGATGGCCGCCGGGAACCCTGGCTGATCATGTTCAAAAATGAGACGCACAATCATCCGACTGAAATTGAGCCCTTTGGCGGAGCCGCCACTTGTCTGGGGGGAGCCATCCGGGATCCGCTCTCCGGAAGGTCATATGTTTATCACGCCATGCGGGTCACGGGAAGCGGAGATCCACGGACTTCCATCGAAGAAACGCTTCCCGGGAAACTGCCGCAAAGCAAAATCACCCGGGTGGCGGCGGCGGGATTTAGCTCGTATGGAAATCAAATCGGCCTTGCCACGGGGCAGGTTGCGGAAATTTATGACCCAGGCTATATCGCCAAGCGCATGGAAATTGGTGCAGTCATCGGTGCGGCTCCAGAAAGCCATGTGATTAGGAATAGACCAGAACCGGGGGATGTGGTGGTTCTGTTGGGCGGACGAACCGGCCGGGATGGTTGTGGAGGGGCCACCGGGTCCAGCAAAGCGCACACCGAGCATTCCCTGCAGACTTGCGGCTCCGAAGTGCAAAAGGGAAATCCTCCCACGGAACGCAAACTGCAGCGGCTATTTCGAAATGCCGGAGTTAGCCGGATGATCAAGCGGTGCAACGATTTCGGCGCGGGGGGTGTTTCCGTTGCCATCGGGGAATTAACGGATAGTCTCGACATTTATCTGGATGTCGTTCCCAAAAAATACGAGGGTTTGGATGGCACGGAACTGGCCATTTCTGAATCTCAAGAGAGGATGGCGGTGGTAGTCTCACCAGAGAACCTCCAGGCCTTTCTGGCCGCGGCAGGCGCCGAAAATTTGGAAGGGACTGCCGTGGCGAAAGTGACCGCGGATGGCCGCCTCAAAATGTATTGGCGGGGACAAGCCATTGTGAATCTCAGCCGCGCTTTCCTTAATTCCAGTGGGGTTCAACAGACAGCCAAGGTCCACGTCACCTCCCCCGATCCCGCCCAGAATTATTTCAAGCATCTTCCCGCGGCAGTTCTCGACGCCTTGCGAACAAATGATCTCGCGGGGGCCTGGCTTGCCAATCTGGAGCAATTGAATGTGTGTGGGCAAAAAGGATTGGTGGAACGGTTTGACAGCACCATTGGAGCCTCCAGCGTTTTGCTTCCATTTGGCGGGCGTAATCAATTGACTCCGGTGGAGGCCATGGCAGCCATGTTGCCTGTGCTGGAGGGGGAGACGACTTCCTCGACCTTGATGGCTCATGGGTATAATCCTCAAATTGCGCGCTGGAGTCCATTCCACGGGGCCATCTATGCCGTGGTGGAGGCCGTAGCCAAAATCGCCGCCACCGGTGGTGATTATCGTCGAGTCCGGCTCAGCCTCCAGGAGTATTTTGAAAAGTTGGGACGGAATCCACAATCTTGGGGGAAGCCTTTTGCCGCATTGTTGGGCGCTTTTCATGCCCAGATGCAACTGGGCATTCCCGCCATCGGCGGCAAAGACAGCATGTCGGGCACCTTTCGCGATCTGAATGTCCCTCCTACGCTGGTGGCATTTGCGTTATGCCCCGTAGATGCCGCTCAGGTTATTTCTTCCGAATTCAAACGGCCGGGCCATCTGGTGTTGATGGTTCCGTTGCCCCGAGATGAAGAGGAGATTCCGGTTTTTGCGGCCCTGCGTAGAAATTACGAAGTAGTGCTTCGCTGGATCAGGGAAGGGAAGGTGGCTTCCGCCCGCTCTATCCGCATCGGTGGATTGGCGGATGCCATCAGCAAAATGTGTTTTGGAAATGGGATTGGCTTTGAATTTGAAGTTCCGATTCCAGCCCGAGCATTATTTTCTCCCGACTATGGTTCCCTGGTCCTCGAAATAGCCGATGAAGTAGATTTTGGCCACCTTTCGCAGGAGCTTCAAATCCGGCTGTTGGGCAAGACCTCGAGTGCCCCCGCCATTCGGGTCAATGGGATTGAAATTCCTCTTCCCCGGGCATTGAAATCCTGGATGAATCCATTGGAAAAGATTTTCCCCTCACGCGCCGTGGAACCGCCAGGCAAACCGCGGGTCTGCAGCTATGCGCATCCAAACCGAAACAAGCCGCGCCTTCGGTTGGCTCAGCCGCGCGTTTTCCTTCCGGTATTCCCGGGAACTAATTGTGAAGTGGACTCGGCGCGGGCCTTCCATCGCGCGGGAGCTATTGTGGATTTGCAGGTTTTGCGCAATTTATCCGCCACCGACATCGACGAGAGTATGGATGCCTTCGTGCGTGGCATTGATCAAGCGCAAATCGTCATGTTGCCGGGTGGATTCAGCGCGGGGGACGAACCGGAGGGTTCCGGCAAATTTATCGGCGCCGTGTTCCGCAATCCCCGCATCAAGGAAGCGGTAACGCGATTTCTTCAGCAACGGGATGGTTTGATGCTGGGAATCTGCAACGGATTCCAAGCCTTGATCAAACTCGGATTGGTCCCTTACGGCGAAATTCGGGACTTGGGAGCAGAGGACCCCACGCTCACCTTTAATACCATCGGCCGTCACGTTTCCTGCATGGTTCAAACTCGGGTGGCCTCCACTCTTTCTCCCTGGTTGAGCAAGCGCAAAGTGGGCGATCTCCACACGATTGCCATATCTCATGGAGAAGGCCGATTCGTGGCCAACCCAGGGGTACTGGAGAACTTAAGGCGCAATGGCCAGATTGCCACTCAGTATGTGGACCTGGAAGGGAATCCGTCTTACGACAGTCGTTATAATCCCAATGGGTCGGTGGAGGCCATCGAAGGAATCACCAGCCCCGACGGGCGGGTGTTGGGTAAAATGGGACATTCCGAACGAATAGGAACATTTGTGGCAAAGAATGTCCCGGGCGAAAAGGATCAACAGATTTTCGAGGCCGGGGTGGAATACTTTTCCTGATCAAGGGAATACTCGGTCATTTGGGATTGGCGCCCGCGGGAATATGTTGGAATGCAACTGAAGGTGAGAAAGAGGTCAAACCGAGGATGGCATAAAGTTGGAGGCGGACTCCGTTCAGCATTCCGGGTATTGCCGCGCAGGCGACAGCCGTCACTCGCGCTCCTCTCACATTCCGCAATTGCCTCCTCTTCCCAAGTGTAAAAAAACAGCCTTGTTTCCAATCACTTTTGATTGTGCCCGTCCTGGCTAAGTTAGGTGAGAATAGGTTGGGATTGCTTAGCCGTGGAGGAATGTTTCCAATTGCCAAAAAAAGGATGGAAATAATCAGAAAATTCCAGGGTGATATTTAGCCGATATGCAAGGCGAGCATTAATGTAGTCAAAAGCAGAATACCAATGCCGACGGCCATTAGTACCATTATGACGGAGGTGGGGGCGGGGACTTGAATTAGGCTGATTTTTTTGATTTTTGCGAAACTGATGCTGGCTTTTTCTCCCGTATCTCCGTCAACTAAATCTAAGGCGTCCCCCCTGTTTTTGTCGATGTAACCTGAAAAGAAGGCGCCATTCATCAATTTGATCGCAACCTGAGATCTCTTGCCAGCACCAAGACCGGCAATCTTCTTCTTCAACCTTTCAATTCTCCGAGCCTTTCTCTCCGCCTCTGCTTCGGGTACCAGCAAAGCCCTTCCCGTCGGCGTGGAGAGCAGGAAAAAAACTATTATGCCGACCAAAAATAGTGTGGCACTTTTTATAATTGACACCGCTCAACTCCACTGCAAATCCAAAGATGCCCAGGGGGATTAGATCAGAGTGTTCCAACTGACTCTCAAGAATCCGGCGCCGAAGTCGCTTTAATGTTTCGCACCAAATCGGTAGATTCCAGGTCTTCAAACAAAAGGTCATCGAATCTCCCGCGGCTATTGGTTGGACAATTCGCTCCCTTGATGGAAATTCTCGACGAAGATTCACTCGCCGCGAGACAATCCTCGCTACCGCTTTATCCTAATGAACTCACTAAATTCCCCTTGAAATCGCACTCAAAACCATGTCCCCTCTTGGGACCGCGCAAAAATCAGATGAAGATTTTTAATTTATATCTAAAAGATTATCCTCGAGGATTGCTGGAGTCAAAATAAAAGATTATCGAGCCCAAAGCAGCGCAGGGTCTCTTGCCATCCTTCAGGCATCTGGCGCTTGCACGGAGGCAAGATGAGAAAGCGCAACCTAGGATATAGCTGCTCCTCGGGGGAAAGAGATCCTCAAAGGTTTTCTCAGAAGTAGGTACGCAAGGACTCCCGTGCGGCGAAACACCCCCGGACAAGCGCTGCCGAATGATTGATCGCGCGGTCTGAAAATATTCACGGCAAATGATGCCGGCTATAATCAGTTATCACTTAAGAATGCAATTGTTGAATTGATTTTGTATCATGGAATCGCTCGGAAGATTCTCTGCCCGCGCGATAACATTTCTTCTTTTGCCGAGCGCTAAAAGCCCTTATTTTCTTGCCTTATTCCTTAAGGAGACATTTCAAGCTGGGTTGAGGTGGAGGACTCGGCGGAGACTCTCGTATTTCAGGTTCTTCGATTGACGGCGCTCTTTCTCCCATGCCAAGATAAGATTCATTTTCGCGGGTGCTGTCCAAATTTATATCCAACTGCTTATGTCTTGAAGATTGGAAACATGCACACACAAATCGTTTCGACAAATTCCGATGGCGCCAGAATGGGGAGCGCCCTTTTCGTTGTCTGTCTGGTTGCTCTTCTGGGTGGTTTTCTTTTCGGCTACGATACGGCGGTGATTAATGGTGCGGTTCAATACCTAAAGGATCACTTTCAGCTGGATTCCGTGCATGAAGGGATGGCCGGCGCCAGTGCCATTCTAGGTTGCATCCCCGGCGCCATGTTTGCCGGCTTTTTAAGCGACCGCTTCGGCCGCCGCAAAATCCTTTTCCTCTGTGCCATCCTTTATGCGGTGTCCGGGCTCTTATCCGCCATCCCTGCCACATTCAGCCAATTCCTGGCCGCGCGCTTTATCAGCGGCTTGGGCATTGGAGCCTCTTCGATGATTTGTCCGGTCTATATCGCTGAAATTGCCCCAGCCAAGTGGCGGGGCCGATTAGGTTCATTATTTCAGCTTGGAATAGTGACCGGAATTTTCCTGACGCTGTTCATCAACAAGGTCATCCAGGGGATGGGTGATGCCGTGTGGAACACGGCGAGCGGTTGGCGCTGGATGCTGGGGATGGAAGTTGTGCCGGCATTATTTTTGATAGGAATTCTATTCATTGTTTCGGAAAGTCCGCGCTGGCTGGTGCAAGCCGGGAGGGAAGCTGAGGCGCGGAGAGTTCTGGAAAACGTGGACGGCCTTGAGCATGCGGATCGTGAAATTGCCGCCGTGCGCGAAGTCCTGGGTCAGGAAAAAGGGCATTTCACCGAACTCTTTCATGCCCGTTTCCGCCCTCCCCTTCTGATTGCCCTTTGCCTGATGCTCACATCCCAATTCAGCGGGATCAATGCCATCATTTATTACTCGACCAAGATATTTACGAGCGCGGGAATCGGCGTGGGAGATTCCTTCAGTTCCTCGGTAATTGTGGGCTTGGTGAATTTCCTCTTTACCTTTGTGGCCATTGCGTTTGTCGACAAAGCTGGCCGCCGCCCGCTTTTGTTGATTGGATTAGCGATCCAGGTGGTGGCGTTGGCCAGCGTGGGATTTATGTTCAGGTCAGGGAATCACGGGCTTCCTCTAATGGTTGCCATCCTCTCGTATATTGCGGCATTTGCCATGGCGCTCGGACCAATCCCCTTCGTCCTTTGTTCGGAAATCTTTCCGACGAGAGTGCGCGGCCGGGCGATGTCGGCGGCTACATTTACCATTTGGAGCGGCTGCTATGTAGTGGCTCAGACTTTTCCCTGGATGAACGATCATCCAGCCATTGGGCCCGCCTTGACCTTTTTTGTTTTTTCCCTTTGCAGCTTAGCCGGCTTTCTGTTTGTTTTCTTCATGGTGCCTGAAACCAAGGGGCGCAGTCTGGAAGAAATCGAAAAATCTTGGCTGGCCAGGCAATCAAAGCCCGGTGCGCAACTCTAAGGCTTCGTAATATGATTATCTTTTGGAAACTTAAGTCGAATAGGGGTCAGAGCTGAATGGCGCTTACTTAAGGATTAAAAAGTCCCGGAGGGACAATGGAGAGTAGCCAGGGACAAGAGATGAGCACGAATCTTGCCGTCCCTGGAAACAGGAGAAAAGAGTTGGCGCCCTGAAAGGGCGCGGGAGTGAATGGTCTGAGCTGCTTCCTCCACCGCCCCGGGGCGGATGATACTTCTGAATCAATGGCCAGGGGTGGCGCAAAAACCGCGACACCCCTGGGTATTCTCCAATGTCCCTGCCGGGACAAAATTTGAACGGATTTATCGCCATGGGTGTCCTTAAGTAAGCGCCATTCAGCTCTGACCCTAAATTCGCCCCCAGGAGGCGCCATAGTTTGATTTTTGATTGAGACAATAAAACGGCACCATATGCGAAGCCATTCAAAACCCCTCCACACTCTCTTGCGGACTATCATTTCAGTTCTCGGCATTATAAGTATTACTCTCGTTACCACAAAAATAGGGCAAATCAATGCTCCCACGATCGGGTTTGCATATTTATTGTTTGTCTTGTTGATTGCCAGCACCTGGGGCTTCATTGAAGCGGCGGTATCTTCACTGGTGGCTACACTTTGTTTCAATTATTTCTTTTTGCCTCCCATCGGCACCTTAACCATTGCTGATCCAGCAAACTGGATCGCCTTGTTCAGCTTTCTGGCAAGTTCTTTAATAGCCAGCCGTCTTTCGGCCAAAGCTGAGCGCCGCGCAATGGACGCCCGCGAACGACAAAATGATATTGAACGACTTTATTCTTTCAGCCGTGCGATTCTCTTGCGGGATGAGAGCGAACCGGTGGGCAAACAGCTGGCCAGCAAACTGGCTGAAAGTTTTGAATTAAGGGCTGTGGTTCTTTTTGATCGGCGCAGCAGCGAGTCTTACTACTCCGGACCAGAGGACTTAATGGAAATTGAGACCCAGTTGCGCGAGGCCGCACTTCGCAATACTCTTTTTTCTGACCCCACCAAGCAGTTGCTGATTTCTTCTGTCCGGTTAGGATCCGACCCGATTGCCAGCCTTGCGCTCCGAGGGGTTTCAGTATCCGACTCGGTCCTCCAAAACATATCCAACCTGGTAGCCATTAGTCTGGAACGCGCTCGAGTCCAAGAGCTGGCCGCGCACGCCGAAACGACTCGGCAAACCGAACAATTGAGGATGACACTGATCGATGCCACGGCTCATGAGTTTAAGACTCCGCTGACCTCCATCAAGGCGGCCACTACCGCTCTTCTTGCCATGCCGGAAGCATTTCCAAGAAACAGTTTGGAAATAATAAAAATTGCCGATGAGGAAACGGACCGGTTGAAGGAACTGGTTGATGAAACCGTCGAAATGAGCCGCCTGGAGATGGACCGGGTCATGATCGATCTGGAACCCACCAGCATTTCTGAATTAATTGAAGAGGTGGTTCATGCGATGCGCGCCTCATTTGAAGATCGACCCTTACAATTCGATTGTCCCCGACAGGCGCCATTGCTTACTGTCGATCAGCGCTTAATTAAAATTGCGATCCGACAATTGCTTGACAATGCATTAAAATATTCGCCCACCGGATCTTCCATTCTGGTTCGAGTCCTGCCGCTTGAACATGCAACGGGAATTGAAGTGATTAATTCGGGCGAGGGAATTTCTGAAGAAGAACAACCCCGTCTATTTGAGCGGTTTTATCGAGGGCGTTCAGATCGCCAGTTAATCCCGGGTTTAGGGTTGGGTCTAAGCATTGTCAAACGGATTGCCAGCCTTCACCAGGGGGAACTGGCGGTGGCCAGCCGGCCAGGTGAAACCACTTTTACGATCAGACTGCCCATGGGCAGCCAAGGACAATCCTTATGAATGCAGGTCGAATCCTGATTGTGGATGATGAGCCGCAAATTCGCCGCATTTTGCGAACGACCCTAATTGACTCAGGTTTCGAAGTGGAAGATGTTAAAACGGGAGCGGAATCTCTGGAAAAACTTCGGGATTATCGGCCGGACCTGATCTTGCTCGATATAAATATGCCGGGCATGGGGGGGCTCGAAACTTGCAAAGCTCTTCGCATGGATGATGCCAATGTCGCCATCATCATGCTGACAGTCCGCAATACGGAAACGGACAAGGTGGCTTGCCTCAATGCGGGAGCCGATGATTTCGTAACCAAACCCTTTAGCACGCCGGAACTGATCGCCCGCATCAGGGCGGCTCTCAGGCGGACTCCCTCTACCGGACACCCCCTCCCAACTCAAATGCAGCTTGGCGATCTTCTGATCGATTTTAATGCCCGCACAATTCAAAAAAAAGGCACCACTACTCGGCTGACGCCCAAAGAGTTGGAGCTGCTCCGTTATTTCATTCAGCATGCCAATGAGGCTGTTACCCACCGCGAGCTATTGCAGGCCGTCTGGGGACCCGATTACAGCGATCAAGTCGATTACTTGCGCACCTTTATTAAAAATCTCCGCAAAAAAATCGAACCCAATCCTAATACGCCGCAATTCATCACTACCGAGCCTTGGGTGGGCTATCGTTTCAATGGCTTGTCTGAATCTTCATAAAATCTTCATGCCTTCTTTATTATTTCTTCATGGCTTCTCTATGACTTCTTCATGCCCGGCGAGCTACCCTTATTTTGGAAGACGAAATGAGGAGGCCGCAAATGAATGCAATCGATGGAGAGCTGAAATCAACCCACCTGAATGTACGCCTGACACCACCTAAGACAGTCCTCAATAATTCTGGGATAACATTGACGGTGCTCTTTACCAAGGAAGAACCGACCCGCGCGGCTCTAAAAAAAACGGCTTCCCTTGCGCATCAGCTCAATACCAATATTCGGCTGGTGGCCATCGTAACAGTCCCCTATGCTTTGCCAATCAATGCTCCCGCAGTTCCCGTCGAGTTTTACAAGAAGCGGCTCAAAGCGTTGATTCAGGAATGTTCGATAGACGCAAATATACAACTCTATTTGTGTCGCGATCCAATGAAGACCTTAAAAATGGTTTTGCCGCCGAATTCGATTGTCATCGTCGGAGAACAACCTCGGTGGTGGCCAACAGCGGAAAAGCGCCTGGCAAAACAGATCCGCCATGCCGGTTTTGAGGTGATTCGGATTAGGGCATGTGCCTGAGACGTCAATAGTTCCGGATACCTCGGGAACGATATTTTGAGATCTCGTCCGGGTGTGGAGGTGTGATGTGTTGGATCTTTTTTATTTATTGATCGGTTGTCTGGGATTTGTGCTCCTTTGGGCCATTACTAAAGGATGCGAACGAGTATAAAGGAGGCTGGCCGTGGATTATCTGATTGCCGGAATCACCACATTGTTTCTCTTACTTTATCTGACTAGGGCGCTGCTCTATCCGGAGAAATTCTAGTGAGGCGGTTATGACGAACTTTGGCGTTCTGCAAATTCTTGTCTTCTTCGTTTTAGTGTTGTTATTGACAAAGCCAATAGGCTTATTCATGGCTAAATTGTTCCAAGGCGAACGCACCATCCTGCATCCAGTGTTGCGGCCCTTGGAGTCACTGGTCTATAGGCTTTCGAAAATTAGGGAAGACGAAGAGCAACACTGGACCCGCTATGCCGGCGGCATTCTGGCATTCAGCCTTTTCTGTTTTTTGTTTGTTTACTTTCTTCAAAGGCTGCAGGGCTTTTTGCCACTGAACCCTCAAGGCTTCGGGGCCAAGCAAGTGCCGCCGGACCTGGCCTATAACACCGCCGTTAGTTTTATGACCAATACTAACTGGCAAGCTTATAGCGGCGAATCCACTTTGAGTTATCTGGTCCAAATGGCGGCTCTCACGGTGCAGAATTTTATGTCGGCAGCCGTGGGAATTGCTGCGGCGATAGCCATCATTCGAGGCTTTGCGCGGCAACAAACCCAAAGCATTGGTAGTTTTTGGGTCGACCTCACACGGGCCACCCTCTATGTCTTGCTCCCCATCTCCTTAGTGGCGGCATTATTTTTATGTTCGCAAGGTGTGATCCAGAATTTCCACCCCTATACAGCGGTCAAAACTGTTGAAGGCGCCACTCAGACAATTCCGCAAGGGCCAGTGGCCTCCCAGGAAGCCATCAAAATGCTGGGGACCAATGGAGGCGGCTTCTTCAATGCCAACTCCGCTCATCCTTTCGAGAACCCGACTCCGCTGACGAATCTCCTGCAACTCTTGTTGATTTTCGTTATTCCAGCAGGTCTAACTTATACCTTTGGGCGCATGGTAGGGGATACCCGGCAAGGGTGGGCTATTTTTACCGCCATGGCGGTGATGTTTTTGGCCGGCGTCTTTGTCTGTTACGGTTTTGAACAGGCGGGCAATCCCATTCTGGCCAAGTTAGGAGTGGAAACAGCAGCCACCGGGTCGCAGCCCGGAGGCAACATGGAAGGGAAAGAAACTCGTTTCGGCATCGCGGCGACCGCCTTATTTGTCACCGTGACCACCAACGCCAGTTGCGGCGCCGTTAATAGCGCCCATGATTCTCTGACTCCGCTGGGCGGCTTGGTTCCAATGTTCAACCTGCAAACCGACGAGGTCATTTTTGGAGGTGTAGGGTCGGGACTCTACGGTATGTTGCTCTATGCAATTGTCGCGGTGTTCATTGCCGGTTTGATGGTGGGAAGAACCCCTGAATACCTGGGGAAGAAGATTCAGCAAAAAGAAGTCAAAATGGCTATGCTCCCGATTCTGGCGACCTCGTTTTTGATCCTGGTTCTCACGGCCGCCAGTTCGGTTATTCCTTTTGCCAAAGACAGCTATTGGAATCCGCCGGGTTCCCCCACCGCCAATTTGAACAACTCGGGGCCTCACGGTCTGAGCGAGATTCTTTATGCCTATTCCAGCGGTTCTGAAAACAACGGCAGCGCCTTTGCCGGAATCAACGTCACTACCCCTTGGTATAACCTGACTCTCGGCTTGGCCATGTTGTTGGGCCGGTTTATGTTCATTATTCCGCTCCTTGCCGTGGCGGGCAGTTTGGCAGCTAAAAAACGTGTTCCTCCTACAAGCGGCACGTTCCCGACCCATGGCCCGTTGTTTGTAGGTTTGCTGGTGGCGACTGTCCTTGTAGTTGGCGCCTTGACTTTTTTCCCAGCACTGGCGTTGAGTCCGATTGTGGAACATTTTTTAATGCACGAGGGGAAACTCTTCTCACAGTTAGTGTTTCCCATATGGAGTTAACTTATGTCAGTTACCACACTCATCGCAATACCGCCCGTATCGGAAGACCCAGTGACTTTTATTCCCAAAAAGCTGGCGCGCTCGCGTCCGCTGTTTGATCCGGAAATTTTGCGAAGGGCCTTGAAAGACGCTTTTTTTAAACTGAATCCGGCGGCGCTGATGAAAAATCCGGTGATCTTTGTCGTAGAAGTGGGCGCCCTGCTGACCACGGTCTTCCTGATTCGCGATGCAATTGCCGGGAAACCAGGGATCGGCTTTGAATTCCAGATTGTCCTTTGGCTTTGGTTTACCGTTTTGTTCGCTACCTTCGCTGAAGCTATGGCTGAAGCACGAGGCAAAGCCCAGGCGGAATCCCTACGGAAAACCAAGACTGACGCCGTTGCCAATCGCATGATTGCGGGAACAGACCGATATGAGAAGGTTCCTTCTTCGCATCTTCGCGCCGGTGACGTCGTCAGATGCAGCGCCGGAGAATTGATTCCCGGGGATGGGGAAGTAATCGAAGGCATTGCCACCGTGGATGAATCGGTGATTACCGGAGAGAGCGCTCCGGTGATTCGAGAGTCCGGTGGCGATCGCAATGCCGTCACTGGAGGAACGAAAGTCCTCTCCGATCAAATTCGTATCCAAATTACTTCCAATCCCGGAGAAACCTTCCTGGACCGAATGATTGCTCTGGTGGAAGGCGCCACTCGGCAAAAGACTCCGAATGAAATTGCTTTAAACATCCTGATTGCCGGGCTGACTCTCATTTTTCTGTTTGCCGTTGCTACGTTGGTTCCTTTCGCAGCCTATAGTGTCAATGCTACAGGTGCGGGGACGGTGCCCAGCATTGCCGTCTTTGTTTCGCTGCTCGTGTGTCTGATTCCCACCACCATCGGCGGACTCCTTTCGGCCATCGGAATTGCCGGAATGGACCGAGTCATGCAACATAACGTCCTGGCGATGAGCGGGAAAGCAGTGGAGGCCGCCGGAGACGTGAACAGTCTTCTCCTAGACAAGACGGGCACCATTACTCTCGGTAACCGGCAAGCGGTGGCGTTCTGGCCGGTCAGAGGAGTCATGGAAGGAGAATTGGCGGATGCCGCTCAACTGTCCAGCCTGGCCGACGAAACTCCCGAAGGGCGCTCGATTGTCATTTTGGCCAAGAAAAAACACCAATTGCGGGGTCGGGAAGTCTCCGAGCACAATGCCCATTTCCTTCCCTTTTCCGCTTACACTCGCATGAGCGGGGTTGATTTTGACGACCGGCGCTTGCGGAAAGGGGCGACTGAAGCCATCCTCAACTTTGTTCGGCAGGAGGGGGGCGCAATTTCCCAGGACACTACCACTCTCTCAGACCGGATTTCAAGAAATGGAGGCACCCCTCTGACTGTGGCGGATGGAGCCCGGCTGCTTGGGGTCATCGAACTAAAAGACATCGTCAAAGGCGGTATGAAAGAGCGCATTGCCCAGTTGCGGGCCATGGGGATCCGCTCCGTCATGGTGACGGGCGACAATCCCTTGACAGCAGCGGCCATTGCCGCTGAAGCCGGAGTGGACGATTTTATTGCTCAAGCCACCCCCAAAGAAAAACTCGAATATATCCGGAAAGAACAAACCGGCGGTCGCATGGTGGCCATGACCGGCGATGGGACTAATGACGCTCCGGCGCTAGCTCAAGCCGATGTGGGATTGGCCACGAATAGTGGAACCGTGGCTGCCAAGGAAGCCGGAAATATGGTGGATCTGGACAGCAACCCTACGAAGCTGATTGAAGTGGTGGCGATCGGGAAACAACTGCTGATCACGCGCGGCGCCTTGACCACCTTCTCCATTATGAATGATGTGTCAAAATACTTTGCCATCATCCCCGCCATGTTTGCCGTCACCTACCCGGCTTTAGGAAAGCTGAATATCATGCGCTTGCACTCGCCTGAAAGCTCCGTGTTGGCGGCCGTGATTTTTAATGCCCTGATCATAATTGCCCTCGTGCCGCTCGCTTTGCGCGGAGTTAAATTCCGACCGCAAAGTGCCGCCGGCATGTTGCGGCGCAATCTTTGGATTTACGGACTGGGCGGATTTATAGCCCCATTTCCTTGCATCTGGTTCATTGATTTAATTCTTGGCTGGCTGAAATTAGCCTGAGGGAGCTTTTAATGTGGAAACAAATAGCACCAGCTTTTCGAATGATGCTGGTTATGACAGTCTTGACCGGTTTGATTTATCCGGGCGCCGTCACCGGACTTTGTCAACTCTTTTTTCATCATCAGGCCAACGGGAGCCTGATCACGCTCAATGGCCAAGTGATTGGCTCCAACCTAATCGGGCAAAATTTTAAAAAGGCTGAATATTTTCAACCCCGTCCTTCTGCTGCCGGGAGCGAGGGCTATGACGCGACGGCTTCAGGGGGATCGAATTATGGACCGACCAGTCAAAAATTAGTGGATCGGGTGAAGGATTCAGTCGCGGCCTTTAGAAAAGCGAATCCCGGCTATACGGGACCGATTCCCGCCGACTTGGTCACTGCCTCTTTCAGCGGGGTGGATCCTCACATCAGTCCAGCTTCGGCGGAAGCTCAGGCGGCTCGTGTGGCGCAGACCCGCGCAATTCCTCTCGAACTAGTTGAAAGCCTGATCCGTCGGTCGACCGAAAGACCGGACCTGGGTTTTCTCGGCGAACCGCGAGTCAATGTACTGGGTTTGAATTTGGCCCTGGATGAGCAATTTCCTCATTCAAAATAGATCTTTAACATTTCCTCCGCCGATGCGGTTCGAAAGGGAAAGTCTAATTCGAATTTTGGAACAGTGAAAGCGGCTCCGACTCTTAACGGAACCGTGCAAGCCGAGGCTGCCACTTTTGCCCTAGGGCCGCTTGAAGGAAGGAGGCGCATGGAGGATCATTGATCCATTTTGTGGAGACACCGATGAAGAAATTATTGACATTCTCTTGTTTCTGCCTGCAGTTCAGCGTTCTCAATTTTTGCGGATCGGTATGCGTTCATGCACAGAGTGCGAACCAGGCGCCGGACGCCGCGGATACAAAGCTTCAAGGTGGGTCGCCTCTGACCGATCGGGAAAAAATACTCCTGGATCGAATCATCAAGCTGGAACAGCGGTTGGCAGCTCTCGAAGCCAAAACGACGAGAACATCGGATGCTACAAACGAGGCCACTTCACTCCCGACGCCAGCAAATGAGGTCAAACAGGATTCTGCCTCATTCGTACAAGCGCAAGGGGAAACCAAGCCCGTATCCTCCGCATCCAATCAGGCTGAGAAAAAGAAAGTAGCTGAGCCTTTTGCTTTTGCGGATTTCACCTGGTTGAACGGCAACCCTCGCACGAAAGATGTGCCGCTGGATACGAATCTCTTCACGCCGGAAATCCGCGCCGACGTCGACTATATCTACGATTTCAACCATCCCAAAGACCACACCATTGGTGGATCGAGCGAAGTCTTTCGGTCGGGCGAAGTCCAAGTAACGCAGTTTGGAGTCGGTGGCGACTTCCACTATAACAACGTTCGCGCCAGGCTAATGACTCAGTTTGGCATGTATGCACAAACGACTCCACGGAATGACGCCAGCCCCGCCGTCGGTCAATGGAATCTCGACACTGCTTACCGCTACGTTTCAGAAGCGTACGGCGGGTACCACTTCGACGCTTTGCATGGGATCAATGTCGATGCGGGCATCTTCATGTCCTACGTCGGGCTCTTCAGCTATTACAACTTCGACAACTGGGCTTATCAGCCGTCGTATGTTTCGTCCAACACCCCCTGGTTCTTCAATGGCGTGCGTGTCCAGATTTTCCCCAGCGAACATCTGAAGATCGAGCCCTGGTTCACTAATGGATGGCAGTCGTATGGCAAGTTCAACAAGCGGCCGGGAATCGGGGCGCAGGTCTTGTGGCGCCCCAACGGATGGCTTTCGATTCTCGGGAATCAGTACTTGCTGGGCACGGATACGCTTGGAGTCCCAGGCCGTGTGCGTTATCACACCGACGACAGCATCCAGATCAAGTATTACGACAAGCCGATGAAGGCCCTCGACAAGATGGCGTTCTCGCTTACGGGCGATATGGGATGTGAACATGGCGGCGGAGTGAGTTGCTTCGGTAACCGGGCAGGCGGGCCAAAACAGAGTTTTTTGGGTTATATGTTCTACAACCGCTTCTGGTTCCGCAAGGATCTGTTCGGCCTGACGCTCGGGGGTGGAAAGATCAACAATCCGGGACGCTATCTGGTATTGCTGCCACCCATCAATGGCGCGACGGCAATTTCAGGGACGCCCTATTTCACGCAGAATCCCGGTGACCCATACAAAGCCTGGGATGCTTCAATCACCTTCGATTACATGCCCCGCCAGTACATCACCTTTCGCTGGGAGTTCGACCATCGAGCAGCGAATGTGCCATATTTCTCCGGAGCAGGCGGCATAACCCCTCCAGGTGGTAATATTGGCTCCCCCGGATCTTTGGCGCCGGGATGGACACCGGACCTCCGCAAGATCGAGAACCGATTCAATCTGGCCATTCTCGTCAAATTCTAGCGCAGTTGCAGAAAGTGGTAGTCATAAGAATATCAATAAGATTTTTTGTTGCTTAGAACCGCCGTTACCTTCAAAAATCAGAGAGAGGTTAGATATCCGCCCGCATCTATCTTGGAAGGACTTTTGACACCCTTACATATACACAGGACCACCTTCCCGATTAAGATCAGTTTTTGCGCCAGCTGCGGCTCTAAGATTCTTGGTGCGATCAGGAAGCCTGAAAGTGGGCAATTTCCCTCTGTTAAGATTGGGACCATCTGCTGCTGCACTTACATTCTCTTAATTCAGGCAAAAGGGGAGTATTTCCACAATCATCGTGCGGTAGCGTAAGCATTTCCGCACCGACGCTAAGCTCCAAGAACTTTCCCGACACTTCAGTGTGAGATCTTCCTTGATGGTCCACTTCGCATCTCCAAGCTTATCGGCGGGCTTGGAATTGCCGGTGAAAAAGCCAGTTGGAGTTGAAATTACCTTCTTATCCCACTGATTTTCAAATTCAGCAAATTGTTGAGGAAAAATAGAACACCGTGGAGATTCACAGGTCCTAGATCTCAGGATATGACTTTTCTCAATCGGCTAATCCGCCACGAACTGCACCCGTAGAACCTCCAAGTTTTTCTGCGGCTCTTTTTCAACTTAATCGTCTTATTCCTCTAATTCAACCCGAACCTGACCCCAACTGGGAGAGGCGGTTATCAGGAGTGGTTTATGGTTTGGCTGGTCAGACAAGAAGATACGGATCTGGTAGGAATCATCAGGCGAATCCTCCGCCATAATCTGGACGGAAATTTTCAGGACCGGAGTCTCTTTGCCCTTCATAGCGATTGACTCTTTACCGTCGAGCCGGCATAGAAGCTCATAGATGTTTCCATGCTCGAACAGGGAAATCTTCTCAGCCTTTCCCTCCCTCCAGTCGCATCTCCGAAGATAATTGAACAGGGAAGGAATGTCATAGGTCCGAGGGGGAATCTGAACGGTTTTTCCCGAGTCAAGCTTGATTTGTCTCTTTTTTTGATTCAATAGGTAATGAGTCTTCCTCTCCTTCTTGCCATGACGAGTTTGGACAGTAATCTCCTTGGGCAGTCCGGAGGCGGAGTCAACCAGACTCAAATAATGGTCGTTCACCTGATAAATGTAGTGATCGACCGGACCTACCGTAGCGGCCTGAAAATCCAGGAGAAGGGATTTTCCTTCTAAGTGGGTGCTGTCGGCTGTCATTTTGATGGTGAGGCGGGCGGCTACCAAAAACTTTTCCCAGGAAATAGAATAAACCAAGGTCTCAGGGGGTATCACGGAAGATTGAATATCCCCTCGAGATTGAGCACTCACCGCGGGACTCAGTCCAGCAAGACAAATCGTGAACAGGAGTACCAATGACCTGCAAGTTTTTAATGAAAGATTGAGAAGAGCGCCAAGCTGGATCAAGAGAGGAATCCATATTCGAGGGAAAAGAGATGGTGCGGAAGGCGGGACTTGAACCCGCATGCCTTGCGGCGCCACCCCCTCAAGATGGTGTGTCTGCCAATTCCACCACTTCCGCATTTTTATGGAGGGGCGAAGAGGCCGCCCCGGCTATTATTTCGGCTGCTGAGGCGCCGCGGGAGCGTGAGGAGCCGTCACTGGCGGTTTAACCGGAGCCGTTTGGCTCTGAACGGGAGTTTTGGTGCCTTCCATGATAGAACCGCTGCTCCCCTTGGGTTTCACCATATTGAGGATCATGGAAGTCAACATGAAGATAATCGCCGCGCCGGTGGTCAATTTTGAGAGAAAGGTAGCGGTGCCGCGGGCTCCGAAGGCGGTCTGAGAACCCGTTCCGCCAAAAGCGCCAGCCAAATCGGCTGCTTTCCCCGATTGCAAAAGAACAATCAAAACCAATAACAAACAAACAATCACATGAATAGTGGTTATCAAAATAGTCATATTCTCGGTGGGCAATGGCAGTGAAAGACTCACTGCCACCGTCCCAATGCTCCTAATAATTTACCAAAGCCGCAAAAGAATCCGGTTTCAAGCTGGCTCCACCGACGAGAGCTCCGTCAATATTCGGCTTGCTCATGAGCCCCTTGACGTTATCGGGCTTCACGCTGCCGCCGTACAGGATGCGCAAACCTTCGCTGATCTTGTCCCCATACTGAGCTTTTGCCAAGCCACGGATCAGGGAATGAACTTCTTCCGCGATTTCCGGAGTGGCGGTTTTTCCCGTGCCTATGGCCCAGACCGGCTCGTAGGCGACGATAATATGGGAAAACTCTTCAGGTGTCAAGTCTGCTAGCCCTTCAGCGAACTGCGTTTTTATGACATCCGCTGTCTTGCCAGATTCACGCTCCTGGAGAACTTCACCGACGCAGACAATGGGGGTTAAACCAGCCTGTAAGGCCGCCTTGGTCCGCTTGAATACTGTTTGATTGGTCTCCCCGAAATACTGGCGTCTCTCGGAATGCCCGATAATACAATATTTCACTCCCAAGTCCACTAGCATCCCAGCGGCGATTTCTCCGGTGAATGCTCCTTCTTTTTCCCAATGGACGCTTTGGGAGGAAATATTCACATTGCTCCCCACGGCAGCCTGCACCGCCTCCGAAAGGGCAGTGTAAGGGGGCGCAATTACAACTTCAACCTTTGGGTTATTTTGCACCAACGGTTTGACCTGCTCAATGAACTGCACGGTCTCCTTGACCGATTTGTACATCTTCCAGTTTCCTGCAATCACGGGTTTCCGCATATTTTCCTCAGATGAAAAAAATCGGAGTGCAACAACGACACCCCTTTAAAACTCTCCATTTTTTATTGAAATCAAATTGCCTCAGCCGCATCCATGGGGGGGGCAATAAATCTCTTTCTATTTGTCGGTCAGTGCTTCCACTCCGGGGAGTTTCAACCCGCTCAAAAATTCCAGCGAAGCGCCTCCTCCGGTGGAGATGTGGCTGATCTTGGAGGCTACGCCAGCTTTGCTGATGGCCGCCACGGAATCACCACCACCCACGATGCTGGTGGCATGACTATTCTCAGCGACAACCTTGGCGATTTCCACGGTTCCGTGCGAGAAGGGCTCCATTTCGAATACGCCGAGCGGACCATTCCAAAGAATTGTCTTGGCAGCCAGGATCTGCTCGGTGAACCGCTTAATAGTTTCAGGGCCGATATCCAATCCCATCCAATCCGCCGGGGTCTCTTGAATTGTAGTGGTCTTGGTTTGGGCTGTTATTTCGAATTTGTCGGCAACGACATGATCGACGGGGAGCAATAGACGTACGTTCTTTTCTCTTGCCTTCTGGATCAGGGTTTTAGCCAGATCAATTTTGTCGGCTTCAACCAGGGATTTGCCCACTTCATATTCTTCGGCGGAGAGAAAGGTATAAGCCATGCCGCCGCCGATTAAAAGAACGTCGACCAGCTTCAGCAGATTTTCAATGATCTCGATTTTATCAGATACTTTGGCTCCGCCGATAATAGCCACATAGGGGCGATCCGGATTGGAGACTGCTTTGCCGAGATAGCTCAATTCCTTCTCCATCAGCAAGCCGGCGCCAGCCTGGGGGACGAACTGGATAATTCCAGCCGTGGAAGCGTGGGCGCGGTGGGCCGTCCCAAAAGCATCATTCACATATAGATCGCATAAGGCTGCCAGTTGCTTGGAGAATTCAGGGTCATTCTTTTCCTCTTCAGGGTGAAACCGAAGATTCTCCAGCAGCATTACCTCACCCGGGTTCAAAGCCTTGGCTAGTGCCAGCACTTCGGCGCCGATGCAGTCCGGGGCCATTTTAACGGGACGGTTTAGATATTTTTCCAATGCTACTGCTACCGGTTTGAGACTCATTTTGGCATTCACTTTACCCTTGGGACGCCCCAAGTGGGATGCCAGAATAATGCTGGCGCCTTGCTCCAGAGCATATTGGATGGTGGGAAGGCTGGCCTTAATCCTCTTATCGCTGGTGATGCGGCATTCTTCATCCAGCGGGACGTTAAAATCAACCCGGATAAACAGCCGCTTCCCTTTCAATTCCAGATCACGGATAGATAATTTGTTCATGATCATTCCCTTTCTCGCTTGAGATTGAGCGGCAGGAGCAGAATTCCTCCACCCCAAAAATTGCCGCGGATTGCGCCAATTAGCAACCCACGGAAAAATGATTCCCGTCGCAGAATGACTCTGCGCTGCAAGTTATCGATTAATAGTGCAATCCCCCAAGGCATCCTTCCTGCATGCTGGCTGTGGCTGGCACTGGCTCGGCCTTCACCCGCATAGAAAGATGACAACTATAGTCTTTTTGCGCAAATTTTGTCAATTTCTTTGCTCGATTGAATGGCGAAATAACAGGGAATGGTGAAGGGGAAATGAAGTTCGTGATTCGAACCCACCCCTTTTTGAATAGGAACCCAACTTAGTTGAGATTATAATTCCTGGGAGTTCAGCCCTGAGTTCGCTGGCTTGATTTTCCATCGTCGTGCGAGACGACATTCGCCGGTACCTGCCGGGGAAAATAGCTGAAAGAGAAAGAGGAATGTTCCTACTCTACAGTATTCTCTTCACTTGTGTAATTCTTGTGGGGCTTCCTTATTTTCTGGTCCAGGGGCTTCTACATAATAAATACCTGGTGAGTTTGCCTCAACGACTTGGATTTTTGCCTGCGGATATTGTACATTTGCCTCCCCGAAAAATTTGGATTCATGCGGTTTCAGTGGGCGAAGTGTTGGCTGTCCTTCCTTTGGTGAGGAGACTCCAGGTTGAGTTCCCGGAACATTCTCTTCTTTTTTCCACGACGACAATCACAGGCCAGGAATTGGCCCGGACTAAGTTGACAGACTCGGTCCGCTGTTTTTTCTTCCCGCTCGATTTTTCCTGGGTGACTCGCCGAGTGTTAAAACAAATTCAGCCAGAATTGGTGGTGATTGCCGAAACGGAGATTTGGCCGCATTTCCTGCGGCAATGTCATCGCCAGAAAATTCCCGTCCTTTTGGCCAATGGAAGGATTTCCGACAAGTCCGCCAAGAATTATGAGTGGATTACCTGGATGACCCGGAGGGTGCTCCCTTGGTTCAGTGCTTGTCTGATGCAGACCTCCGGAGATTGTGAGCGGATTGTGCGCATCGGCGCCCTTCCGGAAAAAGTGGAGGCTTGCGGCAATCTCAAGTATGACTTAAATGCTCCCGTGGATTTGGATCATAAAATTGACTTTTTCCGGATGCTTTTAGGCCTTTCCGGGTATCGGTTCGTTTTCATTGCTGGAAGCACGCTGAAAGGGGAGGAAGAAATCGTGCTGGGTGCTTTCGCGGAATTTCGAAAAGTGGAACCGCGAGCCTTGCTAATTATAGCTCCTCGTCACCCTGAAAGGTTTTCTGAGGTTGCCGCCCTTTTGGAGTTGAAGGGTGTGAATTTTGTGCGCCGCTCTAAACTCGCCGAAAGGGAGCCAGCAGATTCTATCCCGAAACCTGACGTGATTTTATTGGACACTATTGGTGAACTAGCCACTTTGTATGCTTTGGCCGATCTGGTGCTGGTGGGCGGCAGCCTGGCGCCCCGGGGGGGGCACAATATTCTGGAACCTGCCCTCTTTCACAAGCCAGTCCTTTTTGGGCCGCATATGTATAACTTCAGAGAAATGGCCCGGCTCTTCCTGGAACGGCAAGCCGGTTTTGTGGTTCAGAATGAAACGGAGCTAAAAGACAATTTGGACCGGCTCTATCATGATCCTGCCTTGCGAAAGTCAACGGGGGAGAGGGGATTCTCGATCATTGAGGCCAATCGTGGAGCCACGGAGAAAATTGTCCGTCAAATTGCGCAGCTCTTAAGAGCGGACAAGGAATCCATTAGGCTAAATTCAAGGCCGGAGTAATTCCCCATTGGGAGCAATCAGTGCCATTCAAATGCCTCAGGATCCTGACATTTCCCATTTCCTGTTTATATGCTGCGTGCATTTATCTGAGGTGGGGACTTTACACTTTCAAGCTGATTCGATCTGAACAGCTTATTAGGCCGGTGGTCAGTATCGGCAATCTCTCCATGGGAGGGACCGGTAAAACCCCGACCGTGATTGCCATTGGCAAATTGTTGGCAGAAGCGAGAATGTCCGTTTCCGTATTATCTCGAGGATACAGGGGGAACCATTCGGGTGTTTCGCTCCTAGTGTCGGATGGCAGACGTCTTTTGGCAACCGCTAGTAGCGCGGGTGATGAACCGCTGGTGATTGCGCGGAATCTTCCCGGAGCCCTGGTGACGGTGGGAAAGAATCGCTATGTGGCCGGACGGATGGCGGAGACTAAGCATTCCGTGGATGTTCATCTCCTGGATGATGGTTTTCAACATCTCAAGCTTCACCGCAATTTCAATTTATTGCTGATTGATGTCTCCAACCCTTGGGCGGGCGGATTGCCGCCTTTGGGACGAAGGCGGGAACCTTTAAAGGCTTTAAAGCGGGCAGATGCTGTTCTGTTGACCCGATGTCAGAAGGGAGAAGAATATGGCGAAATCCTTAAGATCATCAATAAACATCATCCCCAAGTGCGAGTCTTCCATTCGCAACAGAGGCTCGCGGAGCTAGTGCAATATCCGGGCCACGAGACATTCCCGGTGGAGCAGATGACTGGCAAAAGAGTGCTCGCACTTTCAGGAATCGGCAATCCTGCTCAATTTCATGATACGCTGATTCGAGATGGCGCTCTAGTATCGGGCAGAATGGATTTCCCAGATCACCACGACTATGGACCGGCTGACTACCAAAAAATTATGAAATATTGCAGAAGCCTGGGTGTTGATGCCATTGTGACCACCGAAAAAGATTTAGAACGCTTAGATCATTCGCAGTTAGTTCCTTATCCTCTTCTGGTGACAAAGCTAATATTTACGATTGAAGAACAGGAGGAGTTTTTGAAATTGCTCTGGGAGAGGATTTCAACTACGGGATAATAGGAGACGGAATAGACTCTGTTCTATCGCAAGGGTAGAGCCCCTAGCCGCCTTTTATACCTTTGCCTCTTCTGAATTATTGAAGCGGAGTCGTGAGGAAAAACAGAGCAGACGCAATTTTCATCCTAAATGCTCATCCCCCCGATTCAAACGTGAAGCGCGAACAAACTTATGAAAAGTTCCTGTAATCCCGCCAATATTCATTCACTGCTCATTCGCGGCACGAATTGGGTGGGAGATGCCGTAATGTCTATCCCCGCCTTGCGTCGAGTCCGGCGGATATTTCCACGGGCCAAAATAACTTTGCTTGTTCTGCCTTGGGTTAGCGGCGTTTTTGAAGAGGCGGATTTTCTCGATGAAGTTTTGATTTACGATCGAGATGGCCGCCATTCGGGCTTGAAAGGGAAATGGCGATTGACTCGTGAATTGCAGCGGCTGAAATATGATGCGGCCCTCCTGCTTCAAAATGCCTTCGAAGCTGCCCTGCTCCCCTTCCTGTCCGGAATTCCTCTGCGGGTAGGATACAACCGAGATGGGCGTGGCTGGTTGCTGACTGATCCGATTCCCATTGATCCGCGGATCAAGAAGCTGCACCAGACTTACTATTATCTGGATTTGGTGAACCAATGGATGGCTGAAGAGCGGATTGCTTTTTCGTCTGGACGATCCTGTTCAGCCCCTGAGATTCCTCCCCAACTCATGCCGGATATAACGCTTCGCATCAGCGCTGACCGCCAAAAGAGTGCGCGAGAACGGTTGGAAAAAGAGGGAATTGATTTTACCCGCGGGCTGGTGGGAGTCAATCCCGGCGCCTTCTTTGGTTCCGCGAAACGCTGGCCGGAGGATCGTTTTGCCCGGTTGCTCGATGGAATCATCGGAGAGACCAAAGCCAACTTGGTTCTATTTGGCTCACCCCGTGAGAAAATGATGGCCGAGACGATCCGATCCAAAATGAAAGAACCGCCGGTTATTTTCTCGGGAAAGACGACGCTGTCGGAATTGATTGCCTTGATGTCCTGTTGTGATCTCTTCATCACGAATGATTCCGGACCGATGCATTTGGCCGCTGCCTTGCGGATCCCTACCCTCGCCATCTTTGGGTCCACCGACGATATTGCTACGGGTCCGCTCAGCCCCAAGGCCGTTGTCGTAAACAAAAGAGTTGAATGCAGCCCCTGCCTTTTGCGAGAATGTCCGATCGATTTGCGCTGCATGACGCGTATTTCTGTCGACGAAGTGCTGGATCTGTCTCTGCGGATGCTTGACAAAGCTGGAAATGAAAGATCCAAGATGAAGGATGAGGGATGAAGGATGAAGGATGAAGGATGAAGGATGAAGGATGAAGGATGAAGGATGAAGGATGAAGGATGAAGGATGAAGGATGAAGGATGAAGGATGAGGAAAGCTAAAAGCTGAATGCTGATAGCTGATAGCTGAAAGCTGAAAGCTTTGTCACTACCCTAACCTTTCTTGGCTAAACGGGAGCTCCTATGCCGCGACATATAGGCGTATTCATGGACCGGGATGGTACCATGAGTGAAGAAGTTGGATATATCAATCACCTGAACCGGTTCTGTCTCTATCCATATACGGCTGACGCCATTCGCATGCTCAATCGAAGCGGCGTGAAGGCAGTGGTGGTCACCAATCAGGCGGGAGTGGCCCGGGGATATTTCAAGGAGGAATTGGTCCATCAGGTTCATGAGAAGATGCGCCAAGATTTAGAGGCGGGCGGGGCATTTCTCGATGCCGTTTATTATTGCCCACACCACCCATCGGCGGGGGAGCCTCCTTACCGGCAAATGTGTGAGTGCCGGAAACCGAAACCTGGTATGATTTTCCGCGGGGCAAGGGATCTGGACATTGATTTGAAGCGTTCCTTCATGGTTGGAGACCGGTACAGCGATGTGGTCATGGCGCATAATGCGGGAGTCCACTCGATCATGGTTTTGAGCGGATATGGGTTGGGGGAATATGAATACCAACGGCATCATTGGGCGCTGCAACCGGACTGGATTGCCCAGGATCTGTTGGAGGCGGCTGGGATTGTTTTAAAAGAATGTGAATAGCCGTGGAATCAATAGTAGGATCGGAAGGAAATGACCATCAATAAACTTCATTCTCTGGAATCCCTGAAAATCATTGTGGCCCGGCTGAAACAGGAAGGGAAAACCATTGTCTTCGGCAATGGCTGTTTTGATTTGTTGCATGTAGGCCATATCCGCTATCTTCGGGAATCCCGGGCCTTGGGGGATGTGTTGATTGTTGGATTAAACAGTGACTCTTCCGTCCGCGGGCTCAAGGGGCCGCGGCGCCCCTTAATGCCGCAAGAGGAGCGCGCGGAAATTCTTTCGGCTTTAACCGCGGTAGATTTCATCGTGATCTTTGACGATCCCACGGTGGAAAATTTGTTGCTTGCTCTTCAGCCTCACGTCCACTGCAAAGGGACTGACTACACCGAAGAGACTGTCCCAGAGCGGAGAATTGTCCTTTCTTACGGGGGCCGTGTTGCCATCGTTGGTGATCCTAAGGATCACTCTACTCGTGATTTTATCCAGGAAATTGCCGGCAAGCGATAGGGACGCCCGAAAGCGCGCAATTCGGAGGTCGGACCGCCTGAATCCATCTCTGCAAATCAAGAGGTCACAATTTACGGAATGGCTCTCATCTCAAATATCCTGGTGATCAAATTAGGTTCCATCGGGGATGTCGTCCACACGCTGCCTGCCGTGGCTGCGTTGAAGGAGAGCTATCCGGATGCCGGCATAGATTGGTTGGTGGAAAAAAAAGCGGCGGTGATTTTGAATGACAATCCCGTCTTGCGATCCATCATTGAAGTGAATACCCGGCAATGGCGGAAGGAACCTTTTAGCGCGGACACGCTACGGCAAATGCGGGATGCCATAAAGTCCCTGCGTTCCTCCCGGTATGATTTGGCGATCGATTTTCAAGGACTTTGGAAGTCCGCGGTCCTTGGTTACATTTCCGGTGCGCGCAGGTTGGTGGGTTTTGACCAAAGCACATTGAAAGAACCGGAATGTCGGTTCTTCTATCATCAGCGTGTGAGACCTTCAGAAGAGTCGTGTCACATTATTGAAAAGTACAATGACCTGGTGCGTGCCTGCGGCGTGCCGATTAAGGCGCTGAAGTTCAGCTTACAAGTTCCAGCGGATGACGAAGCCTATGTCAGTTCGCAAATTCGCGATCGCGAGTTGCGGGATTTTGTGATCGTCAATCCGGGTGGCGGTTGGCCCACGAAGAATTGGGATACAAAAAAGTATGGAGAGCTTGTCCGTTTGATTCAACGGCGGCGTGGGATAAAATGCGTCGTGACTTGGGGCCCGGGGGAAGAGAAGCTCGTGGAGGAAATCAGACAAGCGGCGGAGCCAGAGAGCGTCGCGACTTTTCCCACCACTCTGCCGCAATTTGTCGGACTTGCGCGACGAGCCCGGCTCTTTGTCGGAGGGGATACCGGACCGATGCATCTTGCGGCTGCTTCCGGAACTCCCGTGGTGGCAATGTTTGGACCGACGGATCCTGTGCGTAACGGCCCCTGGCACCCGGACGATCTTGTGGTTTACCATGCCCTGCCTTGTGGTCCTTGTTATAAAAGGTCGTGTGAAACCTTCAAGATCCGCTGTTTGAAAGAGGTAGCGGTTGAGGAGGTGTTTGCGGCCGTTGAACGCCGATTGGAAAGGACGATAAGGGAATCCTGATTCCTATGCTGGCCTTTGACCTCAAATATTTCTTGGCGCGCATACGCGTCCCCGGGGGATTTCTTTTGGCGGCCTTGTTTTTTTATTTTGCCAACCCCACTTGGAATTTGCTTGCCTGGGGTGGAGCGTTTTCCCTGATAGGACTGCTATTGAGGGGATGGGCCACCGGGATCATTCGCAAAGACAATCGGCTTGCCGTCACCGGGCCTTATGCTCTGACTCGAAATCCTCTATACCTGGGGAGCTTCATTGTTGGAATCGGCTTCTCATTGGCGGGGGGGCGTCTGATTTTTGGGCTTATCTTTCTGGTCTGTTTTGGCCTTATTTATCGGGCAGTCATTCAGCGTGAAGAGGCTCATCTGGCCGGACTTTTTCCAGATCAATATCCTGAGTATAAAGGAAAGGTTCCTGTCTTCTTGCCGAAATGGCCCGGTTCGGCTGCTTTTCAGCGTGGATTCTCTTGGAACCAATATTGGCGCAATCGTGAATATCAGGCCGGCCTTGGGTTTCTGGGTGCCATGCTCATATTGGCTTTAAAAATTATCCTTTTACAGAGGTTTCGATGAATCGTCTCTTCCCGGCCGGAATCATCCCATTGTTTTTGCTTCTTATCGCTGTGTCCTGGCTTGCGGAAGGATTGAAAAAAGGGACGCCACACCGCGTCCAGCCTCCTCCTCCCCCCAAAACTGTCGTCGGACCATCCTTAGGTCCTTTCCAAATAGGAGAAACCTTTACCTATAATATCTCTTGGAAAATATTCGATGCAGGAATCGCGACGATGACCATGAATGACCGGTTCCGGTATCAGGGCGATGAGGTTTATAAAATCGCGGCTTCGGTGAAGTCGAGCGGGCTCATTGCCACATTGTTTCCCGTGCAGGATTTTTTCGAGTCGTATCTGGAGGTGAAAGAAAATTGCTCGAGAAAAATCGTGAAACAGGTGAATGAAGGCTGGAGGCATCGGGAGATTACCGTGGCTTTTGATCCTCGTATCCGCAAAGCCCTTATGCAGGATAAAAATCTGAGCAAACCCCAAGAGCCGGCTACGCAGACGGAAACCAGCATACCGCCCTGCGTTCAGGATGTGATTTCTGCGCTGTACGTGGTTCGGGCCATGCCCATGAAGGTGGGAGATCATTTTCGTCTCGCCATTAATGACGGCGGACGCACCTATGACGTGGAGATTGAAGTTCAGGCGGAGGAAACGATCAAAACCCCCGCCGGCAGTTTCAACACTCTACGCGTGGAACCTCAAGTGTTTGGCGGCCTCTTCAAGAAAAAGGGACGGATGTTCATCTGGTTCTCCAAAGATGCCGCCAAAATTCCAGTCCAGATCAGAGCCCGCATTTTAATTGGCACAATTACGGCCGCGCTTGCCAAAATCGAGAAGGGACCTTCCTGGCAGGCACCCAAGTAAGATTAGATCCTCGGGTCGAATTGAGTAAGCTAAAAGGAATTGTGGGAAGCCCGTTCCTCATGTTTGAACCAATATTCATGAATTGGATTTACCTTGGATCGGGGCACTTCCTAAGTCATAAAAGGCGAAGACGGTGGTGCGTAATTATCCCAAAACAGTTGTTGGACCTTCATCGGGTTCATCATGGTGCCAGCGTGGCTGGCACAGCAAAAGTATGAAAAAGGGATGATGGAGGCGGCCTGCCCTCAGGCCGTCTCGGCAAGCTTGGCAAACCAAGACGAGGCACCCCGCCTCCATCCACGCCATTTTCTAGGGAGTAATCCAAAGGAGCGAATTGACTCATTATGTTTCACCGTTCCCGCGAATGAATATCTTCAACCGGCCGTTTCCAGATCGCCCGGTCATGAGATTGGGTGGCGCGAATGAAGGCATTGTACATGGCCGTCATCAATTCTTGGGTCTCGCCATCGTAATCACCCCCCAGAAGCCACATAAATACTCCTCCAATATTTTTCTCATGCAACGCATAATCCACTTTTGCCTTGGTGGAGGAGGAATCATCGTAACTGATGAAACCTGGCGAATGATCCGCTGTGAGAAGATAGGGAGCTTGGGCCAGCGGATCAAACTGGGGAATCCAGCCATGATTGATCATAGGTTTGATGTCGCGGTAATACATTTGATAAGTGTTGGAACTATCGCAATTGCAAGCGCCCCAAAGATTTGAGACAGTCCCGAATTTCCAAACATAAAAGGCCGTGCCCATATTGATCTTGTCAGGTGGCACATTAAAGTTGACCAAGAAATTATCCATGGTGGAGACACAACTTCCATCCAGTTCTGGATCCGCGGCACTCTGGAGAAGGGGGGAATTATGTCCAGCGTGTGTGCTCCAGGAACCATGGAAATCGTAAGTCATCACATTGATGAAGTCGACAAGAGGCATGAGGGCTGGCAAATCGAAGTCCCCCCAGACGCCGGGTGAAGAAGGAATAGCGGCCGATAGCAGATAAGGAGAGGGTAATTGAGCGCGGAGATCACTCATGAGCAGTGTGTAATTGGCTTCCTCTTGAGGGCCTTGGGGGACTTCCCAGTCATTATCAACGCCATCATAGCCTTTTGTTGTCACCAAGTCATGCAAGGCTCGGGCGAAAGTGACCCTCGCTGTCGCGTTTGCCGCAAGTTTCGCATAAATGGCTGCTTCGCCCTGCAAACAGATCAGGACTTTCACGCCTGCCTTGTGGGCATTGGCAATAAGAGCCGGTTCTTCAAATCCGGCGGGAATGTCCAGCGATCCGTTCGCCGCCGCGGCCGGGGAGATATTACAGTGACTGATGTGGGTGAGCTGAGCATAGGGAATAGTGGAGGCGTCGTAGCGGGGAGTCTCCCACTTCATCCAATAACCATAATATCCCAGCAGTCGCTTGGAAGCCGACACCGAAGAGGGAGCTGCGCTTATAAACGAGAGCGCCACTAAGAAAACCATCGAATAGCATTGCCTGCATCTGTTCATTTTACTTTCACATCCAAATTTAATTGTCGAGGAGTATCACAAACAGGGAGCGAATTTCCGGGATCTTTCGCGAAAGTCCCATACCGTTCGCCATCTCCCGATTTTACCGCCTAGGGGCATTGATGAATGGTTTCCTCAGGCACCTTCTGGGCTCCATGCGAGTAAACAAAAAAGCGGCAAAATCGCGATGTGAGATGATTCTTCGCTTGCTGACTCGCTCCTGAATTAGGAAGAATCAAGGCGCAGACATAAGGATATCGCATGCTTGTCTTACCCTCGCACTACCCACTCTCCACTGTCTGCTAAAGGCAGCTTTTTCGATGCAGTCACTACCATCCCACCGGTTTTCCTTGATTCTGAGCATCCAGCCATTTTTTCAAGGGTGCGTAATAATCGAGTATAGCCGTAGCATCCATTTGTCGCTTTCCGGTCAGGGCTTCGAGCGCGTCAGGCCAGGGACGGCTCAATCCCATGACCAACATCTTCTTCAGTCGTTCTCCCGCCCCTTTGTTTCCATAAATCGAACATCGATGCAAAGGGCCAGTGCAACCGGCGGCTTGAGTCAGCGCACGATGAAACTGGTATTGGAGAATGGCGGCCAGGAAATAGCGCGTGTAAGGGACGTTGGCCGGAACGTGATATTTTGCCCCGGGATCAAAATCCGCCTCAGTCCGCGCAACGCCGGGAGCAATCCCTTGGTATTTCAGCCGCAATTTCCACCAGACTTCATTGTATTTCTCGGGGGAGATTTCACCGGAAAAGACCTTCCAGCGCCATTGATCGATCAACAAACCAAAGGGGAGAAAAGCAATCCGGTCGAGTGCGCCCTTCAATAAGAGACCGATATCCTTGGAAGTGTCGGGGGCCTTATCGAGCAATCCAATTTTGATCAGGTAATCAGGAGTGATGGAGCGGGCGATGGTGTCTCCAATGGCCTCGTGAAATCCATCGTTCGCGCTGTCGCGGAAAAGAAACGGCTGAGCGTTATAAGCCCGTTGGTAGTAATTGTGTCCCAACTCGTGATGAATGGTATAAAAAGCTTCTTCAGTGATGTCAATGCACATTTTGATGCGCAGATCGTCGGCGCTATCGATATCCCAGGCGCTGGCGTGGCAAACGACCTCCCGGTCACGCGGTTTCACAAAGAGCGACCGGTCCCAGAATGTGGGGGGGAGCGGATCAAAGCCAAGAGACATAAAAAAAGCTTCCCCGTACTTAACCATCTTTAGAGGATCGGTGTTGCGGTCTTTGAGAATCTGATTCAAGTCGTAACCCGGATCTGCATTGGCCGGCGCCACAATCGGATAAATATTGGTCCATTCCTGGGCCCACATATTTCCCAGCAGGTGGGCTGGTATAGGACCGCTGGCCGGGACGATCTCGGGGCCGTACTTCTCGCGCAACTTCTGGCGGACATAGGCATGAAGGGAAAGATACAATGGTTTCACCTGTTCCCAAAGCCTGTCGCATTCTTGGGCAAAACTCTCAGGAGGCAAGTCGTATTTGGAACGCCACATGGCGCCGGTATCTTTGAATCCCAATTCCCGGGCCCCTTTGTTGGCCAGTTCGACATAACGGCGAAAGTCCTTGCGCATGGGAGGAGCAATGGCGTGCCAGCCCTTCCAGACGTCGAGCAATTCAGCTGGATTACGACTGGCAGCCATGATCTTGGTGATATCTTCCAGCGTAAGGTTTTTGGAAGAGCCAGGCGGATTATATTTCCCTTTGCCGTAAGTGCCTTCGAGAGAAGCCATGATCCGCGTCAACTCGGCGCTCTCATCTGAATTGGAGGGAGCGGCCGCCGTTAACGAGAGTTTGAGCAATTTGAATTTGCGGGCCAGGTCCTCCGGCATTTGTATTCCTTCAAATCGGCGTGCCTGCTTGACCAATTGTACGGTTCCTTCAATCGTGCGCTGGTTGGCTTGGGCCGCCAACGCTTCGGTGTCATCAGTTATAAAATTGGACTGAACCCAGGAGGCCTGCTGACTTGCCGTGGTCAACTCCAGCAGACGTTTTTCGGCCTTGTCCATAAAAGTGCGGGCTTCCGCAAGAGATGGCGGCGGGGAACCTATTTTGGCCGCAGATTGCGCAAATATCGGACTTGTGGCATATGCGGCCAAATAAAATGACACCACAAAGAATCGGGTGGAAAACATGGAGACTCCTTTGTGTGAAAACTATGGATATTTGTGAGGACGTCAGAATCAGGCGGGATGGGGGAAGGGCGCATTCTGTTCATGGCAGGAGGCACCCTTCTATTTGGACCGGCATCAAAAAACGATTAGGAAGGCTACTTGGTTTTGAATTCGTCTCGATGCTCTTCAACAAATTTGCGGATTTCATCACCATAATTCAAAACCCTTTCCCATTGCTCCATGTAAAGGGTGACGGGGAAACGTCCCAAGCCGTAAAGTGAAAGTGCCCCCTTTTCGCTGACTTTTAACCAGAGTTGGCCACTTCGCGTGGTCTTGGCTTTCAACTGTTCATTCTCGGCCTTCAAACGTTCTAATTCTTCGCGCATGCTCTCATCTGACATAGGGACCTCTCTATATTAATTGGGATACAAGATGCAGGGACATCATTGATTTCCTGCTCAAATTAAATCAGCACTGCCAAAAATGCAAGCATTATCACGTGGCATTATCAATGGCATTGTCGCAATCCTGCTCCTGTCGGACTATTTTTTGGCATTTTTTGTATTGTTCAAGTCCGAAGACTTGGTGGAAGGGGTTGGGAAAAAGCTCCATTTCCCTGAACTGTGGTATCGAGAATGTTCACGATTTGTTTTGACCAATCGTAACTGCTCAAATCCTCTCGTAAATGGTAGCCACGGTGAGCGTTTTCCCGCGAGCCGTGGGCTTTTGACTAGGTGGCAGGCTCCACGCCTCGTAAAATGCACTCAGCGCGGCTACCACATAAAGGGGCGCTGAGTAGTTATGACCAATCAAGGTTTTATTCGCATTAGTCGTTTTGCCAGGGCAATCCGTGAAGAATCAATGGAGGGAGAGTTGTTATGTTTTAGGTAAAAGATCGAGATAAGCGCAAGAGATGAGGTCCTCTTCGAGGATTTCGAGCCGTTTCATGATTCTTTGCACTGATTTCAATCCATCCTCTTCAGGCTCTCCGGTCCGAAGCACATATTCCAGCTCGATGAAAAAACCCAGGGTATCAACTTCATCCAGGTGGATCCGAGTTTGCCCCAGCAAAAATAGGTGCCGTCTTTTTTTCACGATTCCTTGAATCCCCAAGGCATCCGTAAGCAGTGCGATAAGCAGATTTGGTTCCCGGGTGGGGAAAATATGGTAGTGGGACGGTTTAGGTCCCGATTGGTCTGGCCGTTCATAATGAATCAATTCAGCCGACAGGCCGTTAATCACCCGCAACTTTAGCCTGCCCTTGGGCACTTGGAAAAAGGTGTCCTCCTGATCCAGAATTTGCGGTGGGACGTCGCTGATTTCCCTGGCGCGACTCATTGTTCTGGGAAAATTGCGCACACGAGCTTTTATTTCGATGTTGGTGGGCATATGTTCCTCTTGCATAGGCAGGCTTTAAGGTTGGGATGAAGTTCCCCTGACAATCCTTTTTGTCCGTTCCACGAGGTCCTGTATAATATCAAGGCATTTGTTTTAGTTCGAGAAAGAATAGGCGCTAAAGAGTAGTTTGGAGGGATGTCCGAATCTTTATGCTTTGGAGAACCGCATGGAGCGGATGAATTACTACAGTACGAATCGCCAATCCCCGGATGTCGATCTCGTGAAAGCCTTGTTGCGGGGACAGGCTCCGGACAAGGGATTGTATATGCCTCGAGTCATTCCTCAATTTTCAGCCGGGGAACTGGCGGAATTGCGCGATAAATCATATGCGGGAATTGCGGAATTTGTGTTGGGGAAGTTTGTGTCCGACACTTTTGAGCCAGCCCAATTGCGTGCCATGTGCCAGGGGGCTTATGACTATGTAGTCCCGCTGGAGCCTGTGGATGGGCGCCGATTTGTGATGCGATTGGATCAGGGCCCAACGGCTTCCTTCAAAGATTTTGCCGGGCTGATGATGGGACGCATGTTTGGCATTCTCTGGCAAAAAGCCCAACATCCACTGATCATTTTGACCGCCACTAGTGGCGATACGGGAAGCGCCATAGCGCATGCCTTTTTTCGGATACCTAACATCAAGGTCATGATATTGTTCCCGCCCGCCGAGGTGAGTGAACGGCAGCGCAGACAAATGACGACTCTGGGTGAAAACATCACCGCGGTGGGTGTGAATGGCAAGTTTGACGATTGTCAGGCTCTTGTCAAACAGGCCTTTGCGGACAAGACCTTGAGTCATCTCTCCCTAACTTCGGCCAATTCCATCAATGTTGGCCGTCTATTGCCTCAGATGGTTTATTATGTTTACGCATCCGTAAAATTAGCCGAGCCGGGCCAGCCCATTCTTTTTTCCATTCCTTCCGGCAATTTCGGCGACATGATGGGCGCCTTGTTGGCCAAACGCGCGGGTGTGCCGATTGAGAAAATTGTAGTGGCCACCAACGCCAATGATGAAGTCCCTCGATTCCTCCAAACCGGTCGCTACGAAAAAGTGGTGCCCTCTCGCGATTGTCTTTCCAATGCCATGAATGTCGGCCATCCCAGCAATCTGGCCCGCGTCGTAGATCTCTTCGGTGGTCGGATGGATGAAACCGGCCAAATTCACGAAAAGCCGGATTTGGAATGGATGAGGCGGGAACTTTGGGCTGCCAGTATTTCAGACCTTGAGACGCGGGAAACTATCCGCCGGGCCTGGCAGGAACAGCACCTTTTGCTGGAACCGCACGGCGCCGTCGGTTGGGCCGGGTTGGAGCATTATCAGAAGGAAAATGTGTCAGACTCCGTTGCCGTCTCGGTAGAGACGGCGCATCCGGCCAAATTCCCTGAAGAAATTGAAAAGTGTTTGGGATTCTCTCCGGAGGTTCCCCCCAGTTTGGCAGGTTTGGAGAATAGAGTGGAGGATTGCCTGCAAATGCCTGCCGATTATTCGACCTTCAAGAAAATTCTGCTAGAACGTTACCGTTGATGTGATTTGGAGCGCCCAAAAGAGCAAGGAGCCTGCATGAAATTTGTCATTTTCCTGGGAGACGGAATGGCCGACTATGCTATTCCTGAACTGGGAGGGAAGACGCCGCTGATGGCGGCTCGAAAACCAGCCATGGACTCAATTGCTCGGAGAGGGAGAACGGGATTGTTCCGGACAATTGGCCCTGGCATGCTCACCGGTTCGGCCATCGCAAATCTTTCAGTTCTGGGCTATGACTCTGTTGCCCTGTTCCAAGGGACGGAGGGGCGCGGTGTTCTGGAGGCAGCCAGTTTGGGAGTCGGGCTGTCGGATTCCGACCTGGCTTTGCGGGTCAATTTGATTTGTGTGGAAAATGACCGGATCCGCAGTCATTCCGCCGGGCACATTATCAATCAGGAAGCTCATCAGCTGATTCGCGATTTGGCTGAACATTTCAAGGATTGGAATCTCAGACTTTATCCCGGGTTGAGTTACAGGCACCTGTTGGTGGTTCCAGAGGGTGAATTCCGCTTGGATTGCTACCCTCCTCACGATCACGTTGGTGTTCCCCTGGAGGACTTGAAGATTCAGTCTCAGACTGCGGAAGGGAAGGCTACTGCCAATCTATTGAATAATCTCGTAGCTGAATCCAGAAAATTCCTGGAAAATCATCCAGTCAATCAAAAGCGCCGCGCGGAAGGAAAACAACCGGCCAATTCTCTTTGGCCTTGGGCTCCAGGCAAGAAGCCCCGCATGGAGACCATCGAACAACGATTTGGCGTGCGTGGCGCTGCCATCACGGCGGTGGATTTGATTAAAGGATTGGCCATATATGCCGGGATGACGCCCATTCCAGTCCCCGGCGCCACGGGGCTCTATGATACAAATTACGAAGGCAAAGCAGATGCGGCTTTGCTGGCATTGGACCATTGCGACTTTGTTTACATCCATGTAGAGGCGCCTGACGAAGCGGGACACGAGCGGAACGTGGAGTTGAAAATTCGAACCATTGAGGATTTGGACGGAAGATTGATCCAAAGAGTCATCGATGGATTGACGCAGAAGAAAATGGAGGCTACTTTGGCGGTTCTGCCCGATCATGCCACTCCGATCGCATATGGAAACCACACGCGGGACCCTGTTCCCGTGGCCATGCTCACTCCCGGGATTCCGCCTGATTCGGTCACCTGCTATGACGAAGAGAGTGTCAAGAACGGGAGTTTGGGAATGCTCGAAAAAGATGATTTCATACGCACTTTCTTTGGCAATCGATGAAATCCATGCGCGCATCGATATGCGATGGAAAATGAGGCCGCCGAGAATTTCGTTTTTCCAAGGCACGCTGCCAATATTAAAGCCTGTTTCTCAAAATCATTTACAGGATCCCTCTGCGGCTGGGTGTTTGCGTGACCGCTGTCACCGCCGAAAGCCTCACCTACATAGAGCTCAGACAGTCGATTGGACAAGCCATCCCATCGAGAAATTTTGTGGTTAGCTCACAGTTTCCGGCAAACAGGAGGTTTCATGTTAGTTCCCGGGAAATCGTTATTCGTATTAAGCATCTTAGGATTATTGGCGAACGCGCTGTTGCTGGCGGCTCAAACCCCGAAGACTCCCGGCCCCGCTTCAAAAAATTCTTCGAACCTATTGGCTCCTCAACCCTGGATGGCGGCGGCCCGCGCAAAAATGGAAAAAGAATTAATCAGTAAATATGGCGAGGCTCAGAGGGAAAGAGTCCAGCGTGGTCTCAAGCAGGTGGCCGCTTTTTGGCGGTCGGGAGATGGCCCGCAGGGAGAATTCGAGAGTTTCGTTCGCACGAATTTTACTGGCGATCAGATTGCTTTGGATGTCCTCTTCAACCGGTTTGAGTCGTTGCTGGAAAAACTAAATGGGCATATGACCGAAATTGGACGCCATTTTCGTGTTCAGACTGAGTTGGACCTGGGTTCCATTCTCCCCTTCGATGAACTTTTCGCCGCTTATGATCCTTCAGCTCATATCCAAGATGATTTCTTCAAAAATAAATTGGCTTTCGTGGTCTTGTTAAATTTTCCGCTCACCACACTGGAAGAAAGGCTCACCGAGGGGGAGACGTGGAGCCGGCGGCAATGGGCCGAAGCCCGCTTGGCGCAAATATTTTCCAAACGGATTCCCGCGGAAATCAATTTGGCCATTGCCCGCGCGGCCAGCGAATCGCAACGCTATATCAGCGATTACAACATCTGGATGCATCATCTGGTGGACGCCAAAGGGACGAGGATATTTCCGGCGCGCCTGCGCCTGCTTTCTCATTGGAATTTGCGGGATGAAATCAAGGCGAACTATGGGGATGCCACGCAAGGACTAGCCAAGCAACGGATGATCCTTCAGGTCATGGATCGAATAGTCACTCAGACCATCCCGGGATCCGTCATCGACAATCCCGCCGTGGATTGGAATCCGGTGACGAATGATGTCAGAGAATCGAAGGTGAAGGATTATGATTCTTTGCCGCGCACGGGTGTTGCGGTATCCTCCGCGCCTGAACCTGATCGCCGCTATGCCGTATTGCTCAAGGATTTCAAAGCCTCACGTCTGATGGATCCCTATTCTCCGACGGCTCCAACTCTGATCGAGCGGCGGTTTGATGAGAACCGGGAAATTCCGGAGCCGCGAGTCAAGGCAATGTTTGAAAAAGTTTTGGGCTCGCCGCTGGCCGCCCGGATTGGCGCTTTGATTGAAAAGCGAATGGGAAGGCCATTGGAGCCTTTCGATATCTGGTATAACGGATTCCGCCCTCGTGGCCGTTACACGGAGGCCGAACTGGATCGGATTGTCTCCAAAAAATATCCAGATGCCGAAGCCTATCGGAAAGACATTCCGAACATGTTGGTTAAACTTGGCTTCACTCCTAAGCGGGCTGAGACAATTTCCAAATTAATTGCCGTCGATCCGGCCCGCGGTTCCGGGCATGCCATGGGGGCCGGAATGCGCGGTGTGCAGGCCCGCCTGCGGACTCGCGTGGAGAAAGGCGGCATGAATTACAAGGGATACAACATTGCCATCCATGAGATGGGCCACAATGTAGAACAGACCATTTCAATGAATGACATTGACCATTTCTTTTTACAGGGGGTGCCGAACACGGCGTTCACGGAAGCGTTGGCCTTTGTATTTCAAGCTCGCGATCTGGAATTATTGGGGCTGACTTCTCCGGCCGCGGAGGATGAAGATCTGAAGATTCTTAATGATTTTTGGGCCGCCTACGAGATTGCTGGCGTGGCGCTGGTGGATATGGCGGTCTGGCATTGGATGTACGATCATCCACAGTCTACCCCTGCCCAATTGAAAGCAGCGGTTTTAAATTCCGCCAAATCGGTGTGGAACCGTTATTACGCGCCGGTCTTCAAGAAAAAAGACATTCCGCTTTTGGCCATTTATTCGCATATGATCGACAGCTTCTTGTATCTGCCGGATTATCCGCTGGGACATTTGATTGCATTTCAAATTGAGGGGCAGATCCGGAAAGCGGGTAGCGTAGGCCCGGAATTTGAACGAATGGCGCGAAATGGCAACATTGCTCCGGATCTCTGGATGAAGAAAGCCACTGGAGCGCCGGTTGGGTCGGATGCCCTGTTGGCTGCCACTGAACGGGCATTGAAGGAAATGGAAAACTAGGGGTCAGATACCGACGATCCCAAAATAGGTCAATTAGGCCCAATAAGACAACTTTTTGCGGTTACCACCCCATCCGGCTTTTCAAGTTCTCGATATGTGCCAGATGATGCTGCCCATGCCAGCTGTACAGATTGAGTAATTTGTTCAAACTGAGCATGCCCCGTTCTGGATGAAGAACTGAGCGGGAAAAATCGGTGGTTTGAAGGGACCGTGCCAGCAGAGTCCAGCGGGCATGAATCCCCTCCAGAATGCCGAGGGAAAGGCCCACTGGAGCCTGCCGGGCGTCTTCCAATTCTGCCCAGCGTACTTCGTCAAAGGGTTTGATGGGCGGCTCATGTTCAGTCAACCCGAAACGGAAGCGGATGTAACTATGAATGTGACTGTCGGCCAAATGGTGCACTACCTGCCGGATAGTCCAGCCCTCGGGACGGTATGGGGTGTCTAGTTGGGCGTCCGAAAGATCTTTTACCGCTTCGCGCAACCGGCCCGGCAGATTGGCAATCTGCTGAATCCAGTTCTGACGCAAGCTGTCGGTGGCTTCTGTTTCAAAATGGAACTTTCCAATCGGATATTTCAGCTCTTCCATTATTCCTCCACGCATCGGATTCCCCCTCGTGAGGGCAGATTGAACTGTTAGTATTCTAACCCGGCTGGGCAGAAAGCAAAATGTCAAGAAACAGGGGAATCCAGAGAATGGAAAAACTCGAAGCGAATCAGCCGTGAAATTGTTTTCATTCTCTGGGAGTGAGTGGATTTTAAATTGGGGAGCTTGCTGCTGCAGGATTCCGATATCCGCTAACAAAAAAAATTGGGAAAAGTGATCTCCATGACCAAATTATCTGGACCAATGAATGCGCGGGAAGTCGGCCACAAAACCATGCAAGGCGCCAGCCTGATGGTTTTGCGGACATTGGTGCTTTATCCCATCGGTTTGGTGGGGGAAGTGGGTTTGGCGCGTCTACTGACTCCTGGAGATTTTGGAATTTATGGGATTGCCAGTTTTATTACGGTGACTCTTGCCGGAGTTTTGGAGGTGGGGCTGGCCGCCTCCCTGATTCAGCGTCAAGACGAACCTCCCGACGAAGAATATCAAACGCTGTTTACCCTGCAACTCGCCGCCGTTACCGCTCTGGTACTTCTCGTTTTTGGGTTGGCCCCCTGGTTTTTCCCGTTGTTGAATTTCGATGTCCGAATCCGGTGGGTGGTTCTGGCCCTGCTTTTGAATACCTGGGTCAGTTCCTTCGGCACCAACTCCGTGGTGAAATTGGAACGTGGCTTGAATTATGCGGTTTTTGCCAGAATGGACGTAATGCGAGCCCTGACTTATGTGATTGTGGCTGTCCCTCTGGCTTATCTCGGCGCCGGCGCCTGGAGTTTTGTGGCGGCCATTGTGGCGAGCAGTGTGGTGAAGACCTGGGTGGTTTATCGTTCAGCTCCCTGGCCGATTGCCTTCAGGCTTCGCTTGCGCGGCATGAAGAGCACACTTCACTTTGGCATGCTTTTTCAGCTTTCCACTCTGACTTCTCTCTTCCGCGATCATATAGCGGTTGTGTTGGGCGGGCCTCTATTTGGCACGCAAGCCGTGGGATTTTTGAATTGGGCCCGTAACACCAACTACTACACCAGCCAGATTTTCACACAGGTCGTCTCCCGGGTTGCGTTCCCCTCGATTTCCCGCGTCCAGAGCGATCGGGAGGCGGTAAGCCGGATGACGAATCTGATCTTTAAGTATGTCAATATTTTTACTCTTCCGGCCATATTCATAGTTGCGGCGCTGATCCCAGAGGCGGTAAAAGTGGTTTTCACCAATAAATGGACTCCCGCCATCCCGGCCTTTTACTGGTTCGCGTTGCGCATGATCGGCTCCAATCTCACCACTCTCTTTGTAAGCGTTCTAAACGCTCTGGGCAAGGTTAAAAAATCCATCCGCATTTTGATTTGGTGGACTCTTTTAGACTGGCTGCTGGCAGTTGGCTTCATTCAACCTTGGGGTTTTACGGGCATCGCGATAGCCTATGGATTGAGTGTAATCCCCATCTCCTATTGGCTCTGGCTAGTGGTTCGTGGATTTGTGCAAATCGAGGGAGTCCGGACTTTCTTATCCCCGCTCCTGTGCAGTTCGATGGCTGCCGCTGTGGTATTGGTTTTGAAGACCCGGATGGCCCCCTCGTGGCTTAGCTTGATGCTGCTGGGATTGAGCGGAGCAGTCATTTACTTAGGACTGCTCTGGTTATGGGAACGGAAAACACTCCTTGAAGAGGCGAGAGTCTTTCTGTTTGCGGTCATGAAGCGGCAACCTCTTTAACGGGACTTCGTCCCAGAATGTGAGAATGTGCAGCAGTTTCAATTTAGCACTTGACGAAGAATTGCCGACGTTTATGGCCTGAGCAGACTAGCTGGACCCGGCCATTGGACTAAAGATCCTCCGCTTTGTGGCTATCATTTGGAATGTGATCCCTTGCTCTGATCCCCCAATACCATTTTTCTCCCGCGGGCTGGCTAAGCCATGAATTAATCTCCAGATTTTTAGTAGGAATATCACCTTTAAAGGATTATTGCATGCCGAGATTTTATCCTGAAATGCCAGTCTGCGCGGTGGGAGCCATCATTTTTCAAGGGATGAGCGTCCTTTTGATTAAGCGGGGGCATCCCCCGGCTGAAGGCCGCTGGTCCATCCCTGGGGGTGTTGTGCATCTGGGTGAGTCGTTAGAAACTGCGCTGCATCGGGAAGTGATGGAAGAACTCGGCGTCGAGATACGGATTTTAAAGATGGGACGCGTGCTCGATAGAATTGAGCGCGATGCTCAGGGCAAGGTTTTTTACCACTTTGTGATCGTCGATTATGTATGTGATATTCCCTCCGGAGTTCCCCGCGCCGATTCCGATGCCGCGGCAGTGGGCCTTTTCCGATTGGAGGATTTGGAGACGCTCGATATGACGGAGGGGACCGCCCAAGTGATCCGCGAGGTCTTTCGCGAAATGCAGGCCTGATCACGTTGTTCGAGTGAAAATTATTGCAGTAGAACTTTCCGGTAAATTTCCAACACCAATTCCGCGGCTTTTCGCCAGGAATACTTCCGGACTCGCTCCCTCCCTTTCTTGATGAGTTCCTGCCGTAAGGGGTTGTCGTAAAGCAGATGCTTCATTTCGCGGGCTATCTCAAATACATTTTCGGGGTTGACCATCAACGCGGCATCCCCCATGACTTCCGGCAGGGAAGAGATGTTGGAAGTCAAAACGGGAGTGCCATTCGCCATGGCTTCCAAGGGGGGCAGGCCAAATCCTTCGTAGAGTGAGGGAAAAACAAAAATTTGCGCGGATTGGTAAAATACTTTCAAAGTGTCGGAGGGAACAAATCCGAGAAAGCGGACATCGTGCTGGACTCCGCTGCGCGCTACCGTCCGGCGCAACACCTGGTGCTTGGACAATTCGTCTCCGATGATGAGTAACTTTAAATTTTTCCAAAGATCATCAGACCTAAGCTCGGATTTCAGCACTGAAAAAGCTTCAATGAGCCTCGCAATATTTTTATGAGGGCGGATGTTTCCGGCATAAAGGAGGAAGGGATCCTGAATCTGATAGCGCTCGAGCAACCGTTTCTGTTCGTCATGGTCGGTGTTGCGAACGGTGCGTTCGTCGATGGCATTGTAGACTACGGTTACTTTACCTTCGGGGATATGAAAAAGGCGCATCAGGTCGCGCCGCGTGGTTTCCGATACGGTCAAAATATGGCTGCTGTTTTGAATGGCCCGGCGCGTGGATTGCCGCGACTTCTCGTAAACAGAGCGAGAGGGAGCATAATTTGGAAAAAGAATATGGACACAATCGTGGATAGTGATGATGGACTTGCAGGGGAGAAAAGAAGAAACCTGGTAATGCGGCGTGTGCAATAAATCCACTCCGTTTTGTCTTAGGTCACGCGCCAGACGCCATTGATTCCAAAGCGATGCCCCCCGGGTATGATCGCATAGAAAGGAAAAGTTGTCCGGCAGCGTTGGGATTTCTTCCTTTTCTTCCGGATAGGCAATCAGCAGAAATTGGTCGGTCTGATCCAAGGCGGACAAGTTCAGAATCAGGTTGTGAATGTAAGTCCCGATGCCGAAATCATTCAGTTTGCGGATGTCGAAGGCAATGCGCATTTAGGAATTCCGTCCCGGCTTGTGGTCTGGACATCAGAAGTTCTACCTTAACACAGGCCAAAACAAGGACTCAAGTTCAAAGCTTGATGAGAGTGTAATTCAACGGAAGAGGATTTTTAATTTGGCGGATAGCCAGGGCAATTTGATCTACAGAGCAGTGGGTGGCTTGGGCCATGACGAAGTCTTTCCCGTGATTCTCAGGGCAGAGGATCGATCGCAAGAACTATTGGTTATTAATCACACCCGCTCTATGATCGGGAAGTGATTATCGGATGTTCAGCGAATGTGAAAATCAAATCACCGTTGGGATCGAACCGCGTGAGTGGGCGAACCCGCTGGCTTCGATGTCGTTTCGGGTTTTTGTGGAGGGGCGGGCTGGGTGGACTGTGGGGACGTGGCGCCAGGTTGATCCGGAGCGGCCTCTCCGTCTCCCGCTGCGTCATCCGCGGTGTCCAACTTGACCGCGGGTGGAGGAGGGGAGGGGGTTGTTCCGGCAAAATCCCCAGACGGTTTGTCTTTCAAAGCGGCCTGCATAAAATCGACCCAAATCGGCAAAGCCGCGCGGGCTCCCGTTTCTCCTTTGCCCAGCGATTTCTTCTGGTCCATTCCGACCCAAACACCACAAGTAAGCGAGGGGGTGAAACCGATAAACCAGGCATCGGTGAAATCGTTTGTAGTCCCTGTCTTGCCTGCCACCGGCCGTTTCAGGATCTTAGCCTGCTGGGCAGTTCCCATTTCCACCACTCCACGAAGCAATTCCACCATGGAACGGGCTGTTTCTTGGGATACCACCTCGCGGACTTCCACCAGGTTCTCTTCCTTCAGGGAGCCGCTGTAATCGGTGACGGTTTTGATCAGCCGTGGAAGAATCCGGACCCCGTCATTGGGAAAAACGGTAAAAGCACTGGTCATTTCCATCAGCGTGACTTCTCCCGCGCCCAAAGCCAACGGCAGATATGGCGGCAGGTTTGGACTGGTAATGCCAAATTTCCGGGCATACTCGATCCCTTTGGCGGCCCCGAACCGGTTGAGCAGTCTCACCGCCGGGACGTTGCGTGATTGAGCCAGAGCCCGGCGCAGCGAGATCGCCCCCTCGAACTTTTCATCATAATTGTGTGGAGTCCAGACGCCTTGTCCGCTGGGAAAACTGATGGGGGCGTCAACAATGGTGTCGGTTGGTTTCATCCCCTGATCTATGGCCATCGTGTAAATAATCGGCTTGAAGCAGGAACCGGTTTGGCGCAGAGCCTGTGTGGCACGGTTGAATTTGCTTTCCCGAAAGTCGGATCCCCCTGTCAGGGCTTTTACTTCCCCCGTTGAGGAATCGATGACCACCATCGCTCCTTGGATTTGGGGCCGCTGATAAAGCTCCACTTTGAGTTGTCTTCGATCGTCGTCTACGGATCGGATGGCAAAAGAGGCCAAGTCCCCCGGCTTAAAGAGCTCGGCGGCAGATTTCTTTCCCATCCAACTGATGGCACTCTCTTCGATCAAAGCCCGATATTCCCCAAATCGAACCTGAGCTGTAGCCCCTCCAACCGACATAATAAGTCCCGTGAGGATTTTGCCGGCAACCGGAGGCTTTTTCCAATCCTCATGGTCAAATTCGTCAAGTGTAGCAATTCTTTGATATAGGATGTTGGCTTTGACACCCCGCCAGCCATGCCGATGGTCATAGGTTTCCAGGCCCGTTTTTAAGGCTTCATTGGCCGCTTGCTGCATCTCTATGTTGAGAGTCGTATACACCCGCAACCCTTTTTCATGTACAGTGGCGGTTCCATATTTTTTCTCCAGATATTTGCGGAGTTCTTCCACAAAATATGGGGCGAGGTCGTTCTGCCATGGGGTCAATTTCAAATTGAGCGTGCTTTGTTTTGCCTTGAATCCAGCCTCCGGGGTTATCTTCCCTTCATCGATCATGCGGTCGATGACGTGATCACGCCGGGCTTTAATCTTTTCCGGTTGGCTCAGCGGAGTGTATAGATGAACCACTGCCGGCAATCCCGCCAGCATGGCGGTTTCTTCCAGCGATAAATCTCTCAAGGTCTTGTTAAAATAGTACTGAGCCGCGGCTTCAAAGCCATAGGTGCCGTGTCCCAGATAAAGCTGGTTGCAATACATCGTCATAATCTGTTGTTTGGTATAAAAACGCTCGACCTGGAGAGCCGTCAAAAGCTCCTGAAATTTCCGTTTGAAGCTACGTTCCGGCGTTAAGAAACATAACCGGCTAAGCTGCTGAGTTAAAGTACTAGCCCCCTCCACTTTCTTCCAAGACAACAAGTCGCGGAATCCAGCCCGGAACATTCCCCGAATGTCCACTCCGAAATGTTTTTCAAATCGTTGATCCTCTGTAGCGATCAGAGCATCTTGAAGTTGCCGGGGAATTTTCTCGTAGGGAACCACAATGCGACGTTCCAGGGCAAAAGAGCCAATGATCCGCCCATCGTCGGAATACAATTCCGTGATTACGTTGGGGCGGTAATCTTCAAGAGTTTGAACTTCAGGAAGGTCGCTCTTATAGACAATGACAAGCCCGATCAATGCTCCGAGCGTAATTGAAATGAAGAGGAAAAAAAAGAAGATCAGCCAGCTGAAGACTTTTTTTCCGGACAATCTGATTGAGAATGCAGCCAAAAGAGGCATAACGTAAGGACAAAAATCTTATTCAATTGACTTTAAGAATCTTATGCTATTCGGGGCCTTGATTCAAGAAGGAATCCAAGCCATGCGTTGTGCTTGGCAAAAGGTGGAAGCGGACTCATTCCGGCGATCTTGGGCTTGTCATTTGTTGAGTCTCCCCCGCTAAGGGGTTCTGCAATTTAGTCTCGCTGGAGGAAAGAAAAAAACCTCTAAAGTTGACAAGCTAACACTCAGATATTATATTCTTGAACGACTAAGGTTTTTTTCTTGGGTTTTATAATTGCGGAATAATAAACAAATGGAGGTTGTATAAATGAGCAAAACGATTGGGATTGACCTGGGGACGACCAATTCGGTGGTGGCGGTGATGGAGGGGGGAGAGCCTGTTGTTATCACTAACGCGGAAGGGACGCGTACGACACCATCGGTTGTTGCCTTCACAAAAGGGGGAGAACGTCTGGTGGGTCAGGTGGCCAAGCGCCAAGCGGTGACGAACCCAGAAAACACCGTTTATTCGATTAAACGGTTCATGGGACGTAAATTCCATGAAGTTAATGAGGAGATGAAGATTGTTCCTTACAAAGTGAAGGAAGCTCCCAATGCGGATGCCCGAGTCATCGTCACGGGTAAGGAATATAGTCCTCCAGAAATTTCCGCGATGATTTTGCAGAAGATGAAACAGTCAGCCGAGGAATATCTGGGAGAAAAGGTGACCAAAGCCGTTATCACGGTCCCCGCCTATTTTAATGATTCACAACGGCAGGCCACTAAAGATGCCGGCAAAATCGCCGGTTTGGAAGTCTTGCGAATCGTCAACGAACCTACCGCGGCTGCTTTGGCCTATGGATTAGATAAGAAGAAAGATGAAACCATTGCCGTTTACGATTTTGGTGGCGGGACTTTTGATATCTCCATCCTGGAGGTTCGTTGACGATTCGCAAGACTTCCAAACCGGCGGTTTTTGCGGCATCTTTAGTGGCCTGCCGTTGTGAATCATTAAAATAGGCGGGGACCGTGATAACGGCTTTGGTCACCTTTCTCCCAGATATTCCTCGGCTGACTGTTTCATCTTCTGCAAAATCATCGCGGAAATTTCTGGAGGACTATATCCCTTACCCGTGACGATGACTCGGGCATCCGCATTGGGAGCTTCCTTCACTTTGTAAGGAACAATCTTCATCTCCTCATTAACTTCATGGAATTTACGTCCCATGAACCGTTTAATCGAATAAACGGTGTTTTCTGGGTTCGTCACCGCTTGGCGCTTGGCCACCTGACCCACCAGACGTTCTCCCCCTTTTTGTGAAGGCAACAACCGATGGTGTCGTACGCGTCCCTTCCGCGTTAGTGATAACAACAGGCTCTCCCCCCTCCATCACCGCCACCACCGAATTGGTCGTCCCCAGGTCAATCCCAATCGTTTTGCTCATTTATACAACCTCCATTTGTTTATTATTCCGCAATTATAAAACCCAAGAAAAAAAAAGTTACATCGTTCAAGAATATAATATCTGAGTGTTAGCTTGTCAACTTTAGAGGTTTTTTTCTTTCCTCCAGCGAGACTAAATTGCAGAACCCCTTAGCGGGGGGGAGACTCAACAAATGACAAGCCCAAGATCGCCGGAATGAGTCCGCTTCCACCTTTTGCCAAGCACAACGCATGGCTTGGATTCCTTTTTTAATCAAGGCCCCGAATAGCATAAGATTCTTAAAGTCAATTGAATAAGATTTTTGTCCTTACGTTATGCCTCTTTTGGCTGCATTCTCAATCAGATTGTCCGGAAAAAAAGTC
>CAWDMN010000066.1:0-4406 GCA_963803155.1 uncultured Acidobacteriota bacterium
CCGGAAGCAGAACTCCGGCTGTAGGCTATCTAACACGACGGGAAAGGGTGCCGCACTTAGAAGATTGAATCTTTTGCTGCGTCGGCCGCATGTTCAATCCGAAAAATAATTCCCGAATATTCCGCTCCACCAGGCACACAAATAGTGCCTATGAGCGGCAATATTGAGATCAAAGGAATGCAAAATGGCCGGAAGGCCGCAGATGGCGGCCTCTTCCGGGAGGAGAAATCGACCAACAGATGCCCAAGTCTATGGCCTTAGTCAAAATCGGTGCAATTCAACAGCACAACCTGCTTATTCGTGGTGAGAAGGTCATCATAGACGCCGATTTAGCGGAAGCTTACGGTGGTGCCCACGCGCAGGCTTAACGAGCAGGTCAGGCGCAATCGGGAGCGCTTTCCCGAGGACTTCATGTTCCAGCTGAGCGCGGAGGAAAAAGCCGAGGTGATTGCAAATTGCGACCACCTCAACCAAGTGCCCAGGCAATATAATCCAACGGATGAGGCTCAATTGCTCAATGAACTCAAAACCACCGGCCAATCCGTTGGTCTTCTGATCAATTTCGGACGGGAAAAAGTGGAATTCAAACGGATGATTTTCTCAGATCCATCCGCGTTTAATCCGCGCTAATCCGCGGCGAAAAAGACAACCCGTGAATAGGGTTGAAGAAATTTTCAGCGACACCATTCCATGGCACCGGCTCCTTCAGCTGACGGGCCGGTGAGTGGCAACGATGGAAAGAGAATAATAGCCGCGGATGAACGCAGATGAAGCGCGGATAAATGGGCTATGAAACTGGAACATGAAGAAATTACGGAAACGATTATTGGGGCGGCTTTTGAAGTGCATCACATCTTGGGTTACGGATTCCTCGAAAAAGTTTATCAAAGAGCACTGCAGGTGGAGCTGGAACGAAGGGGACTCCAGGCAAAAATGGAAGAGCCCATTCAGGTGCATTTCAAAGGATCTGTCGTGGGTGACTATTTTGCCGATCTGCTGGTTGAGGAAAAAGTCATAGTCGAGCTCAAAGTGTCCAGGCAATATAATCCAGCAGATGAGGCTCAATTGCTCAATGAACTCAAAGCCACCGGCCGATCTGTTGGTCTTCTGATCAATTTCGGACGGGAAAAAGTGGAATTCAAACGGATGGTATTTTCAGATCCATCCGCGTTTCATCCGCGCTAATCCGTGGCTGAAAAAACAGCCATAGCCGTGGATGAACGCAGATGAAACGCGGATAAATGGGCCATGAAACTGGAACACGAAGAAATAGCGGAAACGATTATTGGGGCGGCTTTTGAAGTACATCACATCTTAGGCTACTGATTCCTCGAAAAAATCTATCAAAAAGCACTGCAGGTGGAGCTCGAACGAAGGGGACTGCAGGCAAAAATGGAGGAGCCCATTAAGGTACAATTCAAAGGATATGTCGTGGTTGACTACTTTGCCGATCTGCTGGTTGAGGAAAAAGTCATAGTCGAGCTCAAAGTGTCCAGGCAATATAATCCAGCAGATGAGGCTCAATTGCTCAATGAACTCAAAGCTACCGGCCGATCCGTTGGTCTTCTGCTCAATTTCGGACGGGAAAAAGTGGAATTCAAACGGATGGCATTTTCGAATTCATCCGCGTTTAATCCGCGTGAATCCGTGGCTAAAAAAATAACCCGGGAATAGGGCTAAAGGAATTTTCAGCGCACATTTGGTGCTTATCTTTAAAATTTAAGTATTCTGGAGAAATGATTTCCAGCAAACTCGCTTCACCTGACCAGTTCAGAAGGCTCGCTGGCAGGTGAGCCGCAGCGTAGGCCGAAGGATTGCCAGGAATCATAAACCATGACTAAACATGTACTTTTCGGGAAAGTCGCCGTAATCACGGGAGCTAGCAGCGGCATCGGTTTGGCTGCAGCCAAAGAGCTGCATTCATTCGGTATGAATTTAATTCTCACGGCGAGACATGAAGATCGCCTCGCTCGCATAAAATCCGAGTTGCAGGCTACCATTCTTGCGGGTGACGTGAGGGAACCCGCGCTTCCAAAAAAACTGCTCGACCTGGCGCTTTCAACTTATGAACGCTGTGATGTTGTGTTAAACAACGCGGGAATCATCGAGGCTGGCCCCATCGAGTCTATCAACATCGACAAGGTATGCGAGATGGTCCGCGTCAATGTCGAGGCTGCTTATCGAGTGGCCTATACCTTTGTGCGGCATTTTCAGAAACAAGGTCATGGGCATCTGGTCAATATGTCAAGCGTTCTCGGGACGAAAGTGCGTCCGACCGCCGGAGCCTATGCCGGAACCAAATATGCCATTGAAGCCCTTACAGAGGCGCTCCGCATGGAAGTGGCTGGCACCTCGATAGGGATTTCATGTATTGAACCGGGCCTCGTGAAGACGGAGCTTCATCGAGATTGGCCGATTCATCCGAGTGAAAGTATGAATATCCCTCATCCATTGCAGCCTGAAGATGTTGCTCGATGCATCAGCTTCATATTGTCACAACCAGCCCATGTAAGAATTCCAAGGCTCATGGTCTTACCCGGCGAACATCAAGTGTGACATTAGCCCCATGCCTAACGGATCGATCGAGAGGGGCGCGCCGGTGAGCGCAAGCCTTGAGTGGCCTGAATTGGAATTGGGTTTTAGGAAATTGACTTGCCAAAGCTTCTATTAATAACAGCCTCATCGCCTGAAATGCGGAGATCAAGGCGGGCGCGGGTTCTTAACTTTCAGCAGATTACCATGCCTTATCTGGCCGCCAGAGTTCCTCCGAATTGGGAAGTGCTCCATGTTGATGAAGACGCCGAAGGGATTAATTGGAACATTGAAGCCGATGTGGTTGGAATTACATTTCATACGCCAAGTGCGTATCACGCCTATGACATTGCCAGGCGTTTTAGGTCACGAGGAGTATTTATCGTTATGGGCGGCCCGCATGTAACGCTCTTGCCCGAAGAGGCCAGTCAATTTGCTGATGTGATATTCATTGGAGAAGCGGAAGGTCTATGGGAAGATTTTTTGAAAAGCTTCGAATCGGGCTCTTATCTTCGTGTGTATCAACAGACCAGTGTGCCGTCTCTTAGAAATATCCCCACAGCTCGCAAGGATTTATTTCACCGGCGCGACTATACCAATGGAGTTCTCTTTACGACCCGGGGATGTCCCAACCACTGTGATTTCTGCGTCATTGCCGTGATGTATCGCCATAAACTACGCAAGCGGCCCGTGGCTGAAATTGCCGCGGAATATGCCTCCTTCAGGGGAAAAGTTATTATCTTTTGGGATGATAACATTGCCGGAGATGTAAAGTACGCGAAGGAATTGTTTCGCGCCATCGCTCCATTCCAAAAGTGGTGGAGTAGTCAGGCAAGCATTCACGCTGGCCGAGATGACGAATTTTTGGAGGCTGCGGCGGCTAGCGGATGTAAGCAGTTGTTTTTGGGGTTGGAGTCTATCTCTCAGCTAAGCATGACGGAGACAAACAAGGGGTTCAACCGAGTGGAAGAATATTTCCAGATTGTTGAACGCATTCATTCGCACGGAATTGCCGTACAAGCCGGGATTATTTTTGGATTTGATCATGACACGCCGGCAATATTCAAGGACACTCTTGATTTTTTGGAAGAAGCGGGAATTCAGAATGCAACCTTCAATATTCTGACGCCGTTTCCAGGTACTCCGCTGTTTCGAAAGATGGAAACCGAAGGACGCATATTGACGAGGGACTGGCGCAAATATAATAGTCGTGCGGATGTGGTTTATCAACCAAAGCAGATGAGCGTGAAAGAATTGTTATCTGGTTTTCGATATGCCAATGAGCGTTTTTATTCTCTTCCAAGCATGGCTAAACGGCTGTCACGGTCATCGGTTCAACTATGGTGGACGTTGCCACTGAACTTGGCATATGGTTATCGGTGGTGGAAGACAGCGTAAGCCACCCAGCAAGCTAAGAATTCGGATGCACCGGATTGAAGTGAACCGTGAAGAGATTTAATTTTCACCCTTGCAATGAGTGCCTGGCTTTAAAATTTAAGTATTCTGGAAAATTGATTCTCAACTAGCCTACTGCACCCTACGCGCAAAAAGCGCCAGTGAGTGGCAATGTTGAGGTCACAAAAATGCAAAATGGCCGGAAGACCGCGAATTGCGACCACTTCCCGAAGAAGAGATCGATCAGCAGATGACCAAATCTAAGGTCTCAGTCAAAGAAGGAACCAAGCCAAAAGTTGTGGGGGTCACAAGGATTGGCTCGTGATGCTCTTTCGATTAGCGCAGTACTTCCGCCGGCATTTTGTACTATAATGAGCCATCAATGAATCCCAGGTTAGAAGAACATCGGCAAGCACAATGCTTTTAACAGCAGCATGAGAATATCAAGCTGTGCGGGAGGCATACTCTTCCTCGGGTTT
>CAWDMN010000067.1:0-83543 GCA_963803155.1 uncultured Acidobacteriota bacterium
GCTGTGAAGCAGGGCATTCTTCGACGCCTTCCGCTTCCCCATGAACGCCCCGTCCTGCAGGCCAAACTCCTGCCTGCTGGACGGGAATGCCGCAGGCCATGGAGATACGCATGTCAAAGACGGGCTTGTACGTGGCATAGAAGTCGATGTAGCGCAGCGTTATCGGGTAGTACCAGCGCAGGTACGAGTGCACGCAGTAATAGTCGTTGTAGTTCGCGATGTTCCACTCGCCGTACGAGTGAAACCCGGAATTCTCGCTGAATTTGCCCATGCCGAGCGTGACCGGGTGGTTCGGGTCCACGTCCTTGATCTTCTCGTACATCCGTTTCATGGTAAGTGAAGCCGTCCTCGGGCCGCTTCGGGCGCGTCATGTACTGGTTCTCGTTGCTCAGGTCCCACGACACGATCGTGGTGGAATCCCTGTACCTGGGCAGAAGGGCATCGATCTGGAGGAACGCATTACGATACACGTCCTCATCGAGGTAGATGTCCCGCACCTTGCCCTTGATCTCCTTTCTGGGTGGCAGGCCGATCTCCTGGTAGGGTACCCGTTGGCAACGTCTTCGTCCGAGACGTTGAACCACGCGGGGAACCAGTCCTGCCCACTCATGTGGCCAATGAACAGCGTGGGAACGAGCTTGATGCCGTGCGCGGTCGCGGTCTCGTGAAAATGCTCGAAATTGGAAAAGAAGGATTCATCGATGGTGTCCTTCGCGGTCAGGAGATCGTCCCACATGACAAAACACCGGATGCACGTGATTCCCAGCGAGACCATCAAGTCGAACTCCCGCTCGATGGCCCCCCGGTCGTATTCCTTCCATTGATAGACCGGCGTCAAAGCCGAGGGCGCAGGCGAGGTCAAGAGTTCGCTGAAAATCGCCTTGGCCATATAGCAAGGCCAGCACGGCGAAGGCGGCGTTTATATTCGCATTAGTTGCGGTCCGAGTAGAGGCGGGCTCCTCAAGGTAGCATTCGCGTACGGCTTCTTGGCGGGCAGCTTTCCAGTCACCGGGGTATTTCAGATAAAGAGCCTTCATGTCTTCGATGGTCCGGGCAAAACGGGCGCCAGGTGGCAGAGCTCCCTTCCCTGTTTCGATGAGTTTTCCGATGTCAGTCTCGAAAAATGCCGCGGCATACATCGCCGCATAGAAGATAGTCGGCTGGAGGGCCCAATCGTCACTCATGATTTTCGCGGCCCAGCAAGACTTTCCGACCGCATACCGGACCATGCCAGGCGCAGTTACGGCCCAGATTTCGTTGACCAGTTGGGGGTCGATTTGAAACCAGTGCGGATTGTGGGATTTCATTCCCGTCCAAGGCGGCTCCAATCCATAGTTCATAGCCGCCAAAGCCGCCCGGTTGGCCAGCCAGACTTCCCGGTGAACATGGTTTCTCCAAAACTCCGCCAGTTGGGAGTAGCCCGGCTCTATCCCATACTGTTCCATGGCGAACAAATACATGTATTCGATGTCCGTATCGTCATCGGAAAAAGCCCCGCTTAATTCCTTCATTCGGGCGGCGCCCCAGCCGCTGTACCCCAGGGGAAACTTGTCTGGGCCCGGTTCCTGAAAGTATTTTTGTTCGTGGGCCAGTCCATACATGTTTCCCGCACACTGTCCCAGCCAGGAGGCATATACCTTGTCTTGATATTTGGACCCGGGGATTCTGAGCGGCGGTACAGCAAAGGCCGTGGGTGAAACAAGGAAGAGCACAAACCACACAGCCAGATGGAGGATGCTGTTTCGCGGACAGAATTTCATGGAGGGTATCTCCAGTTTTCAAACAAGCCGACATTTGTACGCAAAGAGGCTTGCGGAAAGAACTATTTCTCTTCACTACAAAGAAAACATCGGGTTGATCGATTTGCGGCAATTCAAACCGATGTTGACAGACAATTGTAGAATCTGACTGGCGTCTTCATCTATATCGGAACTGGCGACACTGGCGGCCTTACCAGTAAAGCTTCAGGCCCATTTGAATTTCTCTGGGTGAATTGCAGGTGGACCAAACCTGGCCAAAGCTACCTCCATCAATGGCAGTATTCGGGCCGCAAAACTGCGGATGGTTCAGCGCATTGAAAGCCTCGGCTCGGAAATCCATCTTCATGCTTTCCCTGAGAAAATGCAAATCAAACGACTTCACCAGCGAAAGATTTGCATTGTTTACCCCAGGCGTGCGGACGCTCGAAGTCGTGCGGGGAGCATTGCCCAACGTGAAGGGGGCCGGCTTGGTGGCCACTTCCGGATTCGCGAAGTATTGCTGAAGGAAGTTCGAGTCGGAGTTCTTCCTCAAGTCGGCGGCAAGATTGGGGCGTTGCGGCCCATAGGTCGGCAACGACTTCCCTTGACTCACGCTCAGCGCCAGTGGTTGTCCCGCGGAAAATCGCCAAATTCCGTTGGTCTGCCATCCTCCTAAAAGAGCATTCAAAACCGGATGCCAGTTGCTCCCCATCGCTTTTCCGCGACCGAAAGGAAGGTCATACGAATAACTCAACCCAAAAACTTGGGGGATGTCAAACGCGGAAATTGATCGTTCCAGACTCCGGTTGTTGGGATTCTGGAGACTGGAGGGGATGCCGGTCATCCAAGAGAGCGTGCCGCCGGAGGCGTCGTCCAGCGATTTCGACAGAGTGTAGGTGGCAAGCATTTGGAACCCGTGCGAGAACCGTTTCTCGACTTTCAACTGGAAAGCGTTATACGAAGAATTTGCCACCGGCAAGGGCTGAGTTGAAAGGTTTTGAAACTGAGGATAAGGCCGCTGTAGCTGCGCCTTCAAGATCATGGGACCACCCAGAGGTGCGCTGGCAGGTATGATCCCATAAAAGGGATTGGGAACATAGGTGCTCAGATCGGCAAGCTGCGCTGCATCATAGCTTTCAATTTCCGGCCCGAGGTGGTTCATATCGCTGCCGCCGCCAAAATATAGCTTGGTTCCCTTCTTTCCAATGTAGTTGGCATCGACCAGAAATCCTGCTCTCAGTTCCCGCTGAAGCCCGAAATTCCAGGTCTGTTCGTAGGGTGTCGCATTGAGAAGGTTGGACCGCATGGGAGCGCCACTGATGCTGTCACCGACAAACGAGAGCGCTCCGAGGCTGGAACCGGTGGGCAGCAGCGGCCCTGTGACGGGAAATGGATCGGATAGCCGGCAACAGGGAGTCTGTCCGTCATTCTGGTAATTGGTAACCCAGAGAGTATTGCGGCTGAATCCTTGTGCACCGCCTCCTCCCGTGCCTGAGGCTCCGCGGATAGTAGTCGAATAGAAGAGCCCATAGCCGCCGCGCATCACCATTTTATCGGAAAGTCTGTAGGCAAAACCAAAGCGAGGCGCCCAATTATTGTTGTCCCAGCCATAGGGATGCCGGTTGCTATCGTCAACAAATTGCATTCCCCCCTTCAGATTTGGGTATCCGGGCACCTTCAAGGGCGAGTCCATATCGAGGTCCACATAGCTCTGCCGGTTGAACCTCTCCGTCCGGGGTGTTTCCACTTCGTACCGCAGCCCAAGGTTCAGGGTCAATCTGTCATTGACGCGCCAGTTGTCCTGCAAAAAACCGGCCATGCCAAAATTTTGCGTGCTGACCCAAGCGGGCATGGAGTAGGTGGACGGCGCCAGCACCGGGTCGCCATAGCCGATCCCAGTGAGAAAGCTCGCCATTTCGTCGCCGCCACCCGTGACAAAGTATTGGGCCGTCGAGAAGGCTGGGAAGATGAACATCCCCCCTGGCGTGCCCGGCTGCACAAAGTTGATGCGGTGCATGCGCACGCCGCCTCCTACTTTCAATTCATGGCGTCCATGGGTGTGGCTGATACTGGCATTCAGGTCGTGGGTTTCCGTCCCCTGCCGCATCAGGGCGAAAGGAAGCGAGCCGATGTTCACCCCCGGCGAGGCATAACCGGCAATGACAATCGCCGGGCTGGTTTTGAAGCCGGATTGGCGCATGTAATCGGGCATCCCGAGAAGCGTGATCGGATCTTCCGGAAAGTTTGTCGCGACATCCCGCTGGTCAGTGAACTGGCGCGTGAATCCGTAGGAAGCGCTCAAGAGAGTTGAAGCATTGAATGCGTGTGTGTGATTCAAGGCAAAAAGGGTCGCCGTTACCAGCACTGGGCCGGTAAAGCTTGGATTGAAAATGTTGCCATACGCATTCGCGGCCGAGACATTCGCTGCCTGCCTGGAGAATTTTACATTGCTCCGGTCATTCGCGTTGAAGGCGTGATCTAATTTCAAATCCCATTGATGCGCCGTGGTTGAATTCGAGCCTGTGCCAATCCAGTTCAATCTTCGGTTGTAACTGGGCTGGCCAACATTGATATTGGGCATTGGAAACTGCTGCATTAACTTAAGAGCAACCGGATCCATCAGGTTCCCGGGAGCATGTGGAAGTTCCTGGCCGGTGCCCGCCAACCGGGGGCTGCCCGGACTCATATAAGTCGCCATATTGTTGAACGGGATATACCCTAGACGGACGGGAACACCATACGCAGGGACATATACACCAGTGTAGGGATCCCAAAGCTGCCCATTGCCGGTGGGGTCGAGACATTGGCCCGCGCTGCTGAAGCCCGCCGAGCAAAGTTCCGCAAAGTCCCCCTTGCGCATTGCGGCGCTGGGCACTCCGGCCTGGAAGGTGGCGGGACTTTTGTCGATCAATCCCTCAATGTTCGCGAAATAGAAAGTCTGATCTTTCTTGATGGGCCCGCCGATTGTTCCGCCAAATCTGTTGAAGTGGCGGCCGCTCAACGGTTGGCCATGGGCATTGCTAAACCAATTGTTCGCGGTCAGGATATTGTTGCGTAGGAACCAGTTGGCGGTCCCATGGATCTGGTTCGTCCCAGAACGGGTCACAACGTTCATCACCGTTGAGGCGCTAAAGCCGATTTCGGCGCTAAAACCCGATTGCTGGACTTTGAACTCCTGGACCGCATCCACCGACGGTTGGTACAGCGGAATCAGCACGCCAGTGCCATTCTCATAATTGGTCGTGCTGACTCCGTCAATCAGAACATCCGTTTGCGCGCTGCGGCTTCCATTGGAAATGAAGTTGGTGGCGTGGTAGGCAATTGAAAAGCCCCCCGAGGCTTGCGTGACTCCTGGCGTTAGGCCTGCCAAATCAAAGACATTTCTGCCCAGCAGGGGCAGGTCGTTGATAAACTTGCGGTCCAGTTCTTGACCAGTGACCGCATCCTGAGTGGCCAGGGCAAGCGTGGTTGCGTCAACTTCTATACGCTGCGATTCAGCCCCCATGGCCAGCCGAACATCAACGCCCGCACTTTGGTTGACGGTCAGCACAATCCCTTCCTGAATATGAGTCTTGAAGCCGGGCGCCTCTACCGTCAGCCGGTAAGTGCTGGGAGGAAGGGCTCGAACCAGATACCGCCCGCTGGCATCAGCATCGGCGGCAAAGGCCACTCCTCTTTCAATGTCTTTGACAACAATTTTGGCGGTCGGTATGACCGCCCCGGAGGGATCGGTTATCACGCCGGTGAGCGTTCCGCTATAGGCCTGGGCCCAGGCGGAATAGGCGGTCAGAACGACAAACATGAGGACAACCAGGAATGGAGCGGTCCATCGTAGAAGGGATAACGGTGCAGATTGAATAAAAATAGTGGAAAAGACTGGCGGCTTCTTTTTTCTACTCCCAAAGTTGTTCAGGAATTGTTTTCTCATAAGACCTCTCTTTTTGAATCAGAAAAGCGTTTTGAATGGCCAGAGCTTCTTGTTCATTTATTCAAATTTGGTATCCCGGCGCGTCCAGGAATTGCTTAGTTCGAAGGTATGTGTCCGCAAAGCCCCGCTGCGCCAAAGGCGATAAGCCGGGCGAGGAACTTGTCTGGAACATCGAGGAGGTTTTGCCCTTCGTAGAGCAGTTGCATGTCTTGGCGGTTGAGCAAAGTGTACACCACACCACCAAAGAGAAGATGAAGCCAAAAGAAGAGATCTGCCTCGGGGACATTGGGAAGTGCCTTTTTGGTGGCAGCGAGGAAACGGTGGATTGTTTCTCCATATAATTCTGGAATGAGCCGGCTGAGTTTTTTGTCGGGTTCATGCTGAAATCGGCCAAGCAGCAGGATGAAGTTCTTGTTTTCTCTCCAGGCGCGGACCATCGGTTCGAAAAAGGCATGCAGGATCGATTCCAGTTGCAGGGGGTTGCCTCCAGCTTCCGATTCGGCCAGATCGAGCAAGCGCAAGCGCTCCTCATTCAACGGTCGAAAACTGCGCTCATAGACAGCCTGGACGAGCGCTTCCTTGGAGCGGAAGTAATAATTTACGGCGGCAATATTGCCTCCTGCCTGCTCCGTGATCTCGCGCAGCGAAGTCCCCCGGATTCCTTGCCTGGCGAAAAGGTGTTCGGCAGCGTCGAGGAGCCGTTTAGTCATATTCTTTGCTTCTGTCTTTTCAATAATTTCCATGGCAATTCTCTCCAAGACCAAACAAACAATTCAAACGTATGTTTGAATTGTTTGTTTTAATCTACAATTTGTCAACCTTTTTTTCAGGAGGATCGATTATTGGGGTTGCCAAGGGACCCTTTTTCTGACCAAATATCAAGAAAAAAAATATAGATATTGTTGCGGAAGAAAATCCGTCTGTTTGCTTCAAAACCTTTTCGTCCGTGAGGTGGGTAGAATAAGATGATGAAAGTGGGTACTGTAGACCCGCTCTGGGTGGCATACGCCAGCCGTGGTTCAACTATCTCGCCCTTCGGGCACTTCTTCTTACCTAGAGGAAAGCTTTGTCTTTGCTGTCAGGGGGGCGTACAGTTGGGTTCTTCCCAGGAACATGGTAAAAAGGAAGGCAGGTCAAGATTGAATCGTGGAGGTGCGGAGGAGCTTCCGCCGCCTGTGACTCTGATGGCAGCGTCGCAGGCGGGATAAGAAACTTTTGAGTATTATAAAAATCGGGGACTCGCTGGCAATTATGAATCCCCCCTCCATTATTTATATGGAACGGAGCAAAAACAGATGGCGGCTCTGATCCTACTATTTGTTTTTAGTCAAACTCCGATAGACCATCTCCAGCCATTGTGGAGGTTGGAGGAAACCCTTCGCCCATGGAGCCAATGAGGAAGGCAGAGCGGAAGCTTTGATTTGTTCGAGCGACTTTCCGCTTTTCATCTGGCCGCGAACAAATTCGGAAGAATCGGTTAGCATTTGGCGAAACGCCTTAAGTTCCGCGACGCCTGCCAACGGGCCATGCCCGGGGATGATTTTGACGTCGGGGGGCAGCGCCGCCAAAATGATGTCCAACTCTCGAACCCAATTATCGATATCCCCTCCGTTGTCCACATCCAAAAACGGAAACATGCCATTAAAGAACATATCTCCCATGTGAACGACATTTTGTTTATCGAAGAATACCACGGTATCGCCATCCGTGTGAGAATGCGGGTAGTGAACCAGCCGGATGGCTTCTCCTCCCACATAGATTGTCATGTGATCGCCGTAGGTAAGATTCGGCTGACCCTCGGCGGGAAGAGCCTTGATCGTATTCCCCATGGTCCTCTGGTCATGGGCCAGCAGGGGCCAAACATGCTCATGGCTTATGATTAGCGCCCCGGAAGCAACGGCTTTGTTTCCTCCCACATGATCGAAGTGCCAGTGGGTATTCACTAGTATACGCACATGATCGCCGCCAGGAAGCGACTTGATAGCCGCACGAACACCCTCAGCACTGGATTCCATCATGGCATCCACCATGAAAAGCCCGGCGGCATCTGTCATTACGCCAATATTTCCGCCGCCCCCCTGCAAAATATAGATCGGCCCGGCCACAGGCTTGATGGTGATCGCGGGCCGCGCCTGTTGGGCGAGAAGCGATGCTTCCAAACAAATCGCCAGGCAAGCAAAGATTAAAATGACTCTCTTCATTTCAATGCCCTCTCATGAATATGTTGAAATTCTTGAAGCCAAAGAAGTGAAAACATTGTATGGCAGCCCGGAGGGAAAACCAACAGCAAAATAGGGTCTACCCTTCCCCGGAATCAAGGTGCAGGCCGAGTACTGCAAAGTGGTGACCGTTCAGGGGGGAACTGAACGGTTACGACATTTTTCCAGGAATTTGAATGGAATTGAGAATATACTTGCCCAGTTGTACTCGTAATAATCCCTTTTTTTCGATCATGAAAATATCCGACAAGGAGCGAATTCCACTATGCCTAAATCTTTCGAAATTCAAGCAACTCCATTGCCTGTGACAGATATTATAAATATTCTCGAAGGCGGCTCCTCCAGCCTGGACGAGTACCTAGGGAAAGAGATCTATGTACAGACTAATCCGGAATATCTGGAGGCTCAGCGGAAGCGGCTTTTGAAAACTGCCAGGTTCCATTTGGAAAGGGTTGGCAACCAGCCAACATTTCTGTTGCGGGCGCCGGGGCGGCTTAATGCGTTTCTAGAATACCTCGACATGTGTGATGGTGACCACATGTCCACCACTATTGACGGCGATATCCCGGTAGCTCTTTCCATTCGTGAGGATGACATCCTCTCGGTTGGAAACACCAATCCTTTATTTCCAGCCCAGAGACTCTCCATCACGGAAGAGTTTGAGAAATTTGCGCGGGCCCCTTGGGAGACACGCGCCCGCGGCGGCATGAAGGACGACTGGGATACCCGGTCATTGCTCTTTCCTTTTCACGGACGAAACCAGGGAGACTGGCTGAACTATGTGTTGAGCCCTTACCTGCGGGTGTTGTGGGAAAATCCGACGCTCAAGATTCAGGGCGCCGATATCAGCTTTGGGCCCGCCACTGTCCCGTTCCGCGCGGGGACGAGCTCTTCTTCGGCCGTGGTGGTCCTCTCCTTCCTCTCCTTGTGGCTGGGGAACCAGCAGTCGCTGCCTGCCTGGACCGTCACGCAAATTTGCCGGCTGCTTGGGGAAGCCGAATGGTATGTAGGCACTCATGGCGGCGCCAACGATCAGATGACCATTTTGCTGAATCCCGCCAACAATGTCAGCTACAACCGGCATTCGCGACGGGATCTCGACACAACACCCTTGCCGTTTTTGCGCGGCATCCATGTGGTTCTCGCCAACTCCCTTTGGGAAGTCAACAAGAGCGCCGGGGGAAATCAGAGTTTCAACATGCGCAAGGGGTGGATGCAGATGGGTGATGAGCTGATGACGCTGATTATCTCTTCTGCCTTGGAAGCCATCAAACGCGGAGGCGCAAGCCAGGCAGGGTGGCTGGCCAATCTCATGGGAACCAGATTCGGTTTTGTCCCTGGAGGCCCAACTCCACTCATCGAGGGCAACCTGGCGCTCTGGGAGACGCTTGCCTCCAACTACCGGAAATTCGGCAGCTTCCATGAAGATATTTTGGGAGTGCCGGACCAGGCCATCGACGAGCTGATTTTGCTCCTCCCGGTCAAAATCACCCCCAAAGAAGCCGGCGCAATCCTGGGGATGGAGACCAAAATGGTCGAGCGGATCTACACCAAACCGCGGCGCAAAATCGGCGGATACCACATTCGCACCACGGCCCGCTTTTTTCATCGTCAAAACATTATTGGGCGAAGGTTGGAAAAGATTTTCCTGGAAGCGGAGGCGCGTGTCCAGAACCGCGAGATTACTCCCGACTCCCCGGAATATGAAAAATACCAACAAGAAGTAGGGCGATTGGTGGACGATCTTCAAGATGCCCTTACCTTCGATTTCCGGGTCTCCATCCCACAGCTCGACCATTTGCTGAGCATCGCCAAGCGCGGCCCCGGTTACCTCGGCGGAAAACTTACAGGTGCAGGCAAGGGGGGATGCATCTCCATCCTGGTGAAAGGGAAGGATTCACAAGCCATGTGCCGGTATCTCGACGAATCCTATTACGGCAAACCAGAGCGGTTTGAATATTATCGCCAGGTGCTCCAGGACGATTTGCGTTATTCCAGTCCCGATAGCTGGGAATACCGATCAGCCCAGGAAAGGATGCAGATCCTCGACAAAGCTTTGGCTTCGATCTCCGCCCAACGGAGAGTTGTCACCTTTGGCCGGGGCGCTTGCCCCCTACACTTTGAGTTGGCGAAAGACTCGTCCGGTTCGAAATAGCCCGTTGTGGCAGCAATGCCGTCAAATGGAGTCGCTAGGGTGGCGTCATTTCAGAGACCCGGCTTTTAAATTTGAGACAACACTCCAGGACATGAGTTTTTGTCGATGTACAAGGTGCCTTCGACCTGCAGTAGAACCGATGCGGGGAGTTCCACGGTGGGTGAATTCAGCGCAAAGAGCCGCTCGAGTATGGGCCGTTTAAGAGCCAAGGGTACAATAGTGTAAATCTGCTTGGCAGAAAGAAGGGCAGGTAGCGTCATGGTTATTCCTTTTGAAGGAATGTAGCCAAGAGCTTTGAAGTTGGGATCCTCCTTCAGCTGAATCTTCGACTGCTCTGCAAGATTTACTACCTTGACCCAGGCCTTATCTTCAAAATCGGCATCAAAAGGTTCATTCAGAGCTAAATGGCCTGACATGCCAATCCCCTGACAAAGAATGTCGAATTCTCCTTCTTCGCGCATAGTCCTCTCAAAGCGCCTGGCTTCCTCGTATGGATCAGCAGCGTTATATCTAACAACATGCACTTTCTTGGGGTGGACTTTATCATACAGCTGCCTTTTGGTTTGATAACCACAAGTAAACTTTTCTGGCATCCCTGTGTCATGGAAATCGTCCATGTTGAAACAGATGATTCGGCGCCAGTCAATGTTCTTCTCCATTGCCAAAGCATCAAGAAAGGTTATCTGACTTTCGCCTGCGGCAAAGATGATTCTGATTTCTTCCCGGCTAACCAGTAGTTCCCTGATCTTGCTGGCAACATCAAACGCTGCTTTCCTTCCAAGTTCCAATTCATCTTCGCACAGGACCACTTCTGTCTTTCCGAATCGCATGGTAGAGCCTCACAAGGATCTTGTTCGACATTCCAACAAGTCTGAAATAGAAACTGGTTTCCGATATTCAGCGGTCTCCTCAGCGCCCAATTTTTTCAAATCAAAGATCGGGCTCATGACGGATTGAGCGAATTGACAAGAACATCCAGAAAATGGATGGGAAGATCTTCGTCAACTCATCCATCAATGGCGGGGGACAATAGAAAGGTTTGATTCCGGCTTTCTCCTTAAATGTCGCTTCCCATGCCAACATTCAGCTATTTCTCTTCAAGAAAACTCCCGGCCTCGCGCCAGTGTGTTTGCCATTTTCCATCACAATGACCCCATTGATAAACGTATAGGCGATCCCTTCGGGAGGGATGTGGTCACCCCAGTGCCGGTTGCCGTTAATCGTATTAGGGTCAAAGATAACAATATCGGCCTTCATGCCGGGTTTCAATATCCCGCGATCCTTGAGATCAACCAACTTAGCGGGAAGTCCGGTGCACTTGAAAACAGCTTCTTCCATTGGAAACCATTTCCACTCGCGCACGACTTTGCCAAAGAAGATGGGGAAGCAACCCCAGGTCAAAGGGTCTGGTCTATCCGAATCTAAACCGTCGTCGCCATCTCCGGCAACCATGCACCAGGGATCGTTGAGCAGAACGCGCTTATCCTCCCACGAGGAGGCATTGAACTCGAACATGGCGTCCCCGAAATCCCAAGTCTTGACAAGCGCTTCGCCAGGACTGATCTTCCACGACTCCGCTATCTTGTCGAGGGTTTTGCCTTTGATTTCCGGGTGTGAGGAACACTGGAAACAATAAGCGTCGGCGTTGGGCCAGTATTTGAGGATTTCGGCATCGATCGCCTTGGTGTTTCTTTCCCTCTTTGGATCAAAAAGCTTTAAATCGGATTGGTAATTGATTGAGGGTCGCCAGTTGGAGTAAACCATGAGTCCCTTGGCGCGAGCCGCATCGATGATCTTTTCAAGCTTGGCTGCCTGATGCCAGACCTTGTATGAGCCCACCTTAATATGCGAGATTGAGAGCGGAATATTCCCCCCTTCACGGCAAATGCGGATGGCCTCCTCGACGGCTTCGAAGACAGAGACGTCCTCGTTGCGAACATGCGTCTCATAATAGCCGCCGTACCTCGCGACTACTTTCGCAAGCGCAATCATCTCTTCGGTGGTAACATAATCACCAAGATACTCGAGGGCTGATGACAAGCCAAACGCGCCCTCTTTCATGGCCTGATCGACTAACGCTGACATCTTCGCGAGTTCTTCGGGTGTGACCCCGCGTTGCGCTCCGCCTACAACCATCTCTCTTACGGCTTTATGCCCCACAAGCCGCGCGACGTTAGGACTGCAGGGGTTCTTGGCAAGCTCGTCGCCGTAAGTGGCCAGTGGCAATTCGCCCGATCCATCCATGCCAACGATTACGGTCGTAATCCCTTGCCCTACGAGTGCCTCCAGCTTGCAGGAGTTTGGGTCCACAGGCAGCAAGCGGCCGGGATATCCCTCGTGGGCGTGGTTGTGAACCTCAACAAATCCCGGACAGACCGCATAATTATTCACGTTGATGACTTTTGCTCCAGGGTCTGAGATGTTATGGCCAATATATTTGATCCTGTCACCAACGATGAGCACATCAGCCCTCTTGCCAGGGGAGCCTGTGCCATCGTAGACGGTTCCGCCACGCAGAATGACCGTTTTTGGCAATGCGGGGGCTTCTGCAGCAAAGAGCGTTAAATGGGCAATAAACGTTGCGAATACAAGAGATATGGTAGTCAAAAACCTTGAGACAAGCCTGCAATGCATACTGAAACCTTTATAAGAAAATGCAAACCCAACCTTAGGTTTGCTCTTTTGTGGAAGATGCTGGTATCGGTCGCCATAGTTCACATTAAAACGTGATTGAAACTGCAGGTCATGCAATACTCTTCTTTTAAAAACAGCCATCTTAATCAGCACGGCTGTCTATTTCCAACGGCAGGCAGGCACTGTCAGACCGATTGCAGCATCCATTGATTTATTTTACATAAGCCAACTCGGCAGCAACTCTGATATTTTCACTTTTTCGCCATGACGTTCGATGCTTCGATAGGCCGCAATGCCGATGAGGCTGGCGAGTGCTCCAGCATGCAGGTCCGCCCGCAAACCCAGAGGATCTGGCGCATTCTGCTGGCGGAAGATCAGATCCTGCAGAGAGGCGTCGGCTCCCCCGTGAGTCCCCTCCCGCCGGGCTTCCAGATCTTTTATCACCTCTGACTTGCCAAAACTGCGCGTGAGTCTCAATTCATTGTTGACGAATCCGCCACCCCCAAAACTATTGAAATCAAGCCGGCCCCGGGTCCCATTGAATGATATGGCTTGGCCTTCATAGGGTAGGTAAGTATTGGCGGTGTACGTCAGCAGGACGCCATTCTCATATTTCACCTGAACTGACATCGTATCGTAAATGTTGGTGTTTTCCGCCCAGACACACCCGTCGCGCAGGTAACCGTCTTCCGATTCGCACTCCGTGTACAGCTTGACGTATTCGGGCACCGTGGCGACATCCCAGTAAAACTGGCATTGCGATTGGAATGGACAATTGCGGCAATGCGTACCGCGGTATGAGTGATTATGACCATAGAATTTTAGATCCCCGAATGCGGCCACTTCCAGGGGTTTGGAATCGAGCCACCAATTAGCCTGGTCAAAGTGATGCGAGGCTTTGTGGACCAACAGCGTTCCCGAATTCTCCTTCAACCGGTGCCAGCGGCGAAAGTAGTCGGCCCCATGGCTGGTGTCGAGGTATTCATGGAAATCCGCCGAAATCAGCTCGCCAACTGCTTTTTCCATCAGCAGCGATTTCACCTTCTTGTCCTCACGGCCGTGACGGGCATTGAAGGTGACTGTAATTTTCCTGCCTGTCTTCTTTTGGGCTGCCAAAATAGCCCGGCATTGTTCTTCGTCCGTGCACATCGGTTTTTCGGTGATGACATCCCGTCCCAGTTCCATGGCCCGGACGATATAGCGGTAGTGGGTAGCATCCACCGTAGTCACCAAAACCGCTTCGGGATTGGTTTCCCGCACCATCCGGTCGAAATCCGTATAGGTTGGAGCCTGCGTCGCCATTAGGCCTTGTGCCGCTTTCACCCGCTTGCCATTGATGTCACACAGTCCCACAAGCTCCACCACATCACCATAACTTTCCACCACTGGCTGTCCCCAGTCGCTGGTGCCACGGGATCCCGTCCCCACGATGGCCAGCTTGAGGCGGGATTGGGCCTGAGCTTTCAGTGAGGACCTCGAGGCGGCGGCTGTCGCGGCAAGTGCGGCGCCACTCTTCACGATGAACTGCCGGCGATTCAGACAGGTTTTTATTTCTGGCGGCATATGATTTCCCTTCGGAATCCGTGGATGTTTTCAGTCAAAGTCGAACCAAATTTCCCAACAACGTCGTGAGATCCGTCAATAAACCTCTGCTCCACTGCGGTATTCCATTTCATCCCTCTTCCCTTTCGCGGCAACCTGAATGATGCAGCGGCCTAATCCCAAGCCGGGCGAATACGCATTGATGACGGCTCGACCGATTCGTCCCGTGGCCCGAAAAACAATGCCGGTCATCCCTGCTATGGCATTCCAGGTGAATCCAGTCGGGTGCCCCGGCCAAGTCTGGGGCAACAGTTCCCCAGGCCCATACGAACTGAAGTTGATAGCGGGAAAGGCGCTTGGCACAACCGTTCCATCCTTGTCAACCACTTGTGCCGTGATAAAAGCTAGACTCTCCCGGTCGCCGGATTGAACCGATTCAACGTCCGATTTTAGGACAATGTGGTCGGGAAGGCCCGCCGTCCTCCGCTCATCCGTCACGGTCGTGTCTACAAAAATGGCCCGAGCCGTCAAAACTCCCGGCTGATAGGCAACTTCCCAGATTCGCGGAGGATGACGCAATCCGGCCTGCTTCTCTTCTCGCTTGACTCCCAGCGAATTTCCGTTCAAAAGCAGCTCCACTTCACGCGCATTGCTGTAAACTCTGACGGACCGTCTCTTCCCTTCCTCCCGCGCCCAGGTCCAATGGCCGCAAATGTGCACCATCGGCTTCGTGCTCCACTGGCTTTGATAAAAGTAGAAGACGTCTTTGGGGACTCTCCAGGAGTCGGCCATCCCGAAGGTCACCACGTGGGGAATGACGGGATCATATTCTTCCCCGTCGTAATCAAATTGATGCCACAGAACACTGCCCGCTAACCAGGAACGTTGATTCACTTGACTGAGGAATTTTTCGTGTTCGATGCACCCCAAATCTTCACTGTCGGGGCCCATTCCATAGATCCCCCGCCCGATACCGGCGGCGGAGTATTCTTCAATCAGGTATTTTCGCTTCGGGAAGCGAGCGTGATCCTGGTCATCCTCCTCGAACGTGCCAAACAGGCCCACCACGTCTAGCAGGACTTTCACATCCTCCACCCGCGGAGCATGCATCGTCATCACGCGGGTGGAGTCGAGTTCGCGGTATATCTTGAGCAAGGAACCGATGACATGAGCGGACCCCTTTTCCGGTGCGTCCACTTCACCGCTGAATCCCCACATGATCACGCAAGGGTGATTGCGATCGCGCAGAATCATCTCCTCGGCGGTTTTGCTTTGGATCTCGATGTACTCCGGAGTGTCTTCAATTTCCTCGCCAATAAACAACTCTTCCAAAACCAGGATCCCTAATTTGTCGCACGCCTCCATTCTGGCGGGATCCTGGGGATAATGGCTGGTTCGGAAAAAATTGCATCCCATCTCCTTAATCAACCGCATGTCCCTCACCTGAAGGGAATTCGGCAAGGCATTTCCCATGCCTGGATAAGACTGGTGCCAGGTAGTCCCTTGCAGTTGCAGCCGTTCTCCATTTAGGAAAAACCCCTTGTCGGCGTCAAACTCGAACCAGCGGAATCCCAAAACAGTTTTCAGCTCGTCGATCAATTCCCCTTTTTCCATCAATGCGGATCGAAGACAATACAAATTGGGAGTGTTGGGTGACCAAAGTTGCGGAGCTTGCAGGGATTTGCATCTCAGAACCAATTCTTCTTTCCCTCCAGGAGGAAGAGAGAGTTTGTCGGTCGTTGTCAAAACCAACCGGTGGGCCGGGTCATAAATTTCATGGAGAATCGTCAAATCCCGGGGACGGTCCGTCGAGTTGCTGATGGAGGCATGAATATTGAGTTCGGCAGATGCGCTGCTTACCCGGGGCGTTCTCCAGAAAATGGACGAAAAGAAAACAGGCTCGCTAATCCGCAACCAGACATCGCGATAAATCCCCCCGTAAAAAGTGACATCGGTCTTGATGGAGGGGGCGATGTTTGGATTATAGATGTTGTCCACTTTCACAGTCAGCACATTGCCGCCGGGGTCAAAGTTCACCTGTTGGGTGATGTCGAGTTCGAAACTGGTGTAGCCACCCTTGTGTTCGCCAACTTTCAATCCATTGACCCAGAATTCAGCGGTCTGAAACACACCCTCAAACTCCAGGAATACCCGTTTCCCCTTTTGCTTTTCATCCAGACAGAAATGTTTGCGATACCATCCAATTCCCCGAAAGTAGCCGGGAATGTCGTCGCTGCCGTCATGCGCGTTCCAGGTATGAGGGAGATAGACCGGTTCCCACCAGGAATCATCGTAGTCTCGAAGGAAGCAGTTCCGGAATGCCGGTTCGATCTCCGCTCCTGCGGCTGGATTGCGCTCCCAAGAACCAAGTTCTCCCCCGCCGTGTTTCTGCCGTTGAAAAAGCCATTCGGAGTTGAAGTTTTGCCTCCAACGCGGCGCAGCGGCACTGCTGTCACCGCCTGCAACCTTGCCGGCCTCGCTGCTCCCGCTCTTTCCAAGGACCTGCCACGGCGCCACAATCCCTGCCGCCATGCTGCCAAGAAAATCTCTGCGTCTCATGATTCCTCCTTGTCGGTACGCTCTTCCCGACCTATAGGGAGCAGAAAATCTAGTGTAAGAATTGTCGGATAATATGTCGGGGCGAACCGGCTAGACTCGCCCCGATGCCTGCGCCCTGCAGATTCGCGTCCTGGGTGGCTAGAATTCAAAGCGCACCCCGAACTGGCCGTGGCGCGGCTCATTGGCCTGGTCGCTGCCGATCGTGCCAAAGGATCCGCCGCCGTATCCTACGTCGGGGAAGCCAAACCGCGGGTGGTTGAAGAAGTTGAAGAATTCCCCGCGCACCTCGACCTTCATACGGTCACGGATCTTGAATTCTTTGGAAATGCCTTGGTCCAAATTGACTATGCGCTGAATCCGGCAGCCGTCAATGTATCTCGGCGCAGTGCCGGGTATCTGATCGCCCGGACTGGAGAAGGCGGCTTCGTTGAAGAAATTGGCATTGCCGTCGATAATGTCGTGCATGTTCGCCCCGGTGCAGGGGGCAATCGTGCTATCGAGGTTGGGTCGTTGTTGACCGCCGGAAAGCCGGTTAGTCCGCATGCGCACGCTCACCGGCTGGCCCGACTGGAGGGTGAGGAAAGAGTTCAATCTCCATCCGCCAACCAGAGCGTCCGCCAGACGGTTCATGTTGGCGCCGAACTTTTTGCCTCGTCCGAACGGCAACTCGATAATACCCGCCAGCACCAGCCGGTGGGGCGTATCGTTGGCGCTGACGCTTCCCTCGGCGAGTGACGTGAGGTTGTTCTTATCCTGCGGCTCCCCGTCAGAAAGTCTCCCATAAAAGCGGTTTGCTCCTTCATCGGAGGTGGACCACATCTTCGAGTAGGTGTAGTTTCCAAGGAACGATAAGCCGTGCGAATATCGCTTCTCAAACCGCACTTGAAGCGCATTGTACCGCGCCGTGGCCATGAACGGTGGGAATGTATAGTACGCGCCAAATTGCGGATACGGCCGGACGATGTACATCCGCGGAATGGTGGACAGGTTGTAGATGGAATCTGGCTCATTGAAGAGGGGCGCGGGCATTCCCGGGACCTGGACGAATAGGTATTGGAACGGATTCTCAACCATCGTATTCAAGCCAGCCGTGCCGTATTCGGTACGAGCCGAGGTCGGAACATTGTTAATGCTCTGGGGCGAGCGTTTCCAGGGCAGATGCACGCTGCGGCTGGCCGAGTAATTGACCTCCAGCAACATGGAAGACCCGATCTGACGCTGAAGGCCGAGATTCCATTGGTAAATTTCGGCGTTGCGATTCCACAAGCTGGAATGGTTGAAATTATCGAATCCCCATAAAGCTTTGTCCCCATATTTGTCGCCCTGCGGCATGGGGAAGCCATTCGGGTAAGGATTTTCCATGCTGGCATAGCGCGTGAGGCCGCTGTCGTGCGTCATCGGCATGTAGACGTTGCTCTGCCAGCTGACGCCGCCATATTGCCAGTTCGTGGCGTAGTTCATGCCGTAATAGATCCCCCCGCCGCCGCGAATCACAGTCTTATCGTTGAGACCATAGGCGAAACCGAACCGTGGGGCAAAATTGTTCTTGTCCGCATGAGAATGACGCAAGTCTGCGGTTGCGAGGATCGTTGTCCCGAAGAGCTCCTTTCCGGGGAATTCGCCCAGGGCCGGCACGGAAACGCCACTGTCGCATTCCGGACAGCTGAATTCATTCCGGTTGAAGCGTTCCGTGTAGGGCGTGCTCCATTCGTAGCGGAGCCCCAAGTTCAGGGTCAGACGCGGCGTCAACTTCCAGTCGTCCTGTATGAAAAAGCTTGTTTCCATGGACTTGTTCGCCACGGCCGGGAGTAGACCAACTCCTGACGAATTGCCGGGGAAGCCGACGATGAAGGAAGCCAGCGAGCTGCCTTCCGTGTCCGTGGCGGGATCCAGGGGATTGGCGGCAGTCATCGCCGCGGAAAAATCAAATTCGCCACTGGTATTGGCCGGTTGAAAGAAATTGTTCAAGAAGATTCGGCGCTCACCTCCAGCTTTTAAGAAGTGCTTGCCAAACGTCTTGCTAATCGAGGAATTGATCAGCCACTGCGTATCGGTCTCAACGGTCTCACCACTCGAACCCAGACCGTCATATTCTTCAAAACTGAGGTACGGGAAGGCATTTCGGCCCGATCCATACCAGGCGTTGTGGACGAGGGACTCCGGGAATCCCACCGATAATGGATCCACTTTGTTCTGCGGCCCCTGCAGATAAACGAACCGGGTCGCGCCGATGCGGTTGGTCCAGACTGTCGTCGGGGTAATCATCCAGTTGTGCTCAATCGTGCCCCCCTCCGCGTCAAGATGCGTCACGTCATCGTTGAGAAATTCGCTGGGCGTCGTTCTCGGATTCCGTTTGATGTTGAACCGGCCGTTCAGGCGGCTCTTCTCGTTGAAGACATAGTCAATTTTGACATCTCCCTGAGTGGAGGGGGAAGTCAGCACCGAACTGAAGGAGTAATTGTTCGCTCCGGTGTCGGGATCACCCGGCAGGTTCGGACTTGGGAAGAGCTTCATCACATTCGCCGCGATGGAATCCCACGAGCCTGCCGGAATAATATTGCCAGGGAATGGCTGTCTCACCCCCCCCACCACATTAAATGGATTGTAAATAACCTTCATCGTCCCATCGCCATTATATGTCTGGGAAAAATCACCCTGGCGCTGCAGCGCCGTCGGCACCGTGCCGGTGGAGGAAAACGGGATGTTGTCCCGTGTCCGCTCGAAGTTCCCAAAGAAGAAGGCTTTCTGCTTCACGATCGGCCCACCAATGGCCACGCCAAATTGGTCATGTGCATAGGCCTGCTTCGGGTCGCCTGCAGCATTCGCAGCGAAGAAATTGGCATCCAGGGCCGGTCGGCGCCCAAAATACCAGGTGCTGCCGTGAAGCGCATTCGTGCCGGATTTGGAAACCACACTGACTACTGTCCCGCCGTTACTGCCATATTCCGCGGAAAAACTGTTGTTCTGCAGCTTGAACTCCTGGATGGATTCCACCGACGGCATATAGGACACATTGGTCGTGCCGCCCTCGCCGCCTTCCGGGGTGGTCAGAAGGCCGCCGTCCAGCCGGAACTCAGCCGTGCCATAGCGCTGCCCATTGGAGGAGAAAATCGCGCCACCCAGATCATTCTTGTTGGTGCCCGTCGTTTCCGTCACGCCGGGGGCTAAATATGCCAAGCTGTTCATGCTGCGATTCTGCAAGGGCATGTCATTGATGTACTGGTTGGCGATCTCCGTGCCCAGCGAGGCGCTGACGGTATTCATTAGCGGCGCTGTTCCTTCAACCACTATCTTTTCCGTCACAGTCCCCACTTCCAAAGTGAATTTCAAATCCATCTGCTGGCCAACGCGTAGTTCAACGTGCTGTTGCACCGCAGTCTTAAAGCCACTTACCTCGACCGTCACCGAATAGACCGCCGGCGGTAATGTGCTGAAGATAGCCAATCCTGCCTGGTCCACCTGCAGGCTGGTGGATACACCCGTGGCTTCATTCGTCATTGTCACCTTTGCACCAGGGATAGACCCGCCGGTTTCGTCCATGACGGTCGCACGGACCAAAGCCTTGTCCGATCCTTGGGCCATACCCAGGATCGGAGTTAAGATCACAACTGCGATGCAAACAAAAAAAATGAGAAGTTTGAGACTATTCCTCATAAAGTTCCACCTCCATCAAAATAAATAAACGTACTTAAGATTAAGGTGAGCAAAATCGCATTACCCGTGAGTCTTAATTGAGACATGGAAGCAAACCTCCTATTTGAATTGACTGTTTGACGTAGTCGAAGCTAGCATCCAAATCCTATAAAATACTGCCGTTTCGCGCCAAGCTGGTTCCAAGAATATGCAGGAACAAGACATTGACCGGAATGTGGAGATGGACAATTTTGTATTGGATCACCCAGCTATTTGAAAAACGATTCGCTACAAAGATTCATCTAAACCAGATATTTTTCTCAAATAATGCGACAAATGATCTCGAATATAGAGAGAAATTTCATAACTGTCAAGCAAAAAAGTAAAAATAGAAAGAATAAGTTGACTATTCCAACATAATAGACAAATATAAAATAGAAATTGTTGGTGACTTTTTGGGGAGGTTGCTTTTCAATCGAGGGGAATAGAGAAGTAAATATATGGATGGAATTAGATCTTTTTTCATCCAGCAAATGACATGTGGCGTACAATATTTTGCCTTGTCAATGAAGTAAACAAGGTAAGTTGAATCGAAGTGGATTAAATGTTCGAGAATTATTCTAAAATAATAGTGCTTGCAAATTGTCTTACAATTTGAGAGAATTTGCTCTTATATTGAGATAATTCTTCAGAGTCAATAAAGCAAGTCTATCAGGAAAATTTATTATAGGATTCATGATCTATGGAAAAGAATAAGCGCCTGTCCGACATAGCAAAAATTGCTGAAGTTAGTGTCTCAACGGTGTCACGTGTGCTGGGTGGCCGCGGGAGGGTTGGCAATGAGGTTGAAGCCCGGGTTCGCGCCGTAGCCGAACAACTCGGAATTGACTTGGCGCAAAGGAGAAAAAAGCGGGTGATTTCCTTGATTTTTGGGAATCTGGAGGTGTTGACCGAATTCCAGGCGCGTCTCCTGGTGGGAGCGGAGGCCTATTTGGCCCGCCAGGATTGGGATTTGCATTTTGTCTCCCATCATTATAATCTGGCGGCCCCGCCTGATGAGGTTTCCTTGCCGCAGGTTGTCACCCGGCCAGAGCCCGTCAGCGGCATTATTCTCGGCAACCTGCATTCAGCGAGCCTATTGCAGGCGCTGCAAACCCGGCGAATCCCGTTTTCCGTGTTGGGGAACAATGTAGTGGGGGATTGGAGGCCTGAATCCTTCGATGCCGTATTCGCGGATGATTTGCGCGGAGCCCGAGAAATCACTGAACACCTCATTCTTCAAGGTCACAGAGATATCTGGTACATTGGGAACTGGCATCTCCCTTGGTATGCCCGGTGCGGAGAAGGTTATCGTCGCGCCATGCTGGAGGCCGGACTGGAACCCCATTTGATTGATTTCCATTCGCAACATCAGGAACTGGGCTATCTGTCGGCAAAGTCCGTGTTGACTGAGGGAAAGCCCGTGACGGTCTTTTTTGCCGGAAATGATCAAGCTGCCTCTGGCGCTTATCAGGCTGTCTATGAACTGGGGATGCGAATTCCGGAGGATATTTCCATTGTGGGCTTCAACGATACGTTGGGGAATATTTTGCACCCGGGATTGACTACCGTCCGGGAATTCCCGGAGCAACTGGGCCAGCATCTGGCCGAATTCACCTTGCGGCGCATTCAAAATCCATCTCTGCCGCCTCAACAGTTGACGGTTGCCACGCAACTGGTCCGGCGCTATTCCGTCCGGCCCATACTGGCCCCAACCTCTTCAGGGGTGCCGAATGAGGTGAATTCGAACTTGCCTTTCTCTACAACATAACAGAGTCCCACCTGCAAAAAGTTCTTCCATCAGCAGAACGATAGGGCTCTGGAGATCGTCTCGTATGGAGAAGAAGAACCCCCTAGCAGGTTCAAATGGAGCACAGCTGAAGAGTACTTACTTAGGGTTCAATTTCGCCCAGGCCTTGCCCGCGGAAAGATCCAGGGTCAGGACTGTCTCATTCAGAAAGTTGGCATTCAGAAGACCATCATAAATCGTGTCACTCACCGCGGCTTCATTTTTCACGGGGCCTAATCCAACAATATTCAACATCACGGATAAATTGTTCTGAGCAGGATCTAATCCCAGTTGTGCCACTGCATGCTTGCTCAGCAGCACGGGTCCATTGTTGCCTGAGTCCAGTTCAAGCCAGATTGTTCCCGTTTTCGCTTCCACCTCGACGAACAAATCGATCGAAGCGCCGCCCCCCTGCCGTGAAAGCCGCACTGAGAGAGGTTTCATCCCGTTTATCCGTTCCTTGAAACTGGCGGGGGATTCGAGGATTAGTTTTTCATTCGCATAGTCCAGTGTGATGGGAATCTTCTCGAACGTATTCAGCGCTATCAAACCGCCAACTAGAGGGAGATCTCCCGATTGTCTCAAAACCGCCATCAGATCAAAGACGGCTGTCTCCACGGTGACATTCATTCCCCCCAAACCAAGAGTGGTCTTGCTGCATCTTTGAGTCTCGATCCGCTCACCATTGTGTCGAAATCCGGTCAGCCGGCCGAAAGGGGCACAACCGGTCTTCTTGGCTACTTCTGGCGTAACGAGCGTGAATCCTCCACCCGTGTCCAATATAAAGGGCAACGTTTCCCCTCCCACTGTGACTTGGACTGACTTGAGGGGGCCCACATACGGACGAAGAGCAATCTCGGCTTGCGGGGCTGCAGCTTGGCTAAAGCTATTCGTCATGGAAGCGTAGCCGATGATGATGAGAACAGTTAGAACGGTCCTGCCATTCGCAAAAAATTTGGAAAAGTGTTTTCTCATTTGTGGCTTCCCTCTTAGTAATTTTTGGGAGTGTAATTCAAGTGCGACAGAGTGAACAAAGCAGCGTTTATCGGCTGAGCTGAACAACTTAGGGAGGGTGAGGCTCCCGCCGAACCGGTCTGGACAGAGATAGCACACACGGATGGCTCGCCGGGAGGCTCGCCCTCCCGCGCATTCCATCCCTCGGCGCACTCTCTATCCTGTCGCACTCTTAATTGCACCATCAAAACCGTTTGCCAGCGTTTTTAAACAAATGATCTTATATCTTTTTTATCAGGATGAAAATTGCTGAAGGGTTTCATCTCGCGCCAGGCCAGGGGCAAATGAGGACCCTATAACACCGGCTCACTCGATTTCAATAGCGCCGGCATCCGGCGCTTTGCCCCTAAAATATCCAGGTTCACAACTGGGCAACGGCTTGCCATGAAAGTAAGACGATAGATCGAGTCCAGCGTCGGTCGCGGGACTACCGGGCAAAGGCTTCGGCGGAAAGCCGGGCGCCAACTTGACTTCGTCGACATACCGCGAGTGGCTGTCCTTGGTGTTATCGTTCGGATAAGGGGCTCCGCCCCCAACCACCACGTTGTAATCCGCCGTAAAATTCACCGGAATGGCATGGTCCCGTGAGACAAAGAAGCCTCGCCTCGCCACGATCAAGTTATTCAAGTAATGCCAATGAGGCGCGCCAATGTTGTGGTGTTTCCGCCATCCGTGGTATTCCAATCCAACCTGCCCTCCCACCACGGTATTGTGGTAAACGTACCCTTCGGCGGGAGAATCATCCATGCTATACCAGATATCGAAGGGGGATCCATTCACAATTATATTGCGGTAAATAAAAACCGGTCCGAGGCGGGGTAATTTGTAGCGCAAGCTTCCATGGGACTGGCGGAGGAGATTGTGGTGGATCCTAACGTTGACCGCGGGACCACCGACCTCAATCCCCGAATCGCCGGTTCGCTCAATAGTGTTTTCTGAGATCTCCGCATCCCTGTCATGTCCAGGATCGGCCACCGGAGCATCCAACGATTCAATCTCACCTTCGCCCAAATTAATTCCATCGAACACATCGTGAATTAGATTTGCGCGTATGCAGTTTTTGGGCCCGCTAAGAGTGATCGAGATGCCCACCCGGTCCCAAAACCCCGCGAGTTTATGCACCTGCCAAACCTCGTACCAGTCCCTGGATATGGTCAATCCGGAATTGGGATTAGAGACAGTCACGGGTGCCAAATCTTCGTAGGAACCCCGAAAAATCTCATTCTTTTCCACCAAGCTTTCCGTCGCGCCCTCTCTGATCATGATCCCGTTCATTTCCCAGGGACCGACGATTGAGCCCGAGACCGAGCAACGCAGGCAGTCGCCAGTAATGACGGCGCCATCATATCCGTGGGCGAGAGTCAACCCGCGGATTGAGGCATCCCGCGTGTTTCGGATCGTGACAATAGGTTCCTGGTCCCAAACCACCGACCATTTGTGTTGGGATGGATCAGTATCGTTTTCCAGATGGATAAAAATCGATTTCTGCTCTTTCACATATAGCCAGACTCCGCGAATATATCGGAACCCGGTTCGCGGAGGTCCCGTGGCGAGCAGGCGCTTCCAATTCCAGGGTCCTTCCCCCGTGGTCTCCTCGCGCTCCGGGTTGACCCGAGCAAGGATTTTCCCGTCAATAATCAGGCAAGCTGGAGGTCCGCTGACGGCGGCCCTGTATACGCCGTTCCCGAAAGAGGCAGCGGGCGCCCATTTCGCCGGAAAGGGCTCGGAAGGATCGATGATGGTTCCTTCTTCTCCGATCAGCGTGACGGGTTTATCGATGGTGACAATCTCCCGGTAGATCCCTTTTTGAAGGCGGATCACACTGCCAGGAGAGGCCGCCTTCAGCGCCAGGCCAATGACCGGCTGATTAGCGGGGCCAGGTTTAATAACGGATTCGCCAACCACACCGCGAGACGGGTCGCTGCCCGGAGAATCGCTAACCGCCAGGAGGGCACTGCCCAACAACATCGTAATGGCAACTTGTGTGAAGGAGATATTTTTCATGGATCGCGCCCCACCCTCGTCCCTGAACATTAATTTCCGAGCCCTTCAACCGTAAACCCAATGCTTCCCCACTTCGCTCAAATGAGGGGGGCTTCAGACCGCGAGGCCGCTAAAGCGGCGCCAAATCTGAGATCCTAACCTTCTCACCGCGCCGCTCGATGCTCCGGTAGGCTGCGATGCCTATAAGACTGGACAAAGCGCCGGCGCGCAGATCAGCCCGCAATCCCAGCGGATCAGGGGCATTTTGCTGGCGGAAGATCAGATCCTGAATGGAGGTGTCGGCTCCTTCATGAGTGCCTTCCCGGCGGGCTTCCAGGTCTTTCACCACTTCTGACTTGCCGAAGCTGTGCGTGAGCCTCAGCTCCTTGTTGACAAATCCCCCGCCGGTAAAGCTGTTGAAGTCGAGACGCCCTCGTGTTCCATTAAAGGAAATGGCCTGGCCTTCATACGGCAGATAGGTGTTGGCGGTATAAGTCAGAAGAACGCCGTTTTCATATCTCACCATCACCGACATCGTGTCGTAGATGTTGGTGTTTTCCGCCCAAACGCAGCCGTCGCGCAGGTACCCATCTTCCGATTCACATTCCGTGTACAATTTGACGTACTCAGGGACATCGGAGACATTCCAATAGAACTTGCATTGTGTCTTAAAGGGACAACCGCGGCAATGGGTGCTACGGAATGGATGATTGTGGCCATAGAATTTCAGGTCGCCGAAAGCAGCTACTTCCACGGGCCTGGATTCCAGCCACCAGTTGGCCTGGTCAAAGTGGTGAGACGCCTTGTGGACCAGCAAAGTCCCGGAGTTCTCTTTTAATCGGTGCCAGCGCCGGAAATAGTCAGCTCCATGGCTCGTGTCGAGGTATTCATGGAAATCCACCGAAATCAAGTCGCCCACCGCTTTTTCCATCAAAAGCTCTTTTACTTTCTTGGCTTCGGGCGCGTGACGCGCATTGAAAGTGACCGTTACCTTTCTACCCGTTCTTTTTTGGGCATCAAGAATCGCACGGCACTGCTCTTCATCAGTGCAGAGAGGTTTCTCGGTAATCACATCCCGTCCCAATTCCATAGCGCGGATAATATAACGATAATGTGTCGCGCACACAGTTGTCACCAGGACTGCCCCAGGATTAGTCTCCTGAACCATCCGGTCAAAATCCGTGTATGTCGGAGCCTTGCTGCCCATCAAGGCCTGAGCAGACTTGACACGTTTGCCGTTGATGTCACAAAGTCCCACGATTTCCACGACGTCGCCATAGCTATCCACTACAGGTTTGCCCCAACTGCTGGTACCGCGCGATCCGGTGCCCACGATGGCCAGCTTAAGACGAGATCCCGTTTGGGCCGCCAGCGAAGATCCCGCGGCGGCGACTGCCGTCGCGAGCAGGCCAGCGCTGCCGCTGGCAACAAACTGTCGGCGAGTGAAGTGAAGCTTTTTTTCAGGTAGCATTTTATTCCCCTTTCCATGAGTCACGCTGATGCAATAGGCACAAAAATAGAAATCAGATTAGGGTCAATTGATTCCCCTCGGGCGAGTATACCTGAGCTTTGCGGCGATATTCAATTGTGTATCGTTTGCCGGGCGGAAGAAAGTACCGGCGCTCGGCGGCCCAGATCCGGGAGGCCGAGGCTCCCGTCGAGCCACGCGGCATGACCTGTTATAACTTTTCGAACAAATCTCCCTCCAATTGCGTACTAGGGAAATAAGCCATGGGGGGACAACCATTTCTATTTATGGAGGTATCGCTTTATGAAAATGAGGAGAATCACGAAAGTCTGGCTGGTTTTTACAGCGCTGGCATTACTGTCAGGATCAGTTTCGGATGCCAGAGGACAAGCGGCTTCAGAAACCAAGCCAGCCAAAGAAAAAACTGCCGCTGCAATGCCAACCGTCGACCAAATTATTGAAAAGTATATTCAAAGCATGGGCGGAAAAGCCGCCATTGAAAAGATACAAACTGAATTGGAAACCGGGACTTTTGAGAGTAACGGCGGCACGATGCCCGTGGAAATTGCCATTAAAGCACCCAACAAATGGCGGTTCGAAATCAAACTCCCCGACGGCAACAAATTTAAACAGGTCAGTAACGGGGTGGGTGGCTGGAGAGTAGATCCACAACAAGGGGTCGAAGAGATGACCCGTGACAATATGCTGGTCACTTCCCGATTCCTGGATTTGCGGGGACCCATCCACTTCAAGGAAACCTATTCCAAGCTTGAGTTAAAAGGAAAAGATAAACAGGGCGGCCGTGATTGTTACTTGATTGAGGCTTCGCCTAAAGAGGGGAAGCCCCAGACTATGTTTTTTGACGCGGAGACCGGGTACCTGCTTCGTGTGGACTTTACCGTGGAGACAAATCAGGGGACTTTTTCTGCCACGACTACCCTGGAAGATTACAAAGATGTGGAAGGGGTCAAAGTTGCATTTACCTTGCACCAGATCGGCGGGGAGGATTGGACGATTACACTCACGGATGTCAAACAGAATGTTTCACTGGACGACAAGCAGTTTGAAAAGCCGGAATGAGTTTGAATAAGCCCTCCCGGCAATTCCAAAACGATGATGGAAGCTTGGCCAGTTCGGCGTCCGACTGAACACCCACTAAGCGACAGCGAGCGATCATCTCTGGATCACTCGCTGCCGCGGCCGAAAATCCGGCTATAAATCTCGCTCCCCTAGGCAACGCCAAAGGGAATAATTCATTCTAGAAGAGATCCTTCCTTGACACTGTTCGCTAACGAAACAAAAAAATCCCATAACTGAACACACCCAAATTGCCGAGGATTGGTCCTGATCAAGATAATACGCTGATCCCAAGGCATTTAATAAAATCCCCTTTTTGGCATTGGGATTGCCAATTTAATGCATTTGGAATAATAGAGAGGTTGATCCGCGGCGGCGGCGCTAAAGAGAGCGTGGAGCAACATATGAAAATAATCGAAATTTTGTATCAGGATTTGAAGTACGCCTGCCGGGGTCTCAAGCAGAATCCAATCTTTGCTTTAGTGGTTTGCAGTGTTCTGGCCCTTGGGATTGGGGCCAACACCGCCTTGTTTACCGTGGTGAACAAGGTGCTGTTGCAGCCGCTGCCCTTTGCTGAATCGGAACGGTTGGTGGATGTTCATGAGACCAAAATTCATGAGGCTAATAGTGGAGATGGATTTAATCCCTCCTATCCCAACTATATGGACTGGCGCCGAATAAGCCAATCCTTTGAATCCCTTGCTTTTTCCTTATCCTATCCGCAAACTCTGCCCAGCGATTCCGGCGCGGAACGCATTCCCGTGGCATTCGTTTCCGGCAATTTTTTTCGAACCTACCGCGTGCAGGCATTGATGGGGCGTCTATTCGCGGAGCCGGAAGATAGACAGGGAGCCGAATCGGTGGCGATTTTGGCTCGAGGCTTTTGGAAGACGCGGTGGGGCGCCGATCCCAACATTATTGGCAAAACGATCACACTGGAACAGCGGGTTTACACAATCGTTGGGGTGCTCCCCGAATTCCCTAATCGCAATCAAGCCGAGGTTTACGTCCCGATCTCTCCCAGCGCCGAACAATTAGGCATGTCAATGAGGGAGCAACACATGGGCGGCGGCTACGCCACAGGCCGCCTAAAGGCTGGCGTGAGGATGGAGCAGGCGCGCGCCGAATTGAAAACCATCGCGGCCCAATTGGAGCGGCAGTATCCGGGTAGCAACAAAGGAAACAGCGCCGATTTGATCTCCCTCCACGAATCAGTTTCTGGCGAGGCGCGCTACACTTTGCTGATCTTATTTGGGGCCGTGGCCTTTCTCCTCTTGATAGCCTGCGCCAATGTGGCCAACCTGATGCTGGCCCGCGCGGTGTCCCGGGAAAAAGAGATTGCGATCCGGGTAGCCTTGGGGGCCGGCCGGGGTCAGATTATTCGCCAATTATTGATCGAAAGCTCCCTACTGGGCCTCTTGGGGGGTCTGCTCGGAATGTTGATTGCTCCCATTTGCGTTAATGCCTTGATGTGGCTGGTTCCTGATTCCTTGGCTCCCGGACTGGCCAGCCTCGACTGGAGGGTTTTCGGTTTTACATTGGCGGTATCAATTCTAACCGCTCTGCTCTTTGGCTTGGCGCCCGCACTTCAATCGACTCGCATCGATATCCTCAGCGCGATCAAGGAGGGAGGCCGGACTTCCGCCCAAGGGGGCAGCCATTCCCGCCTCCGCGGCGGATTAGTGGTGGCGCAAGTGGCCTTGGCGCTGATGCTTCTGGCCGGCACGGGATTGCTGGTCAGGAGCCTTTACCGGATGCTCGGCGAAGATCCGGGCTTCCGGACCAGCGGGATTCTCACTATGCAAGTTACAGTGCCAGGCGGTTTCTTCAATAATTTTTCGCTGAAAACCGTATTGAAATTTGAGGAGATGGTCCGCCAGGTGGAGCAGTTGCCCGGCGTGCAGGCGGCTGGATCCGTCAGCTTCCTGCCTATGGCGGGCGAGAATTCCAACGCCGACCTTCAACCCGAAGGATACATTCCTCCCCCCTCGGGAGCCCTGCCCAGCGCCGATTATCATGCTGCTTCTCCCAGCTACTTTTCCGCCATGGGCATCCCCCTCTTGAAGGGCCGGCTCTATTCCGCTTCCGACGGGGCCATCCCGGAATCGGTGGCTGGGGGCATGGAGGGTTTGTTGAAGTGGTTTCGTTCAGCTCCCTTTGTCTGCGTGATCAGCCAGGAGATGGCACGGCAATTTTGGCCCGGCCAGGATCCCATCGGGAAACGTTTCCGGTTTGGCCCCCCCTCCCTGCAAGGACCCTGGGTAACCGTGCTGGGGATCGTCGGCAATTCCCGCCCTCGCGGACTAAATAAGGCGCCAGCGCCTGAGTATTATTTTTCGCCCTGGCAGCGGCCATTTGACGAAGAGGCCATCGTGGTGAGGACTTCCGGGAATCCCACCTCCCTGGTCAAGGATGTGCGCGCCAGGATCCTGTCGGTGGACCACAATGTCATACTTTCCCGCGGGAAAACCATGGAGCAAATCGTGCACGACACGACCTCCTCCCAGCGCGCCAACTTGCGTCTGATGGGAGGATTCACGGTGCTTGCCCTTCTGCTCGCTACCATTGGGATCTACGGCCTGATGGCTTATTCGGTGAATCAGCGCCAGCGGGAATTCGGCATCCGGATGGCCCTTGGCGCTTCGCCTGCTGGTTTGCTGCGGCTCGTCATCGGACAGGGAACCCGTCTGGCGGGAATCGGAGTGGTCATCGGTCTGCTGGCCAGCCTCACCCTTTCGCGGGTCATGACCAGCCTGTTATATAGCACTCGGCCCACGGACCCGATGACTTATATCGTGGTCTCTCTGCTCATGTTGTCCATTGCCCTGTTCGCCGCGGTTTTGCCCGCCCGCCGCGCCAGCCAGGTCGATCCCATGGTCGCCCTGCGGACTGAATAACTGGGCATCGTTCAGATTTTTTTTTTAGATTCTCCAGTCCGTCTGAGGTCCTCCACAGGCCGACTCGACGCATCAAAACCCCTGCCCACAACACGATGGGGTGCGCCCGCCACGGCCGGCCACCCATTCCTGCAAAACTGTTCGGTAGCGGAACAAAAAAATCCCAGAATTGGACACAGCCATTCACGGCACAATTTCAAGGCCAGGTTAAAAAGCTGATCTCATAACATTTTAATGATACTTCCATTTTGGCATTGGGATTGCCATTTTAATGAATGTGGAATGGTGGAGAGGTTGATCCGCAGGGGAGTCGCTAAAGACGACATGGAGCAATATATGAAAATAATCGAAATTTTGTATCAGGATTTGAAGTATGCCTTCCGGGGACTCAAGCAGAATCCAATCTTTACTTTGGTGGTTTGCAGCGTTCTGGCCTTGGGGATCGGGGCCAATACTGCCCTCTTCAGCGTGGTAGACAAGGTTCTGTTGCGGCCTCTCCCTTTCGCTGAGTCTGAGCGGCTGATGGACGTTCATGAGACAAAAGAGGGATGGCCGATGAGCCCATCCTATTTCAACTATTTGGATTGGACTCGAATGAGCCAGTCTTTCGACTCCTTAGCCCTTGCCTGCGTCACTTCGCAAACCCTGCCTAACGATTCGGGGGCCGAACGCATTCCCGTGGCATTTGTTTCGGGCAATTTTTTCGAGACTTACCGCGTCAAAGCTTTCATGGGAAGACTGGTCGGGGAGTCAGACGATAAGCGGGGCGCGGCGCTAGTGGCAGTGCTGGGCCGAGGCTTCTGGAAGGCTCGGTTTGGCGCCGATCCAAACATTATCGGCAAAACAATCACTCTTGAGCAGCGGATATTTACCGTTGTCGGAATTCTTCCCGAATTCCCCTATCATAACCATGCCGAAGTATATGTCTCAATCGCGCCCAATACCGAGAGTTCTGGCTTGTTGGGACGGGAACAGCATATGAGCGCAACTACCGCTATTGGCCGCCTCAAAGCGGGGATAAAAATTGAACAGGCACGTGCCGAGATGAAGGCTGTCGCAGCTCAATTGGAGCGTCAGTATCCCGGCAGCAACAAGGGGAACGGCGCGGATTTGGTCTCCCTGCATGATTCGATTTCTGGTGGGGCACGTCATTCTCTATTGGTGCTATTTGGAGCAGTGGCTTTCCTCCTTTTGATCGCCTGTGCCAATGTGGCCAACTTGATGTTGGCCCGGGCGATATCCCGAGAAAAGGAAATTGCTATACGGGTGGCTCTCGGGGCCGGGCGGGGGCAGATTATTCGGCAATTGCTGATTGAAAGCTCTCTGCTGGGCCTGCTGGGTGGAATTCTCGGAATAATGATTGCTCCCGTCTGTATTAATGCCTTACTGTGGCTGGTTCCCGATTCAATGGCATCGGGACTGGCTAGTCCCAATTGGCGGATTTTTTTATTCACTTTCGGGGCTTCGATTCTGACGGCCCTGCTTTTCGGCCTGATGCCGGCGCTGCAATCGACGCACATTGATATTATCAGCGCAATCAAAGAGGGAGGCCGGACTTCCACGCAAGGAAGCAGCCGTTCGCGTCTGCGCGGCGGGCTGGTGGTTTCCCAAGTGGCGATGGCGCTGATGCTCCTGGCGGGAACAGGATTACTAATTCGAAGCCTTTACCGGATGCTGGGTGAAGATCCGGGTTTTCGCACCACGGGAATACTCACCATGAAGGTAACGATGCCCGGCACATTCATGGAGGCATTCTCTCCCAAAAACGCATTTAAATTTGTCGAGATGGCCAGCCTTGCAGGACAGCTGCCCGGCGTGCTAGATTCAGGATCCATTAGTTTCCTACCCATGGGTGGCTCGAATTCCAACGCGGACCTTCAACCAGAAGGATATATCGCACCGGCTTCAGGGGCCTCTCCGACTGCAGATTACCATGCCGCAAGTCCCGGCTACTTTTCCGCTATGGGCATTCCGCTCTTGCGAGGTCGGTTATATTCCCAAGCCGACGGGATGATCCCGGAGGGGATCGCCGGGACGGCAGATCGGGTGCTGGCATGGTTTCGCTCCAACAACTTCGTCTGCGTCATCAGCCAGGAAATGGCCCGGCGTTATTGGCCCGGCCAAGATCCGGTAGGGAAACGATTCCGCTTTGGGCCTCCTTCTCTGCAAGGCCCGTGGATAACCGTGCTTGGGATTGTGGGCAATTCCCGTCCGCGTGGCCTGGACCAAGCGCCTCCGCCGGAATTTTATTTCTCTCCTTGGCAATTTTCCTTTAATGAACAAACCATTGTAGTGAGAACTGCAGGAAAGCCTGAGTTGCTGACTAAGGAAGTACGTGACAGGATTCTATCTGTCGACCACAATGTCATTATCTCCCGAGCCATGACCATGGAACAAATCGTCCGCGAAACGACTTCTTCCCAACGGGCCAATCTGCGCCTGATGGGGGGATTCACCGTGCTGGCCCTGCTGCTCGCTACGATTGGAATTTATGGTTTGATGGCATATTCCGTCAGTCAGCGGCAACGCGAATTTGGCGTGCGGATGGCGATGGGCGCCTCCCCCGCCGGGTTGATGCGGCATGTCATCGGGCAGGGGACACGGCTGGCAAGTATCGGCGTGGCCATCGGAGTCGTGGCCAGCCTTGTCCTTTCGCGGGTTATGGCCAGCCTACTATATGGCACCAAGCCCACGGACCCGGCCACGTATGTTGTGGTCTCTTTGCTCATGCTGTCCATTGCTCTTTTCGCGGCATTCTTGCCCGCCCGCCGTGCCAGCCAGGTGGATCCCATGATCGCCCTGCGCTCGGAGTAACCAGTGCAGTGCGGAGTCCAGCCGAGTGAGCGGGATGGTTTTCAGATCAGCGCTTGGGTCTTGCAAAGAAATTAACAGTCCGACTAAGCTCCCCTCCTTAGACAAGGTTGTTAAATCCGTCCTGGCGGAGGGGAAAGATGCGGCCGGCAGGCCGCGTCAGGGGCGGTCTGATGCTTTTATTGGGCTCAGATAGCAGTTTTCGCGCCACCCCACGATTCCTCAATAGCCATGTCTCTTCAGCCTCCAAGCGGAGTCCGCCTAAGCGGGAAGCTTACCTTGCCGGCCATTCCATCCTCATCACACTCCCAATCCTGTCGCACTTTGAATTGCACTCGGCTTTCCGACATTTCAACCTCGAAATTCGAGATAATATATTATTCACCTTCACCCAATCTCTTTCCCCCCTGTGATTGTGGGGGCTGGAATTGAGTGAGAGCGGCGCCAACAGGAGCCCCAAACTTTTCATCGCAGGTAAAGAATTTGAAATTGCAGCCAACTCGGAAATCTAATGAAATACGGATGCCCTCCTGCTAATATTCCGGGACCTTGTGGAATTGGTTTAAGAACCGACAATGCTTGCAGACCTCACTGAGAGTCATATGAAAAAGGAGAAGAAATGTTCAAGGCGCCAAAGAGAGTGGTCTACCATGTGCCGGATATTGAAAAAGCCAAACGATGGTATGGTGAGATTCTCAATGCGGATCCCATCTTTGATTCGCCGATGGTGGTTGTTTTTCTGGTTGAGGGAACTGCGCTTTTCCTATCCCCCCAAGCTGGTTCAGCCATGGAAGAGAGGGGTACCATGGTTTATTGGGAAGTGGATAATGCCATTTTATCTCATCAAAGGCTGCTTGAATCGGGAGCCGCACCACAGAGTGAAGTGACAACGGCTTATGGGAAGCAAACGGCATCAGTCAAAGATCCTTTCGGCAACATTATTGGCATTGAAAGCGCCGTGGATGAATCGCAAAAAACCGTAGAGCACAAACCCTCCGATACGGCCAGGGGTGTTGCTTTTCTGCGCGCGCTGGCCACGATGGACGAACGGGAGGAAATCAGGGGGGGCGACTATTTGGCGGAGATTTTTCTGGCCGAAGATCCCAAAAGGGCCCTAAAAAACCCGGCGGCGCGCGAGTGGATGAAGAAGAATTTTTTCCCTCCAGGGATTTATGAATACTTGATCGCACGAACGGCTTATTTTGATGGCATCATGGAAGAGGCGTTGCGGGAAAGCATTCCTCAAATCGTTTTCCTGGGAGCGGGGTACGATAGCCGGCCTTACCGCTTTAGTGGTTTGATTCAGGACACCCGCATTTTTGAAGTAGACGCGCCAACCACCCAAGAGCACAAAAGGTCTTTGCTGGCGCAGTCCGCCATTGCTATTCCGAATCGATTGGTTTTCGTCACTGTCGACTTCAAAAAGGACAGCCTGCGGGATGCTTTATTGGCGGCGGGTTTCAGCCGGGATAAGCGCACGCTTTATCTCTGGGAGGGAGTCACTTATTATTTGCCGGGTGAAGCCGTGGATGAGACACTCCGTTTTATTCGTGAGAATTCTCCTTCCGGCAGCAGCGTTGGTTTTGATTACCACTGTTCTTTCCCCGGTATGGAGGATGTGAGCAGTGTGCGGGAATGGAGGAAATTCCATAAAACTCACTCACCCGGCGAGCCTATTGTTTTTGGGATAGAGAAGGATAGGATTGAATCCTTTTTATCGCAAAGAGGATTCACACTGGTTGATCATTTGGACGCAAAAGAGATGGAAAAAAGATTCCTCACATTAAAAGATGGCTCTTGCGCGGGCGAAGTCATAGCCATTGAGTGCATAGCCCAGGCTCAGGTAAGGTAGGTCCCGAAACCGTTTCCATCCTCACCCCTATCAAGAGCCGCTCCCCGGCTGATCGAAGGAACACCCCCCTCTCGACTGTGTCTCGAGATCCCCTCCTCATTTGAATTGAGTTTTTTCCGCAATTTTTTGACACTGGAGAAAGGGCAAGGTTCGATAAACCAAAAGAGCGTTTTCAAGCTGAAAGTCCGCCTAGGGCGGAAGGAAAACGCTTCCACAATTTACCCTGAAAGGGTAAAAGATATTAGCCGGGGGTGAGGCGAGTGGCACGAAGCCACTCGCCTCACCCCCGGAACACAATATCATCTCATCTCGCGGTTTGAGCGAATCCGCCCTCCATGGCGGATTCGCTCAAACCGCGGAATTTCTGGGCAGGCTGAAAGTGCGCCACAAGGCGAAACGTCAGCCAAAGGGCCTTGCATGAGGTGTCAAAAAACCGTGGGTAAAACTCAGCTCATTTGAGGAGGGGAGCGAAAATTTCTTCTAAACTGGCCTGAGTAGTTGCCAAACAACCAAGAATGCAAAAGTGGCCCTCTTTAGCTGGTCAATTTCCGCCTAATATCGGAGTATAATAACAGCTTCCATTTCCTTGCTGCCGTCTGTTTTTGAGGCAACAAATATCTAAACGAGTGAGGCTCCATGAAACCATCGATCAAGAAGTCAATTTTCTGGATATTCACGGCTGCCTGTGTTCCTTTAATCTGTCTGTTACTGGCTCCTTCCAGGGCGGGAATGGCCCAAACGATGCTGGATTCGAGCCATGCTTCCACTCAAAGGGAGAGTAATTCGGCAATCATCCCCGTGCCCAAGCTTGAGAATGACTTTTACGACTGGTATGCGCGTCATGACGCAGTCATAAAGCTAATCGGGAAACAGAAAGTGGATTTGGTTTTTATCGGCGACTCGATTACTCATATGTTTGGAGGCCAACCCGAATCCAACATTTGCCACGGCGCCGCGGTTTGGGATAAATATTATTCCAAAAGAAATGCCGTCAATTTGGGATTTGGATGGGACCGCACCCAGAACGTGTTGTGGCGTCTGCAACATGGCGAATTGGAGGGCATTGCTCCCAAGGCGGCGGTCCTCCTGATTGGCACGAATAATCTCACCGGAACGGAGCATGCCCGCATAAACACTCCTTCGGAAATTGCGGCGGCCATTGAAGAGATTTGTAAAACCATCCAGGAGAAGGCGCCCCACTGCCGCATCATATTGCTGGGCGTTTTGCCGCGTCTCGAAACGAAAGGTCCTAAAAATGGATTCGAGAAGCCGATTCGAGAAATCAATACTCTGCTGGCCCGGCTCGACAAGAAAGAGGGGATCACTTTCATGGATCTGACGGAGAAATTTGCCGGCCCCGATGGACTGCCTCGGCCGGAATTGATGGAAGACTCAGTCCACCCGAGTGCCCGGGGATATGAAGTCATGGCCACAGCCCTGGAGCCAGAGTTAAGCCGGCTCTTGGGAGAATGAATTGCGGCGGCCGCCAATGGAAAGTTGAAGTCTCTTCCCAGCCTTCCCTAGGGTTCTCCGGGCGAGGCGGTTGAAATCATGGACGATCCGGGGATTTCTATTTCTCCAATTGAAATTGGATATAGTCGCTGTACTTCGTGATGATGCCGCCGGGATTTTTCGGGTCTGGAGTCTCGCCCAGATAAAATTTTACACGCATGGTTCGGGCATCCAAATCGTAGAGAGAATGCCAAAGCGTCCTCGAAGCAGGATAGACAGGCCGCAAGTCCGGCATCCACGGAGAGACTCTTCTATTGATTGCAATAATCTCTCCCATGGTGAACTTATCTTTGGCTTTCGTCATCGCCTCCAAACGCCCCAATCGTTTGACGCTCTCTTGGGAAACATTGGAGGTATCCGGATCGGAAACCAAATGATTGGTAAGGCACTGGATTCCCTTTCCTTCCACGATTCGGGATTGATTGCGGTGCCGCGAAAATTCAAAGACGATGGATTTGCCTTCGCGGTCCGCGATCAAATAATGGAGCGGACCAAATGAATAATACTGCTTCAGCCACAACAGGCTCTCCTCGGCTTCCGCCACATTTTTGCATCGATCCAAAAGAAACCGCAGGATCAAGAACTCGTTCAGCCCCACCTCGGCCGAAGGCTCGGCCTGAAATCCCTTGGCGCCATCGGCCTCTCCCGCGAGAGCCACCACCAACCCCTGCGAGTTCATTCCATCGATGACACCTCCTAATAGATCCAAGGCGCAAAGATAAAGTGAAGCATATCCCGAATCCGGATAGACTTCGAAAAGAACAGGCCGTGCGCAGATGTGCAACTCTTTACGCCGATGGATTGAGCTGTTATCCACGGGGAAATCCATATTCCGGCTGAAAAGGTTGTGTCGAAGGGCGGTCCGATCCTGAGGATAAAAGACCATGGAACAGCCGGCCCGGCCAGGCTGATAAAGGATGGAGGACAAATCGCGGCTGGAATCGGCGATATCGATACCATACTCTTCCGCAAAGCCCAGCATGCGCTCATAGTGGATAGGATAATTCTGTTGAATGTAACGGCGCTGCAGTTGGTTGCGAAGGGGATTGGCACTGGGCTGGATTTCGATTTTCAGACTCTTGGCGATTTGGGCGATTCTCTTTCCAATTTCCCGGTTGGTTCCGTGTACCGTGTAATGCCGGACCAACATGAAATCGCTTTCACTTCCCGCCACAATCTCCCGCTCTTGGCCGAAAGAAAATTGAGCCAAAAACACAAAGAATAAAAACCATGAATAGAACGCGTGTCTCATCTCTTGTCTCCTTGGCATGGAATGCCCACAAGTTCGCCCCTGATCTGAACCGGTTGCATAACCTAGTCATTTAACCGCGGGAACCGCGCGGAAGCCAAAACTTGGGGGCTGAAATCAGGTTGCCATTTGAATCATGCCTTCTCTCATCCATCGGCTGCCCAGGGCAGCTGGATTATTAGGTAGTGACAGATTTCATTCCAAAGTTGCATCGAATCATGGAATTCGGATTCAGTTTAGTATTTGACGTTAGCGCTCGCAAATAAATTACGGGTACAACTATACTCTCCTCCTTAGACCTGAGTTTTACCCACAGAATTTTGACACGGAGGAGTAAAGGCAAAAAGCGCGTGGTCACGATGACCACGCTTCCGCCAAAAGACCCCGGCAGGGGTCGCAAGAAATTAGCCAGGGGTTCGGACAATGGCATGATGCCATTGTCCGAACCCCTGGAACCTTATTCATTTTTTCACCCAGCAAGAGCGAATCCGCCACGGACGGCGGATTCGCTCTTGCTGAAGATTCTTTGGGCAGGACGCCAGCCAAGGGGCCTTGCAAGGGGTGTCAAAAAATTGGGAGCGAAAGGTGCCACACTGATTTTTTGACTTTTAGTAACTGCTCAGATCCCAGGATAACTGGTAGCCACGGTGAGTCCGTCAGCTGACGGAAGCCGTGGGCTTTGAGCTTTGATGCCAACCTTCACGTTTTCCGCCTTAAGCGGACTCAACGTGGCTGCCGCACTGGGGGTAATGAGAAGTTACGACTTTCGGAAGATGTCAATGATTTTGAGACAGCTGTCGTACGAATTTAGTGTAGCGATCACTCACTCTCCCCTTTGGGTTTGGGAGGATTAATCCAAACTGCTTCTGGAAGTTTAGCCGGTTGTGGAGGCTTGCGAACAAAGCGTTCGGGCTTAGTTTGAAAAGCCTCATTCAGGACCTGCTGACGAGCTTTCAAAACTTCAGCGGCCTGACTCAGATGGACCACCTGGGGAGAAAGCCAGCCGAGGGCCGAATGATGATGTTGGGTGTTATACCAAGAAAAAAACTGCTGACAGAAACTGCGGCAATCTTGGATCGAGCCAAAGCGATCCGGGAACTCCGGGCGGTACTTGAGGGTTTTAAAGTGCGACTCGGAAAAGGGATTGTCATTAGAAGTATGCGGCCGGCTGTGGGTTTTGGTGACTCCCAGATCCGCCAGTAACAGGGCCACGGATTGAGAGATCATCGACGGTCCGCGGTCGGCGTGAACGGTTAATTTTCCGGGCAGAATGGATTGCTTGCCACAGGATTCCCGAATCAGCTTTTCCGCCAAGGTGGCACTTTCGCGAGGAGCGACCATCCAGCCGACGACATAACGACTGAAGATGTCCAAGAGGACGTAGAGATAGAAGTAGGTCCACTTGACCGGACCCAGCAACTTGGTAATGTCCCAAGACCAGACCTGATTAGGAGCCGTGGCCAGTAATTCTGGCTTTTGATAGACCGGGTGACGCAATTGGTTACGGCGTTCCCGGACTTGGTCTTGTTCCTCCAAAATACGGTACATGGTCCGGACCGAGCAGAGGTAGCGCCCCTCATCGAGCAGGGAGGCATAAACTTGAGCCGGAGGCTGATCGACAAACCGCTCCGAGTTGAGTTGGGCCAAGACCGTCTCTCGTTCCGGCCCGCTCAAGGTGCGGGGTGGAGAAGGTCGTGGTGGTTGGGAGACGAAGGGACGGGTCGGCTGAACAAACCGGTACAGGGAGGCCCGGGCCACTCCCAAGGATTGACAGGCGGCCACTTTGCCGACTTTTTCGGAAAGGGTGAGCGTGGTGTTCATTCGTTGCTCTCTCCCTTCAGGGGAATCCCTAGGGCTTCCGACAGTTTTTTTTGGAACTCGATAATAATCTCAGCCTGTTGGAGCCGCCGACTGAGTCGTTGGTTTTGGCGCCGTAGTTGCTCGTTCTCCTGAATGAGCAGACTCTTCGGGTTGGGCTTACGGCCTCGGGTTTTGGGAGTCAGGGCTTGAAGAATCCCTTGTTGGCGTTGTCGCCGCCACAAGATCAGGTTGGAATGATACAGACCCTCACGGCGCAACAAGGCTCCGAGTTGATTCGGTTGCGAGCAGGCGTCGGCTTGCTCCAAAAGCTTTAATTTGTAGTCCACCGTGAAACGTCGTCGGGTGGGTTTGGCTACGACCTCCGGATTGGACGGAATCGGTGAAAGTGAAGAACCTGCCGGAATTATGGCCGCTGTGGTCCTGGTGCCTACGGTCCGCTCGGGCTCGCTTCGCTCGCTCTCGCTCCCCTTCGGCGCCAGGACCACGGACAATTTCTTTTGGGTGGAAAAACTGAGACTTTTCATGGTTTGTTCTTTCTGCCCTCTACTCTAATTTAACCGGGGGCAGATGTCTCAACTATATTGGCACAGAGGGTTTTAGACAACTGGCGCAGGCCCAATACTGGAATTGAGTGAATTTTCTAGCCAGAAAAGCTAAGTCGCTCTGGTCCACTCCAGCCTGCGATTGAGCCTGAGCTATGTGTGCACCTGCTTCAAAAGCCTACCGGTGCGAAGAAGTTTTCATACCACAGGTTTATTCATGCCAAGTAATCATTGACATTTTTAGCACATTGATAAAACCTATCTTCCAGCATCATCAACATAGACGAGCTTATATCAGAAAATGAGATGTATTTTTTTGCCTTTTTTTTGAAAAAAAGAGAGGTTTCACTTGCCAATGGGTGTTCGGCGAATCCGTCTGTGGAGTTATTATCCACTTCAGCGGATTGAATTCGTAATGATCGTTTATTGTCGGTTTTAATGTAGGCAATCCGTATTTGTCCGCTTGTCATTTGGTCGGATCCACGCCAACGGAATTATACGGATTTCATCCACAAACCACATAGATAGGCAATCAAAGAGGACATTTCTATGATACTTGCGCAGGAAGATCTTCTCGAACGAATTCGGAGTGGTCGATTGACTGAGATCGACGCATCTAATGTCGAACTTAAGCGATCATGGGATCAAGGGCATGGAAAGAAGATTAGCGCCTTTTCTAACCGTCTTCCAGCTGTACATCAATGGATGTGCATTGGTATCCTGGACAACGGTACGCTTGCTGGTCATGATGAGTCATGGGCGAAGCAGACTGAGGAGATCGTCTCGCAACACATCAATAAGCATCTCGACCCACAGATTACATGTCTAGGTATAACCTGTCATAACACTGACGGCAAATGGTTCCTCTTAATAAAGTACACAAACCCCGGGAGTGTCGTCTATTGGAACAATTCTGCCTACAAAGCAGCAGGAACGACTATTGAGTTAATGACACCAGCAGAGATAATGCAGCTAACAGTCGCGCTGCCAGGCCTTACCGATCTTTCCGCACAAGCATACTCAAGTGAGTACGACCCGCATACGGCCAGTGACTTTGCGAAAGCAGTAGCGGAAAGAAGATGCGGTACGACTCTAGAGTCAATTGGTGAACTGACACCCGCTGATGCGCTGAAGCGCATAGGAATCAACAACACATTTACTGAACGCATTCTTTTCGGTGATATCAGGTATCGAGTAGTTAAGTATAATCGAGAAGGAACACCCGTCACGAACGACTCATACTCAGGGCTTTATACTCTTCTCCGTCCAAGGTTCCTTGCCGAGGTACAGACATGGACCCAAGAGAAACTCGGGCTTGCGTCTGAGCCTTACCCATTGAGGGCTCTGAAAGAGGGTTTCGCCAACGCTGTTGCTCATGCAGCGTACTTCGATAGTAACGGTGATGTGATTTTGGAACTGTTTCCTGACAAACTGTGCATAAGTAACCTGTGTCTTCGGGAGTCGCAGTATTTCGCGAACAAGTGGTTCTCTCGAAGCCATAAAACTATCAATAGGGTGTTAATGGAAGCACTTCGCCTCGCTGGATTCGTTGATGAACTTGGTCGAGGAAAAAATTTGATCTTTGCGGAGTCTTTGCGCAATGGCAAGAAACCGCCAGAAGTTGTCCTAGAAGGGGGGGGCAGATATGACCGATGGCGCCTCTACCTATATGCGGGCGCTCAAGACCGACAGCAACTTCGGGTTTTTGAGCGTCTCAAGGAAATGTATCACGACGAACATAAGGCTCTGATCGCAAACGCATTGGTCTTATGGCGCGGCCACACCGTTTCCAGTATTCGCCAATATGTTGACGGTGAATCATCGAATACATTTGCCGAAGTCCTTGCCGATCTAAACGGACCGATATTCTACTATCAAAAGAAGGATCAGATCGTTTTGAGACGCTGGGTGAGTATTTTGCTCGGTGAAGGCAAGGACTCCAAACAATTGTCTGCAGCCGAGGAGGAGAATCTGCTGGAGTTCGTGAGCAAATTACAATGGGACTACCACCGTGGGTACATAACGCCCAAGGAACTTAGAGAGCACGCGGGGATGGGGGACACACCGTCAGAAGTGGTTCTCAGTTCGCAAATCCTTAAGAGGTGGACTGAGCAGAAAAAGGTTAAAAGGGTCAAGAAGGGCGTTTACCAATTTGTGAAGAAGTTCGGTGTGGATTGGGAGGTACTTAGGAAGTTACTTGCTACAACGCTAACGTCAAGCAAGGAAAGCGATGCTGCCCAACAACCTGCTGTAGGTGATTCTGTAACCCGGGCCAATGGCAAGTCTTACTGGGCTCCTGAGCATTAGCGATGACACAATGAATGAGAATTCCAAAGCGTACTTCGGTAAACTGAAGGAACACTTGCCACTGGTTAAGCGCCCAACTGGTGCCGCTGTCGAGTAGGCGGAGGCTTCCGGGATTAAGCTTGAGGTTTGTTTTCTTTGTCGATCGTCTGGTTTCCCTGCGGTGCCACAATATTTCAATCATTCCCGGTTGACCTTCGCAGTGCAACTACAACTGAAACCATTATGGTTCCTGTCTTAAATATTTAAATATTTTAATGAAGCGTTGTTTGGATCAATGCCCTTTTGATCTCACCGGCATGGATGGCTATATCTCTTCTGGCTGAAGGCGTGCGTCCGATGTATATTCTATTCCCAAGATTCCGGGGCAATGGTATCTCATCTATCCTGAGCAAGGAGAACACCTCATCCCATTTATCCTGGACCATGAAATTACGCGTTGTTGCGGCAACACACCGGCCTCAAGTCCAGTAAGAAATATTTGAATTTTGTGACCACTAAGCCCCCCCTGTGTGGTGGCCACGCTCAGGCGCATTTTGCGAGGCGTGGAGGTTGGCATCATAGCTCAAAACCCACGGCTCGCTGGAAAACGCTCACCGTGGCTACCATTCACCCTGGGATCTGAGTAGTCACTAAATTTTAAAGACAGACACCAACAAACTTAAAGGATCAAACATTGTGCTGAAAAAACCCCATCGCCCCTGTTCCTCTTTCTTCCTCGCTGTTGTGTTTTTTACCGCATTGATTATTCCCGCCCGGGCGGCCACCCCGGTTCCGGAATGGACGCCAGCCTACACCGCGGACCTGGCCAACCCCAAAACCGCCGATAACGACTGGTGGATCAGCGTGGGCCAGGCCAAGATCGCGGACGGGAAAATGACCATCACTCCCGGCAAGCACGGCGGGCCGGAGGCTTTCCTTTACAGCCCCCGTTTCCCCCGCGGTGCGCGGATGGAAGCCGCCGTGGCCGTTACCGGCTGCGCCGACTCCAATAATCCCGTTTTGAACCTGCACCTGAATGGCGACGTTTCGGTGGGAACGAATATCCGGCTGGGATACCTGTTCCGGCTGAGTTCCGCCGGCTGCTCGCTTACACGGGACGAAAAGCCCGTGGCTTCGGCGCCGGCGGCCATGTTCAGTCTGCAGGCCGGGAAAACCTATAGCCTGGCTGCCGAACAGGATGACGGACAGCTGACCCTTTCCGTGGACGGAGTCGTTATATTGTCTTGGAAGGACGGCAATCCCCTGTCGGCCGGAGTGGCCATGGAGCTGACGGGTTTCAGCAGCCAGCGCTGCACGCTCAGCGTGCAGAAATATATTGTCTCCGTGCGTAAGGGTCGACCGGCAGACGCCATCCGTCCCCCGGCGGCGCAGGCGGGGGCCACGATAACCGTGAAGGGCCCGGCCCAGTGCATCAAATCGCTGTTTGCCAAGCCGGAGCGAACCGGCCATGGCATAGTGATCTACGGCATGGACGGAACACCCTCGGTAAAGGCAGCCTGGGACAGTGTTGTGGATAAATATTATCCGGAAATGGGCTTGGACCTCAAGCAGGCTGTCACCTTCCAGGAAAAACTGGACGAGCGCTGCAAATATTACCTGGTTGACTCCCCCGTGATTAACCATTGGCACCAGGACCTAGACTATCCCAGCCGCATGCTCTCCGTTATGGGAACGTATTTTGAAAAAGACGGGAAAAAATGGATAGCGCCTTCCGCCATTGAAACCGCCACAGTTGCCTACCCTGCCCGGATGACGGCGCCGGACCGGCCCTTCACTTTGCCGAAAGAGACGCTGGAACTTAAGGTCACGGACGAACTGACCTTAAAATGCGTAAAAATTCCCGCCGGAAAATTTCTCTGCGGCTCACCCTTTTACGAGCACCCCCGCTGGCAGGACGAATTCCCCCATGAAGTCACCTTGACCAAACCGCTCTATATCGCGGAAATCCCCGTGACCCAGGCCATGTTTGAGGCAGTTACGGGAAAGAATCCGAGCCAGCTGAAACCGGTGGAATTCGACGAACGCTTCCGCCACGCCAAATCCGATTCCCTGCCCGATTTTGCAGTGGAAAATGCCTTTTGGGCGGATATCCAGCTCTTCTGCCGGAAGCTCTCGGAAAAGAACGGCCGAAAGGTGCGCCTGCTCACCGACGCCGAATGGGAGTGGGCCGCGCGCGTGGGCACTTCCAGTCCCTGTTTCGGGGAGAAATACGCTCAACAGCGAAGTTATGTGGGCGACACTCAAGGCAAGTGCGAGCCGGTCAAAAAGCACAACTCCAATGCCTGGGGCCTATACGATATGGTGAAATCCGCCTGGGAATTGGTGAGCGATTATAAAAAGGATAATATCCGCGTCGGCCAGGTGGATCCCCAAGGCCCGTCCCGAGAGGAGGCGGCCGACCACGGCGCGGGCCCGCTGCGCCGCGCCAAGGGCGGCAGCTTTTACCAGGACTTGCATCTCAACCTGCACGGCGCCGCCAACGAAACTGGCCTGTGCGAGGAAGGCCTGCTGATTTTCCGCGTGGCGGCCGAGGAAAAGTGACAGTCTTGCCGTAGCCGCGGAGGGCGGCGGCAAATCGAATGGATCTCAGCAAAGAGGAGTCAAGGCCCTCCCTAGAAAATCCCCCTTTAAAGGGGGTGGCGTCCGCTTACGGGCGCCGGGGGATGTCAGACATGCCGACAAGACATCCCCCTAGCGTCCGTCAGCTGACGGACGCCGTCCCCCTTCGAAGGGGGAATAAATTTTCATTGTCTTGTTGAGCTATTCATGCCGGCATGAATAGCTCCCTGGAATATTGTTCACACTCGTCAAAAGGACTTTTCCTGCTGACTCGATAGATACGAGAAAAAAACGCGAGAAAGGAAGAGGCATGAATGATTTCCCTGATTTCATGAAGCATCCCCTCAATAAAATCCCAAGCGCCTCCCAATACACCAAAGAAATTGAAGGTTATGTCTTCGATGGCGCGGATGGGAGCCAAGTCACTTTCTGGAGATGCTTGACGGATCGTGTATCGCAAGAACACACGCATGAATTCGATGAATACCTGGCCGTGCTGCAAGGGCAATACACCCTGATCATTGGCCCGCAACGAATCCCTATTATCGTGGGACAAGAATATTTTATTCCCAAAGGAATGGCCCACGCGGGCGAGGGCTTGGCGGGGACACGCACAGTTCATTGCTTTGGCGGCCAACGCATTCATAGAAAAAAGCAAGGCTGAAAAGCTTCCAACCACCCAACTCCAGGCGGCCTCGCCGAGTTCAGCGCCTGTGCTGGAACATCAGGCTGCAAAAAAAGGATTACGATGATGAACGATTTAAAAGTGCTTCGTTGGGCTGGCGCGCTTGGCGTGGCGGCATGTGTGTTGACCCTGATCGAATTCCCGCTTTGGATGATTGGCGGCGCGCCTCCTTCATTTTGGGACATCGCGGCTTTCAGCGAGTATGTAGCCAAGACTAACGTGTTTTATCTTCACCGAACGCTGCTCGATATGTTCATCTTCGTCTTTTTGATGGTATTCCTGGCGGGGTTTCGCCAGATGATTATTCAAAAGAGCCGTGAACATGAGTGGGCGGCCACATTGTTTTTTGGAATCGGTCTGGTATATAGCGCAATCACCCTCGTCAGCGACGCAATCACGGGTGGAGTGGGATTGGATACTATGGGAGGCAATCCCAACCTCACAGCCATCAGGGCACTAACCGAGGCGACTATTTTGATGTTTGGTTCCGTTGGGCTGATCTTAATTGGCTCTCTATTGGTCTTGGCGGGTTATTTGACGATAGCCACCGGTGTATTGCCCAAGTGGACAGGCTGGGTGGCCATCGTCACGGCCTTGCTCAATTTTGCGTTTGTTCCCTCCATGTACTTTGGCACTGATCCGAAAGGTTTCTATACAGCATCTGGTTGGGGTCCATCGGTTGGGGCGACTTTCCCGTTCTTGATCTGGATCTTGATCGCTAGCATCTCGATGATCGTCAAGTCTACCCGGCACATCCACCAAGGGCCGCGCCACCGCAGAGAACCGCCAGGCAATTGATTAGTCGTGACTACTCAGGCCCTGAGCTTTTCTCTTTCGCTTTCATAAGAGCTGTTTCCAGTTCAAAATCCGCTTTGCGTTATCTCGATACAGCGCTTTCAAAACAGGAGGTGGTAGTTCCAGTCCGTAGAGGCGCCACCAGACGCGGCCTGGCAGGAATTCATCCGCGGTCTCCAGCAGCCGCCACCAGCCTTGGTACATTTCCTTGGCATTCCCCATGTCGGTGCCAAAAAGCACGCGGTCCCGGTAGCGAGATAGAAACTTCGAGGCGGTCCGGGGTTCACGGCCGATTTCATAATCACGGGCCGAAATATCGAGGTACAAATTGGGATAGCGGTCCATCACCTTCGAGAGCGAGGCAAGATCGTTCCCTTGGTTGCTGAGGTGGCATAAGATGAATTTGGTGTGTGGGTGCTTGGCCAGCATGCGGTCCCGCATGACAAGCAGTTCTTGATAGGAAGGGACATCCTTGCCATAAAGGTTGAAGTGCTGAAAATCAGCGGTCCGCTCCTGATTCGGCCCTAGCGGCTGCCAGCAGGAGGGGTGGTCGGCAATGTGCAGGTTCACCGGCAAGTTGAGTTCGGCGCACTTTTCCCAAAACAGATCCAGCCGAGGGTCGTCGGGGTGCAAGCGCTTGTCGCGCGGCAGCGGGCCCTCAGCTTTCTCACCGGTTTTGAGCGCCCCCATGCCGGTTTGCATCCCCCACCCTTTGTCGGAGAGCTCTCCCACGCCTCGCGCACCCATCCGGTAGCAGCGTTCGAGTTCAGCCGCGGCCCGCTGAGGGTAATCCTGCGATTCGATGTTTGTGGAATCCAGCGAACAAAAGAGGATGAATCGATCAGGATAGGGTTTAAATAGCGCCGCTTCTCGATCAAACGCTTCCCCCACGGCTTCGATGAACACCACCGAAGTGGCGATGCCCACTTCGTCCATGGTGCGCAACCATGCTTTGACGTCGTCCGCCGATTTAATGTTGTTCATCGAGGGATGGGTATGTATATCGATGACCGGAAATTTGGACTTCTCCACCTTGGTCTCCGGCACCACGAGCGAAGACTGAGGGGCATAGTCCTTCAACAGCACGGAATCCATCGGCCCCGATTCCACATAAACCCCATACTTCATGGTTTGCGGCTTATCTTGTTTTGGCGGCGCAGATCCAGATTCGGGAAGAGGGGCTCGGCGGCAACTCCCCAAAAAAAATAACACCATGAAAGAAAGGACCAAAATCAGTTTCCGCTTGCAGTTCCAGTGCTTCATTTTACCTCCCTAGAAAATCTCTGATGTAGGGCGTTTTTATAAAACGCCGCCCGGTGGCTCTGCCGCTAAGAGGCGTTTGGCACAAACGCCCTACAATCTTGGTTAACTATTTTCATCCCCCGCAGCGCCGAAATGTCACAAAGAGAACATCTCAAAAAATCGCCTCAATAGGCCGAATTGGAAATTATCGCGGGGAGCGCGAGGCTCCCGCCGAGCCAGTCTTTGAGCAAGTTGGCCAAGGGGCTCGCCAGACGAAGTCCGCCTTGGCGGCAGGCTCGCCCTCCCGCTTGGTCATTTTCATCCTCTTGTTGTGACAGCCGCACGGGCAAGAACGAATGGAGAAAACCTCTCAGGCAATGCTCTTCAGGCCATCCTGAAAAGCAGCACCCAATCCGGCTCCCGCGCGGCATTCAGCCCCGGCGCCGTAAACACTCCGATCTTGTTATCCGATTTTTGACTGTCGGCCTTTTTAAGAACCGCATTGGTCGGGTCGAACCAGAAGGCTTGAACTGGCTTTGAAAACTTGCCAAGGTCGATTTTGATGGTTTGCGGGCCAGGCAGGTAGACTAATCCGCAACTGCCATCTTCCGCCAAGGCAGCCGTAATGTAATCCGCTTCTTTCCATTGGCCATGCCCATCCGTCACAAATTGATGTTTCAAATCAGGAATCAGATTCCACCATTCAAAAGTTTTCAGCAGTTTTAAGATATTAGGAGCTTCCCGGCTGGAGCGGACCTGCAAGGTTGTGCGCCAGTTTTCCTCCCAGCGCCAAAGCCGCGAACCGGCGCAATAACCACAAGCGCCCGACAGCACCGCCCACCAGGCATTGCGGCGGATGCGGTAAGGATTCCAGAGGTCCCCTTTTTTAGCGTCTGGAAGACGCTCGATATCGTTGGGCTCATCCTCATAACCTGTCTCCCCTAAGATCACCGGCAGCACCGGGTTTGTGCGCTGATACTCGGGCAGGATGTGAAGATAGGATGCGCCATAGGTGTATCCCAAATCGACGCTCAGCCAGGAATCCTGGTGATAAAAAGCAGCGCTTGCAAATTCAGGGTGGTTATGAACCGTATGCAGCTGGTACGGCGCAGCCGCGCTGATTTCCCGAGCCAGGGTTCGCGTGCACTCCGCGAGATTCACGTCCGGATTCCGGTCGCCGGCATGCATCCACATCCAATTCTTGAACCGGGCAAACCGCTTGCCTAGGAAGGCTCCATAGATTCTGGCGTTATCCGGCCTGACGTGATGGATCCAACGCCCTTCGCCATATCCATACCAAAGATTCGACACAATGAGGAAAAATCCACGCTTTTCCGCCTCCTGCATGACCTGCTCGGCATATTTCCAGTAGGCTTCGTTCGGACGGGTAATGTCGGTATCGGTCTCAAATGCCGCGTTCCCATGAGCGTCGATCGAAGGAATCTTGCTGTCATCCAGCAGCTCGAGAAAAAGCGTATTGAATCCTTTGTCGCGCCGGTCATCCATCACATAGCGCACATCTTCGATCTTGAGCTTTTGCAGGAACCATGGCGTATCCCCCATGATAAAGAAAGGTTTGCCTTGGGCATCCACCAGAAACCGCCGATTCTGGCTGAGCTGGAGCTGCGGAGCACCACCTCGGGAACTTGCCGTCAATACTTGGGTGCCGCCATATCCTGCAAAAATTAACGATGATAAACCAGCACGAACAAACATTCTTCGTTGCATAAAAGCTCCCAATGAAAATCAGCGGTATGTGACAAGTGACGAGTTTCAGGGTGGAAAGTCCGCGACGCCGATTATCGTTGTTTCGTTGAGCTTGCCGGACTGGCAGTGGCAGCTCCTTTGAAAATCTCAGGTTGGAGGGCGGAAGCCCCCCGACGCCCCTATGCCCAACTGGCATCGCCTTCGGGCTCGCGGGGTGACGGCGGTCACGCGCTCGCCCCTCCATCAAACTATTTTCATACAGCGTGGCGCCGCAGAGCGGCATGAAAAACTCCTTTGAATATAGCTTCTCATGGAGGGGGAAGGTTCCCATTCCACAGGTTGGTGGATTTTCAACCCGCTCTTGGAATGCTCAGCTTTCGAAGAGCGCCGTGAGGGCACGGCGTCTCCATCCACCCATTTTTATTCCAGAAGCGGCTGTATTTGTGAGCCGGATGCCCTTTATGCAGGGAAGGAGCGCAATTCAACCTGCTCTTTCATGAAGCGCAATCCATCCGTGACCAGTTGCCGCTCCGTGTCGTACATTCGCCGCCAGATGCGGACCGTGGGGACCAGCTTTTCCAGCAACAACCCAAAAGCTTCGATAACCAACAATCGATCATAGCCTATCGCGGCCAGGGCATCAAAGGTTTCGTCCCAGCGGACATTTCCCGAGCCGGGCGTGCTGCGGTCATTTTCAGAGATATGCACATGTTGCAGATAACCGCGCAGAGAGCGGATCGCTTCCGCGGGATTCTTTTCCTCGATGTGGGAATGGAATGAATCCAACATGGCGCGGCAACGGGGATGATCCACCGCTCGGCAAAACCTTGCCAGATCGGCCGCCGTGTTCAGGAAATAGCACTCGAACCGGTTCAGAGGTTCCAGGGCCAGCGTCACCTGGCAGATTTCGGCATATTCGGACACTTTTCGCGTCCCCTCCACTCCCCATTTCCATTCGCTGGCGGAAGGGCCGGCTCCGCTGAAGACACCCAGGGCGGAATGAAAGGGGCCGACCAGCGAGCTGCAGCCCGCGGCCTGGGCGCATTCCAAAGCCCGTTTGTTATTTTCTATTCCCAGCGCTCGAACCGAAGGATCCGGACTGATTGGATTATCGGCAGCGCCGCGGACGGTCACGGCGGTGCGGGCGAGTCCGGCGTTGTCTAAGTGCTTCCCCCAAGCCGCATATTTAGGCTGATCCAGCTCAAACAGGGGGAGCTCTACCGCATCATAACCGATGGATTTGATCTCATCTAGCAGGGGCAACAACTCGTCATTTAATGTGTCAGCCCAAAGGAGCAGATTAATTCCGTATTGCATGTTTATCTCCCTGCGCAAAATTTGGAGTCATTCATCCAATCATTCTAGCTGCAACAAAAACCTGTAACGAAGAATTGTCATAGTGAGGGGATGACAATCCACATTATGAGACAGGGACGGCGCGTGACCGCCATCACCGCCGAACCGTCCGTCGATGCCAACGCAGATGGCGGTTTCGGCGAAACGCCCTACCTTATGGTTTCCATATACAAAGATTTTCAGCGAGGGTAGGGTATTAGCTGTTTTGAATTTCAACCCAGCTTCCTTCCCTGGCACTCTTCAACACGGCATCACAGACCTTCTGGGTTTCCAATGCGTCGCGGAAAGTCGGAGAACAGGCCACCCCTTTTTCAAGTGCTGCCAGAAAGTCCGCGAGTTGATGCACAAAGGAATGTTCATAGCCAATTTGCAAACCCGGCACCCACCAGCGATCCATGTAGGGGTGCGAGCCGCCATGATCCGTCACATGGATGGAGCGCCAACCTCGCAGTTTTCCTTCGTCGCGGTGATCGAAATATTCCAGCCGATGCAAGTCGTGCAGGTCCCAGCGGAGAGAAGCATCCCGGCCATTCATCTCGAGCGTGTAGAGGGCCTTGTGCCCACGGGCATAACGGGTCGCTTCAAATATTCCCAAAGAGCCATTTTGGAAACGGCACAGGAAGGCGCAAGCATCGTCGATCCCAACTGGCTGGAGCGTGCCGCTCTCGGCATGTTTGCGTTCTTTTACAAAAGTCTCCGTCATGGCGCTGACGCGGCTGATGGAACCGTTCAACCAGAGCGCAGTATCGATGCAATGAGCCAACAAATCTCCCGTCACCCCTGAACCGGCTGAGTGCACGTCCAGCCGCCAGGTGCCATCCCCTCCCTGGGGCACGTCGGGAGAAATAGTCCAGTCTTGCAGGAAATTGGCGCGGTAATGATAAATTTGCGGCCCTAGTCTGCCTTCTTCAACGAGGGCTTTGGCCAGGGAAACCGCGGGGATCCGCCGATAATTATACGACACCAGGTTGGGGACCTTTGCCTTTTCCACCGCCGCCACCATCTCTTCCCCTTCAACGGCATTCAGGGCCAGCGGTTTTTCACACAGAATCATTTTGCCGTTTTCGGCAGCTGCCAGTGCGATTTCCTTGTGCAGATGGTTGGGAACGCAAATCTCCACGGCATCAATGTCAGCTCGTTCCACCAGCCGGCGCCAGTCGGTTTCAAAAGACTCATATCCCCATTGATTGGCAAAATTCCTGGCAGTGGTTTCATTGTGGTCGCATACCGCTTTTAAACATGGCTGAAACGCCAATTCAGGGAAGAAGTCTTTGACGCGTTTATGGGCATTGGTGTGGGCCCTTCCCATAAAACCACACCCAATCAGACCGATATTCAGTTTGGGCATCTTTTTATCCTTTCTGGTGATTAATGGCTGACTCCCATTCATCTGAATGGAAAGAAAGGGAGCTCACGCAAGGGCCGCACGCGGTGATCGCTTGCTGGCGCTTCGCGCTGTAAAATTAAAATATGTTCCGGCTCTTTCAAAACACTGAGGAGCCGCCCACGACGGCGTGGCCGTGACAACAAGATGAAGAAAACGAATTTATTCTTCCAGCTATGTTCGGGGTCGGTATCGGCATCGACAAGAGGGCTCTGCTTGTTTCTGCTAGAAACTTGATGCTGATTCGATGCCGATACCGATCCCGAAATAACAAATACCTCCTATCAAAATCTTACAAGGATTTCCCAGTGAGTACAGCCAATGTTACCCCTCCCGCCAGCCATAGGCCTCCCGCACCCGCAGCATGGCCCGTAGAATCCCGTTCCAGGTCTCGGGTTTCATCATGGTTTCATTGGGGAACATACAGCCGTCCCAGCAGAGGTGCCGGATTCGTTTTGTCAGAACCTTATCATCCCCGCGCAGCCAATATCCGGCGCAGCGCGTGATATCCAGCTTGCCATTGGGATCGTCTGGCAGGCAATGGCGGCCCGTTTTGTCATGGGATCCGGATCCTTTGACGGTGGCATCGTTTTGGGCGATATGCAAATCGATCGTCCAGGGGCGAAGCGCTCCGCAGAGTTTCCGATAGGCTTGGTAGAATTCCGCGCTTTTCCAATCGATATCTTCCGGGACCAACGCGTCTTCCGGCGCATTGGTCCCGAGCAAATATAAAAGGGTATGCGCCATGTCGGCCTGGAATCCAAGGGTATCGGCCCGATCAACCATTTCCAGCAACTGCACCATCCTCTTCCAGCTATGCATCCCGCCCCAGCAAATCTCACCCTCCGCGGCGAGCCGTTCTCCGTAATCACGGGCGATGCCGCACGCTTCGCGGAACGTTTGGGCTATTCGTTTCTGGTTGCCCTCCGGGTCCAGAGCCCAGGCAGCCGGACCGACAGAAGAATCAATGCGGACTACGCCATGCGGCCGGATCCCCAACTCCCGCAACCGCCGGGCAATTCGGCAAGCCTTGGACACTTGGACCAAAAATCGTTTCCGCTCTTCTTCATTCCCCATGGCCGATCCGCCGCCGGTCGGTTGCCAGACTGGGGCTACCACCGAACCAATTTCCAAATTTCGGGATTGGACGGAGCTCGCCAGACGCTTCAGATCCTCGTCGGTGGAATCGATGTTGCAGTGCGGATCGAATAAAAACAGATCCACCCCGTCGAATTTGACCCCCTCCACTTCTGCCGCCGCCGTTAGGTCCAGCATGGTTTCCAAGGAGAGACAGGGCTCGACTCCATCCCCTTTGCCGACCACTCCCGGCCAGGTGGCATTATGAAGTTTTGGAAAATTGTTGAACTGTTCGCGCATGGTTTGTCCTTTCATTGCCGGGCAGGAGAATATGCCCGCAATCCCCTAAAAATCCCCCCAACGGGGGGTGGACATCCACCGCCGCGGATGGACGGGTGGGTCCCTTTTTTTTGAAAAGCCTTCCCGACTCTAAACCCACCTCTGGACTGCGTCTGGCCTCGGGGTTTCAACATTTTTACCGCGAAGCGGTAATAGATACTGGCTTGGGGCAAGAGCGCGATTGGTGTGCTCTTGCCCCAAGTAGATTAAATCTGAAATCTGGCGCACTCCAAAAGAGGGCAGGAAGGGGAGGGGTGATCTCCCGCACCCGCCCGGGTGCCACCCGAGGATAAAACCATAGGAAACCCAGGGTGCGCGACACAAAACGTCGCGAACCCTAGCCTAAGTTCTCCAACCGCTTCGCGGTAGCTGACAATAATATGTCATGATGAAGATCGATTGACATCGATCGGCAGTCTGTCATCAGCGCCAGGGCCAAAGTGCTTCAACATTACGATGGGATCATTTTGGCTCGGATTGGCAATCGTCACGCCTTCCTTTGCCGCAGCTTCCGAGACAAAAAATTCATCGGTCGTCAACTGTCCGTAGCGGATCAAAGACGGGGTTTCGATATTCCAAACACCCATGGCCCCATGTCCCTGGAGCATATACATTCCATAGGCGCCCCCATCCTTGATCGTGACGCTACGACCGGGATAGACCGTAAGCCGTTTGGCGCTGAAATCCCGGGAGAGGTAACAGATCCAATGCTCTTCGTACCCTTCCACCCGCATCTCGCCGAGATCGCGAACAGGCACCGGGTCCATGAAATGTTTCTCTTTGAATCTTGGATCGATATTCTGTTCCCAGTCGATCACTTCCACCAGATAATCAAAATTGCCGACTTCCTCTTTAGGAGTATCTTTCCAGAGCAATTCTTCGGGAAGGACCTGATGGTGGGAGACTGACTCATACATGGCAAACACATCGGAAGCCTTCTGCGGCTCATAAGTGCAGAGACTCCCGGGCGCATGCAATACCCCAGGAGGGACATTCCATCCGGTTCCCGGCGTAAGCGCATAGGCAACGGAAAAGTCAGTGAGACGGTTGTCGCCGGTCGTGAACGCGCGCAGGGCCTCGCGAACTTGTGCTTTCGTCACTCCCGGCTGCAGGCCAAAGAAGGTATAAGGGAAATCCCCGCCATAATTGTTCACTTGGGGGGCAAAGTAATAGGCTTCCGGTTTGCCCAAGGCGCTCACCCGCGCGGCATGAGCATCATCGTGGTGAATGTGAAAGGGCAGCGCCGCTTTGTTATCGAAAAACTTCGAATACATGGGCCAGGCGTGATAGGCATCCCATAGTTTTTGGCCAATCAACTGGCCTTGCAGCTCCTCCACTGCCTCCCGCAGCAGCACCAAATCCCGCCGTCCGCCTTCTTCAACTACGATATGACTCAACCCTTCATTTTTACTGGTCAACGGCCCATTATCGGCGGGCGTAGTGGAGGAGAACCAGCGCTCATCGATTCCGCCCCGGTTGGCGCCCAACGCATAGTAATCGTCCGGATGAAGTTTAATGCGCCGCCCTGGAACACAGAACACGCGGGGCACCCAGGTCGGCGTCAGCCGGACGATGCCCTTCCCTTGATTTAAAGCCCGTTCCGCAATGGATTTTGCATTCATTGTCTTCTCCTCATTCCCGCATTTATTCAAAATTCTCCGTCATTACTCAAGCCCCGGCACTTTTTCTTCGGCTTCTCCAAAAATTGAACCGCATGGTTTTGTACCGCCGCTATGATCACTCACTGGCAAGAGGGCAGGATAAGCAAAGTGACCACTCGCTAGCGCTTCGTGCTGGCGATTTTGCCTAGCTGCCGCATTCAACATTACAAGCGTGAAGTGTCAACGAGCGATCAGCTTAGCTTCACGTGCATTGGATTGCCATCCCCGGGGGGTTCCATCTTTATTTGGAATCAGTCTCCAAATGACGGACTTCCATTTTCTGAATCATGACTTTCATGCCCTTGAATTCATCGCCCGGATGGACCTGGATGCCGAACTTGCCTTTGCGATAGCTGGGTTCCCGGCATTCGCCGACCAGGACGCCGTTGAGCCATAGTTTCAGGTTGTCTCCCCGCGCGCGCACACAGGCTTCATTCCAGCCATCCCGGTATTCAAGTGCTTCATTCAGATTGACGGTTAAAAACATTTTTCCCGGCATATATAAGGTCCCGCTATAACCCACCGGTTGCTTCCACTTCAGGACATCGAACTGATATCCTTTGTCATTATCGGCACGGAACCAAAATCCGCTATTGGCCGGCCAGGCGATCCGGTAAACCACGCGGAGTTCGAAATCGCCCCATTCATTTTCCGTAAAAAGATCGCCGCCTTTGCCATCGGTCTGAGTCCCCACCAGAAGCCCTTCCTCCACGGAAAAAATGGCGTCGCCGATTTTGCGCCACCCCGTGAGATCATGGCCATTGAATAGCTGCACCCAACCTGCCGCCGACCCCGAGTAAATTTGATCCGATTGTATTTTCTCTTGGTAAGCGGCATCGAACCGCACGCCATCAAGCGGGTCCCCGTTGGGTTTGTGCAATTTCACACTGAACTTCCAGGGCCCTCCAGTTTGCACAATCTTCAGCATCAACAGATTCCAGCCCTGTTTCAGGGCAACGCTTGTCCGATTTTCCACGAAGGCGGAGTGACCCGGGACGTTGTGCAAATGGACAATTACCTGGTTCAGCCAAATTTTTACTGGATCATCGGTTCCGATTTCCAGGATGGCGTCCCGCGGCGTTTCACTGTAAATCCAAGTGCGTGCATAAGCCACACGCAACTGGGCTTCGCCTAAATGATTGGCCAGGTCAAGCATCCATGGATCTCTGCTGCCTCCGCTGAATGGCAATTCCTGCCATTGCACGCTCGAATCGTCTTTTTCGGGCGGAAACACTACCTCGAATAATCGCAATCCCTCGCCACCCATTCGGGAATAGGGACCGGCCACTTGCCAAGACATGAGGTAATCTCCAGTCTGCTCAACAATGCGAATCAATTCGGCCGCCTGTTGCCGCACTTCATCATTTTGGGTTTCCCCCCAAAGCCTATGGGCGGCTTCCCTGGCGGCTGATGGGGCAGAGCCCATCACACTGTGCGAGATTTTCATCATGGACAACTCAGCCTCCGGCTTGACCTGCGGATCGCTCAAATAAGGCCCCACCAAGGCAAGAGCGCCAGCATCCGCCACTTCGGCTAGTCCCGCGAGAATATTCTTTTTGTCTTCGGGACTCTGAGCCCCATCGAGCAGGGCCTGATATCGGGCCAGGATTTGCGAGGGAAGACCATCTCCCCGCCGCAGCATCTTTACACAACCGCGTGAAATCGATGCTTTTTTCGCCGGACTTGCCGCCAAGCGCCATTCGCCCAACAACAGGTCGATCGCGCGGGCATCCGGCCAGTCGATAAGAGCATTTAGCGCGGTCTCCTTAATCTCAGCCGTTTTCGAGCCCAGGGCCGCCCGCAGAGCCTCCAGCGATTTCCAGTCGGCAATGCCACCCAACACTCGCAACAGGGAACTCTGCACCGTTGTCTCCCGAGCCCCATTCAGCGTGTTTAACACCGCATCGGCTTGGGTGCCTGGCGGCGATATCTTTCGAGCCAGCCGAACGGCCGCTAATTCCACCTCCGTCCTCCCCTCCTCGCCTTTCAAACTGGTAAGAAGATCGAGGACTGCCGGAAGTTGATCCGCGGTCCCCAAACTCCCGAGCGCCTTGTAAGCCTCCGTCCGAACGAGGGGATCGCTCCCCCGCGCTTCCTGGAACAAGGCATCCACTGCGTCCGTTGCTCTTCGCGTTACCAATATATCAATTATCGAGGTCCGCGAGTCCGCCGGAGCAACCTTCAAACATTCCAGGAGTTCCGAATTGATTTCTTCGCCACGAAGCCGTTCCAGGCTGCCCATTGCCTCTTTCTTTACCGCTTTGGGAGTGGCTTTGGATAAATAGGCGCTGAGCGGCTTCACACAGGAAGCATCTCCAGCTTTGCCCAGCGCTCTCAGAGAAGCCAACTTCACCTCTTGATTGGAACTCTCCAACGCGTTCAAAAGGGCGGGAAGCACTTTCTTGGATTCACAATCAGCCAAAGCGCCAATCATCGGCACTTGGGCTTCCGCGGATATTCGGGGCAGCATCGAAGCAAACCGGAGCGCGGCATCGGGATCCCTCAGCTGAGGAATGGAGGCGATGGCCGTGAACATAAAGACCGGATCGTTGCTCTCGATGGCGCGGGCCAGCCGTCCGGCTGCCTCATTGGGCGAGGTTTTCAAAAGGCCCAAGAATGCCCCCTGGCGCACTGGGACTGGCCATGGAGTTTTCTGCAACTCATTATAGATTTTCAGCGCCGTGTCTTTCCGGTTGTTGCGCAAGGATCGTTCGGCCGCGGTCAATGAGGCCGCCGCCGCGATTGCCTGCATTGGACCCGGCGCGGTTTTGCGAAACTGCTCCAGCGCCAGCACTGCCTCGGCCGTGCCGATTCGGCCCAAAGCAGCGGCCGCGGCTCCAACGATTTCCGCGTCCGGATCCTTGAGCAATTTGATCAGATCCGGCGCCGACTCCTTCTCCTCTCGAAAGCCAAGGGAGTTGATGATTCCGATCTTAATTAGCGCTTTGGTTTTGGGAAGGGCCTCACGCAACGCCTGTCCAGCCTGCGGGAACGGCATCGGTTCCAGCGCATAGCGGGCCATATGAGAAAGGTCCGGATCGGTCAATATAGCCGCCAATGCCGGGATACTGGCGGGAGTTCCAATGACCTGGAGTTCCCGGCAAGCTTTGTCTTTCTCTGGATCGAGGCGCCACTCTTGAGAATCTGGATGTAGCGGGCTTCCCGGTTCATATTCTCTTTGTCGGCCGCCGCGGGAAGGGATTCCATAAAGAACAGCAGGAATATGCCAGCCACAAAAACATTCATCGTATACCTGGTAGTACAACCCATAATGTATCCCTCATTTCAATTCCATAGATCAAATGTACTTGCGATTTGAACGGCGGGTTTGAACTACAGACGCCAGGGCTGCCGGTAAGGACGGGAACACAAACGTTTAGCTTCCTCATCGCCGATAAACTCTTCTTTGGCCGGATCCCATTTCACGGGCCTGCCCGAACCAGCGCAAATGTTGGCGACGTGGCAGGCCATAATGGAGTGATGAGCCACATCCGCCGTGGCAATGGGCTGACGGCGCGATTTGACGCAATCAAGGAATTCGCGAACATGATTGTCGGCGGGGTAGCCTCCCAGGAATTTTCTTTCCTGAAGCAAGGAGGCCGGGTGAACTTCAATTTCACCGGAATCACCGGTTTCCACCCATCCTTCCTCTCCCTCAAATCGCACGGGACAGGTCCCAAAGCGCAATCCTGTTCGGATGACCAGCCGAGTTCCATTGGCATAGCGCGCGGCAATATCGAAATTCTCGTTCATGATTTCATACTCGATGGGGGAAGTAGCGTCGGCATCGTTAGCCCATTGGCACAAATCCACGGTATGGCTTCCCCACTCGTTGATGGCGGCGCCGGAGAAATCCCCTTGGTCACTCCAAAACCCGCGCGTGTAAATCTTTGAGTTATAAGGCCGCCAAGGAGCCGGGCCCAACCACATGTCCCAATCCATCACTTCCCGGGCAGGCTGAGGTTCGGCGGGAAGAGGCGTAAATTGGACGACATTGGCCAGGCCGCTCGCTTTTTCCGCTTGAAGCTCGCGCAGCTTGCCCAGCTTGCCCGACCGTGCCAGGTTCACTGCAAACACGAAGTTGCCAATATTTCGCCGTTGCATCCCGCATTGGAACACTCTGGAGAACCGCCGAACTGTCTCGGCCACCACCCGGCTTTCGGCGATGCTGACGCTCAACGGTTTTTCGCAATAGATGTCCTTCCCGGCCCGCGCAGCCAGAATGGACGCCATGGAATGCCAATTGTCTCCGGTGGCAATGACCACGGCATCGATATCAGGCCGAGCGAGCAATTCGCGTAAATCTATATAGGCCTTGCAGTCGCTGTTGCCGTACTTTCCGTCTACCTGAGCTTTGGCGCCAGCGCGCCGGTTTCCCTGGACATCGCAGACCGCCACCATCTGCACATCCGGATTCCACATGAAGGCACCGGCGACATAACTTCCCCGGCCTCCAAAACCAATGGCTCCCATGACAATGCGGTCACTCGCTGGCAACCGGCCACCTCTTCCCAAGGCCGATGAGGCAATGATGGAGGGGGCGGCCAATAGCCCTCCAGCCCCGCACAGGGTTTGTTTGAGGAATGAGCGGCGATTCTGCATTCCACTTTTCATTTTCATCATGGCATGAATCCTTCCTGAGCCAGCCCAAATCCGCTTTGCTGTGCTGGCAGAGCTATATTCAATTCAAAGGTGAGATGCTTGGGCCGAAGTGCTGAAGCGGCAACTACAGAAATAAAAGAATCTGGAGGTTTATGCTAGCACAATCCCACGCAAGATTGAGAGAGTTTCGTGAAGGATTTTTTGGTGCGATTCCGCTTAAATAGCGGGAATAATTGGCAGCTGAAAATGCAGAGCCGTATGAGAGTAATTCCAAGGATCGTGGCCCGAGGGGAGGGCGAGCCTCCTGCACAGGCGGACTTCGCCGGCGAGCCTTTGTGCGAGCGGGACAGAATGCGGCTCGGCGGGGGCCTCGGTCTCCCGGCTGATTTAGACTAAAGACGCAGAATCAGGATTTCGTAGTTTGGGTAAGGTGTTTCTGAACCTGTTCCATGAGATCATTGATGCGGATCGGTTTTGCGACATAGCCATCCATACCGGCTTCCAGGCAGCGTTCGCAATCTCCTCTCATGGCATTGGCAGTCAAGGCGATAATTGGGGTATGTTTCCCCTGCTTTTTGTCCCTCTCCCTGATAAGCGCGGTGGTTTGGAATCCGTCCATCTCCGGCATCTGCACATCCATGAGAATGGCATCAAAATTTTCATACCCAGGCTGTTCCAGAATCGCAAGGGCTTCATGACCGTTGTCGGCAACTACCACCGAGTGCCCATGTTTTTCCAGCAGGGAAACCACCAGTCGCTGATTGACCCGATTGTCTTCCGCCAGCAGCAATTTCAGATTTTGGTGGGCAACCGGAAAAGGCCTGGCCACCCGGTCTCTCTCTGCCGTTGCCAGGGCCTGTTTGTCCAACGTCCGCAGAATGGCATTGAGCAATTCTGAGGGAGTGACGGGCTTGACCAGCTGAGCCGCCACTTTTAGTTCACGGCAGCGGACCGCATCGTTGAGCTGGCTGTCTGAAGTCGACATTATTATCGTATGCCCCGCGAGCTCCGGATTTTCCGCCAATTGTTGGGCCAGTCCAAACCCGTCCCCCTCTGGCATGTGACGATCCAAAAGAACGAGGGGGAAAGGCTTTCCCGCCCGGCGCGCCTGTTCCAGAATCGACAGAGCGGAACTTGCGGACTCTACCGCTTCAGGGGCCATGTGCCAATTGACTAAAATCTCCGTCAGTATCCGGCGGCTGGTGGAATTATCGTCCACCACCAAAACGGGCAGGCCATCCAATCCCGCCACGTCTCTAACCTGTTTTTTCCCCAAAGCCTCCTCTCCGAATCCAAAGAGGGCCGTGAAATGAAAGGTGCTCCCTTGGCCGGGCAGACTCTCCACCCAGAGACGGCCTTCCATCAATCCCACCAAGCGGGAGGAGATGGCCAAACCCAACCCCGTACCGCCGAATTTGCGGGTAATCGAGCGATCCACTTGCGTGAAAGCTTCGAAGATCGATTGCTGTTTCTCAAAAGGAATTCCCAGTCCCGTGTCAGATATGCTGAAGTGAAGCCGAATCTTTTCCTCCGTCCGCATCTCCTCATCCACGTTTACCAGGATCTCTCCCTCTCCGGTAAACTTGATGGCGTTGCCCACCAGATTGATAAGAATTTGTCGAAGACGGCCGGGATCTCCTTCCAAAGACGCAGGCACTTCCTCGGCCACTCGGCAGGCTAATTCCAATCCTTTCTTATGGGCCCGAAGTGCCAGGAATTTCAGGGTCTCTCCCACCACCTCACGAGGATCGAATTTCAGAATCTCCAAATCCAACTTTCCCGCTTCAATTTTCGAAAAATCCAAAATGCCGTTGATGATTTGGAGCAGACTGTCCGCCGAGACCTTTAACATCGTCAAGTATTCCCTTTGCTCCTTGGTCAACTCAGTGTCGAGCGCCAGTTCCGCCATCCCAAGAATCCCATTCATGGGGGTCCGAATCTCATGGCTCATGTTGGCCAGAAATTCACTTTTGGCCCGATTGGCGGCTTCGGCTGCTTCTTTGGCTTTTCCCAGACTCTTTTCGCTGCGACGGAGACGATATTGAGTGACAAAGAACCTCCCGCTAAAGCAGGCAAAGGACGCCACCACAATAACAGAAGCGAGAGTAACGTGCTGCTGGGCAATCTGGGCCGACATGGAAAGGATAAGGAAAGGATAAAGGAGGGGAAAAAATTGTTGCAGGTCCACGCTCTGACGGTGGACAGACAAATTGGACTCAGATCTTAATTCTTTTGGAACTGTCCAAGTGACGGCAATCACAAAAGGTATGGAAATGATGCTGCTCCAGACCAAGTCGAACCATTGCCCGGCGATATAGGTATTGCCAGTGTATGTGTAGAAGGCATCGGCCATTCCTCCCAAAAAAAGAAAGATCAGCATACGCCCAAATAGTCCTCGGACTTCCTTCGATCTCGAGAGGAAAGCCTGCAGAAAGTAGGATCCAACCAGAACCGCGTCATAGACCAATGCCCGGTCCAGTGTGGCATTGATATGTTTTGTATTACCAAGAGAGGGAAGGTACGAAAAATAAAGGTAGCCCGCCAGCCAAAAAAGGAGTGTCTGCGCAAAATCCAGGAGATGGATCCGATCAAAATGGTGGTACTCATGCTCAGGGTCCAGAAAAAGGGCCATTCCCATGGGGACCGAGGAAAACACAAACATGAGGTCCGAAAAAACTTGAAGAGCAGCTGGACGGATGGAAAAAAAGTAAGAAAGGAAATCACTGGACTGGGCCAAACTCCAAGCAATAAAACTAAAGGCCATCAGGTACCAGAAGTACCTTCCAAGAGGATTGGATCGGTTGGCAACCCGCAGCGAAGCCGTCACGCATAAAACGCCAATCACCAATTGAATTAAGCAAGATAAGATAGGACCAGGAGGTCTGGCTCCTATCCAGCCCAGGACCACTGCATGCACGATCAACAGATAAACAACGGCGAACGCTGGCTTTCGCAACAAAGACATGCCAATAATCCTACCTTTTCGACCGTATGCAGATCCGAAAGGGGCTCAGGTTAAATAGGGATCCGCATTGCCTATTTCGTTTCCTCCACCGCAGGCCTTGAATGCCTATGATACCTTGGCGGCAAGCGGAAAGCAGACTCGAAAAAGCAGCCTTTCACACAATATATCGGGGAAAAAAGAGAAAAGCGTTAGTTATTCCGCGAAAGAATGAGCAAGAGATGAAAAATCGGAGTTTCACTTTGAGTTCATTTTCTGGACCTATGATTTTCTTCCTATCTCTTCAATTCGTCTGGAAAAATTAATGAGGACAATCGAAAATTAAGGCGATTATTCCACTTGACAATTCCGGTCCTGTGACGGAACCATTATCCATTCTTGATCGGGAGGTGCCGGAATGCAATCTGCGGAAGCTGCCTGGGGGCGAGTGTTTATTCTCCGGTTGGAGGATGGGGAAATCGTGCATGAAGCCATTGAGCAATTTGCCCGAGATCACTCCATCCGAGCTGCAGCCGTCATTTTACTTGGCGGCGCGGATGATGGCAGCAAACTAGTGGTTGGGCCGGAACGGGATCGGGATTTTCCCATCCAGCCCATGGAACTGGTTTTAAGAGGAGTGCATGAAGCAGCCGGCATGGGAACGCTCTATCCGGATGAAAGTGGAAATCCTTCCCTGCACATGCATATGGCCTGTGGACGGGAAGGATTTTCCCGGACGGGATGTGTGCGGCGCGGCGTAAAAGCTTGGCAAATCCTCGAAGGAGTGCTGTTCGAGTTGATGGGGACCGACTGTTTTCGCAAATATGACGAACGCATCGGGTTTCGATTGCTCCATCAACCCAAGCCGGGGAAAAGCTGAAAGCGGCCAGCAAAGTCTCGTGCCCCCATTCATTTACGCAAATATGATTGGCCAGTGCCCGGTATTTCCGCTAAAGCCGCGGGAAGACTCTTTTTGTCATACCGCAAATGCAGATTACAGTCCGTACCTGCGCGCATAAATTTCCCCGCGTGTCCGCACAGGCTTCGTGACTCCATGACTCGTCGCCATGGCTGCTGCTAGCTTTCTTGAACTTCCAGTCCTGATGGTTCGAGTCAATATCTTTCTTGCTACATCCGCTAGTCCTATAAGCCGCGATGAAGTCCCGCTAGGATGATGCCGGAACCGCGGGCGCTTCATTTTTCTTTTCAGCAAGGGCTTGTTGACGCAAGGCCGCGGCGCCCAGCAAGCCCCCCATCCCCATGGATTCCACCGCACTGCTGGGGACGAGCATCAGGGCGCCCTTTTCTTTTAGTCCTTCGTAGAGCATGTTCATCGCTCTCAAATGCAGGGCTGTCGGGTTGTTCTGATATGCCTCGGCGGCTTTTTGGAAGGAATGGGATATTTCCAGTTCCGCCTGTCCCAGAATGACACGCGCCTGTTTTTCCCGCGCCGCCTGGGCTTCTCGCGACATGGCATCCTGCAGAGCATCCGGTATCACCACATCCCGCATTTCCACCGATTGCACGGTAATCCCCCAGGGATTGGATCGAGTGTCAATCAGCTTTTGCAGTTCATCTTCAATGCGCTCCCGACCTCGCAGCAAATCGGTCAAACAGGTGCGGCCAATGATGTCTCGCAAAGCCGTTTGAGCCGCCCAGCTGACTGCTTGCATGTAGTCTTGCACTTCCAGCGCCGCTTTCTCGGGATCGTACACCATCCAAAACAGCACTGCGTCCACATTCACCGGCACCGTATCGGATGTCAGGGTCTGCTCTGCGGCAAAACTGGTTGTAATGGTGCGCTGATCCACCCAAGCCGAAATTGTTTCAATAAACGGGATGATCCAAAAGAGGCCCGGACCTCTCAACCCCTGGTATTTGCCCAAGCGGAGAATCACCGCGCGTTCCCACTGCTTGGCAATTTTCGGGGATTGCGAACCGAGGATACCCAGAATCGCACCCGCAATGACCCATGCCGGCTGGTCCTGGCGGATGGACCATGCCAAACCTGGCAAAAAGAATGCCAAGAAGATCAAACAGGCAATAATGTTCATTCGCACGGAGGGCTGTGCCAAACCTTTTTTGGATACAATGGAGGGAATCAACAATGACATAAATCTCAATCTCCTTTGCTCAGCCGTCCCTTCAAGTGGGACAGCATTTCTTCGAAACTGAATCCTTGCAAGGCCGCTTCCCCCAGGAAACGGTCGGCCAGGGCCCGCAGTTGCCGCTCCCGGTCGCCGCGGCGCAGTGCCAGGGGAGGCAAGGTTTTGACGAAAGTCCCCACTCCCCTGCGGGTTTCAACGATCCCCGCCCGCTCCAGCTCCAGGTAGACCTTGGCCACGGTATTGGCGTTGATGCGCAGATCGACCGCCATCTGGCGCACCGTCGGCAGTTGCATGTCGGGCTTGAGCTGCCCCGTGGCCATGGCCAGCCGGATGGCCCGCTCCAGCTGCGCATAGAGCGGGGTAGGATCCGTTTCGTCAATTTGAAATAGTCTTTTCGTCATCGTATTGCCATATTGTACTAATTAACTAGTACAATACTACAACACAACGAGATTGACATCTTGTCAAATCTTTTCCCGATTAATTTTGCATTCCAGGGGTGGAACCGAAATTCTCGGTGGTCTATCTAATTCAAGTTTTTTTGGAAAGTCAAAATTATGAAAAATCGTTATTACTCAGCACTTTGGTTGAGCAGTCATTGTAGGATGGGTCAGCGCGTGGTGACGGCGGTCATCCGCGCGTAACCCATCAGGCGTTGGATGTGGCAGCCCCGATGCGTTACGCTCTTCGAGCTAACCCGCCTTTTGGCGGGCTAACGCATCCCACAAAAAAAATGCACTTTGTACAAAGACCCTAAATGGATTCTGATTCATCTAAAAATCCAATTCTCCTTGGTTGCCCTCCAGCCGGAGCAACCGGGACTTCATTTCCAACCCACCTCCATAGCCAACGAGTTTCCCCTGCGCGCCGATGACGCGGTGGCAGGGAACCACGATAGGCAGTGGGTTTGCCCCATTGGCAGCCCCAACCGCGCGCACGGACTTGGGATTCCCGATCCGATTGGCCAGTTCCCGGTAACTGATGGTTTCGCCGTAGGGAATTTTCAAGAGCTCCCGCCAGACTTGCTTTTGAAAGGAGGTCCCGCGGAACAGCAGGGGCAGATCAAATAGCTGGCGCCGCCTGCAAAAAAATTCATCCAATTGGCGCGCCAATTCATTGAAGAGAGGATGCGGTTGATATTGGACCGATTGCCGCGGCAGCATTTTCTGAATGGACTCCAGGAAGTCCTGTTCCGGCATGCCGGGCAACCCAAGGCTAAGCAGGGCCCCCTGGCTCTCCGCTGCCTGGACCAAACCCCAGGAAGTTTTCACCTCGTGGATATTTATGAGATTCATAACACCGTTCGTCTTTGCCCACTCTTACAACCGCAGGATGGATATTGGCCCATGCTCCCTCAAGATTTGCCATCGATATCCTCATCTGCGATCTCAATGCCCAACCATGGGCAAGATGACGTCTGTTTCACCCGTCTCCTACTGATGCTTCTTGGAGGTCCCGGCGATCCTTTTTCCCCCCAGGTAAGTGTCGAGCACTTGTGTTTCTCGAATCGCATCGGCTGGGCAACTCAGGATGTCGCGATCGAGAACAATAAAGTCCGCGAGCTTTCCCGGCGCCAACGATCCGATTTCCTTTTCCCGAAATAAAAGATAGGCATTATTTGTAGTGTAGAACCGGATGGCCTGTTCGCGGCTAAGGGCTTCTTCGGGATGGAGCGTTCCATCGTAGTTTTTTGCCTTGCGGGTTACGGCGACCCAAATCCCCAGAAACGGATTGTAGGGATTAATTGAGCGGAAGGAGCCGATCTTCTGCATATGATCCGATCCGCCACCCACTCTGCCTCCCGCTTCAAAAAGGCTGCGCAGAGGCTGGAAATAACGCAGCCGGTCATATCCGAACTGGGTGACCAGCGTGCGAGTATCCAGATAGAGCCAGGCTGGCTGAATATTCGCCACCGCTCCAAGGCGGGCGAGCAGGTCAATCGTTCTACGGTCCATAAAATTAGAATGAGTCAAGCAGGGACGAGTGGAGGCCACCGGAATTTTTTTATTTACTTCGTCATAGGCGTCCAGCAACGCGCTCACGGCCCCATCCCCCACCGCGTGGGCGGTGAATTGCAATCCGCTTTCCACGGCAGTCTGTACCATGGGGATCAAACGCTCCCGGGGCACAAAAAGAACTCCTCGATATTGTGGATCGCGGATGGAATAAATCTGGCTGGTCCCCCAGGGCTGAAGCATGTAGGCGCTGCCGGTCAACATGCCGCCATCCAGGTAGATTTTCACTCCGATGATTTGCAGCCACGGATCTGGTCTCCGCAGAGGGTTTCCGGCCACCTGGCGGATATTTTCCCGAATTTTTTCTATCGGGCCTAGGGTGTCGATGTGCTTCGACATGGAGACTCTGACACTCAACTCGCCGGTATCGCGCAATCTCCGATAGCGCTCCATCTCCTCCGGCATCGTATCTCCATCGCCAACACTGGTAATCCCCACGCTATTGTAATCCGCAAACAATTCCTTCAAGCGCCGACAGCGGTCCTCTTCAGTGGGAGTTTTTCCATTGACGCGGCTTTTGACGTATCGGGTGCAACTGCGCAAGATCCCGGTGGGCTCTCCGGTTTGTGGATCCATTTCCGCGTATCCCGGCCCTCCATCAGAAACGCGAAAGTCCCGCGTGATTCCGCTCAACCTCAGAGCCAGGCTATTGAGCGATGCGTCAGGCCCCGTCGCAAAAATCACCGGATGCCGGGGCACCACCTGGTCCAACTCTTCCTTGCTGGGATAGCGCTGCTCCCTCAACCGCGTGATAAAAACCTGGTCGACCCGTATCCATTCCCCTTCCGGCAATTGGGCGGCCCTAGTCTTGATGTAATTCAAAACATCCTGGAGGGTCTCCATGTCCGGGATCGAATGATCAAATTCCGTCATGGAAGCATCAGAGGGATGTGCATGAGAATCGATCAAGCCCGGCAGTACCGTCTTTCCTTCGAGGTCAAGCACCCGAGTGCCGGCGCCGCGAAGTTTTAGAATTTCCTCGTCAGATCCGACGGCCAGAATTTTCCCTTTCTCAACAGCCATGGCCTCTCGAATGGAAAACTTGTCATCCACCGTGACCACTTTCCCATGATGAAGAATCAAATCAGCGTCTGCCATTCCAAGACTCCCGAGCCAAGGGATCAAAACAAAAAGAATTATTCCCGTCCCCCATTTTGCTGACATATTCAATCCTTTTCCAAAGTCGATTGTATCCTGCCGTATCTGCTTGCCACTTGAGGAACCTTTCCGCCACATTCTATTCATGGCGCGATTCATCGATATGGGAAACGCATCGAATCGGCTTCTGCACAGCAATCCTCTCCAGGCGCTCCAACTGGTTCTTCCGATTGCCGCCGGAGTTTCGAATATGTTTCCCCCATCAATATTCCCCTTTCGCGCGAATTTCGCAATCTCCTTGAAGGCGGGGAATGATTCCTACCTTGCTGATCCGCCCAAGAGGTGGAAAATATCGGTTTAAGACCAAGGAGCGTTCAAGCTGAGACTAATGCATCCACAATTCAGGTGTGATGTGCATACTCATCGCACATGCCCCCGCTCGCACTTCGACAAGCTCAGTACGAGCGGGGATTGGAGTGCCGCTCATCCTGAGCTTGTCGAAGGATGAGCGAATTCAGTGGATGGACTCCTTGTTGTTCATCGCAATAGTGAACTCATCATGAAAGCTCATTGGAATAAGACCATGCCAAGCCGCAAGCTGTCCGTTTCTGGGATTTCAATGTCCGCAGGTGGACATCCCCAAATCTCACATCTACGGCGGCATGACGGGATAATGACTCACAAGCTCCCATATTTCAATCAATTAATAAGAGAGACCTTCTTGGCAGTCAAACTGCTCTAACCATATGGAAAGTTAAATACGAGAGTATTTCCCAAGAATGGCGCATCACTGAGGGAGCATTGAAATGAATCGACACAAACCCGTCAAAATTTTGCTGCTCAAGATTTTTCTGGCATTGGTGCTGCAACTTTTTTGGATAATGCCATTTTTGTATTCCCACCCGAATCAATCCTTTTCATGTCTGCTGGGCGGATTCTCTCAGCAACTGACGCAGAAGATTCAGAAAGTCGTCGTTTCCGTTCAATCGCTGCATCTCAACATGGAGGGTTTTTCTCCATTCTCATTGAATGGCTCGGACTTTTACAGCTTCTAAATCATAGCGCTCCAAATTCGCTTTGATATCGCACCAGCCCCTTGAGTCCGGAGAAGGCGCCAGGAACCAAGTCCAACCCCATGAACATCTCATCTGGCACATCATATTCGCCGTGCAATCCAAACCCGCTCGCCGGCTGAAAACCAAATCGTGGGTAATATTCTGGATTTCCGAGCACCAAAACGCCGACAACTCCAATCCGCTGGCACTCTCGCAACCCCTCCCATACCAACTGGGTTTCAATCCCCCGTCTTTGTCTTCCTGGATGACAGCCATGGGGGCCAATCCCGCGAAGAGAATTTCTGAGCGTGAATCATTGGGAAGAACTCGGCTGAAGGCAATGTGTCCGGCAATTTCCCCCTCTTGTTCCGGCCACCAGGGGAATCAATAATCTTCCATTCCCGCGCAAAGCATTGACTAGGGCAGCCTCTTCAGGACACGCAAAGGCCGCTTCGTTGAGATGGCGGATGGCCTCTCTGGGCGGGGCGTTCATATCGAATTGTGATCATCTCATTCTCATTTTATTGGATTATCCCAGACGGGAATAATGCCTCAATCGGCCATAAAGCATATTCCCAAGGATTTTCTCGCAATGGAGGAAGAGGGTAAACCATCTTTTTCACAAAGCGGCGATCCTTCAATCCATGGATTCACGGACCCAAGTCTGGCATAATACAATGGAATGAGAATGAGATGATCACAATTCGATATGAACATCCCACCCGAGAGGCCATCCGCCATCTCGGCGGCCTTTGCGGGTCCTGAAGAGGCTGCCCTAGTCAATGCTTTGCGCGGGAATGGAAAATTATTGATTTCCCTGGTGGCGGAACAAGGGGGAAATTGCCGGACACCATTGCCTTCAGCCGAGTTCTTGCCGAAGATTCACGCTCAGAAATTCTCTTCGCGGGATTGGCCCCCATGGCTGTCGTCCAGGAAGACAAAGACAGGGGATTGGAACCCAGTTGGTACGGGAGGGATTGCGAGAGTGGCGGCGGATTGGAGTTGTCGGCGTTTTGGTGCTCGGAAATCCAGAATAACCCGCGGTTTGGTTTTCAGCCGGCGAGCCGGTTTAGATTGCACGGCGAATATGATGTGCCGGATGAGATGTTCATGGGGTTGGACTTGGTTCCTGGCGCCTTCTCCGGAACAAGGAGCTAGTGCGATATCAAAGCGAATTTGGAGCGCTATGATTTAGAAGCTGTGAAAGCCCGAGCCATTCAATGAGAAGGGAGAAAGATTCTCCATGTTGAGATGCAGCGATTGAACGGAAACAACGACTTTCTGAATATTCTGCGTCAGTTGCTGATCCACCCAGCAGACATGAAAAGGATTGATTCGGGTGGGAATACAAAAATGGCATTATCCAAAAAAGTTGCAGCACCAATGCCAGAAAAATCTTGAGCAGCAAATTTTGACGGGTTTGTGTCGATTCATTTCAATGCTCCCTCAGTGATGCGCCATTCTTGGGAAATACTCTCGTATTTAACTTTCCATATGGTTAGAGCAGTTTGACTGCCAAGAAGGTCTCTCTTATTAATTGATTGAAATATGGGAGCTTATGAGTCATTATCCCGTCATGCCGCCGTAGATGTGAGATTTAGGAATGCCACCTGCGGACATTGAAATCCCAGAAACGGACAGCTTGCGGCTTGGCATGGTCTTTTCCAATGAGCTTCATGATGAGTTACTATTGCGATGAACAACAAGGAGTCCATCCACTGAATTCGCTCATCCTTCGACAAGCTCAGGATGAGCGGCACTCCAATCCCCACTCGTCTGAGCTTGTCGAAGTGCGAGCGGGGGCATGTGCGATGAGTATGCACATCACACCTGAATTGTGGATGCATTAGTCTCAGCTTGAACGCTCCTTGGTCTTAAACCGATATTTTCCATCTCTTGGGCGGACCAGCAAGGTGGGAATCATTCCCCCCCCCCTTCAAGGATATTGCGAAATTCGCGCGAAAGGGGAATATTGATGGGGGAAACATATTCGAAACTCCGGCGACAATCGGAAGAACCAGTTGGAGCGCCTGGAGAGGATTGCTGTGCAGAAGCCGATTCGATGCGTTTCCCATATCGATGAATCGCGCCATGAATAGAATGTGGCGGAAAGGTTCCTCAAGTGGCAAGCAGATACGGCAGGATACAATCGACTTTGGAAAAGGATTGAATATGTCAGCAAAATGGGGGACGGGAATAATTCTTTTTGTTTTGATCCCTTGGCTCGGGAGTCTTGGAATGGCAGACGCTGATTTGATTCTTCATCATGGGAAAGTGGTCACGGTGGATGACAAGTTTTCCATTCGAGAGGCCATGGCTGTTGAGAAGGGAAAATTCTGGCCGTCGGATCTGACGAGGAAATTCTAAAACTTGGCGGCGCCGGCACTCGGATGCTTGACCTCGAAGGAAAGACGGTACTGCCGGGCTTGATCGATTCTCATGCACATCCCTCTGATGCTTCCATGACGGAATTTGATCATTCGATCCCGGACATGGAGACCCTCCAGGATGTTTTGAATTACATCAAGACTAGGGCCGCCCAATTGCCGGAAGGGGAATGGATACGGGTCGACCAGGTTTTTATCACGCGGTTGAGGGAGCAGCGCTATCCCAGCAAGGAAGAGTTGGACCAGGTGGTGCCCCGGCATCCGGTGATTTTTGCGACGGGGCCTGACGCATCGCTCAATAGCCTGGCTCTGAGGTTGAGCGGAATCACGCGGGACTTTCGCGTTTCTGATGGAGGGCCGGGATACGCGGAAATGGATCCACAAACCGGAGAGCCCACCGGGATCTTGCGCAGTTGCACCCGATACGTCAAAAGCCGCGTCAATGGAAAAACTCCCACTGAAGAGGACCGCTGTCGGCGCTTGAAGGAATTGTTTGCGGATTACAATAGCGTGGGGATTACCAGTGTTGGCGATGGAGATACGATGCCGGAGGAGATGGAGCGCTATCGGAGATTGCGCGATACCGGCGAGTTGAGTGTCAGAGTCTCCATGTCGAAGCACATCGACACCCTAGGCCCGATAGAAAAAATTCGGGAAAATATCCGCCAGGTGGCCGGAAACCCTCTGCGGAGACCAGATCCGTGGCTGCAAATCATCGGAGTGAAAATCTACCTGGATGGCGGCATGTTGACCGGCAGCGCCTACATGCTTCAGCCCTGGGGGACCAGCCAGATTTATTCCATCCGCGATCCACAATATCGAGGAGTTCTTTTTGTGCCCCGGGAGCGTTTGATCCCCATGGTACAGACTGCCGTGGAAAGCGGATTGCAATTCACCGCCCACGCGGTGGGGGATGGGGCCGTGAGCGCGTTGCTGGACGCCTATGACGAAGTAAATAAAAAAATTCCGGTGGCCTCCACTCGTCCCTGCTTGACTCATTCTAATTTTATGGACCGTAGAACGATTGACCTGCTCGCCCGCCTTGGAGCGGTGGCGAATATTCAGCCAGCCTGGCTCTATCTGGATACTCGCACGCTGGTCACCCAGTTCGGATATGACCGGCTGCGTTATTTCCAGCCTCTGCGCAGCCTTTTTGAAGCGGGAGGCAGAGTGGGTGGCGGATCGGATCATATGCAGAAGATCGGCTCCTTCCGCTCAATTAATCCCTACAATCCGTTTCTGGGGATTTGGGTCGCCGTAACCCGCAAGGCAAAAAACTACGATGGAACGCTCCATCCCGAAGAAGCCCTTAGCCGCGAACAGGCCATCCGGTTCTACACTACAAATAATGCCTATCTTTTATTTCGGGAAAAGGAAATCGGATCGTTGGCGCCGGGAAAGCTCGCGGACTTTATTGTTCTCGATCGCGACATCCTGAGTTGCCCAGCCGATGCGATTCGAGAAACACAAGTGCTCGACACTTACCTGGGGGAAAAAGGATCGCCGGGACCTCCAAGAAGCATCAGTAGGAGACGGGTGAAACAGACGTCATCTTGCCCATGGTTGGGCATTGAGATCGCAGATGAGGATATCGATGGCAAATCTTGAGGGAGCATGGGCCAATATCCATCCTGCGGTTGTAAGAGTGGGCAAAGACGAACGGTGTTATGAATCTCATAAATATCCACGAGGTGAAAACTTCCTGGGGTTTGGTCCAGGCAGCGGAGAGCCAGGGGGCCCTGCTTAGCCTTGGGTTGCCCGGCATGCCGGAACAGGACTTCCTGGAGTCCATTCAGAAAATGCTGCCGCGGCAATCGGTCCAATATCAACCGCATCCTCTCTTCAATGAATTGGCGCGCCAATTGGATGAATTTTTTTGCAGGCGGCGCCAGCTATTTGATCTGCCCCTGCTGTTCCGCGGGACCTCCTTTCAAAAGCAAGTCTGGCGGGAGCTCTTGAAAATTCCCTACGGCGAAACCATCAGTTACCGGGAACTGGCCAATCGGATCGGGAATCCCAAGTCCGTGCGCGCGGTTGGGGCTGCCAATGGGGCAAACCCACTGCCTATCGTGGTTCCCTGCCACCGCGTCATCGGCGCGCAGGGGAAACTCGTTGGCTATGGAGGTGGGTTGGAAATGAAGTCCCGGTTGCTCCGGCTGGAGGGCAACCAAGGAGAATTGGATTTTTAGATGAATCAGAATCCATTTAGGGTTTTTGTACAAAGTGCATTTTTTTTGTGGGATGCGTTAGCCCGCCAAAAGGCGGGTTAGCTCGAAGAGCGTAACGCATCGGGGCTGCCACATCCAACGCCTGATGGGTTACGCGCGGATGACCGCCGTCACCACGCGCTGACCCATCCTACAATGACTGCTCAACCAAAGTGCTGAGTAATAACGATTTTTCATAATTTTGACTTTCCAAAAAAACTTGAATTAGATAGACCACCGAGAATTTCGGTTCCACCCCTGGAATGCAAAATTAATCGGGAAAAGATTTGACAAGATGTCAATCTCGTTGTGTTGTAGTATTGTACTAGTTAATTAGTACAATATGGCAATACGATGACGAAAAGACTATTTCAAATTGACGAAACGGATCCTACCCCGCTCTATGCGCAGCTGGAGCGGGCCATCCGGCTGGCCATGGCCACGGGGCAGCTCAAGCCCGACATGCAACTGCCGACGGTGCGCCAGATGGCGGTCGATCTGCGCATCAACGCCAATACCGTGGCCAAGGTCTACCTGGAGCTGGAGCGGGCGGGGATCGTTGAAACCCGCAGGGGAGTGGGGACTTTCGTCAAAACCTTGCCTCCCCTGGCACTGCGCCGCGGCGACCGGGAGCGGCAACTGCGGGCCCTGGCCGACCGTTTCCTGGGGGAAGCGGCCTTGCAAGGATTCAGTTTCGAAGAAATGCTGTCCCACTTGAAGGGACGGCTGAGCAAAGGAGATTGAGATTTATGTCATTGTTGATTCCCTCCATTGTATCCAAAAAAGGTTTGGCACAGCCCTCCGTGCGAATGAACATTATTGCCTGTTTGATCTTCTTGGCATTCTTTTTGCCAGGTTTGGCATGGTCCATCCGCCAGGACCAGCCGGCATGGGTCATTGCGGGTGCGATTCTGGGTATCCTCGGTTCGCAATCCCCGAAAATTGCCAAGCAGTGGGAACGCGCGGTGATTCTCCGCTTGGGCAAATACCAGGGGTTGAGAGGTCCGGGCCTCTTTTGGATCATCCCGTTTATTGAAACAATTTCGGCTTGGGTGGATCAGCGCACCATTACAACCAGTTTTGCCGCAGAGCAGACCCTGACATCCGATACGGTGCCGGTGAATGTGGACGCAGTGCTGTTTTGGATGGTGTACGATCCCGAGAAAGCGGCGCTGGAAGTGCAAGACTACATGCAAGCAGTCAGCTGGGCGGCTCAAACGGCTTTGCGAGACATCATTGGCCGCACCTGTTTGACCGATTTGCTGCGAGGTCGGGAGCGCATTGAAGATGAACTGCAAAAGCTGATTGACACTGATCCAATCCCTGGGGGATTACCGTGCAATCGGTGGAAATGCGGGATGTGGTGATACCGGATGCTCTGCAGGATGCCATGTCGCGAGAAGCCCAGGCGGCGCGGGAAAAACAGGCGCGTGTCATTCTGGGACAGGCGGAACTGGAAATATCCCATTCCTTCCAAAAAGCCGCCGAGGCATATCAGAACAACCCGACAGCCCTGCATTTGAGAGCGATGAACATGCTCTACGAAGGACTAAAAGAAAAGGGCGCCCTGATGCTCGTCCCCAGCAGTGCGGTGGAATCCATGGGGATGGGGGCTTGCTGGGCGCCGCGGCCTTGCGTCAACAAGCCCTTGCTGAAAAGAAAAATGAAGCGCCCGCGGTTCCGGCATCATCCTAGCGGGACTTCATCGCGGCTTATAGGACTAGCGGATGTAGCAAGAAAGATATTGACTCGAACCATCAGGACTGGAAGTTCAAGAAAGCTAGCAGCAGCCATGGCGACGAGTCATGGAGTCACGAAGCCTGTGCGGACACGCGGGGAAATTTATGCGCGCAGGTACGGACTGTAATCTGCATTTGCGGTATGACAAAAAGAGTCTTCCCGCGGCTTTAGCGGAAATACCGGGCACTGGCCAATCATATTTGCGTAAATGAATGGGGGCACGAGACTTTGCTGGCCGCTTTCAGCTTTTCCCCGGCTTGGGTTGATGGAGCAATCGAAACCCGATGCGTTCGTCATATTTGCGAAAACAGTCGGTCCCCATCAACTCGAACAGCACTCCTTCGAGGATTTGCCAAGCTTTTACGCCGCGCCGCACACATCCCGTCCGGGGAAATCCTTCCCGTCCACAGGCCATATGCATGTGCAGGGAAGGATTTCCACTTTCATCCGGATAGAGCGTTCCCATGCCGGCTGCTTCATGCACTCCTCTTAAAACCAGTTCCATGGGCTGGATGGGAAAATCCCGATCCCGTTCCGGCCCAACCACGAGTTTGCTGCCATCATCCGCGCCGCCAAGTAAAATGACGGCTGCAGCTCGGATGGAGTGATCTCGGGCAAATTGCTCAATGGCTTCATGCACTATTTCCCCATCCTCCAACCGGAGAATAAACACTCGCCCCCAGGCAGCTTCCGCAGATCGCATTCCGGCACCTCCCGATCAAGAATGGATAATGGTTCCGTCACAGGACCGGAATTGTCAAGTGGAATAATCGCCTTAATTTTCGATTGTCCTCATTAATTTTTCCAGACGAATTGAAGAGATAGGAAGAAAATCATAGGTCCAGAAAATGAACTCAAAGTGAAACTCCGATTTTTCATCTCTTGCTCATTCTTTCGCGGAATAACTAACGCTTTTCTCTTTTTTCCCCGATATATTGTGTGAAAGGCTGCTTTTTCGAGTCTGCTTTCCGCTTGCCGCCAAGGTATCATAGGCATTCAAGGCCTGCGGTGGAGGAAACGAAATAGGCAATGCGGATCCCTGATTTAACCTGAGCCCCTTTCGGATCTGCATACGGTCGAAAAGGTAGGATTATTGGCATGTCTTTGTTGCGAAAGCCAGCGTTCGCCGTTGTTTATCTGTTGATCGTGCATGCAGTGGTCCTGGGCTGGATAGGAGCCAGACCTCCTGGTCCTATCTTATCTTGCTTAATTCAATTGGTGATTGGCGTTTTATGCGTGACGGCTTCGCTGCGGGTTGCCAACCGATCCAATCCTCTTGGAAGGTACTTCTGGTACCTGATGGCCTTTAGTTTTATTGCTTGGAGTTTGGCCCAGTCCAGTGATTTCCTTTCTTACTTTTTTTCCATCCGTCCAGCTGCTCTTCAAGTTTTTTCGGACCTCATGTTTGTGTTTTCCTCGGTCCCCATGGGAATGGCCCTTTTTCTGGACCCTGAGCATGAGTACCACCATTTTGATCGGATCCATCTCCTGGATTTTGCGCAGACACTCCTTTTTTGGCTGGCGGGCTACCTTTATTTTTCGTACCTTCCCTCTCTTGGTAATACAAAACATATCAATGCCACACTGGACCGGGCATCGGTCTATGACGCGGTTCTGGTTGGGATCCTACTTTCTGCAGGCTTTCCTCTCGAGATCGAAGGAAGTCCGAGGACTATTTGGGCGTATGCTGATTTTTCTTTTTTTGGGAGGAATGGCCGATGCCTTCTACACATACACTGGCAATACCTATATCGCCGGGCAATGGTTCGACTTGGTCTGGAGCAGCATCATTTCCATACCTTTTGTGATTGCCGTCACTTGGACAGTTCCAAAAGAATTAAGATCTGAGTCCAATTTGTCTGTCCACCGTCAGAGCGTGGACCTGCAACAATTTTTTCCCCTCCTTTATCCTTTCCTTATCCTTTCCATGTCGGCCCAGATTGCCCAGCAGCACGTTACTCTCGCTTCTGTTATTGTGGTGGCGTCCTTTGCCTGCTTTAGCGGGAGGTTCTTTGTCACTCAATATCGTCTCCGTCGCAGCGAAAAGAGTCTGGGAAAAGCCAAAGAAGCAGCCGAAGCCGCCAATCGGGCCAAAAGTGAATTTCTGGCCAACATGAGCCATGAGATTCGGACCCCCATGAATGGGATTCTTGGGATGGCGGAACTGGCGCTCGACACTGAGTTGACCAAGGAGCAAAGGGAATACTTGACGATGTTAAAGGTCTCGGCGGACAGTCTGCTCCAAATCATCAACGGCATTTTGGATTTTTCGAAAATTGAAGCGGGAAAGTTGGATTTGGAGATTCTGAAATTCGATCCTCGTGAGGTGGTGGGAGAGACCCTGAAATTCCTGGCACTTCGGGCCCATAAGAAAGGATTGGAATTAGCCTGCCGAGTGGCCGAGGAAGTGCCTGCGTCTTTGGAAGGAGATCCCGGCCGTCTTCGACAAATTCTTATCAATCTGGTGGGCAACGCCATCAAGTTTACCGGAGAGGGAGAGATCCTGGTAAACGTGGATGAGGAGATGCGGACGGAGGAAAAGATTCGGCTTCACTTCAGCATATCTGACACGGGACTGGGAATTCCTTTTGAGAAACAGCAATCGATCTTCGAAGCTTTCACGCAAGTGGATCGCTCGATTACCCGCAAATTCGGCGGTACGGGGTTGGGTTTGGCCATCTCCTCCCGCTTGGTGGGATTGATGGAAGGCCGTCTCTGGGTGGAGAGTCTGCCCGGCCAAGGGAGCACCTTTCATTTCACGGCCCTCTTTGGATTCGGAGAGGAGGCTTTGGGGAAAAAACAGGTTAGAGACGTGGCGGGATTGGATGGCCTGCCCGTTTTGGTGGTGGACGATAATTCCACCAGCCGCCGGATACTGACGGAGATTTTAGTCAATTGGCACATGGCCCCTGAAGCGGTAGAGTCCGCAAGTTCCGCTCTGTCGATTCTGGAACAGGCGCGCCGGGCGGGAAAGCCTTTCCCCCTCGTTCTTTTGGATCGTCACATGCCAGAGGGGGACGGGTTTGGACTGGCCCAACAATTGGCGGAAAATCCGGAGCTCGCGGGGCATACGATAATAATGTCGACTTCAGACAGCCAGCTCAACGATGCGGTCCGCTGCCGTGAACTAAAAGTGGCGGCTCAGCTGGTCAAGCCCGTCACTCCCTCAGAATTGCTCAATGCCATTCTGCGGACGTTGGACAAACAGGCCCTGGCAACGGCAGAGAGAGACCGGGTGGCCAGGCCTTTTCCGGTTGCCCACCAAAATCTGAAATTGCTGCTGGCGGAAGACAATCGGGTCAATCAGCGACTGGTGGTTTCCCTGCTGGAAAAACATGGGCACTCGGTGGTAGTTGCCGACAACGGTCATGAAGCCCTTGCGATTCTGGAACAGCCTGGGTATGAAAATTTTGATGCCATTCTCATGGATGTGCAGATGCCGGAGATGGACGGATTCCAAACCACCGCGCTTATCAGGGAGAGGGACAAAAAGCAGGGGAAACATACCCCAATTATCGCCTTGACTGCCAATGCCATGAGAGGAGATTGCGAACGCTGCCTGGAAGCCGGTATGGATGGCTATGTCGCAAAACCGATCCGCATCAATGATCTCATGGAACAGGTTCAGAAACACCTTACCCAAACTACGAAATCCTGATTCTGCGTCTTTAGTCTAAATCAGCCGGGAGACCGAGGCCCCCGCCGAGCCGCATTCTGTCCCGCTCGCACAAAGGCTCGCCGGCGAAGTCCGCCTGTGCAGGAGGCTCGCCCTCCCCTCGGGCCACGATCCTAGAATTACTCTCATACGGCTCTGCATTTTCAGCTGCCAATTATTCCCGCTATTCAAGCGGAATCGCACCAAAAAATCCTTCACGAAACTCTCTCAATCTTGCGTGGGATTGTGCTAGCATAAACCTCCAGATTCTTTTATTTCTGTAGTTGCCGCTTCAGCACTTCGGCCCAAGCATCTCACCTTTGAATTGAATATAGCTCTGCCAGCACAGCAAAGCGGATTTGGGCTGGCTCAGGAAGGATTCATGCCATGATGAAAATGAAAAGTGGAATGCAGAATCGCCGCTCATTCCTCAAACAAACCCTGTGCGGGGCTGGAGGGCTATTGGCCGCCCCCTCCATCATTGCCTCATCGGCCTTGGGAAGAGGTGGCCGGTTGCCAGCGAGTGACCGCATTGTCATGGGAGCCATTGGTTTTGGAGGCCGGGGAAGTTATGTCGCCGGTGCCTTCATGTGGAATCCGGATGTGCAGATGGTGGCGGTCTGCGATGTCCAGGGAAACCGGCGCGCTGGCGCCAAAGCTCAGGTAGACGGAAAGTACGGCAACAGCGACTGCAAGGCCTATATAGATTTACGCGAATTGCTCGCTCGGCCTGATATCGATGCCGTGGTCATTGCCACCGGAGACAATTGGCATTCCATGGCGTCCATTCTGGCTGCGCGGGCCGGGAAGGACATCTATTGCGAAAAACCGTTGAGCGTCAGCATCGCCGAAAGCCGGGTGGTGGCCGAGACAGTTCGGCGGTTTCCAGAGTGTTCCAATGCGGGATGCAACGGCGAAATATTGGCAACTTCGTGTTTGCAGTGAACCTGGCACGGTCGGGCAAGCTGGGCAAGCTGCGCGAGCTTCAAGCGGAAAAAGCGAGCGGCCTGGCCAATGTCGTCCAATTTACGCCTCTTCCCGCCGAACCTCAGCCTGCCCGGGAAGTGATGGATTGGGACATGTGGTCGGGCCCGGCTCCTTGGCGGCCTTATAACTGAAAGATTTACACGCGCGGGTTTTGGAGTGACCAAGGGGATTTCTCCGGCGCCGCCATCAACGAGTGGGGAAGCCATACCGTGGATTTGTGCCAATGGGCTAACGATGCCGACGCTACTTCCCCCATCGAGTATGAAATCATGAACGAGAATTTCGATATTGCCGCGCGCTATGCCAATGGAACTGGGCTGGTCATCCGAACAGGATTGCGCTTTGGGACCTGTCCCGTGCGATTTGAGGGAGAGGAAGGATGGGTGGAAACCGGTGATTCCGGTGAAATTGAAGTTCACCCGGCCTCCTTGCTTCAGGAAAGAAAATTCCTGGGAGGCTACCCCGCCGACAATCATGTTCGCGAATTCCTTGATTGCGTCAAATCGCGCCGTCAGCCCATTGCCACGGCGGATGTGGCTCATCACTCCATTATGGCCTGCCACGTCGCCAACATTTGCGCTGCGTTCGGGCCGGCCCGTGAAATGGGATCCGGCCAAAGAAGAGTTTATCGGCGATGAGGAAGCCAAACGTTTGTGTTCCCGTCCTTACCGGCAGCCCTGGCGTCTGTAGTTCAAACCCGCCGTTCAAATCGCAAGTACATTTGATCTATGGAATTGAAATGAGGGATACATTATGGGTTGTATTACCAGGTATACAGATGAATGTTTTTGTGGCTGGCATATTCCTGCTGTTCTTTATGGAATCCCTTCCCGCGGCGGCCGACAAAGAGAATATGAACCGGGAAGCCCGCTACATCCAGATTCTCAAGAGTGGCGCCTCGATCCAAGAGAAAGACAAAGCTTGCCGGGAACTCCAGGTCATTGGAACTCCCGCCAGTATCCCGGCATTGGCGGCTATATTGACCGATCCGGACCTTTCTCATATGGCCCGCTATGCGCTGGAACCGATGCCGTTCCCGCAGGCTGGACAGGCGTTGCGTGAGGCCCTTCCCAAAACCAAAGCGCTAATTAAGATCGGAATCATCAACTCCCTTGGCTTTCGAGAGGAGAAGGAGTCGGCGCCGGATCTGATCAAATTGCTCAAGGATCCGGACGCGGAAATCGTTGGAGCCGCGGCCGCTGCTTTGGGCCGAATCGGCACGGCCGAGGCAGTGCTGGCGCTGGAGCAGTTTCGCAAAACCGCGCCGGGTCCAATGCCGGCAATCGCGGCGGCGGCCTCATTGACCGCGGCCGAACGATCCTTGCGCAACAACCGGAAAGACACGGCGCTGAAAATCTATAATGAGTTGCAGAAAACTCCATGGCCAGTCCCAGTGCGCCAGGGGGCATTCTTGGGCCTTTTTGAAAACCTCGCCCAATGAGGCAGCCGGACGGCTGGCCCGCGCCATCGAGAGCAACGATCCGGTCTTTATGTTCACGGCCATCGCCTCCATTCCTCAGCTGAGGGATCCCGATGCCGCGCTCCGGTTTGCTTCGATGCTGCCCCGAATATCCGCGGAAGCCCAAGTGCCGATGATTGGCGCTTTGGCTGATTGTGAATCCAAGAAAGTGCTTCCCGCCCTTTTGACCGCGGTGGAGAGTTCCAATCAAGAGGTGAAGTTGGCTTCTCTGAGAGCGCTGGGCAAAGCTGGAGATGCTTCCTGTGTGAAGCCGCTCAGCGCCTATTTATCCAAAGCCACTCCCAAAGCGGTAAAGAAAGAAGCAATGGGCAGCCTGGAACGGCTTCGTGGCGAAGAAATCAATTCGGAACTCCTGGAATATTTGAAGGTTGCTCCGGCAGACTCGCGGACCTCGATAATTGATATATTGGTAACGCGAAGAGCAACGGACGCAGTGGATGCCTTGTTCCAGAAGCGCGGGGGAGCGATCCCCTGGTTCGGACGGAGGCTTACAAGGCGCTCGGGAGTTTGGGGACCGCGGATCAACTTCCGGCAGTCCTCGATCTCTTACCAGTTTGAAAGGCGAGGAGGGGAGGACGGAGGTGGAATTAGCGGCCGTTCGGCTGGCTCGAAAGAGATCGCCGCCAGGCACCCAAGCCGATGCGGTGTTAAACACGCTGAATGGGGCTCGGGAAACAACGGTGCAGAGTTCCCTGTTGCGAGTGTTGCGTGGCATTGCCGACTGGAAATCGCTGGAGGCTCTGCGGGCGCCTGGGCTCGAAAACGGCTGAGATTAAGGAGACCGCGCTAAATGCTCGTATCGACTGGCCGGATGCCCCCGCGATCACCTGTTGTTGGGCGAATGGCGCTTGGCGGCGAGTCCGGCGAAAAAAGCATCGATTTCACGCGGTTGTGTAAAGATGCTGCGGCGGGGAAATGGTCTTACCTCTAAAATCCTGGCCCGATATCAGGCCCTGCACGAGCGGGCTCAGAGTCCCGAAGACAAAAAGTACATTCTTGCGGGACTAGCCGAAGTGGCGGATGCTGGCGCTCTTGCCTTGGTGGGGCCTTATTTGAGCGATCCGCAGGTCAAGCCGGGAGGCTCAGTTGTCCATGATGAAAATCTCGCACAGTGTGATGAGGCTCTGCCCCATCAGCCGCCAGGGAAGCCGCCCATAGGCTTTGGGGGTAAACCCAAAACTATGAAGTGCGGCAACAGGCGGCCGAATCGATTCGCATTGTTGCAGCAAGTACTCGGGACTGCCGCATGTCTTGGCAAGTGGCCGGTCCCGATTCCCGAAAAACGGGTGGCGAGGGATTGCGATTATTCGAGGTAGTGTTTCCGCCCGAAAAAAACGATTCGAGTGTGCAATGGCAGGAATTGCCATTCAGCGGAGGCAGCAGAGATCCATGGATGCTTGACCTGGCCAATCATTTAGGCGAAGCCCAGTAACCTTGCGTGTGGCTTATGTTGTACCTCCGGTTTTGCAGTGAAACGCCGCGGACGACGTGATCCTGGAAATCGGAACCGATGATCCAGTAAAGATTTGGGCCGAACCAGGATAATTGTCCATTTGCACAACGTCCCGGGTCACTCCGCCTTCGTGGAAAAAAAAATCGGACAAGCGTTGCCCTGAAACAGGGCTGGAATCTGTTGATGCTGAAGATTGTGCAAACTGGAGGGCCCTGGAAGTTCAGTGTGAAATTGCACAAA
>CAWDMN010000068.1:0-50591 GCA_963803155.1 uncultured Acidobacteriota bacterium
TTATGATGATTCCACGGCCGGGCCCTTCCTCTTTGATAGTGCAAGGAGGCAGGAGAAGACACTTCATCCCGAATCCCGTGAATATAATAAGGAACTTGCGCCGACGGCATTTTCTATCGCGGGCAAGATTCATCATCATCATCGCTATCGGTACCAACGATACAGGGGATCCCCATGACTTCCTAATGTCTCCCAAAATCAACGACAAAGCCGCTACCGATACTGGAAAGTGCAGTTCGCCCGCGCAAAGTGCGACGGGATAGAGAGTATGCCAGGGAATAGAATGCGCGGGAATGTGGGAGGCGCACGCGTGGGCACCGTCACCCACATGGCGACAAAGCTGCCGCTGGACGGAGTCCGCCTCCCACCTTTTGCCATCCATTGCTTGCCTTTTCTCTCGCTTTTAATTGCACCGCTATGGCTCAGTTGTGAAATCCGATTGCCCTTTATGGTGTATACTTCACATGTTGAATCTGCTGAACTCATACCAGGAGACGAATGATGAAAGGTTTCACCACCCGGGCAATTCATGGAATCCCCGCCAAGTCTGATCCTTACGGAACACTCCGTTTTCCGCTTTATGACACGGCTGCTTATGAATTTGAAAATGCGGAGGAGCTGCAGCTCGCCTTTGAGGGGAAAAAAGTTGCCCACGTTTATTCCCGTTCCAGCAACCCGACCATTGCCGATTACGAACAGCGGCTCCGCTCTTTAACCAATGCCGCCGCTGTTATTGCCGTCTCATCCGGCGCAGCGGCCACCGCCAACATCATTTTCGCCCTGGCGGAAGCAGGGACCAATATCGTCGTTTCCCCTTATCTCTTCGGAAATACGTTCTCTTTGTTTCAACGCACTTTTCAGCCTTGGGGGCTGGAAGTGCGATTTGTGGATCTGATGAATCTCGATGCTCTCTCCGGAGCCATCGATGACAAAACCCGGGGCGTTTTTTTTGAAATCATCTCTAATCCTCAGCTGCAGGTCGCTCCCGTGCGGGAAATATCCATTCTCGCCCATTCGAGAAAAGTTCCGGTCATTCTGGACGGGACACTCACCTCTTCTTACCTTTTTAATTCCAAAGAAAATGGAGTGGATGTTGAAATTCTTTCCACCACCAAATACATTTCGGGAGGCGGGACTTCCATTGGCGGCGCCATTATTGAAAATGGCCTTTTTGACTGGCACGAAAATCCGAAGCTGGCCACTTGGGCGGAAAAGCATGGACCCTTGGCTCTGGTGATGGCCCTGCGGCGCGAGATATATCGCAACTTAGGGTCCTGCATTTCCCCGCACAATGCCTCTCTTCAGGCGTTGGGTTTGGAGACTCTGGCCTTGCGTATTGGGAAAAGTTGCGCTAATGCCCTCGCGGTTGCCCGCTTTTTGGAATCTCATCCCAAAGTAAAAAGGGTCCACTATCCGGGGCTGGAGTCTTCAGCCTACTTTACGATCGCCAAAGCCCAATTCCCGCGCGGATTTGGAGGTCTCCTCACTTTCGATTTGGAGAACCGGGCTTTCTGCTATCGATTGATGGACCAACTACGACTTATCCGGCGCGCCACCAATCTATGCGATAATAAAACCCTGATTTTGTATCCAGCCGCCACAATTTACGCGGAATTTTCCGAAGAAGAAAAGAGGCTAATGAGCATCCCGGACACGCAGATGCGCCTTTCCGTCGGCATCGAGGATTGTGAGGATTTGTTGGAAGATTTGGCCCAGGCCTTAAACCAAATTCCCGATTGACGCGCTTTCCCGGCAGCCGGAACAGTTTGTCCGCTGGCCGCCTTGTTCTGATTGTTCATTTTGCTCTGCCAGGCCGCGGCTCTCGCCGATGACAAGGGTCAAACCGGCGTCCCAATTTCTTAATTCCTCCAATCGAGAGATTCTCATTGCTCATCTGCCTCTTCCATATGATTGTCTCCTCCCAACAGGGGTGCAATCAAAAGTGAAGGTTAATATGGATGGGTCTTCAACACTTGGGGGGAGGAAACATCCCTGGAAAATGGGAGGCCATCCGCGACATGACCTCTCTTTCACTTTGGATTGCGCAGCTGCCATTAGCCACCTCTTTATTGAGCTTCAATTCTGGGTTAATGTTTTTGGCGGAAATTCCAGCGTAAATCGTCGAATTGATACGGCTGCCATTATCTCAGCTTTTCGTTCGAGAGGAGGATTTACCAATGCATCGTTTATGTCTATTTCTCGCGGGATTTTTCCTCACCATGATTCCGGCTATCGGCTCATTGGCAGCGCAGGAAGTAATACCTGCCAGCATTCCCGAGGTTCATTACCCTAATCAATCGAGGGCGGAAGGAGTGGTCACCATCGTGGGGCTCGTGAATTCCAACGGTGACGTGGAAGAATCCCGGATTGTCAACGGATTTCCTTCACTAAATCAGCAAGCCCTGCGCAGTGTCCTTCGTTGGCAGTTCCAGCCGCTGAGGGAACAGAATCTGAATACTCCGTTTCCCGTTTCTATCCATTTCATCTTTGGCCACTCAGGGATCGGGCGAGCCCTCGAAAAATCTAAAATGGCCCCGGTGGGACCTTATTTGCCCCCGTTGACTGTTGTGTACGCCAATGCGGAGACTACCATGACCGGTGAAGGGTTCGTGGTGGTCCAACTCTCCCTCAATTCCGCCGGAAGCGTCGTGCGTACTCGAGTGGTCAAATACTGCAAAGTCTGTCCAGGCTTGGACGAGGCATGTCTCAAAGCAGCGGGGAAATGGAAATTCGAACCAGCCCGCCGAGGCAGCTCTCCCGTTCCCTCCACCAGTTATATTGCTTTCGTCTATAAAGCCCTACCCGCCAATCCGCGGCGGAACTGAAAAACGGGATCTGCTTCGAACGGCGCTAATTTAAGATGAATATAAAAAGAAGAGCGGTGCGGGAGCATTGTGGCAAACCAGCAGACTGGAAGGCTGATTGAGATTTTCCCCGGGTGAAAGGATCGCAGGTTACTTGCCTTCGGTCAGGCAGGATGCCTGCCTTCGGTCAGGCAGGAGCAAGTTTGGGTGGCGGCTCGGACTCAAACAATGTAAATAGAACTGTTTTAAAACCTTCCAACGCTTTGCCGCATTTGTCCCAAAAAATCCTCAACTTGACGTCGTTCGAATCTGCCTCTCATCTGATGTTTTTTCATCTGGCTATTTTCCGCCACACGGGCCAATTTCCCCTGAATTCCATTCTTCGATCAGGGTACAACAAAATATTAGGTTTTGCATTGTGTCCATATTCTTAAGAGGTGCCCATCTATGATAAGATGGCATTGTCGAATTATCGTCCCATGCCCGCGGGCAATGGACGACGCGTCTCACTTAAATCGCATTGGAGAAAACCGCATTGAAAGCAGGAATCATCGGCTTCCCACAAGTTGGGAAGACTACCTTGTTTAAAATTCTCACGCATGCCGCCATCGATCCCCTGAAACATGCCGGCAAAATGGAAGCTCACATTGGGATGGCCGTTGTTCCGGATTCACGCCTAGATCAACTCTCAGTCCTATTCATCCCCAAGAAGACTACACATGCCACGGTGGAATATATCGATGTGGCCGGGATTGTCAAAGGGGAATCCAAAGACGCAGCCCAATTAGGAAATCTTAAGAATGTCGATGCGTTGGTTCATGTGGTGCGCGCTTTTCAGGACGAAGCCATTCCGCATTCCGAAGGAAGCATCAATCCCAAACGGGATATTGAGAATTTGGGAATTGAACTGATTCTCTCCGATCTTGTCATCGTCGAAAAGCGGATGGAAAGGCTGGAGAAAGAACTCAAGAAAGTTAAAAATCCCGGCAACGAAAAAGAATTGTCGCTGCTTAAGGCATGCAAACAGCAACTGGAAGCGGAGAAACCTTTAAGGGCGCTATCTCTGGGAGAAGAAGACAAAAAACTCATCCGGGGCTTCATGTTCCTGTCGGAAAAGCCGCTTCTGCATGTTCTAAACTTGGCGGACAACGATGCCAGCCGGATTTCCTCGGTTGTGGCAGATTTCGGCCTGGATGGTATTCTCTCCCGCCCGCAGGAAGCCATTTCGGCGGTTTGCGGAAAAATCGAAGCGGAATTATCGGAAATTTCCAGTGAAGAGGCTGAACTGTTCCTTGCCGATTATGGTTTGAAAGAATCCGGGCTGGCCCGTTTGATCCGCGTCACTTACGAGCTATTGGGATTGATTTCTTTCTTTACTGTCGGTGAGGATGAATGCCGCGCCTGGACGATCAAACAAGGCACATCCGCCTTAAAAGCGGCCGGAGTCATTCATTCCGATATCGAGCGTTGTTTCATTCGCGCGGAGGTGGTCCCCTGCCACCGGCTGATCGAGTTGAAAACGTTGGCAGCGGCACGGGAAAAAGGACTGTTGCGCCTGGAAGGCAAAGAATACCCGGTGCAGGATGGCGATGTCATCAACTTCCGGCACAGCGGATAGACCACCACTAATACTGCCGAGTCTCTGCAAGAACACTTTAGACAACAACCAAGGTGACAATTTCCATCATGGGCCAGATTCGGAATCCGGATCGGAATCGACTTTATGGAAAATTAGTTTGGCTTCACTCAGCGTCGAAAATTCGATTGCGACACCGATTCCGAAAACACACGTTGTCCTGAGTAGCCACTACCAGAGAAATTCCGCGACGCATTCAAAGCGAATAGACAAGGAACTCATCATCCCATGGAGAATCCGCTCATCATCAGTCTTATCTTTGGATCATTAGCCGCTCTGGCCAATATCTTTGGCGGTTTGATCATTATTCGCACCAATTGGCACAAAGGTTATTTGAAATACTTCCTGGCGCTCGGTTCCGGGTTCATGTTGGCCGCGGCATTTTTGGAAATGGTCCCAGAGAGTTTTGCCCTCTACAAGCAAGAATTGTGGGGAATACCCATTCCCGCCCTAAGCATCCTGGGAGGATATCTTCTGGTCCATCTTTTCGAACATGGTTTTGCCCCTCATTTCCACTTTGGAGAGGAAGTGCATTGCGAAGAGATGCTGAATCCGCGAGTTGGCTTTTCCGCTTTGGTGGGGCTGGTTTCGCACACCTTTTTCGACGGAGTGGCCATTGCTTCGGGATTTATTGTTTCTTTCCACCTGGGCATCATCCTTTTTCTCGCCGTTATTCTGCACAAATTGCCGGAAGGATTTACTGTCTCCTCTATCATGCTGGCCTCCGGTCAAAGCAAAACCTTTTCTTTGATGTCTGCGGTATTGCTGGGATTTGCCACGCTGGCCGGTGTATTTGCCATGGGCCTAGTGAAAAGCCTGGTCCATTTCGGACTGCCCCTCTCGGCTGGAGTGACCATTTACGTCGCCGCTTCAGATCTCATGCCCGAGGTGAATGAAGAGCCTGGGGTCAAGCACTCCCTCTACGTTTTTGCCGGCATCCTATTCTTCGTAGCCACCCGGACCCTCCTGCGCAGCTTCGAAGGTTAAACGGCATCCTTCCCCCTGAGAAAGCAATCTCTTGATGAACACAATGCGTGCTCTCCGCCAAAATGATGAAAATGATATGGTCCATCGAACCAGCTTGGATGGGATCTGAAGATGAAGAAAGACGTTATTATCATAGGGGCGGGAGCAGCGGGGATGATGAGCACAATCGAAGCGGGAAAGCGAGGGCGTTCGGTCGTCGTCCTGGAGCGTGCGGAATTGGAGTTCGAATGATGGATAGGATCCAAATTGTCGAACGTGAGATGACAGCCGCCGAATTTGCTTGCATGAACGCGGGTTTCGAGGAACTTGCCCTTGAACATGGCAACCCTGTCGAGACAGCGGAAAGGTACGGGTTTGTTGTCCCGGATGGTGAAACCTTTATTGGATGTGTAAGCAGTCTGGCCGTGAATGGAAGGGAAAGTCGTCGTCCCTCATCTACGTCATTGCCATCCTGATGGCATTCTGGTCACAATGGATTTCCCAAGGTCTACACGTATTCGTGGCATTGGTTTGGCTTGGGCCGGATCGGCGCATTGAGATTGCTCTTGTCGACAAGGAAACATGGGGGATCAAGGATTCGGTCGTGCGCGCTGAATCGCTCCGGTGACTATGAATTCCCAACTCGTCAGACATGGGAGCACCACAAAAAGTGAACGTTCTTCTTTCAATTTCAGTTTTGATGGCTCCCGTGTTTAGAGCTGTGGGACGAGCACGGTGTTCCATCTTCATGGCCGCGGGAACCTATGTTTTGTCTATTTTTTGCGCATTGGTCATGGTTCATGCCGGCAACGAGTATGCCCTCCATTACCGCGATCAAATCGTCGACCAAGCTTTGCAGCAGGACCCTGCCGCGGTGGCGCTTAACCGGGGCGATAATCTGCGGGCAGCGTTGTGGGATTTTGCCGGGAATCTTGTCTTGGGAGCCGTGCCGAAAACCATTAGCGGTTTCGCGATTGTCTTCCCCTACCCTATGGTCGCCTATCAAGGCTGGATCGGGGGAATTGTGTCCGTCCGCGGCGATCACACCAGCCGGTTAAACGATTCACGTTCGGCTGTCTATTACCTGCTAACATTGCTCCTACAAGTGATCCCTTATTCGTTGGCCGTCGGAGCTGGCGTCAATGTGGGAGTAGCCTTATTTCGACCCCGACTAAACTATCAAGATCAAAAATGGCTCGGCATCTTCCCGAAAGAAGCGCTGCGGGATGTGGGACGGATTTATGTACTGGTCATCCCCCTATTCCTGCTAGCATCGCTGTGGGAATTTCTAAGCCCGTGGAATCGCTAAGATCACCATTAGAAATTAACTCTCCGACGGAGTTCCCCTTCTCAGACAAAGAGGAATAAGACCGTGGCTGGAGTGGCGATGAAGATTGTTCCGATGGGGTTGTAAGGATGGACTCTAATAAAACCTGCGTGTCCACATTTAATCCCCTGCCGCCAAGGAATTTATGGAGCAGGCCAATTCCATCGAAAAGGCAAAGGGGCAACTAATTCCTTTGTGGTAGAGCAGCTTAGGGCATTCCACTTTTAAAGCGAGGCGCCTCCAATCAGCTTTCAGATCTCTTTCTTCATTTATCGTTGGTTCAAAAGATGGCCGGACCTGTGAGAATTCAGCATCATGAGGGATGTCGCCACCCCATCAGCCGGGAGAGTGAGCGGCGCACTATTCTCGGGACAGGCTGAGCTCAACACTAGGAACAGACTGCGCAAGCGCAGGGACCACGATGGCAGCGTTCTCATCGTCTTGGCTCACTGCTCACTCATACCGCAGGGCTTCCATCGGATCGACACGTGCGGCGCGACGGGCCGGCACGTAAGCCGCAATCATCGCGACCACTATTATTGCGAGAGCGCCAAAGGCAATTGTGGCCACGCCAGTCACGAACAGTCCTTCGATCAAACTCGCGGCAATGCGCTCTCCCCAAAACGCGATCGGCGCGCCAACCATCAGGCCGGCGCAGACCATTTGCAGCGCATCAACCAGCACCATCCGAGTCACTGCCCTTCGCGTCGCGCCTAGCGCCATGCGGACGCCAATTTCATTGATGCGGCGCGCGACTGTGTAAGCTAGCAGCCCGTAGAGTCCGATAGCAGCAAGCAGCAGTCCTAAGGCGCCGAAAGTCCCGGAGAGTGTGGCGATGAGCCTCTCGGATACGATGGATGCGTCCACTTGTTCCGCCAGCGTCGATACCTTCACAACGGGTACCGTGTTCAATGATTTGTGAATCGTACGGAGCACTTCTGGCGTCACCGCCGCCGGATAGATGCTGGTTCGAAGGACAAATTGAGAGCCAGTCCAGCCCTCCTGGAAGGTGTTTAGGTAGATTGCGCGCTGCGTGGCCTCGCGAATCTCGTAGTACTTCGCGTCACCAACCATGCCGACGATTTCGAAGGACTGGTCGTCACCGTAACCCTTCCAGTCGCGATCGATAGTAAAATGCTTTCCGATGGGGCTGCCTTTGCCGAAATAGTAGCTGGCCATCGCCTGGTTCACGACAGCCACGCGAGAGCCGCCACGATCCCGCAAGTTAAAGTCGCGCCCGAAGAGTATTGGAGTTCCTAATGTCTCGAAGTATTTCGGCGCAACCCAGTTTAGGGAGACGTAACGGTGGTCCTCTTGGTCTTCCTGATAGCCTTCTACTTTTACGAAACTTGAAGCCCCCGCGCCCGAGATCGGAGTAGCCGCGCTGAGCGTGGCCGAGCGCACGCCCGGAATCGTCTCCAGCCGCTCGAGCAAATCCTGGTACGCAAGGGACAATCGTTTACCCTCATAGCCGCTGTGTTCCGGATCGAGCGTTATCAACAGCACGTGGTCTCGGTGGAATCCCAAATCCAGGTGCTGCAGATTCGACAAGTGGCGGGCAAAAAGTACTGCCTCACTCAACAGCACCACCGATAGAGCCACTTGCGCCACGACAAGGACTTTCCCGAAAAACCGAAGAGCCCTCGTTTCTCGAGCTCCTTTGGTTACGCGAAGTGGAGATGCGGGCGTAGCGGCGAACACATTGCCAGCGGGTGCCAGCCCGAACAGTAAACCAGTCACCAATGCAATTCCGGCAGTGAACAACAACACGCGAACATCGGGCTGCACTTGAATCTCAAGGCTGGGCGGCAGTCCCACAATCTGCCGTCCGGAAGCCAATATCCGGACGAGCACCCCCGTGCCGATATAAGCCAAGCAAACACCCAGCAGGGCACCGACCGTGGAAAGCAGCAGAGACTCAGTCGACCCCTGGCACAACAGACGAAACCGGCTTGCGCCGAGCGACGCGCGTAACGCCATCTCCTGCTGCCGTGCCGCCCCGCGCGCTAGCAACAAACAAGCTACATTAGTGCATACGATGAGAAGCAGCAGGCCAGCGACGGCCATCAACAGCAGCAGAGGTTTCGCGAACTGATCGCGTAAGACTGAGAATCCCTTGCTTGCCGACTCCACTTCCATCTTCAATTGGCGCATGAGCGGATCTTTTCTGGTCTTGGTCATCTCCTCGACTCTCCAGCGGTCCAGCCCGCTCATTTCCGCGCGCGCTTGCTCGAGGGAAACACCGGGATTCAATCGCCCCATCAGGTTCAGACTCATGCGTCCGGAAAGCAAGCTACTGGGGTGATTGATCAAAGGCTCAGCGGTTGTTGGCACCCAAATGTCCGGCCTGGACCCAAGCTGCAATCCAGAAAACGTGCGCGGCGTCACCCCGACAATCGTCAACGGAACACCTTCGACGTTAATTTGCTTGCCTAGAATTGCCGGATCTTGCCTAAATCGGCTGTTCCAATATGAATAACTCACCGCAACCGCTGGGCTAGCACCATTCATGTTCTCGTCTTCGGAACCTATTAGCCGGCCGAGCGCTGGCTTCACCCCTAGGACGGGGAAAAAATTCCCGGTCACATATTCGCCATTCACTGTTTCCGATCCGAGGCCTTCAACACGAACGGAAAAACGCGATTCGCCAACGCCGATCAGCCCCGAAAAGACGTGGTTCTGATCACGAAAGTACAGGTAAATTGGCCAGGGAAAATAGTTCCCGCGAGGTTCTCCGGGATATTTGCTTAAGAGTTCCACCAACTGATCCGGACGCTGCACCGGCAGCACGCGTAACATCAGGGTGTTGATCAGACTGAAGATTGCAGTGTTGACGCCAATTCCGAGCGATAATGAAAGCACCACCACGGAAGTAAAACCTGGATTCTTGCGGAGCATTCGCAGCCCAAACCGCAGATCCCTTAAAAGGTTTTCCAGAAGAGGCAATCCGCGCCGATCTCGGTATTTCTCTTTCGTTTGTTCCACGCCGCCAAGCCTGATGAGTGCGTTGCGACGCGCCTCTTCTGGGATCATACCCGCGCGCAAATTATCCTCTATGTTCATCTCGAGGTGGCTCGCCAACTCGCTGTCCAGGTCGCGGTCGAGCTGCTCCTGGTGGAATAGGCTGCGCAGACGAGCGAATGTAGCACGGAGCAACTTCATGAGGTCAGCTCCTTGGAGGCCAGGAACCGGGCTAAGATCACGGTGGCCTTCTCCCATCCCCGCGCTTCTTTTTCAAGTTGCTTTCGGCCCAACCGCGTGAGCTTGTAATACTTGGCCTTACGATTGTTGTCCGAGACGCCCCACTCGGAGGCAATATAGCCCTCTTGCTCCAATTTCAATAGGGCTGGGTAAAGTGTCCCGTAGTTGACCGACAATAAATCGCCGCTGGTCAGCTCAATCCGCCGCGCAATGCCATAGCCGTGCAGCGGTCCTAGTGTCTCCAGCGTCTTGAGCACCATCAGCGCGAGGGTCCCTTGCCAAATCTCTTTCTTCTTCTTCATACTCCTCCTTCTGCATAACCATAAGGATGATAACTCATTACATATGGGAAAGCAATACGAGACAGCGGGCTCGGAATCGAGGGGCGGTAAACGCTCGGGCGGCTATTTCTTACGTGGGCGTCGATCCTGGCTTTCGATAAAGATAAGTCCCAACAATCGACAATGGCAGGCACACCTCTCAAAGGGTATGGCAGCTAGCGCGGATGCCCAGCGCAGACCTTGATGAAGCAGAGAATTTCAGCTAACTCGATTTAGAAGGGGGATTCGTCGCGGACGGAAAGAATTTGATTGTCCTCACCCAAGAGAACGATGCGGGCGTGATGGGTGGATAATTCAGTTGGCGGGACCATCGCATAAGAAAGGATGATCACCTTATCGCCCGGGGTTGCCTGGCGGGCGGCAGCGCCATTCAGGGAAATCTCCCCGTTTTTTTCCGCCTTGATGACATAAGTTTCCAAACGGCCGCCGGTATTGATATTCATGATGGCTATTTTTTCCAACGGCAGCAGGCCGCTCGCCTTCAAGAGGTCCGGACCCAAACCACAGCTCCCCTCATAGTTCAAGTCGCATTGAGTGATCGTGCCGCGATGCAATTTGGCGAAAAGCAAGATACGCATAGGAATTAAAAACGAAAGCGCAGCGCGGCCTCAACGATTTATGGGCCATGCTGCCATCAAATTATGTCCGATTTGACTGGGAAAGAATCCGAGGCAAAATCGAAACAGTTAAATTCCAATCGAGGTGATTTTGAAGGCCCAGTGGCCGGGAGTTTCAAGCACTGGCCTATTCGCCGGCTTTTGAATATCCTCGATCCATATTGTCTGATTGGCCGCAGACTCTCGCTCAACAAACTATTTCCCCAACAATTCTTTGACCTTTTTTACGATACAGTTCGCACTAACGCCGTAACGCTCCAACAGCTCTTCGGGTTTGCCAGAGCGCGGAATTTCGGTCACGGCCAGTTTATGAACTTGGATGCCATGGTTAGCCACGGCATTGAGAACTGCGTCTCCCAATCCGCCCTCGGCATAATGCTCTTCCACGACCACCAACTTTTGATTGGTTTCAGCGGCAGCTTTGAGCAAACCCTGAGCATCGACAGGCTTGATGGAATAGGCATCCAAAATCCTTACCACTATTCCTTCCTGAGCCAAAAGGTCATATGCTTTCAGCGCTTCCGTTACCGTCACACCGGCGGCCACTACACTCAATTTGTCCTTGGCGGCGGATCGAAGCACTTTGCTGCCGCCGATTTCAAACTGCTCTTCATTGGGGTAAATGACGGGCACTTTGGGACGGCTGGTCCTAAGGTAGACGATTCCGCGATGATCGGCCGCCAAAGCCACCACCCGTTCCGTCGAGACGGCATCCGCGGGATAAAAAACAATGCATTCGGGAATCGATCTAAAAATGGCGATATCCTCCAGCGCCATTTGCGAAGGGCCATCTTCACCGATGGAGACACCGCTATGGGACCCACAGCACTTGATGTTGGCCCGGGATATGCCCGACATGCGGAGATGATCGGCAGCCCGGCCGAAGAAGGCGCCGAAGGTGGAGGCAAAAGGCACTTTTCCGCGAGCAGCCAAGCCCACCGCCACTCCCACCATGTTTTGTTCCGCAATAAAACACTCAAAGAATCTCCCTGGATAAGCCTTCATGAATTTTTCAGAGAAGGTGGAGTTCTTGGTATCGCCATCCACCGCCACTACCTCAGGATTTGAAGCGCCCAATTTCACGAGTACCGCTCCATAGGCTTCGCGGGTTGCCACGGCCTCTCCCAGTTTATAGGCCGGGGGAGCGACTTTCTGAGGGGCAGGTTTGGATGCCGTCACCGCGGAAGGAGCAGCAATGGGGCGAGATGGCAGCGACTGGTTCACAGGGATTTCAGCTAATGCTCTTTGGACTTCTTCACCCTTCTTCAGCGGCTTCCCGTGCCAACCTTCCTTATCCTCAATAAAGGAGACTCCTTTGCCCTTCTTGGTGGCAGCCAGGATCACGGTCGGTTTGCTCTTAGTCTTGGAAGCCTCCTCGAAGGCCCTCAGGACCTGTTTCAAATCATGTCCATCGACGCGGATGCTATGCCAGCCAAACCCTTCCCATCTTTTTTGATAGATCTCCAGATGGCTGCCATACATGGTTGCCTGGCTTTGGCCTAATCGGTTGATATCCACAATCCCGGTCAGATTATCCAGCTGATAATGAGCAGCCAAGGCCGCGGCTTCCCAAATCGATCCTTCTGCGGATTCGCCATCTCCCATCAGTACATAAGTGCGATAATCCAAATGGTCGAGATACTTGGCATTCAGCGCCATCCCCACCCCCACCGACAGCCCTTGTCCCAATGAACCCGTCGCCACGTCTACCCAAGGCAGGCGTGGAGTTGGATGCCCTTCCAGATCGCAGTCAATCCGGCGCAGCTTCAGAAGCTCTTCCACCGGGATAATTCCGGCTTCTGCCCAGGCGGAATAAAGGACCGGGGCCGCATGCCCTTTGGATAGGACGAACCGATCGTTGTTGGGGTAGGTTGCCATTTTCGGGTCATAGCGCATGACCGCAAAAAAAAGAGCCGCTACAATTTCCGCCGCGGACATACAGGAGCTAGGATGCCCAGAACCGGCTTCGGCCGTAGAGACAATGGAATGCACGCGCAGACGATTGGCTTTGTCCTGAAGATACTCCAACAATGATTCATTCGACATATATGACCTCACAAAATAAAATCTCTCTCATCATACCACGTCTGGAATTGATCACTACCGTGATTGGATTGAGCTTCAGGCGGGATTCCGAGGGAGAAGAAAGCATTGCATCCATATTTTTAATGAGGATGGTCGGGGCGAAAGGATTTGAACCTTCGACCCCCTGCGCCCAAGGCAATATTCATGCGCGGGATAAACAACTTAGCTCACTATCCATCCACAAGCAATCAGTGAATTGCGGCGACATCATACCTCAATTGCCCTATTTATTGCCTAAGAATTTTTCAGCCCATATAAAAGATATTTACCGAAGAATAACATAAGGCGCCATGCCGAAAACACCAAAGTCAACTCAGAAAATTCCAAGGCGGAAATTTGACGAATTCTATTGCGGGGCCGGGCTAGTGCAATGTCTCGCAAATAACTGGATTTAAAACTGGCCCGGCCACGGTTTCATGGTGAATGCCATGGCAAGTTGCAGTTGTTTAGGAATCAGCACTCTGGAAGTTATATAGGGGTGCGCTGAAGGTGCACAACTTTTCAGCCGCGGGTTGGACGCCTGCGGCGGACTACCCGCGGCTTACCCGCGGCCTACCCTGGGGGATGATGAGAAAACAAATCAGTTCCCTGCAAGGGAATCACAAATCGATGAGGGACGCCGGATTTCACGGAGGTTTTCTTTCCCTTTCAAGGAACCGCCCACTCATGCGGTTTGACACCCAAGGCAGGCGACAGGGGCGCCAACCCTGGGCTGGAATGTGCTGTCCTTAGCGGAAAAACAACGGGGAAGGATCTCATCAATTTCCGATGGTGCCTATCCCCTTTCCACATTTATTGGAGGCACGATTGCAAGTGGTCCGTTGAGGACCCAAATCATATCTCCATCTATCTATGCGGCACTACACTAGTGGGTTCATTTATGGCTAGCAAGACAAGTCAGCAATCATTGCCACTGAAATGCACGTTCGGCGGATCAAGCTCGTGCTGTCTTTGCCGGATAAGAATGATAAACAGTTACAGATGCAGTACGCCAGAGACTTGATCCAATTGTTTTTGTCTCTTGACTCGGCACGGACAAATCCCTTAAATTTTCCTTATCGAGACCATTTGCCTTGATATTGGCACCGCGCAAAAGTGCCTGAAAAGACCCTTAATATCATCTTATCAGGGCAAATTTGCGTGTCAATCAATGGTTAGGAATCATTAATAAATAAACTAGGACATATTTATTTATAATTCCTAACCAGCTCACTATACCGGACGCGCGAAACGCCCGCGCTTATGAACAGGTATGAGGCGGATTAAGATGCCGGATAGTTTTGGCCGTTGACAATATGACTATTCTCCCACTGCAACGGCAACGGATCCGCCGGGAAATCCACAAAATTAGCCGCGGATATTATCAGTTCAGTTCATTTGAGGATTAATTACATTTTTTGAGGAATCGGAGTTGTCTGGAGGATGTCATGACTTTCGATTACACACGACGGCAAAACACTAATGGGTTGTGGGAAATTAATATTAACCATCTGATCGAAGAGGGTGAAGAGTCAAAGAATTCCCTCTCGATTAGTTCATTTCAAGATCTTCGAGACTATTACAAAAAAGTAAATGAATGGCTTGAAAAAGGAAGGACGAAAGTATGTACAATTTACAAAAATCCTTCTGTAGTTGAAATTTTTTGCCCTGCCATTGATGGAATTGATCTGAAAGAGATAATTCGGTCTGAGGCAATAAGTTTTCTCAAAGATACACTGTCAAAAAGAATAGAAGACTTCAGAGAGCTAATCCACAGCACGAAGACATCAACACGGACGCGCTAAAACGCGCCGAGGAACGGGCCGGATGCTCATCGCCCGATCCGCGGGCTCTTCGGCACTGCGCACCTCAGAATCGGCGGATCGAGCTGCGTATTCGCCTCATAACCGGTGCAACCGCGCACCGTTATCAGGCTGTGCCGCTCGATCCGGCCCATTGAGCAACAAGGAAGGAGAGTGCGATGTCGAAACCATGTGCGAGATGTGATGAGAAGGGAACTATTGAATGTCCAAAATGTAATGGAGAAGGAAAGATTGACAAAATGCTTTACATGCCTGTCGTTTCCGACCTTCTTAGCGTGGTAGATAAGGATTGGACCGCTCAGGACGACTGCTCAAAGTGTGACGGCACGGGCGAGGTTGCGTGCCCAGCATGTGGTGGAGCCGGCAACGTTGGCGATGACGATGACTGATCCCCCTCACATGACGGAAGATGTCAATGATTTTGAGACAGCTGTCGTACGAATTTAGTGTAGCGATCACTCACTCTCCCCTTTGGGTTTGGGAGGATTAATCCAAACTGCTTCTGGAAGTTTAGCCGGTTGTGGAGGCTTGCGAACAAAGCGTTCGGGCTTAGTTTGAAAAGCCTCATTCAGGACCTGCTGACGAGCTTTCAAAACTTCAGCGGCCTGACTCAGATGGACCACCTGGGGAGAAAGCCAGCCGAGGGCCGAATGATGATGTTGGGTGTTATACCAAGAAAAAAACTGCTGACAGAAACTGCGGCAATCTTGGATCGAGCCAAAGCGATCCGGGAACTCCGGGCGGTACTTGAGGGTTTTAAAGTGCGACTCGGAAAAGGGATTGTCATTAGAAGTATGCGGCCGGCTGTGGGTTTTGGTGACTCCCAGATCCGCCAGTAACAGGGCCACGGATTGAGAGATCATCGACGGTCCGCGGTCGGCGTGAACGGTTAATTTTCCGGGCAGAATGGATTGCTTGCCACAGGATTCCCGAATCAGCTTTTCCGCCAAGGTGGCACTTTCGCGAGGAGCGACCATCCAGCCGACGACATAACGACTGAAGATGTCCAAGAGGACGTAGAGATAGAAGTAGGTCCACTTGACCGGACCCAGCAACTTGGTAATGTCCCAAGACCAGACCTGATTAGGAGCCGTGGCCAGTAATTCTGGCTTTTGATAGACCGGGTGACGCAATTGGTTACGGCGTTCCCGGACTTGGTCTTGTTCCTCCAAAATACGGTACATGGTCCGGACCGAGCAGAGGTAGCGCCCCTCATCGAGCAGGGAGGCATAAACTTGAGCCGGAGGCTGATCGACAAACCGCTCCGAGTTGAGTTGGGCCAAGACCGTCTCTCGTTCCGGCCCGCTCAAGGTGCGGGGTGGAGAAGGTCGTGGTGGTTGGGAGACGAAGGGACGGGTCGGCTGAACAAACCGGTACAGGGAGGCCCGGGCCACTCCCAAGGATTGACAGGCGGCCACTTTGCCGACTTTTTCGGAAAGGGTGAGCGTGGTGTTCATTCGTTGCTCTCTCCCTTCAGGGGAATCCCTAGGGCTTCCGACAGTTTTTTTTGGAACTCGATAATAATCTCAGCCTGTTGGAGCCGCCGACTGAGTCGTTGGTTTTGGCGCCGTAGTTGCTCGTTCTCCTGAATGAGCAGACTCTTCGGGTTGGGCTTACGGCCTCGGGTTTTGGGAGTCAGGGCTTGAAGAATCCCTTGTTGGCGTTGTCGCCGCCACAAGATCAGGTTGGAATGATACAGACCCTCACGGCGCAACAAGGCTCCGAGTTGATTCGGTTGCGAGCAGGCGTCGGCTTGCTCCAAAAGCTTTAATTTGTAGTCCACCGTGAAACGTCGTCGGGTGGGTTTGGCTACGACCTCCGGATTGGACGGAATCGGTGAAAGTGAAGAACCTGCCGGAATTATGGCCGCTGTGGTCCTGGTGCCTACGGTCCGCTCGGGCTCGCTTCGCTCGCTCTCGCTCCCCTTCGGCGCCAGGACCACGGACAATTTCTTTTGGGTGGAAAAACTGAGACTTTTCATGGTTTGTTCTTTCTGCCCTCTACTCTAATTTAACCGGGGGCAGATGTCTCAACTATATTGGCACAGAGGGGACCAATCAAATGGCTGCACCTGGCCGCGACCAGCCACCTCTCTTAAAGAGTCAGGAGCAAATCCAAGCTCATTTTCCGCAACCAGTGCAGTGCTGGCAGCGGCAGGTGAGCCAGGTCGTTAGGCAGAAGGAGAAAATCGATGTTGTTCAAATGGACAAAGTCCAAGGAATCTGAGAGCGACATTGAAAGAGTAAGTGAAATCGCTCTTGCAGATGCCCAATTAAAGGAAAAGGATCTTGAGAATATTATCGCTCGGAAGATTGAGGACCTAGTTCGAACCGATCAACTGATGGTCATTCTTCAAGAGCGAAGGATGAAAGAAGAACCAGACATTCTAGCGCTTGACGAAAGAGGGGCGCTGTACATATTCGAGCTTAAGAGATGGGAGGGCCGGGGAGAGAACCTTCTCCAGGCCCTGAGATACGGACAGAAATTTGGAAGATACGATTACGACAAGTTGAATTGGTACTATCAATCCTACAGTCACAGCAAGGGCGTCGAAATTGCGCTAGACACGGCTCACAGGGACTTTTTTGGCTTGGGTGATGCCGTTCCCAAACACAGATTCAACTATGAGCAGCAATTCGTCATCGTCACAAATGGTCTTGACTATGACACTTGGGATGCAGTTGCCTACTGGAAACAGAAAGGAATACGAATTACTCCGTTGGTCTACAGGCTCTTCAGTGTGAAGGAGGAGATATTCATCGATTTTGATCCATATGGTCCCATCCCGGATGCCCCTAAGCAACTTCAGAGTGGCTTGTTCGTCGTAAACACTAACAAGACGTATATGCCTGATGCCTACAAAGACATGGTAACGAAGAGAAAGGCATCCGCATATTATGACAACAAGTACGCTATTGCTGGGATCAAAGCAGGCAACATGGTGTGCCTGTATCATGTAGGCGTTGGAGTCCTCGGAATCGGCAAGGCAAAGACGGAATATCAGGAGTGTGAAATCGATGGCGATGCACGTGAGGAGTATTTCGTTCCCGTCGACTTTGACTTCCTCGTAGATATAGCAGAGGAGAACTGGCAAGCCAAAGCTATTCACTCGTGGGAAATCAACGCTCAGTTCAATACTGGTTACCGTTTTAGGCAAACCGTATTTCAACTCCCTGCTGAATTTGCGAAGTTCATTCGAACTAAGTTCAAGGAGAAGGGAGTAACGAAGGATGCCTAACCAGCGGCTGCACGAGGACCGCTCGTAAACTCGCGGCCTGTGAGCCGCAGCGTTGGCGAGATAAAAATCACGCTAAGGTGCAAATGCAAAGAATAAAAAAACCACCCGCAAAATGCGGCACCTAATTAATATTTGGATATTGAGGCGGAATAAGAGCGATGAAATTTACAACGGAGAAAGAGTGCGACTGCGGAGGACGCTATGTGTTTTCGGCTTACGGTGACGCTGAGTTTGCGCCTGCAGCCTGCGAAAAATGCGGTAAATCAGCTTCCCAGATAGACCCATTGAGTGTAAGCGTAACTGCGGAGCGGCTTTTGTATCGGAGCAAGGCAGAATTGGAAAGTGGAGATTATAGTCTGTCAATCGTTATCGCAGTAATGGCGATAGAATCTTTTCTCACTCGGCTGTTCCTGAAGCTGAAAGGCATCAACGGTTATGCGTCCACCTTCACACTTCCAACGGCGACACAAGAGGCGGACTGGGAAAAGGAGTATCCGAGAAGCGGAGGATTCTCAAACCCGATTGGCTTTGTGTCGCAAAGTTTAATGAGCACAACATTCGATAAGTTCGTTGCGGGAAACCCGATCGCAAAGGAGATTTTTTCTAAACTCCCAAATCCCGCCTACGTAGCTCCAACACAGTATTTCCAGAGAGAATTGTTTAATCGGCGCAACCGAATAATCCATTGGGGCTACGTGAACTCGAATCAGACAGAGGCAGAACTGTGCTATAACATGGCCGTAGCATTGGTCTCAATTCTGCGCAAAATGGATCAGGCAAAATACGGGAAACTATAGAGTGGCCCGTCCCATAGTATGGCTGGATGGTGCCGCACCTAAAAGATTGAATCTCTTTTGCCAAGGCAATTTCCATTTGTGCCTTGGCATCTTGGCGTGAAATAAACGGCCGCAGAAAGAACAGCCAACCAGCAGCTTTCAGCCGACGTGCGAGTACGCACGCGGCTGAAGCTGAGCGTGTGTGCCGAGCATGTCTAACAGCTCGATGGTGAAAATCCCTTTCACAGCCTGATGGAGGCGAAGTGATAGCGAAGGCACATCATCTCGTCAATTTGGTATGGAATCTTACATCGGTTCTTGATTCTGCAAGGACAAAACTTGGTTTTCTCGTATAGAGATTCTTTGTCTTGAAATTGGCACCGGGCAGAAATGCCTGAAAATGTGTTCAATATCAAGGTATCAAAACATATTTGCCTGTGAATTAATTGTTCGCGAGGGTAATTTATGAGAACAAACGATGATCTCTGGCGGGATGTGGATCAATCAATGTCTGCGCTGGAAACGGAAACCGACCATCATCGACAGCCGCCCGAGCATGCCAACCTGATGTTCAAGATGCTAAGAGTGATGGTCACGCTCGCCAAGATCGGCGATCAGTCGACGCGGCGAGTCGTTCACTTGACTTGGGCCTTACTTGCGCTTACATTCGTGCTTTTGGTTGTCGCAATTGTCCAGACCGTCTGGATGTTCTATAGCAAATAGACTTCGCGAACGGGCCGGATGTATTTCGCTCGATCCGATGGCTCTTTGGCGCTGCGCGCCTAAGAATCCACGGATCGAGCTGCGCACTCGGATGCTAACCGGTGCAACCGCACCCCGTTATTTGGCAGCGCCGCGCTCATCCGGCCCGTTAGACCTAAAGGGACCGATCATGGCTAAAAAATGTTGGGAAACCTATGAGGAAGTTGCTACATACCTGCTTGGTCAGTTCGCTGAACATTTTGGGGTGGGTCGATTTGAAGGCAAACAAGTGGTATCTGGCGAAAGCGGTACAGAATGGGAGATTGACGCCAAAGGGTGCACAGCCGACGGAGGCAGCTTCATCGTTGTCGAGTGCAAGCGACACACCAAGACCGGAATAAGCCAAAAAATTACGTCGGCACTAGTGTGGAGTATTCAAGATACAGGCGCATCTGGAGGCATCCTCATATCGCCCATTGGACTTCAAGAGGGAGTCAAGAAAGTTGCCGCGAAGGCGAGTATCGTTGAAGTTGTTCTGGATCAGAACTCAACAACAACGGACTACTTGTTGAAGTTCTTGAATCGAATCTGTGTAGGCCTTTCCGATGCCATGACCTTCACGGAAACCCTGACTTTCACAATCAAGGATAAAGATGGAAATGTCATTAAAACGGGGGGGAATTTAGGTCTAACGAGTTAAGCATTCGTATGCACCGGAGCGAAGCGGAGCGTGCATACAATCCGGGGTTGGACTAAACCGGGGAACTGCCCATCAAATTGGTGAAAATGGAACTAGAGATGCCGGTTTGATGGGACTCCAAGCCGGATCGGCTGGATTGTCCATCGAAAAATTTTGAAAGGAAGAATATCCTTGCCCAACAATGATCAGATTTGCCGATACCTTCAGATCCCCTTTCGGAATCCTCTCGGAAAGCACTTTGAGAATTTTCATCGTTAATCTCGTGTGCGAGTTCTGACTCAACCCCCCCCTTGGTCATTCTGGAATACACTGTGGATGAATTTGATTGTCAAAGGGAAATATTGCCAATAGAATGGGGCCCATCGTACTGCTGCTCTCTTTCCCACTCACTTAAAAATTTTATTGTCAGACGTATTTGATGTCTACGAGGCAAAGCCATGAATCGAACTAATGGCACCTTCCAATGTTTGCGCGAAGAACAACTTTCTTGGGCGATGCGAGTACTTTCAGTTATAGGACTCTTAGCACTCATAGCTTCACTTAGCAGAGCTCTATCCATTGGCTGGCAAAGCGTAATGTGGTTGCACATCTTTTTATACCTAGTCGTAGTTGGGATTACGGTATTCCAAAATCATTTGTCCTTTAAGATTCGGGCATGCACACTAATTGTGATTCCTCTCGTTATAGGTGTAGGCGGACTCCTCACTTTTGGTCTTTTCGCGGTAGGTGTTCAATCCCTTTTCACGTTTTGTATCCTCTCAACCATGTTGCTAGGCCGGCGCGCTGGCATCCAATCTGCGGTTGTAAGTCTTTTTGTGCTCGGAATAATAGGAATTCTGTTTTCAATGGGCAGAATAACCTTAAATTTTGATGCACGTGAATATATGACTTCCTTCACGGCATGGTTTGGCGCCATGACGGCGATAGTCATTTCAGCCGGAATTATTGTGATGGCTTTAGGAACTTATCACCAGAAAATTGAGAATCTTCTTGACGTACTGGAAGAAAGAAATCGAGCGTTGGAAACCGAGATTGCGGAACGTTCTAAACTGGAAGCAGAACGACGCGCGCTTGAAGAAAGGGTACAACGGGCCAAGCGAATCGAGGACCTGGCGACCTTGGCTGGCGGCGTAGCTCATGATCTAAATAACATCCTGGCCGGAGCCGTCACTTATCCTGACTTCTTGTTGTCAACACTCCCTGAGGATAGTTCCTTTAGAGAACCACTCGAAACCATCAGACGTTCAGGCACCAAGGCAGCAACGATTGTGGACGATCTCTTGACCCTTGCCCGCCGCGGGCTTGCTATTTCGAGCGTTGTCAACCTAAATTCCATAATTGGGGATTATTTTGAGAGTCCGGAATATCAGAAGTTAAAATCCTATCATCCGAAAGTTGAAGTGGAAATCAGTATTGATTCCGATTTGCCCAATATCAAAGGGGCTCCCTTTCATTTGCAAAAGGCCATAATGAACTTAATCTCCAACGCAGCAGAGGCTATTCCTGAAGAAGGGAAGATCACCGTTTCCACCAGAAGTGGTCATATTGAACAATATGTCGGCGCATTTGATGAGATTCCGGGGGGTGAATACGTGATTCTGACTGTCTCTGATACAGGAATCGGAATGTTACCCGATGATGTGGAGAAAATCTTTGAGCCGTTTTTTACCAAAAAGACCTTGGGAAGAAGCGGAACTGGGTTGGGAATGACGGTGGTTTGGGGCACAGTGAAAGATCATGATGGTCGCATTGACATCCAAAGCACCATGGGAGAAGGGACCATTTTTACGCTTTATTTTCCCATAACGACAGAAGAGATTGTCCCTCCCCAATCTTTATTGCCTGCCCAGGAATTTGCGGGTAAGGGAGAATCCATTCTGATTGTTGATGATGTGGAGGATCAAAGGGAAATCGCTGCTGCGATGCTGAACAATTTGGGATACTCAGTTAAAACAGCGGAGAGTGGCGAAGAAGCACTTGCTTTCCTGGAGAAGGAATCGGTAGACCTTCTTCTGTTGGATATGTGTATGGAGCCTGGCATAGACGGACTTGAGACTTATCGCAGGGTCCTCCAAATACGACCGCGGCAAAAGGCACTCATCATGAGCGGCTATTCCGAGACTTGGCGAATCAAAGTAGCCCAAAAATTGGGTGCTGGCAATTTCGTAAAGAAACCTTTTTATGTAAGTGTAATTGGAACCACTATTCGGGCAGAACTCGATAAGGAGGAATCACAATCCTTTTTGTGCTAACCCCTGCTCCAGACGATCAAACAACACGCCCCGCCGCGTTTCCTATTTGTGCGCCATTTGGGTCATGCCATTTGGGTCAGAGCTTGAAAAATGAAATGGTGGCGGTGCAAGATGGTGGGGGGCCGCACCTCTTTTTCTGGTTAGGTTTTATATGGCAAGGAAATTCCCAGGTTTTTGCAGATTTTTCGAACCAGAAGGTCATTGATTTAAGTTTGACGGGGTATGGCAGGGCGTTTATTTAGGATCGCATTGCCCACCAAGTATGATGTGATTCTTCCTCTGAGGAATTCGCATCCTTGCTGCCGCGGATATTTCAGAAATTCCGTTCTTTTCACACTGCAATTTTTTCTTCTTGGAAACCACCTCCCGCAGAGGTCAATGCATCCTGCCGATTCATTTCCAAAGCCTCCTGCAAGGTCTTACGCAAACTGGAAATCAGCTCGTCGCGAGAATGCTCCTGACAATTCACGCCAAGAACCTCTTCGATCCAACCGATCCACCAATCGCCATCTTTTTTTAGAATTGCCGTGTATTCGGATGACATACTCCATGTCCTCCTGTTTTGAACTTATCAAAGCATGCCTGACGATTGATGGGGGTTTCACCGCGTAACCATCTGAACAACCGCCGCCATCCATGGCGTACAGCTGATTGCCGTCAGCAGGATCGAGATGGGTTCTCCTCACGACCCATTCGCCATCGCTATGGTGCGTTCCCTCTCTTCAGGCGGAATGCGGGACCAGATCGACGCCTGACATTGTGGCCGATGTCATTTGACCGCCATTATCCAGTAGGCAACATGTGTTCGGTTGTCCGATGGCGAGTTTTCTGGACCAGCACAAGACCCGCGGATGGGCATCGGTAGCTCTTCCCCCCATCGCTCCACGAAGGGCTCATGATGTGGAAGTCGATGCGGGAGAGAACAGGGGCAAAGAATTTTTTTTGAGAGACATCCTCACGAACGGCCAATATGCCCGCGCCGGTGGCAAAGGGATGTGCTCAAGCCGCTTAGGAAACGTCTAGGGATAGGAGGCTTGACATTTCAGGCCTTCCGGAGAACATTCGCCACCCAGGCCCTTGAGATAGGGGCCAGCGTGAAGCATGTCCAGGGACAAATGAGGCACGCTAATCCGGAAATGACGGCAGGAACCTATGCCCAGGTGATCGATGAGTCAGTCAGCCGAATCGTAGAGCGATATGACCAGAAATTTTGCCCTGCTGAAGCTAAAAAAGAGAGGGTAAATTGAGAGGGTTTTTCCTTATTTAATGCAAATTTAATGAAAGGTATCTGCAAGTGGTCGGGGCGAAAGGATTTGAACCTTCGACCCCCTGCGCCCAAGGCAGGTGCGCTACCAGGCTGCGCTACGCCCCGAAACCCGCATCAAAACAGCCATCAAAGGTACTTGAAGGCCGCGGAGTTTGTCAAGATATTTACATCCAAAAAATGGAAATCCTCCTCTTGGAACGAAATGTGTGGGTTTTAGATTTCCGAGAGAGAGCGAAGGTACTCAGCCAACAGGCGCAATGCTCTCCCCCTATGGCTAATCCGCAGCTTTTCCGCGGCATGGAGTTCCGCCATGGTTCCGCCGAAATCCGGAACGAAGAAAATCGGATCATAGCCGAATCCATTGGTTCCGCGGGCATCATGGGCGATTTTGCCCTCGACGATCCCATCGAAGGTTTGCAGAATTTCCCCGCTTCGGGCCAAGGCAATACAGCAGACAAACCGGGCGGAACGCCGCGAATCGGGGACTGGCTGAAGCCTCTCCAAAATTGAAAGATAGCGTTGTTCATCGGTGGCTCCATTCCCCAAGTACCGGGCGGAATGGACTCCCGGCTCCCCGCCTAGCGCATCCACCACCAACCCAGAATCGTCGGCTATCGTGTATGCCTGACTATGCCGGCTATAGTAGGCCGCCTTCTTGCAGGCGTTTTTCTCAAATGTATCTCCATCCTCCCGGCAGGATTCAATCGAGGGAAGAGAATCCAAGCTGAGCACTTCCAGTGGAAGATCACGCAGGAAATCCCGGAATTCCCGGATCTTGCCGGGGTTCAAAGTCGCAACCAACAACTGCATCGAGGGCATGACCAGTTTCCTTAACAATGCCGATCTTGGAGTTGAGAGTCTCAATTCTGGCGAGAAAGTCGCCCAGGATTGGACTCGAACCGATCGTGTTCACCTCCTGGCAGGCATTGTTCGAGGTGAGAATTCGTTATTAGAGGATGATATTTTTATCTCAGGCATCAAGCCGCCGTGCAGCTTAATGGAGGAGCCGCTCATGCCAGCGGGGCTGGCTCAACAAGATGATGAAAATCTCCAGACCTCACAGGTCTTGGAGACCTGTGAGGTCTCTGGCACCGGGATTTTCTAAGGAGGTCTCGCAGCACAAAGTGAATGCTTGTAGTTGCGCCGCAGGCCGAAAAATCGGCGGATAAAAGCATCAATGCAATTGCACCAACCGTCTTTGCAGCTCAACCAATTGATGGACTCCTCGAGAGGCTAGGGAAATCATCTCCCGCAGGGTTTCCTGGCCGAAGGGTTCTCCCTCCGCGGTCCCCTGGACTTCCACCAGCATGCCGCTGCCAGTCTGGACCAAATTCAAATCCACTTGAGCGCGGGAATCTTCTTCATAGCAAAGATCGAGGAGGAGTTGGCTCTCCACAAGCCCGACTGAAGTGGCGGCTACATAGTCCCTCAACGGGATGTTGGACAAGTTCCCCTCATGCATGAGCCGGCTTAAGGCCATAGCCAGAGCAACAAAGGAGCCGGTGATGGAGGCCGTCCGGGTTCCTCCATCGGCCTCAATCACATCACAGTCAATCCAGATGGTGCGCTCCCCAAGTTCTTCCAACCGGGTTATGCTGCGCAAAGACCGGCCAATCAACCTCTGGATCTCAAGAGTCCTCCCCGATTGTCTTCCCTTGGTTGCTTCCCGAGGAGTGCGCGAATGAGTGGCCCGCGGAATCATCGAATACTCACTGGTAATCCAGCCTTTCCCTTGTCCCTTGAGGAAGGGAGGCACCGCGTTTTCGACCGTAGCCGTGCAAATGACCCTGGTCTTTCCCACTGTGATCAGAACGGAGCCCTCGGCGTTCTTGATAAAGTATGGCTCTATTTCTACCGGCCTTAATTGGTCAAAGGTTCGACCATCAATTCGCATAAATAAATCCTTATGAGTTATGAGTGCCTTGCTGTACTTTTTTGTGCCCACCAGCATGGATTATCTCCCCGAGATCGGTCATCCCCAAATAGTCTTGAGGGACATTATCGCATATTCGACTCATGATTTTTCACGCCTACTCCCTGAGTCGGCGGTAAAGCAGTCCCTTAGTTACGGCTTTGCCAGGCTGGCGGCAGGCAGTTCGCTTTGGATTTGCAGCCCGAAAAAAATGGAGCCCATCATGCCACATCTCCCACCATGCTACTAGAGAACGGCCTCAGGCCCAAAGATATTCTTTCGCCCTCTCTCGATTCTCATCGGGGAGGGAGGGGAGTCATGGAGAGGTCTTGAGCAATCGGCTTGCTGATATCCACATGTCCCGCCAGAGTCTCTGACTCTTTTCCATCGATTAATATCTGCACTTTTTGAATGGCGGGGATATTTTCCGTCAGTGAATTCACAATCGCATATACCGTGGCAACTTCCTGGGTCAATCCTCCCGGGTGCTGATCGGTGATTTCCCGAGTCAAATCGATCACCGCCAAACCATCGTTGCAGAGGAAAACGCCGCGCAATTTGGTTTCCAGGGGCAGGACTCGCCCCTTCCCATCCTGTGAACCTTTGATTAATTCAGCCACAATCTGCTTGGCCTCGTCAGTTGCCTGGGAAGAAATATGAATATCACGGTCTTCCGGCTCCAACATCCCATCCCGGGCGGAGGAGAGGAAAAACAGTTTTACCCTGCGTGTGGGAGTCCCTTCGACAAAAACCGGCCGTTCCGTCAGGTAGGGCTGAACCGGCTCAACCTGCGGCGCCATCAATTGCCGAATTTTCCCCTGCAAGTTGAAGTAATAGGCCAATCCCGCCACGAAAAAAATCAGCAAGACAATCAAACCATATTTTAAATATCGCGGCATATTTCTCGGGGCAAAACTTGATTTGCAGATGTCAGTGGCCAGGTGTCAGGTGCTAGGGATCAGTAGCGGAAGAACAGGAAGCAAGCAAGAGAATCAATTGCTGAAAAATAGCGAACCCGCCCGCTGACACCCGGCACCTGACACCTACCCTAGCGTTGCGTCAGCGTATTGCGAAACTTATCCACTGCGGTCAGCACCGCCAGGGACAGGGCCTCCTGGAAATTGGCTTCCTGCATCTGTTTGATCGATTCCGGCCGTTTCGAATTGCCAATTTCCAGGATAACGGCCGGCATGTTTAAACATGCCAGGAAATACAACGGCGCCTGCCGAAAAGAAACATTCATATCCCCGCCATTGAGCTGTTGGTTGATTTCATTTTGCAGCAACTCAGCCAGTCGGCGGCTGCGTTCCAACGGTTTCAATTGGGCCTGATTCCACGCGACAAATAGCGAATTTTGTTTTTGATTTTCTTCCAGGGCGCCAGCCTCTGGTTTAAAAACATAAACACGGCTAAAGGATTCCACGGATTGGTTGCTGTTGCCAATATGCAAACTGATGGCCAGGTCCGCCTGCAGACGGTTCGCCATTTCACAACGTCCATTCAACGACATCGTTTCATCACTGGCACGAGTCATGAGCACTTCCGCTCCCAAGCGGTTCTGCAGAACCGTCCTGATTCTGCGGGCCATTTGCAGGACCGAGTCTTTCTCATAAATCGCCTCATCCAGTTTGATTCCTCTCTCCCCTCCCCCATGTCCGGGATCGAGAAGAATGCGCAGGCCATGCGGGCGGCGGGGGAGCTCAACCATTGGAGCGGTTTCCGGTTTGGAAGAGTGAGTCTCCGCAGGCCGGGAAAGTTGCGGCTTGAAAACCTCGATAAGGTATATGTTCTGAGAAGCCAACCGGGTGATTCGAGAAGAAGAGCGGCTATCCGCCAACTGAATGAGGAGGCGGCTGCCCTCTGGCGAATCTTCAAAAGTCACCGCCGAAATGGCGGGATCTTTGAAGGTGAATTCCGTCTTCACGGGATCAATCAAGGCTGCCCCCCCCAAGCAGACAATCCGACTGGCGTCCCGGCGTATTTCCAGATCGATGGGTCCGCCGAATTGAAGTGTCAACCGGCTCCCTTGTGCGGAAATCGTATCGAGCACATTAAGCCGATTAAAATTCAAACCACCCTGGACAAATCGGGTTCCAGAGTTGTCCGATGTGAACCGCTCTGGCATTACCCGGTTCAGCACTCGAACCACAAATTCCGGATGTACCAGCCAACCCTGCGAGACATACATTACGGGAATAGGCAAAATGACCGGCTGATCATTAACAGCCGCCAAGCTCCTTCCCCGGGTCAACTTGATCACATTATTTCCGACATTTAGTTGGAAATAGCCCGCGGAGGCACTTTCAGAGTAAGGGAGATCCAGGATTTGCGCCAATTCCACCAAGGGGAGGAAGGATTGTTGTTCGACGGTCACGCGTGGAACAACCCGCTTCCCCTGCTTGAGATAAAACACAAAATCCGCAGCCAGACAATCCATTCCGGCCGAGGCATAAATCAGACAAAGCAGAATTGGCATAGCAGTCTGAAACAGACTACTGTTGTGGATTCCTGATTTCAAGACTCGTCGCCTTTGGTTCTCTCCGAAAAATCGAGCTGCACAAAATTCCCGTGGTGAAACTCACTATACTACAAGTCATTCCCCTCTCCAAACTGAGCAGAAGAACCCGGGGGCAATTCAACGCACGACATAGTGAACCATTTGCGCTAACCGGGTAAATTTACATTAATCGGGAGGGCAGCCTTCTGATGAGCCGTCCAGACAGGGATTGTACCCGGCATGGCTCGGCAGGAGCCTCGCCAACCCATCATTTATTCCTCAGGAGTCTCTGCCCTGCCGCGCTTTGTCTCTTTACCATGGGATGGCAAGTGGAATATCATTTCCTCCTTCGCGCTGATGTACCTCCGGGAAGCGCCGGAGACACTTCAGGAAGACAGGAGAAGGCAGACAGCATGTTATCCGGACGATTTCTGGAATTGTACCGCTCGCTCTCGCGCATTATTCCCGAGGATCGCTTAATCTCCGACGAACTGCGCAGGCTGGCTTATGGGACAGATGCAAGCCTTTACCGGATGCTGCCTCAGTTGGTGGTCAAGGCAGAGACTGAACCAGAAATGGTTGGGATACTCGAAGCCTGCCATCGGCATCATACGCCGGTCACATTTCGGGCTGCCGGACCAGTTTTGTCCGGGCAGGCTCTGAGCGATTCCGTTCTGATTTATCTGGCCGGCGCCTGGAAAAAAGCGGAAATCCTCGATGCGGGCAACCGCGTCCGGCTTCAACCTGGCGTGGTCGGTGGCCGGATCAACGCGCAGCTGTTTCCTTATGGCAAAAAAATCGGGCCGGATCCCGCCTCCATCAATTCCGCCATGATCGGTGGAATTGCCGCCAATAATGCCAGCGGCATGTGTTGCGGCACGTCGCAGAACAGCTATCGCACTTTGAGCAGCATGCGAATCATCTTTGCGGATGGCGCCCTCCTCGACACCGCCGACGCTCAAAGCCGGAACCGCTTTCTGGAGACTCATTCCGGATGGATGCAGCGGCTGGAAAAGCTGGCCCGCGAAACACAAACCAACGGGCGTCTGGCGGAAAGAATCCGACGCAAATTCAAAATCAAAAACACCACGGGTTACAGCATTAATGCCCTGGTGGATTTTGAAGACCCCTTTGAGATCCTGCAGCACCTGATGATTGGCTCCGAGGGGACGTTGGGTTTCATTGCCGAAATCACTTTTCAAACCGTCCCGGAACAACCCTGCAAAGCGACCGCCCTGATGTTTTTTCCCGATATCCGGACGGCTTGTGAAGCCACCAAACAACTGAAGAACTGTCCGGTATCCGCGGTGGAAATCATGGATCGGGCAGCCCTGCGGAGCGTGGAAGGCAAACCGGGGATGCCGGATTTTCTCCATCATCTGCCATCGGCAGCGGCGTCCCTGCTAGTAGAAAGCCGGGCAGACGATGCTCCCGCGCTGCAAGAGAAAATTCAATTCATCCAGGGCAGTCTCTCTGCCTTGGCAGTTCTCTTTCCAATTGAATTTACCACCGACATAGGAGAGTACAATCGTCTTTGGAACATTCGCAAAGGACTCTTCCCATCCGTGGGCGCCATGCGAAATCCAGGGTCGACGGTCATTATCGAAGATGTCGCTTTCCCAATAGAGCGGCTGGCAGATGCCACGCTCGATTTGCAGGCGCTCTTTGAGAAGTACGGCTACGGAGGCCCCATCATTTTCGGGCACGCGCTGGAGGGGAATCTGCATTTCGTCATTACCCCCGATTTCAGCCAGCCGGTGGAATTGTCCCGCTACCGATTGTTCATGGAGAATTTGGCGCGCCTGGTGGTACAAAAGTATGATGGATCGCTGAAAGCCGAACATGGCACCGGGCGAAACATGGCGCCCTTTGTGGAACAGGAGTGGGGCCTGGAAGCCTACCATTTCATGAAAGAGATCAAGCGGATTTTTGACCCGGAGAATCTTCTCAATCCTGGAGTCATTATCAACAGCGATCCCAATGCCCACTTGCAACATTTCAAAACATTGCCAAAGGTCGACCCACTGGTGGATCAGTGCATGGAATGCGGATTCTGTGAAGTCAATTGTCCTTCACGAGATTTGACCTTGACGCCGCGGCACCGGATCGTCGTCGCACGCGAGATTGCCCGTCTGAAAACCTCGGGGAAAAACCCTGCCCGGCTCCGCGAAATGTTGTCCTTATTTGCCTATCAGGGAAATGCCACTTGCGCTACGGATGGACTTTGCGCCACCAGTTGCCCCGTAGGGATTGACACTGGAAAATTGATCAAGGAATGGAGGTTCGAAGAAAATCCGGCATGGGCCAATACCCTGGCAAGTTGGATGGCGGGTCATATGGGCCTAGTCACACAAAACCTGAGGCATCTTCTCGATACGCTAGATATGTTGCGGGGGATTACAGGGAAGACTCTTTTTGCGGCAGTGTCGCGAACTATTCGTTCCCTTTCGGCATCCCGAATTCCCCGATGGACTCCCTGGCTGCCCAAGGGTGCATCCGCCCTTCAATCCGCGGCTGACGCGGCAAATAACGATGGATTCAAGGTCGTTTACCTTCCCAGCTGCATTAGCCGCACCTTAGGGGTGTCACGAGGCGCTCCTTTCGGAGATTCACAAAATCAACGGACTGTCGCAGTTCTCAAAAAAGCCGGAATGCAGGTGCTTTTCCCCGACTCATTGAATGAGCTTTGTTGCGGCATGGCTTTTTCGAGCAAAGGTTTTTTTGAGCAGGGAGAAAAGAAGCTCGAGCAATTGCTGCAGGCTCTTCTCAAGAGTTCGGCGGGAGGACGGCATCCCATCCTAATTGACACCAGCCCATGCTTGTACCGCATTCAAGAATCCAAGCTCCTGCCGCCGGAGTTGAAGATTTATGAGCCGGTGGAATTTGCTCTGACTTTTTTGGTTGACCGGTTGGACTTTCATCCCTTGCCAGGGCCGGTGGCAATTCATCCCACCTGCAGCAGCAGGAAAATGGGACTGGAAGTGAAGCTGCGCCAATTGGCGGAGCTTTGCGCTCAAGATGTCGTTCTCCCGGAAAACGTAGGCTGTTGCGGCTTCGCCGGCGATCGTGGGTTCACTTATCCTGAACTAAACCAGTCGGCCTTAAAGGAATTGAAGGATTCGCTACCCCGCGGTTGTGAATTGGGATTCTCCACCAGCCGAACCTGTGAAATCGGGCTCTCTGAACAGAGCGGGATCCCTTACCAATCGATTTTCTACCTCATTGATGAAGCCACCACTCCCAGGTAAAGGCTTCATCATTCACTTTGGATTTCCGTTGCACAACGCCGCTTCCAGCCGGCGCATGTTGTCAAATGCCACGCGAATCGAAACGAATAAAGATTGAGCGCGCCTCCCACCTTCGGAGAATATTTCTCTTCATGGAATTGTGGAGTCCCCTTCTTTTCTCTCACCTCTAATTGCGATTCAGGGACGCTACAAATTTGACATTGAATGGTAAAATAGAGATTAACTTTATCTTTAATTATTACCTCCTGGCAATTGGTGCCGCAAAGGAGCGAGACAATGGACCAGCAAGGAACGCGCCGCCAATTGGAATTCTCCGGAGAAGAAATCTCCCCCCTCGCCGAGGATGAGAATCTTCAAAATGATTCTCTTCTCAAAGAATCCTATTTTCGACTGGCATTCGAAGAGATTCCCCTTTTGACCATGATTGTCGATGCAGAGGCCAGAGTGCGATATGGCAACAAGGCACTGATAGAATTGGTCGGCCGGGACTCCTCTTCCATCCAAGGGCAAGATTGGATTGAGTTGCTCCTCCCGCAAAATGAAAGACCGCCAAACCGAGAGAAATTCATCCAGATGTTGCAGGGCACTCCACCTCTGGCCGAGATTTCCCACTCCATTTTGGATAAAAATGGGGCCCTGCACCGTGTGGTTTGGAATGCGGCGCCAATCCAGAATCAAGGGGGGAAAGCCGCGGCCTTGGCGCTGATCGGAAGGGACATCACCGGCGAACTGGAATTGGAAACGCATTTAAGAAGAGTGCAAAAGTGGGAGCTTATCGGAGGTTTGGCGGGAGGCCTGGCCCACGATTTCAACAACATCTTGGGCACTATCGTCGGTTACACGGAGTTAGCTCACCATTTTCTTGCCGACAAGACCCAGATCGAGCGCTGCCTGCAGCAAATATCGGCCTCCGTGGAACGAGCCAAAACTCTGGTGAACCAGATTCAGGCGATTTCCAGCCAAGAAGAGCAGAAGAAGACCGTTTTTGAAATGCACACTCTTGTCAAAGATGCCATTGCGCTTTTGAGCCACTCGATTCCCTCCAGCGTGGAAATCCGCACGGCCGTGGATGTCGGCAGCGGGAAAGTGTATGCCGACCCGGATCAAATTCACCAATTGGTAATCAATCTTTGCACCAATGGGGTTCAGGCCCTTGCCGACAATCAGGGAGTATTGAGCATTTCACTTTCCGCGAGTGAGGCCACCACGGAAATGACGCTGGAGATTCCCGGGTTGAATGTCGGTCCTTACCTGGAATTGCGGATCTCGGACACGGGGACCGGAATGGATGCAGAGGTTTTGAAAAAGATTTTTGATCCTTATTTTACCACCCGAACTGGAGCGGAAGGAGCCGGCTTGGGCTTGGCCATCGTGCAACGGATTGTGGACAACCACGATGGCGCCATTCACATTTCCAGCGAACCAGGGCGCGGAACTACTTTCTCTGTCTACTTGCCCAGGCATTTGGATCTCCCCAGCGCCCAAAGAATTTCCAGACAGGCGGAGCACGCCCGTGGGACGGAACGAATCCTCTTCGTGGATGATGAACATCAATTGCTGGAGGTATTAAACGAGCTTTTGAAGACTCTGGGATATATCGTGACCGCCTGTTCAGACAGCACGGAAGCCGCCAAATTGTTCTGGCTACGTCCCCACGATTTTGATGTGGTGATTACCGATCAAAACATGCCGAAAATGAATGGAGTTGCGCTGGCCAAGAAAATTCACGCCATTCGCCCGGATGTGCCAATCATTCTCTGCACGGGCAACTTCGACTCGGTGGATTCGCTAAAGGCGAAGGAGGCGGGCATTCGGCAATTTCTGAAAAAGCCGCTCTTTCTAAAGGAACTCTCCTCAACCATTCGAACCGCTTTGGATCAACTTCACATCGCTGGATCCAGAGCTGAAGCCTGAACCATCTTTGAAAAATTCATGAAAGGAGCCAATTATGGAGATTGAAACTCGGAATACCCAAATGCCGGTATTGACAGAGAATGACCTCCGTCGCCGGATCGAATTGCGGGCCTATGAGCTATACTTGGATCGCGGTAGATTGGATGGTTTCCACGAACAAGACTGGTTGCAGGCGGAAGACGAAATTATCAATTCCATTGTCCAGCCATTGGCCCCGGAGGCAATCAGGGGAGTTCCGCAGGCGCTGAAGAAAGCGGCAAAACATGCTTAATAGGCGAGAGCGGTTTAACCGAATGAGATTCAACGCAGATGGAAGTAGCATACAATTCAAAACCACTGGAAGCGGAGAGTCAAGCGAACGGATCCGCTAACTTTCAGAGCGCGTGCGTAATTTCTCGAGAGTCCGCGGATCCGTAGATGCCGATTTGGACCGCAAATTCCGGCGGTGAATTCCTTTTTTTGGCGTCGTCTCTATTTGCGCATACTTGCCCTCTGCCTGCATATAATTCAAAGTGCGAATAGAGTGGGAGGAGTGCACGTGACCGCCATCGCCAGCGCGGCGGCACCAAGGCCGCCGGACCGCAGTCCGTTTCCCACTTTCGCCATCTTTCTCCATTTTGTATATACAACAATCTGATTACACCCCACCCGCCCGGATAAAAAGTATTCAAGGACGGAATGTGCTATATTTATTTTCGAGGCCTATCCATCATGTTGCGGACCATCGGGCGTACTTCCGGTTCTGTTGTTTGCATCGGGCTCATTACGTGGATCTATTTTCGGCTCTTGCCGGTTAATAGCACAACGGTAGCCCTAACTTATTTTCTGGCCATTTTAATCATTGCCGCTAATTGGGGGCTTGCCGAAGCAGTGGTTGCCTCAGTTGGGGCGATGCTTTGTTTTAACTTTTTTTTCCTTCCCCCCACGGGAACATTCACCATTGCCGATCCTCAAAACTGGATTGCCTTGACGGTCTTCTTGTTGACTTCGGTCATAGCCAGCCACCTATCCGTACGGGCGCGACTAAAAAGTATCGAGGCCGACAATCGCCGCGAGGAAGTGGAAAAGCTCTACACTTTTAGCCGGAATTTGATGCTCGTCGATCATCAGGAACCGTTGGGCCGGCAAATAGCCGAACAGATCAGCAAAACATTTTCCCTGGATGCGGTTGCCGTTTATGATCACTCCACGGGAGAAACTTTTTATGCGGGTCCGAAAGAATTCCCCGTTCGGCCAGGACGGCTCCAGGATGTCGCTCTCCAGGGAACCATTACTCAGGAGGCCGGTGATAAGCTCGTCATTGTCCCAATTCAACTGGGAGGAAAACCGGTGGGCAGCATGGGCATGGAGTGGACGAACCTATCCGATACCGCCCTTTACGCAATTGCGAATCTTCTCGCCATCGCCTTCGAAAGAGCCCATCACCTGAGGCTGGCCAGCCAGGCTGAGGCGGCACGCCGAAGCCAGGAGTTGAAATCGACCCTTCTGGATGCGATCGCCCATGAATTCAAGACGCCTCTCACCTCTATCAAGGGTGCGGTCACGGCGCTGCTTTATGCGCCACCGGCGGATCTCAACGGCACGGAACTGCTCACCGTCATTGACGAAGAAACCGACCGCATCGATTTCCTGGTGAGTGAAACCATCGAAATGGCCCGCTTGGAAGCCGCGGATATTCAAGTTCACAAGGAGATTTGTTCCCTGGCCAACCTGGTGCAAATCTCGCTCAAGAGGCTGCGGTCCTTGATCGAAGGCCGGATCATCGAAATAGAACTTCCAGAGCACACACCGGATTGTTTGGCGGACCCGGTCCTGATTAAAATGGTGATCACGCATCTTTTGAGCAATGCCATAAAATACTGCCCCTCCTCCGCCCCCATCAAGATTTCAGCGGAGACACAAAATGATTCTCTGCTGGTGCACGTCATTGATCAAGGCCCCGGCATCCCCGAAGATCAGTTGAGAAAAATCTTCGAAAAGTATTATCGTCTGCCGGACAGCCGCAACCAGGTCACCGGGACCGGTTTGGGGCTGTATATTGCCCGCAGGATTGTCGAAGCCCATGGAGGAAGAATTTGGGCCTCCAGCCAGCCAGGGCACGGTTCTTGTTTCAGTTTCTCTCTCCCCGTCGTGGAAAAGGCCAGCCAACCATGAGTCAAGGTCACATTTTGGTGGTGGATGACGAACCTCAAATCCGGCGCGTCATGCGCGTTTCGCTCTCCGCACAAGGGTACTTAGTGAGTGATGCGAAGACCGGGGATGAGGCTTTGGAAAAAATCCGGGAGGAAAAATACGATCTAATTCTTCTGGACGTGAACCTGCCCGGATTGGACGGCCTGGCTACCTGCCGGGAAATTCGTGAAAGCTCCGATGTGGCCATCATCATGTTGACGGTCCGGAATTCAGAACGGGACAAGGTAAATGCGCTGGATGCCGGAGCCGATGATTACGTGACCAAACCATTCAGTACTCCGGAATTGCTCGCTCGCATCCGGGCGGCCTTGCGCCGCACCTCCCACGGCGGCGATGAGGCAACGCCCATCACCCTTGATGAGCTTGAAATCAATCCGAAGACGCGGCGGACCCTGGTGCGGGGAAAAGAGGTGCGCCTGACACCCAAGGAGTTTGATCTGCTTTACTACATGGCCTGCCGCCCCAATGAACCGATTCCCCATGGCCTGCTACTGCAAGCTGTCTGGGGGCCGGATTATGGAGACGAGGTGGAATACTTGCGCGTGTTCATCAACCAGCTTCGGAAAAAAATCGAGAAAGATCCCTCCAAACCCAGATACTTGTTGACCGAGCCCTGGATTGGCTATCGCCTTTGTGCCTCTTGATTAAATCCTAACCAAATCTTTATGACTTCTTTATGGGATCCCTCCTATGCTGTTTCAGGAGGTCAGCCATGAAGATCGTGCCACCTACTCCGAATACCAGGAATATCGTTCACATCCTTCCCGCCATTCCATCGCCCGAGTCACCCGTTAGCCCCGCTGAGCCTCTCGAGGTAGTCGTTCTTTTCCTCAAAATGCAGGGAACTCTGGAGGCTTTGGAAATGGCAGCTTCTTTGGCAAAAGGCCTCCATGCCAGTTTCCGAATGATCGTACTGCGAGAAGTCCCTTATTCCCTTCCGCTGACCGACCCCTCCCTATCCATTGAATTTGCGGAACGGCAATTCTGCGATTTTGTTTCGAATCTAAGATTTGAAGTGAAAGTAGATATCTATCTCTGCCGCAATCGAAATAAAGAATTACTACAAATATTGAAGCCTCATTCATTGGTAATGCTATGCACAAAAAAAGGGTGGTGGCCTACACCGGAAAAGAAATTGGCGAACCACCTCAAAGAACATGGCCATCAGGTTTTGCTGATTCCAACTATAAAGTAAAGGCCTGATGACAGGTTTGTGAATTATGTGAATGGAAAATAATAGGGATTGCTCATATGATAAAGAATAAATTCCTAATCTTTGCGGAGGAGAAGAGCCCGGCCATGCGCACCCGGTTATGCGCATTGATCAAAAATGTAGAACTTGCTCGTGTAACGAATTCTCCCCTCGCACGCTGTCGACTTCCTATCGAGTGCGCACGGAGTGAAAGCGGTCACTGGTGTCTGCTTCATCTGTGAACTGAATTGCTTCTGATCGATTGATGGAGGAACGCATGCTTGATCTAGCTTACTTGCTGATTGCCTTGGTTTTTTTCCTCGCGATATGGGGCTTTGTATTGGCCTGCGACCATTTATAGGGGGAACCAATGGAATATGTTTTGGCTGGAATTGTAACCATCCTCTTGCTGGCTTACTTGTTCGTGGCATTGCTCCGTCCAGAAGAATTTTAGGGGCCCGCATGCCAGCGCGGCGGGCTCAACTAGAGGATGAAAATCATGGAGTATTCTATAGATTTGATTCGTAGCGCAGACCTGCAAGGTTGCCTGGCTCTGGCGGGTCTGCGGCTTTTTGCTGAGTTAAAAGCCGAAGGTCCGCTCCAGCGGGCCGCGGAGTCAAACATCGACTCCGCGCTACAATTGGCTGTTCTTCGCCGCAGAGTGGGAATTTTCTAGGGGATTGATATGACACAATTCAGAATTTTGCAGTGCCTGATTTTCTTTCTGGTGGTTTTGGGGCTGACTCTGCCACTAGGGGCTTACATGGCGAGGGTTTTCGAGGGAAAGCGCACTTTTCTTCATCCCTTGCTTTTCCCGCTGGAAAGAGCCGCATATTGGCTGTGCGGGATAAAAAAAGAACAAGAACAGGCATGGACCCATTATGCCGCTTCCCTGCTCTCCTTCAGCCTCTTCAGCCTTCTGTTCCTCTATTTGATTCAGCGCTTGCAGGGTCTGTTCCCCTTCAATCCACAACACTTCAGCACCTCCCAAGCCCCATCCAATGCGACGGCGATGACCTCCGATCTGGCATTTAACACCGCCGCAAGTTTTGTGACGAATACCAATTGGCAAGCCTATGCTGGGGAAACCACGCTGAGCTACTTTGTGCAAATGGCCGGCCTGACGGTGCAAAACTTCGCCTCCGCTGCCGCTGGCGTCGCGGTGGCTATCGCATTGATCCGTGGATTTGCCCGTCAATCGGCACACGGCATCGGAAATTTTTGGGTCGATCTGACCCGTTGCACCCTGTATATCCTCCTCCCCCTTAGCCTTGTGGGCGCCCTCTTTTTTTGTTCCCAGGGAGTGATCCAAAGCCTAGCCCCTTATCGGGACATTCAAACGGTGGAGGGGGCAAAGCAAATCATCCCCCAGGGGCCGGTAGCCTCCCAGGAAGCGATCAAGATGATCGGCACCAATGGCGGCGGCTTCTTCAATGCGAACTCCGCCCATCCGTACGAGAACCCAACTCCGCTTACGAACTTCATCCAAATGCTCATGATTTTCGCAATCCCCGCGGGTTTGACTTACACCTTTGGCAAAATGGTGGGCGACACTCGCCAGGGCTGGGCCATTTTTGCCGCTATGAGTGTAATGTTTTGGCTGGGCTTATTCGTTCTCTATTCCGCTGAGCAGTCTGGCAATCCGGCGTTGACCTTGCTGGGGGCTGACCAAGCCGCCTCCAACATTCAACCGGGCGGAAACATGGAAGGAAAGGAAACCCGTTTTGGAATTGCCGCCTCCGCCCTGTTTGCCACCGTCACCACCAACGCCAGTTGCGGGGCGGTCAACACCATGCATGACAGCCTGACGCCGATAGGAGGGTTGGTTCCGCTCTTCAACATTGAAACCGGTGAAGTGATTTTTGGGGGAGTGGGATCTGGACTCTACGGGATGCTTCTGTATGCCCTTCTTGCCGTTTTTATTGCCGGACTAATGGTGGGCCGCACGCCGGAGTATATTGGCAAAAAGGTGGAGCAAAAGGAGGTCAAAATGGCGATGTTGGCTTTGCTGGGTGCGGCATTCTGCATCCTGGTGTTTTCCAGCGCCAGTGCCGTGGCGCCCTTTAAGCAGGGGAGCTACTGGAATTCACCGGGCCCGGCCACGGCCAATCTGCCCAACGGAGGGCCTCACGGGTTCAGTGAAATTCTCTATGCGTATTCCAGCGGGACTGGAAACAATGGAAGCGCCTTTGCGGGGCTCAATGCCAACACGCCTTGGTACAACCTGACCATTGGCTTATCCATGTTGGCGGGCCGATTCCTTTTCATTATTCCGATGCTGGCGGTGGCGGGGAGCCTTGCCGCGAAAAAGAGAATCCCGGCCACGAGCGGAACTCTTCCCACGCATGGTGCATTGTTTGTCAGTCTGCTGGTGGGCACGGTGATCATTGTTGGGGCCCTCACCTTCTTTCCAATGCTCTCTCTAGGTCCGCTGGTAGAGCATCTGCTCATGCACGGCGGCAGACTCTTTGCCGGGCTGCCATTTCCAATAGGGGGATAGGTCATGTCGATCATCACCGCTCACGATTCCATATCATTAATTACATCCAAGGCGGTTCGTGCCCGTCCTCTTTTTGACACTGATATTTTGCGGCGGGCAATCAAAGACTCTTTCATCAAATTGAATCCTCTGAATCTGATTAAGAATCCGGTGATATTTGTGGTGGAGGTCGGGGCCTTGCTAACGACCCTCTATCTTGGCAAAGACGTGATTGCCGGAGCGCCGGGAGTGGCGTTCAGCCTGCAGATCGCCCTCTGGCTCTGGTTTACGGTGCTTTTCGCCAATTTTGCGGAGGCCATGGCGGAGGCGCGCGGAAAGGCTCAAGCTGATACACTTCGCAAAACCAAGACCGACACCATGGCCCGGCGGCTCTTGAATGGAAAAACCGAATCGGTCCCTGCTTCACAGCTGCGCGCGGGAGATTTAGTCTACTGCGAGGCGGGGGATGTTATTCCCGGAGATGGCGATGTCATTGAGGGGATTGCTACGGTGGATGAATCCGTCATCACTGGAGAAAGCGCCCCCGTCATCCGCGAGTCTGGCGGGGATCGCAGCGCCGTGACGGGTGGCACCAAGGTGTTATCGGATCACATCAAAATCCGCATCAGTTCGAATCCCGGCGAGACTTTTCTCGACCGGATGATCGCTCTGGTCGAGGGTGCGCAGCGACAGAAGACTCCCAATGAAATTGCCTTGAATATTCTAATTGCCGGTTTGACTATCATCTTTCTCCTGGCGGTCGCCACTTTGCCTCCCATCGCCGCTTATGCCATTTCGGCCACGGGCAGCGGCCAGGCGCCCACCGTCACGGTCCTGGTCTCTCTCTTGGTCTGTCTTATTCCCACCACCATCGGTGGATTGCTGTCGGCCATCGGGATCGCCGGGATGGATCGCGTGATGCAACACAACGTGCTGGCTATGAGTGGAAAAGCGGTAGAAGCGGCCGGCGATATCAACACTCTTCTTTTGGATAAAACAGGGACTATTACCATGGGGAACCGGCAGGCGGTCGAATTCATCGCAGTGGATGGCGTTAGAGACAAAGAACTCGGTGACGCGGCCCAGCTTTCCAGTCTGGCGGATGAAACCCCGGAGGGCCGGTCCATTGTGGTGCTGGCCAAACAAAAATACAATTTGCGGGGACGCGAAGTGGCGGAACACGAAGCCCATTTCATTCCCTTTTCCGCATTCACTAGGATGAGTGGAGTCGACCTGAATGGCCGGCGTCTGCGCAAGGGAGCGACCGAAGCCATCGCCCAGTTTGTCCATGAGCAGGGGGGAAAGGTTCCGGCTTCCTATCTGGAGAAAGCCGAACGAATTTCCCGCAATGGCGGCACCCCCTTGGGAGTTGCCGATGGTCCAAAATTGCTTGGCCTGATCCACTTGAAAGATATCGTGAAGGGCGGAATGAAAGAGCGGCTTGGACAATTGCGGGACATGGGAATCCGCTCCGTCATGGTCACCGGCGACAATCCTCTGACCGCCGCTTCCATCGCCGCTGAAGCGGGAGTGGATGATTTTTTGGCCCAGGCTACTCCCAAGGACAAGCTGGAATACATCCGCAAAGAGCAATCGGGCGGACGCCTGGTCGCCATGACCGGCGATGGCACCAACGATGCCCCCGCCCTGGCCCAGGCAGACGTGGGATTGGCCATGAATACGGGAACCATGGCCGCCAAGGAAGCCGGCAACATGGTCGATCTGGACAGCAATCCCACCAAGCTGATCGAAGTCGTGGCCATTGGAAAGCAATTGCTGATTACCCGAGGCGCCTTGACCACGTTCTCCATTGCCAATGACGTGGCCAAGTATTTCGCCATTATCCCGGCCATGTTTGCGGGAGTCTATCCGCAATTGGGCCAATTGAACATCATGGGGCTCCATTCCCCGCAAAGCGCCATCCTGGCCGCCGTGATCTTTAATGCGCTGATCATCATCCTGCTCGTTCCCCTGGCTCTGCGTGGCGTAAAATATCGGGCCTTGGATGCGGCTTCCTTGTTGCGCCGTAATTTGCTGATTTACGGGGCGGGAGGAATCATCGCTCCGTTCCCGGGTATTTGGCTGATTGACAAAATATTGGTCGCATTGCAGCTCATTTAAGAATTCGCTGGAATCTGAGGCACCTCTCATGCCACTGCAGCTGGGTCTACAAGAGGATGAAATTGGGATGATGGAGGCGGCCTGCCCTCAGGCCGTCTCAGCAGGCTTGGCAAACTCAGACGGGGTGGGGGCACCCCGCCTCCATCCGCGCTATTTTCTAGGGAGCTGCACATGCCAGCGAGGCTGGCACAACAAGACAATGAAAATGTATTCCCCCTTTGAAGGGGGATGGCGCGACAGCGCCAGGGGGATGTCTTGTCGGCAGGTCTGACATCCCCCGACGCCCGCAAGCGGACGCCACCCCCTTCAAAGGGGGATTTCCTGAGGAGCAAAATGAAATGATGAGACACCTTTTTCCGGGATTACGTTTCACCCTTTTTTTCACTGTTTTGACAGGCTTGGTCTATCCGGGATTTATTACCGGGATCTGCCAGCTACTATTTCCGCGCCAAGCCAATGGGAGCCTGGTCAGTACCGGAAATCGAATTGCCGGGTCGGCTCTGCTGGGTCAGAATTTTACCCGGCCGGAATATTTTCATCCACGCCCTTCCGCCGCGGGGAACGGCTATGATGCTTTGGCATCCGGTGGATCGAACCTGGGCCCCACCAATCAAAAGCTCATGACACGAATCGAAGCTTCAGTCTCTGAGGTACGAAAGGAAAACGCGGACTACCGGGGCCCGATCCCAGTGGATATGGTCACGGCCTCCGCCAGCGGTCTCGATCCTCATATCAGTCCCGCCGCTGCCGAGGTCCAATGTCAACGAGTGGCTAAAGCGCGCGGGATTAGCCTTGAGGAGCTTCGGCAGCTCATTGCCAAATTTACGGAACCGCCCGATCTTGGATTTCTTGGCGAAACGCGAATAAACGTGCTGTTATTGAACGTGGCTCTGGATAGTCAATACCCGCGGAGATAAATCGTCAGCTTCTTAAAGGCATTCCATTGGGAATAATATCTCCCGAGGGAGCTGCCTTTGGTTTCTTAACAGTCAAATATTGTGTCAAGAAGATCAGAATATTTATTCAGCTTACTGAAGATACTGATCGTGAGGCCGTTCCCGTGGAATTTGAAGTGGTTTCAACAGCTTCTTTTTCCTGACAAAGTCAGAATCATGCACAACCTTCTCGGCGGCTCAGAGAGAATCGCAGAATTCTCCGTGTCTCTGTGCCTCCGTGGCTTTTTTTTCCTTTTTGGTTCTGGCTTGGCCAGGTTGGGGGGTTCGAATTACATCCCCGCATCTGCCTCGACTTGTCCATGATAGAATGAAATTGAATTCCGCATTTTTCCGGCTCAATCAGCTCGCAATCTGAATGTTTTTGGAGAGAAAGAAAAGTGGCCGCCAACCTGGAACGCCGTCCCGATCCAGACCAACTTTTGCGGATGGTCCAGGCAGAGGAAGATCTGCACCGCCTGGGCAAATTAAAAATATTCCTCGGATATGCCTCTGGAGTGGGGAAGTCTTTTCGCATGCTCAATGAGGGACAGCGGCGCAAACAGCGTGGGGAAGATGTCATCATCGGCGCGCTGCAGCGTGATGCGGATCCAACCTTGGACAAACTAGTCGGGAGTTTTGAAATTGTTTCCCCTTTGCTTTTGCAGGAACAGGAAGCCATGGATATTCGCGCCATCTTGCGGCGCAGACCGCAGGTTTGTCTCATCGACGGACTGGCCCAGAACAATCCCCCTTCGTGCCACAACCTGGGGCGGTATCAGGACGCTCAACAGCTGCGGGAATCGGGCATCACCATCATCACCGCCGTCAACCTTCAACACATCGAGGAACTGCGTCTCCAGGTGGAGTCACTCACCGGTAAACACGTTGAAGAGACGATCCCGAAGCGCTTCCTCACGGCCGCGGACGAAATTGAAATTGTTGACATCCCCCCCCAGCAGCTGATCGAGCGTGTGGGCCGACAACCCGGCGAGGCGGCCCAGGCGGAAGAACGGCGCCGTTTGTCGGAGTTGAGGGAGATTGCCCTCTTGCTGGCCGCCGAAGTAGTAGACCACCAGCTGAAAACCTATCTCGAAGCCAATGCTTTGGATCAGCAGACCGCCACCCAGGAGAGAATCATGATTTGCACCACTCCCCGTGCCGATGCCAGCGCCATGATCGCGGCGGGGAAACGAGCCGCCAGCCGCTTCCACGGGGAGTTGTACGTGGTTTATATCCAGCAAGCCAACTTAAGTCTGGCCGACCAGACCTCGATTGAACGGCAACTCGCGCTGGCGCGGGAGAGCAGCGCACATGTGGAAGTGCTCCAGGAGCAGGATCCCGTGGCCGCCATCCTCCGCTTCGCTCATGAAACCCGCATCACGCAAATCTACATCGGACGCAGCCTCCGGGATAATTGGTGGAACCGTCTATGGGGGAACCGGGTCGACCATCTGATTCGCGCCGCGGAAGGAATGGATGTCTGTGTCTTCCCACATTGAACGGAATAAACCATCCTTTGACGAGATTTCGCGCCATGAATAGCTCATCGCCAAAACAACGGGGAAAATTGAAGGTCTTGATCGGATACGCCGCCGGCGTTGGAAAAACGTATCGGATGCTCGACGAAGCCCAGGAACTGAAAGCGAAGGGCGCGGATGTGGTGATTGGTTACTTTGAGCCGCATGGCCGGGCGGAAACCATCGCAAAAACAGACGGCTTGGAGATAGTCCCTCGCCGCGGGATCGAATATCGCGGGGCCGTCTTTGAAGAAATGGACACCGATGCCATTTTGAAGAGGAAGCCTCAAATTTGCCTGGTGGATGAGTTTGCCCATACCAACGTTCCCGGAGCAGAGCGGGCCAAGCGTTGGGAGGACGTTTTGGTTTTGTTGGATGCCGGAATTGATGTCATCGCGACGATGAACGTCCAGCATCTAGAAAGCCTCACGGATCAAGTGAAGGAGATTACGGGAATCCAGGTAAGGGAAACCGTTCCCGATTGGGTGATCAAACAGGCAGATGAGATTGTCATGATCGATCTAACGGCCGGGGCCTTGATCCACCGGCTGGAACGGGGAGTTGTCTATGCGCCGGAAAAAGCCACCAATGCCCTGCGGAATTTCTTCAAGGAATCCAATTTGGTGGCGCTGCGGGAATTGGCATTGCGGCAGGCCGCGCACGAAGTGGACTCTCGCCAGGAAGAGGATTTCCAAGACACCAAGACCAACGGAGGGGATGCCCCCCTTTCCGAGGAAACCCCGAAGAGAGCGGTCGATAAATTTTTGGTTCACGTAACCGACCGCCCTTCCACGGCTCATCTGATCCGGCGCGCCTGGCGGATTGCTGACTATCTCCAGGCTGAGTGCTTTGCCGTTTACGTCCAGCCGCGCTTTGAAAGAACCCACCAAAAGGAAGCCGTTGAAAAGCATCTGAAGTTTGCCCGCGATCTGCACATCGAAACGCGGGTCCTGGAGGGGGAGGATATTGCTGAATCATTGTTGCAGTTTGCGCGATTGCAAAAAATCACTCACATCTTAATGTCCCGTTCACACTATCCTCCCTGGCAACCTTTGCTGAGGGGCAACTTGATCCATCGAGTCGTCCGGATGGCCCACGATATTCGAGTGACCGTCGTGGCTGACCGCCTGCCGCAAAAAATCAATTAGCCCCCATCCAAATAATCTTGAAATGTCATGGATCCAGAGGCGCCCGGATGAACCAGTCGCAGGGACCCGCTAAATGGGAGGGTGAGGCTCCCGCCGAACCGGCGTGGGGTGGAGATAGCACTGCCAAATAGTTCGCCAGTCGGAGTCCGCCCGAGCGGGAGGCTCGCCCATCCATGCATTCCAACCCTTAGCAGACTCTTTGTGCTGTCGCACATTGAATTGTACCCATCGCTTCCGGGTGCAATCAAAAGTGAGAGAACAATGACTAAGTCTTCAACACTTGGGAAGGGAAAAATCTCCGGAAAGTGGGAGGCGCGCTCCACGCGGCGACACAGGGGTCGCCGGACGGAGTCCGCCTCCCACTTTTTGCTATCCGCAGCTTGTCTATTCTCTAACTTTAATTGCACTCATCGCTCCCCTCTGAATCGCTCCCCTCTGAATTGACATGCCTCCGGCATTCATGGTAAAAACTTTTTCCAAGATCGAACCTTTTTTCCCCCAAATGAATTTTTTGTAATCAAAATCTTGTTTGTTTTGTTTCAAGGGGATTTTTCTAGGAAAAGCATCCATTGTTTGGCTATTTGTTGGAGCATCTCAGTCGCGCTCATGCATAGATGGATTTTTACTCCGGATTCAATAAAGGAGAATCATATTCCAGTTGCAGGTCGCCAAAAGGGCTCCAATATGCACATGCCTGTAATCAGGGTAAGTAAAAAAATATTCACTTGCTCCGATTCTCATCAATAATTTGTTGGATTTCCACTTCTAATAAGGATGCATAATGAAAGATCATATAATCAAGCCAAGCGAAGCTTTTGGAAACAATAAGACTCTGAATGATATCGGCATATGGCATCGACTCAAAGACGAGTTCCCACATTTCTCAAAAATAACGGACAAGTGGGGATTTATACGACAAGTTTACATGGAACACCTTCCTCTAATCATGGAGGCTTCCAGAAAGAACATTCGGGCCAGAATCGATCCATATTCTATCGATTGGCTAATGGAATTTACTCCAATTGAGAAGGATGCCTGGATCTCCATACGTGCCAAAGGCGTTCCGCTATATCCTCAGTTTCCACTGTTCAACTTCTTTATTGACTTTGCCAACCCTTTTCTTCGCATCGGACTCGAACTTGACGGAAAGGATTGGCACAGCGAGGATCGAGATCTGCTGCGTGATGAACTCTTGGCGCGTTTTGGATGGAAAATATTTCGCATTAGGGGCGTAGAGACATCGGTGCCTTTTCGAAGTCCCATTGAGCTCCAAGCGGCTGGTATTACAGGACAGGAGAGAGACCGCGAAATCGAGAACTGGCTTATGAACACATCTGATGGCGTAATATCCTCTATCGACTATGTGTACTTCCTGGGCCGTCCTTTCGAGTTCGATTCGCTGTGCCTTCGATCGCTCGAAAAACATCGCTTGGCTCAATTCGAGCTGATTGAGGAGGAAGATTCCTAATTTCACCACAGGAAGATGGGGCAGAACTCAAACAAATGAATCATTTATTCAGTGGAAAATTAGTTGGTCCTAAAAGGAATTTCGAACCAGTCCACTCCATCGGACGCGCCAACAGCGCGCGCCGGTAAGCGAGAACATCGGGGGCGTCTACCCGCTAAATTGATTTTGAACTTGTGAAGGGGAGAGTGATACTTTAATATCACTTTTATGAAGACGCAATTGGTTACGACCTTAAAAAGGAATGCCACCAAGATTCTCACTGAGCTGGTGGAAGATCAATCTCCGGTCCTCATCACCCAGCACGGAATCCCCACTGCCTATCTGGTCGATGTGGCCACTTTTGAAACGCTGCAGACTCGAATGAGACTTTTGGAAGGAATCGCACGTGGCGAAAGAGCGATTCAGGAGCGGCGGACCGCCTCACATACATTGGCGAAACAAAGACTGAAGCGATGGCTAAAATAGTTTGGGCCGATCCTGCCATCCAGGATTTAGACGCGATCGCGGATTATATTGCCTTAGACAAGCCCGCTGCTGCTTTCCAACTTGTCAAGAACATATTTGCCGCTGTTGAGAAGCTCCAGAATTTCCCCCAAAGGGGTTCTCTTCCAAAGGAACTTCGTGGCTTGCCATATCGCCAGATAATTGTTCCTCCCTGCAGGATTTTCTATCGAATCGAGAAAAAAGTTGTTTTCATTATTCATATTATCCGTGGAGAGCAGTTGGTTAGAAAAGAATTGTTCCCTGCTCGACCGGGCACGCCAAAACTTCCCAACAAGACGGGGCTACCTAGCCACAAAAAACGCGGCGGCTAATCCAAGTCTTTGGAGGGGAAAAAGAAAAACCAGAAAAACCTCGCGCAGAGACGCTGAGGCGCGGAGAATGATCAAAAGCGGTATTGAGCTGGCGAGAACCACCCACATATGAGAATAATCCACCAAGCTTCACGTGAAGTCTGGTGAAACTTGGCTTGTGACGAATAATCATACTCCGGCAACGGACATGCGTGGTTGGCATGTCCACTTCCAAGATTTTCCGGTGTGCCATGGACACGGAGATGTCGTCAAAACGGCGATATCGAAGAAAATGGCGTGAATTCTTCGGATAAATCAGGGAAAATATTGGCTAGAAAACTTGCCGAAGCGACCACCGAACGTCACTTCAGAGGAAACCGGCGAGACAATTGAGAGAGTGTCCCCCGTGGAATGGATCATTTTTGACTTGGGAGGAATTGTCGTCCCCGAAAACAGTGGCCTCCTCCTGGCCCGTGTGGCGCAGGCCATGGCATTGCCTCCTGAACAATTGACGGAATCGTTGCGCGTCCATCACGACGCGGTTACCCGGGGTGAGCGCACGCTGCTTCAGATGTATACCTCCATTCTTGACGAGTTCCGGCTCGATGCTTCTCCTGAAGAGATACTGAACCTGCATCTGCTATCATATCGCGAGATGTCCATAGATCACGATCCTGAAGCAGTTGCCCTCATTGGCCAATTGAAGACAATATGCCAGGTGGCCTGCCTCACCAATGTGGAACCGGAAATTGCCACGATCTGCCGAGAGACCGGTTTGTTCAAATATTTCCACCGGGTGTATCTCTCCATTAATCTTGGAATGAAAAAACCTGACAAGGAAATCTATCAGGCAGTATTGAGGGACCTCGCATGCCCCGCACAAGAAGTGTTGTTTATCGACGATCGAAATGAAAACGTTGAGGGCGCTCGACTCACGGGAATGCAAGCATTGAAATTTACAGACATGCGCCAACTCAAGAGAGAGCTGCGACGGCTTTTGCCGTTCCACATCAATCCAATTCCCGCGCCGTTCAAAACTCCGTAGCCCTGGCCTTCAATGCATCGGCATGCCGCCGGGCGCCCGCGGAGCTCGCTTCATCAGCAAAATCAGCGGCACCACCAGCAGAAAAATAATTGCCAGCAGATTGAAGACATCCAGAAAAGCCAAGAGCATGGATTGACGCTCAACCGTTCCGAATAACAAGCCAAGACTCTGCCGTCCCGCCGTTACCGGATGAGAGCCATGGGCAATCAGAAGCGACGTCATCCCCTTTTGAACGATCCTGGAATTCAAACTATAAGGAGTCACGTGCGCGCCAATGATATTGGTGTGCCTTTGGGCTTCCCGCGCGACCAGCGTAGTGACGGTGGCAATGCCGAAGCTGCCGCCCAGGTTCCGCAGAAGGTTAAAAATGCTGGTGGCATTTCCCATTTGTTCCCGGGAAATCGAGCCCATGGTTACAGTGGTCAAAGGAACAAATAAAAAAGCCAGCGCAACCCCTTGGATGAACTGAGGCCAGAAAAAATTCCAGTAGCCCGCTTCCAGATTCAGCCTGCCGAAGGCATACAAGGTCAATGAAGCGCTGATCATGCCAAAGGCCAGGAACTTGCGGGCATCGAATTTTGGCATAATCATCCCAACCACGGGCATGGCTAAAAATGATCCCAGCCCTCGCGGAGCCAATATGATGCCGGCCTGCAAGGAAGGATAGCCGAGCAGCGTCTGCAGCCAAATAGGCAAGAGAACCAAGCTCCCATACAGCACAAAACCAACCGCGGTCATGAGGAAGACGCCGATGGAGTAAGTCCGTTCCCTAAATACCCGCAAATTCACCACCGGATGGGGAATCCGCAACTCATAAAGCACGAAAATGATCAGAGAGGTTAGAGCGAATCCAAACAGGGCCGTGATCCAATTCGAAGCAAACCAATCTTTTTGTTGACCCTGGTCGAGAAAGATCTGCAGGGCTCCCATACCGACCGCCAGCATTCCGATCCCCCAATAGTCAATCCCTGCCTTGCTCCGCTTGATATACGGAGGATCGAAAATGAAGGCCCTGGTCATGAAAATGGAAATCAAACCTACGGGGATATTGATATAGAAAACCCAGCGCCAACTGTAGGTATCGGTGAGCCAGCCTCCCAACACAGGCCCCAGGATGGGGGCCACCACAATCCCCAATCCCCAAAATCCCATCGCCTTGCCGCGGTCCTCCGGAGGAAACGCTTCCAACAGCACAGCCTGGGAAAGAGGCTGCAGAGCACCCCCCGCCGTTCCTTGAACGACGCGGAAAAAAATTAAAAACGGTAGACTGGGGGCAAAGCCGCAGAGGAATGAAGCAATAGTAAATCCGGTGACCGACATCATTAAAAGCCGCTTGCGACCGAAATAATTGGCCAACCAGCCGGTGATCGGCAAAATGATCGCGTTCGCCACCAGGTAGGAAGTGAGGACCCAGGTCGCCTCGTCAATAGTCGAGGAAAGGCTGCCGGCGATATGGGGCAGCGACACATTTACGACGGTGGTGTCCAACACCTCCATGAAAGTGCCGAACATTACCGAGATGGCAATGACCCACGGATTGATGACGGGTGGTGTGGCAGATCCCGTGGATTTTGTCATACACTCATTCTCTCCATCATGCTAATTCTGAATTTAGAAGCCGATCTCAGTAGAGCCCAGAAACACAAGGAATAATTGTCAGACCTGGCCGCTTGATGAGGCGATCTCAATCCTTTCTTCTCTTATGGTGTCCCGGCTTGTTTGAGCGTCTGGACAATCAAGGTTGCCGCCAGTTCTTCCCCAATTTCTGAATTCACCATCATATGATAAAGGTGCGGGTCAACCCTGCAACATTCATAATGCACCTTGATATATTCCGTCCGCGTAAGCTCGATCCTGCGGATTTCAGCCTCGACATCAATTCCTTTCGGAAGCCGACTCCGCACCCGTGCGACTCGCTGTTCCCAGGGGGCATACACAAAGACATGAAAAGCCTGGGGGTTGTCCTGCAGCACACATTGGGCGCCCCGCCCCACCACAACGCAATCCCCTTTTTCGGCGGCTTCCAGAATGAGCTTCCGCGACAATAGCGCCATCGTCTCCGCATCCATGTAGTCCTTCTCGTCCACCGCCGCCACGCCTTCGAAAGCCCCGTGCCAAAGGGCTCTCCGGCTGATCCGATGAATCCAGGAATCCGTCCTTTCATCGAAACGTTGCACCAGTTTCGGATCGACGCGGGCGGCTAAGGCAACCTTTTGAATCAATACCCGATCCAGCAGGCTCCACCCCAGCAGTTGGGAAACTCTTTGTGCAATCTGCCCTCCACCACTGCCAAATTCTCGCGAGACTGTCAGGATGCGATACATAAATTTCTCCTAACCTGGACGAGCCAGAACCTAATAGAAAAAAACGCAACTACTCAGGTTGTGGATAAAAGCCAGAATTCAGTAGTCAGA
>CAWDMN010000069.1:0-16958 GCA_963803155.1 uncultured Acidobacteriota bacterium
TCGGCGCCGCCATCCAAGGCGGGGTCTTGCGTGGCGACATCAAAGACATCGTGCTGCTCGATGTAATCCCGCTTTCCCTCGGCGTCGAGACACACGGCGGTTTGTTCACTAAATTCCTGGACCGCAACACCACCATCCCCACTAAGAAAACCTTGACCTTTACGACCGTGGCGGACAGCCAATCCACCGTGGAAATTCATGTCCTGCAGGGGGAACGCGAACTAGCCGCCCACAACCGTTCTCTTGGAAAGTTCGATCTGGTGGAGATCCCCTCGGCCCCTCGCGGGGTACCGCAAATCGATGTGACTTTTGACATCGATTCCAATGGCATTTTGAGCGTTTCCGCCAAAGATCAAAGCAGCGGGAAACAACAGAACATGAAAATCACCCCCTCCAGCGGACTTTCCCCGGATGAAATCAAAAGAATGATCGATGAGGCGCAATACCGGGCTGAAGAGGATCGCAAACAAAAGGAATCGACAACTTTGCGAAATAAGCTGGACAGTTTGGTGGCTACTGCGTCAAAATCCTTTGCGGAATATGGCTGGTTGCTTACCGAGGGAGAACAGGTTTTCGCCCGTGACGCTTTAAAGGCGTCCAAAGCCGCGGTCGAGACCAATGACACTTCCGCCGATCTGAAGACTTTGCTCGATGACATGGAAAAGATCTCTTCGGTTCTCACCAATGCCATGTTCTCCTCAACCAGTCGGGAGGGTCCATCCGCCAAAACTGATACGGGGGATCCCCTTCAGGCTTGGTTAAATGGTACAATGAAAAACGAAAAGGAACCTTAAGGGGAGGATTGGATTTCGTTGAACAATCAGAAACATGACTACTACGAGGTGTTAGGAATCGCTCGCAATGCCTCTGACCAGGAAATTAAAAGCGCCTATCGGAAGCTGGCGATTAAATATCACCCTGATAAAAATCCGGGCAACAAAGAAGCGGAAGAAAATTTTAAAGAGGCGGCGGAAGCTTACAGTGTACTGAGCGATTCGCAGAAGCGCGCCCAATATGACAGGTTCGGCCATAGCGGTATCGGAAGCACCGCGGGATTCGATCCTTCCATTTTCTCTGAATTCGGCGATATTTTCGGTGATTTATTTGGGTTTGGAGATCTTTTTGGTGGCGGAAACCGCCGCCGTTCCTCGGCACAACGGGGGGCTGATCTTCGGTATGACTTGGAAATCAGTTTTTTTGATGCTGCCTACGGTGTAAAAACCAAAATCAAAATTCCTCGGCTGGAAGGCTGCGAAACCTGCAACGGATCTGGCGCGGCCCCAGGTTCAGGCCCAGCCGCCTGTCCCACCTGTCAAGGACATGGCCAGGTTCGCTACCAACAGGGATTTTTCAGCATCAGCCGCACGTGTCACCAATGCCAGGGTAGTGGACGAATCATTCGAAATCCCTGCAAAGATTGCCGCGGTGAAGGGCGCGTGCGCAAAGAAAAGACCTTGGAGATTCGCATCCCTGCCGGAGTGGACAATGGTTCCCGTCTCCGCGTGGCTGGGGAGGGAGAAGCCGGGGTCATGGGAGGTCCTCCGGGCGATCTCTACGTTGTGATCTTTGTCAAGGAACATGAGTTTTTCGAACGTCAGGAAGATAACCTGTATTGCGCCATTCCTATCAGTTTCCCGCAAGCCGCCCTGGGTGCGGAGATTGAAGTCCCCACGCTGGAGGGACAGGAAAAATTGAAAATCCCCGAGGGGACTCAAAGCGGCAGCATTTTCCGCATCAAAGGAAAAGGCATTCCCAGCTTGAATGGAAGAGGACGCGGCGATCTTTTTGTGACAGTAAACATCCTCACCCCTTCCAAGCCAAACCGGGAGCAACGCAAGCTCCTGGAGCAGTTGGCGGAAGTCAGCCAAGTGGAAAACAAGCCTTTGGAAAAGCGTTTCATCGATAAAGTCAAGGAGATCTTCGGTTGAAGATCTCCCCTCTTTTTTGGTCCTCGCTGTTGCCCGTTTCGAGGATTATCTCTCCCAAATTTGTCAAGGAAAGTTCGCGCAATCGCGGGAAGCTGGCAGTTCCCGGGGCCTGGGCCGCATCTGCCGCGCTCTGTCTCAGGAATTATGGGATAACCCCAAACTTATTTACGAAAAGACGACGCTATAACCACTGTTCAGGGAAGGACTGACCCGAAGGGTTCACAGCCATTAGTCAAGGGTAAGGCCGTTAGGCCGCCATCCCCGGATATAGGCAATAATAGTAACGACCCTGGAAGGGGTCGCAGCTTGCAAAGGAACGGAATGCACGGGAGGGCGAGCCTCCCGGCTAGTGCTTAGTTCAGCCGATCGACGCGATTAGTTCACTCCGTCGCACTTTAGATTACACCCGTCACAAGATCCGAATTTATCAATGGACTCTCGATCGGCTATGATAGGTGGATTGAGTTAAGTCATGACTGCATGAGGAGATTAAAAGTAAAGTTTGGGCGGACTTAATATTGCGATGACTTACTGGCCTTATTTGGAATGCTGCGTTCTCCCTTCAGATTTCGAAATGGTTTCCGCCATCTTGTGGGAAATCGGGACTGGCGGGATTGAAGAAGCGGAAGCCGGCCCGGGATGGGTGTGCATCAAAGCCTACTTTTCCGCCGGATCTCAAATCGAAAACGTCCTGGATAAATTTATCCGAGCGTGCCGCCGGCAAGCAATTCAGCTCCAGCAGCTCCAACTGCATTCTCTCGAAAACAGGGATTGGCTCCAGGAGTGGCGAGCCGGTTTGAAACCATTTCCCGTGGGGCGGAAATTTTTCGTCATTCCCACCGAACCGCATGATTTTCAGCCCCCCAGACAACGAATTCCCATTTTACTCGAGCCCGGCATGGCTTTTGGAACCGGCACTCACGAAACCACCCAACTATGTTTGGAGGCTATTGAAACCCTCGCCCGCCCAGGAGGATCTCTGCTGGACATCGGCACGGGATCCGGGATCCTGGCGATGGCCGCGTTCAAACTGGGGATGAAAAGAATTGTCGGTTGTGACATCGATCCCGATGCCATCGCAGTGGCACGGGCCAATGCCAACATCAATCACTGTAAAAAAATCGATTGGATATTGGGAGACATTGAAACCATTGGCATGCGCCGCTTTGATCTAGCGGTCGCGAATTTAACCATCGATCCTATCGAAAAGTATCTGTCGCGGATGGAAAGACGGGTAAAAAGAGGCGGATTGCTCATTCTATCAGGCCTCCTGAAGGATCAAGTGAAACGTCTGGCGCCACTTATTGAAGGAAGCTCGCTGAAGCGAATTCAACTCCGTTCCCGAGGTGAGTGGGTCTGCCTGGCCTTGCAGAGAATTCTTACGGGTGAACCTTCCCACGGCAGAAGATAATGAAAATGGAACTGATTTAAAAACGGAATGCCAGAGGAACAACATCATGTCAAGCCGCAGGTTCATTCTTTCGTCCCCGCCAGTCTTGGGGATCGCCCAAATCACCGGCAGCGAAGCACACCATCTGGCTGATGTCCTGCGCGCCAAACCCGGGCTAGAGGTGGAATTGATCGATCTGCAAGGAGCGGTTTGGAAGGGAGTAATCAATTCCATTGAACCCAGTCTTGTCCAATTGGACCAAGTGGTATTGCTGCACCGGTCCGAGCCAAAAAACTGCCGCATGATCTTAGCTCAAAGTCTTGGCAAAGCCGACAAGCTGGAATTGATTTTTCAAAAGACCACGGAATTGGGAGTCGATGATATATACCTGCTGCAAGCAGAACGTTCCATCATGAAAGTCGCGGCCGACAAAGCCGCCGCCAAAATGGAGCGTTGGGAAAAGATCCTGCTATCCGCCACCAAACAATGCCGCCGCGCCTCCATCCCTGTTCTTCATCCACCGATGCGTTGCCAGGATTTTCAACGGCAAGCGCCGGAAGGATTGAGGCTGATTCTATCAGAACACGAAGGGACCGGCCTGAAATCGCTATTGCGCAACCAATCCCCTCTTGTGGTGATTTATTCAGTTGGCCCAGAGGGAGGGTGGACCTCGCAGGAACAGAGGTCATTTCAGGAGGCTGGATTTCAGGCGGTGAGTTTGGGCAACAATATTCTGCGAACCGAAACGGCTGCCATTGCTGGGTTGGCAATCCTGCGGCACGAATTGGATCTTCCTTGAAAATCTCCGTCGTGAATCCATCAGGGGCAATATAGATCCCGCCGGGCAACCAACTGTTCTGGTGGAGCGGGCGCTGTGTGCACACTCGCCCAGCAGGCTGGGCTGGCAAGGCAACACGCGAGGGATCGCGCGTTCCACCTTTTCATCCTCTCAAGAATGTCTTATTTTTTTAGCCGCAAGGAATTCGAAACTACGCTCACGGAACTCAGTGCCATGGCGGCAGCGGCAATCATGGGATTGAGGTAACCCAAAGCCGCCACCGGAATCCCAATGACGTTATAACTGAACGCCCAAAAGAGGTTCTGCTTGATGATTCGCATGGTCCGGTGGCTGAGCTGGAGGGCGGCCGCAACTTTGCTGAGATCGCCTTTGACCAGCGTGATGTCAGCAACTTCCATGGCTAAATCCGTTCCAGTCCCCATGGCAATGCTTAAATCAGCTTGAGCCAGGGCAGGCGCGTCGTTGATGCCATCTCCGATCATCGCCACCACGCCGCCTTGGGATTGAAGTCTCTTGACCTCATTCGCTTTGTCGTCCGGCAAGACCCGGCAGCGAACGTTGGCGGGCACAATTCCCACGCGGCGCGCCATGGCATAGGCGGCTTCCTGTGCATCTCCCGTCAACATCATCACCCGCAATCCCATGACTTTCAGTTCACGCACCGTGTCGTGGGCGGAAGCCCTCAAAGAGTCCGCAATGACAAAATAGGCCACCAGACTTTGATCCAGAGCAGCCAGGACCAGGGTCCGGCCTTGGTTCTCGGCATTCTCGTCGATGTTTTTCAAGGGGGGAACCATGATCCCGCGGGAACTGACAAAGCCCGGACTGCCCGCTACCACAGGATGCCCTTCCGCCATTCCGATGACTCCCTGCCCCGAGAAAGACTCAAAACTATCCGCTATGCCGATGGTTCCGCATTCCGACTGCGCAAAGGCCGCAATGGCCCGGCTCAAAGGGTGTTCCGAACAGATGGCAACCGCTCCGATTTTTGAGAGCAGCGGTTTCCAGTCCAGCCCTTCGATGCTGCTGAATTCAGCCACGACTGGTTTTCCCTCAGTTAAAGTGCCCGTCTTATCCATCACCAGCGTATCGACTTTTTCCGCCTTTTCGAGGATTTCAGCATTGCGAATCAACACCCCCATCCTGGCAGCTTTTCCTGAAGCCGCAATAATTGCGGTAGGAGTTGCCAAGCCGAGGGCACAGGGGCAAGCCACCACGAGCACGGCAACGGCGGGAATCAAAGCCTCCTCCATGGGCATGTGAATCAACAGCCATCGCACAAAAAACGTAGCCGCGCCCACGGTTAGAACCGCGGGCACAAAAACGGCGGCGATGCGGTCAGCCAAGTGCTGCACCGGCGCTTTGGAGGACTGAGCTTCATAGGTGACCTGGAGGATGTGGGCAAGAACGGTATCTTGACCCACCTTTTCCGCAATGACTTCCATGCTTCCGGACAAGCTAAGCGTCCCTCCCGTTACAGAATCGCCGACTCTCTTCTCCACGGGAAGGCTCTCCCCGGTCAGCATCGATTCGTCAACAGATGCCCCTCCCGCGGCAATCCGCCCGTCCACCGGCACTCGCTCCCCGGGCTTGATCAGCAACCGATCCTCCGGTTTCACCTCTTCCACGGCAATTTCCTGGGATTGTCCTTCCGCAAGCAACAGCGTAGCCATACGCGGCTGAAGCTGAATCAAGCTACGAATTGCATCCATGGCTTTGCCACGAGTGGCGGATTCAAGATATCGACCCAATAATATCAAGGTGACGATCATGACACCGGTTTCAAAGAAGAGGTGGTGGACTCCCCTAAGCATTTCATCCCAGCTAAAGAAGAAGGCAGTCCCCGCTCCCAACGCAATCAAGGAATCCATGCTGGCGGTGCGGCGCCATAACAAGCGCAAGGCATTTTTGAAGAATTGAAAGCCAAACCCGAACACAACGATGGCCGAAAGGGTGGCCTGTGCATAATTGGATAAATCCGAATGAATCCCCGCCATGCTCAGGAACATAACCGGAGTACTAAAGAGGGCGGCTCCAATCACTTGCCAGCGGGATCGAGTTGCCTGCCGAGCAGAACCCTTTTCCGACACAACATCTTGTAGATTTTGAACTATGCGCGCCTTGTATCCGGCCCGATGCACCGACTTGAGCAATTTCTGCTGGATGGAGGCCCCTGGGCTGGTTTTGAGGTGAGCTGATCGTGTGGCCAAATTCACTTGAACAGCGGTCACACCGGGCACTCGCGACAAAGCTTTTTCCACTTTGGAGACACAGGCCGCGCAAGTCATGCCTTCAATGGCCAGAAGAATAGGCGTCGAGGATCCAGATTGTCCCGCCGCCATTGGGGGCACAAACACAGGAGGTGGCATTCCGCGAGAAGGATTTGTCTTGGCGTCTGCCTTAATTTCAACGTTCATGTTCAATGGAGCGCAAGAATATCCGGATTTCTTCACCGCCTCAACTACTGAAGCCACGAGGTCTGAATTCTCATTTTCCACCGTCGCTTCCGGAGGATCCAGAGTCACAGTGACCTTCTGAACTCCAGGCAAGTCTTGTATGGCTTTTTCGACGGTTTTCAAGCAATGTCCGCAATTCATACCGCCAATCTTATATTTGGTGCTGATCACGCTAAATGACCCCTGAAATGATGTTTACATACGGACTGTAAATAATTTTGGCCCGCTTGACAAGATTTCATCCGCATTTATTCTAATACACGGCCATTTTATATTATTTTTGCTCTATGTTTTTCATGAAACCGCTGGAGCTTTTTTCGCCTCTTGCTTAAGATAAGGATGTTTGCCTTGGCAAATCAAGGTCTGTTAACATTGTGGATTGGAGAATGTATGGGTGAGGAAGAGGGGCCGCAATACCCTATTGAACTCAGCAGCTCCGCGGGGGATTTCTTCCAAAAACGATTTAATCTCCGAATTGATCCCCTTGCAAACAAGCTCGATCATTCATGAAGATTCTTGCCCTTTATTAAATAGTTGACCATTCTGCATTCCTCGATTTATCCCAGATTCCAGACAGGGAGCATCTCAATATCATGAAATTTAGAAATTCCACTTGTCGCATTCGGCGCATGATCCGCTCTCATTTTTCGAAAATGCTCATCGGCTGGGGATTTCTGGCGCTGGCGCTTTTGGGGGCAGGTTGCTCCCGGCAGGCCGAACCTTCCAGCCAATCCAGAGGCCCGGGGGGAGCACCTCCAGTGCCTGTCACTACGGGAATCGTTGCACGGGAGAATATCCCCGTGATGCTCCAAGCTATCGGGAATGTGAATCCCATTTCCATTGTCTCAATCAAGGCACAAGTCAATGGCCAGCTTCAGAAGGTGCATTTTAGAGATGGGCAGGATGTTCACAAAGGAGATCTTCTATTCAGCATCGATCCCCGTCCCTTTGAGGCCTCGCTTCGGCAGGCGGAATCTCAACTAGGCCGCGACCAAGCTTTATTGAAACAATATCAGGCAAACCTGGAAAGAGATCTGGTCCAGGCCAAATTGGCCAATACTCAATCAAAACGATATACGGAACTCAAAGTTCAAGGAGTCGTGGCCGCCGAGACGGCCGAACAATACCAAATGAGCTCTGAAGCTCTGGCCGCCTCCGTTAGTGCGGACCAGGCTGCGATCGAGAATGCCCAAGCTCAAATTCGCGCCGATCAGGCCGCCGTGGACAGTGCCCGTCTCCAATTAGATTACTGCACCATTTATTCTCCCATCAACGGACGAACCGGAACGGTTGATGTCCGCGAAGGAAATTTGGTCAAAGCCAACGATATTCCGATCCTGGTGGTCATCCATCAATTGGAACCCATTTATGTCAGTTTTGCCGTTCCCGAAAAATATCTTGCTGAGATCAAACAACAGATGAGCCGGGGCAAACTGCCGGTCCGGGCGGTCATTCCGGGGATGGAATCCTCCCCGGCGGAAGGTTCGCTTTCTTTTGTGGACAACAAAGTGGACGAAACGACTGGAACCGTTCAACTCAAAGCAACTTTTGACAATTCACAACGTGCCCTTTGGCCGGGGCAATTCGTCAATGTCAATTTGCAGCTTTCCACTCTCGATAAGGCCACGGTAGTGGATAGTCAAGTTGTCCAGACGGGTCAAAGCGGGGCATATGTATACGTGGTCAAGCCGGACCATACCGTGGAAATTCGACCAATCACGGTGCAGAGCACCGCCGGATCGAAGAGCGTCATTTCCAGGGGATTAAATCCCGGAGAACAAGTAGTCGTGGATGGCCAATTGCGGCTAGTCTCGGGCAGCCGAATTGAATCCAAGAACGCCCCATCATCCCAGGAGAAAGGCCGATGAACATTCCCGAACTTTTCATTCGCCGCCCGATCATGACCACGCTGGTCATGCTGGGAATTCTATTCTTCGGAATCATGGGATATCTGCGGCTCCCGGTCAGCGACCTGCCCAATGTCGATTTTCCCACGATTCAAGTATCGGCGGGACTGCCTGGAGCAAGCCCGGAAACCATGGCTTCCGCCGTGGCCACTCCATTGGAAAAGCAGTTTTCCACGATTGCCGGCATCGATTCCATGAATTCCACAAGCGCCTTGGGAAGCACCAATATCACCATCCAATTCGCCCTGGATCGGAATATCGATGCCGCGGCACAAGATGTGCAGGCCGCCATTGCCGTAACGCAACGGCAACTTCCCACCGGCATGCCGAGCCCTCCCAGTTACCAAAAAGTGAATCCCGCGGATTCTCCGATTCTTTTTCTTGCTTTGGGATCCCCTACCCTGCCTCTTTCCACGGTGGACGAGTATGGTCAAACCATGATGGCGCAACGAATCTCCATGGTCAGCGGAGTTGCCCAAGTCCAGGTTTATGGATCGCAAAAATTCGCGGTGAGAGTGCAGATGAATCCCCAAGCGTTGGCATCGCGCGGGATTGGACTTGATGAAGTGATGGATGCAATTCAAAACGGAAATGTGAATCTGCCCACGGGGACTCTGTTTGGCACTCAAAAAGCGTACACCGTGCAGGCCGACGGTCAATTGATGGACGCGGAGGACTACCGGCCCCTCATTGTGGCCTACCGCAATGGGTCGCCGATCCGTCTCGAGCAATTGGGCCGGATCATCAATAGCGTGCAAAACGACAAGGTCGCCGGCTGGTACAACGGAACCCGATCCGTTGTGATGGCCGTCCAGCGCCAACCGGGAACCAACACGGTGGAAATCGTCAATCGGATCAAACAGCTCTTCCCCTCATTCCAGGCCCAACTTCCCGCTTCCGTCAAGTTGGATATTCTGTTTGATCGATCGGAGTCGATTCGCGATTCCATCTCCGACGTAAAATTTACTCTATTTCTGACCATCTGCCTGGTGGTCATGGTGATCTTCCTGTTTTTGCGAAACCTCTCGGCGACCGTCATCCCGAGTCTCGCTCTCCCCATGTCAGTGGTCGGCACTTTTGCCGCCATGTACTTGCTGGGATACAGCCTGGACAATCTTTCCTTGATGGCTCTGACTCTCTCGGTGGGCTTCGTAGTGGATGACGCCATCGTGATGCTGGAAAATATCGTCCGGCACCAGGAAATGGGCGAGGGTTTCTTTGAAGCCGCACTCATAGGTTCCCGGGAAATTGGATTTACCATTCTCTCCATGACCCTGTCGTTGGCCGCCGTTTTTATCCCCGTACTTTTCATGGGGGGAATATTGGGACGGCTGCTGCATGAATTTGCCGTCACCATTTCCGTGGCAATTCTGATTTCAGGATTCGTATCCTTAACGCTCACCCCCATGCTCTGCAGCCGTTTCATGCGAACTCACAGAGGCGAACGACATGGGATTTTTTACAATGCCATGGAAAAAGTCTTCCAGGGAATGTTGTCATTCTATCGAGTGACACTCAGCGGGGTCATGCATCACAAGAGAGTCACCTTGATCGCATCTCTGCTCTTGATCGTGATCACCGCAGGTATTTATATGATTACCCCCATGGGTTTCATCCCGAGCGAAGACATCTCACAAATCTCGATCACCACTGAGGCCGCCCAGGGGATTTCCTTTCAATCGATGAAGGAACACCAGTTGGCGCTTATGGGCATTGTGATGAAAGACCCCAATGTGATGAACTTCATGTCCAGCGTCGGCGCGGGCGGCCCCAGTGCCGTGAGCAACAACGGACGCATGTTCATCCGCCTGACGCCCCGCGACCAGCGGAAATTGAGCGCGGACGAAGTCATCCAAAGCTTGCGTCCGAAATTGGCCGTTATTCCCGGCATCCGGGCTTTTCTGCAAAACCCCCCGCCCATTCGTATTGGCGGACAGATGACCAAGAACCAGTATCAATACACGTTGCAGGGGACGGATTTGCAGGAGCTCTATCGGGTGACACCAATGCTGGAAGCACAGTTGCGAAAACTTTCAGGACTCCAGGACGTCACCAGCGAGCTGCAAATCTCGAGCCCTCAAATCATGGTGAATATCGACCGGGACAAGGCTTCGGCACTGGGGATCACGGCCAATCAAATCGAAGATACGCTGAACAGCGCCTACGGAGCCAGGCAGGTCTCCACCATCTACACTCAAACCAATCAGTATTATGTCATTCTGGAATTGCAGCCCGAGTACCAATTGAATCCCGAAGCTCTCTCCATGCTTTATGTGCGGTCCAAAGGCGGGCAGCTGGTCCCCTTAAATACGGTGGCGCGGCTCACTCCCCAGTTGGGGCCTCAGACCATTACTCATTTGGGGCAAATCCCCTCAGCGACCATCTCCTTCAACTTGAGGCCAGGGTTCGCCCTGGGAACCGCAGTCAACGAAATAGAACAGACAACCCGTCGGACTCTGCCCGACACCATCACCGGATCATTCCAAGGAACCGCCCAAGCGTTTCAGTCGTCCATCAAAGGACTGGGATTGCTGTTGTTGATGGCCATTGTGGTCATTTATATGGTCTTGGGAATTTTGTATGAAAGCTTTATTCATCCCCTCACAATTTTGTCGGGACTACCTTCCGCCGGATTGGGAGCGCTTCTGACGCTGCTGTTGTTTCGCATCGAATTGAATCTCTATGCCTTTGTCGGAATCATCATGCTGGTGGGGATTGTCAAAAAGAATGCCATCATGATGATCGATTTCGCGATCGATGCCCAACGGAATCGTGGCAAAGCCCCCGCTGATGCCATTTATGAAGCTTCGTTGATCCGATTCCGTCCGATCATGATGACCAGCATGGCCGCTTTGATGGGGACACTGCCGATTGCTTTGGGTTTCGGTGCGGGAGCCGAATCCCGGCGGCCGCTCGGATTGGCGGTAGTCGGCGGGTTGGTTGTTTCCCAATTGCTGACCCTTTACATTACGCCAGTGGTATATGTCTACTTGGATTCCTGGGGCGGCCATCTGAGACATTTTTCGCTATTCCGCTCCTCGGCCAAAATCGAGACAACAATTGAAGAGGCAGCCCTGAAGAATTAGAATTTAGATTCCCTTCAATGATCCCATGGATGAAGATTTCTCAAGACTCTTGGATACCCTCTCACGGCGGCTACCACAGCGGCAGCCGCAAAAACTCCCTCTGAAAAATTACGGCAGAGCGGCCATCCTTATGCCTATTTGCCATCATTGCAGTGAACCTTCCTTCCTCCTGACCGAGCGAACCCACGAGGTAGAAACTCACAAGGGACAAATCTCATTCCCGGGGGGCGTCATGGACCCCGAAGATTCATCGCTTGCGGCCACAGCCCTGCGGGAAACCTGGGAGGAGATTGGCTTGCCCGCGCGGCAGATTCGTCTCTTGGGAGAATTTGACGACTACTTATCCGTCACGGGTTTGATAGTGACTCCTTTCGTCGCTGTCATCGACCTTTCCTCTCCCCTAATTCCCAATCCACGCGAAGTCGCAGAGATTCTTACCGTTCCTTTCAGCGATTTCAGCAGTGACCATCTCCTCCGCACGGAAATGCGCCAGCGGTTCGATCACGAAGAACCAGTATATTTTTATGATTGCCATGGGAAAATCGTGTGGGGCCTGACAGCGCGAATCATCAGGGATTTCCTCGGCTGGCTAGCGTCAGCGCCTGGGGATGAAACATTGTTCCGCCACCAATGAATATCGGACTGCCATTGGGCAAACGGGAGGAGCCGCTCATGCCAGCGCAGCTGGCTCAACAAGACAATGAAAATGGACATCGAAGGTGGGAGACGCGCGAGTGTGACGAAGTCATCCTTCGCGCGTCGCATTGTCAGCCCAGTCAACCTAGCCAGCGCGCACAGAGTGCCCGCTCCACCTTCGCCTAGCTGGAATTTTTTGGGGAGGATATTTACCATGACGAACCATTGTTCCACTGCCAATGAAAATTGGTTTGCCATCGGGCAAACGAGATGAAAATATTCACCAAATGGACGCGTGAGCGTCCTTTTGACGGTAGCCGTGGATTTCAATCCACGAATCCGCCGCGTCAGAACGAATCGTTGCGTCGCACGGCAACCTGCCAAAAATTTGTTGCTCCCGCTTATTCCTCACGCAACGGGCGTTCCATCAAATCCCGTATCGCCTCGCGCGGATCCTTATTTTGATTAATCACCAAATCCATTTGTTCCGTAATGGGCATCTCCAGAGAGTGCTTTCCGGCCAATTCCAAGGTGGCATGAGTTGTCATCACTCCTTCCGCCACCATCCGCATCCCGCCCATGATTTCCGACAATTTCTTCCCCTCTCCAATTTGAACTCCCACGGAGCGGTTGCGGCTCAAAGCGCCCGTGCAGGTCAAAACCAAATCCCCCATGCCCGCCAAGCCGGCCAGAGTCTCGCGCTTCCCGCCGCATGCCACCGCCAAACGGGTCATTTCAGCCAATCCGCGTGTAATTAAAGCGGCAACAGTGTTATTACCGAAACCCAGCCCATGGCAAATACCGGCAGAGATTGCAATGACATTCTTGACGGCTCCCCCCAACTCCACGCCAATGACGTCAGAATTAGTATAGAGTCGCAGCGTTGGACCAGAAAAGTTTTTTTGAACGATTTCAGCCGCCTCAGCATCCCTGCTTGCCACCACAACGGCGGTAGGATCACCGCGTACTACTTCTTTGGCAAAAGAGGGTCCGGAAATCACGGCAATCCTTGGATTAAGGGATAATGGCAATTCTTGTTCGAGGATTTCCGAGACTCGGCGGTAGGTAGTGAGTTCCAACCCCTTCGTGGCACTCAGGAAAATCATTCCTGGCCTGAGAAAAGGGATCATCTCCTTAAACACACTCCGGCAATGTTGCGCTGGAATCACGGTAACCACGATCTCAGCATTCGCCAGACACTCTTCCATGGAGTGAGAGGCCTGCACGGAGGTGGGGAAAACCGCACCTGGAAGATAGAGGGAATTCCGGCGCCCGTAATTGATTTCAGCCGCCAAATCGGGCTCAAAGGTCCAGAGCCGGATTTGATGCCCACTCTTCCCCAAAATAATGGCAAGGGAGCTCCCCCAACTTCCTGCCCCGATCAAAGCGATCATACTCATGACTTACCACCTCCAAAGCGCCGTTCCTCTCCTTGAACCAATCGTTGGAGGTTTTTAGAATGTCTCAAGACTATTAGGATGCAGCAAAAGACTGCCCCTTCCAAGATGCAGGTATGACCGCGATCATAGCGGACTACCAAGAAGTAATAAAAAATCGGGAAAAAAACCGCGGCCAGAATGGACCCCAAGGAAACATATCTCGTCAGAATGACTACCCCGGCAAAAATCAAGACCACGCTTAGCGCCGCCCAGGGAGCCAGAACTAAGAAAACGCCAAGACCGGTGGCGACTCCCTTGCCCCCTTTAAATTTCAGATAGACCGGGAACATATGCGCCAGCAGGGCGATAACCGCAGCCAAGCCCACCACTCGGGGATCATTATGGGATAGATATTGGGCCGCCAAAATGGCCACAGCCCCTTTCAGAGTATCCAAGAGCAGTGTCAGTAGACCCGCCACCTTTCCCCCGGTGCGCAGCACGTTGGTGGCTCCGATGTTCCCACTGCCCACATTCCTCACATCCATGTCTTTTTGGAAACGAACAATCAAATACCCGAAAGGGATTGCACATGCCAAATAGACGGCTAAAAAGATCAACAGATTGGTGACAGAAAAGAACATCCTGGTTCCTCGCAGATCAAGCGGAAAAATGACATTTCATACAAGCGCGCTGGGGCAAAAAGCATGAGTAGCAAAACTCAGAAGTCAACAATGTATCTCGATCTTTGTGAGTCCGGAGGCGGTTTCAAACCTGCTTGGGTATTTCATTATAGCCGGGATGCAATCGCATAAAATCGCAACCGTTCAGGGGGGGGCTGAACCCGAAGGGTTCCCCCCTAAACGGTTGCATAAAATCTCAATTCACCTGGGCAGGAAGTATGAGAGATTGTCTCCTAGAGTTCCTGAGCACGAGTTCCATCATCCAATCGGATGATCACAGCAATTTTCTACGAATCATGTCCAGAGCCATCTGTGAGGCAAAGCGGCGGATTCGCCCCCGATCGCCGTTGAAACGGTATTCCTGACAATCGATTTGAGCATCGGAGGAAAGCGCGATGTAGACAAGCCCCACCGGTTTTTCCACGCTCCCCCCCGTTGGACCGGCAATGCCGGTTACTCCCAATCCCAGCGACGCCCCAGATTTCAGGCGAACCCCTTCCGCTAACCCCTTCGCCACCTCCGGACTCACTGTTCCCGCCATTTCAATGAGCAAGGGCGGTATTTGCGCCAAATCGGTTTTGGAACGGTTGCTATAACATGTCAAACCGCAAAGAAAATATTGGGAACTCCCGGGAACGCTGGTTAATCGTTGGGAAATTAATCCTCCCGTACAGCTCTCCGCGACCGCGAGCGTTTTCTGACGCATGAGCAAATAATAGCCGATGATTTGCTCCAAGGACTCATCCCCTCGGGAAAAAATATAATCCCCCAACTGAAATTCCACTTGGTCGGCAAGTTCCACGGTAATACGCCGTGCTTCCTCTTCGTTTTTTCCCCGCCCGATCAGATGAACGTGTATTTCACCCGATGGCGTATACCTTCTGGCTGTCCCTGCACGCGGTAGACCATCGCATTCCGAGCCAGCCTTTGTACCGGCTGAAATTCTTCATATTACTCCCGGTGCTGTTGTTGCTGGGGGGGAATCCTACCTCGACCTGCGCGTGTTGACGGGGATTCATGCGCGGCAGGTGAATCGCTTTACCTCCCTCTTCGATACGCCGAATTCCGGCTTCCCGCAGGTATCGTTTCATACCCGCCTGGCTGTGGACACTCGGCTTCATTGTCATCACGCTGTTGTTGCTGTGTGCCGCGCTGCTGCTCCACTCCGCGCGGCGCGCCCTGCTGCCGCTGGCGACGGCGCTGCTTGCGCCCGTCGCATGGGTAGTATTCGGCATCGCGCCGCACGCGCATCTCTCGCCGCTGCTGCTGCATACCCCGTTCCATCACTGTGTCTTTTGCCTGTGGCAGCAGTCGCCCATTGCCCTGTTCGCTACCGTAGGCTACACGCTGGGCGTCTCGGGCCTGCTCGGCGCTGCGGCAATATCCCACCTCGCCGGGAAAAACTATCCGGCTGTGAAGACGGAAGACACCTGCCGCCGCCGCGCCACCATCGCCTTCTGCTTCATCCTGAGCAGCGCGAGCCTGTTGCTCATCGCGGTAATCACAGAGTCACAGAGACACTGAGGCACAGAGAGGAGAGATAAATTTAGCGAAGACAGACACATTCCTAAAACATCCTACTCCGACCCACTCGAAATCGAGAACGAGCACGAGCACGACCGAAAATGGATCTTGCGGAAATGCTCTATTTAATTACCTCTGTGTCTCTGTGTTCATGAATTATGTCTGAGCGAAAAACGGGACTGGTAGTGATTTCCCGCGTCTCCGTGAGCAAACGAGAGGACAGCTTCGCTGAAAATGTGTACCTGTCCCCACTTTTGAACGGTATTGTACCTGTCCCCCGCTTTTCGCGATGGTGTTCGCTGCTATTATAGGAGGTGTTATGAACGACGCGGAATTAGTGAGCGCAACCTTGCGCGGGGATGTGTCGGTTCTTGCACAACTGGTGCGTGCGTATCAGCGTGTGACCGTTTTAGCCGCCTGGCTCTTTCATCGGTAACATGCGGGATGCAGAGAATCTCGCACAGGAGACCTTCCTGATCGCCTACCGGGATCTCCACCAATTGTGTAAGCCGGCCAGCTTTCGTTCCTGGCTCTCTTCCATCCTGCGACAGAATTGTTATCGGTATCTTTACCGGCAACATCGCACCGCATTGCCGTTGGACGAGTTGGAAGAACTGCTGGAGGAGTACGATCCGTCCATCTATATTTGAGAATGCAAGGAGAAAGAGATGAATCGTTCACGCTGTATTGTTTTTGCTATCGTCACCCTCTGCTATCTGCTTTTCACGGCAATAGCGCCCGGCGAGTGCGCTATGCCGGCGCTGCATCTGCAGACGACGGACCAGGTGCGGGTGACGCGACGGGAACACCTGGGAGGCAAGGTTAACGCGCACAATCGGCATCGGCATGGATGCCAGGCAGGCCACCACCTTCGACGCGCTTGCCCTTCGATCGACTTCCCGCGGGCATTCACCTGCTCTCGCCCAATCCGGGGGTAATGCCATCAAGGCCGTGAACAAAAAGAATATCCGCTCCTTCTCGCGGTAAACACAACGGCAGCGGATTCCCGCCTGGAGCTAAAGCTTCCGCGGCCTCCCCTCGCCTCGCGGAAGACCAAAAATGCTGCGGCTCAACGATACCTGCGGTCGTGCCTGCAGCCGCCAAATTCAGCTATACCACGAACTGTCAATACACGCCAGGCCAAGAATACGCCAACGAACGAGTTTGCCAGAA
>CAWDMN010000070.1:0-107374 GCA_963803155.1 uncultured Acidobacteriota bacterium
TCAGGAATTTAGTGCAACAGCCAGGGCTTCGTTTGGGGTCTGGTAGTTGAGTTTCTTTCTCGGACGGTTATTGATCTTCTCTTGGATACTGAGCAGGTCCTCGTCCGTCAGCGTAGAGAGATTAGTGTCTTTCGGCAAGTACCGTCGGATGATCCCGATGGTATTCTCCACGCCGCCTTTCTGCCATGCCGCATACGCATCACAGAAGAAGGTCTCAAGGTGAAACGTGTCTCGGGTTGCCCGATGACACACGTTCTCACTCCCGTTGTCGAAGGTCATGCTCTGTGCGAACTGTGCTGGCATGGCGTCCAGCGTTTCACTGATGGCACGTTCGTTCTCCTCTGCGGTCTTGTTTGCTACCCGGTGGAGACGGGTGATCATGGTCTTCCGCTCATACTGGACCGAGAGGGCTGTTTTCTGTTTCCGGTAGAGGGCAAGATCGGATTCCCAGTCACCGACACGCGTTCGTCGGTCAATCTCCTCTGGCCGGTCATGGATGGAGACCCGCTCAGAAATCGTTTGTTTCTGGGGTTTTCGACCATGCCGAGGGTGTCGTCGGTGATGCTTCCGGTGTAACTGGTGGTACCACCCTTCCCACCGACCTTCCCCCTCGTAGATGTACTCGTAGATCTGCTCGTGGCTCACCGTGGCACCACGGAGCGTTGCTGGTGGATGATGTTTCAACTGTCCAGCGATGAGTTCCGGACTCCAGCCATCCTCGAGTTTCTGTTCCACCCAGTCGTGAAGGCGCCAGTTGGTTGCGAGCTTTCGATGATTTGTGTTTGTTGCTCGAAGATCTGCCTTCTTCTGGGCACGGAGTGGGTCATACACGCCATCGAGACCAGTATTCCTCTGGAGCTCTCGGCAAATGACCCCGGGGTCACGCTTGAGGACACGAGCAATGTCTCGGACACCACGTTTGAGCTTGAGTGAATACGCGATCTGTTCACGTTCATACTTGGTGAGAATTTGCATGATGGTCAGGTTATGTGCATCTGACCCCATTTTACCCCGAAGTGTTGCAGGCTGACCTGAATTCAGTCAACACTTCCCGCCAGTGTCTGCTTCGTGGTTTTGGTGTATACTGGAGTGCCAACGAGCTAATCTCATTCGCCTATGCGCATCGGCATTGATTGCAGAACAATCCTCAATCCCGGGCTTGGCGAGGCGGCCGGTGTCGGCCACTACACGTTTTTTCTCGTAAAGCACTTGCTCGAAATAGACAAAGAAAACGAGTACGTGTTGTTTTTCGATTCCCGGATGCCCGATGTCGGCGAGTTTGAGCAGGCGAACGCAAAGATCTGGCGATTCCCGTTTTCGCAGTACAAACGGTTCTTGCCGTTCGGTTACTCGCACATGCTCATCGGTGCGATGATCCTGAAGAATAAATTGGATGTTTTCCACGCACCAGCAAACGTCTTACCGCTGTCATACCGCAAACCGTCGGTCGTGACGGTCCACGACCTCGCAATCTATAAAAATCCTGATTGGTTCCCGTCGCAGATGTTTTCGACGCGCTTGCTTGTCCCGCAATCACTCAAGGTGGCAAAGCAAATCATTGCCGTGTCGGAGAGTACAAAGAGGGACATTCGAGAAATTTTCCACGTGCCATCCACAAAAGTGACCGTGATCTCCGAAGCGCCGTTCGTCACACCGGTGAACGTTAAAGATCGCAACGTTGACACGGTGAAGAAATTTAAACTGCGCCAACCATACTTCCTTTTTTCTCGGCACGATTGACCCGCGCAAAAACATCCGCGCGCTTGTCACAGCATTTCTGAAGTTTCGGAAAGACCCTGCATACAAGAACTTCCAGCTCGTGCTCGCGGGTGGTAAGGGGTATAAGGCGGATGACATCCTCGAGTCCGTCGCGCACATGAATGGCGGGTCATCCGTGAAGTACATCGGGTACACGACGCATAATGAAAAGCTGGATTTATTCCGACACGCATTTTGCTTCACCTTTCCGTCGCTCTACGAAGGATTCGGTCTGCCGGTCGTCGAAGCAATGCGGATGGGCGTTCCGGTGATTACCTCCAACATCTCATCGCTCCCGGAAGTCGCCGGCAAGGCAGCCCTGCTTATTGATCCGTCCAACATCTCGTCGCTCCGGTCGGCTATGGCGCGTGTTGCGAGGGATGAGTCACTGCGCAGAACGCTGGTCGAAAAGGGGGTCCTGCAGGCAAAAAAGTTCGAGTGGGAAAATGTTGCATTGGAAACGCTTGGCGTCTACGAACGCGTTGGCGCGAAAAAGGCGAACGGGAAGAAAAAGGGGAAAAAGAAAAAATAACGAAGGCGAGGATGGCCATCCTCGCCCACAACCACCCCTAACCCCTCCTTGTTTAAGGAGGGAGTTTAACGCCCCTTGGTGTGTATTTTCCCCTCCTCGATTGAGAGCCTGTCCCGAACTCGTTTCGGGAAAGGGTTAGGGATGGTTGAGCTTCTCTTGCCAGAAAAATCCATAGCGGTTACACTCGGGCCAGGAGTGGCAGGAGTTCCTAAAAACAATCAGCAAGGAGGTGCAAGTCCTTTTCAAACATGCAGGTTACGAGTGGATTTTCCCTTCCCCAAAGAAAGGGGGGTCCATGAAACGCCGAGTTTTCGCTGTTGGGTGCCGAGTGGCATCCTCGCTTTCCTCGGAAAGGAGGTGATCCTTTGCCTCCTCCGATCCCAGAGGGAAGCGGTCAGGTAACTTGCAAGAATCGTCTGATGTCTATAGTGAACGCATCGGGTTGATGGGCTGTGTTGCTGGGAGCGTCGGTTTTCCCCGCCGCGATGCGTTCTCTCGGCCCCGAAGAGTGCGGCGCACCGCGCTCGACGGGGCTTTTTTCTTTTTCTGAACAGGTTCACTTGTGTGAACAAGTGAACATACCGTTCGGACAAATACTTGCCGTGGTCTCGAAAAATCAGTACACTACACGCACCAAACGCACATTTTCTTATGACGAAAGCGGGTCAATCTGTCTCTCCGGGGCTCCCGAACTTTCCTGCACTTGAGCGGGACGTCCTTGAGGGGTGGAAGCGCGACGACATCTTCCAAAAATCCCTTGAGCAGACCAAAAATGGTCGGCGTTTTGTTTTTTTCGAGGGGTTGCCGACAGCAAACGGCATGCCGGGCATCCATCACGTGATTGCGCGCGCCTTCAAGGACGTCATCCCGCGGTACAAAACGATGCAGGGATTTTTTGTTGAGCGCAAAGCGGGATGGGATGCGCAGGGGTTGCCCGTTGAACTGGAAGTGGAAAAGCAGATCGGCGTTTCGGGCAAAAAGGATATCGAAAAATTCGGCATCGCGAAATTCAATGAGGAGTGCCGAAAGAGCGTGTGGAAGTACAAGGCGGAATGGGAGAAGATAACAGAGCGGATCGGCTTCTGGCTTGATACGGACATCGATACATCACGTACAAAAATCCTGATCGAGACACTCTGGTGGATTTTTCGGCATGCGTGGGAGCGCGAGTTGCTCTATCAAGGCTACAAAGTTGTTCCGCACTGTCCACGCTGTGAAACAGCACTGTCGTCACACGAAGTCGCGCAGGGATATAAGAAGGTGACGGAAACGTCCGTCTATCTCAAGTTTGAGTTGGTGGATGAACCTTGGCACATTCGTCCTTGCGTGGACGACAACACCATGGACGTTGCCGGGAAATGTGGCTTTGGCGGTTGGGAAGAATATTAAATATGTAAAAACAAGTCCGAACGCAAAAGGAGAACGATATATTATCGCGCAAGATCGCGTAGACGTTCTGAAGGCAGAGGAAATGATAGTGGGTATTTCCGAAAATGGATCAAAACCAGTCCCAAGTACCATTTTCCCTGGGCCCGAGCTTATCGGCAAAAAATATCGTCCACTCTTCGAAATACCCAACTTTGCTCAAAACGATAAAGCGTATCGTATCTACGATGCTGACTTTGTTTCCACGGAAGACGGTACCGGCGTCGTCCACACAGCAGTTATGTATGGCGTTGATGATTATGAACTTGGGCAGCGGGTTGGTTTGCCAAAGGTTCACACCGTAAATCCGGATCGGACCTTCAACGATCTCGTCCCGCAGTGGGAAGGATGGCACGTGAAGAGCAAGGACAAGGCCGTTGAAGAGAAAACAACGAACGCTATCCTTGAAGATTTGCGAGTGCGCGGACTGCTGTACGATGAGCGTCCATACTCGCACGACTATCCATTCTGTTGGCGATGCGAGAGTCCGCTGTTGTATTACGCAAAGGACTCGTGGTTCATCAAAATGTCGTCACTGCGCGATACGCTCGTCCAGAACAACGAACAGATCAACTGGGTGCCGGCGTACATCAAGGAGGCCAGTTTGGCGAATGGCTCCGTGACGTAAAGGATTGGGCGATATCCCGTGAACGGTACTGGGGCACGCCAATCCCGATGTGGGAATGTTCGCAATGTCACAAGCGAGAATGCATCAGCAGTTACGCTGCATTGGCCGAAAAAGGGTATCCGGCAAACAAATATTTTCTCATTCGGCACGGCGAGTCAGAACGCAGATGCTCGGACTCAATGGCGGCTGGCCAGAACCACAACCATTCCACTTACGGAGAAGGGGAAGAGGAAGCGGAGGCCGCAGCAGAGAAATTGAAGGCCGAGCATGTTGACCTTATTGTGTCGTCCGATCAGGTGCGGACGAAAGAGACGGCAGAAATTCTCGCTGCCTCCCTTGGTGCTCCGGTTGCATATGACGAACGGCTTCGTGAAATACAGTTTGGTGCAGCAAACGGTAAGCCGGTCAAAGAATATCGCGGACATTTTTCGAGTGACGTTGAACGTCTTGATAAAAAAGTTGACAGTTTTGAGACATTACGCGAGATTCGCCATCGCGCTGTTTCGTGCATCAAAGACCTCCAAGCGAAATATCGAGGCAAAAACATTCTCATCGTCAGTCATGGCGACACGCTGTGGATGCTTGAGACAGGATTCCAAAACCTGTCCGATCAAGAAAGCGCAGATACGATAGGTCCAGAGACCGGTGAAGTGCGGCGGCTCGATATTCCACGACTTCCATATGACGGTGAAGGCCATGTTGACCCACATCGTCCGTTCGTGGACCTCTCACGCTTCCATGTTCCTGCGGCGGAGAAATGCGTCGCGTTCAAGAAGTGGCAGACACGTGGTTCGATTCCGGTTCAATGCCGTTTGCGCAGTGGCACTATCCGTTTGAAAACAAAGAGCGGATTGAGCAGGGGATATCCTATCCCGCTGACTTTATTTCAGAAGCGATTGACCAGACGCGTGGATGGTTTTACACGCTTCTTGCGGTGGCAACCGCGTTTGAAAAAGATGCGCCGTACAAAAATGTTATTTGTCTCGGCCACATCCTCGACGCGAAAGGGCAGAAGATGTCCAGCACATCGGGAATGTCATTGACCCGTGGAAGGTTATTGACGCATTCGGTGCCGACCCGCTCCGGTTTCTGCTCTACACCATGAGTCAGCCGGGCGAATATAAACTGTTCGATGAGAAGCAGGTCGGCGAGGTTGTCCGTAAAACATTTCTCATCCTATGGAACGTTATGACGTTTCGCGAACTGTTTGCGAAGGATGCGAAAAGTCCAACCAAACCGTCCACCGATGTTATGGGCCCATGGCTGCTCGCGCGACTTGAAGATGTCCGTGTGCATGTTACCTCCATGCTGGACGCTTATGCGATTACCGACGCAGCACGTCTGCTTGCTGATTTTGTGACCGAACTTTCAACATGGTACGTCCGTCGGAGCCGAAGCCGATTTAAAACCAAAGGCGCTGAACGTGACGCAGCTGTTGCGACACTGACGACAACCCTCCAGACGCTCGCAAAACTTTTTGCGCCCTTTACGCCAATGTTTGCCGATGTTGTGTACAAGCGTTCTGGTGGTACAAAATCGTCCGTCCACCTCGAAGCATGGCCAAAAGTGTCCACTGATGATGAAGGCATTCTTCGCTCGATGGAAACGGTCCGAAAAATTGTCGAAGGTGGCCACGCGCTCCGCGAGGAGGCGAAATGCAAAGTGCGTCAGCCGCTTGGCCAGCTGTGGTTTCTGGTGCGGTTTTGTCCGACGACTATCTTGCTATCCTCCGAGATGAACTGAACGTCAAAGATGTGTTGTGCCGAAAAGACCTTCCCTCGGGGATTGATTGGAAGGTGCAAGATACGGGAACGCTCAAAATCGCGCTCGATACGACCATCACAGATGAACTTCTTGCCGAAGGGTGGTATCGTGAAGTGGTACGACTGGTAAACGACCTTCGAAAACGTGCGCGGCTGACGCTGTCTGACACCATCCACATTGTCTTTGCAACCAAGAGTCCGAGGATCCGCGCGGTGATGGACATGTATCGCGACCGCGTAATCTCGCGGAAACACACGCGACCGATATTCGTTCAACGCAGGATGTCCTTGACGGCGCAACGGAACTGACACTGGGCAAAGAAACAATCTCGCTCGCAATCGAAAAACAGTAATGTCCACAACGTATCTCGCACAAGGGGTGGTTCTCAAGCGACGCGACTACCGCGAGTATGACCGCGTGGTCACACTTTTTTCAGACCAGTATGGCAAAATTGATGCGGTGGCACGTGGCGTCCGCAAACCCGTGAGCAAACTCGCCGGTCACCTCGAGCCGTTTTCCTATTCGTCCTTCATGCTCGCGACCGGGAGGGTGTTCGATGTTCTCGCGACGTCGGTCAAGCGGTCGAGCTTTCGCATCCCGCAGAGCGACATTGTGAGCTACGCGCTCGTCAGTTATTTTTTTGAGGCAGTTGACCGACTGACGTGGCCGCGCCAAGCCGATGCGGCACTCTTCTTCAACTCCTTGTCCGTTTTCTTGAACTCTTTGAGGCGAGTTTTAACCGTACGGCGGTCCCGCGGAATTCCAGCGAATCCTCCTGACGGAATATTTTCTGTGGCAGCTCATCCACCATCTTGGCTTTGCGCCGCAACTTGACTGCTGCGTCCTCGGTAAGGAAGAACTCCCCGAAGAAAATCTGGCGATGAGTGCGATGCACGGCGGGTTGGTGTGCGCGGCGCATCGCACGGCCGACCATGCAGCTCTCCCGTTGGGGCTGCAAACCGTCGAGATGCTTCGGCTCATGGCGGATGGCCAGCTCAACGCGTCCGGTTTGTCCATCGAACACAGGAGACCGTTGTGGAACTGACGCGGGCAGTCAACACGCTCCTCACATATCATCTCGGCGAGCCGCTCACCTCACGTGCGTTCGTCCGGGACGTTCTCGCACAAACCCATGCCTGACGAAAAAAACGAAAAACCAGCAGCGCAAGAAGCTGGGTTGCACGAAGTGCTGCGACAGATTTATCATGCGGATGAAGAAACGCGCGACCTTCGGTTGTTTACAAACCGCGCAACAAGCGCCGGATCATGCTCATTCTCATCATCGGGTTTTTTGTTTTTGCGGGGCTTGCGGCGCTTGCCGGTGTCGCGGTGTTCTCGCCCAAGACAAACTTTTCGAGTACTCAAGTCAGCATCACCTTCAAAGGCGCGGCGAACGCGGCAGCCGGCGACGACTATCTCTTGGCCGTCACCGTGAGAAATGGCGGAAAAGTGAAATTGACGAACGTCGAACTGACGGTGCAATATCCGGATAGTTTCCAATTTGGATCAAGCGTGCCGAAGGCGGCAAATCAGTTCAACCATTTACGTTTTATTGATGGGATTTGGTGCAACGAAAACCATCCGCATCGTTGGTAAGCTCGTCGGCGAGCTTGGTGTTGACCAAAATTTTTCCGCGAACGTGAGTTATGAGCCGGCGAACTTTGCGTCGGAGTTTCAGAGTACCGGATCGTTCACCACACGCATCACGGACTCAGCGCCGAAGCTCGATATCACCGCACCGCAAACCGCAACGGATGGACAGGCGATAACGTACGTCGTGAAGGCGTCGAACACGAGTGACAAAGCCATCACGAACGTCCGTTTGACGTTCTTATGTTCCCGATGGTCTCTCGGCCATCACAACCGACCCAAAACCGACAGAAGGCGCGGATGGGTGGGACGTTGGGTCTCTTGCCGCCGGCGGTTCCTTGTCCGTCACGGTGAAAGGGGATGCTCCACGGCAGCCAACAGTCCGTGGAGCAGCTGACGGCACATCTCGGTGTTCTCGACGCGTCGTCAACGTTCCTTGAGCAGCGACAGCAAAGCGCGCTCGTACTGATCCTCGAACCGACGCTGAACCTGACACTGACGTCGGGGACGTCATCCACCGCATAAGCCGGTGAATCCCGGCGGAGCGATCCCCATCCACATTGTGTATGCGAACAACGGCGACAATGACTTTACGAACGTCGTGTTGACGCTCACGTTTCAAGGCAAGGATTCCGATGGCGCGCTCGTTGACCTCGTCAAATGCCAGCGCCATCAAGAGCGGAACGCCCGCCGCGAAGGCGCAAGATGCAACATCCCTCCAGTGGACAAAAGAGCAGATTCCCGATTTCGCGCATCTCCTTCCGGGGAAAACCGCATCCATTGACGTAACGCTTCCGCTGAAATCCGGATTGCAGTCCATCGGGAGCGGAAAGAATCTCGCGGTGACCGTCCAAGCGAGCATGAAGTCGGACGGTGTCGGCACGACGGGCAGTAGCTCCTCCCACATCAAGCGATCCGCTCGCTTTCCCTGTCACAACGGAACTTCGACTTGCGGTGCAAGGCCGGTATTACAAGGATGATGGAACGCCTCTCGGGAGCGGGCCGATTCCGCCACAGTCCGGTCTCACGACGACGTATGCACTTTCGTGGGTGCTGACGAACTCACTCAACGGCGCGAACAATGTCCTCCTGACGGCGACGCTTCCAGTCGGTGTGACGTTTGTGAGCGCGGAGACGACCGGCGGAAATAACATCACGTATGACGCGACATCCCAGCAAGTGCTTTGGCGGATTGACAAAGTTGCTGCGCAGGTTGGCCAAACACTCCCGACGCTTATCGGCACGTTCCATGTTTCCATTACGCTGACCGATGCCGACGTCGGCAAAACACTTTCACTGCTTGGGCAAACATCCTTGATGGTACCGATGCATTCTCTGGTGCCGCACTGTCCGTGACCGGAGATGCGGTCACGATGGATCTTGCCGGCGATACGCACGCGGGTGGCCAGGGGACGGGCGTTTCGGGGAATACGAACACCAATTCGTCCACGAACTCAAACTCCTGATTCATGGAGTTTCGGATTCTCCGTCATTCTCCAAAAACGCAGCACGTGTCGGAATGATTCGAACGCGGCACGGCAACATCCCGACGCCGTGTTTTATGCCGATTGCGACACGCGGCGCGGTGAAGGGGATTTTCCCGAAGAAGTTCGTGCTGCTGGCGCATCCATCATCCTCGCAACACGTATCACCTCGGGCTCCGGCCCGGGCTTCCGATTATCCGGAAGCACAAAGGGCTTCACAGATTCATGGACTGGGACGGTCCGATTCCTCACCGATTCGGGCGGGTTTCAGGTGTACAGTTTATCTGCGATGCGGAGGGTGACAGATCGTGGCGTCATGTTTCGTGACTCCCAAAGCGGGACACTTCATACACTCATGCCTTAATCGGTCCATGAAGATTCAAGGCGTACTCGGCTCCGACATCGCGATGGTTCTTGATGAATGTCCATCGTATCGCGGGTCGCGTGAAGGAATATTGAACGAGCGGTTGCGCGAACAACCACATGGGCACGACGTTGTCTTGCTGCCCGCCAGCGCGGCCAGACGGTCTTCGCAATTGTGCAAGGGGGGAACCTCCGCGATGTCCGTGTTGCGCATGCTCGGACACTCCTGCATATTTCCGTTTCTGATGGATGGATATGCAATCGGCGGGCGTTGCGATGGGATCGAAAGATCAGATGACGATGAGAGAGATTATGCGGTGTCATGCCTTTGCTTGCGCCGATTGTATTCCTCGGCAGTACACCCGGCCACCAACTGCATAGATTCGGGGATGACTTCGCGTCCTTTCAGATCATGCACCAGCAGGTGAATGTGGTTGGAGGTCGCCATGTAATCAAGAACCGAAGGACCAAAACGCTGGCGGGCTTCAAAGAGTCAGCTAATCCAAGCCTGCCGGTCACAGGCAAACTTGAAGAGGAATTTCCGCTCATGGCAGCGGTGAGTCAGATGCCCGACCATGCCAGGCAAATAATGGCGATGCACTCTCGCCATGGCCTCTTGACCTTGTAGTATGGAATGAAAAAATTCTTAAACAGACATTATAGAGGCAAAAATAGAGCTTTTAAGGGCAAAATATCAATTGATTTCGCGAGGAACATCAATGCTTTAAATACAAGTCTTGGTGTGACCCCAATTTCCAATTTGAAAACAGTTCAGTGCTGCAAGATTCGACTAACCATGACTCAATTGAGAATTCGACTGACGGGGATGAAAATTTGGCGAACCATAATGATTACTTGCTTTGGGCAGTTCTGTTCGCAACAGCATCGAAAGATGATGACAGGCTCTTTCCACCGAGGAGGTCGACGGCGCCTTGATACAACTGGGCACGCAATTGGTAACGTTCATTTGCCTTCGTGATATAGCGCACGGTAACTCCCACGCCGCCGACCACGGGTTTGATGCTAATGGAGGGCGCCACGGAGAACGATCTCATCTCCCGCGATCGTGACGCTCGCCGCCATTCTTCTTCAGCTTGCTTGGCACTCTCTTTCGTGGCCTCGATCACATTGTTTTGAATCTTTTCAACAATCGGGTATGGATCCTGCCCGATGGGCAAAACTAGCTGCAATTCATCCCACAGCCATTGTCCCGTCGTCGAAAAATTGAAGTAATGCCCTTCGATCGCAAAATTGTTGGTAAACGTCACACGGCGGCCGGTCGGGTGGCCGGAATCAGTCCAGTTGCCCGTTTCGAGCAACACCGTATGGAAGGGGCCTATCTCGACAGCTTCCCCGGTGACACCGTTAATTTCCACCCAGTCTCCCAGGCGGATTCCGTTTTTCCCCATTAGCACGAACCAGCCGATGAAGCCGACAATGAAATCCTTCAGCGCGACGGTGAGGCCCGCCCCCGCCAGGCCGAGGAATGTGCCGAGTTGTCCCGGCAGGCCGAAGATTGCCAGCAAGACAAAGAGCACCACAGCTATTTGAACGGCTACACGCGTAACCGTGCGGAGTGTTGCCACCTGCCGCCGATCCAGCGATAGAGTGTTGAGAAGCCGCTCCAGCCAACTGTCGAAGAAAATGCCAACCAGCAAGACCACCAGGATGATCAGCAAGCCCTGCAACGCGCGGTGCAGAACGTCGCGCTGCTGAACCGCGGCCAGGCCGTTCCATTGAGAGTAAACCGCGGCGAGCTGTTTCTCATAGTCGGCGCGCCTGTTAAAACTGGCGAGATCCTTTTGATCCAAAACAATCTGCTTCATCCCTGCCTGTGCGGCCGCCGATTCCTCATGACTGCGAGGCTTTCGCGAAATGATGGACGTTTCAGCGGACCCTTTCTTCGAGTGCGCGGCCAAATCAGGGGAGGCCTGTTTCGCAGCATCAATCCGCGCATCCAGAGCATCATGCTTTGCTCCCAGCTCAGCCGCCACTATCTGGGCTGCCCGGTCCGCTTCCATGAGCAGTTTTTGTTTTAGCCGCAGTTCCCACCACTGTTGGTACCGGTGAATCAAGCCATACTGATATGGCTTTGGTACTGGATATGCCGGAGGGGTTTTGTCAACCTCGCGAGAGACTTCTTCATGTTCCTGCATCATAAGCTCAATCCGCGATTTGACATTGCCGCCGGCCCGGTTTAAGTCCAAAGTCGCATCGTCGACTTCATCTTCATCAGATTCCAATTGCACTTTTACTTCATCCAGCCGGTCAGCCAGTTCCTCTTTCTGGCTTCCCGTAGCCTTTGCTTCCAACGAAGTTAACTGGTCGGCCAGCATTTGATCAGCCTTCTGACGCCGCTGCGCCTTCTCCAACTGGACCTGTATTTTGCTTGCCTCCGGAGTCAAGACAGGAGGGTGCGCCTCCACGTCACGCCGTGCGCTTTCGTAAGCAAGATCCAGCTCGTGGTCGCATAACCGGATTGCCTCCTTTGACAACGCCTGCTCTTCAGGAGTGTCCGCGAATTGTGCGAGTTTCTGGGCGGTCCTCAAGGATGATTGGTCGACCTGGGGCGCCATTGCCGTAGCGGCATTCTTCCCTTTGCCGGGTGCTGGCACAATACTCGGAGCGGTAATCGTGAGGATGAGTCCGTAGACAACGGCTCCCAAGAGCAGTACCAATACAATCGCTGCGATCTTTTGTTTTGTATTCATATTTTGGGAAGATTCTTTTCCAATCCAACTCGCGGAAGAGGAGCGGGGTCGCATCTCAAAGTCCGCAATTAACCTTAGTATTCCATTTCGCAAGTTCGGTGACGTATTTTCACTGCTAAGGCGGTTTTTTATTAATCCCGCGCTTCATCGCGGGGACTGGAGCTTCAACATTTCTAAGTTGTTGCAACTTCTGCCAGGCCAGCATCGGATTCCAGCCTGTAAGGCTGGATTTATTATAGCCCAGGGCAACGCCTTGGGTTAATCCATTCCCTCCTCAGGTGAGGGAGCCCTGAAGGGGCGATTTAGCCGGTGACTCTACGTCAGAAATTGAGGGTGATACCGTTAACGTGCCCTTTCAGGGCACTCGCAAAAATTATGCTTCTTCGATTCCCAGGGCGTCATTCGGCCTGTGGGCCTCACTTTGCCCTGGGCTACAATAACTCCGGCCCTTCAGGCCGGTATCACAAAAATGTTGAAACTCCAGTCCCCGCGCTGATGCGTGGGGTTAATGACATCCCAAAGAATTCGTCACTGTTTTTATGAAATCAACTACTTAGTTCGACGGGGGAACGCCCTCACCCTGGGTTTGCCAAATGCTGTCTTTCGATCTGCTTGGTCTAGTATTACGACTGTGGAAGAATCCGATCAGCCGTCCAATTCGGTCAGATGTTTAATGGCCACGCCGTTCTGTCGCTGGACCAACCAGAAAGCCGAATCTCTCCCCCCTGTCCTCTTGCCAGTCCCGAAAATGTTTCGAGCTTTCCCTTTTGATAAAATGGAAAAACTATCGGGCAGATTAGATTTTCGAAACAAATCTTTTCGGGCTGTCGGGCCTTTTTCAAGTTGATGGGTGTAACCGCTCCCGCTAAAAGGGGATTGGCTTCCAATCTGGGAATTCCATCGGTCTTTCTAGTACTCGGCTCCGACGACGATCGACTTGCCATCGCTGGCCTATCCAATACCTTTTCAGATTTTAGATCCCCTTCTTGATACCGCTTACGCATATGGTATCAATCCCCATTAACTCGGCCAAAAGAGCCAACCTCCGACCCACCGGAGGCACTTCCATCATAACCCGATTCATTCAACTTTTTCCAATGTTCTAGACTCTGGCGCTGTACAAGCTTTTTCCCTCCAATAGTGATCCCCGGAAGAGGAGAGCACTCAAACCGGCGACGAGGCGATCTGAGGAGCGCAGATTGGGTGACCACTGCCGCGAACGATTGAGGATTAGGAGTTGTCATTTGGTGGGGAGAGAATCCGCTATCACGGAAGGCATGGCGCATGAACCAGGAACCGGGCTAACGTTGCGAGGTGATGAATGAAAAGAGCGACCAGACAGCTGCATAGATTCGGGGATGACTTAGTGTCCTTTCAGATCATGCACCAGCAGGTGAATGTGATTGGAGGTCACCATGTAATCAAGAACCGAAAGACCAAAGCGCTGGCGGGCTTCAAAGAGCCATTCAATCCAAGCCTGCCGGTCACAGGCAAACATGAGGAGGAATTCCCGCTCATGGCAGCGGTTAGTCAGATGCCAGATCATGCCAGGCAAATAATGGCGATGCGCTCGCGCCATGGCCTGTTGACCTTGTAGGATGGAATGAAAAAATTCTTAAACAGGCATTATAGAGGCAAAAATAAGCCTTTTAAGGACAAAATATCAATTCATTTTTCGAGAAACTTCATTGCTTTCAAATACAAGTCTTGGTGTGACCCCAATTCCCCCACAATAATTGCGACATTGCATCCCGATGAAGTGTAATATGCAATTATTGCGATCTGATCCTAATTTTTCCCATTTTCATTTATTTTTGGCTAGGACTATGATTGTCCAAGTCGCTGCCGCTCTCGACCTTGATCGCAACACAATGCCGCGACCCCCAAGAAAGGAGGGAACATGAGAACGAGCAACGGATTTACGGTCATAGGCCGGCTTGCCGAGATAGCTGGAGGACTGTTTGCAGCCTTACTCACAACTTCGCTTCTCCAGACGGCAGGCTTTGAAGTTGAGGGTAGAGCTGCTGTGGTTGGAAAGCAGGATCGGAAATTTGTTGGAGCCCCCCGCAATGAAAGGAAAGAGCTGCCTGCCAAATCGGAGGTCAACATCAACAAGGGGGAGAAGGGGCTTGTGTTTGGTGCAATAATGCCACATGGTCCGGATATCATTTTGGAGGTCACCAAGGATCCAACGCTGATGGCCGAGACCCGGGGCGCCATGGAGGAGACAGCCCGCCGTTTTGCAGCCGCACGCGTTGAGACACTCGTGCTCCTCGACCCGGAGATCATCCACACCCGGCAGGGTGAGGCTCTGGCCGGTTCCTGTTCGTTCTTCAAGGGCGACAGTGTTCTGTCCATCGGAACGGCTGCGTACGCGGGAGGACGCCTGGGCCTCAACGAGGAGCGCTTCGAGTGCGACACGAAACTGATTCAGGAGATCTTTGACGCCGGACGTCAGGCCGGATTCCCCGTCGTGGCAGACGCTGGAGACAAGGACAAAGGTGAACTACTTCTTGAGTGGGGGGCGTTAATACCTCTATGGTACACCATACGGCCCCTCCCCGCGCCGCGTCCCCGGATAGTCGTGATCTCTCCCAGCACCATGGTGCCGCGGGAAAAGCTGATCTCTTTTGGCGAACTGCTCGCCAAAATCGCGAACGACTCCGGCAAGCGTGTCGCTCTCATCGCCTCAGCCGATCAGGGGCACCGGCATGACAAAAATCATCCACGTTTCGGCTTCTCTCCCTTCGCCGCGCAGCACGACGCTCTGTACTGTGAGGCGGTCTCATCGAATCACTTGGAGAAGCTGCTCAACATCAGCAATGAGGTGCTGGAGGGGTCCTTCACGGATTCTCTTTGGCAGACGCTGATCCTGGCCGGCGCGCTTAAGGTTATGCCCATGGAGATTACTTTCTTCAACTACGCCCGGCCTTCCTACTACGGGATGGTGGTGGCGACATTTGAGCCTCCAAGTGCAGGCAAAGCTTCCGAATCGCGCAAGCCGTGACTGGCTTGATCCGCAGCTTTTGGGATTACATCTCTCCTGAGTGGTCAAGCGGAAATGTTGCTTCACCGTAATAGTCGTGCATTTTTTAACCAGCAAGCTGACTTGGCACTTTGGCGGATTCTGGGTCAGAGCTGAATGGCGCTTACTTAAGGACCCCCTGGCCATAATTCCGTTCAAATTTTGTCCCGGCAGGGACATTGGAGAATAGCCAGGGACAAGCGCGATCTGCTCAGGTCTTGCTCTGCCAGTCGCGCGCCGTCCCTGGTAATATCGAGCCACCTGTTGTCGCGTCCCGGCAGGGACGCTGGAGGCACAGTTTGTTGGGCAAGGGCGCCGTCGCCTCCCGCGCCCCTGCCGGGGCGCCCCTTTTTTTTCCTGGAATCCAGGGACGGCGCGGGCCGATCGCAGTGTCGCCATTTTAGCCGCATTGCGTCCCAATCGGCCCGCTTGTCCCTGGCTATTCTCCATTGTCCCTCCGGGACTTTTAATCCTTAAGTAAGCGCCATTCGGGTCGGAGCTTGAATGATCGTCAGCTCATAAACGGTCGATATTGGAAGTCACCATGTAATCAAGAACCGAAAGGCCAAAACGCTGGCGGGCTTCAAAGAGCCAGCCAATCCAAGCCTGCCGGTCACAGGCAAACTTGAGGAGGAATTGCCGCTCCTGGCAGCGGTGAGTCAGATGCCAGATCATGCCAGGCAAATAATGGCGATGCGCTCGCGCCATGGCCTAATGACCTTGTTAAGATGGAATGGAAAAAAAATAAACTGGCATTTTAGAGGCAAAAATAAGCCGTTTAAGGCCAAAATATCCATTCGTTTTGCGAAGAACTTCAATGCTTTCAAATACAAGTCTTGGTGTGACCCCAATTTAAACATGATTTTGCAATCTAGGCTCCACAGGAATCTGCTTGCCTGCATCCATTGGTCGAAATTGACTCACATTGGCCCTTGACGATAATGAGGGATTAGCCAATTAATTCACGTATTGACACCGAAACATGCCAGTTTTCCCCAATTCGGTTTTTCATGGAAATTCCAAATAACATATTGCATCTTACACAGCGAACTCGATCTGCCTCTGTATATCTTCCTTTGAAGGATAAGATGAATCCTTAATTAGATGGAAGTGGGGAAACCATGTAGTCACGAAGCCGGAATCCGGTATGGGATCCGCGTTCCACTAACTTATCCAGCAATAAGATGGTAGCACGATGTAAGTTTGGGTACTGCCGGATGACAGTACCATGCTCATAGCAAGCTTTACGAAGCAAGACTTCGAGTTCGAACTCCGCATTACGGTCCTCTAAGAGGTCCCTTCCGTTAGCTCTCTGGATTGATTCAGCAAGCCATCTGATTGCTAGGGGAAGCAAGACTTGTCCAACCGAGCATAATAGTGATAAGAGAGCTCCAAAACCGGCCGGGGTATTACCAACCACTGTCGCAGCAGACTCGATGAAATCTATATTGGTACTCACAGGCTCCCATTCTTTAACACCATCTTTCCAGGCAATGTCGGCAAATAAGAGTATACGGACGAGACTGCGCAGCTCATCATAGTGCCAGATGTGGGAAGATCCTCGTAAGAGTGGATGTTGGAAGATGGGTTCGGAAATACTTTTCCAGATCATCCAGAACAACTCGCCAGATCGAATCCTGTCTTCCGCATAGGGTAATCCTTCGAGCAATTCCCCCAGATACTTGGGACACCGATCAACGTAATCGCGAAGCAACCGCCCAATCCGAGCCGCCTCTGCAACAGGACGTGCGAGCGCATATTGAACAAACATCTTAGCCATGGCATGCTGGAACTCGAAGCTTACATCGCTGCGCTGGTCCGACTTCCAAGCCTCGGTCGCCTCTGCCTGGCGAAGCACCGCAGCCAGACATGCCATGATAAACGCACACAGGTCTTGGTCATCGGTACTAGGCTCAATCATCCTCAGAGCGTTCGAAAGTTCAGACCAGTTATGCGTTTCAAGGTCCACTGTGGGTGTGGTTAGCGAGATGAGAGTCTCTCGCTTGACTATACGAGCACGAATGCCCGAAGTAGCCTCCAGGATCGCCTTCTCCAGTCGTTCTTGGGAAAATTCATTCTCGCGCCGTTGCCGTTCAGTTCGCCGAATCAAGTTCGTGGCGCTAGAAAGCTCCAATAAGCCTCCGATGCATGCCTTTGCCAGTTCAGGGTCAATCTCCCAAAGCCAATCACGGACACCCGAAGCCGCATAGTCCCTGACTTCATAGCTTATGTGGGTCACGGCAACGGCGAGACATTCCTCATTCTGGGTTCGAGTCTGAATATCTACCGCACCTTTCAAGAGAAGTGGCAATACACAAGCACAGGGGCGAGAACCATCGAATGGGTTCCTCGCAATCCGCGTATCAAATGCTTTCTCAATGTCCTTGCGCAGGACCTCTCCGATTACTATGCGCCTGCACCACTCTAGATCGGTAGAATCGAGTTCGGCATAATGATCTCGGATCAAATAAGCCGCCACAAAGGAAGGACCCGACTTGCTCAAGGAAGTCTCATCGTTGCTTTCTGAGGACGGCTGTTCCGACAGGGCCTTCGCTTCACGAAAGGCATCACGCCAGTCAGGGAAAGCATCCATGGCTTGGCTTTCCCCACGGATTCGCATCATTCCCCACATCGCCAGACGCATACGCCTGTTAGCGGGAGCCTGGTCTTCTTCTGCCTTGGCGATGTACTGCCGTAAATCTGGATCCGGTTCTCTAGGAACCAATATGACTTCACCCGGCTCTTTGCCTTCTTCAGTTTTGAAATTACGGGCGTCCATCCGGTGTAGCGCAATGCGCCAATTCTTGTCCGCTTCATCCTGTTCTTCCTCAGGAGGGAGGGCCTTATGGAAATTGTCCAAAATAGACCAAACCCTGTCCCGCAACGAAGTCCACTGAAGACGAAATGCAAGCTCCTCCAAATTACTCTTGCGATGTGGGAGAGCAGCGGAGTCCTTGCGCTCTTGATAATGGATATCGTCGGCGCCACCGGTAGGGATGCCCAGGGAGGATCTCACATCAGTGACATGGTACTGCTCCTGGTGTGAGCGCTCATAGTCCCACCTGATAAACTCTTGTACACTGAGGAGAGGCAGAACTTCCTCCGCCACCGCCTGTGGATATGCAATCGCAACCGACACAAGCACGGCAATTGTCGCTGCCGATGTGCTGCCGTCAAGACTCATCTGAAAGTAGTCCCGAATGTTGTTGCCTTGTTTGGCCTGGCCCAAGAGCCATGCTTCCAAAGACATAAGCGCACACTCCAGGACCTTCGGTCCTTCCGTCATACTTCGGTAGAGCGCCCAGAGGCGAGGGCTGGCTATCAAAAGCCGTGAACCGGTGTCAGTCGGCAAATGGACGGTGCACACCTCATTGCTCATTCGGGATTCTGAATACGACTGAGCAGCTTGATTCGTAAGTCGAACGATGAAATCAATTGCTGCCTCTGGATGATAAGCAAGCAGGAACATGAAAGGTCCTTGCAATGCGCTTTCGGGGTGGTAACTGAAATGCATCGAATCGTTGAAGCCGAAAAATCCTTCCCAAACTAAGTGGGAACGGTAGTGTAATTCATCATCCTGCTGCAATCGCCAGATTAATTCAGCCACCTCAATCACGAGATGAGGGAAATGGGCACAGAGAGGATGGCATTCGAATGATTTCACAACGTGCTCAAGCACGGTTCGCGAGTGATACTCGCGGGTGAGTTCATTTGCCATAGCGGACCGAATGAGAGCAGTAACCTCATCCGGTGCCGCATGAGGGATCTTGAAGAGCAGTTCCAGAAACTCAACAACCAGGTTGCCTGAGTAGCGATTGGGGACGGTGAGTAAACTCCAGTATTTCAGACAAATTTGCGCGACTGCCTGAGCCTCTGAAGGAAGCGGCTCTATAGCGGAGAAACCCTGAGACCAGTCTTTCAACAGCTCGACGACAGTACCATCTTCATTTAAGTCGAAGGCGGCAAGATTTCGGTGCGTGAACAGGATCAGTTCTCGCCAGCCGCTACCAAGGGGGACAACAAACACGCCTTTTAGAACTTCATGGCTGCGAAACGCTGCTAATCCCAACCTGCGAAGTAACAACTCATTCGGACCCTTACAGGCAGTCCGTAGAACATGGACAAGTCGCCGATAGAGCGCTTTGTTCTCATGCAGCAGTTGCTCCTCCATTCCTCTGATATATTCACCAGCATTCTCAGACTGCAGCACTGACACAGCAATATCATCACGCCAGACAAGTGATAACTCGACATGTTGAAAAGCGGTTAAGACGAAGTTCATGATCTTTTGATTTTCAGGAGCCTCGAGAGCTACAGAGAGCCACAGTCGAAAACCCCTCCGCATGGCGGGCTCCATACCAACAGCTTCAAAAAACGGCAAAGGTTCACCTGATTTTGCCTCGAACTCTTGACCGATGAACCTGGAAACAGCCCAATCCTCAAGCACGTCATGAGCAGGCGCTAAGCCTCCTGCCCTTGACTGGATGAGAATTCCGTCGTCGGAAAGGGCCTTAATTGCCTCTGCATCCTGGCCATCACTGGATACATAAAGGCTCATGCGGCGAGCTCGTTCCACCGACACTGATATCAGACATCTTCCCCTCTTGATTGGTAAGCCTCCCTGCGATTGTGCTATGCGCTCGACAAAATCCCGCCAGACAATGTCCATAAACTGGCGTTCGTCAATGTTAGATATGGCCTCACTAGAGGTGGCCACCGGGAAAGCTTTCCAGGCAAGTGACAATATGTAGGGGAGCCGAAGTAACCGCGTCAGCTTTCGATTGGCAATCAGTGGTGCCAATTCGGGCACCTTTCCTGACACCCAATCCAGTTCCTCGTTGCTCAGAGTAGAAATAGTCACCGTTGTTACGTTATTGCCCCATTGCGCTAGGAGATGCTCCCTGAGCAATTGAGCCGAATTCTCACGGCAAGTGATAATAACCGTCCAAGACTTATCGGTGCTCAACTGCTTGAGCAAGTGGCGAAAAGCTTCATGATTACTGAGCTCAAATAAACGCTCAGCACCATCGACCAGTAACAACTTCCTTGGTAACAGGGCAAATTCGTTCCGAAGCTCAGCCACTGACAATGCAATTCCTATGCTTGTCATAAACTGATGAATGTGGGGGAAATTGAATTCCTGAGCCTTGAATACGAATGGCACAATCCCATTAGTTAAGGTATCGAAGAGCATCTTGACAATCGCTGACTTTCCGGAGCCTGGTGCTCCCTGAACCACAACGATTCGAGAAGATTCGATTGCGTCAACGAGAATGTCGAGAGTCTCGGTACGAGGAAGTCGTATGCCTGGCGCCAGTTCGGTCTTGATGTCTCCAAGTATCAACGCACTATGTTCTTGCAGTCTTGAGACAGCCTCTCGCTGTACTCTAGAACGACAAGGCTGAACAGCCGAGCTTAACCGCTTTGGGATATCCGGTGCTGTAAACGTCCCTGCGGTCTTGTTCCACTCTTGCGCTTGAATTATTAAGCCCTCCCAGATCGCCTGGGCATCAAGCCCACCCGACGAATTTCTGGCCAATTCGAGAACCGTTAAGATTGCCGCCTCATCCTTACTACTTTCCTGCACATCAAAGTCGTAAGTCAGCAAATAAAGGTGCTTAAGGAACTCCCACAGGATATCGTCGGTAGAGGGGTGCCCGGCAATCTTCGCGATTACATTTCCGAAGACCTGGAGATAGGCACGCTTTTGGTTCGAACTAAAATGTGCTGTCGCCACTTTACCAGCAAACTCTAAACCCGTTGCAGATGTTCGTGCCCAGTCCAACAGCGGGCGAACGTGTTGCAATACCTGGTCAGACTGAGGACCAGTGATCAGGGCCAATGCGTCTCGGCCTTTCACAAAGGCAGCTGAGTTATTAAAATCTGACCAAGCGCTGACCATGGAGTCGTAAAACTCTTCGTCGGAAGTTGCAATCGCAACGTGATGCTTAATCTGAGCCAGCAGTCGGTGGGTAGTGCCCGATTCGGTGTCAATGGTCACGACAATATCGTCTGTGTTAAATCCAGCTTGTTTGGCCTGGAGCCTTATAGAATGGATTCTGCCGCTTGCCAGGCATGGAATGCGGCCTCCGATGAGTAAATGAAGCACAAAGCTCGCCTGGACTTTCGCTTCGAAAAACAGCCCACCACCACCTGTGCTAAATGGATTTGAAATGTGAGAAATCATATGACTACCTCGTCTGGCACATGATTATTGGAGAGTAAAGGTCGAAAGTGTTGACGATCAAGAAATGTCGTAGCGAAAAATTTATATTCAGAGTCTTTTTCTCCACTGAATGGTTGCTGTTAATGGGGGTCACGCCAAGCCAAGTGGCTCAACGCTTAAAGGATAAGTTCCAAAACCGGCGGTTTCCCAGCCTTGAACGGCCTTTTTCTTCCTCAATAATACCCTGATAAGCCGCTTCTGTTTCCCGCAATTGATGCGCTCCCTCCACCGCCAAAATGTTCCTCCCTTTGGCTCTCGGTCCTAAACTGCTTCTTGAGAGCCTCTACGTATGCCGAACTGCCCACCCCGATGCTTTCACTCCAGTGGCTTTGCCGTCCGAGTTGCTTTTGTTCAAGAGAATCCCGTGCCGCACTTGAAAAGTTGAAAAGTTGGAAGATGCGAGTCATTGTGTTCAATTTGGATCAAACCGTTCTCGCTAAGCTCTTGCATTCAACACTAGAGAGTCAGAGTTTGCAACTCTTCAAGTGCGGCACTAACTGTGAACTGTTCAAGAAACCTAGGTCTTCTCTTCCTATTGTGTTCTTCCTGGTTCAACCTCGGTCGTCAAAGCCTGATCTTACTTCTTGCGTGGCACGGCATACGCCGAGCCAGGTGTGAAGACGACTACTTCCTGCACTTGTCCGGCCGCATCCAGCTTGAATTCGAGTGTCACCCCCGTCAGCTCGTCCACATCAAACCGGGTTCCATGCCTTGGAATCAATTTGCGGGGTGGTTCACCCGGGAAGACTAACTGCAGTGTGCTCTCGCCGGCCAGCGCAACGGTCATCGGTTGCCCCGGGTTGTCGTAGACGCCTGCGAACTGGCGCAAAAACGCCGTCTCGAACATTCGTTTCTCAGCCACGCGTTTGAAGACGATCTCCTTGACGCTCGATTCGAGGTTTGCCTGCAGCTCGGAAATCTCGCCTTGAGCGTCGGTTGGAAGAGTCACTTTCAGCATCTCGAACGGGTCCAGCGGGTTCTCGGGCACTTGAAATGTATCGTAGTGAAAATGTTCAAGCGGCCGCTCCACGTCGTTCAGCTTCATGGAGAGCTTTCGCGCTTCACCGGCGCCTTCCAGCCGGATCGCAAGCCGGCCGTAGCCCGGGTGCTCGAATTCCCCCGCGTAGTCCGCCAGGTCGTGCGTGGGATGCGTGCCTTCCTTCCGTCCCGTGTAACCCTTTTTGTCGGCGCTGAGTTCCTGGTCGCGCGCCTTGATCTCTATTTCTCGAAATCGCTTCACCCAATCGATGTTGCCCAGACCGAGCAGCTGGTCGTAGACGAAATAAGGCACCAGGTCCCTGAGCGGTGTCCCGTCCAAGTTCGTGAGCACCACCACCCCGATCCCGTCGTTCGGAAGGAAGGATAGCATTAGGCTGAAACCATCCAGGTTGCCTCCATGCTGCACGTGCTTGTGGCCTCGGTAGGTTTCAACAAACAGCCCCATGCCGTAACTGGTTTCACCCATTTCGGCAAAAAGCGGAGTCCCCTGCAACACCATCTGGGGTGACTGCATCTGCTCCGCGTTGTTCTTCCCCAATACCTGCTTGCCTGCTACCACGCCTTTGTTCAAGTGCATCAACAGGTACCGCGACATATCGTCGATGGATGAATTCATCGATCCCGCCGGCCCTACATCGCCCCACCGGCTGAACTCGATTTGGCTCACCACTTCGGTCTTGCGGTTCTTGCGGTAGGGAAAGGCGTAATCCGACGATTGGCGCGCCTGGTCTGAAGAAAATTTCGTGTTCATCATGCCAAGCGGTTCCAGCACGCGTTGCCGTACCAGGTCCTCCCAAGTGGATCCCAGAATCCGTCCACCCAGGTATCCAGCGGTGACGAACATCAGGTTGTTGTACTGGAACTTTTCGCGAATCGGTTTGTTTGGCTCCAAGTAGCGCAGACGAGCAACTAATTCCTCGCGGCTCAGGCTGCTGGAATACCAGATCAGGTCATGCCGTGGCAGCCCGCTGCGGTGCGTTACCATGTCACGCGTCGTCAACTGCTCAGTCGCCACCGGATCGAACATGCGGAAACCGGGAAAGTACTCCCGAACAGGCTTGTCCCACTCCAGGCGTCCCTGATCCACCAGCGTCCCCAGCGCCGTCACTGTGAAGGATTTGGTGATGGACGCGATGGGAAACAGCGTTGCGCCAGTCACCGGCAATCGTTGTTCCTCGTTGCGATAGCCATAGCCCTTGGAGAGAATGATTTTGCCATCCTTCACCACGGCGACAGCAGCTCCTGGAACCTTGAATTCCTTCATGGCCGCCGCCATGAAGTCGTCGAATCCATTCAGGTTGCTTTTGACTTCGGCTGCAGCCGCCGGCAACATCAAGACTGCAATCCCGATCAGCGGGCGAAGCGCCGCCCATGCATTCTGGAACATGGGATATCCTCCTTGCAAGATTTTGTGGAATGGTACCCCAAACCCTCTTCACAAGCGGGGAAAGAGGGGAAGGGCCGCTCTTGGCCATTTGACCATTTCCGTATAATCATCTGAAAAAATATTACTCCTAGAAACGCTGGGGCATGCTTTTTCTTTTTTATCAGCTGGTTTGACGGCTCCATATATTTCCCCGAATCCCATCCCCCTTAAGCCACAAGCGATGAACTTCAGGGCGGACTTCCTATTGAAAGCACGCACCATTGCCGCAGGTGCGGCTTCATCTCTTGGAGGGTGTTTAAAAAGTATGCTCTGCATAAAGGTAGGGCTCTTTCGCCGAAAGAGCCGTCTGTGGAATGCCCTCTAGGCAAAGCATGGGCGGACGGCTCGGCGAGCTGGCTCTGCCGAATCTTTTTAAACACCACCTTAGAATTTACCCTGCGCCACGCGAAGAGGATAAACAGCCGGGATGAAGCCCTGAAAGATGTGATCGGGAGCATACGGATCCGCAAACAAGCCCGCGGTTACAAGTTCCCGGTTGGCTATCCCAATAATGTAATGCCAGATCCAGTAAAATCCCTCGGAGAGGGGACACCATTTCGGACGGTTGTTAGATCGGTCAATTGTTGAGTCAGTTCCGCATAGAGTCAATGCGAATTGAGGCAAGACAGACGATCCAGCCATGCTCGCTCAACCTCCGCCAAGGATCGGCCGAAAATGCGAACGAATTCTGCCTCATTGCGCTTAATCTGAGCAGGGTCGTCACTATTGACCAGACCCTTGTAGCCTTCCCGGAACCGTTCTACGCCGATGACTTCGATTAAGTATTTGACGAAGGAGGCGGCCAGCGGGTAGGAGATTTCTGGCCGGGAGTCATCACTGCCAATCTCCTCGAATTTGAAAAGTTGCTGAATCGGGATCAGCTTGCCTGAACGTGCCAAATTACAGGCGGCTTGGTCAATTTTCTCCTCAGGATGCCCTAAATGCAGCAATGCCATTGAACCGAGCCGCTCGGAAATATAGGTTGCGAATCCTTCGTTGAAGAGTGCCGGTGGAGAGCCAAGCCGCTCAGCTACAATGTGTGCTGCTTCGTGAAATGGATCAAGATGTGTCTGGTTATTGTGGATTTCCACAATTATATTGTCGTGTGCAAATCCCGCGCCGGTGTGTCCCGTGTCTTCCTTCTTTTTGTCCGCATCAGGATAGAATGCCAGTTGAATGCGACCCGCAAAGCGCACTCCAAGAATCTCTGAGATGCGGCGAAGTCCGGCCTCCCGTTCAGAAGCGATCTGATGAATCTGAGATTCGGCAAGAGAGCCTTTCCATGCATAAATGTCGAAATGTTCCGTCTTCAACATGCGAAAGATGTGCCGGATTTTCAGAGCAGCGGGATTTCCATGTCCGACAGGGAATTTTCGTTCGAACAATTTTGCAATAACAGTTCCTCCATCAGCAGACAGGCTAGTGGTTCCGATTCGAACTCGCAAAGATGCCTCTGGAGTAATGTGGTTAAACTCATACAATCCATCGATAATCCGAGAATTATTTGGAGGGATCTCGAATGTAAACTGTTTCTGCATGTTGGGAGAAAACCACATGCCAGGAGCCGCCCTAAGATCAAGTCCTATCGACAATAAATTAGAAGTCAAGTTGGTAATTCGCGCATGGAATGTATTTGATCCAATTTTAAGGCCCCCTAATTCTAGATGATCGATGAGGAATTTATCGTTGACGAACTTCTCTTGGTAGGCGGATTTAATCACGCCATTAAGTGCCGATCCATGGGCAACGGCCCTGGTGAACGCAGTATGCACAAAGAAAATGGGGAGCCAGAAGATAAGCAGGAAGAAGAAAGGAAATTGAGAGACTTTTTTTCTAGACGGATTTTCCATGGGGGCCAACCTCTTTTTCTTTTTTGGCTGTCGATGAGGTATTAATCTGTGCAAAATAATCAGGAGGAGATTTTTACCCCTATCCCCTCACCCCTTCCCCCGTCGTCGGGGGAAGGGGAACATAACACAAAATCTCCAAATCCGGGGGTAGGCCGTCGGGCGTTCCGCCTAGCGTCGGACCTTCGGCCTGCCCGACGGCCTACCCCCGGCTAATATCTTGTGCCCTTTCAGAGCATTTTCTAGAAGGCGGGCTCCCACCAGTGGGTGGACCGCTGGCCTGCCCGCCTCTTTTCCTCCGGACTATTATGCACACCTTAATAATTGGCGACTGAATCGCATTGGCAGGTTCACATTTTTTATTTTTCGGGCCAACAGACATGCAGCGTTTGGCTGTAAAAGGCGGCCCCTTTGTGTCGTCCTAAAATCTCCTGAATGGTCAAAACGTTATCACTACCGCTTTTGATCGGCAATATTTTTTGCTTTGTTTGCCTTGATGCCAAATGCTTGGACCATTCCCCGAACAAGGAATGTCAAATTGGTCCACCCTTTACGTAGGCGGCTTTTCGGACAATTTCTGGCCCAGCGTCGATTAGCGGGCGGAGCAGAGAGGCATTATCGATTCAACGGAGATCGACCCGCTTTCATAGCCCATCAGCGGTTCTGCCGGGACGCCTGGGCAGATTGGCTGATTTCCAAGCGAGTCTTATAGGCTTCGGCAATGGATCGGCGGGATTCCGGGGGCGAAACAGCCTGCACGAATCGGCTGAGCACCAGCACATAAGCCCCCTGGTAATAAATGGCGGGTTCGGTGATTTCCCAGGAATTCTCGTTGGCATTATGGGCGGAGTTCCAGGCGCTGTTCCAGTCCTTGAAAGCTTTGGCCGGAGGTTCCCCATAGGGGGGGCTGATCCAGCTGACTGAGAAAAATTTGTTGGGCCCGCCAACCATATATCCCGGAGCCGGGCCGTAAAGTGAATTCATCCCGTCATACAGGGGGGAGTTGTCCTGGAACCAGCCGTGATAGATCTCCAGGGGGGATTTGCCGCGAGTGAGATTCGCCCCTTTTTCCCCCATATTGCTCAGGTAAATGTAAGAGAGGGCATTTCTTCCATGAAAGTAATGGAGATACTCTTCGGCGATTTCCTCGAAGAGCGAATTTCTGGCGGGATCCACGTTCAAGGCGGCGGCAAAAAGGGCCAACTTCGCCCAATTGGCGCGCAGTTGATTGGAGCCCCAGCAGTAGTGCCCTTCCCAGACGAATCCCCGGTAGGCATCCTCTCCGGAGAGGTAATTGGCGGCAATATTTCCATCCATGGTGTTCTTTAGCGAACCTTTGATTTCGCCGAGGATTGCTGGATCTGCCCCTTCCGCGCCGGCGTATACAATCAAAGCCCGGTTCAATTCCCAGGCCAGTGACGCATCCCAGGAGTTGCGGAGGATCGGGTGCTGCCCGTTGTCGGAAGCCGAGGAGTCCTTGTAGTTGGCCTTGAAGTAATCGTGGTAAGCAGCGGCGCCGGCGGTCCTGAACAGCTCCGCGGCGGAAAAGATTCGCAGCCGTTTGTCTGTGGCCGCATCGCAGGATGCTCCGGCTGCGGCCATGGTGGTTCCATCATTGCCGCTGGAAGGAGTCATGGCAGGATACGCTTGTAGATATTGCCAGGCTTTTTCGGCTGCCTCTCGCAGCTTGGCGGCATAGCCGGGATACGTGCCCTCACATCCGGCAAAAATCCTCGCGGCATGGGCGGCCAGTCCGCAAAAAGTGCCCGTGGCCCAAGTGGTGGCCTGCGTGTAATAACGGGGCTGTGTATCCATGGCCGGTCCGGAACCGCTATTATACGAGGTTACCGCCACTTTATTCAGGACGGAACCGTCGGAGAGTTGCATTCGCAGGAGCCAGTCAAGTTCCCACTTGATTTCATCCAGCAGGTCCGCCACCCCATTTCCCGATTCGGGGATGTTCCAATTATCTTTGAACGCCTGGGGATTCCATTCATAGGCCATCATCAGGTCCCACAGTGGACTGATGGTAAAAGGAACGTATTTGTTGTAATCTCCGGCGTCGTGCCATCCGCCCGAAACGTCCCGGGGACTGCCCTGTGAGGCAGTGGCGTAAAGTTCACCGGCCAAGTCTTGCTTCGAGCCGATATGGCAAGCCGCATGGTTCCAATTCCCTCCAAAGGTTTCCGTCAAATCCAGGCCACAGCGCTGATAGTAGAACATTCGCACGGCTGTTTTCAGCACATCGCCGTAAATATCGTTGCGAAGGGAAAAGGGATAGGACTGGAGATCGTTGGCAGGATCGTAGATCACGTATTCGCCGGGAGTCGTGAAGCTGGAAAAATCTCCCCACCAAACCTGATCGCCGGAATAGCTGTCAGTGGAACCGTTTTTCCAGGCGGTCACCTGGCCGGTGAAAGCGAGGGCGTTGTCCGAGGCATGCCGGAGTTGGAAAGTATTGCCTGGGAGATAGGCTTTGCCGGCATTCTGCCCTCGTTGAGGATTGGCGAAAATCACCACTTTCCGGGGGGCCCCAGCCCTCCAGCCAAACTGGTCAACAATAATCTGTTCGGAAATCGCGGCGGCAAAACCGGAAAGGACCAGGCAGCTTGAAATAAATGTTCCGCTGAGGATCCTCCAAGCATTACAAAGGGTGGTCAAGTTAATTTCTCCTGGAAGCCGCGTGCCGGACGAGCAAACCAAGCCTGCCCCCCCACTGGTCTCTCGGAAAGTATCGTCCCTCCAATAGGACAGAGGCACTAGTCTAACCGGGCAACCCGGATGCAAGAACGTGGATATTCTATTCCTCCCCTAAAAAAGAATAAACGGAAAAAGGTTCAATATTCGGTGGGAACATATACCAAGGACTTGTGGAGCTGAATTGTGCCTCCGAGTTTGCCATAATGAGTCCATATCAATCCAATTCTTCCATGAAGATTTCTTATGCGAAGGATTTTATGGTTCAACGTCTTTCTCTTGCTGTTTTTTTTAGAGGAAAGGTCTGTGCCAGGAAACCGGAAATGCCGCGGATCTGAAGGTAGAGAAAATCGTGGTGACGACCTCGGTGAAGAATCGAGAACAGATTGGGGGCGGTTTTTGCATCGTTGGATTGAGCAAATATTAAAAAGTTGATAAGTTTATTTTGTAAGCGATTGACAACCTGGCGTCCCCTGGCAAACACTCTTAGAACCTTTTGCTTGGATTCTGCACCGGAATCTCGAAGTGTCTTTCTGGATTTACGCCATCTTTGCACAATCCCCGTCATTATGGAGAACAGAAAACAGGACCGGACTTGCAAAGCTGCAAAGTAAAACCCGTGCAGGTTTAAACCATACAATCTGTCTTACTGCCTGTTGATATTTGGGGGGGGGTACCCCAAGTTTACAACTATGCAAGTCCGGTACAATATTCACACTTATGATAGTTGACAAATGAAAGAATTCAAAAAGAGACTGAATAAAAGGGGCGACAATCATTGGCTTTCGAAAAATTCACAAGGCCATTTCAGTTGAAATTTTTCTCAATCGATCTATTGCTGATCGATTACTTTTTTCAAGAGACCAAACCCGGAAGCTGCAGTGGGCCACCCGGCATAAAATGCTATATGAGTAATCGCAGCCACAAGTTCTTCCTTCGTGAGGCCGTTTTCAAAAGCCTTTTTCAGATGAAATTCAACTTGCTCGATACGATTTAGCGCAACTAAGCATGTCACGGTAATTAAGCTTTTATCGCGCGGCGAGAGTCCGGGACGTTCCCAAATATCACCGAAAAGAAAGTCTTTTGTCAGTTTCGCAAATTCCGGTGCTAAAGCCTCCAAGTCATCCATGGCTTTCTGGTTTTTACTGTTCGCCATATCATCTCCTTTCAAGGCGCGTGCAGGTTTCGCTATCAGGCCTTCAGCGACGCCATATCTATCACAAAGCGGTATTTCACATCGCTTTTCAGCATACGATCATACGCCTGGTTGATATCCTGAATCTTGATCACTTCGATATCGGAAGTGATGCCGTGCTTGCCGCAGAAATCGAGCATTTCCTGGGTTTCTGCGATGCCGCCTATAACGGAACCCGCCACCGATTTGCGCCCCAATATTAACGGAACCGTGTTCAAGACTGGCTCCAGACCTCCCAAAAAACCAACCAGCACCAAAGTGCCGTTAAGTGAGAGGGATGGCAGATACGGGTTGAGATCATGGACATAGGGCACGGTATCGATAACAAGGTCAAACTTGCCGTTCACAGCTGCCATTTGTCTTTTGTCAGTGGAGAGCACGATATTGTTTGCGCCTAGGCGGCGCGCGTCCTGCTCTTTGCCTGGCGAACGGGTAAACAGCGTCACATTAGCGTCCAGCGCTTTTGCAAGTTTCAGCGCCATATGGCCGAGACCGCCGAGACCGATAACCGCCACGTTGCTGCCCTTGCCCACTTGCCAGTGACGCAGTGGCGACCAGGTCGTAATTCCGGCGCACAGCAATGGCGCGGCCCCTTTGAGATCCAACCCATCAGGAATTTTCAGAACAAATTTATCCGACACGACGATTTTTTCGGAATAACCGCCGAAGGTGGGCATGTGGTCATGACGATCAATCCCGTTATAGGTGAATGTCGCGATCTCTTCACAATACTGCTCCAGTCCTTGTCCGCAGGCCGCACAATGCTGGCAGGAGTCAACCATACAACCCACACCAACATGATCGCCCGGTTTAAACCGAGCGACATCCGGCCCGGCGCTTGCCACGCGTCCGATAATTTCATGGCCGGGCACCATCGGGTAAATGCTGTTACCCCAGTCATTGCGGGCTTGATGCAAATCCGAGTGACATACGCCACAGTATAGGATCTCGATAACTACATCGTTGGCGCGCCGATTGCGGCGCTCAAAACGATGGGGGGCCAGGGCGTCCTTAGCGGACTGTGCTGCGTAACCAAGTACATTCATTGTCATCTTATTTCCTCCATAGTGCCGGTTGACGGCCGGTCATTTTTTACAGCTTTTCGGGATGCCGAGCCCCTTCCATCGTGATTTTTGAGGCGGCGCCATCGATCTCGCGGAGATCGTCGGAATGCAGCTAGAGAACACATTTTTTTTGCCTCTCAACGGTCTATCAATATCATGTGCTCTTCTTATATAAGTGCTCTTAAATTAGCTAATCTTCTTCCGATGACCAGTTACTGCAATACAAATTCCCCATCAGCGGACAGCGCATGGGAAGCTCCAAAGGAAGCCGCTTCTGAACAAAGCCCAACAACCGCTTCAGCGATCTCTATGGGGTTGCCCGCAGTTCCCTTGGGCTCAAGGTCGACCATGAATTTTTTCATCTAATGATCGACTTGAATAAATCGTTCTATCATTGGAGTGCCGGTCGCTCCAGGACAAACGGTGCCAATGCAAATTATTGACCTTGCAAATAACATACTGATTACTTCTTCCGGCCGCAGCTGGCACAAAAAGCGAAGCAATAGGATCGATTATCACAAAAAGTCTCTTCAAACTGTTTCATTTAATAACCATGCCTAATTCATATGCTTCTTTCATGGCGCGTTTTCCTTTGATGTCGCCTATATTCCAAGCGCCAGTTCCATAAATAACACCCCTTTCTTTAGCTCCGCTCAGGCAGGAAGTAAATCCTCTGAATCCTTCCAGAGTCCTCTCCATAGCCTGCTTGCTGTTGACAGCAGCAGTCACGATGAAATAAAACTCCTTATTCCTGATTTCAGTATAACGAGAACAGGTTCTGTCAATCAGTGTTTTCATCTGTGCGTTCATTGTATAAAAGTATACGGGTGTTGCCATCACAATCACATCAGCCGCAATCATTTTTTCCAAAACTTCAGCCATGTCATCTTTCTGGGGACAACTCTTCCCACCGTTTAAGCAGGCACCGCAGCCCATGCAGTAATTGATTTTTTTTCTTTAAAAAAAATCTTTTCGGCATGGTGTCCAACCTTTTGCGCTCCCAACACAAATTGGTCACATAACAGATCGGAATTGCCACCTCTTCGCGGACTGGCAGACAGCACTAACACTCTTTTGCTCATCTACATCATTCTCCATGCATGAATTGTATTTTGCTTGTTACTTCGACTTTCCTATTTCGTAATTTTGATTTTTCGCAACCACTCAGATATTTGGTCATATGTGGTTTTAGGCAGCAGAGGACCAGGCAGCAAGGCCGGCAGCAGGGGGCCGACAGCAGGACAGCAGGGGCGAACGGCAGGGCCTGATTTCTTTATTCTTTAAACCCGTCAAAGCCTTGACGAAATCAGCAAATTAAAAGGTATTCAATAAGGCCGCCGCAGCCAAGGGCTCTTGAAGCGGGATGCCCTCATCCCGCGCGATGCCAGCGCTGATTTCGCTTGCGCCGTGGGGGCACGGCCCCTCCAGTTTGCCGCCTGGCAAGGCCCCTGCTGCTCGGCCGGGGTTCTGAAAGCAGTGCTTTCAGCCCCGGCTACAATGGCCTCCTCTGGCCTCAGGCCCGAGCCCAGAATGCCAACTCGCATGACGCACCTTCGTTTCGTTGCTCAGCGATTAGTTCGCTTCTCTAGTTCTTCGGGATACCGATCCCCTTGCACGGTAATCTTTGACGCAGCGCTTTCGAGGTCGCGGAGATCTTCGGGCGAGAGTTCGACTGCAGCCGCTCCGATGTTCTCTTCCAGGCGGTGAAGTTTGGTGGTGCCAGGGATGGGAACGATCCACGGCTTCTGTGCGAGCAGCCAAGCCAGCGCGATCTGAGCAGGCGTCGCCTTCTTCTGTTCCGCGAACTTGCTGAGGAGATCAACCAACGTCTGGTTCGCTTTTCGATTCTCTGGGGTAAAGCGAGGGACGATGTTCCTGAAATCGCTATTGTCGAACTTCGTATCTTCGCTGATCTTGCCCGTGAGGAAGCCCTTACCAAGAGGACTAAATGGAACGAATCCAACCCCGAGCTCTTCGAGGGTTGGCAACACCGCTTCTTCAGGCCGCCTCCACCACAGCGAGTATTCGCTCTGGAGTGCTGTCACTGGATGAATTGCATGGGCGCGACGGATCGTCTGCACTCCTGCTTCGGAGAGGCCGAAGTGCTTCACCTTTCCTTCCCGAATCAGGTCCTTCACCGCTCCCGCTGCGTCTTCGATCGGCACCTCCGGATCGACACGGTGCTGATAGAAGAGATCGATGACGTCGGTCTTGAGTCGTTTGAGCGCGGCCTCGGCGACCTGTTTGATGTGTTCTGGGCGGCTATCGAAGGCATTCATCTTTAAACCGCCGTTCGGATGGTGCGCGAATCCGAATTTCGTTGCGATTACCACCTGGTCACGGAATGGAGCGAGGGCTTCGCCCACGAGTTCTTCGTTTGTGAAGGGACCGTACGCCTCAGCAGTGTCGAAGAAGGTAACGCCACGTTCGACTGCCGTTCGAATCAGCGAGATCATCTCCTGCTTGTCTCCGGCAGGACCGTAGCCATAGCTCATTCCCATGCAGCCGAGCCCGAGAGCTGAAACTTCCAGACCGCTTTTTCCCAATATACGTTTTTGCATTGTTTCTCCTTTCAACCGTTCAGACCTACCTTGATGCCGATCCTATCCTACCCCTGAACAAACAAAGGCAGGTAGACCAATCCTGTCCATTTCTTGCCTAATCCTCCTAACTATAGGATAAAAGTTGTAACGCGAATTGGGGTCAGGTAGTATTCATTTGAAAGGAATATATGCTAAACGAGGCCGTTATGAAGAAGAATGAGAATAATAATATGAAAGTTGCACTCGAAGCTTTGGGGAAGGGTATTGCCCGATGGACCGAGAAAGGCGAGCAGCACATAACCGCAATCCCGGGCTTGTCGCTTTTCCGACGGGACGAACCGACCGAGCCGACGAGCGGCATGTACGAACCGAGCATTTGCCTGGTTGCACAAGGGGCCAAGCGCGTGTTGCTCGGAGATGACACGTATGTGTATGACGCGCACCATTATTTGATCACGTCCGTGCATCTACCCACGATTGTGCAAATCATCACTGCGAGCCGGGAGAAGCCTTACTTGGGGCTCAGGTTGAAACTAGATCAGCGCGAGATTTCACAACTGATGGTGGACAGCAATCTCCCCCAACCGCGTGCGCAACAATCAAGCCGTGGAATGGCGACCGGCGTGGTGACGCTGCCGCTGCTCAATGCATTTCAGCGGTTGATCGACTTGCTTGCGGATGAGAAGGACATTCCGATCCTTGCCCCGGTCATCCAGCGGGAAATCATCTACCGTTTGCTTGTGGGCGATCAAGGTGCGCGTCTGCGCCAGATTGCGTCGGCGGGGAGTCAGAGTCATCAGATAGCGCGGGCTATCGATTGGTTGAAAGGCAACTTCATACAGCCGTTGCGTATCGATGACCTTGCCGCCCATGTCCGCATGAGCAGTTCCACGTTTCATCACCACTTTCGGTCAATGACCGCATTAAGCCCATTACAGTTCCAGAAGCAGCTACGCTTGCAAGAAGCCAGGCGTTTAATGCTGACAGAACACCTGGATGCCGCCAGCGCAGCGTTTCAAGTTGGCTACGAAAGCCCTTCGCAGTTCAGCCGTGAATACAACCGCTTATTTGGGGCACCACCATTACGAGACATCACGAACTTGCGGCAAATAGCGGCCGGAAACTCCGAAAAAATCAGGCTTACGGAACTTCATACCTTCCATCAACCGAGAATTTAAGGTGGGAAGACCTTTTCACGAGGAGAACCTCAAACGAAAGATCATCATCTTTACTTTCCTGACAATGGATGGTCGCTTTTCTGTACAATCCGCACCCGCTTGGCCTGCTCTGGTTCATTCTTCTTCTCTACTGGCACGCAGGCATAAACGAACTCGACATTTGGTGCAAATTTGGCCCAACATCCTCATTGCAGCCAGCTAGTGTTTCTTGGATCCGGCCAGTAAATCTTCCAGTTGCCGCAGCTATCTCCTTCAGTCAGGACATTGCTACGTACCCAATTCCAATAAAATTGTCTACAATATCTGGCATAGAAACAATCTAGTTTTAGATGGTAAAGCAGAAATAGTCAAAGACTCGAGAGCGGCCCCCGTTACCCCTTTCGCTTAGATTCTCCCTGGGAGCGCCGATATTCCTCCCGCTGCCGCCGCCGGACCGATGGCCTAGCGGCGGGTTATTCTCGCAATGCTTTCATCCCTTTCATATCTTGCTTTGGCCGCAATTTTTATGCACAGGCATCTTGGCAGCGCCCCTTTCACCGGGCCAATGCGCAGGCAAGATGCCTGCGCTCCGTTACGGCCGAAACGATTCGAGCTCTTCGAGCTTCTTCACCCGGCGGCGGAAATCCTCGTCATTGCTGAACCGGGCGCCCAAAAAACTCCGCAGGATCTCCTCCGCCAGCTTGATCCCGATAATCCAGGCTCCGAGGCAGAGCAGGTTCACATCATCGTGTTCGACCGACTGATGCGCGCAGAAAGTGTCGTGGCAGAGCGCCGCCCGGATCCCTTTGATCTTGTTGCCGGCAATGGACGCCCCCACCCCCGTGCCACAAACCATGATTCCCCGCTGGACCCGGCCGCTCAAAATCTCGGCGCAGACCTTCCTGGCAATGTCAGGAAAATCGACGGGGTCCGGAGAATAGGCGCCCACATCCTTTACTTGATGTTCCCAGGATTGCAGCAATTGGATGACCGGTCCTTTCATGGGATAGCCGGCATGATCGCTGCCAACCACTAATTTCATGGACTGCATCCGAGGTGGGACCTGCGGTGGGGCCGCACTTCCAACCATGCCATTGGCGGCCAACATTCCGGCACTGCAAAACGCACGACGGTTCATCATTTCGAGTCTCCTCCCCTTTCTCCCGGAGAAAAATTAGGGTTTAACCGTAGATGTTATTAGTAAGTGCAAAATATTCGGGAGCCTTTTTTTTCCCCTTTCCCGTGTCCCCTTCCCACTCCGGGGGAAGGGGAGGATATTTTTAAATCCCCCAGGCTAAAATCTTGTTTCCTTTCGGGGAACTTTTATGGAAGGCGGGCTTTCCTCCTTCGGCGGACCTACAGCCTGCCCGCTTCGTCTTCTCAAGACTATTCTGCATATCTTAATAACATGACTTTAATCCCGAAAGAAACCTGATGCTACTATTAGCCGATGGCACAAAACAATTTATAATCCTTTATCGGGTGCAGTCATTCCTGTCGCCAGCGCCATCATCAAGCTGCGCCGCGCTCATCCGGCGCATTCGGCTAAATGGCAAGAGCATAATAATATGATCCATATAATCTGGAGCGCTAAGGGATTTCTGGTTGCTGTGATCACATTGACTGTGCCCAACCCTTCAAGCACCCCCCCTAGAATAAGCTATAATGACATTGGGCCAATTCCAGGGGAGCCGCCCATGACGGCGCGACCATCAAACAATGAAGATGAAAACGGGCTGATGGAGGGGCGAGTTCCCACGAGCCCCCATTGTGAAGCATCATGGCAGGGCGTCGGGGACCTCCGCCCTCCAATCATTGCCAATTCAGACGATTCTCTGTCGTCGGCTGCCGCACGGCAGGGATTTTCAGAGGAGCGTCATACTTTCTTTCGAGGAGAAACCGATGATTCGAAAATCTGTTCTGGCTTTGTTTTTACTGTTGGGCGCACTGCTGGCAGTCTATGCGGCAGACCTGAATGGCCGTTGGGAAGGAAAAATGGAGAATCCCAATGGGGATGACATTACGATTACTTTTACCTTCAAGGTGGACGGTGAAAAGTTGACCGGTTCCGTGGAAGGACCGGCCGGGGAATTGCCGATCGAAGAAGGCAAAGTCAAAGGGGATGGAATTTCCTTTATGGTGAAGTTCGGCGACAACACCATTACTCATCAAGGGAAGGTTTCAGGCGATTCCATCAACCTGAAAGCCCAGGGTCCATGGGGAGATTCGGAGATGGTTTTGAAACGCGTTGCCGACAAATAGACCGGCTCTATTTAATAATCTTTTTTTTGGGGCTTGGGGATGGGGGGCCTTTTCTGCTAAGCAGGAATATGCGGCGATGGTTTAAATCAACGCAATCAAACCAGCGACGTAGATATTGGTCTCCAGCAAAAGTTCGAACTGCAGGCTTCTGCCGCGCGTTTTCGAATGCATGGAGAGCAAAATAGGTATGTAAGTATAACAGATAGCCAGGAAATACTTGGCCTTATGCAAGGGGTAAGCGCCCAGCAGCAGTCCGCTCAGCATGCTGAGCAGGAGCAGCGAGGGCAGTGCGATTAACCCCAGTTGCAGGTATTCTTTCTTGACCAGGGTGAGCAGACTGCTCACTCCTGCAACCCGGTCGCTCTGAGCCGTTTTGATCTCCAGCAGCGTTTGCTGGACGAACATGATCATGGCCACATAGCAAATCGAAAAATAGAAACCAAGCCCGCGCAGAATCTCGTGAGCGCGGGCTGGATTTTTCCAGAGGTCCGGGTAGGCGTTCAGCAGTGGAAGTCCGTTCAGCAGAAGAGTGACGGCCATCGAGATGACCACGGATTTGAGCGACTGCAGAATCCCCCGCATCCCAAGGGCTCCCCGCTGGGGCCGCTTGCGCATGGGCAAATAACTGAAATTGTAACCTATTCCCAAGACCACGGAGAGAACGGTAAGAATCAGGATCTCGCGGCTCAGCCCCCATCCAATCCAAATAGCTCCAGCCAGTGAGAGCATGAAGAGCACACCGAACTCAAGCCGGGCAGCATAGACAAAGCGGTAGCGCCGTTGGTTTTCGATGCGCATTGAGGCGCGGTTCGTGTAACTATTTAGCACGGACATGGATAGGTAGTAGAGCGCCACCAAAATTCCGATCTGGGGAGAGAAGCGAAGCCCGACATTGTCTGCCACCGCGTAAGAAAGCAGATAGGAGCCAAAGGCGACAAACAGGTTGCTGTAAATCCCGAAGAGCACAATGGTGTGCAGGAAACGCCAGAATGGAGACTGCGAAACACTTCTGACCGCCTCCACCACCTCCTCGATCAACCAATCCGGGGTCGAAGCCCCCGCCGTAACACCCAACCGCTTCACCCCAGTGAAATCAATCTTGCCTATGTCCGCCACGTCTGAGACAAAGTGGGCGCGGGTGGTTTCATGGGCAATTTCGAAGAGCCGCTGCGTGTTGGAGCTGTTGTCCCCGCCGATGACCAGGATGCAATCATTGCGCCTGGCCATCTCGCGAACCTCTTCCTGCCGCTGTTCCGTGGCCGGGCAGATGGTGTCGACAGTGACCACTTCAGGGAAGCGTTGCCGGATGCTGGCACACATCTCATCGTACTTGGCGCGGCTCATGGTGGTTTGGGAGACCACGCAAACCTTCGCGAGGGGAGGCAGCCGCTCGAGATCATTCAAGTCGAAGACGACATACCCCTCCTGGGCGAAACCGAGCAGCCCAATGACTTCAGGATGGGCGCGCTTGCCGAAGATGATAATGCTGTATCCTTGCCGGGAGTGTTTTTTGATGATGCCTTGGAGTTTGGCCACATCGCGGCAGGTGAAATTCCGAACATCACGGGCTATCTCCCGCAACTGTTGAATACGCTGTGGCGTGGTTCCATGAGCTCGTACGATAATGGTCTTGCCCGCTGCAGCCTCCACGCTGCCGTCTTCCGGCAGCATCCGCACACCATGCCGTTCCAGCATCTCCAAAGTCTGTCGATTGTGGATCAATTGTCCATCGGTAAAAATATCGCCGTCAGCCTCGCGGGCGCAAGAGAAAGCGCCTTCAACGGCGTGCTTGACGCCGCGGCAAAATCCGGCAAATTTCCCAATCTCAATTTGCATTAGCAATCACTCTAACAGATGGCGCCTGAGCCAACATCCGCAAATGGGGCAACTCTGCATTTGTGCGGAAGAGCTCCGCCTGTGTAATTTGTAATATTATATTAGGGGTCACACCAAGACAAGTGATTCAATGCTTTTGGGATAAGCCCCAAAACCGGCGATTTTCCAGCCTTAAGCGGCCTTTTTCCCACTCAAAAATACCCTGATAAGCCGCCTCTGTTTCCCGCAATTGATGGGCTCCCTCCACCGCCAAAATGTTCCTCCCTTTGGCTCTCGGTCCTAACTGCTTCTTGAGTGCCTCGACGTATGCCGAGCTGCCCACCGCGATACTTTCACTTCAGTGGCTTTGTCGTCCGAGTTGCTTTTGTTCGATGGACGATTCCACTTGTTCGCGACAGGCTTGCTGAAGGTGTTCCTAACAGCTGACTCCCACCAATTCCATCAATTGCTCATAATCGATGATCCGATAGCGTGCCTTTGGGTGTTGGATTTCCTCATAGCCGCAATCGGGCCATTGCTCTGGACGTGTGACCGCTCCCGCCCTTACCATATTCAGATCAATATAGGCCAGACACTGGCGGAAATGATGGCCGCTTTCAATCGCCGTGGCATGATAACTGTCTTTCCAAAAGGCTCCATGCCTTTGCTTGCGCCGATTGTATTCCTCTGCAGTGCGCACGGCCACCAGCCGCATAGATTCGGGCATGACTTCGGGTCCTTTCAGGTCATGCACCAGCAGGTGAATGTGATTGGAGGTCACCATGTAATCAAGAACCGAAAGACCAAAACGCTGCCGGGCTTCAAAGAGCCAGCCAATCCAAGCCTGCCGGTCGCAGGCAAACTTGAGGAGGGATTTCCGCTCATGGCAGCGGTGAGTCAGATGCCAGATCATGCCAGGCAAATAATGGCGATGCGCTCTCGCCATGGCCTCTTGACCTTGTAGTATGGAATGAAAAAATTCTTAAACAGGCAGTATAGAGGCAAAAATAAGCCTTTTAAGGGCAAAATATCAATTGATTTTGCGAGAAACCTCAATGCTTTCAAATACAAGTCTTGGTGTGACCCCAATTCCAATTCAACTCCAATTCATCAGAGAGAATGCAGCCGCGAGGTTGTAAGAAAGGAATTTCCAGTGCACAGAGAGTCGCAAGCCTTCGGAATCATGCTCATTAGATTACATGCTGGAAGCTGCAAAGGCTAGATTGACGTTTCGGGCGTATTGCCTTAATATCAGTAGCCATCCAAGCTTGCAAGGAGGATAACAAGGATTTTCCCCCGTTCAGGGCTTGATTTTCTTAGGACTCAATTGCATCCCGGGAGAACGCTTAAGTAAGCATTCATGAAAATCGTCCTTGGCAAACTGGGAGGGCAGCTTCATCTGCTTGGAGTTGTCTCTTTATCGGGAGAATGGCCCCGGTTGGAACAGAGGCCCCCCCCCCGCGAGCCTAAACGTTCCCGCTCCTTACAGGGGAAAATGGGTCCCATATTCGACTCTGCAGCGGTGCACCAGATTGCCGCATGAAAAATCTCTCCTAAGAAAGGGCCATCATGCAAGAATATTCTATCAGTCCGAGCGGTGAGAAATTTGCCTTGCCTACCAAAGAAGATTACTCAGTCGAGTACAGGCGGCTCCAAAAGTTGGCTGCCTCCGCCCGTGAGGAGGGCAAAGAAGTCGTTGTAGTAATGGGTTTGGGCTTTGTCGGAGCAGTGATGGCGGCAATAGTTGCCGACACAGTCCACAAAAAGAAGGGCCATCCTACCAAATTCGTCATCGGCTGCCAGCGCCCCAGCTCGCGCAGTTACTGGAAGACACCCATGCTCAATCGTGGTGAGTCCCCGGTAAAATCCGAGGATCCTGAGGTTGATCCGATGATCAGCCGTTGCGTTCTGGAAAAGAAAACAATGACGGCCACATATAATCCCGACTGCCTGGACCTGGCGGATTGCGTCGTGGTGGACGTTCAGTGTGATTACACGAAGCATGATCTAGGCGTCATGAAAACCGGGGATGTCGAGATGGCGGCGCTCGAGGCCACTCTTAAAACGATCGGCGAGAAGATCCAGCCTAAATGCCTGGTCCTCATCGAAACGACCGTTGCACCCGGCACCACGGAGTTCGTGGCCTGGCCGATCCTCAAAAAGGCGTTTCGAGCCCGCAACATCAAGGCAGAGCCTTTGTTAGCCCACAGCTTCGAGAGGGTCATGCCGGGCAAGGATTACATCAGAAGCATCCGGGATTTCTGGCGAGTCTGCTCGGGCTGCAATAGTGCGGCCAGGACGCGCGTAGTCAAGTTCCTCAATGAGGTGCTCAATGTCGAGAAGTTTCCGCTGACGGTGATGGATCGGCCCATCGAATCTGAGACCACAAAAATTGTCGAGAACTCATATCGCGCAACCATTCTGGCATTCCTGAACGAGTGGTCAATATTCTCCGAACGTAACGGCGTGGATCTTTTAAAAGTCATCCGGGCCATCAAAACAAGGCCGACACATAGCAACATCATTTTTCCCGGCCCTGGCATCGGTGGGTACTGTCTGCCCAAAGACGGCGGGCTGGGCTATTGGGCCTACAGCCACATCCTGGGGTTTGAAGACGGTGATAGCGTCTTCAAGATGAGCACCACGGCTATTGATATCAATGATACGCGCGGATTGCACGTTGCGGAGCTCACGCGGGATGCCCTACGCAACATGGGCAGGTATATTGCCGGTGCACGGGTCCTGATCGCTGGTGCAAGCTACCGCGAAGATGTCGGGGATACGCGCTACAGCGGCAGTGAACTGGTTGTGCGCAAACTGGCTGAGATGGGAGCAGAAATGTCGGTGCACGATCCCTATGTTCGTCATTGGTACGAACTGGAGAGCCAGGACACCTACCCTGCACCGGGCCACTCCTGGGCCAGATTCTTCCGCAATCAGCAGGACCTTGTTCACATCCAGGTGCAAAAAGATCTGCCCTCGGCTCTGAAAGGCGTAGAGGCTTTGATCCTTGCAGTACGGCACGCGCCTTATTTGCAATTGAAGCCGGACGATGTGGTCAAGTGGGCCGGGGGGCCCATTGCCGTGATCGACTGTTTTGGCATCCTCAGCGATGAGGATATCAGCCGATACTTCGAGCTGAGATGTGAGGTAAAAGCGCTTGGTCGCGGGCACGTCCAACGCATTAAGGAAAAAGTCCGCTCGGCGAGGTTGTAGGAACAGTGAATGCCGAGGGTGATGGCGAATAGGCGGTGATTGGCACCGATGGGCTGATCTGTGTCAAGAGCGAGGACAGTGCCAATGTTGTGGTGGTCTTCGATCCGAAATCGCTTATAGGCAAGTAGCGTCTCCCCATCGGTGTGGCGAAGACTCCGACCGGCCCGGCCTATGATCCGTAGACCAATCGCGTGTTCATCGATTGTCATGACGAGCCCAGGATGGTTGTCATGGATGCAGCCACGGGAAAGGGTCAAAGGCTTTTCCATTGGTGCATGCATCAACTATGCGGTTTTTAATCCTTCCTCCAATCTGATCTTCCGTTCGCGGTAGGGGGGCTGTCCACAAGGATAGTCTCCACTGCGATGAGAGAGTCTGAAGAATCACCTTCACTTTGCCGGGTTAGGGTAGCGCACGAATACATGGTCCCTTCCTTAACCATGTTGCCCGGCATTCATATAAAAGGAAGCCGAAAGGAAGCGGCGATGGATATTCGAGGCAATGAGTGCCTGTCCTTATAATTTAGATATTTTAAGTATTCGAGCACAAAAATCAATTATGCAGGAGACAAGGTTTGCCTATGAATCCCACGCCAATTAAGGGATAGAGCAGTTTCAATAATTCATTCCTTGTAGCGAGAAATACCTTCAATTCAAGGGGGAATCAAGTATACATGCGGAAGGCTGCACTGGCAGGGCTTTATCGCACCCAAGAGAAATTCTTAAATTTTAAAGACAGGAACTATTTGGACGGAATTATTTGAACAACACTCTCCCAACTATACCAACGGAATCCTCCCTTCGATAACACATAATGGAGTCATTATAAAGAATAAAGAGGTCTGATCCTATCTGCTCTTATTTCGAACGAACATTACCTGCGCGCCGACCTTCAGTTTCAGTTCCTCCGGCACGGGCAGGCGCTCCCGCTGGTACACCATTTTCCCGTGGAGCGTCCCGACAAAAACCTTCTCCTCGCCGGAGAGCGCTTCCAGCGACTTGCGGTTGATCCGGTCCGCCAGATCGTTGGTCGAAGTCAAAGTGATGTCCACTGCCTTGCGCGCCCCCTCGCGCCAACACGGCGCGATGATTAGCGCCTTCCCGAATCGCGTTGAGAATCGCCACAAATTCCGGATCGCGCTGGCGGAAAACGCGCTGAAGCTCCATGACGCGCAAGAGCGCGTTTCGAAGCGCGAGGGCATTGAAGAAGAAAGGGGTCCCTTGGTGAATGGACTTAGACCTTTTTGCTTAAATCCTAATCCTGAGGCTCAGAGCGTGTTTCATGATTTTCAACACTTTACCTCAGCAACTTGATGGGGATCGAGCGGTAATGGTGCGTGCTTTTGGAGGATCCGTGAGCCTCAAACTGTTTGGCGAGTTCCGCGATTGTTTTGTTCCTTTGCAGCACCACTAAGGCTGTTTTTGACTTGAACACCGATCTATGACTCCTACGTTGCCATCTCGTCATCTGATTACTCCTTCTTTGGCCGTCTCCGACCTTCAGTCAGGCAAGACGATCACATATTCGCTTGTCTAGTTTTCCGGATCCGCCTCTCCTCTTGACACACAAGACACCGTCTCCTTATACTCAAGCCCGCTAATAAGAAGTTCGCATCATTTTTTTTATTCATTTTAAGAGTACTGAGTGATGACATCCAGCGCCATATCCCCTGCAAACAGAGAAAAATCGCTGCCCGATCCCTGGCGTGGCGAAGTGCAAAGCCGCCTCGCCGCCGACGAGACCATCGAGTCTTGGCTGGAGACCGATCTCGACACCCGCTTCCACTTTGCCGAGGGCCTAGTGGTTGTCACCAACCGGCGCCTGCTGGCGCGCACGCCGGGCAACGGCGACTGGGAAAGCTGGGAATTCCGTGCCGGCCTCTTCCTGGACCATCGCGACCACGGCGGCGTCGGCACTCTGGAACTGGTGGATTCGAGCGGCGGCCTGGCCAGCTGGCGCTATACCCTGGGCCACAACGTAGCCGCACTCAATGTCCTGCGGGCTTTCGAGGAACAGCTCGAAAGCGCGGTTACCGGCCAGCCGGTGGCCAGGCCCGAGGAAATCCTCTGTCCCAAGTGTAAGGCTCCCCTCGATCCTGGCGTCGAGGAGTGTCCGATCTGCACCCGGGAAACCCAGACTCCACCTTCCACCTGGACACTCTTTCGCCTGTGGCGTTTCGCCAAGCCCTACAAGGGGCAGTTGCTGGCCAGCTTCCTGCTGACCCTGGCCTCCACAATCGCCACTCTGGTACCGCCTTACCTGACCATGCCGCTGATGGACAACGTGCTGATCCCGTTCCAGAACGGCAAGCCCCTCAACGTCTACTTGGTCGAGCTTTATCTCGGCGGCCTGCTCGGCGCCGCCCTGCTCGCCTGGGGTTTGTATTGGGCCCGCACCTATATCCTGGCCTTGGTGTCCGAGCGGATCGGTCGTGACCTGCGCACCACTACCTTCGAGCACCTGTTGCAGTCTGTCGTTGGAGTACTTCGGCGGCAAACGCACCGGCGACCTGATGCACCGCATCGAGTCGGAGACGGACCGCATCAACCTCTTCATCTCGCTTCACCTGCTGGATTTCGCCACGGACATGATGATGATTGCCCTCACAGCGGTGATCCTGTTCTCCATCCATCCCTGGCTGGCCCTGGTCACCCTGCTCCCCCTGCCCTTTATCGTCTGGATGATCCACACCGTGCGCGGCCGCCTGCGCACCGGCTTCGAGAAGGCGGACCGCATTTGGGCCGAGATCAGCAACGTCCTGGCTGACGTCATCCCCGGCATCCGCGTGGTCAAGGCCTTCGCCCAGGAAAAGCGCGAGGCTGCCCGTTTCCGCGAAGCCAACTTCCACAACCTGGCTTTGAACGATCGCATCAACAAGACCTGGTCCCTCTTCGACCCCACCGTGACTCTGCTCACCGAAATCGGTCTGCTGGTGGTGTGGGGCTTCGGTATCTGGCAAATCAGCCATGGCGAGATCACCGTCGGCGTGCTCTCCGCCTTCCTCGCTTACATCGGCCGTTTCTATACCCGCCTCGATTCCATGAGCCGCATCGTCTCAGCGACCCAGAAGGCCGCCGCCGGTACCAAGCGCATCTTCGACATCCTCGATCAGGTTTCCAGCGTGCCGGAGCCTATCAACCCGGTGCATCTCAAGGAGGTGCGCGGTGAGATCGAGTTGCGCAACGTCGGCTTCCGTTACGGCACCCGTCCCGTCACCCGTGATGTCAGCTTGACCATCCAGCCGGGCGAAATGATCGGCCTCGTCGGTCATTCCGGCTCCGGCAAGAGCACCCTGGTGAACCTCATCTGCCGCTTCTACGATGTCACCGAGGGCGCCGTGCTCATCGATGGGGTGGACGTGCGTTCTGTGCCGGTAGCCGAGTTCCGCCGCAACATCGGCCTGGTGCTGCAGGAGTCATTCCTCTTCTTTGGTACCATCGCCGACAACATCGCCTACGGCAAGCCGGACGCCTCCCGCCAGGAAATCATCGCCGCCGCCCGCGCGGCCCACGCCCACGAGTTCATCCTGGGCCTGCCCCACGGCTACGACTCCCTGGTGGGCGAGCGCGGCCAGAGCCTCTCCGGCGGCGAGCGCCAGCGCATATCCATCTCCCGGGCTCTGCTCATCAACCCGAGGATCCTCATCCTCGACGAGGCTACCTCCTCGGTCGATACTGAGACTGAGCAAGAAATCCAGAAGGCCCTGGACAACCTCGTACGTGGCCGCACCACCATTGCCATCGCCCACCGCCTGTCCACCCTGCGCAAGGCCGACAGGCTCGTGGCCATGGACCGCGGCCAGGTGGTAGAAGTGGGCAACCACGACGAACTGATGGCCAAGGAAGGCCACTACTGCCGCCTCTACCAGGCCCAGGCCCGCAACGTCGATACCGAACCCGAAATCCCGCGGGCCGTTAAACAAGTCAAGGAGCACGCCATATGAGTCCCCTCAACCTGCCATTGGTTCGCAAGCCCTTTGGCCGGCTGATCCTCGCCACGGCCCCAGGCGTCCAGGAAGAAGTGGTGCCGGTGCGTTCCTTCCCCATCGCCGCACCGGAAAACGGCATTTCCCTGGTTAGCTTGGATGGCCACGAACTGGCCTGGATCGAGCACCTTGCCGACCTGCCCGACACCCAGCGCCGGCTGGTGGAGGAAGAACTGGGCAGCCGCGAGTTCGTGCCCGAGATCCGCGCCATCTATGCCATTTCCAGCTCCGCAACGCCCAGCACATGGCAGGTAGACACTGACCGCGGCCCCTTCGCCCTGGTGCTGAAGGGTGAGGAGGACATCCGCCGTCTCTCCCAGACCATGCTCATGATTGCCGACAACAATGGCATTCATTTCCTGGTGCGGGATCTGACCAAATTGGACCGAAACAGCCGCAAGTTGCTGGACTGTTTCCTCTGAATTGCTGTTGCAGAATCATTACAATAAGAGGGAATCCTGGCTGCCATTCCGACGTCAAACCGATACCAGGCGATCCCGCGCACCCCGCCCGGGTGCCCCAGAACGACATAATTATGAGCAAGAGAGACATCGAATTCCTGAAGATCGTGCCCCTGCGCGGTCCCAACATTTGGGCCTACCGTCCCGTGCTGGAGGCTTGGATTGACATCCACGACTTAGAGGATGCCCCCTCCAACACCATTCCCGGCTTCTACGAGCGCCTGTCGGCCTGGCTGCCCTCCCTGGTTGAACACCGCTGTAGCTACGGGGAACGCGGCGGCTTCCTGCGCCGGGTGAAGGAAGGCACCTGGCCCGGCCACATCCTGGAACACGTCACGCTGGAACTGCAGAACCTGGCGGGCCTCCCCGGCGGCTTCGGCAATACCCGCGAGGCCAACCGGCGCGGCGTTTACAAAGTGGTCATCCGCGCCTGCCAGGAGGACGTCACCCGCGCCGCCTTGCATTCCGCCCGCGACCTGCTCCTGGCAGCCATGGAGGACCGCCCCTTCGACGTGGCCGGCGCCATCGAGCACCTCTCCGACATGGTGGATTCCCTCTACCTCGGCCCCAGCACGGCGAGCATCGTCGATGCCGCCGCCGACCGCAACATTCCCACCATCCGCCTGCTCCCCGGCGGCAACCTGGTGCAGATCGGTTACGGCGCCTCCATGCGCCGTATCTGGACGGCGGAAACCGACCGTACCAGCGCCATCGCCGAAGCCATTTCCCGGGACAAGGACCTGACCAAGACCCTGCTTTCCTCTTGCGGCATCCCCGTGCCCGAGGGCCGCGAGGTGGCCAGTGCCGAAGACGCCTGGGAAGCCGCCCAGGACATCGGCCTTCCGGTATGCGTCAAGCCCACCAACGGCAACCACGGCCGCGGAGTCTTCATCGATGTGAAAACCAAGGAAGAGGTGGAAAAAGCCTATTCCGTCGCCATCGATGAAGGCAACGGCGTAATCGTCGAGCGCTCCATCCCCGGCACCGAGCACCGCCTGCTCATCGTCGGCGGCAAACTGGCCGCCGCCACCCGCGGCGACTTGGCGTGCACGGTGGGCGACGGCAAGTCCACGGTACGGGAACTGATCGAGATTCAGATCAATTCCGACCCGCGCCGTGGCAACAGCGAACTGCACCCGCTTTCCCCCATCCTCATCGATTCTATCGTCACCATGGAACTGGCTCGCCAGGGCTTCGACGCGGAATCTGTTCCGCCGAAGGGTAAGGAAGTGCTGGTCCAACGCACCGACAGCCACTCCTTCGACGTCACCGACGAGGTGCACCCCGACAACGCCGCCCTGGCCGCCCTGGCCGCTCGCATCGTCGGTCTGGACATCGCCGGCATCGACCTGGTGGCTGAAGACATCTCCAAGCCCCTGCTCGAGCAGGGCGGAGCCATCGTCGAGGTCAACGCCGGCCCCAGCTTGCTCATGCACCTCAAGCCCGCCGTCGGCCAGCCGCGCCCGGTGGGAAAGGCCATCATCGATCACCTTTTCCCTGAGGGCGGGACGGGGCGCATTCCCATCGTCGGCATTTCGGGTTCCAGGGGCAAGACTTCGGTCGCCCGCTGCCTCGGCCATCTAGCTCGCCTGTCTGGCAAGTACGTCGGCCTCGCCAGCAGCGACGGCCTCTTCCTGGATCGTCGCCAGGTGCAGAAGACCGATGCTGCCAACTGGATTGCCGCCCGCCGGCTGCTTCTGAACCGCAGAGTCGAGACCGCTATCTTGGAGAACGGCGCCCGCGCCATTCTTGGCGAGGGCCTAGCCTACGACCGTTGCCAGGTGAGCGTGGTGACCAACCTGGATCCGGAAGAGAAGCATGCCGACTTCGCCATCGAGGATGCCGACCAGCTCTACAAGGTGCTGCGCACTCAGGTGGATGTCGTCCTCGAGAGCGGCACTTCCGTCCTCAATGCGGCCGATCCGAAACTGGTGGAAATGGCAGACCTCTCCGATGGGGAAGTGATCTTCTTCGCCCAGGAGGCCGCCAACCCAGTGGTAGTCGAGCATTGCGCCAAGGGTGGGCGCGCCGTGTTCGTGAAGAACAGGGAGGTCATCCTGGCCACCGGCAATACCGAAACCCGTTTGGCCCGCCTGGCCGACATCCCCACCGTGCAATTGGGCGACGAACCCTTCCGCATCGACAACGCCCTGGCCGCTCTGGCTTCCGGCTGGGCCCTGGGTGTGCCACAGGAACTGCTGGCTGCCGGCATCAAGACCTTCGAACAGGAAGAGCTGCAGGCCGGCGGCCGCGCCACCGCCGGCCGTAAGCGCCAGAAGAAGAACTGACCGGGGGACCGTGCCCGGCTGGAAAACAAAGAGGAATTCATGGAAGTCACACGAATCCGGGCCCTGCGCGGCCCCAACCTGTGGAGTCGGCACACCGCCATCGAGGCCATCGTGACCTGCAGCGAGGCCGAGCGCTCCCTCGACGCCCTGCCCGGCTTCGAAGCGCGCCTGCGGGAACGGTTCCCGGAGGTCGATTTCCTCACCGCCCCCGACCATGACGAAGCCGTGTCCCTGGCCCAAGTCTTGGAATTCGCCGCCCTCGGCCTGCAGGCCCAGGCCGGCTGCCCGGTTACCTTCAGCCGCACCTCGGAGACCGTCGATTGCAGTACCTATCAGGTAGTGGTCGAATACAGCGAGGAAGATGTCGGACGGCTTGCCTTCGATCTGGCCGAGCAGCTAATCAAGGCCGCTCTTGAAGACAAGCCTTTCGATCTGGCCAACGCCCTGCGCCGCCTCCAGGAGTTGGATGAGGATGTCCGCCTCGGCCCCTCCACCCGCTCCATCGTCGCGGCTGCCGTCGCCCGTGGCATCCCCTACCGCCGTTTGACCCAGGGCAGCCTCGTGCAGTTCGGTTGGGGCAGCAAGCAGCGACGCATCCAGGCCGCCGAGACCGATCTCTCCAGCGCCATCGCTCAATCCATTGCCAAAGACAAGGAAGTGACCAAGCAAATGTTGCATGCCGCCGGTGTGCCGGTGCCCCTGGGCCGCCCGGTCACCAGCGCCGAAGACGCCTGGGCTGCAGCCCGGGAAATCGGCGGACCGGTGGTGGTCAAACCCCGGGATGGCAACCAGGGCAAGGGCATTTCGGTCAATATCCAGACCCGCGAGGAGGTCATGGCGGCCTATAACGCGGCCGTCGAATTCCGCGACGACATTCTGGTGGAACGGTACCTGCCGGGCCACGACCACCGCTTCCTGGTCATCGGCGACAAGCTAGTCGCCGCCGCCCGCCGCGACGCGGCCCAGGTCATCGGCGATGGAGTGCGCACTGTACGCGAACTGGTCGACCAGGTGAATGCCGACCCCCGCCGCGGAGAGGGCCATGCCAAGTCCCTCACCAAGATCAGCTTCGACGACATCGCCCTGGCCCGCCTGGCCAGGCAGGGCTTCGACGCCAACTCCGTGCCGCCCAAGGGCACCCGCGTCATCCTGCGCAACAACGCCAACCTGTCCACTGGCGGCACCGCCACCGACATCACTGACGACGTCCATCCGGAACTGGCCGCCTGCGCCGAAGCCGCTGCCCAGATTGTCGGCCTCGATATCTGCGGCATCGATGTGGTTTGCGAGACGGTGCTGAAGCCCCTGGAAGAACAGGGCGGCGGCATCGTCGAGGTTAACGCGGGCCCCGGTTTGCGCATGCACCTCTCGCCCTCATACGGCAAGGGCCGCGCCGTGGGCGAAGCCATCATCTCCATGATGTTCACGCCGGGCGAGGATGCCCGCATCCCCGTTGTGGCCGTCGCCGGCACTAACGGCAAGACCACTACCACCCGCCTCATCGGCAACATCCTGATGAAAGACGGCAGGCGGGTGGGCATGACCAGCACCGACGGCATCTACATCGAAGGCCGGCGTATTGACAGCGGTGACTGCAGCGGCCCCAAGAGCACCCGCAATGTCCTGCTTCACCCCGGCGTGGACGCCGCCGTGTTCGAAACCGCCCGTGGCGGCTTGCTGCGCGAGGGCCTCGGCTTCGACCGCTGCAACGTGGCCGTGGTCACCAATATCGGCAAGGGTGACCACCTGGGCCTCAACTACATCACCACCGTTGAGGACCTGGCGGTGGTCAAGCGCGTCATCGTCGAGAACGTGTCCAAGAGCGGCTGCGCCGTGCTTAATGCCGCCGACCCCCACGTGGCGGCAATGGCCGCCAACTGCCCGGGCAGCGTCATTTACTTCGCCCGTAATCGGTTCCATCCGGTGATGGCTACCCACCGCGCCCAAGGCAAACGAGTGGTCTATGCCGAAGGCGACTCCATCGTCTGCGCCGAAGACAAGGGCGAGCACCGCATTCCCCTGGCCGCCATCCCCATTACTCGCGGCGGCACCATCGGCTTCCAGATCGAGAATGCCATGGCCGCCACGGCGGCCGGCTGGGCTCTGGGCTTGCCCTGGGACACTATCGTCGCTGGGCTTGCCAGCTTCCTGAACGATGCCCAGATGACGCCTGGCCGCTTCAACATCTTCAATTACCGCGGCGCCACACTCATCGCCGACTACGGCCACAATCCGGACGCCATCCAGGCCCTGGTCAACGCCATCGAAACCATGCCGGCCAAGAAGCGGTCGGTGGTCATCAGCGGCGCCGGCGATCGCCGTGCGGAGGACATCCGCCAACAGACGGAAATCCTCGGCGACGCTTTCGACGAGGTCATCCTCTACCAGGATGCCTGCCAGCGCGGCCGCGCGGATGGCGAAGTCCTGGCCATCCTGCGTGAAGGCCTCAGCGACGCCGAACGCACCCGCCACATCGAGGAGATTTGCGGCGAGTTTCTGGCCATCGACAAGGCCCTCAGCCGCCTCGCAGGCGGCGATCTTTGCCTGATCCTGATCGACCAAATAGAAGAAGCCATGAAGCATATTGCCAAGCGCCTCGCCGAGAACTGAGCGACGGCGCGCTGCCGTCCTCTTGCAACGTCCGTCCTCGCCGGGCTTTGCATCACAGTCGGAATCCCTGCTGGCGCAGCCATCATCTAGAAGTTGAAGGAAGATGTCATGGAAATCTTGAGCGTGCAGACCCTGCATGGGCCGAACGTGTGGGCCAAAGTCCCGATGATCGAGGTGCGCGCCGCCTGCACCCCGGAAACATGCCGTGAGCCGGAAGCAGGGGAAACATTCTACGAGCAGCTGACCGCTTGGCTGCCTGGGGTGGCGACACGGCGGGCGGCGTTCAATGCCGGGCAAGACAGCGATGCACTCCGTCATCCGCTAGCCGATGCGTTGCGGGATGTCACCTTGGAACTGCAGGCCTTGGCCGGTACTCCGGTCAGCGCCGGTCAGGCATGTGCGACCGGCGTGTCCGGAGTCTACCAGGTGGTCGTCGAATATGAGGAGGAGAGACTGGGCCGAGCCTGTCTGGAATCCGCCTGCCGGTTCTGCGCGGCTGCCACGGACGCCGTGGAGTGGGATGTGGCAGCCGAACTGCGCCGGCTGCGCGCCTTGGCGGAAGAGGTTTGCCTTGGACCATGGGTGACCGGCCCGATTGTGGCGGCGGCGCGGGGGAGGGGAATTCCGTTTCGCCGGCTGGACGAAGTGAGCCTCGTCCAGTTGGGCCACGGCGCACGGCAGCAGCGCATCCAGACCGCCGTCACCAGCCGCACGGGCAAGATCGCCGAGGGGATATCGCTCGACAAGGAATTCACGAAGACGCTGCTCCGCGAAGTGGGCGTGCCGGTGCCTGCGGGGCGTCCGGTGACCAGCGCCGAGGATGCCTGGGTCGCCGCCTGCGAAGTAGGATTGCCGGTGGCGATCAAACCCCGGAACGCGGATTACGGTCATGGCGTCGGACTGAGGGCGGCCACCCGCGAGCAGGTGTCGGCCGCATATGCGGTTGCTCGAGAGTATCGCGACGAAGTGATTGTCGAGCGATACGTGCAGGGGGAGCAGTACCGCGTCACCGTGGTAGCTGGCCGAATGATCGCCGCAGCGCATCTTAAACTCCTCCGGCTGATCGGGGATGGGCAATCGAGCATCACCCAGTTGATCGAAGAGGCCAATCTCGATCCTCGGCGCAACGACGACGGACCCTGGAACCGCATTGCACCGGACGACGACACGCGGGCAGCCCTGGCCGAGCAGGGCTTCGATCTTGACTCCGTCCCGCCCGCAGGCTGGGAAGTCGCCATCAGCCGCCTCGCCGATCCGGTGGCAGGAGCGCCGGTAATGGACGTTACTGACGTGATCCATCCCGCAGTGGCAGCGGCGTGTGTTACCGCCGCAAGCGTGGTGGGTCTCGATGTGGCGGGGCTGGACGTCATCACTCCCGATATCAGTCAACCGCTCGAGGATCAGGGAGGCGTGATCCTCGAAGTCAACGCCGGCCCGACGATCTCCCTGCATGCACCCCCCTTCTGCGACCGGTATCGGCCGGTGTGCGAAGCCATTGTCGAGTCGTTATTTCCCGCCGGGGCAACCGGTCGCATTCCGTTGGCGGCAGTCACCGGCCCTGGCGACAACGCGACCGTCGGTCGCTGGCTGGCACAGCTACTGAAAGGAAGCGGCCGACGGATAGGCTGGGCCTCTTCCGCGGGACTCTACCTGAACGATCGCCGGCTGAAATGCGGTGATCAGGCCAACCTGGCCGGTGGCCGCGCCCTGCTGCTGTGCCCCGAGGCCGACGCCGTGGTGCTGGAACGGTCGCTCCGGAGCATCCGTTGGGAAGGTCTGGGATGGGACCGGAGTGAGGTCGCCGTCGTGACGGTGCGTGGCGGCAATGATCCACATGCGAAGTGCCCCGGCGAAGATCCCAAAATGGCGGGGGCGGCCGGGGTCCTGGTTGAATCCGCGCTACCCCATGGGGCCGTTGTGATCGACGCTGCCGACCCGGCGGCTGCGGCCTTGGCGGCTTCCTATCCGGAGTCCGTGATCCTGGTGTCTGCACTCTCCGATCACCCCTTGATAGCGGCCGATTCCTGTCGGCAGCACCGCTCGGTCTCTCTTCGTGGCAGCGACTTGGTCCTCTCGGAACGCGGCCGAACAGCGCAGCGAATTCCGCTGGATCAGCGATGCCTGGCGGATGCTAGAGACCTGGACCAATTGAGTGCGCTATTGGCGGCGGTCGCCGCCGCCTGGGCCATGCATGTCCCGGTCGAGGCAATCAGGACCTGGCTCAACGCCCTGGCCACCGGCTGAGCAACCTTGTTTCTATTTTGGGAAATGTTTGGGTGGGAGCAGACTCAATCTAAGGCTCATGGATTGGCTGGTTCAACTACTCAGGCAAAATTCTTAATTTTTAAAGTCAGGCACTTTTCCTCTGCGGAGAATGACAAGAAACAACTCCTAAAAGACCTTCGTTATGCTCCCGCCTGGATTGCTGCGATGATGCGGGAAATTGCCAAACCCGTGAGCCGATGAGCATTGGGTGCCTTTCTTCAATATCCGGGAGACAAAATACCGCTTATATTGTGAATAGGCTTATAACCAAATAGGATTGCCGTCTGCCAGTATCGAGAAATAGATTGCTTAAGGGCTGAAAAAATGCTGGAGGAAATTGAGAAATAACGAAGCTTCCTCAAAAGCCGGGGCGTTCCGAATTGATCATTTATCAAACCGAAGATGGGAAGACTCGACTCCAAGTCAGGTTGGAAAACGAAACCGTTTGGCTGACGCAAAGTCAGATGGCTGAACTTCTTCAAACCTCGATTCCCAATATCAGCATGCACATTCGCAACATTTTCAAAGAAAGGGAGCTGCGGAAAGATTCAGTTGTTAAGGATTTCTTAATAACTGCCGCTGATGGCAAAAACTATCGAACCAACCATTTTAACCTCGATGTCATTATCTCCGTTGGCTAACTCGTCAAATCCCATCGCGGCACGCAATTCCGCATTTGGGCCACTCAACGGTTGCGAGAATATATCATCAACGGGTTTGCGCTGGATGATGAGCGTCTCAAGCAGATGGGTGGCGGCAATTACTTTGATGAATTGCTCGCTCGCATACGGGATATCCGCTCGTCTGAAAAGGTTTTTTGGCGGAAGGTGCTCGAAATTTATGCCACCAGCATCGACTATGATCCCCGCACCACCATGTCGCGGAAATTTTTCATGGTGATTTAAAATAAGATACATTGGGCGGCCCACGGACATACTGCCGCCGAAATCGTTGTTGAACGCGCCGATGCCAGCAAACCGCACATGGGATTGACATCCTGGAGTGGTGTCCAGCCAACCACTAGCGATATTGAGATCGCGAAAAATTATTTGAGTGCGGAAGAGTTGGATACGCTGAATCGGATTGTCGCCATGTATCTGGATTTTGCCGAATTGCAGGCCCTCAATCGAAAACCCATGCACATGCACGATTGGATCAGCAAGCTGGATGACTTCTTGCGGATCAGCGGCCGGGAAATTTTGTCTCACGCTGGGAAGATCAGTCATGAGGCAGCGGTGGAAAAAGCGAGGGCGGAGTATGAAAAATACCGGGTCAGACCGTCCGATGAAATTTCACCCGTGGAACGCCATTTCCTGGAAGCGGTTAAAGAGGTGAAACAACTGGAAAAATCCTCACATCGCAAGGGCCGCGATAAAAGGCCAGAAGAATAATGCTCCATCCGGCATTGGGGAGGATTTGGATTTAGAAATCCCAAGAAAATGGCCATTGCCCCAGAGATAGAATCATCCCTTTTTCAATCACTCAAAAGAAAATATCTAAATATCTAGGAGCGGCACCGATTTCCTACCGATTTCTCTGGCAGCGGTGAGTCAGGTGCCAGATCATGCCAGGCAAATAATGGCGATGCGCTCGTGCCATAGCCTCTTGACCTTGTTAGGATGGAATGGAAAAAAACTAAACTGGCATTTTAGAGGCAAAAATAAGCCTTTTAAGGCCAAAATATCAATTCATTTTGCGAGAAACTTCAATGCTTTCAAATACAAGTCTTGGTGTGACCCCAATTCGCCAATTCGACATCCGGCGGATTACCGCATAGGCACGATGGCGAGTCGAGCGGCAGCCAGGCGACTCCTCTGGGAGCGACAGAGAAGCATGACCAAAATCATAATTACAACTAATGTGCCAGAATCCGAGGATGAACTCGTCTTTACGATTTATGAAAAAACCGGAGAAAAACTGTATCGACTGATATCTTACATAGGACCACAAAGTGGAATGGTTTAGAATGAAAATTGAAATCAATACTCTTCCGTCAAAAGGATTGTGGTGACAGGAGGACAAAATGGCAGTAACCAAGGCGGAACAGGAAGCCATCGAGTATATGGTCAACAAGCACGGCTTGGGAAAGAAAAAGGCCCTGGAATTCACCCACAAGATCCGGGAGAGAATCCTACTCAAAGAGAAGTCATGGTGGACCGGCGGGAAGTTTAGCCTGAATTAGTATGAGGAAATTAGCTCGGTCACCACAAGGTCACCGAGCTACCACCCACCCTAACCAGCCCTTCGCAAAATAGTTCTAGACTTGCCTCTTCGACAGGCCCAGTTTGTTTGCATCTTCTTCCGCTGTAATGAGCATGGCTTTTCCTTATCTGGTACTTTCAAGAACAACACCTCTATTAGGCGAAGGAAAATCACAAGTTTCGATTCATCCTTATAATAAGCTACTACTGTATTTATGCCGTTTTAACCGCTATTTGTCTTGGTTTCACGGACTCAACCTTGGGCAATGTCAGTCTTAACACCCCATCCTGGAGCATGGCGTAAATCTTCGTCTGATCTATTTCATTGGAGAGTGTGAATTCCCTGAAATACTTGCCTGTATCATATTCCCTTAACACTTCAGTCTCATTTTCTCCTTCGGGCGCTTCCACCTCTCCAGACATAGTTAAGACATTCTTATTGAGACCTATGGTCAGCTTATTAGACTTTACTCCAGGCATATCCGCAAGCAAAGTCAGCTCCTTTTCCGTCTCAAATATGTCCACCGCCGGGCTAAAGACAAATCCTGGCTTTGTCTGTTCCGCGGCTGTGCTCAATGTCATCTTTTCCTTTGTTTGCAATGCCTTGCTTTCAGTTTCAGCCATATTAATACCCCCTTTCACTATGATGATTTAACAACAATCTGTTTTTGTTTTGCAGTCTCTGCCTTCAGCATAACAATGGAAAGCAGTCCGTCAACGCATTTTGCCTCCACCTTTGCCGTATTGATCTGCGCTGGCAGATTCAAGATCCTACTGAATATTCCGGCCTCCCTCTCTCTCCTGTGATATTTGACGTTTCCCTCTTCCTCGGAGATTTTTCTCTCCCCTGATATGGACAGGGAGTCGCCCGTTACGGAGATATCCAGACCCTCAGACTTAATTCCAGGAAGTTCTGCACGGACATAGTAGTTGTTCTTATCTTCCGTGACATTCATTAAAGGAAACACACCGGCTGAAGGCTCTCTCATTGCGCCCCCTAAAATCCCCTCGTTAAGCAAATCCATTTGCCTCTTTAACCTTTCGAGATCTCCAAATGGAGTTCTCCAATAAAAGCCAGGCCCAGTACCGACTCTTCTGAATATCATAATAGTTACCTCCTTTAAATATGGGTCAATCCCTTTTTTAGTTGAAAATGAGCATAACCTTCAAGCTGCGGGCTGAACCAATTTCGTTAGGTTTTCCTTTTTCATTGATCTGCGAAGGGCTTTTAAATGACGAAAGCCTTTCACCTTTCTTAGCCCGGGCTCAATTTCCAGCAACGACGTGGCTATCCAACGCTGACGCTGATCGCTGTTCTTCCAGTAACTGACTCGATGCGTCAAACGCTCCAATTGCCGGTTCACATTCTCAATGCAATTGGTGGTTTTAAAACTGGTCCCTAATTCTTCAAATAATCCCAACCGATGCAGAGTCAAAGTTTCTTCTAATCCTTCTTTCAGGCTATCCACTGCGGAACCATTGATCAGTCGCAGTTCTTTGGCGATTCGGTCCAAGGCTTCTTTCGCCTTTTCATAACTGGGCTGCTGATAGGCTGTCTGCATTTTCTGCCGGAATCGTTTTGCTTGTTCCCGGCTCAAATAACTGACTACATTTTCCCGTTTGTGCCATTGGCAGCGTTGAATCAAGGCTTTCTCTGCCAGCTTTGCCTTGATCCCTTTATACAGCCCTTTGGCTCCATCGATGATGAACAGAATTTCCTGTTCGGTCTTCAGTCCTCGGTCCAGCAGTTGCTGAATAAAGTCTTGGGACACTCGTTGGTTTTCCGTACTGGCTTCCACAAAACCCAGCAGGATCTTTTGCCCTTCGAGCGTAATCCCCAATGCCACGATCATGTCAGTTTCTGCCAGTCGCTTCCCGTCGATGAAAATCGCCACAATGTCGTGCTGGCTCAAATCCCGAGTCAAAAACGTTTCCAGCTTTCGGGCCGTCGTTCGGATGAAATGTCGGGACACACTGCTCTTTTTGATCCCAAACGTTTCTGGCACACAGAGGGCTGCCTGCTCATATTGCCGCTGGCTAATCCCCCGGATCACCCGGTTCAAAACCTGATGATCTAATACCTTCGTCTTTCGAAAGGCTTGATAACTCTCCAACGGAACTTCTTGTCGAACCGCGACATTTCTTACCCGAGGCACTTCGAGCCGAACTTTCTGATCTCCCAAATAAACCGACCCTGGGTTTCTTCCCCAGCGCCGATTCTCTGGACTCCGGCTGGCTCCGCGGCCAACCCGCTGTTCTACTTCTTGCTGCAATTCTTCTTCCACAGCTTTCAAGCCCAGAGGGATCAACATCTGGATCAGTTCAAACCGACTGTCCAAAATCCTAACTTCTTCTTCAATTCGTTGTCTCTTTTTTCTGCCCTCTTTGCCCTTGATTCTTTTTCCGGTCCGAATTACTCTCTGTCCCATGCATGATCTCCTTATTCTTGGTGTCTACCTTGCCGGGTAATTCACCTCTGTTTTAAGCGAGGTCATGCTCCTTTTTCAACTAAGTTTAGGACTTTCACTTAAATATGGGTTGTCGTAATAGATATTGACTTGCCCCCAAAATGAGGGCCAAACGAAATGTTAGGTTTTAGTGTAAATCATCAGAGTCATTGAATAAAAATTCTCCTTTAAGTTACATTGATTAGCATGACGTTCCTGTCGCCCATGTCTCTGAATTGATGTTCTCCCTTCGGGCAATCATCCTTGTTGACATATGCTTCCTTTAGCATTTCGTGATACTGGAAGTCTTTCTCTAAGTTCCAATCTTTCAAAACCTCATTCTTGCTTTTGTAATCTCTTCCATACGCTGATGATGAGGTTGCCATTTTCCTTCTCCTTTTTCATCTCTACATACAATATAAGATCTCCGTGTCAGAATTGTGGGATTTTCATTTACTAATTAGCAAATTAACGACAAAACAACGTTCGGCGGCAAGACGTTCAGTTGTGGTTTGGAGGCGATCAAATTGATCATCACCTTCACAACGGAACTTACGTAAGCTATCTTGAGTTTGAAGAAATATTTTTGTAAGTGATTGATTTTATGGCGTCCCGTAGGGGATTCGAACCCCTGTTGCCGCCGTGAAAGGGCGATGTCCTAGGCCGGGCTAGACGAACGGGACAAATTAGGCTTGAGCACTTCAGGGGAGATTAACCGTAGCTTGAGGTAAGCAGTCCGGCAGGCTCCAGAGGCGCTTCAAGGGGGTGGTGAGCCGTGCTGGACTCGAACCAGCGACCCTCTGCTTAAAAGGCAGATGCTCTACCTCCTGAGCTAACGGCCCTAAAAAACCCTCCTATATTAAAGGCAACCATTTTGCCTGTCAAGAAACAATTGCACAGAACCAATTGCACGAGAAGCCTTTTCAGTCTAGAATATTTTTTCTAGTGATAATTGTTTATGCGGGATACTAAGTGGCAGGAACCCTCTTGGTGCATCTACTTTCAAATGCTCCGCCAAAGCAGGCGTCGCTTTTTGAAAAAGAGCCCTATAATCGGAATTTTCTTATGAGAAGGGAATGTTGATTCGCCCTCCGTATCATCTGGCATCAGAATGTGAAGCCAGGCAGGGAGGCCCCGGGAGGCAACGAGACAAAGTTTCATCCATCAAGGCGGAATGGAATCAAAAATTAGCAAATTAAAAGACGGGCCGCGGCCTTCGAAGCCGGACTTTGTCGATGATTAATTCGGGACAACAAAAAACGGCCAAGAAATTAAAGTAATCGTGGAATGACGCCGATAGAAAAAGCGGAATCGGTTCAATCGGGATTACCATTATCAAGGAGTATTTAGGAGTCGCCGCATGCCGCCACCTGTTCCCCCGTCACGGGATGATTTCAAACCGACCGGAAACCCTTATGAACTGCCTCCGGACCTGGAATCGCTGGATGCCAAGAGTCGACAGCGGGTAGCCATTTGCTCTCTTTTTTTCCATCAAAATGTGGCGGTGCGCGATATCTCTAGAATTTTGGGCATTGAACATAGCAATGCCGTGAAGACCTTGCTGGAAGCCGGATTGATCCAGGAGCGCCGCAAAAATCTCCAACGTCCGCAGGTGGAACAGCTTCCCTATTTTCAGGAATCCCCGCCTGAAAAAGCCTGACCATCAGAGCATCAAAAGAAAATCTCCTTCCAAGAATGTGTAGTCCCACGATCTAATCCTTTTATTTTGCCACTGAAAGCAGTCCCTTTGGAGCATAGCTTCCAAATTACATGAAGCCCCCGAGTCTTCATGGCGCGGTGCGAAGAGCGGGATAGGAGGCACTATGCCCTCTGGCGCAAAGCAAAGAGCGGGATAAGGGCATCCCGCCTCCATGTTGGCTGTGTGGGGAAGGCCGAGGGGGTGAAACGCGGGAAACCGCCAAGGGATCATGATTAGCTGGTTCGCTTTGCGAGAGGCACCGGTTCAATCCCGCCTCCTTCCCGTGCCCGCAGGATCTGATTGGCCCGAGTCACTCCCCAGCGATCAATCCGGCCGCTGGGCCACTCAATTTGAATTTCCAGGACTCGATCGAAATTGCCCAGCCCGAAAATCAGAGGCAGTTGGCTTTGAGAGCAATAGCTGCCGCCGCTCTTGACCATTTGCCAGTGAATGGATTGGTCTGGATATTTGAGTCGGACGACGGCGCCAATGCCAGAGCGGTTGCTCTTCACGCCGATCGTCTTAATGGCGAGATGATGGTTCCGGTTGCCCCCATCATTGCGGTAGAGATAAGCGGGGCCGCCGTTGGTGGTGAGCAAAAGATCCGGATCTCCATCCTGGTCGATGTCGGCGAAAGCCGCGCCTCGAGCCACTTTGGGGATAGCCAGTGAATTCCCCGTCTTTAAGGACACCTCTTCAAATTGCCGGTCACCGCGATTAAGAAAAAGCAAGGGGGGTTGAGCGAAGGTCACCCTTTTTTGCACCCGGTTGATATCATCGTCAACGTGGCCGTTGGCAACGAACATATCCGGGAGGCCGTCGAGGTCGAAATCGAAAAAGAAACATCCAAACGCGAGAGTTAACAGACTGGCCTGTCCGACCGAAGAAGAGGGGGCCTCGTCAATAAAGAGTCCATTCCCTTCGTTATGGTAAAGGTTCAGCATCTGATTGGAGAAATTGCCAATCAATAGGCTGGGATAACCGGATCCGTCGTAATCGGCCGCATCCACTCCCATGGCGCCGCGCGCGGTTCCTTCTTCGCTGAAAGCCACTCCCGCGGTCACACCCTTCTCGGAAAACGTGCCGTTGCGGTTGTTGATATAGAGCTTATTGGGCTGAGTGTCGTTGGCAATCAATAGATCGGGCCAGCCATCCCGATTAAAATCGGAGACGACGACTCCCAGCGACTTGCTGGTCGGATCCCATAGTCCGGCAGCTTTGGTGACATCCTGGAATGTCCCATTGTGGAGATTTCGATAAAGATGGCTCGACACTCCTTTGTACGATTCGGGAGTACAGTAAGATTTGGCTCTTCCGTCCAAAGTGCAATAGAGGTCCCCTTCGGCGGACCATTGGACGTAATTGCAGACAAAGAGATCCAGGTAGCCGTCCCGGTCGTAATCCAGCCAAGCACAACTGGTGCTGTACTCGTTCAGGTTCAATCCGGCTTTCTGTGTGACCTCTTGAAATTTTCCATTTCCCAGATTTCGGAAGAGCCGGCTTGGTCCCAGGGCGCTGATAAAAATGTCCTCGAATCCGTCATTGTCATAATCGCCAATTGCCACGCCATTTCCATAGGACTCAACGGCCAGACCAGCTTCCCGGGTCACATCGGTAAAGGTTCCATTGCGGTTGTTCCGATAAAGCGCGGGGAGGGAAATCTGGCGCTTGTGTCCGGGGAAATCCATCCCATTGATCAGAAGGATGTCGGGCCAGCCATCGTTGTTGTAGTCCAGGAAGGCGCATCCGGCGCCCATGGTTTCGGGAAGATATTTTTTTCCAAACGCGCCATTGTTGTGTTTAAAGGTTATCCCGGCTTGCCGGGTGATATCGGTGAACTGAACGGGAAAAGAGTTGGCCGGAGATGTGGCGGGTGTCGAAAGAAGACCCGCCCACCAACCGACCCCGCCCATCAGAAGAAAAAAACAAAAGAGCGCCAAGCTTCGTTTCATGATCATCCGTGGAGGGTGCTCCGCATAGGGCCGAAGGCACTTTGAAAATGGTTTGGTCTCGATTTCACACTCACCTTTGTGGCGACGATCTCATTCTTTAATGAGCCTGAATCTCAAGATGTCGAATCCACAACCTTCCCTATAACCTTAAAAAGCTGGTGCGTTTTAGATCGGAGGCAAGTTATGACGGCATTTGCCCCATCTGGTTCATTCCATCGGACCATGTCCTCCGAAAATCCGAAGCGTGTGGGCAGCGGTGCACACATAGTACGCACAAATAAAATACCGGTACGAATTGAGAAAAGGAATCGGCCGCAAATATTTAGAGTGCGGGAAAAGCCGTCTCCTCGTTCCGTGGGGGGATTCGCCTAGGCGAATGGATAAAGGGCCTGTGAATCCGCTTCCAGAGCGGCCCCTCACCCGGTCCGCGGCCGCGGACCGCCCTCTCCCCGTTTCGCGGGGCGAGGGCAGCGGATTTTCGTTTTCTCGATCCAAGTGCTTGGTCCCTTTTCGTACTGATTTCAGAACGACCGTTACTATATTTACAGATTAAACGGAAAGAGAGCCGCTTGGGTCAATATTTGGCGGCTCTCAGCACAGCTTCGTCCAAAGGAACGGACCCATGTTCATGGATCGGCTGCCGTTCATTATTGGCTTCAGGGTGTTTTAGACGGACCGGGCCGGTAATTTCCTGGGCCGATTCATCCGCTTTGAATCGAAGATATAATTTTTTCTCCCGTTCAGCCATTTCCTGGTTTCCCAGTCCCTGGTAGCAAAGCATCAAATTATAATGGGCCTGCAAATCTTCGGGATCAATTTTCAATGTTTGACGGAATCGGTCAATAGCCGGTTGGTATTGACGTTTCAGAAAGAGCAGCCGCCCTTCTTGATTGAGGAACACTCGGTCGCGAGGGTAGCGGGCGACTGCCTTTTCCAAGTGCCCCAAAGCTTCGTCATATTTTCCCTGGGTCTTCAAAGCCATGGCATAGAAGAAATGCGCCTTGGCTAAATCAGGCGCCAAGGCCAGAGCCTTTTTGAGCACTTGTTGCGCGCCAGGGATGTTGCCTTCCTGAACGCGGACTCGCGCCACATTGACCCAGCCATCCGCATAACTGGGATCAATTTCGGTGACATGCAGGAAGGCCGACTCCGCCGCGCGCAAATCGCCCTGGAGCAAAAGCCCGATTCCATAGTCATTCCAGCGCAATGAATCTTCCTTTTCATACTTTGATTTCAATACCGGCTTGGGAGCTTTGCTGTCAACGATCTTGATTTCCTTCGTGTCTTCGGCCATCACAACGATTGGCAGATTTGGGATCACTTTGTCCTTAGCCGAGACATCTTCGAGGTTTCCGGTAAAAGCCCAATTTCCATCGTCATAATCTTTGGAGAGGGCGAAGTTGGTTTGCAGGGGATTCCGTATCCCCGCAAAAGCCCACTGTGTATTCCACCAACTGAATTTCCGGTAATTCAACCGGGCTTTGAGAATCAACCGATCTCCGCAATCCTTGGGAATTTGCAGACGGAAACGGACAGTATCGGCGGCGCCGGGAGGAATCAGCCGGACATAAAGAGTCGACCGCGAAGACCAGGCGTTGCGTTTGTTGATGAAATTTCCATGCCCATCCAACATATACGAGCGATACATGTGCGCCCCTGGCTCCACAGGACCCTTGCCATCCTGTTCCACTTTCCCACTCCAGAAGACAGTCTTTCCCAAATTATCCATGGCCTGCAATTCCAGCCAGACGTCAAATGCATCCACGGTTCCGGCCGGGAAGAAGTGACCAACCGTGCGCGTTCGTACCACGGCGTCCACACGCAAGGAATCTCCCCGGCGGACAGAAATGCCGGCGCGGTCAATGGGAGCGGCGATTTCCACGGGAACATCGGTCAGATAACCAGGCGCTCCAAACATTTCAGATTCCTCGCCGACGGCAAAGGTGCTCGAAAGTCGCGGTCCTTCTTGCCGGCTTTTTGCAGCCGAAAGTTGCGCCAAATCGACGGGAGCTTCTGTGCTGACGGCAAAAATGTCCACCGTGACTTGGCCGTTCTTCAGGAAATTAGTGGCGGCCTCCAGTTGCTCCCCGTCACCATTGGCGGTGGGAACTGCTGTGTTCGCGGCAGCAAACCGGTGCGAGTGAATCATGCCGTCCACATTGCCCATATCTTTCGAAGGGACTTGCGGCATGTGGCAGTCAACGCAGCGCATGGGCTGTTTCGGGTAGTAAAAAGACCGCCCACCCTGTCCCGAAACGCCACTGGCCTGCCAGTTGTCGTACTCGTTGAATCCGCGGAACCAGCGGTAAGCATTGACCGGCACGTCCAGATGAACCTTGTGGCAGGCTGAGCACATTTCAGCGCCATCCTGACGGTGGAAAGGTTTCATGAAGACCCGGCGATGCGGGCCGGGATCAACGCGGGTCAAAAAATCGTGGGCGGCCTTGATGAACCAGTTGTTGCTGGTGGCCAGATCATGCATGGGAGGATATTCAATGATAAAATTTCCATTGCCCATGCTGCTCCGAACCTGCACGATAGAATGGCAGGAGGTGCAGGCCAATCCCGCCTGTGCTTCCGGGGTATGGATCATTTGTTTAATGGGTGTGTCGAATTTCCCGTTGAAAAAAACGGCGTGATCATGGCAGCCCGCGCACCATTTGGAGGGTTTCGTTCCCACCACGTCTTGCATATATTCAATCGACTTCCGATACCATTGGTTATTGAATGAAGAAAAATGATGCATCGAAGAGTTCCACTGCTTGTAGATATCCGCATGGCAACTCTTACAGGTCTCGGAGGTCATGAAGAAATTGGAGGGAATAACCTTACCCGTAGTGGTAGTGGCAGAGGAGGGGAAGAAAGGGCTCGCGGCTCCATCGCCTTCCTGATCCATGCTAAAGGGCGGCATTGCGGGATTGGTGATACGGTCCCACTTGCCAGGGAAAAAATGACGATAACCCACCATCCCAGCTGGAAAGAGTACAAGAATAAATACTGTGACGAGTGAGGTCTTCCAGAGCTTTTGAATTTCCGTTCCCGATCTTTCCCGCATTCGGAGCGAATAGACCACCAAAACGAAACACGCCACGGACGCAAAGGCCAATCCAATGTGGCCCATTAATACGAATCGAGTGGCGTAGATATTTCCAAAAACCATCAAACCTATGCCAGCAAAGGCACTCAGCAAAAAGATCAACAGACCGATTTTAGAGAAAATCGACCCGCTCCGGAAAATCATGGGAAGGTAGTAAAATGCCGCAACAGTCAGCCCCCCACCGAGCAGAAGGTGAAGAATCACATTGGCCACATAAAAAAGGGTTGGTTCAGCCAGAGGCCACAAATAGGCGCTGTTCATCACTAACAAAAGAAAAGCGGCCACAATCGATTTTGATATCTTCATGATTTTAAGCGCCAATCTCAATTAGGAAAAATCAGAAAATGCTCCCTCTCATTTCCAACCCATTGCAAGTTAAAGTCAATTTCAAGCCTCTGACTTATTCTTATGCGGGCATTTCATTTGTCAAATAGGTTAATGGTTCTTTTTTAACTTTTGGTAAGCAAAGTTATGAGTTACAAATCGGCGGGGGTTAATGGATTTTGCGCCGCATTTGTGAAGTCAGTGACAACCTCGTATATGTTTTTTCAGGATTTATGATTGCGGGAAAATTGATGATTTGGGCGGAAAAATTCCCAAGTTTTAACTTCAGCCATTTACCGCTCGAATAAGTAGTAACTCGAAGAAATGTTCAAGGCTCTGCTTTGGCGGTTACTGGCTTGGGAGCTGCGGGGAGCTGGGACAACTTTTTTTTCATATTTTTAAAATCATTAGAAGAGACGATTGCGTTGGAACGTTTGGGAAGTTCCTTCATTTGTCTGGAGACATTTTCTACCCGCTCGGCCGGATTCGGGTGCGCGGAAAAGATTTGATTTGTTTTGTTTTTCCAGCTTTTCAAAAAAGGTCAACATCCCATCAGGATTGTAGCCCGCCGCATAGAGATTTTGCAGCCCCAATTGATCCGCCTGACGTTCATCGTCACGGCTGAATTTCATCATGGCCGCATTGGCGCCGAGTTGTGCGCCAATCTTGGTCATCATTGCGGCCAACCCCGACTTGTTCCCAAGCAGCATACCTAAAGCGCCCAATCCCATATTGGTCATCATGGCCTTCTTCATCTGGTGAACGCTATGGCGGGCCACGACATGGCCGATTTCGTGACCCAACACTCCGGCCAACTCACCCTCATTGTCGGCTGCTTCCAAGGCCCCGGTTGACATAGACAAAACCGCCGGGAAGGGCGAATGCATTAATCTCCGGGGTGTTGACAACTTTGAAGGAATATTTCAACTGGTTTCGATTGCAGCTCTGGGCCAGTTTTTGTCCGACATGGTTCACGTAAGCGCCGACGGATTTATCTTGAAGGATAGACTGTTGCTTTTCCACGGTCTTGGCTGCTTCGGCCCCTAGTTGTAATTCATCCTGTTCACTGATATCGAAAAGCTGAGCGTGGCCTATGGAACAGGTAAGGCTCAAGATTACAACAACACCCAACAAATTCAAAAAAAAACGGCAAACGGGCATTAAGAAATTCATAATCAACTCCTGTCGAGGAGGCCACTCTAAAATCCCCGAAAATCCATAGCCGGGGGCTGAACAGGCAAACTCTAGATCAGCGGCTAGGGCAATTCAAGTAATTAAGGGAGAAATTGATCGACTATCGATAATTCCATTGATCAATTTAGCCGGCAGCCGGTCAATAGATGCACGGGTGTAATTTAAAGTGCGACAGGGTGAACCAAGTTGCCTTGATCGGCTGAACTGAGCGATAGCCGGGAGGGTGAGGCTCCTGCTTGGGCGGACTCCGCCTGCCGAACCCGTCTGGGTAGAGATGGCACACACAAATGGCTCGCCGGGAGGCTCGCCCTCCCGTGCATTCCATCCCTTGGCATACTTTCTATCCCGTCGCACTTTGAATCACACTCCCTGAAGAGCTGGAGTTTTGTTTTTCCATATGTCCTGTGACAGAATGGCATTAAAATATGAAGAATTTCGACTTTTTGGGGGGCGTCCTATGTCAGATGGCGAATACCGATTGGGTGATTTGGTCGATGACTATTGCACGCGCTGCAGACTGATCATGAATCATTACATTGTAAGCATGGTGAATGGTGAGATTGTCAAGGTGCGCTGCCAAACCTGTTATCACGAACAAAATTTCAGGCATGGCGAGGAAGGGAAGACGAAGAAAGGAAGCCGCCAGGCGCTGTTTGATCAAGTGGTGGCAGGCCTTCATGTACCGGAAAAGTCTTCATCACCGGCAACGAAGGGGATTTCCAAGAAGGGGTGAGGAATAAAATTCGAGCAGTTTTTTCGTTACAGCGGTGCTTGGATTGCGTCAATTGACCGGTGCTTTGACGGGAGGGTACAAACCCATCGGTTGCTTTCAATTTATTCTTAAGTTCCCTCTCTCTCCAACCCAAAATACGCCAAGTGGGGGGGGGACAAATATGGGATTTATAAATTCCTTTTATTTCCGACCTGTCTCTCCGATTGACGCTTGTTTTTTTGCCGGTTCAAGAGGGGTGAAATGGCTGGGGCCGTGGAGGATTCGGCCTTGCCCAACCAGCCTATTTTTCTCTTGCTGAATTCAATCAAGGCTTCCTGATCATCGACGGTTACATTTTCCCGTCCGCTCAACTGCCCTTTCGGATAAAAAGGATTTTGATAGATTGGATAGCATTCAGTCCGAAGATGGGCCAGAGGTTGGTGAGCGCGCCGTGCCTGGCGTTCCTGCCGCAATGCGTCGATATTGAGCGGACCGACCACAATTCGTTCGCCTGGCCCGGGAGAAGCCTGCGAAAGGATCCGGCCATCATAGTCGACAATCATGCTGCCACCCGGCCAGGAAAATGGAGGATAGTTCCTCAAACTCGCGCCCTGGTTGGCCGCGACCACATAAGCCATATTTTCAAGAGCCCGGCAACGGTTGACCACCGTCCACCAATCCATCGGATCGGTTGTGCCGAAAGGATCCATATAAGCGGAAACTCGAATGAGAATTTCCGCGCCATTGGCGGTCAATTGCCGCAGCACTTCAGGGAAAAGCCAGTCATAACAAATGGCGACGCCAATTTTGCCAATCGGCGTGCAGGCGACGGGAAAAAATTCATCCTGATACCCTTCGAGATCGTGGGGGCTGGCGCACACCTCCCAGGGAATCCAGGGATTGACTTTGCGGTATTTGTAGAGAATCCCTGACGGCCCGATCAGGCAAGTGGTGTTGAAAACCATTTTAGGCCAGGCCGGGTCCGCCTCCAACATGCTTCCACTCTGGATATAAAGGTCGAACTCTTTGGCCTTCTCGTGGAGTTTTTGCGTGTGCTCATTTGGGATTGGCACGGCCAGTTTTTCGAGAAGTTCGTTGGACGTGAGATAAATCGGCGCGGAATGGGAGAATTCGGGGAAGACCACCAGCTTGATGGGAAATAAGGGAGCGTACCCAATGACCGCGTGATCGATCATTTCCCTCATGCGGCTCGTATTGACTGCCATTTCCGAGCGCTTCGATGGATGGGGCAAATTCGTCTGACACGCCGCGGCATAATAAATTGGCAATCGATCCGCTGAGTTTGTGTTCATTTGCTCTCTCCTCTCTCAACCATTATTCCATTGCCCGGGATTAATTTCGAGTCTATTCAATTATGGGTGCGACGTTTGGCAACTAACCTTGAATCCAGATGTAATTGCCGCATCATTCCATGGCTCTACAGAAATTCCCTTTACGGCGAGGGCACCCACCCTCAACAAAGTCCGTTTGTCATTTTCTTGCGGCATCCAGTCTGGTTTGACGCTGAGGGTTTCTTTGTGATAACTTTGTCATTTTTTATGAGGTTGGGTTAGGGGAGACATGACGATTAAGGCCATAAAAGGGACGCGTGACATCTTGCCGCCGGAGACCGGACTTTGGAATCGGGTGGAGGCATTGGCGCGCGAAATTTTCTCACTTTACCAATTTGCGGAAATCCGCACCCCCATTTTTGAGCAAACGGAGCTGTTTGCGCGGGGAGTGGGGGAAGAAACGGATATCGTCTCAAAAGAGATGTACACGTTTGAGGACCGGGACGATAAGTCGCTGACGCTGCGGCCTGAAGGGACCGCCCCCGTGGTCCGTTCATATATCGAGCACAACCTGGTTCAGGAAGGAAGGATTCTCAAGTTATATTATTTGGGACCGATGTTTCGGCGGGAAAGGCCTCAAAAAGGGCGTTACCGGCAATTCCATCAAATCGGCGCGGAGGTGTTGGGATCCGACCATCCGGCCATCGAGGCGGAAGTGCTGGAAATGCTGCAGCTTTTTTTGGGGCAACTGGGAATTCATGATCTGTCCTTCCTGGTGAATTCAATTGGGTGCCCCCAATGCCGGCCGGTCTTTCTGGAGGAATTGCGCCGCGCGCTGGAAGCGAAGAAAGGCCAGCTCTGTCAAGATTGTCAGCGGCGCAGCCAGACCAATCCTCTCCGCGTGCTGGATTGCAAGGTGGAAAGCTGTCAGCCGGTGATTGGCTCGCTTCCCTCCATCGCCGATTTTCTGGATCCGGATTGCGCCGCCCACTTTCGCCAATTTCTTGGGTATTTGGACCAGCGTGGCATAAATTATCAGGTTGTTCCGCGTTTGGTGCGGGGGTTGGATTATTATCGCCGCACGACTTTCGAAATTACCTCAGAATCGTTGGGTGCACAGAATACTTTGATTGGTGGAGGGCGCTATGACGGTCTTTCCGAAGCGATCGGCGGCCCCCCTGCTAAGGGATTTGGATTTGCCTTGGGCTTGGAGCGATTAATTCATCTTTTGGAGCCTCTCCAACCATCGGCCGAAGCAACGGGGCCAAAAATTTTTCTAGCCCCTCTGGGTGAAGCCGCATTCCAAAAAGCGACGCTCCTGGCCAAAACGCTGCGACGGAAGGGAGTGAGTTGTGCGTTGGATTTTGAAACCCGCAGTTTGAAGAGTGCCATGCGATTGGCCAACAAACTGAAAGCGACTCACGTATTAATCTTGGGGGAACACGAACTCGCTTCCGGATCCTATCCACTCAAGCGTATGGCCGATAGCACGCAGATGATTTTATCGGAAGAGGATTTTCTCAATTTTCCCTTTTGAGTGAATCCCTTCTTTCAGGCCAATGAATTGGACCAGACAAAGCAATGGATTGCCTTTGACTTTAATTATGAATGGAGAACTCCCTTGGCATTAGATTCTCTCGGTGAATTGGAAAGAACGCACAATTGCGGCCAGTTGCGAATAACTGACTCCGGCAAGGATGTGGTGCTTATGGGATGGGTGGCCCGGCGCCGGGATATGGGGCACTTGATTTTCATCGATCTTCGCGACAGGGAAGGCATCACCCAAATCCTGTTCAATCCGGACCACTCAGCGGAATCTCATGGCAAAGCGAAGGATTTGCGTTCTGAATACGTGATTGCCGTTCGCGGCCGGGTGATCGAGCGGGATGCTCAGACCGTGAATTCCTCCATTGCCACGGGGGAAGTGGAAGTTATGGTCTCGGAGCTTTTTGTGCTGAATGAAGCCAAGACTCCCCCTTTCCCGCTGGAAGATGAACTGACCACCGCGGAAGATACCCGCTTGAAATACCGGTATCTGGATTTGCGACGCCCCTGTATGACCAGGAACCTCCGGCTCCGTCATCAGGTAGCTGCCTCGGTCCGCCGGTTCATGGACGCACAGGGATTTTATGAAATTGAGACTCCTGTTCTGACTAAGTCGACTCCCGAGGGGGCACGGGACTATTTGGTTCCTTCGCGTCTGCAGCCGGGTTCGTTTTATGCGTTGCCGCAGTCGCCGCAGATTTTCAAACAGTTGCTCATGATCAGCGGCATGGACCGATATTTCCAAATTGTGCGTTGTTTTCGCGATGAAGATTTGCGCGCCGATCGTCAACCTGAGTTTACTCAAATTGATATAGAGATGTCATTTGCCCGGCCCGAGACCATCTTCCGACTGGTGGAGCCGCTGTTGTCTGATATTTTTTCAGTGGCCGGAATTCCAATTGAGACGCCTTTCCCGCGCCTCTCTTATCACCAGGCGATGGAAAAGTACGGCTCCGATAAGCCCGATCTGCGTTTCGGCCTCGAGTTCATCGATTTCTCCTCTCTGTTCCAGGATACCGATTTTTTGCCTTTTAAAAATGCTCTCGATGGGGGAGGACAGATCAAAGGAATTTGCGTTCCAGGATGCGCTGGGTATTCGCGCAAACAGCTGGATGATCTAACCGCCGTGGCCCGCGTGTTTGGAGCCAACACTCTGGGATATTTGAAGCTCACGGAGCCTGAGCCCCAATCCCCGCTCATTAAAAATATTGGGGAATCCAAGTGCCGGGAGATGATTGCGATGGCCCAAGCCAAATCCGGCGGCTTAATCCTGATCGTTGCCGGACCGCGAAAAGTAGTGGCTGAATCGCTTGGCGCCGTGCGGTTGCAGATGGGGAAACAGGAAAAATTAATCGACACCAACGCTTACCGGTTTGTCTGGATTACGGACTTCCCCATGTTTGAATACGATGTGACGGAACGGCGGCATGTAGCAATGCACCACCCCTTCACCTCTCCGCTGGAGGAAGATTTCGAAAAGCTTTTGGATGCGCCAGCATCGGTGAGGGCCAAGGCCTATGACGTTGTGTTGAACGGCATGGAAATCGGCGGCGGTTCCATCCGGACTCATCGTCAGGATGTTCAGGCCAAAGTCTTTCAGGCGCTGGGATTCACGGAAGAGGAAACTAACCTTCGTTTTGGCTTTTTCCTGGAGTCATTGGAGTATGGTACTCCTCCGCATGGAGGAATAGCTCTGGGTTTGGATCGGATTGTCATGTTGTTGGCGGGTGGCAATTCCATCCGGGATGTCATTGCATTCCCGAAGACCGCGCGAGGCCGCGATGAGATGGCGGAATGCCCCACTCCAGTCAATAAGAAACAACTGGACGAACTGGGTCTTTCTGTCTTGGGCCTGGATTCAGAATAATTTTTGCTCCGCTCAATATGTTGCCGCGATGGTTTCCACGGACGTGGGTCCAATTTGCCATTTCAGGCGAAGGTCTCCCTCCGTTTATCGCGACCGCGGCGGCTATTTTTTCCTGGGATCGTCCTCATGTCCAAGATTCGTGTCCTGCCGGACGCTTTGGCCAACAAAATTGCCGCGGGCGAAGTGGTGGAACGTCCTGCATCGGTCGTCAAGGAACTGCTTGAGAATTCTCTGGATGCAGGCGCCACCCGGATTGAGGTGGAAGTTGCGGCGGGGGGCAAGCGATTGATCCAGGTGGAGGATGACGGGGAGGGGATGTCTCCCGATGACGCGCTGCTGGCTTTTGAAAGGCATGCCACCAGCAAGCTGCACCGTTCCGACGATCTGATGGAAATTGCCACCCTGGGATTTCGTGGCGAGGCTTTGCCCAGCATCGCCAGTGTGTCTCGAGTTTTCCTGGACACGCGTCATGAATCCAGCGCGGTGGGAACCAGCGTGGAGATTCAAGGAGCAAAAATGACGGGCGTCAAAGAAATCGCCCGTTCGCGTGGCACGACTTTCACGGTTAGAGACCTTTTTTATAATATTCCAGCCCGGAAAAAATTCCTAAAATCGGAAAGCACGGAACTCAGCCACATCGTTAATGCGGTTACTCACTATGCCCTGGCGCATCCGGAAATCAGCTTTCAATTGAAAAGCGCCGGTTCAGAGCTGTTTCATTTCCAGGCGGTCCAGGAGCCGCGCGACCGGGTGTTTCAAGTTTTTGGTGGAGAATTACTCAAGAACCTGATCGCTGTAGACGCCCGCCTGCCTATTTTTTCTCAGGATGAAGAAGGGGAATCCGGGGAAGCCCGCACGGAACAGGGATGGTTGCGGGTGCATGGATTTGTCTCGAATCCTTCGATCCAAAAGCTCAATCGCAATTCGATGAGTTTTTTTGTCAATCGCCGGTTGGTTCGGGATCGAATCCTGTTGCATGCGATTTCTGAGGCATACCGGAATATTCTGCCGGGAGACATGTTCCCGATAGTGCTGATTTTTCTAGAGATGCCCTTCCGGGAGGTTGATGTCAATGTTCATCCCTCCAAAACGGAAGTCCGTTTTCGGCGGCAGTCGCTCACGCACGATTTTTTGCGCGACACCGTGCGTAAAGGCTTGTTGGAAGCGCGGGGCCAGGCCCCGTTTCCCGCTCAGCGCGGCAAGACGGCATCCTCCGCGTCTAGTTCACCTTTTGATATGCCGGAAATTATCTCTCCCCTGAGTGCCGTGAATTCCGTACCAGCGGGAAACGAATCAGGGTCGATGAACGAAGTCGCGGTTGAGAAGGGGGCGGCGAATTTGGAGATGCCCCCTTTGACTTTGCGTCCTCCCTCCCCGCTCTCTTCTCCGGGACGATTGCCCTTCAACGCAGAAGAGCAACTTTATATTACCTCCCAAGATGTGGAAGCGATTCCGCTGGGGAGCTCTTCCCTCGCTGGATCAGGCGGTGGGGTTTTGTCTTCTGCCTCGGGCGCTGCTATTGAAGAGTCCGGAGAAATCGTTCCTCTGGGACAAATTGACAATAGCTTTATCGTGGCGGCCGATCAAGGCGCCCTCTTGATCATTGACCAGCATGTCGCCCACGAGCGGATACTGTTCGAAAAAGTTCTTCGGCAGCGTTCCAGCGGGAAGGTGGAAAGCCAACGATTGTTGCTGCCGATCATCGTGGAGCTTTCCCCTCGTCAACAGGTAATTTTGGAAAATATTACGCCCGAGCTCTTTTCTTGCGGGTTTGAGGTGGAACCCTTCGGGAAAAAGACCGTTGCCATCAAGTCGGCTCCGGCCGACCTTGCCGCGGGTGATGTGCAACAGCTCCTGGAGGAATTGTTGGAAGGTCTCGAAAAAGAATCTCAGGAGATCAGTCTGGCCAAATTGCGCGAAAAGATTGCCGCCTCCATCTCCTGTCATGCCGCAATCAAGGTAAATACGCGGCTGGATCAGCAAAAAATGAAATGGCTCATTGAGCAATTAATGAAGACTCAATACCCGGCGACTTGTCCGCATGGGCGTCCCATCGTGCTGCGCTACGAGAAAAATGCCATTCTCCGGGCGTTTAAACGGATCTGATGTCCCCCTTGGATTTCATTTTTATCACTACTCCTTTGAATTACCCCCCCTTTTCAGTTGAAGGAAAAAAACAATCGAAGTATCGTAAACTCGGTTTGGTTTTTGTAATTGAGCTGAAACTCCGGTGGTTTCTCTATGAAATATTTCGTTGGAATCGATGGTGGGGGAAGCTCCACCAAAGGGATTTTGGCCGATTCTGAGGGGAAAGTCCTGGCTCTCGGCAAAGCGGGCCCTTGCGCTCACTTGAACGACGACCGGGCCATCCGGCATGTCCGGTTTGTCTTACGACAATTGGTCCGAACGTTGTTGAAGAATGCCGGACTACTGGAGTGCACGGTCATGGAATCGGCCTTCTTTGGAGTAACGGGAATTGGCCATGCCAAATCTCCCGCCGCCGCGATTTACAAAGACGCGCTGGAAGATCAATTCCATCTGAAGCTAGTTCGCGTCGACATCGATGCGATGAATGCCCTCGCGGGCGCCGTGCCGAAAGCGGTGGGAGTGGTTGTCATTGCGGGAACCGGATCCATAGCCTTCGGAATGAATGCCGCATCCGAGACGGCCCGGGCCGGAGGTTGGGGATATCTCTTGGGCGATCCCGGCAGCGCTTATGAAATCGGCCGGCAGGCCTTGACTGCCGTAGGGCGGTGTGCGGACGGAATGGGGCCTGAAACACTTCTGACCCCATTGGTCCTGGAATATCTGGCTATAAATACGGTTGCCGAGATCCCTCCTCTGATTTATAGCGAACAATTTCCGAGGATTAAAATCGCCTCGATGAGCCAATTGGTAGAACAGGCGGACGATGCAGGAGATGATATCGCCCGGTTGATCTTGCAAGATGCCGGTTCAGCTTTAGGACGACTGGGATGCGCCGTGATTCGAAGACTCGGATTGGAAAAAGGAAAACCTTCCGTATCCGCGACGGGAGGGGTGTTTCAGAACCGCAAGCGAGTCTGGGCGGCATTTCGCGAGGAGATTCTGGAGCAATATCCCGCGGCCTCCGTGGCCAAACCCCGGTTCCATCCGCTGGTGGGTTCACTCCTTTTGGCCTATCTTCAGAAGGGCATGAAAATTTCAGCCCCTTTGCTGGAAAATCTCCGAACAAGCTTGGCTTCCCGGAAAATGGACGAGTATTGATTCGGCCGGGTGGGAGAACGCGGGCATGGCGAGAATCTTTTGGAGCAAGATTCCGTGAATATAATAACGGGCGTGCGGATAATTGATGCGAAACGGGAACAAGCCCGTGGATCAAGAAAACGAAGCCCGCTGCCCTCGCCTTGCGAAGCGGGGAGAGGGCGGCCCGCCGCGGCTGACGGGGAGATGGTTTTTTCCGCACCTTAGTACCTCGCGGTCCATCCCATTGGTCCATTTCATACCGCCATTTTATTTGCGCGCACTAATAGCGGACAATCCGCGCGGAATGTTTTTGTAGGACTGGTTAGCGCATGGTGACAGCAGTCACGCGCTCGTAACCCCTCAGGTGTTGGATTCGGCCTCCCCGATGCGTTACACTCTTCGAGCTAACCCACCTTGGCGGGCTAAAGCATCCTAAAAAAAATGCACTTTATACACAGACCCTAATAACGGACAATCCGCGGGGAAGGAAGTTTCAAGGTTCAAGGTGATTCATTGATTATGCGATCTAAACACCTGGCTGCCATTCATCATATCAGTCAAACCCTGGCAATGCATTTGGACCTGGATGAGCTGTTCCGGGAATTTGCCTGCCTTTTGCGAGAACATTTTTCCCTGGATCATGTCAGCGTCTACCGTTGCACTAGCCAAAATCGGCTCGAGTTGTGTGCTCTTGCGGACTCGCACCCTTACTCCAAAGCGCCGGATGATTTCCAACTCTCCGAATCCTCGGCTCTTTGCGAGGCGTTTGTCCGCGGACAATTGTCGTTGAGAAAAAATTCCCGCGAGGAAATTCAGCTTGAGGGAGCTTTGCACCCCGGCGCCCGGCTTCAGCTCAGTCTCCCTTTTTCCCGTTCCCAAAATCGGCTGGGAATTATCAACCTGGAAAGCGAAAGAGTGGATGCCCTGAACGTCCAAGATGTTGCGGCCCTGGAAGCTTTGGCGGATTCCCTGGCCACCTCGGCGCATAATGCCATGCTCTATGCCATGGTGCGGCGAAAGGCCCGTGTACTGCAAACCCTGAACCGGCTCAGCCAATCGATCAACGCTGAAATCAATCTACAAAACCTTTTTGAATTGATCTACCATCAAATCACACAATTGGTCCCTTGTGAACACTTCCTAATCGCCCTCAAGGAAAAGGGGAGCAGTATTTTGGAGGTGAAATGCTCCTATGCCGAGGGCTGTCGCGAAGCGATGCCGCCTCCCCTGGCCGAGGATGAATTGGCCTCTTACTGCGTGAAAAACCACAAACCCCTCCTAATCCAGGAAGAGTACGACCGGGTTTTCGAGGAGCTGTGTGGGTTTCCGCCTCCGCGGACCGCCCTCTCCTGGCTTGGGATTCCGCTGTTGGAAGGAGATCACGCCTCGGGAATCTTGGTGCTCTGGAATTTTCGTCAGAAGCATCGTTATGATCCAGATGATGTCGAATTCCTGCAGAACATTTCCGATCAGGCGGCCATTGCCATCCGCAATGCCCGTCTGTTGCAGGAGACGGAGGAGAGAGCTACCCGGTTGATGGTGGTGAATGAAATCACCCGCGCGGCCACCCTGACCCTCGACTTGGATGAATTGTTCCAGCGGATGATCATTCAGTTGAAAAGAGTCATCCGATTTGAAAAGGCCAGTCTGGCCATTTATCGTCCGGAATCAGACAGCTTTTTGATCCGCAAAGTGTACACGGATGAAAAAAGTGCGGATTGGCCCACGGAACGGGAGATCCCCGCGCGGGAAACGGTGATGAAAATCGCCTGGGAGACTCGAAAACCCTTTTACAATTCATCGGTAGAAGACACCAACCGTTCGCCTTCCCCTTATCTAGTGACCCAGGGAATTCAATCCGCGGCATCCATCCCTATTGTGGCTGGAGATGTGTGTCTGGGGACTTTGAATTTGGGCAGTCAGCAAGTGGACGGCTTTTCTCCGGAGCAAATCGAATTTCTGGCGACCGTGGCCAACAGCTTGGGGACCGCATTAAATAATGCGTACCTGTATTCTCAACTGGAAAAATCTTATGCCGATTTGAAGGAGACGCAAGAACACTTGGTTCGCTCTGAAAAGCTGCGAGCCCTGGGGGAAATGTCGGTAGGGGTGGCGCACGACTTTAATAATATGCTCGCGGTGATCCTCGGGAAAGCGCAGCTTCTCAAAGCGCGAGATCAAGATCCGGCATCCTTGCGCGGATTGGAAGCAATTGAGAGTGCCGCCTTGGAGGGAGCTTCCACTGTCCGCCGATTGCAGGATTTTACGCAGCAACGGGCCAATCAAGCTCTTGGCCCCGTGGACATCCTCCAGTTAATCGAGGAAACGCTGACCATCACCCGGTCTCAATGGAAAGACCATGCTCAACGGGATGGGGTGAAATACTCCATCGAGAAAGAGTTGGAACCGCTGCCCGTCGTGGCGGGCGATGTCTCGGACTTGCGTGAAGTATTCACTATTGTCTTGCTCAATGCTTTTGAGGCCATGGTGCACGGCGGTACTCTGAAAATTGGAGCCCGCTTGGCAGATAGCTCGAAAGTGGAGGTGAGCTTTGTCGATACCGGGATTGGAATGAGCGAAGAAATCCGGCAGCGAGTCTTTGATCCTTTTTTCACAACCAAGATCGGGGAGGGAAAAGGATTGGGCTTGAGCGTAGCCTATGGAATTATTACCCGCCATCAGGGGACGATTGAGGTTCACAGCGAGGTGGGACAGGGCACTGAGGTGCAAATCTGCTTGCCGGTTTACAGCGGGACGGCTGTCCCACTTCTCGCGCCTTCTTCCCGCGCGGAGGCAGCACAGGTTCCGGCGCACTCACCGTTGGCTTTTCTGGTTGTGGATGACGAGCCTTTGATCCGGGAAGTTTTAGAGGAAATTCTGGCGGGACAAGGTCATCATGTTTTTACCGCCGCAAATGGAAAAACGGGTTTGGAGCTTTTCTACAGCCAGCATCCGGATTTTGTCATCACGGATTTGGGAATGCCGGAGATGAGCGGCTGGGAAGTGGCCGCTGCCGTGAAATCCGCCGTGCCGTCCACCAAGGTGCTCTTAATGACGGGCTGGGGGAGCAGCTTGGACGAAGAAAAGGCCAAACATTCCGGAGTCGACCGCATTCTGGCCAAACCCTTTCAAGTAGCCGAATTTCAGGGAGCAATCCAGGAAATGCTGGCCGTTTCCGGTTGAGATTCGATCCGGGGCAGTCCATTGTTCATCGGGCTCTGAAAGGAATCCGTGAAGTTGGAGGCGGGATCCCCCTCCCGCGGACGGATGGCTGAGAGCGCGTGGGGGCACGGCGCCTCCGGGCGGATCGCGCACGGTGAGTCATTTTCCATCGGATGCCTGGAAGAACTGTTGGACCGCGGTGAAGACTTTTTCCTCTCCTCCCATGATGGATCGGCATTCCGGCAGAGAGTGGAGAAAAATCTTTCCATAGGATTTTTCGAGGATCCTGCGGTCGAAAATCATGATGGAGCCTCGGTCAGTTTTACTGCGAATCAAACGGCCGAAACCCTGTTTGAATTTTATGACCGCTTGTGGGACTGAGTATTCCAAAAAAGGATTGCCTCCTCTCTGTTCGATGGCCTCGATGCGCGCCTGGATGATCGGTTCGCGTGGAACGCTGAACGGCAGTTTTGTCAGAATCACGTTTTCCAAAGCCTCACCCGCCACATCCACCCCTTCCCAGAAACTGTCTGTAGCAAACAAGACGCTGGCCTTGTCTTCCTTGAAAGTTTGAGTGAGGCGATGCCGCGGGGCCTCTCCCTGCCGCAAGGGCCGTATGTTCATCGCCCGGAGGGTCTCCGCCAATTCCTGATGTACTTTTTGAAGCAGAGAATATGAAGTGAATAAAATCAAGGCGCGGCCCTGGGAAGCCGAAATTGATTTCAATACAACGCGGCTCAACTCGCTGGCAAAGCCCGGATCATCCGGCGTTGGCAGCGAACTAAGAATGCCGAGAATCACCTGCTTCCGGTAATTGAAGGATGAAGGAAGGTGCAACTCGGCCAAACGGGGAGGCTGGTAGGCGTCGAGTCCCAGTCGATGCTTGATGTAATGAAAACTAGATTCCGTGGTGAGGGTGGCACTTGTGAGCACGACCGTGGGGAATTGGCTGAAAACTCGGGTACGCAACAATTCAGCCACTTCCAATGGAGCCCGTCTCAGGATGAGGTTCTTGCCGCTCTTTCCGCTTTGACACTCAGCCCAGCGGACCATCCCATCTTCCGAATTGTCGAACACGGATGCGAGAATCAGCGCCGAGTTTTCCAGTCGGTTTAATAACGATTCCAATTCCACGATCTGCATGGAGAGTTCTTCTTGGACCTCTTCCGGAAAAGCCGCCAGCCATTTTTCCAGGGTGGAAAGTTGCAGAAAATAATCACGGATTTCTTGGATCAGCTGCCGGACGGAAGTGAGAACCGTTGTGGTCCAATCCTCGCGCTTCCGCAACTGAGGCGTGAAACGCACTTTTTTTTCCTGCCGCTGCTGAGGATCGAGTTTTTCAAAGTAGGCGGTCAGTTCACCAAAAAATTGATCGGCCAGAAATGCCAGGTTTTCCCGCTGGGGAATCAAAATAGTGGTGACGTGATCATGGATGCGGGTAAGATCGGTAAAGTTGACGCGGGAATCCACACTCCTCAATTTCACCAGCAAAAAAGGAAGAAATCCCCTCTCGCGAATTTTTTCTTTTTCCTTGAGCGCATAACAACGGGCCAATAGGCGCAGGAAACCCGCTCGCGACACCTGCTCGCCAAAATATTCCGTGGCCACGTCCTCCACATTGTGAGCTTCGTCCAAAATTACACGCGAATAGGCTGGAAGCAGGGCGGTATCCCGGAAATTACCGGTCTCCCCACGGATGGCGAGATCAGAAAACAGCAGGTGATGATTGACGATTAACAACTGAGCCGCTGAAGCTTCCCGTCTGGCCCGATAGAAAAAACAGCGGCTGTAAAATGGACATTTGATGCGAGTGCATTGGTCGCTGTCGCATTCCACTTTTTCCCAGGTGCTAGCTCGTGGGAGTATTCCCAAATCGGCGCGGCTGCCGTCAGAGGTTCGAGCAGCCCAATCGCAGATGATTTTCAACTCGGCCCGCTCTTCAGTTTCAATCAGGTGTTCCCCTTCCTTTTGGAGGAGGTCGACTTTTTGGAGGCAGATGTAATTGTGTCGCCCTTTGACCAGGACGGCCTTGAAGGGAACTGGCAGAACGCTCTGCAGGAAGGGAATATCCTTGAAAATCAGCTGTTCCTGCAGATTGATGGTGTTGGTGGATATGGCCACTCGCTCCTTGTTGCGCGCCGCCCAATAAATAGCGGGGATCAGATAACTCAAGCTTTTTCCCGTCCCCGTCCCCGCTTCAACTAATGCCAAGCCGGGGAGATTGAAAGCGTCAGCAACGGCTTCCACCATCCGCAGTTGCTCGGGCCGCGATTCGAATCCCTTTAAATTGCGCGCCAATACTCCCTGTGCAGCCAGCAGACTCAGCAATTCCGCGGGATCTAACAGGGAGACTTTTTCCCGGAGAAAAGCAGCCACCACCACGTAAACCTGGTCTGCCGTGTTATTGAGAATGTAAAAGCCAACTCCCTTGTTGCCATATTCCGAAGCGAGATTGACATCTGCCGCCGATGGAGTGAGCAGACTGGAAGGATGGTTGTGAAGTATGACATCGCCCTGGCGCGCCACTTGCATTAGCGCCGGGACGGCAGAATCGTTGCCGCGAGCCAATGGGACCACTTCGGTTATTTTCCCGCTTTCATCGGTATAAGCCAGGAAGAAGACTTCGTTTCCTCCCGCATCATGAATGGTGACGCGGATGAATTGAAGGGCTTCGGTACCGATCAAATTGGAAATCTCAGGCATTGGCTGCCATTCTCCTTGGAAAATCGCGGTAAGTAATGGAAAAATTATGAGCGGCGTCAGCTAAGCCAACTGTGCCTACGGGCGGCGCTTTCGCCGAAAGCGCCGCCCGTGTCAGCTTTGCTTTGCACAGGCGGACAGCGCGGCGAGCCGCACCTGCCGGTCAGGGCCGATCTTCAACATCTTTTTGAGTCAGGCGTGCTGGCATTTGCGGCTCCTCAGAAATTGGCGTGGATGGAGGCGGGCTGCCCACGCCCCGCCTGGGTTTGCCAAACCTGTTCAGACGGCCTGAGGGCAGGCCGCCTCCATCATCCCATTTCCATCCTCTTGAGTTGGCGGCCGCGTCACTTCGAGCGTCCCCCTCCTGAAGGGAGTATATCAGGGAATAGACGAGGAACACAAAAAGGGGAACTCGCGACTGTGGCTGTAGGTGGCAGCCAGGAAATCGGCCCGTTGAAATGGGACGGCTCCATACTCCCGTGGCAACTGGAACCTCCGGAAATGGGGCCTCTGAAGATATCCTCGGGCATAATGGAAAAAACCATGGATGGAGAGTGGCAATTAAGGTATATTCCATCAGAGTGGCAATTGTGGAGCTGTGATGGAGGAGGAATAGGGATGAAACCTGGGGAAAGAATCATTGTGGCCTTGGATGTGGATAACAAGCAACACGCCATGAATCTGGTTCGGGCGCTACGTGGAAAAGTCGGGTTTTTCAAGGTGGGCAGTCAGCTCTTTACGGCTGAGGGTCCCGAATTAGTTCGTGAGATTCTCCGCTTGGATGAGCGGATTTTTCTGGATTTGAAATTTCACGACATCCCTAATACTGTCGCGAAAGCCGTTGGAGTGGCCTGTTCCATGGGTATTTCCATGCTGACTCTGCATGCCCATGGCGGAAGCAAGATGATGAGAGCCGCGGCGGAGTCCTTGAGAATGGCGGGGGGGGCTGGTTTGACCTTGCTGGGTGTCACTGTATTAACTAGTCTGGGAGAAGACGATCTAAGAGAAGTGGGGATTGGCTCACAGGTCTCAGAGCAGGTCAACCATTTGGGCTTATTGGCAAAACAGTCAGGATTGAAGGGACTCGTGGCTTCTCCTCAGGAGGTTGCGGGATTGCGGTCCCTGCTCGGGCCTGAAATGGTATTGGTGACCCCTGGAATTCGACCGGCGGGTGGCAATATCAACGATCAGAACCGCATTGCCACTCCGTCTGCCGCCTTTGCCGCCGGGGCGGACTATTTGGTCGTGGGCAGGCCGATCACCGCCGCGACAGATCCGCTGGAGGGTTTGCAGCGAATCATCGAGGAAATTCAGGCCGGAGCGGATAGTGTCAACGAAGATGCTTAACGAATAGACTAAGTTTACGGAAGAATGATCCGTGACTCGTCCTTCTGAACAGGAGATTCAACGAAAAATTTCTGAAGATCATCCAAAAAGGCGCGGGATTTGGGGCGCGGCAGTATAGTTGCTTCCAATATTTCCGAATTGAACTTTAGGCTATCAAGCACTACATCAGTCCGCAGCTTTCTTCCAGAGGCTCCACTGTTCTCCAGCGGGGCATCCACAAGCTGCTTTATGGCCAAGAAGATCTCCCGGGAGATTGGCCCGGAAGGATTGAAGTCGTAATAAATCCCCTTCATTTGAGTTTCATAAGTCTTGATCAATGATTCCAGTGCTTCCCGCAGATCGGCATCAGTCATCTCAGGGAAATGATCTCGGACCTCCAGAATGGTCCGATCAATCACCGTAATCGCGGGGGACAGGCTCTCTACAAACTTGCGATCAGAAAAACGAGGGTCCTTTAATTGTAAATGGTCGGAGGAAGAGTTTCTTTCTTTCTCGTGTTCTCGGCCTGCTTGCAAGTAAACACAGCCGGAGGGGCAATCAATTTCCACCTCCCTCTTGGATCCGCAGCATATGGTGCAGATCAATTCAAGCTTCGCGGGACAATATCGCTTTGCTTTTCGCTGGTCACAGAGCGGGCACTGCTTGGACATTTCTAAGGAACCTCCCAGACAAAAATCTGCCTCTAAACAGGCATTGCCTGCAGAGGCAGATTAGAGAGCGGGACGTCATTCGTCAAGGAAAAAGAGGAAGGGAAAAATGAGGCGAGTTGAGGATGCCTGGCTTGTCGCAATAAATTCCATCCCGTGAGAAGGCCGGCCTGCACGACTTTTGGCCAGCCGCCTCACAAAATGCAGAATTGATCTATTTAATTACGGTTTCATCAGAATAAATCTTTCCATCCCGGATATGGATAATCCGGTGAGCATGAGCAGCCACATCGTGTTCATGAGTGACTAAAATAATGGTGTTCCCTCTTTCATGCAGTTTCTCAAACAAACTCATGATTTCTACGCCGGTTTGAGAATCCAAGTTCCCTGTCGGCTCATCTGCCAGGATAATAGAAGGATTGTTGACCAGCGCACGGGCAATGGCAACCCTTTGCCTCTGGCCGCCCGACAATTCGTTGGGTTTGTGCATCATGCGTTGATCTAATTCCACCATTCTCAGTGCCTGCTTGGCCTTTTCAATGCGTTCATGTGCGGGAGTGCCGTTGTAAATCAATGGCAATTCGACATTGTGGAGTGCCGTGGCTCTGGCCAGCAAGTTAAAGGTTTGAAACACAAAACCAATTTCTTTGTTTCGAATATAGGCCAATTCATCATCATTCATTTCGCTGACCAACCGATCGTTGATCCAATATTGACCTTGAGATGGGGTGTCTAGGCATCCAATTAGGTTCATCAAGGTGGATTTTCCGGAACCGGAAGGCCCCATGATGGCCAAATACTCGTTCTTCTGGACAATAAAAGAAACTCCGGCCAAGGCATGGATTTTTTCCGTCCCCATTTCATAGCTCTTCCAGAGATTATCGGTCCTGATCAGAATTCCATTCGATTCGGGAGTATTGGGACTAGTTGACATGGTTATGATTCCCTCGGAGATATTTATAAAACAGAAAACCTAAAAAGAAGATCAACGACAGTCTTAGCTCAAGCATCCGTAGATCCCCGGTCTACTTAGGAATCTTGATGATTACTTGTTATCCTTTTGGTCTTCCTTGTTGATGGCTTTGTTATCAACTTTCACCTTCGCATCGGTTTGAATCGTGCGTAACGTTTTGTAGCTTCCCGTGATAATTTCATCTCCCTCTTTCAAGCCGGAGGCGACTTCAATATCGGTCTGACCCGTAATCCCGGTTTTGACCGGCACGAATTTTGCCACCCCAGCCTGAATGATGAAGACGCCCTGTTCTTCTTTCTTCTTTTTCTTGTCTGCGGAGGAAGATGGGCTGTTTGGTTTTGCTGATTTAGCGGCTTCTTTGGTCGTAGCGGCTTGGGCGGTCGTGGGGCTGCCTGAAGCGCTCTTCTTGGCATCCTTGTCCTGATCCACTTCGCGGATGGTCAAGGCCTGAATGGGGATTGCCAGTACGTTGTTGCGGATAGCCGTGGTGATTTTAGCGGTAGTGGAAAGGCCTGGCCGAAGTTCATCAGAAGGATTGGTAATCGTCACCACCACTTTGAAGTCTTTAGCTTCCTGGCTGGTTGTGCTCGAATTGCTGGTTCCGGCGGCCACTCCGGAGCGAGTCATAGCGGTGGTGCCCACTTCTGTCACTTTTCCTTTGAACACTTTATTAGGAATGGCATCGATGGTGATTTCGGCCTCCTGATCCAACTTGACATTGTTGATGTCGGTTTCATCCACCCGAACTTCCGCTGTAATCACGGAAAGGTCAGCCAAGGTTAATAAACCGCTCCCCTGGGCATTTTGGATGCCGACGACGGCTGATTCACCCGCCCGGACGGGAAGGTTGGTGACAATGGCATCGAGTGGAGCCAGGTATTGAGTTTTATCCACCTGGTCTTGAATTTGGGCGACCATGGCTTTTTGCTGATTGACACTGCTTCGGGAGGCAATCCACATTTTATTGGCCCGGTTCAAGTCGGCCTGTGCCTGCAAAACCCTGGCCTTGGCCGATTCAACGGTGGCCCGGGCAACCTCCAGGCCGGCGCGATACTGATCATATTGCGATTTGGAGACAATCCCTTCTTTCAACAGCCCTTCGTAACGGTTGAAATCCAGCTGGGCCTTTTCAAAATCGGCTTTGGTCCGGTTGAGATCTGCCTGGACTGCCTCGCAGGTGGCCTTGGCTGATCCATAGGCGGCTTCCATGCCGGCGGCATTGTCAATAGATTGTTGTAGGCCAGCTTGCACATTGTTCAGTTGAGCTACCGGCTGGGCCGCTTCTTGCTTTAGCAAAAGCTGACCCTTTTTTACCCGATCTCCCTCTTTGACTGGGATCTCTATGATTCTTCCATAAGAGGTGGCAGTGATGTTGATGTACTTCAGGGGCTTAATCTCACCTGTGGCCGTGACGGTTTGCACGAGTTGGTCTATCTTGGAAACCTTCCCGCTTTGAACCGTGACAATTCCCCTCTCCCGGTATTTCATACCAAAAAAAGTTCCTCCGGCAATCACTACAATTCCAATGCCAATAAAGACGTACTTTTTCGTTTTGCTCATGGTCTCTCCCAATCACACTGTCAGGAAAAAAAATATGACTGCCATCAAAGAAAAGGCTCCCACCTTCATGAACCATATACGCAATAGAGAAGGAGAATGTTTCATCATTTTGGCGATATTTTGGCGAAATAACCAATGATGTCCAGTCAAAAAGTCAATTGCAATTTGGACCCGTTTGCTCCATTGCGATAAAACCGTCCTTCAGAAAAGGCCAGCCATTGCTGTAAACCAGACAAACCAGCTTATTTTACCCGTTAAGGGAAAACAATTCCATTCCAATCATTGGATCGCGTGCGAATAAAAGTGAGAGACCACAGATTAGTGTGAATTGTTCATGGTTGGGAACAATTTGGCGGGGCGCTTGTGTGACCGCTATCAGAGCCGAAAGCGCCGACATGGCTGGAGCATACGAGCGATTCGGAGAATCCGCCAGTTGAAGGATGAACAGCCCCAAGTGATGCCAATTTTGCGCCAATAGGTTTAGGTCTCTCACTTATAATTGGACCCCATTGGCTCTGGACATACAGAGGATCCTCAGCCATGAAACCTGGTGAAGGTAGTCTCGTCCATTTCTGCGGGGCTACTCAAATGCCACATGTTGTAAATATGGCAACTTGCACCTTTGTTTTTGCATCATTAATTATTTATGGAAAATGATAAATTGAATCGGATGAGGTGTGCTTTTTAGATATTGACTTGCCTCGGGATTATTCTATAATTTTGGATGGTCAATCTTCTCCTTGGAGTAGAACCGTTGTCAAAAAGGTGTTTTATGGACAAAATGCGTAGAATTAGTTTTCTTATATTAGTAGTTGCCCTGGCTTTTTCCACTTTCAATCTTGTCTCTTTAGGGCAAAAGAAAGACTCGAAAGAACGGGAAAAATCGTTGAGGAATGAAACTTCCGATCGGTACCTCAAAAAGTGGCTCGAGGCGGATGTGGCTTACATTATTACCGATGAGGAAAGAGCTGCTTTTAAACGGCTGACTACCGATGAGGAGCGTTACCAGTTCATTGAACAATTCTGGTTGCGCCGTGATCCCTCCCCAGACACATTGGAAAATGAGTTCAAGGACGAGCATTATCGAAGAATTGCTTATGCCAATGAACGTTTTGCTTCCGGGATGCCCGGGTGGAAGACGGACCGTGGCCGGATCTATATTACTTGGGGACCTCCTGATCAGATTGAAGCTCACCCCAGTGGCGGCACTTATGAACGTCCCATGGAAGAGGGGGGTGGAAGCACTTCCACGTTCCCATTCGAAACATGGCGGTACCGGTATCTGCCAGGTGAGAGTCTGGGCAATGAAGTAATTCTGGAGTTTGTCGACACCACCATGAGTGGAGAGTACCGGCTGACGATGGATCCATCTGAAAAAGATGCGCTGCTCATGGTGCCTGGAGCCGGCTTGACGGCCTTGGAAGAAATGGGACTGTCAAGCAAATCTGACCGTTTTACAAGGACAGATGGGACCCGGCTTGGAAGAGGTTTTGCCGATCTGAACGGTCAACCCAATGCTAAGCAATTTGACCGGCTGGCCCAATATGCGGCAATTTTTAGACCGCCTGAAGTTAAATTCAAAGATTTGGAAACGGTGGTAAACACCAAGCTTTCCTACAATCTGCTTCCTTTCGATTACCGGGTCGATTTCTTGAAGATTACGGATACCACTATTTTGACGCCCATTACCATTCAACTTCAGCACAAGGATTTGACGTTCCAAAGTAAAGAGGGAATTGAGCGAGCGGTTGTCAATATTTATGGGCGGATCTCTACGATCACTGGCCGTCAGGTCCAGGTCTTTGAAGATGTAGTGACAGTGGATTCGCCAGAATCGTTATTCAAGCAGACTCTGGAGCGCTCTTCCCGTTATCAAAAACAATTGCCATTGATGTCGGGCCTTTATAAGTTGGAATTGGTTTTAAAAGATCTCAACAGCGGCAATGCCGGCACGGTTTACAAAGGATTCAATGTCCCCAAATTCCCGGATGACAAGCTTTCTACCAGCTCGATCATCCTGGCGGATCGGATTGAGAAACTGTCGCTGAAACAGGTAGCGGCGGGGCAATTTGTGATTGGGGGATCAAAGGTGTTCCCAAACACCAAAGAGCCCTCTGTCTTTAATAAAAGCAACATCATGGGCATTTACTTCCAAGTTTACAACTTGAGCTTGGATCAAAAAACCAATAAACCCTCAGCCAATGTCGAATATGTGCTGAAATCGGGGGACAAGGAAATCTCTCGCTTTGCGGAAGACAAGGAAGTTTTATCGGGGGCCTCTCAGCAGATGACCATTGAAAAATTACTCCCACTGGCTGAATTTGAACCTGGGCGGTATAGCTTGGTTGTCAACGTAACTGACAATTTGGCTCAGAAGAGCCTTTCTCAAATTGCGCGCTTCGAAGTTCGTCAGTAATTTTTGGGATTTTATCTCACACTGGTTTGCTGCCAACCCCCCTGGTTTTTTTGGGGGAACATTGCTAATCGACTTTTTGGGGGGAAGCTTGGGATCTCCGGTTTAAGTTGAGCAGGATGATTTCAAATGAAAATTCCCCTGGCTTTCCATCATCTGAAAATACACATCCCATGATTCGCGTATCATCAAACCAATGATCCGTAGACTACGCGTCTAGGATGAGGAAGAAAATTATGCGGATATTCACAAGAACTGTGATATTCCTTGTTCTCCTCTCTTCCATATCAGCGCTTTCACCACTCGATTGTCGTGCCTCGGGGGGAGGACTCAGCGGCATCATTCGTGATGCCACCACCGGCAATCCCTTGGCGGGCGTGATGGTCACCTTGATGGAGGGCCGATTCAATACAAGATTGCAGAAATCGGCCGTCACTAATTGGGAAGGGAAATTTGAAATTTCCAACCTTCTTCCCGGAGTGTATTCCCTCCGAGTCAACGCTTCAGCCTACATTCCCCTGATCAGATCTGGCATTCGCATCTTTTCAGGGCGAATTGCGGAGCTATCTCTCATTTTGGAGAGTCTCTATCCCTCTCCTTCGAATCCCAATGTTCGAAATGCCAATTATGAGCCGGTCCATGAGGAAATCGAGTCTGTCCTTCGTTCCGCTGCATCCCAGCGTCCGGTTTTGCGAATGTTGGATTCTGGCAATACGGAAGTTGGGAGGGCGGATGCCAGTTTGGAACTGCATAACCCTCCCCTGACATCCAATGAGATTCGCGGCGTGTTGAATATTTACACTACTGCCTATGCCGCTGATCCATACTTGTCGGGCACGGGGGGAATGTTTACGGAATTCGCCTTTGTTCGGGATGTTAGTGCCTCCACTTCTGTAACAGTGGCTGGGGTCGCTTCAGATGCAGGATTTGCCGAATTTGATGCCATGATTCGGTTGAAGGGAATCCAAGGTCATCATCCCTCATTACGCGCCAGCTTTGGAAAATTGCCGTTTGTCTCCGTGGTTTCTCCAATCATCGATGGCCACCTCCAAGAATTGAACGTTTACAGTTTTGATTTTCAGGATGAAATCCATCTTTCGAATCTACTCTCCATTATCTACGGCCTGGAATTCCAGGGAACCAATGCTCAAGAGGTCAAAGGGCGCCGTTTGATGCCCCGATGGGGTTTGGAAAGCCGGCCTTTTATTGGGAACAAAACCCATTTTTTGCATACAAATTCGTTGCCCAGGATGAATCGGACATTAGAATTGCCCGATGGAGAGAACATGGTTTTTTCGTCCCCTTTCCATCAGGAACTAACGAACAGCTCTTATTTGGGATTGCCCCAGGTAGCGCATTCTGAATTTGCGTCAACCCAGACCATTGATAAAAAATCATCCCTCAGTGCGGCCTTTTATGCTGATCGCTTTCGTGCCCAGACAGCTTTGGAGAGTCTGAATAATAACTTCAGACTATTTAACCAAAAGGGAGTGCGGCTTGCATATCAAAGGGTATTTTACGATTTTTTGAGTGGAACTATTGGCTACACCTATGGAGGGGGCCTACAGCTTGAAGGCGTTACACAATATTTTCGTCCCGCTTACTTCCATGTCTTGACTGCTCGACTGACTTCTGAAATGCCGAGTTGGGGTACGCGCCTCGGGGTTACATACCGCTGGATTTCCAGTCCGTCCCTCACTGTAATTGATCCGTACCAGGAGATATTTGAAAGCACTTCACCTCGCATGGGATTAATGATAGCTCAAGTCATCCCATACGTCGGTCGATTTCTCCCGGGCAGACTTGAAGCCCAATTAGAAATGCGCAATCTCTTCACGGATCGGGCAACACAATATGCCGATTCTTTGGCTTTGCGACGAGTTGTCTTTGCGCAATCCCTCAAGTCGGTTCATGGTGGACTCCGTCTTCTATTTTAATCGCCAAATTATCAACTGCCATTCTTGGGACCAAAAAGAATGTGGCCCGGCGTGAGTAGTAGGATGCACCATTCCCGGCCAATATATGAACTGGGCAGAGAGTGTGTCCGGCAGTTGTCCTCCGCTCTTTTTCCGTCAGTGACTTGTTGTGTTCCCACGTAAAAAGCGTCGAAATGTGGATTGGATTTTTTGTTGCGCTGTCAGACGGATGCGGGCCTCAATGCCGAAGCGTCGATGGAGAAGTTCTCTTTGCGCTTTTTAAATTTGGAGGATTCCCATTGATATACAAGACCGTCCCATTATGAGAAGAAGAGATTATTTGCAGGTGTAGCTTTATTTTGGCCAAACGCAATCTTCAAAATAAATGGCAAGAGAAACCTGTGATTGTTTTTGTTCCTGAATCAGACGCAACAGCTCGGGATTGCTTAGGATCGGTTATTTGGACTAGCGAAGATACACAAAAATGCCATAAGGGTCGTTTTTGTCCATTAGATATTTCTGAGATGCATCCATAATGTATCCACGGGAATACCATTTTTTGTAGTCGATACACAATTTCGTATTTGCAGCGTCAAATTCTTGGGATTTGGCTATGGATTAGTGGACAAAATTAGAAAAGATTCCTGCTAAGTTACATGATATTAATGCATTATTTAAAGGCCAAATCGCTTGGGAATTGGTCCTTGATTTGCTTTTTATTTTTTTTGAAGTTTCTACCTCTTGGGTGAAAAAATGGCGGCTCGATTTACATTTAAAACTTTAATTATTGTCTTAATCACCGCCACCCTGACGGTTTTTGGAATTATTAATGCATCTCAGCAGGGAAAATATGTAAGGCCTACAGATGGTTGCGGTTGGATTGCTACGGCTCAAGGAGTAAAGGCAATTCTGATCGAGGAGGACAGTCCGGGGGATCGAGCAGGAATCAGCCGGGGTGATTTTCTTCTAGCCATTGATGGAAAGCCGGTCCACAAAGCAAGCGATGTGGATTTCCATCTTCGCAGTGTCGGGATCTGGTCAAAGGCCAAATATTCATTGCTTCGTGAGAATGCAAGAATTGAAACCACCCTAATAGTTGCTCCCCAAGACAATAAGCTCCGATTAAAACGCTTTCTGGAATTTGTCGGATTTGCTTATCTTTTTATTGGAGTCTTCATTTTTCTCCGTCGTTGGCAAGCACGGCGAGCTCTTCATTTTTATTCCATTTGTCTTACCGCCTTTGTTTTAATTGCCTATTCCTTTACGGGCAAACTGAATGCGTTTGACAAGACCATCTATTGGTTGGATGAGATCAGTTTTATATTGCTGCCACCGCTCTTTCTTCACTTCTGCTTAATCTTTCCCCGTTACAAAGGAGTCTTGAAACGCTTTCCGCGGTTTGCTTCTCTTCTTTATATCCCGGGGACCTTCCTGCTGGGCGTACAGGTTCTCTTTTATCACCAACAGCTCAATTTTATAAACGCTCCCTTGCTCTGGATGATATTTCTTGATCGCGTTCACATCCTTTATTTCGCGGCTCTGTTTGGGCTGGGAGCGCTCGCATTAATTCACACTTATTATCATTCCGTCAGCCTTACTTTGCGCCAGCAAATGCGTTGGATTGTCTTGGGGACGAGTTTTGGGAGTTTCCCCTTCCTGTTGATTTATGCAATCCCTTACTGGTTTGGGGTGACTCCAACGGCATGGATGGACGCCTCTGCGCTCTTTTTGGTGGTCATCCCAATTACTTTCGGGATGGCCATTATCAAATACCGCTTGATGGATGTCGACATTATCTTTAAGCGAGGAGTCGCCTCTACCCTGGCTTCCCTGGCGGTGGTCGGTTTTTATTTTGCCCTGATCGGAGTCGTGAGCGAGGTGTTCCGGGCCTCGGGAGCGAGCAGCATTTGGGTGATCATTTCGTTGGTTGTGGCGGCGTTTTTATTTACGCCATTGCGCAATTGGATTCAATCCAAGGTGGATGAGTACTTTTACCGGGATCGTTATGATTACCGGAGAACCCTGATCGAGTTTGGAAAAACTCTGGGATCGGAAGTCAACCTGCGCCGGCTGCTCGATACCGTGGTGGAGAGAATCAGCCAGACGCTCTCCGTTGACAAAATTGGGCTCTTTCTGAATGAGGAAAAGAATCCGCATCAATTCGTTTTGTCAAAATCATTGGGCTTAAACATATCCCCTCATGATGTGGATAGCGGTTTCCTGGATCCACGCCGGCCCGCGCTGGCCAAGGGATATCTATTTTATGAGAATTTTAAGAGTCTGGTTTCCGAGCCGCCGGAATACCGGGAAATCCTGAAGCAGTTGGATCTTCACTACTACCTCCCGTGTGTGGTTAAGGGGAATACCATTGCTTTTATCGGCTTGGGAAGAACCAGCCGCGGCGAGTTGCTGACCAGTGAAGATGTAGAGTTGTTGCAGACCATTGCGGGATATGTTGCCATCGCCATTGAGAATCAGCCGGCTCTATGAATCCATTCATGAAAAGGTCGGGCAGTTGGCGGAGTTGAAGGAATTCAACGAAAGTATTTTAGAGTCGATCAGTGTCGGGGTGACGGTGGTTGGTCTGGATGAAAGGATTGAAAGCTGGAATTCCAAGATGGAATCGCTTTTTGAAGTTTCGCGCGCCGAGGTGCTGGGTCGGTCCCTGGAGGAGGTGCTGCCGGAAAATTTGGTGGACGCTCTTCATCATCGTATGGGAAATCCTGAGGCGGGCCATTCTCAATTCATAAAGCTCTACAAACATCCTGTGCGGGTGAAAACGGGATCGTTGGTTTTTGATATTACGCTAACTCCTCTTTTGGGCAAGACAGGCCAGGTGGCGGGCCGGGTCTTAATCTTGGATGATAAAACGGAGCGCGCCCAAATGGAAGACCAGCTGATCCAATCGGAAAAGCTGACCTCCATTGGCTTGCTGGCGGCAGGAGTGGCGCATGAAGTGAACACGCCACTGGCTGTAATATCCAGTTATAGCCAAATGTTGCTCAAACAGATTCCCGACGAAGATCCGCGAAGGAAAATACTGGATAAGATTGTCAGACAATCTTTCCGGGCCTCTGAAATCGTCAATAGTCTTTTGAATTTTTCCAGGACCAGCGGAATTGAATTCCGCACGATCGAATTGCATTCAATTATATCCGATACCCTATCATTGCTGGAGCACCAGTTTAAAGTGGCAAAAGTCAAGGTGAAGAAAGAATTCGATTCACCTTTCTCGCAGGTCTTTGGCAATCAAGGCAAGCTACAACAGGTGTTTTTAAACCTGTTCATTAACGCCAAGGATGCCATGCCGGAAGGCGGGTCCTTGACAGTCAAGACTTCCAGCTATGACTCCGTATTTCGAGTGGAAATTTCCGACACGGGAATGGGAATTGCTCCCGAAAATCTCAACAAAATATATGATCCCTTCTTCACCACCAAAGAGATGGGTCGCGGCACCGGATTGGGCCTTAGCGTGAGTTATGGAATTATTCAGGAACATTCCGGGAAAATCGCCGTTGATTCCTCACCGGGTCAGGGGACCCATTTTATCCTCGAACTTCCCGCCGCAAGGAAAGTTGCCAATGTCTGATTACGCAGGATCGATTCTGGTTGTCGATGATGAAGCCGAAATCCGTGAAAATTTGGAAATCCTGCTTATGGATTCCCATTACCGCGTCACCCTGGCGGAAAACGGCATTGAAGGACTGAAAAAATTTGAGGCGGAACCATTCGACTTGGTTCTGCTCGATGTCATGATGCCGGATAAGAATGGTCTGGAAGTCCTTCAAGAAATGCGGAAGCTTTCCGTCGATGCGGCAGTCGTCATGATTACCGCTTTCGGCACCATTGAAAATGCGGTGAGTGCCATTAAAGCGGGAGCCATGGATTACATCACCAAACCCTGGGACAACGAGAAACTGTTGCTGGATATTCGCAATGGCGTCGAGCAGCGGAGGTTGAAGCGGGAAAATTTGCAGTTGAAGCGGGCTCTTAAGGAGCGCTACAATTTTGCCAATATTATTGGGAAAAGCGACAAGATGCATAAGATTTTCGACCTGATCCTCCAGGTTGCCCAAAGCCGCAGCACGGTTTTGATTCAGGGGGAAAGTGGCACCGGCAAGGAATTGATCGCCAAAGCAATTCACACCAATAGTAATCGGGCCGACAAACCTTTCGTCACTGTCAACAGCGGCAGCCTCCCCACTGACCTTCTGGAAAGCACGCTTTTTGGACATGTCAAAGGCGCCTTTACCAGCGCCATCTCCGCCAAAAAAGGATTATTCGAGGTGGCGGACCAGGGGACGATTTTTTTTGATGAAATCGGCACGATTAGCCTGGAGACCCAAGCCAAATTATTGCGGGTAATCCAAGAAAAAGAATTCATGCGGTTGGGAGGCATTGAGAACATCAAGGTAGACGCGCGCATCTTAGCCGCCACGAATGTGGACCTGAAAAAACTTGTTGAACAGGGGAAATTCAGGGAGGATCTTTACTACCGCTTGAATGTGATCTCCGTCCAACTCCCCCCCTTAAGAGACCGGAAAGAAGATATTCCCCTATTGGCGGTTCATTTTTGTAAAAAATTTTGCCAGGAAAATAATAAGCCGATTTGTGATATCTCAGCTGAGGTAATGAAAATATTATTGGATTATCAATGGCCTGGGAATGTCCGTGAATTGGAGCATGTCATCGAGCGGGCCGTGGTTCTTTGCCAGGGGAGCGTGCTTTCCGTGGATTTGTTGCCGTCGGATGTAGCCGCTCCTGCTTTTCAAGAAAGAGTGGAGGAAATTATTCTCACGGAAGGCCGGACGCTCTTTGAGATGACCGAAAATTACGAGCGAAAAATCATCTTGCAAGTTTTAGAAAACATGAATTGGAGTCAGACAGAAGCCGCGGACCGGCTGGGTCTTCCTCTTTCCACTTTGAATTCCAAAGTAAAGCGGCTGGGCGTGGATGTAAAGCGCCGTGCCGTCAGAAGCTGAGATCGCGAATGGACTGACAGGCTGCACTCTGTCGTGGCACCTGAGGATTAACGCTTGAAGCTTGACGGGCCTCTTCCTTTGACGCGTCTATCGCTTAATAATGTTTTTCAGCGGAAAGGGGAAGACTCTGGGTATTGAAATGGAATGGCGGGAGCCATCACTTCGCCAAACGGCAAATTGTTCATTTAGAATTATTCAGGATAATAAGGAGCGAGAAATTGTCGATTATTGAAGCACTAAAGGAACGAGCGAAGAAAGCTGGGAAAAAAGTGGTCTTCCCTGAAGGTAGGGATGACCGCACGTTAATTGCCGTGGAAAAAATGATGGCGGAGAAAATTCTAATTCCAGTAATTTTGGGCGGAGAAGAAAGTATACGCCAGCGGTCGCGGGATTTGGGTCTTAAGCTGGAAGATGTGGCTGTGTTGGACCCCGCTAAATCTGAAAATCTGGGGAAGTATGCTGCCGCTTACCACGAGCGAATGAAGAAAAAAGGAATGACATACGAGGCGGCCCGTCAGCAGATGTTGGACCCCTTGTATTACGGCGCCATGATGGTCCGTTTCGAAGAAGTGGATGGTTCAGTGGCTGGGGCTCTCAATACCACGGCGGAAACAGTACGCGCCGCTCTGCGTTGTATTGGCTTAAAGGAAGGTTTCTCCGTCGTCTCCAGTTTTTTCCTGATGATCCTGAAGAATCCCGCTATTGGAAAGAATGGTGGCATGCTCTATGCGGATTGCGGTGTGGTCCCCTGTCCGGATGCCCCTCAGCTGGCGGATATCGCCATCGCTACGGCCGATAATACCCGTGTTCTGCTGGATACGGAACCGCTCGTGGCCATGCTCTCCTTCTCCACCAAGGGAAGCGCGCAACATCCTCTGATTGACAAAGTCTTGGAGGCGACAAGATTAATCAAAGAACGCCGTCCGGATTTGGCGGTGGATGGAGAGTTGCAGGGAGACGCGGCACTGGTGGAAAAAGTGGCTTCAAGCAAAGCGCCTGGAAGTCCGGTGGCGGGCAAAGCCAACACGCTGATTTTCCCAGATCTTCAGGCAGGAAATATTGCCTACAAGCTGACAGAGAGATTGGCCGGAGCTGTAGCCATCGGCCCCATCTTGCAGGGATTGAAGAGGCCTGCCAACGATCTCTCCCGTGGCTGCAAACCGGACGATATCGTTGTGGCAGCCATCATCACTGCCATCCAAGCCACCTTATAATTTTGGAATTGGGTAGCCTGTTCCAGCAACAAAGAAAAAAGCCCCGCACATGTTCCGGGGCTTTTTTTGTTTGCCGTAAGAATAAAACAAACAAACCCTAACCCTTTTTTGAGAAACAATCACGGCAAAATACTGGCCGGCCTTGGGTAGGCTTGAAGGGCACGGTGGTTTCTTTACCACAAGAGGCACACGTCGCGGTGGTTTCCACACGAGTGCGGTGCTGTGCCTGGTTTCTCTGGGATTTGCAATCTTTGCAGCGCTTGGGTTCATTTTTAAAATTTTTGCTGGCATAAAACTGCTGTTCGCCAGCGGTAAAAACAAATTCAGCACCGCAATCGACACACACAAGCATTCTGTCCTGGTATTCCATTCTGGGCTCCGATTTAAAAACTGATTGAACTTGAATTAACTGCCGGTGATGCCTTCCCGAGCATTCCCTGTCGGGTTAGGTCCGTTAATGACTATGGGTTTCCCCTGCTTACTCAATCATAATCCCGGCGCATCTTCTTGCGATTGCGCTTGCGGGCCAACGCCTGCTTGACACGTTTTTTCTCGCCCGGCTTCAGATAGAAGGAATGTTTCTTCACTTCCTTGATGATATCCTCCGTCTGAACCTTGCGTTTAAAGCGACGAAGGGCGTTTTCCAAGGATTCGCCTTCCTGTAATTTGACCTCTGCCAAACAATAACACCCCCTTCGTGGCCCAAAAATAACAATCGGCACATCGCAGAAAAGTAAAGGAATTCCAAGCCCTTGTCAAGAGGAGAAATCACGGCATTGCTTTTTTTCGAATCCCGGCTTCCTTCCGCGCAGTTGAGATGAAAGATCCAGCGAGTAATTGGCGGGAGGTTGATATTATTTTTGAGAAGGGATGACAATCTCTCGGCATCTTGCCTCGAATCCACTAGACTCACTTTGGGAAGTAATTTGGATCGTAAGAATGCGCCCAGTCTCCCGGCCGATGACGACGCCAAAACTGAGTCCCAGCGCCGATCTTGGATTAAACCTCCATGCCCCCACTAATCATCGACAATACCTCCGCTTTGCATTTCCTCAAGAATAATGCCCGCGGAATTGCTGGTCTACCTCTATGCTATAATGAAATTCTAGGTTCATTTCACGATGCAATCAGAAAGTGTACGACGCGCAGCTGGCTTAAGTGTTCCTCAAAGCTTTTATGGGAAGGAGGCAACCATATGGCTATTCGGCAGACTTTGGGGATTTTGTTGGCGGGCGGAGCGGGTGAAAGACTTTTCCCATTGACTCGCGAACGGGCCAAACCGGCCGTGCCCTTTGGCGGAATCTACCGGATCATTGATGTGACCTTGAGTAATTGTGTCAACTCCGGTTTGCGAAAAATATTGGTCCTGACTCAATATAAAGCACTGTCTTTACATCACCATATCCGGCATGGATGGTTCAATATCTTTGCTCATGAATTGGATGAATTTATCGAGATTATTTCGCCTCAAAAAAGGATCAGCGAAGACTGGTACCTCGGGACCGCGGATGCTGTTCGACAGAATTTGTATTCGATCAATTCGATCAATGGGATTCGATATATCCTGGTCCTATCAGGCGATCATATTTACAAAATGAATTACTCCCGGATGTTGGAGCATCATGTGAATTCCCATGCCGACATCACGATTGGCACGATTGAAATACCCAAAGAAGAAGCTCATCGATTTGGGGTTGTTTCAGTGGACGGTTCTGGTTGGATTAGAGACTTCGCTGAAAAGCCCGCATGTCCTGCTCCCGGAACCAACAATCCATTGTATTCCGCGGTCTCCATGGGCATCTATATTTTTAATCGAAATTTGTTGGTGGAAATACTGAAGGAGGATGCTCAGCAACTTGGCTCTCATCATGATTTTGGCAAAGATGTCATTCCCTGCGCCATCAGCCGCTACGGGGTCAGTGCCTATCCTTTTGTCGACGAAAACAAGAAGGAAGCCAATTACTGGAGGGACATCGGCACCATACAGGCCTATTATGAAGCGAACATGGATTTGGTGGCGGTGACTCCCCATTTCAATTTGTATGACCAGGAGTGGCCCATTCGAACCTATCAGCGGCAATATCCCCCCGCCAAATTTGTATTTGCCCAGGAGGGGCGCCGGATGGGCATCGCGGTGGATTCCATTGTCTCCAGCGGCTGCATTGTCAGCGGCGGACGGGTTGTGAATTCCGTGTTGTCCCCTGATGTTCGCGTGAACAGTTATTGCGAAATTGATCGCAGTATATCGTTTCCCCATGTTAATATTGGTCGGAATTCTCGCATCCGGAATGCCATCATTGACCGTGATGTCTGCCTTCCGGAAGGGACTATTATAGGATTTGATCCGGAAGAAGATGCCCGGCGGTTCCATGTCAATGAAAATGGAATTGTCGTGGTGACGCGCCTTGATTTGGAGAAAAATCACTCCGGTCAGGTGGAAAATAAAAACTACGGATCTCAAGAGTTGGCAGCGCCAAATTTTCAAGGAGGAAAGCATGACTGAGATTCTGGAAGTAAAAGCCCGGGAGATTTTAGACTCGCGGGGAAATCCCACGGTGGAAGCAGAAGTAGAATTGGAGTGTGGTGCGATCGGGCGGGCGGCTGTTCCGTCGGGAGCTTCGACTGGAGAGCATGAAGCGGTTGAATTGAGGGATGGGGACAAGAGCCGTTATTTGGGGAAGGGTGTTAAAAATGCCGTGGCCAATGTCAACCAGAAGATAGCCCCGGCCCTCGAAGGGATGGATGCGCTGGATCAAGTCGGGATCGATCAGCACATGATCAAAATGGATGGCACGCCCAACAAAGGGAATTTGGGGGCCAATGCATTGCTGTCCGTGTCCATGGCAGTTTCCCGTGCCGCCGCCAATGCCCTGGGACTCCCTCTCTACCGGTATCTTGGAGGAGTGAATGCCCGTGTGCTGCCTGTCCCCATGATGAATATTTTGAACGGTGGAGCACATGCCGACAACAACGTGGACTTACAGGAATTCATGGTCATGCCAATCGGGGGCGGCTGTTTTAGCGAAAGCCTCCGGATGGGCGTAGAGGTCTTCCACAACTTGAAGAAAGTGCTTGCCAAGCGCGGCTACAACACCGCGGTGGGAGATGAGGGTGGGTTCGCCCCCAATTTGAAATCTAATGACGAAGCCGTTGAAGTCATTCTGGAAGCCATCTGCCAGGCTGGATTCAAGCCCGGTGAAGATGTCGTGATTGCCTTGGACCCCGCCTCCAGCGAATTTTTTGAAAATGGAAAATATGTCTTCAAAAAATCTGACAAGTCCGTCAAGACCCCAGAGCAGATGGTGCAATTTTATGCCAACTGGGTTCGCCAGTATCCCATCGTTTCCATCGAGGATGGATTGGCAGAAAATGATTGGGCCGGTTGGGCTATTCTGACAAAAGAACTCGGCTCCAAAATACAGTTAGTGGGGGACGATCTTTTTGTCACGAACACCCAGCGCTTGAAAGAGGGGATTGACAAGGGGATTGGGAACTCGATCCTGATCAAGGTCAACCAGATTGGGACGCTGACTGAAACCATTGAAGCCATTCAATTGGCCATGGTGAACAAGTATACCGCCGTGGTCTCCCATCGATCCGGCGAGACGGAAGATACTTTCATTTCTGATCTGGTGGTGGGACTGAATGCCGGACAAATCAAAACCGGCTCCGCCAGCAGAACTGACCGGATTGCCAAGTATAACCAGCTGCTCCGGATTGAAGAAGAGCTAAGCGGCGCCGCGGTATTCCGCGGCAAAGAAACTTTCAAAAAGTGATGGATTGATCCGATGCCCTCCAGCATTTCAGGGAAGGGCATCGGGTTCCCTCTGGTTGTGAATTCGCCTTTTCTTGACATCACATTTAATGACTCGATGAGGAGAAATCGGTTGTCAAGGCTGATCCCTCTTTTTTGAACCGTTATCCAGGCATTGAAAAAAAACGCTCTCACCATTTCTTCCCCCGATTTTTCTCCGGCGCGAATTCTATGCATCCGGCTGGCCCGACTCGGGGATGTTATTCTGCTGGTTCCCGCTTTGAAAGCGCTGCGCCGCCGGTTCCCCGAAGCCCACATAGCGGTTCTCTCTGGGCATCGCTGCGCCCCCATCCTCTCCTTGTGCCGGGACGTCGACGATATAATTGCCATCGATAGGCTCAAATGGAGAGATGGAAACAAGGTGGAAGCAGCCCGGGATATTGCCCATTTAGTCCGGCGACTCCACAAGGCCGGATTCGATTTGGTCATCGACTTTCACAGTTTTCGCGAGACTAATCTGTTAACCTGGATCACTGGAGCTCGATGGCGGATCGGGCTAAAGAGAGCGCACGGCGCTTATCTTTCTTCTTGTTTTTCCCTCCCGCCGGTGCTGGAAGACAAACGCCTGCATGTTTCCAGACAGTTCCTCTCTCTGCTGGCGCCCTTTGGAATCCCTCAAAATTGGGTGGATCCCCTGTTGAGCTTGGAGGAAGGGCAAAAGCAGTGGGGCCATTTTTATTTGAACTCCCTAGGGGTTGATTTGAATTCACCCATAGTGGGTCTATATGTGGGTGCCGGATCGCCTGGGCGAGTCTGGCCCGCACCGAGGGTTGCCGCCTTAGCCCAGGCAGTCATTGATCGACATTTTGGCTCTATCCTTTTGTTCAGCGGCCCAGGTAATGAAGAATTGGCTCAACACATCAGCGATCTGACCTCCCGTGCGAATTGTCGGATCATTCGAAAGCTTTCTTTGCCGGAATTGGCCGCTACGATTGCCCAGTGTCAGCTGCTGGTAAGCAACGACACCGGACCCATGCATCTGGGACCCGCCGTGGGGACGCCTACGCTGGGACTTTTTAGCCTTGGCCTGCCTGAACATTACCGTCCATTGGGCGACTCCAGCCAGTATCTGCACAAAATGCCCATTGAAAATCTTGAATTGTCCGAAGTATTTCTACAGGTGGAAAAGATGCTGAAGAATCCTGGAATTGGGCATTAGGAATGGAATCGATTGCTCGATTTCAGGGAAACAAACATTCAAAAAACGGTACAATTAACATTTTGATTGCCGCAAATTCTCGCTTCTAACTCTTCGCGCTCTTGTTCATATGAAGCCCTTGGATTCTGCATTGCCCAGGGGGAATGTGGCCAGAAGAGATTTTCGATTCTGACTTTTTGATCCCATTCCGGCAGGTAGACAATGGGAAGGATGCAACTATGGGTTGTTTTTCCACTGCCATGGCGCGCCAGAGATTCATATGGTCCAGCAATTAAAACCCGCCTGCAACTGTTTCCCTCTCCGGGCGCAATTCAATGCGCAACAGGTCGGATAAGCGAAGGGTTGGCTGAAAAACCAACGGGCGACCGGGATGGCGAGCCTCTCACTTAAGCGGACTCTGCCTGGCGATCCATCTGTGTGTGCCATGTCCAATCCAGACCGGTTTGGCAGGCGGAGTCCGCCCAAGCGGAAACCTCGCCCTCCTAGTACTGCTCAGTTCAGCCGATCAATGTGACTGGTTCACCCTGTCGCGCTTTGAATTACACCCTCCTTCTGCAACCGACTTGATTCTCATCCCAAAATTCTGTATAATCCCCACATCAATGAAAAAACAAATCACGTATCATATAAATCTTAATATTGTTGCTATTTGGAATCGTGATGTTTTTCTTCCCGACAAACCTCCGGGTTATTAAGCTGCCTTATTTGGACCTTGGATTTAGCTTCAGTTGTTGAAGTGTTAATTACAGAATAATCAAATATTTGAATACCTGGGGCAGTTGTTCTATGAGTGCGCTTAATAAACTCCTCTATAAACGAATTGTATTCTGTCCAAAATGTCACCGCAGCATGTTTATTGGACTAAACAATCGTTATTTGCAGCATGTCTTTCGGCACACAATAGTAAATAAGCTATTGATTTTGCTTGCAGTTCCTGGATTGATTTCTCTATATCCTTCTTCAATATCCATCATGTCGGCCAAAAAAGTAGGGTTGGCCAATTACATTTCTGAAGAAGAATATCGCCAAGAAAAAATTGTACGGACTGTGCTTAGGCGGGCTTTAAGTGAAGACGAAGAAATGGTCAATAATCTGGCCAAGATTGTAGTACGCCATGCCCGGGAAAACCGAATTGATCCCAAATTGGTGGCTGCCATTATTGTTGTGGAATCGCATGGCAACTCGCTCGCGATTTCAAACGCCAAATCCATAGGCTTAATGCAGATTCATTTGCCTACTTGGGCTGGTGAGATAAATTTTGCCGAAAAGAATCCCTTCGATCCCGAAACTAATATCGAAATTGGAACCTCCATCCTGGCTACTTATTTAAAAAGGCACGGGGATTTGAGGACCGCCCTGTCTGCCTATGAAGGATCCAATTCTCCATCCTCCAGTGAATATCCCAGCCGAATTTTGGACATTTATTTTTCCCACTCCTCTTCAAATTGAGATCTGTTCGGCCACGGTCGTGGGAATTAAGGCGTTGGATTGATCAATCCGTCGGAGCTTGTCTTGATGAGAAAATCAACGCCCTTCGACATCCCTCCTTTTGAAACATCAACGTAACGACTCTCAAACGCCCGGGCAGGTGGAATGGGACGATCAGGACTAATCTCTTGTGGGGTTGTGGTCAGGATTATGAGGTATTTCCCAGGATTCAGGCCGGCAATGAGATATTGTTCCGATTTGAGCCGGAAAATTTTCTGCGTTTGTTCCTTAATGCTGATGAGAATTAGCGCAAGCTTTCCTGGCGTATAACTGGGATCCTGGGAAGAGACTGTCCCTGATATTGACCCTCCGACTCTTAAAATAAATTCCACTCCTTCAAGATTGTCACCCTCAACCAAAGGAAGAATCCTAGGGCTCGATTCGGATTCCGGCAAAAGATTGGGATCTCTGAGAACCGGGAAGAATTGATAGCGCCCTGCCGGAATTCCAGGAATGGAGAATGTCCCGTCGGGTTGGGTCTTCATCTCGCGCTCGCCATATTGGAACAGATCCAAGCCTTCAGGTTTTAAATGCAATACTACGGCGTCCGGCTCCAGTCTGTAAGCGGAGTCTTCTACTTTGACCAGCCCTTTGACACTGGCCCCCAGGGTCAAATCAAAATCGATGGATCGGAGCCAACTTCCTTCGGGAAGGTCAAGGAGATCCGCCAGATCAAGATTGAGACGGTTGCGAAAAGACATCGGAACATAGCGTTGATTGGCTTTGGAAAGAATTGTCTCCAACCGATACTTTCCCGGAGGAAGGTGGTCAATCAAGTACCGGCCATTGCTGTCTGATTGCCCGTCACTCAGATTCACTGTATCGTTTTGCTCCAAGTGAGGCCGAATTCCAACGCCTTTGACGGCAGACTTTTGGTACGGTGACCAGACGCGGCCGCTGATTCGGGACTCTTCCACCAATTCAAAATTTATTTCACTGGTCTCCGATTCAGCCTGAACCTCGAGTGGTTCCGCTTGAGCCCGATCCATTCCACCCTGGTAAAACTGAAGAAGAAAATTTTTTCCGGGGCTGCCTTCTGTTTCAGTCTCTTGCCGCAGACTGCATTCCAGCAGGTACTTCCCGGAAGTCAAACCTCGCAGAACATAGGATCCTTGCGAGTCACTCAAAGCATAGCGGAGTGGTTCTTGAGATTTCAGCTTTTCGGCAACAATTTTGGCGCCCGCAAGGGACGCGTGGCCGCTGCGAGAGGATACTCTCCCCCGAATCATTCCTCCCAATTCCAGCATGAAATCAATGTCCGCGATTTCTTCGCGATCATGAATGGGCAGCAACTCCGCTTTGTGTACATCCAACCGATGATCGTAATAGACGGGAATGTAGTTTTCATCAAGAGTCACGACGTGGACATGGTACTCGCCGGGCAAAAGCGGTCGCAGAAAATAGCTTCCATCACTGCGCGTCAGTGCCGATACTCTGGCTTCTCCCGTTTCCGCGTAAACGTGCACATCGGGGAGGGGCCTTCCATCCTTTTGGCGGCGGACTGTTCCAGAGATGGATCCGCCCGCCTGCAGGGGTATATCAAGCTCCAAGTAGGAATCGAAAGAAGGGACTGGCAGGATATCCCCTTTTTCGTTTCCCGTGGCACTATAAAATCTTGGCCAGTAGATCGAATCGGGGAGACGCACATGCAGCCTATAATTTCCGCGCAATAGCTCCAAGTGATACTTCCCCTCCGCATCCGTTTTTCCCCGGACCTCTCGATTTTTTCCCTGTTGGGAAATCGCTCTTAAGATTGCGCCTGAAATTCCCTGGCCTGTCCGGGAGTCAACCACTCTTCCCACTAATTCGGCTCCAAATGAAAGCCTGCCAGTCACATTGAAAATAATCAGACTCAGGATGGGAAAAACGACCGATTTTCGCGGAAGCGAGAACATGGCGGATACCAAAGGAGGATGCCAAAGTGACGGCGGATTAATTCGCGAAGTATCACTTAATATTCAAAGAATTGGCGCATCTGGAGTATATCACAGCTTCCTGGCCAGGAAGAGATAGATGATTCTGCAGTGCCAGTCACGCTCAATTTTCAGCTTGCTCCCTTCTACGAGGTCGGCCACTTCCTCTCTGGACTTAAAAAAACCAAAACGGATAATCTGGTCCAAAAAGGTGGCAATCCCCACGGTATGAAGAGGCTTTAGGGTGGTTTGACAAACCAATACTCCTCCGGGCTTTAGAACGCGGGAAATTTCAAATAGGGCTGAGGCCGGACGATCGAAAAGATGAAGGGCGCCACTGCAAAGGATCGAATCAAATGAGGAGTCAGGAAAAGGGAGGTGGAATACGGTCCCCCGAAGCAACAGAGGGCCAGTTCTTCCCTGGCACTTCAACCGCTTCCGCGCTTGCAGTAGCATGGGAAAGGAAAGATCGAAGCCAATGATTTGTCCGCTGGTTCGTTGGGATAGCGGCAATGTAAAAAGCCCGGGCCCGCAAGCCAAATCCAATATCAATTGGTGGGAGGAGGGATTCATCCAATCGAGCACCATTCTTGAAAAACGAGAAAAGGGATAAGAGCTGGCAATAAAAAAGCCACAAGGACGCCACAATTTTTCATAAATCGAGACAATCGGCCGGGATTGCATTAATCGTTGAAAAGGAGTAATAACCTCATTCCCCGTCTCCACTCCCAGAAAATCAAATATCCCATCGCGCATTACAAAACAGGAAGAGCATTGGGGACATATAAATATTTTATTTTGCTGATGTGCCGCCCAATCCTTCCAGTGCAACGGCCCATGGTGGCAACCTGGACAGCAAAATAGGGATAATGCTGCATCGTCGTTCATGATATCCATTTGTTCTCCGGCCATTCGATGCTGTCTATCAGATAGCTGTGGATTTTGATGGGAGATCTCTTCATAAAGCAAATTGAAGAGTTTTTTCGAGCCTATTTTAACCCGATCAGAAAGGGGAGTACCGAAAAAAGTAACCTTCTTTGCGAATATTGCCCATTCGATTTCGATTGCATAAAAAAATTAGAAAAATTAGGGAACCTCTTTGCAGGTTTTGGTGTCTAATAATCTTAGGAAAGTTTTGGATTAGAGTCATTCCATTGGCTTGATTTTACCAGAGTAAGTTGCTATGGTACTCCCTAGGGTTTAAAGGCCGCCGGGAAATGGTTTCCCGTGAGGGAGGAACGCCTTGCGAAATATTGAGCTCGGGTTGGATTATAGAGAGAATGAAGTATCTCTGGTTGACCAGTTGCAGGTCGGCTCGGAAGAGGCTTTCTCTACGCTCGTGCATCTCTATCGGGAACCTATCTTCAACGTCGCCTATAGGGTTTTGGGGGATTATACGGAAGCCTCCGATGCCGTGCAGGAAATTTTTATCAAGATCTACCGGGGAATTGGGCGATTCCGGAGTCAGTCCAGCCTGAAAACCTGGATTTATAAGATCGCCATGGCAGAATGCCTAAATCGAAACCGCTGGTGGAAGCGATGGAAGCATTATGTCCCGGCCTCATTGGATGAACCTATAACTTTTGGGGAAAAGCCTGGCTCGCGGCCCAGGGAATTCCCGGCCCCTCAACCGACTCCAGAAGATGAATGCGCGGCCCGGGAAACGGAGACACTCGTACAAAGCGCGTTAAGTCGATTACCTTTCGATTTCAGAATCGTTGTGATTCTTCGTGATATCGAAGGGATGTCTTACGAAGAAATTGCCGAAGCGTTAAAGGTCACTTTAGGGACTGTGAAATCACGCCTGTGCTCCAGCCACGTTTCGACCCTATCCCGTGCTGCTGCCAGCACTTGATCTGCTCGGCGTACTGCTCCATCGTGCGAACCTGGGCGTGAATCAGCGGCGGTTCCGTGACGGAGACGTTCTCCTTGGGCAGGGCCTTGGCCACGGTGGCATTTTATCGAGGTCAATGCCCCACGCGGGCGAAGACCACGCCCGCCGCCGGGTTCTTGCTGCGAATCATGTCGTAGTAGCTGTGAATCAGGTCCAGCAACGCCTTGGGGTTGCTCTTGAGGATGTCCGGGTCGAAACCGCCGGGGTTTCGCGGCCAGAGCATGAATGACTCAGCCGCCGGGTTTGGCCAGTTTCTACCACCGTGCCCCAGAGGTCCATAAGGTGGTCCACCACTTCGCGGTGCACGGGGCGAAGGGCGAGGGCCTCCTGCAGAAATCGCCGGGGCAGATGGCCTGATATTCCGGGTGCTCCATTGAGAATGTCGGCCCGCCGAGAGTCATCATGATTCCGATTCGCGGTGCATGCCGACGGAAGCGGCGTAGCGGACGGCCTGGCGGGGCCGACTTCTTCGTGAAAGCGGGCCTCCGGCGCGGCCAGCAGCGGGTCTTTCTCGTAGTAGATGTCCCCGCCGCCGAAGGGTGGCCGGGGGGCGAGAAAGCTGTTGTAGAAGCGGCGGCGCTCCGCCAGCGTCCAGAGGGGTCTTCCAGGCGATGCTGCGGAAACGCGAAGTAGATGCAGGAGTTATATCCAAGGGCCCGGGCCCAGTTGATGAAGCCCTTCCAGCCGGCGAAGCCCATGTCTCGCCCGCCCCAACCGGGGATCGGGAAGATCGAATGCAGAAAAACGCCAAGCCTTCTGTCGTCTTGCACGTTGGTGCTCCTTCTGAGTGCCGGCAGGATGGATGCCGGCAGCCCGCCGCTTCTGGCACTAAGTAGATGGAAAATCAGGAGTTACGGGTGACGGTCTTGCTCATGCATGGTCATCCAGTTGCTACTTTGAGCTCAGTTCAACTCTTAGTTAGAAACAGTAACCACTTGTCACTTCAAGTGTTACAACGAATCTTTGCCCTCGTTTATGAATAGGATTCCAACTTATTCCCTAGGTTTACAACTGAATGTTATTTAGAACCCATTGTGCCGACTTACGCGGGCCATCAGCACGAATAGTCCCGTCCCTTCTCGACATTCCCTGCAGGAGATTGGCGACCTGGTTCTGTTTCTGGGCAGCGGTAAGAGCGTCCGACAGCTTGTCCACCAACAGCCCGTTGATATCCTTCCGGCTGGCTGAGCCGTACTCCTCCAGGTACGCGATGACCATCTTCTTATAGTGGGCTTTGTTGAAAGCTCGGTTCTTGATGTAGGCCGCCCCGTTTCCTGTGACTGCCGCAACATGGGCAGCCA
>CAWDMN010000071.1:0-13165 GCA_963803155.1 uncultured Acidobacteriota bacterium
ATGGAGCCTTTTGGGAAGATAGTTATCATGCCACGGCAATTGAAAGCGGCCATCGAACCAAAGCAACTCGGACGGCAAAGCCACTGGGGTGAAAGTATCGCGGTGGGCAGTTCGGCATACGTCGAGGTAGTCAAGAAGCAGTTAGGACCGAGAGCCAAAGGGAGGAACATTTTGGCGGTGGAGGGAGCGCATCAATTGCGGGAAACAGAGGCGGCTTATCAGGGTATTTTGCAGAGGAAAAAAGCCATTTAAGGCTGGAAAAACCCCAGTTGTGGGATTTATCCTTTAAGCATTGAATCACTTGTCTTGGTGTGACCCCAATTAACCCCTTAAAGAACATGGATTGGGAGAGCTAAAACGACCAATGGAGGATGGATCAACATGCGATGGTTTTCGTTCAAGCCCGATGTGGAAAAATTGAGAACCAAAAAAAATGTGCGAGGTCTGCAAAAGGCGCTACGGAATTCAAATCCCGAAATCCGTCGCAGTGCGGCCGAAGCATTGGGAGATTTTAAGGATTATGAAAGCATTTGCGCCCTCAAGGCTGTATTGATGGATACTGATGGCGATTTACGAAAGAAGGCCGTGGGCGCTCTTGCCCGAATCCAAACGTCCTGGGCAGTTGATGCGCTAAAAGTAGGCAATGACCAGGAAACTGCTGACGCTTTTGTTTCTATATTATTAAATCCGGGCGATACATACCCTCGAGCTGAGGCTGCCAAGGAGTTGGGAAGAATGGGATACCAGGGAGCCGTTCCCGGACTGATTTTGGCCCTCGATGGTCGAGACGACTGTACGAAGATTGAAGCAGCTGAGGCGCTTGGAAAGATCAGAACACCGGAGTCGATCACAGCTTTGATTCATGCGCTGCAAAATTCGAATCGCGGGGTACGAGTAAAGGCTGCAATCGCTCTTGGAAAAATGAGAATCCAGGAGAGCGTAGGAGGGTTGATTGTTTGCCTGCAGGATAAGAGTTGGGAGGTGCGATACCAGGCTGCAAAAGCCCTGTTAAGCATCAAGGATGAACAAGCCATCGAACCACTTGCTACCTTTCTGGGCCTACCCAAGATTGGTCCAATTGCGAAATCTTTTCTTGATTGCTTCCCCGACCACCCACTAGCTGTAGCCGCACAATCGCCGGAATGGCAAAAGAAAAAGTATGAGCAAATGACCGTCGATGAAATAACTGAAAGGCTCTCCCGAATGCCAGATCCAGATTTAATCAAGCTTTCCGGAGCAGAACTCAATCGGCGCGGAGGCGAACCCTTGATGCTGAGTGTCCACAAAAAATTGCAGGCGTTGTTCTATGAAACCGCCGAGCATGAATGTGAGATTATTCTCACAAATCAACACCTATGGGCAGATCGCGGAGCTGTGTTGCGCGCTAAGGAGGTCGCGAGGTCTCAGGCACTGGCAAATGCGAGAACCATCGAACAGATGTGGGATGGAATCGGAAGTTGGCTTGGGTGAACAACCTCTTAAGTCTTCAATTCCTTCTAGGCGCAGATGGGCGGGCGCATATGCCCATAGATGTGCCGCTCCTAAATATTTTAAAATTTCCTCTAAATTCTCGTAGAATTTAAATTAACAGCCCAAGGAAACAATGAAATCTAGAGGGCGGTGAAAGATGCCTCGCAAACCTCGCCTTCATTTCCCCGGCGCCTTTTACCATTGCCTCAATCGAGGCAATCAGCGCCGGCAGATCTACTGTTCCGATGACGACTTTCTGTTCATGCTCGGTGCCGTGGCCAACGATTCTGTCCAATATTACGCCTTTATTTACGCCTATTGTCTAATGCACAACTCGCCCACTTCCTGCAAATCTCTTCCAGTGCGGTTTCCTCTCTCTATCAGAATTTTCTCAAAAAAATCATCGCGGCCCAGAGATTGAATCTTCGCTGTTTCAATCTCTCAGGAAAAAAATTCTTAAATATTTCAGACAGGCACATTCCATACTCCAATCGGTCCAGGCCAACCGCGCCTATTCCGCCAGCTTTTCCTCCAAGCGCCGCATTTTTCGGCGGCGTGCCATCATCGCTTCATGAGCTTCCGGCGACCCGTCGTGGAAGCTGCCAAACCACTTGTCGAGCGGGACTGACTCCACTCCATAGTTTACGGTAAAAAAACGGTGGTGGAGGTAGTGGAAATAGTTGTCGGCCATGAGGCCGCGTTCGTCCTTCGTCACCAGTTTGTGGAACCCCGCATGACCGAGCGCCGGGCTCACCCCCGCATGCATGAGGTGGAAAATGGCGTGAACGGGATGGGAGGGAATCACCCAGTGGAAAAGGACTCCCGAGAAGTAGAGGAGATGCTCGACCGGGTGCATGGACAAGCCGGACCACGGCCCGATGTTGATGTTCTTGTGATGAATGTAATGGGATATCTTGTACAGGGGAGGCCAGTGAATCAACCGGTGGACGAAATAAAAGTGGAACAGGCGTAAAAAGGGAATAGTGAACATGATGAAGATGCAGTACGCAGGATGCGAGCGCCAATCGACATAAGGAATTACCTGATTCGAGTAAGCCCAAAGGGTGATAGCCTCCCAACCAGTCCAGATAAGGGCGCCACTGATAAGGTTCCAGAAGATATTGTCCCAAACCTGGTTTCGGAACAGGAACTTGACATCGTTCATTGCCATCCATTGGTTGGTGTACTTGAATTTGGCGCCCTGCCCTTTCAAGATGTACAACCGCACATGGAGACCGCCGGCGATGAGGATCAAAAGGGCGACGTCGCGCAAATAAATTTCGGCAATCCAGCCAAATTCGAAACTCCTCGTCCGGTCCAGGATGGGCGTGAACCATAGCCAGCTGGCGACGGCCAAGAGCGCGTACAGGAGATTATACGGGCAGAAGAAACCCTCCGGAGCGAACAGATACTTGAAGATATCAACCGGTTTCCAAGGGAGCCGAAAAAGCGGGCTCGGCTTGGGGAGCGCATCCGGCTGCCATTCGCCGCGGGCGTCCCGTTTGCCCCAATCCGTGACTATCATGACCATTCCTCTCCTCTTAGGGGACTTCGGAAATGCTTGCGTCAATGAGCTCAAACAAGCGGATGTTTTATTTTTACACTTTTGTCAAATTTGACCTAACGGTAGCGTTCGCGGAGAAGGTCCATCATGTAAACATTGATCGCCCATTGGCTGGCAACGGGCATCCCCGTATAAGGGAGTGCGGGCATGTAAGGAGCCGGGCCGAACTCCGGGGTGATGGTCAACACCGGCGTTCCTCTTTGCTTATGGCGTTCAATGATTCTATCCCACCAACCCAAGTGCACATCCAGTGTATGCTTCCATTCCGGCGCGCGGGGGTCAGAGACTTGCGGACCTTCCGGATAGCCGATTCGGGCATGGATATGGTCGGCACGGCTGATGGCGAGCGAAACCGCCTCCGCCTGATCTTCGAGCAGGGATTCAGAAACGACACACCAGTGTGAAAAATCCGCGGCAATCCGCAAATTCGGATCCGTTTCTAAATGCTTCACCGTGGTTTGAGCATTGAAACTGAATTTCCCCCGGTGAGTTTCATGGACAATCTTCACCCCCCATTTTTCCGAAATTGCCCGTGCCGCTGCTATCAGTTGTTGGTTCTGCTCGAATGAAAACCAGTCTTTCCCGGTCTGCGAGTTAACCAGCAGGGGTTTGGCTCCAACCAGATTTTCAAGACGACGGCAATACTCGGAACGGTGAATTGCCGGGTCGGGGTTGTCAGTCTCATAGTGTTGTGCGACAAAGCAGAGTCCCTGACCTTCAATTGCCTCCAGGGTCTGTTCTCGCAGTGGAGAGTCGGGCATGGGCAAAGGAATTTCAACGCCGTCATATCTGGATTTCTTGACTTTTTCCAGGAACAATTCAAACGAGAGGTGAGAACTTCCCCACAAGGGGCACAGAAACAAGATTTTCATGGTGAGGCTCCTGAACTCGTATACAGACCTGCAAAAATTCATCAAAGTTTTCAGGGCAAATGACACCGCTATCGGCTAATCGAATATTTTAATGTTAGATACAATACAAATAGGGATTATTTTACAAGGTTGAGAATCAAAGTCCTGATTGACCAACTCGATCAGGGAAAAAAGATTCAAGCAATTCACCCCACCTTCAAACCGCGTCAGCTGACTGCACGTAACCCCTCTGTCAATTGTGCGCAAAAGAAGCCAATCTGCTTCTGGAAAGGATCGCCTTTTGCAGCAATTTTCACTTTAGCGTCCTGAATATCCCATAAATAACAAACAAAGAGCCAACCGGCAAGGACGACACTTTTTTAGTTTTTGGTAAACCAACCAGAATGATGAAAACGATAGATGAGCAATCTCCCTTGAAAATCCCAGTTATACGGTTCCCCTCCTGGACAGGAGGGGTGTCCGCCTAGGCGGACGGGGTGGTGGATCCCAGCAGGGGCTTGGTTCCGCTTCGGCACTTCCCCGTCCACTATTTTCATTATCTTGTTGCGCCAGCGCGCTGGCATGCACAGCTCCTCAGAAAATCGCCGTAAGTAATTGAAAAATCATGGGCGGCATCAGTCAAGCCAACTGCGTTTACAGGTAGGGCGCTTTCGCCGAAAGCGCCGCCTGCGCCAGCTTTGCTTAGCGCAGGCGGACGGCTCGGCGAACCGGCCCTACCTCTTAGCCGCCCAGCATGAATATTTTCATCATCTTGTTGAGCCAGCCGTGCTGGCATGAGTGGCTCCTCAGAAAATCCCCCTTAATAAAGGGGGTGGCGCCCGCTTTCGGGCGACGGGGGATGTCAGTTCTGCCGAGGGGACATCCCCCTTCAAAGGGGGAATAGATTTTCATCCTCTTGTTGTACCAGCCTCGCTGGCATGAGGAGCTCCTATGAAAATCACATCTTCGCAGAGAAAGACGGCAGATGTTAGCGCGGAGTCGAAGTTCGACATCGTGCGGCTCGGTTGAGTCTCTTGCCATGCGCCCTCATTGAATCACATGGAGCCTTTTAGGAAGATAGTTATCATGCCACCGCGATTGAACGCGGCCCTCATTTCCGCCAGTGCCTGGCCTATATTGATCTGAATATGGCCTGGGCGGGAGCGGTCACTCGTCCCGAGCAATGGCCCGATTGCGGTTATGTGGAAATCCAACACCCAAAGGCATACTATCGGATCATCGATTATGAGCAATTGATGGAATTGATGGGAGTCAGCTGTCAGGAACACCTTCAGCAAGCCTGTCGCGCACAAGTGGAAGCGGCCATCGAACCAAAGCAACTAGGAGGGCAAAGCCACTGGAGTGAAAGTGCCGCGGTGGGCAGTTCGGCATAAGTCGAGGCAGTCAAGAAGCAGTTAGGACCGAGAGCCAACGGGCGGGACATTTTAGCGGTGGAGGGAGCGCATCAATTGCGGGAAACAGAAGCGGCCTATCAGGATATTTTTGCGGGCGAAAAAGACCGCTTAAGGCTGGAAAACCGCCGGTTTTGGAACTTATCCTTTAAGCGTTGAACCACTTGGCTTGGTGTGACCCCAATTAAAATAAATTTGCTTGGTGTGACCCCCATCACACGCGCCCATTACACAGCGGAAGCGCTGGTGACCACAGCCCTGGGCTTAGCTATCGCTTTGCCCGAGATCTGGATGTTCAACTACTTTAACAGCCAGCTGCGCAGCTTTGCCGTGGAGATTAATCAGCCTTCCAATGAATTGATCAATTTCTTCCAGGCAAAGGATGCCGATTGCCACAGCGCAGAGTAAGGGCGAAATATTTTTCGCCCTTACTCCTTCAACGGATTTTGGCAATGACCAGCGTCAAATCGTCATGTTGGGGGGCGGAACCGGCAAACTGAATAACTTCCTTAAGCAGCAATTGCAAAAGCTCCTGGGCAGAAAGATGACCATGCATTTGCACCATTGCTTGCAACCGCTCTTCCCCAAATTCCTCCTCCTTTTCGTTGCGTGCCTCTGTCACTCCGTCACTATAAATGACCAGGATGTCTCCGGGGAGGCAGGAGATTATCCGGCTCTCATAGGAGATATCCGGAAAGAGTCCGATGACTGTGCCGCTGGCTTCGAGCCGTTCGACACTCATTGTGGTTGCGCAGCCTGCAGTGAGGAGCATGGCCGTTTCATTCGAAGTGGCTTTGTCAAAATCATTTCCACCCAAATCAAACGGATGGAACAATAGAGGAGGATTGTGTCCCGCATTAACGTAAGTCAACTGACGGGAGTGATCCTCATATAGGCAATAAAAAAAGGTGGCATATTTGCTGCCGTCCACCGAGGCGCACATCAGGCGATTGAGATCAGCTGCCAACAAGCCGAGCTGACCGCCCCGGATGGGTGCATAACTTCGCAAGGCCGCTTGCAACCCCGCCATCAACAGTGCTGCGGCTATCCCCTTCCCTGATATATCCCCCAGAGCCAGTCCTAATTTGCCCGGTTCTAAAAGCAAGAAATCAAAATAATCTCCTCCCACACCACGAGCGGCACGGCAAAGCCCTGCATAATCCAAGCCCGGCAAGACCGGCAGAATTTGCGGAAACAACTGGGCTTGAACCTCCTGGGCAATTTCCAATTCCCGCTTCAGTTTTTCCTGTTCCGCCACCTGCTTGATCAAACGGGAATAATCCAAGGCAATAGCTACCTGCTCAGCCAGTGTCAACAACAACTCCTTGTCATCCCGGGAATAGGGCTCCTCAGAAAGTTTTTCACCCAGGCAGAGAAACCCCAGGATTTGTTGGCCGGCAATCAGGGGAACCAGCAGGCGCGCCTTGAGTTTTTCCAGCAACAAGCGCTCCTGATAGGCCTGTTCAGCCACTGCCGCGTTGGAAACCAGAGCTTGAGTCCAGGACTTCGGATCATCCAAATAAACCTCGAGGGTTTCTGGCTCATGTTGGGCCATAAAAGCCAACTGCCTTCCAATGAAGGACTGTTCCAGCAATACAAGCTTTTCCTGCGGATTGGACTCGGGAGCGGTAATAGCTTTCCGATTCGACGCTGGGGGTGGCTGAATGGCAGGCGCATAAAACCCATCCCCCCATGAACCCGCAGTTCCCGTCCCCATCAAGTGCCCCCCCGGACCCGCCGCCTCCCAAATCGGACCCCGCAAAAATAGAGCGATTTGATTAGGATAGAGTGCCTTCCCGATGCAGTCCGACACCATCCAGAGAAGCTGCTCCGGTTGAGCCGCCAAATGACGCACCTTGCGGCGCAGGTCGGTTAAAACCTGCTGTGCGTTGTAAGCTTCCCGGAAAAACCGGCGATCAATGCGAGGGAAAAGCCATCGGTTCAATTCTTTCAAACCGGCCATTCCAGCCAGCGCCAGCCCAGCAGCCAGTAGAGCAAGCCAATTGGGACCTAGCTGAGGGAAAAAGTGCAAGAGCAAGGGCTGATTGGTAAAACCAATCAGAATGAATATAAACAACCCCTCCAAAACCAGAAATCCCCGGGAAACCAGAGTGTATTTCAGGCCTTGCCTTAAGATGACCCGGATTCCCAAAACCCGATGCTTGACCACGGCATAAATAAACGATAAGGGAAAAATCGTGAGGGTAGAAATAATAATAAAAATCATCCACATGGGTGGAACTTTTAAAGGTAAAAAGACCAGGAACAAACCGGTGGGAAGCAGACCGAAAATTGTGCCAAACAACAAAATCGCCATCCGTCGCCGCTCATCCCGCCCTTTCTTCGAAAAAGTATTCAAAACCAACGAAAAAATGGCAAGCACAAACATAGTCAGGGCAAAGACGACACTAGTTTTTGAAATCCAGTCCGGAACGAGTTCGAGCAATACGATAGAATAATTAATGGCATACCCGTTGAAAACGTCTACACCAATGAATAATAGGGTAATATAGAGACAAAAATGCTTTAGCCATGGGGCTTTCCGGTCTATCCAACTCGGAGAAGGGAAAAGCAGGAAGAACCGCAGCAGAATGTAAATTAAGGCACCATTCAACACCGCGAATAGGAAAGAAAATCCATCCCGAAGGCCATGTGGGAAGAGATAAGTCGGTGCGGAAAAGATGGTATTAAAACTGAGAAATAACAGGCTGGCCCAAAAAGCATTTTGATCCTCAGAATTTAGATACCCGATGAGTGTGGCGGTAAGAATAGGGAGCAGAGAAGCAAAAGTGACCAACAGAAGCAGCCAGGAAATGGCACTCCATACGGGGGCAATGACTTGGATCGGGACACTTAACCGCACAATGCCAGAATCCCCTCTTCGCTCTGCCTCAAGGAAGAAGACTTCTCCGGCTTTCATCTCCCGGACCATATCTCCCAAGGTAAAAAGACCCGTAACTAGTGAAGTCCTTCCATTGGATTGACGGATTGCCATGATACGGTCACCCGGCTTGAGTAGTGAGGTTGCCGGAGAAACTGTGCGGCTTGCGCCAGGCTGCTCTGTGACTTTCATCACGACAAAAGTCCCTTTTTTAATATCGAGTTGGACAGAGGGGTTCATGGAATCCCTGAAAAATGAGTAATAAATCATGAGACTCCAACTCAGCCACATACAAGTAATCAAAAAGGTTAAGATCACTTTGCGTCGGGTCATGCAGGAATCCTTTCAACACGGGAGTGCAGCTGAGATCCCACCCAGGCACATAACAGAATATTTTTCCCACTATACAATAAAAGCGGAGATGCTGCTGCCTGGAAAAATTTTTAAATTGGGGTCACACCAAGGCTTGTATTTGAAAGAATTGAAGTTTCTCCCAAAATCAATTGATATTTTGTCCTTAAAAGGTTTTTTTTTGCCTCTATAATGTCTGTTTAAGAATTTTTTCATTCCCTCCTACAAGGTCGAGAGACCATGGCGCGAGCGCATCGCCATTATTTGCCTGATATGATCTGGCATCTGACTCACCGCTGCCATGAGCGGAAATTCCTCTTCGAGTTTGCCTGTGACCGGCAGGCTTGGATTGGCTGGCTCTTTGAAGCCCGCCAAAGCTTTGGTCTTTCGGTTCTTGATTACATGACGACCTCCAACCACATTCACCTGCTGGTGCATGATCTGGAAGGACACGAAGTCATGCCCGAATCTATGCAGTTGGTGGTCGGATGCACTGCAGAGGAATACAATCAGCGCAAGCAAAGACATGGAGCCTTTTGGGAAGATAGTTATCATGCCACGGCGATTGAAAGCGGCCATCGAACCAAAGCAACTCGGACGGCAAAGCCACTGGAGTGAAAGTATCGCGGTGGGCAGCTCGGCATACGTCGAGGCAGTCAAGAAGCAGTTAGGACCGAGAGCCAAAGGGAGGAACATTTTGGCGGCGGGGGGGGGGAGCGCATCAATTGCGGGAAACAGAAGCAGCTTATCAGGGTATTTTTGAGGGGGAAAAAGGCCCTTTCCCTCCGTCCCCTATTTTTGCGTGGAATCGATAAATGCCCCATCACTTGTGCCAATCCCCGGATGACTGCCGTCATTGATGACCCCGTATGCCAGATAGCCCCCGGGAATGTCCGTCCGCGGAAAGATATGGACGTAGCCCATATCAATACTAGGAGCGTAGGTCGAGAGGACCTGATTGAGCTGGCGCCATTCGTAGGAACCAAGCGACACATCGACTGCATTCACCTTGGCTCCGCTGGCCCCATCATAGAATTCCAGTGCCAGAGTGATGCTCTGGTTGCCACAGTTGACCAAAGCTAGGTTGGAACGAACCTCGTCATCCTGTCGCAGGGGACTTAACCATCGCTCTCCACTGGATGCAGGGCGCGCGGTAAAAGCCACGCCATAGCGCCCCTTTCCGGGTGTCCCGATCGTGAGCACACGCGCTGCGGCATAGAGGTACCGGATATTCCAGGCTCCCGTAAATTCCAGCGATCCCACCAGGTCACTTCCCTCAGGACCAAGTCCAATGACTCCTTGTTGACGAAAATACTTGATCAAATCCGGAATGATTATTTGCTTGCGCGGACCCAGTGAGAGCGGCAGACGAACTGTCTGGTTGGGGACTTGTAATCCAGCGGAGCGGAAGACCAGTTCAAAATCGATTGGGGTAGGGGAGCCATCAGTGTTTAAAAGAGTTAATTCCGTGTTAAAGCGGCCACTAGACACAATAACCGGCAACCACCAGCCACCGGGAGTCGAGAGGGAATAATTATCCAAAGGAGGAAGAAAAGAGCCATCGGAAGTGACCTGATCATTGACCACTCCGTAGGAGTAAATAGGCGGTGTTGGCATTTCTGAAGGGAAAGAGTAAATATAGACTGACCCTTCATTCAAGTTGAGGCCCTCAGTCTGCAGTATCTTCGAATATTGAAGGAACTCCCCGGGAGCAAGGGGCACACCAACACTCTTGGCCAGAACGCCCCCTTCGTCGTAAATCTCAACGGTGACGGTAGTGGAGTTTTCGTTATCGCCGCCCAAGTTAATAAGGGCTAGATTGGAGCGTTCCTGCTCGTTCTGCCGGAATCCACCGATAGCGCCGCCCCACAGCGCGTTTGCACGTTGGAGACCCGCATAGGCGACGCCATAACGTCCCTTTGGGTCCGGAGTCGTGGTGCGGGCTGTCACCACAAGATCGCCCATGTATTCCAGGCTTGAGCAGGCAATCTGCAGTGAGCCTCCCACATTTCCATCAGGAATCTGCGCTGTCGACTGGGATTTCAGCCAGGCGATTGCATCAGGAATGAATTTCTGCTGGCCGGCCGGTAACGACAATGTAAACGAGGCACGGCCACCGCCCAGGAATGGCGCTCCGAAGTATTTAATGTTCATGTCGGCGGGCCATCGACCCAGATTGGTCAGAGTCAAGTCCGTGGTAAAGAAAGAACCATTAACGCCGGAGGTGGAAAGTACGCTGGGAACAATGATTCGTGATGGCGCATCTTGAATCACCTGAACCTGAGCGAGCAGGTTCCTCGCCAGTGCATCGACTATTTGAACCGTGGAATCTCGTGCGTAGATACCCGAGTTTTCACTCAAGAAGAGGTGTAAAGTGCCAGGACCCACCTCCCCGAGAGGTTCTCCAAGCTGGACATAACTTTCTCCTCCGAAAAGGACCGGTTGCCACTTTCTCTCAGCGCAGCTTCCTTGGCACTTCAATTCTGCCTGCACGAGGCCTCCTTTGGCCGAGACGTGCAGGAGCGTCGGCTCTACCTTGAAATTGCTGTTGTTTATGGTGAAGGCGGCGCTACTTATCGCGGAAATGCCATTGGGTATTTCTTCCGTAACACGGATCAGACAAAGAGTTGACCCTAAGTCGGGAATCGTCCACTTGTAGATGCCCAAATTGCGGACTCCGGAGGCTATCAGGGAATAAGTTTGACCACCATCAATGGAGAGTTCAATCTTTACGGTGGCGGCAAAACCCGTATTTCGCCAGCGGATGGTCGCTGTTTGTGCTTCTCCCATGCTCCAGGAAAACCAGGCTTCTCCTCCTGCCGGGCTTGTGATTTCCATCAAGCGGGCACGGTCTTCCCGGAAGGTAATTTCGAAGACCCCCGTGTCTGTTGCGACAAAAATATGATTCGAATCGCTTGGATCGAATGCGAAGCTCTTTGCTTTAGCCCCATCGAGACCTGCATCGGCTGATGTCCAGGACCGGCCTCCATCACGGCTCTGGAAAACGGTATCAGCCGACAACAACAACTGATCATTGGAGAATGGACTGACCTGCAGGCCAGTCAACAGGCCAAAATCCCATCCGGAAGATGCTAATTCCCCATCCGGGCTGCTCCGGACCGAAGTTTGCTCTGAGGAATCAAAAGATTGTTTAATCGTGTAGAGTATTCGCGGGTCCTGAGGAGAAAAGGCCATTAATCTAATCTCCTCGCTGGCGCCAAACCAGGTTCGTCCGAAGTCGTTACTTCTGGAGAGTGAGAATGGATTTCTTGGATCGGGACTGCGGAGCTGATACAGAACGCCGTCTTCGAGAGGATCCGACACCAGGTTTGGGGATCCTCCACAGCCAGAAATGGACAAGATTTGCCAGGTTTGCCCGTGATCATGGGATTGATACATTCCTGAAAAATCGGAACAGACATCGACTAGGTTGGGATCCGTGAGGGAGAATGCAAATGCACGAGTAATTCCAGTGAAAATCCCAGGACGCAAGAGGGATTTCGTCCAGGAAGCTCCCTGATCGTTGCTTCGGAAGATACTGCTTTCCCCTGCTGCAAAGAGAAGGCTCAGTGTCTTGTTGTATAAACAAAATGAAGATTACCTGTACTTGCTCCAGTCATTTCCATACAAGCTTGGGGATAAAGTTCGCTCTCTAAAGATGTTATGTTAATCCCCACATCTCCTTCATTAATCCAGTTTGTGCCATCATAGTTAGCCCAGTATATTCGTTTCCCCCATACATTTACTCCTCAATTTTGAGAAATTATAGCATACTCTTGCCACAAAATTTGTGAGCCATTTACAATTATGGGCTGGGTAGCTGTAGAAGGAGAAGAATTATTACTTATGTTAATAGGTGGGTTATTCAAGCCCAATAACAATTCTATTGTTTTTCCTGACTTAGGGTCTATAAAGGTATCCCAACAACGCCGGAGAAGAACTTCGTCAACTGGGACAAGAACACGTTCCTGCGCCTGATCGCCGCCCAACCCGAGCGCCTGACGTTGCGCTTCCAGGTCTCGCACGGGATGCTGCTCAATGTGCTCAGCCGCAAAGGAGACGGCTGCCGCGCGATGCAGCAACTGATCGCCCGCTGCCACGAATCGCCCAAGGCCAAGAAGGCCCACACCAAACGCGCTTGGCAACTTTTCCGCTCGCTGGTCGAGCGAAGGATCATGAAATTCCCCCACCCGGAGCGCGGCTGTCCCCAGCCGCAGCAGGTTCGGGTCTTGGCCCTGCTGCGGCTGGGGACAGCCGCGCTCCGAAACTGCGCGTCAACGTCGAGTTGCAGGACGATTCTCGATGGACCAGACGCTCTCGCTGTATCTGCTGGAGACGCTGCCGCTGGTGGACCCGCAGCAGCCGGATTACCCGCTGGTCCTGCTCACACTCGTGGAGTCCATCCTCGAAGACCCGGACATCATACTGCGCAAGCAACTCGACAAGCTGAAGAGCCAGAAGATGGCTGAGATGAAGATGGCCGGGATCGAATACGACGAGCGCATCGAAGAACTGGAGAAGCTGGAATACCCCAAGCCGAACCGCGAGTTCATCTACTCGACCTTCAATGCCTTTGCGGACAAGCATCCCTGGGCGGGCCAGGAGAACATCCGGCCGAACTCATTGCGCGGGAGAT
>CAWDMN010000072.1:0-82212 GCA_963803155.1 uncultured Acidobacteriota bacterium
GGGCTAAATGCTGCTGAAACGTGGGAGGATAGGCCATTTTCCCGCCCCTTTTCACTCATTTCGTGGACGGCTCCTCAGCTTTTCTGCAGTTGAAGTAGAGGTTTCGTCGGGAGAAATAAGTCTGAGAAGTCTGCATTAATCCATGAGACTGCGTCGAAGCACTTCTCTTCCGGATTGCGGATTGATTTATTTTCGTTCCTGCAAAGCCTCCAACTGACGGTGAGCCTTGATGACAAACGGATCTGAAGGGTTTTTCGTCCATAGTATTAGAAATTGCAGAAAACAGCTCTGGGCTTCTTCAATATGGCCGGTCTTTATGTTGACCAGACCCAGGTTGAAGTGGGCTTGTGGGAAGGGGCCTTTGTTGACTTCGATCGCCCGGCGGTAGTTGGCAATGGATTTTTCCATTTGCCCCAGATTGGCATAAATGAGCCCCAAGGCGTAATATCCTTTTCCCTGCAAATGTTCTGCGTTTTGATTCTCCAGTAATTTTAGAGCTTCTGCATTTCTTCCTCGACTTTGCAGAAGAATTGCTAGATTTGCACGGGCTGTGGGGTGGTTGGGATTTGCGGAAAGCGATTGCTGATAGGCCCGTTCGGCTTGGCCCCATTCCCCCCGTTTTTCATAACTGGAACCCAGGTTGCTTAAACCCTTGAAGTTCGCTGGATATTTCTCGGTGTTGTCTAGCCAAAGGGATAATTCATCTGACCAGGCATGGCTACGTATCCAAACAAGCGAGACAGAAATGAGAAGCAGTGCAGTTGTACTCACTCCGATCCATCGATAGTATTTCATTTTGGCGAAAGCCCCACCCCACTCTAATAACGGGGAAAATAAGACCATGAACACGCCGACGGATGGAAAATAAGCCCGATGCTCAAACATCAAATCGATGGGCAAGATTGTAGATTCCACCAGATGGCCAATAAAGTACCAGCTAATGGCATAGCTTAGCATAGGCCTTCTCCTCCATTGCCATATCGCTATTCCGAATAGACCAAAGATGGTCAAAATGGAAAAGAAGGTTGTCAGAGGCTCGAAGAGCGAGCTTGATTTTTGGACGTCCGGCAATACAGCCAGGCGGGAGGGAAGAGGCAAAAGCAATTGGGAAATATAGTAGAGGACGACTCTGGACTCAGTCATGAGCCGTTCCATTAGAGTCAATTCTCCTCCTACCAGCGCTTTTTTGAGGAATTTGGTCAAATGATAATTCCAAATAATAAAGCCCCCCAATGAGGCGAAAATAACCATAGCCATGGTTATCAGGCGCAGCTTCCTTTTCAGGTTCAGCTGACGGGTAAAAAAAGTGAATTCCGTGGCTGCCAGCAGAAGCGGAAAAATGACGGCGTTTTCTTTGCTGCCCAGGGCACAGAAGAAAGAAAGCGCGCAAAGAATCCCATGAATCCATTTATTTCGGGAAGTTGGTGCCGTTCGGGCCTTCCAATAAAAGATGAGAGCCATCAACAAGAACATTGAAACCAGCAGGGTCATCCGTTGTGTGATATAGATTACCGCCTGGCTTTGAAGCGGATTGCAAGCCCAGAGGGCGGAAACGGAAAAGGCGATGGCATTCTGATACCATGCCGGGGAATTGGGATAACAGTGCTGAATGAAAAGCTTCATGAGAAGGAGAACCAATATTGCATTGATGAAATGAATGACCGTGCTGGTGATGTGGTAGGGGACGGGATTCAATTTCGCGAAATAATAATTGAGTGCAAAAGAAAGATAAGCCACCGGCCGTTTGCCCGCGAAATGGCTCTGCATGGCTGTCTCCAGGCCATTCCACGAGAGGTCCTGGATTTGAATGTCAGGGTTGTTGACAATGTTGGCGCCATCATCGAATTGCCAGGCAGACTGAAAGCTGAAGGCATAGGCTGCATAGATGAGTCCTCCAAGAAGAACGATCCATATGGCGTCATTCCGGAGTAGAGCAATCACCTTCCGATGTTCAACGGATTGAGGAGAGGAATGTTTTGATGATTTCCGCATTTTTTCCGATTCATAAAAAGGAGGTCGGGATTCTGCATGACATTGCGGTTGCTCCTAGTTTCCGCCCAATATCCAATGAGCAGCCCCAGTGAAAAATCCATTATACATGCGGCCTTGTGCTGACATCAAACAGCGGTTCATCAGGTAGAAGTTTTTTTTTACTCTGATCGCCTTGTGGCTTGGTAAAATGTCTGAAAGGATGAAGAGAGGCTGAATTCCTTTTGCCGGCAACGAGTGATCGTTTCATTTAGAACCATGAGGGCAGAAAATTGCCCGAGGAATTGATTGCCAATGATCAGAGCGGGTTGACAATCCTGCGAGTGCTTCTTTTCCCCAGCACCGGCATTTTGCGGGGATGGAAGAGATTCAGCATGACGGGTGAATGAACTCTCTTTTGTGAATTATTGAAGAAAGCGGAACCATCTGTCCGCAGAATGGACTTAGCGCCCATATCTCATTTTGGCGAGTTTTCTGGCTGAACTCATGTCTTATAGGCTTTTATTTTGCCGGATCGATAAAAAAGGCTGTGTCTATTGCCGAAACGATAAATTTCGGCAGGATGAAGTCATCAATCGGAATTTGGAGAAAACCTGGGAGTTGTCTCTCCAACTGCGGGATCAATTCAATGAACGCGAGGGAAACGGTTGCTCTGGCTGCGGAATATCCAAGCGGGTACGGATGGTGCTTTGGAGCATTCGGCATTTGCTCCCGGATTTGGGAACTTTGTCGATCCTGCATGTCAATCAGATTAACCATCTGAGTCCCGCGCTGCAACCGGCCGCCAGGCTGGTTGAAACTTTTCATGATCCAGCTTTGGCGCTGGGCGCAGAGGTGAATGGATTATCGAACCAGGATTTGACGCAGCTGACTTTTCCGGATAACCAATTCGATTTGGCCATACATTCAGAAACCCTGGAACATATCCACGACTATAACAAAGCCCTTCAGGAAGTGCGAAGAGTCTTGAAGCCGGGGGGATATCAGTTTTATACAGTGCCGCTGATCCATTCGCGGAAAACCAGGCGGCGCATCGGTCTGGATGAAAAAGGCCGTGCCATAAATCTTTTGCCCGAGAGTTTCCATGGATCTGAAGGGGAATACCCAGTGGTGTGGGAGTTTGGAAGGGATTTCCTAAAGGAGCATAAGAAGAAGATCCACCAAATCCATTATGACAATTACTGGCGCAACCGGACGATCTTTACCATTATCGAGAAAAAGCTCTGAACAGACAGCACGGGGGAAAGGCTTGGTTTAAATCTGCTTTGAATTAAGCTGCAAAAATAAAAAGCGCAAAATCCTCAAGAAGAGCAGCAGGGGCAAACGCGTGGTTTGCGCCGAACACACGCTCATCGGCCAGAGCCTTCACCCAAGTATTATTCACCACGAAGCGCACGAAGAACTGGAAAAAAAGGACTGCTCAGATAGCCAGGAGCCAGAATGAAAGCGCCACAACAGCGCTGCTTACCTGTCAGCGCGCTTTCTGTCCGTCAGCTGACGCATCAGGTGAAGCGAGCTTGTCGGTGGTTTTTTTTCGATGGCTTTTAGATTGCCAAAGGCTATCTTTTACCACAGAGAGCACTGAGAACGCAGAGCCATTTATTCAAGGGCAATGCTCTTTCCTTTCCTTCGTGTTCTCAGTGTGCTCTGTGGTTGATTATTCTTGGCTTCTCCAAACCGACGAGATCTGAGGACTTGGTGGTGTGGCAAAGGACTCACCATTCTGGATTCTGACTTCTGAATCCTGTCTACTTCTGAGTAGTAACGAAGAGTCCTATTTAAAAGCGAAGAATACGCCGCGATCGTTGGCCAGGTATTGTGGATTCATTCCGGGAAGAGCCGTTGCCTGCAGGATTTCACGAAAACCCGCTGCTTCCAACATTAAGCGCACCGCAGCCACATTGGGAATGAAACTCAGGGAATGAAATGAGGCCAAATTATTGGCATCGGCATCGGTCTCCCGATGAATAGCCATGCTGGCGGGTAATTCCAGAAACACCCCGGTTTGTCCCCACCCCGCGGTAATGGGGGATTGTTGACGGGTCAATTGAGTTTCGATTACACAGAACTGTTGCGTCAGCCGATGTAGCTTCCGGATAGCGAGCATCGGATTTTCAATGTGGTAAAGCAGCCCCAAAAAAAGGACTATTTCATAAGCCTCCGCATCGGACGGAAGTTCATAGAAATCCTCTACTTTAAAACTGAGCCGGTCTGGATCCAATCCATAAATTTCGCGAATGGCCAGAGCTCTCTCAATATTGGAAGTCCGGATGTCAATTCCCGTGACAATCGCACCACGTCGATAAAGGAGGTGTGAAAAATATCCTTCGTTGCATGCTATATCCAGGCACCGGATCCCCTTTATACCCTCAGGGTATCGTCGATCAATTTCCTGAAAAATCATCTCGGCGCGCGTCTGGTGGATCGAACGCAACTCTTCGGCCAATATGGGGGTCTTCATGCCATCCCCCAAATCAAATTCATACATCCACCCGGGTCCCGTTGTAGCTAGTTTTTTAATCTGATCACGACTAAACATGCCGGTTCATCCCCCGGGGGAAAAGACTTTGAAACATGGGTCCTAGCATATCACAACGAGAATCTTTTCTCCGATGGATTAAGAGTGCGCCTTGGCGAAGGACTTGGCATTAATGAAGTGTCTCACAGGAGTGTCATTTATTCATTGCAGCCTCTCCTTATCAAGAACAGCGCTCCACTTTTTTTTGCTCAACCTTGGCCTTATTATGCTCATCAAAGCGGGGAAAATTGCTGAAACTCCAGACCTAGGGCAGACCGCCACAGGCGGCCAAGCCAAAATAAATCGAGCTATTTATGGGGCACCCCATTGGGATCTCCCTCCCTCCCACTTTGTTGGATTAATGCTGATGCACAGGAGAGACGATGGTTTTCCTTTTTCCCTCCAGGTGCAGGACTATGTGGAAGGTATGCTCAAAAAAAAGAAGTCCACGGCTAAAAAAGTAAAATCAAGTGGAGCTTTCGTGTTTTGTTCGCTATAATGTGCGCGGCTAAAAATGATTCTACTTGCAGGGGGGGGAGGAATGGCTCTTACCAGACGTCAATTTGAAGTTTTGAAGTTTCTCGATGGTTTTATTCAGACTCATGGGTACTGTCCCAGCTTTGTGGAAATTGCGCGAAGTCTAAATCTTTCCTCCATTGCCACGGTTCATAAACATATTCATACGCTGCAAAAAAAGGGATTCCTCTGCCTGGGCGAGAATCAGAGCCGGTCAATTGAGATTTTGGACCGAACTCCATTACGCAGGTCCAGGCCGGCGGAAACGGAAAACAGGGAAGGAGAGTTCCAGCCGATGTTGGAAATTCCCTTGTTGGGATTCATCGCCGCAGGCCAACCCTTGGAAGCCATCCAGAATTCAGAGACGCTCTCACTCAGAGATTTTGTGGGGAAGCCGGAAGTCTTTTTGCTTAAAGTCACCGGGGATTCCATGATTGAAGATCACATTTGCGACGGTGATTATGTGGTGGTGGAGCGGACCGGCATAGCCGAGGACGGTGACACGGTCGTGGCATTGCTTCACAATAGCGATGCCACCCTGAAAAGATTTTACCTGGAACGAGGGCATCAGGTGCGGCTTCAGCCGGCCAATGCCGCATTGAAGCCGATTCTGGTGGATGAGGCTCATCTGCGGATTCAGGGACGGGTGATTGCAGTTCTGCGAAAATATTGATCGAGGTGTCAGACAGCAAACGGCAAACGGCAGATGGCAAACGGCGGACGGCGGACGCAAAACACCTGACACTTAGTACCTGACTCCTTATGACAATGGATCCGATCATTTTGCACGTCGACATGGATGCCTTTTTCGTTTCCGTGGAAGAACTTTTTGATCCCTCATTAAAAGGCAAACCGGTAGTGGTGGGTGGAGATCCTTCTCATCGCGGAGTGGTTGCCGCGGCTTCCTATGCCGCCAGGAAATTCGGCATTCACTCCGCTCTGCCTCTTTCCCAAGCGAAGGAGCTGTGCCCGGAGGCGATTTTCTTGTCCGGACGACACAAGGCCTATTCTGAATACTCACGGAAAATTGAATCCATCTTTGCCGAGTTCTCCCCCTGCGTGGAAATGGTTTCGATAGATGAGGCTTATCTGGACATGTCAGGATCCGAAAAGCTCTTCGGATCTCCTTTTTCATTGGCGCATCGGTTGCGTGAAAACATTCTCCAACGAACAGGATTAAGCGCTTCCATCGGGATTTCACGCTCCCGCATGGTGTCCAAAGTCTCTTCGGATTTGGCGAAGCCGGCGGGAATCCTTCACGTCTGGCCTGGGCTGGAAGCGGTCTTTCTTTCTCCCTTGCGAGTCGGCAAAATTCCTGGCATTGGCCCGGTGACGGAGGAGCATCTGCAAGCTATGGGTTTGCTGACGGTGGGAGACTTGACTCGAGCTGGATTGGATTTTCTTCAAGATCATTTTGGAAAATGGGGCGAAGCGCTTTACTACAAATCGCTGGGACACGATACCGCTCATTTCGAATTCCACGAAGAACCCAAGTCCATCAGCCACGAGAGAACTTTTGATCAGGATGTCAATGATCGGGATGAATTGGAAAGGACGCTGGCGTGGTTGACGCAGAAAGTTTGTCACCGGCTTCGTGATCATGGGATGTATGCCCAAACCGTGACCTTGAAGTTAAGAGACTTTCACTTTAAAACCATCACGCGCGCTTGCACTCTGCGGGAACCTTCCCAGCTGGACCGCATTGTTTTTGAAGTTGTGGGCAGGCTTTTTGCCGGAAATTGGGATGGCCGGAAAAAGGTGCGGCTGGTGGGTGTGGCCTTGGGCGGGTTATGTTACACTCCGATTCAGGAGGGGCTTTTCGATCAGGAGCGCAAGGCAAAACTCACCCGTCTTTATGCGGCGGCAGACGAAATCCGCGGCAAATACGGATTCCATTCCGTCACTTCGGCGCGGACCGTTAAATGATGAGAGAACAGGCACTGAAAATACTGATACGGCTGAGAGAGGCTGGACATCAGGCTTTTTGGGTCGGTGGATGTGTCCGGGATTTGCTAATGGGGCGGGATCCCAAGGATTACGACATCGCCACCAGCGCAAAGCCTGAAGAAGTGATAAGCCTTTTTCCAAAAACTCTTGCCGTTGGCGCCCAATTCGGCGTGATCATCGTCCTGGAAGAGGGATGCCAGGTGGAGGTTTCGACTTTCCGCTCGGACGGAATCTATTTGGATGGGCGCCATCCCGCTGGAGTATCATTTTCCGCGGATCCTCGCGATGATGTGAAGCGGCGGGATTTTACAATTAACGGGATGCTATTCGATCCGTGCGAAGAAGAAGTGATCGACTATGTGGGCGGGCAGTCTGATTTGCGGAACGGGATCATCCGTGCGATTGGGGCGCCCCGGCAACGTTTCCATGAAGACAAGCTCCGTTTGATGCGCGCCGTCCGATTTGCCGCAAGATTCCGGTTTCGGATTGAATCGGAAACACGCCAAGCCATCTTGGATGAGTCTCGTCAAATTAGCGAAGTGAGCGCGGAGCGGATACGCGATGAATTGCTGCGAATTCTTTGTGAAGGTTGCGCGGCTTCAGGGATGGAATTGCTGGAAGAGACGGGGTTGCTGGAGATCTTATTGCCGGAGGTGGCCGATATGCAGGGGGTTCCACAACCTCCGGAGTATCATCCCGAGGGGGATGTTTGGCAACACACAATCCTTCTGCTGAAATTCATCGACCAGACCAGAGATGAACTTGGCGCGGCGAATATTCCGCGGTCATTGGGAGTGGCCTATCCCAGTGACAATCTGGCCATGGGGGCGCTGCTCCACGATATTGGGAAACCGCGGACGATTCAAAAACAGGACCGGATTCGTTTTAATAAACATGCTGAAGTGGGGGCCGGCATGGCCGCGGAAATTTGCAGCCGTTTCCGCTTTTCCAATCGTCAACAAGAAAGAATCACTTCTCTGGTTAGGGAACATCTCCGGTTCATCGACTTGCCCCGGATGAAACTCTCCACCCTCAAGAAATTCGTCAGACAGGAAGGTTTTGAAGAGCACCTGGAATTGCACCGGCTTGATTGTCTGGCCAGCCATGGGAACTTGGCCAATTGGAACCAGGCACGGGAATTTTTGCAGCAGTGGAGTCCAGAGTTAATCCGGCCGCCAAGGCTTATTTCCGGACACGATTTGATACACCTTGGCTTCACTCCTGGACCGGTTTTTCAAAAAATTCTCCGTGAAGTAGAAGATGGCCAATTGGAAGGTCTTTTGCATTCAAGGGACGAAGCTTTGAAATTTGTGGGCACTTATTATCAAATCGAAAAACCAAGTGACGAGAGGAATCCCTAAGGAAGCTATGCCCGAATTGCCTGAAGTAGAGACTGTAAGACAAGGATTGCTCCTACATGTGATTGGCAAGGAGATTTCCCATCTGGAGGTTCGCCTCCCTAAAATATTATTGGAGCCTGGAGTGCGTGAGTTTAAGTCGGCATTAAAGGGGCAATCGTTTTTGGATATTCAAAGACGGGGCAAGCATTTGATCTTTCACACGGAGGATTTCCGTTTGCTCGTTCATCTGGGAATGACGGGCCAGTTGACCTTTTGGGACAAAACGCGTCAGAATGATCCAGGTTTTTACGTCACTCCACATACCGGACTTCAAAGAGCCCGCCAGCATGCCATTGATCGCCACACTCATGTCAGTATTTTCTTTGCTGATGGAAATGCGGTCCATTACAGGGACATCCGCCAGTTCGGCAAATGGCGCCTTTTCTCCATACAAAAATTCAATGATTTCGGCATCTTCTCCGGAATGGGACTTGAACCGTTCAGTTCCGAATACCGGATCAATCCCTTTCTGCGAGGATTTCAAGGGCGCAGTCTGCGGATAAAATCCCTGCTCCTCGATCAGAGCTTCGTAGCGGGTGTGGGAAACATTTACGCGGACGAAGCTTTGTTTGAGGCCCGAATACATCCTGAAAGAACCGCCGACCAACTGACACTGGAGGAGAGGAAAAGGTTATTTCGCGCCATTCCTCTTGTATTGAAACGGGGTCTGAAGAATGGAGGGACCACGCTCCAGGATTTTGTCAACGCCGATGGAGGAACCGGAGGCAATCAGGATTTCCTGAAAGTTTATGGCAGGAAAGGGGAAAAATGCCACCGCTGCAAGACACTGATTGCCCGCGTTGTTGTCGGCCAGCGTAGCAGCCATTTTTGTCCTAATTGTCAGGCCCTATAGCTCCGCGATATTTAGCGGGATTTCGTCTCAGCTCATAGAGATCGAATATACAGCACCCCGGAGCATGACTTAAAATCGTCAGCTTTTGCGGCTCAATGAAGCTAGCATGAAAGCATGGAGCGCGGACTCGTGCTTTTCAACGAGTTCGCGGCTTTGGGCTGAACCCCGCCCTGGCGCATCGTCGACTTAGGAAAATGCCGCGGAGTCAGAAGACGACATTGTGCTACGGTCTTTCCGCGCGCCACTTATAAATGATCCTTAATAGCAGAGGCGGGATCAGTTCATCGTGATAAAGACCAGCTCGGGACGGCAAAAGAGGCGGATATCCAGAAACACCGTGCCGAGTCCGCGGGAAACATACATTTTGGTTTTCTCTTTTTCAAACCAGCCTTCGCTGTATTCCTCCACTCCCTCCGGGCGCCAGAGCCCTCCCACTAGAGGAAGTCGAATTTGTCCACCATGGCTGTGTCCCGCCAGAATCAAATCGCAACGTCCGGCCGCATGTCGAAAATAGCTGGGAGAGTGCATCAAGACAAGTGTTTTGGCCTGTTGCGGAACAAAAGCGAGGGCGGCATCGAGGTCAGGGAACCCGGAGGAAGCGTCGTCCAATCCCACGATATATAGATTGGGGCGGATGGGTTGATTGCGGTTGACCAGATAATGGACGTTCAAAGAATTATAAAATGCCGATGCGTTATCGAGTTTTCGGCGGTTCTCAAAATTTCCCGGGACCATCCAAATTCCTGAGGGGGCATGTAAGCTGGAAAGGAAGGGGCGGCATAATTCATAGTTGCCAGAGGACGAGAGTGTGTCACCCGTAATGGCAATCAGATCGGGTTTCTCTGCGTCCAATATTTGGAGGACTTCCTGTTCGCGGCTTCCTAATCCATAGGTGTGAAGATCCGTCAAGTGGGCAATTTTAAAAGGGGGATCCACCCCGGTCTGGAGCTGATAACGGCTGATTTGAATCCAGTAAGGTTCCGCCCAAAAACCATAGAGCGCAACAATCATAACTAATCCCATCAGCAGGTAGAACCAAAGAATCTTGGAAGAATTTTCTGGAGTTGTATTCTGGCGAGGCTCAGGAGTGGCCTGGCGGATAAAAGCTGGTTTCTTCTTCCCGGGAAGTTTAAACATTAGATTTGCAATTTTCTTCCTAAAGGATACAAAAAGGGAGGGGGCCGCCATGGAAGAAAATGAAGATCTCTTTGCTGGGGATGGATTCATTTCCTTTAGCGCAGACTTTCCTGGCAGAGGCGGTTCTTTCAAACCCGGCGGCGGGGAAGGAGGTCTTATCTCATCCGCGGAGATCGAGGTGAATCGCGGATCCCTCCATCCTTTAATGGTTTTCCCCTTGTCATGGAAAAGGGCCGCCAGAGCAGAAATTGTGCGCTCGCGGAGAGTATTGGAGTTGGGAGTCGATGGAGTGGCCGCTTTGATAAGAGGAGGCGAAGACACAGCGCCAGCAGGCCTTGCCGGCGAGTTCAGCAATGAAGCAAATTGCGGATCGATCTCTTCCGTTTTGACTTGGGCCCCCTTGATTTTATGGCCAGAAAAAGGCTTCTCAAAGAGGTCGGGGGAGGCAAGGGATGAAGTTTCATGCTTCCGAGCAGAACTCTTAGCAGATTTTAGATCTTGAGTAGAGCTCGTTTTTTTGGCGGAAATCTGGGGATCGAGTATTTCCAATAGCCCCAAGGCCGCGGAATTTGTTGGGTCTTCCTCCAATATTTCCATGACCAGACGCCGGGATTCTCCTTTTCTGCGCAAGCTCAGCATCCGGCGAGCCTCTGAAAGTTTTTCCTGGCGGGTCATATTGATTTACGGGCATTCCAACCGGATTAAATCCCACTCTAGTTTGGCAAAAGTTTATATGAATGAATTAAGACTCCCGCGGCAGCCATTCAGTTTTAATCAATTCGTATAAGGAAGAAGCTTCTTTTTTCCCAGGGGGATGTCCCGGGATTCTGGCAATTCGCAAGGTCAGCACCCGCGAAGGTTGCCGCCAGTGGATTTGATCGCCACTTTGAACCAGCTTGGCCGGTTTGGCGACCTGCCCGTTCACTAAGATGGCGCCCCGCTGGCAAGCTTCGTGGGCCAAAGTCCTCCGGGGAATCAGGCGAGCCCGCTTTAAGAACAGATCCAAGCGGAGCGCGGATCCCGGCTGGCCGATTTTTCCATGAGACGCAGGATGATCCACTTCTTTTTCTTCTTTTCCTTTTTATCTTTGGCGGGTTTAGCCTTGTCCTTGGTTTTAGCATTGTCCGAAAGTTTGGCCTCGTCCGCGGGTTTGGCGGCCTCCTCTTTGGCGACAGCCCCAGTATCGACGTAGCCTGGCTTTACCTCAATAAAAGACTGCGACCGCAATTTTTTCATGTATTCCTGAATGGCGGGTTGGGCTTTTTGCTGGGCAAGGATCCGGTGGATTTCCTCCGACACGGTTTCCAGTTTTTGGATTCCGGCCGCATATTTTTCATCCACTCGAATGATCACAAATCCATACTTGGTTCTAATGATGTCGCTCACCTGGCCGCGGCGGAGTTTAAAGGCAGAGTCTTCCAACTCTTTTACCATTTTGCCTCGGGTGAAAAATCCGAGATCGCCGCCATCCTTTGCAGTCGGGCCATCGGAATATTTCTTGGCCAACTCGTCGAATTTTTCTCCGCTGCGAGCTTTTTTCAATGCCTCCTGGGCTTTGGCTTCCAACGAAGGAACCAAGGCGCGGTTTTTCCCTTCGGTCAAAATGAGTATTTCGCTAATGGCCACCTGTTCCGGCCGATCGAACTCCTGTTTATGCTCGTCATAGTATTTGCTGATTTCTTCGCCAGTCACGGAAAGCCTTTGGTACACTTCGCGGCCCATAACTTGGTCGCGCAGGTTGTTTTTCTTTAGGTTCTCCTTGAATTCGACCGGATCGACTCCTTGCTGGATCATTAGCTTGTCGAGAGCTTCCAGATCGGGAAGATTGTTGTCCCGCCGGATATCGTCCAGCGTTTTGATCACGGTACTATCCGCCGTCAAACTCAGCTCGTTGGCCTTTTGCACCAGCAGAGCTTCATCAATCATATTGCGGAGAATTTCCTTCTCATATTTTTCTACCGTCTGGTCGTATTCATTCCCCTTTAAATTCTTCCGCAATTGTTGCTTCACCATCTCCTGGTTTTTATCGTATTCAGACTTGGTGATAACGTCACTGTTCACACGTGCGACAATTTCTTCAAAAATCGAGCCGGCCTGCAACGAAAACAAAAAGATAAATAGGCCGGGGAGAATCAAAGCGAGTCGTTTTAACATGGAATTCCTACCCTTCCATAATTTTAAATGTTCATCATAAATGAAAATACCGGGCATTTCAATTCATACCCATCCAAGGATGAAATATAAGCAATGGCTATGCAGCCCATCAGATGCCTGCTGAAAGAATCGCAACGGCCCCGATTTGACAAAAGCAGCATCTGGCGATCCATCATTAATTCAGGACGCGTTGGAAGTATTGACAAAATTTGGATTTGCCATTCTCCGGCGTATGCTCCGTCAAAAGATTTTCGGAAAGATTTGCCTTGAACCGTATGTTCATGCAGTCAAGTCCAATAAAAGACTCCGAAGTTCAGGCAACAGCTCCTGGGCATTTGTACCCGAGGGGCAATATTTTAGATTACCCTCCGGGGTCAAAGAGATGCCTGATTCCCTAGAGATAACTTCAACCAATCGGTCCCGATTTACCGGAGTCTTTTCATGAAACTGAATTATCACGGCATCTTTTTTGCGTTCGATTTGCTTCACCAGGCATCTTTCGGATACTAACCGGAGACGGGCATACTCCATCAGGTTCTCCACCTCATCCGGCAGAGGGCCGTAGCGGTCTTCCAATTCGGCCCGCAGAAGCGAGACTTCCGCATCGGATTTGAGTGAAGAAATGCGTTTGTAGGTTCGTAGCCGTTGATTCTCATCCGGGATGTAGGACATAGGTATTTTGACAGGGATCCTTAAGTTGAGCTGAGTTTGAATTTCGGGCAGCGGCTGGGTGCCTTTCATCTCCTCGATGGTCCGTTCCAACATTTGACAATAAAGGTCAAAACCCACGGCATTGATGTGACCGTGCTGCTCTCCGCCCAACATGTTGCCTGCTCCACGCAATTCCAAGTCTAATGCGGCAATTTTAAATCCCGCGCCCAATTCACTGAATTCCTTCAATGCCGCCAGCCTCTGCCGTGCTTCACCGGTCAACACCTTATCGCCCGGAACCAATAAATATGCGTAGGCGCGCCGGCTGGAGCGGCCAACCCGTCCTCTCAACTGATAGAGTTGAGCCAAACCAAAACGATCGGCATGATTTACAATAATGGTGTTCACCAAGGGAATATCCAAACCATTTTCTATTATTGTAGTAGAAACCAATATATCCGCCTCATGGCGTACAAAACGGAGCATGGCGCTTTCCAGCAATTTTTCATCCATCTGCCCATGGCCGACTACTATCCGCGCTTTGGGGCAGATTTCCTGAATCATTGAGGCAATGGCATATATGTTTTCGACTCGATTATGTACAAAATAAACCTGCCCACCTCTTTCCATTTCCTGATCGATGGCGGTTTGGATGATTTTCCGGCTGAATGCCACTACCGCGGTCTGAATGGCCAAGCGGTCCCGGGGAGGAGTCTCGATGACGGACATGTCTCGAATTCCGCACAACGACATGTGTAGTGTGCGGGGGATGGGCGTGGCGCTCATTGTCAACGTATCTACATGTTTTTTCAAGTGTTTAAGCTTCTCTTTATGAGCCACACCAAATTGCTGTTCTTCATCGACAATCAGAAGTCCCAAATCCCGGAACTGGACATCTTTTGAAAACAACCGGTGCGTTCCAATGATTATGTCCACCTGTCCATTGGCCAGACCTTCCACGACTTTTTTTTGTTCTTTGCGATCACGGAACCGGCTCAACATTTCAATGGTCATAGGAAAGGTAGTAAACCTTTGTTTGAAAAGCAGATAATGTTGATATACTAAAATAGTAGTTGGAGCTAAAACCGCCACTTGTTTGCCGTCGAAGGCTGCCTTGAAAGCGGCGCGCATCGCCACTTCGGTTTTGCCAAAACCGACATCTCCGCAAAGAAGTCGATCCATGGGGGTCGGTTCTTCCATATCGAGACAAACATCCTTGATGGCATTGATTTGATCCGTGGTCTCGACAAATTCGAAAGCATCCTCGAATTCCTCGTGCCAATGTCCTTGAGCGGAAAAAGAAAATCCCGGCGTGATTTTGCGCGTCGCATAAAGCTTTAACAGTTCGTCAGCCATATCGCGCATTGATTTGCGAATGCGCGCTTTGGTCTTGATCCAGGAGGTTCCGCCAAGTTTGTCGAGCGAAGGACGGAGATTCTCGCTGCTGCTATGTTTTTGAATAAGATCGAGACGCTCCAGGGGAACATAGAGTTTGTCATCCCCCGCATAATTGAGCACCATGAACTCACGAGTGATTCCTTCCGCGGTGATTTCGCGGATTCCATAAAACTGTCCGATTCCGTGATCGATGTGAACCACGTAATCGCCCGGCTTCAGTTCGCGAAAATCCGACAGGAAAGAACCCGCAGCCTGTTTTTTTCGCGGAGGACGGGATAGAAGTTCTTCCTCATCGTAAATGTCACGGTCCCCGCAAATCCAAAGGTGTGCCGAAAGATCCTGGAATCCATCCAAGACTTCTCCCACTGTCAACACCTGAGAATAAGGGGGAAGCTCAGAAATATTCGGCGGTCCTGCCCTAAAATCGGCATGAACGGGGCAGTCGTATTCATGTAGAATGTCCTGAAGGCGCTCGGCCTTCCCCCGATTGGATTGAATAAATAAAATGCTGCCTGATTGCGCGTGAAAATGCTCCAATTCCTCAGTCAGACGGCGAATGTTCCCATGGAACTTCGGGGCGGGGCAGGTCGAGAATTGGATTACCCTGGAATCAGAAATTGCCTCGGCATCAATGAAGGGAGATTGCCGGAGCCCGATTTCATCCAGCAGGACCAGCTGGCGCGAAATCAATTGCTGACGAATATTCGGAATGGATGGAAAGAGGGTAGCGGGAGGTATAGCGAGGAAACCTGCCTCGGCTTGCTTTTGATATTCCAGCAGATTTTGCTCCTGCCACTGCTGTATCCAAGGAGTCCAGAGGGGGGGCTCGTCCATCACAATGGTATAGTCGGAAGCCCATTCCAGGAGCGAATGTCGGGAATTTGCCGCCCATGGTAGAAGGTGCTCTATTCCTGGAAATTGCTCACCCATGGATGCTCGCTTGAGCATTTCGGAGGCGGATTCCGAGGAAATTTCCCGCTCGAGAAAATCTTCAGCATATTGGCTCCAATTCATGAGGAGCTGAGGAGTGATCAGCCACTCCCGCATCGGAATTGGGCTCGCCATGGGGAGGGGGCCGATGGAGCGCTGTGACTTTGGCGAAAATTCACGGAGAGATTCAATTTCGTCCCCATAGAACTCCAACCGGACTGGATTCTCGCGCGTTGGGGGAAAAAAATCGAAGATCCCTCCGCGTGTAGAGAATGTTCCGACACTGGTGACTGGTTCTTCCCGAATATATCCAGCGGCTAGGAGAAATTCAGCCAGGGCTTCGGGAGAGACAATCGCCCCTTGCCGCAATTCGGGAAGTGAAGGAGTGGCTGATGGGATTTCAAATATATAGCTGAAGAGTGCGGAAGGTGAAGAGATGAGGATGTCCAACTCTTGATGCCCGCTCTTCCACAGCGCCAAGGCGCGTTCTTCCAGAATTTCCGCGTGCGGGGAGAGTCCGCTGTATGGACCAGGTTCCAATCCAGGAAAGAGGGCCAGACGTTCCTCAGGCCGCCCATTGAGCTGCCCGTGAAAAAACTCAAGGGCTCTCCGAAATTCGAGAAGATCTTGTCCGGGCCGGGTCAGGAAGAGAAGCGGCCGCGACTGGCATTTCCAGAGCGCACTAAGGTATAGAGCTTTGGCCGCCGGAGTTATCCCCGTGAGCACCAAAGGAGATTTTGCATCTGAAAGCTGCTCGGGAATTTTTTGAAAAGCAGCCGCATCGAAAATTATATTTAATAGATCAAAAGCAGACACTTTAATTTCTTGGGGATTTGGGGATCCACATCATGGATTTTCGGGGGAGACCTGTCTCAAAACACTTGTGCCTTCATAAGAAATAAAAAGTCGAGACATGAAGATGTGCTCTCTCCCGAATAGCGTCCCGTTAGTCTTTCGGATCACCGCGGCCATACTTTTCCAGGATTCGTTGGATGATGCTGGTTGTAGACTGTCCCGATTCAAAGGGCAGGGATAAAACCTTCCCGCCGGAAGCTTCGACTTCCGCTCGACCAACAATTTGGTCAGTGCCCCAATCCCCGCCTTTAACCAGCACGTCGGGCAACAGGGCCTGGATAAGACTCAGCGGAGTACTTTCGTCAAATATGGTGACATAGCTGACAGATTCCAACTCCGCCAGAATTTGAGCCCTCTCCAGTTCGGTGAGGATGGGCCGGGAATCTCCCTTCAATTCTCGCACGGAGCGGTCGCTGTTAAGCCCCACGATCAAACAATCCCCCAACGCTCGCGCCTTTTGCAGATACTGAATATGGCCAGGATGGATCAAATCGAAGCACCCATTGGTGAACACGATTTTTCTCCCGGCTTGTCTCAACTGGCGAACGACATTGAGCAGTTCTTTGAGTGTAACGATTTTCTGCATGCGGGCACTCGCAAAATATTTGCCTCAAATTCAAGGAATTATATCATGGCACAAGGGATCTTCGGCTGAAAGGAAATCAGGAGAGGGCAGATCTGAAGTACATCTGTGCGAAGGTCTTGGTGAAATTCATAATCTGATTTACGGAGGGACACTCAGAGAACTCAAGTTTGACCAATGAAAGGAGCGAGGTCTGGCACTCCCAGCCCTAAAAATTCCCTCGAGAAGAGAAAGTAGCATCGGGTGCATTGCCAGGTCAGGATATTTCCAGCAAAAAAAATGGGCAGAACTTACCTCACCCCGTTTTGTTCTGCCCTGTCTCATTTTGACGCAATCAGTTGAAGAACCTATTTCTTCTTGTTGACGGCACCTTTCAATTCAGCGCCAGGTGCAAACCGCGCCACCTTTTTGGCTGCAATCTTAATGGGGGCGCCAGTTTGAGGATTACGTCCCGTCCGAGCTTTGCGGCCGGCCACGGAAAATGTCCCGAAGCCAACCAAAGTCACCCGGCCACCCTTTTTGAGCTCAGCGGTAACTGTGCCCAGCAGGGAGTTCACTGCGGCATCTGCCTGGGTTTTGGTGATTCCCACATCTTTTGCAACTTTTTCAACTAAATCACCCTTATTCACGTCGTCCCCTCCTTTTGGTTAAAAAAGTTTTAAAAATAATCTTTGTGTTGCGGCTTGGGTCATTTATACACAACCAAAACCCGCTCGTCAAGCCATTTTTCAGGAAATTCAGAAAAAAAAATCAGATTTGTTGCACCTTTGCGGCCCAACGAATCCCGGGCATCGCATTTTCAATTATCCCTGAAAACATGTCCCATTGATCGCCAATTCCCTTTGGAGAGCAGCCCAGACCATAGGCATCCTGTTGCACATTGAATTACACCTTCAGCGGATCCAAGACTCTCACTTCAAAATGGCCAGCATATTCTGAGCCCCCCAGTGATTGAGATCCAGTTGAAGCGCGGACTCCAATTCCTTTCGAGCCAGCTCCTGCGCCCCTTTTCCGAGCTGGCCCAAAGCGATCAGATAATGTGCTTCCGCCTTTTGAGCGGCTTCGTTCTGGCGGGCTCCGAACTTTGCAAAAAAATCCATGCTCGGCTTGGACTGAAGCTTCTGATTGCCGTATCGGATCAGGCCGGCAAAGATTTCTTCGGCCTGAGCGGATTTGCTCAGATGTTGGTAAGCGAGTCCTTGATAGTAGCGCAAATCCGACCAACCTCCAATGTGAGCCACTGTTTTTTCATAAAAACTTCGAGCCTTGGTTTTGTCCCCCAAGGCTTCATAGGCAGTGCCGACAAAATATTCCGCAATCAAGTCCCGTCCCCCCCGGTAGGGGCGTCCAATTTCGAATTGATCCGGATATTCCAGCGCGGCTTCAAAATCTTTGAGAGCCTCGTGGCGCTTGCCGGTTTTAAAAAGCATCTGCCCCCGGAGCAGATGAGAAGCCATGTAGAGATTATGAACGTTTGAGGCTTCATCATCGCCGCCCTCCCAGAGATGGAAATGACGATTGGAGAGCAGTGCGATGGCCCTATCGTAGTTGCCGGCCAAAATGAGCAATGAGATCTCCCTCAACAGAGAATCATCCCGTTCGGCCACCACCGCATGATTTTTTTCCAGCATGGCGAGGCGCAGCGCGTGAGGTTTTCCGCTCGCTTCATAGAGTGTGTCCAATTCCAGGAAATAACGGGGATCCCGCGGATTGGCGGTAATGGCTTTTTCCATGCTGGAGGTTCCTTTAATGGCATCATTCTGAATGTGCCAATATCCCATGGCCAGATTCCGGTGGACAAATGGAAAGGCGGGATCCAGAGAACGAGCCTTTTCCCAAGACTGGATTGCTTTTTCCGGCTGCAAGTCGAACAAGAGATTCCCCAGATAATAGGGCGCCCGCGGATCGGTTGGGTTTAAATGGATGGCTTCTTCAAGCACCGCGATGGATTCCAGCCGGAAGGGGAAGCACAAATCGGCGGGCATTTTGGCCCCCAGTTGATAATGAGCGAGCGCTTTGGCGGAATCCTCTTTCCGGTTCCAATAATATCCGAGGTCATAATATACCATCGGATTGATGCGGTTTTTATCGGGTGAGAGTTCCACCAGCCGGTTCAGGATCGAAATGGAATCGTCCCAGAGTCCGCACTTGGCGTAATCGGCGGCTAACTCCAGGTAAGATTGAACCTCGCCGCGCATCAGGCTTTCCAGGGCCTGGTTGGATTTCCAAGCCTGGTCTGCCTGTTGCATTCCGCCCTGAGCCAGAACCTTTTCTCTTCCCGCCCAGAAATCCAGGGGATCCAGCCCCAAAGACAGAGTGGCAATTGAATCCGCCTCCTGATAGTGGTCACTCTTGCGCAGCAGAGCCGCCTTTAAGTTCAGGGCTTTGGTGTTTTGGCTATTGGCGGAAATCGATTTCTCGACATGTTCCATTGCCTTGGCATAATTGCCCTGGCGGCAGAGAATTTCAGCCAGCGCCAAATTGCCGGGCCCATTCCATGCACTACTCCAGGTCGCCTTCTCCAGAGCGTTCACCGATTCATTCCATTTGCCCTGAGCCTTCAGCGCCATTCCCAGGTAGTAAAAGGCCTCTCCATCTTTCGGGCTGGTATAATTGTGAGTGAGCCGCTCCAGGGCCTTCTGGAAACGCTGCTCAGCTTGCTTAAACATTCCCCGCTTCAAATAGAGAATCCCCAAAGCTGTGTTGGCCCGTGTATCTCCAGGGTCTCGCCGCAAAGCCTCTTCGTAATATGGATAAGGTTCCCGTGACGGATTATAAAACTGCTCGAGCCGTAAACCCGCCAAGTACAATTCTTCATTTGTCTTGATGTCTCTTGGCAGAGGAGGTGGTTCCACTGGTTTTGGAAGCGGGTCGTTCTTGGGCTTTGCCGCTTGGTAGCTAACCAGCTCACGGCCTTCGCGAGTCAGCAATACGGCGCGAAGGTCTTCCGCATTGGTTCCGGCGGCAATTGGAAGCTCTTTCACAAATGGCTTTTCTGGACCGATATCCATCGCGCCGTTCCATACTTTTTGTCCCTTATTGAAGAGCTGAACTTGTGCGCCCGCAAATTCCGAGGTGGTGTTGAAAGCCAACCGGACCAAATCACCCGGTTTAAGTTCCAGATTCATGGCGGCATCCAGGTTCGCGTTCTTGATTCCTTCTAATTCTCGAATCGGATACCAGTATTGTTTGACGGTTTTCACCTCGTAAGGTTGAGTCCAACTGTAGTCCGGCTGATTATCGGAATAAGCACCCGCCATTAATTCCAGATAAGGGCCATCCGAGTCAGTCAGAATCTTGTCCCACATGTACCCTTCCGGACCATTGGCAAACTCGAAAAATTTCTTTCCGGGCGAAACGAAGTGGTTTGAAAAATGGCAGACTCCCGCTTGCTTGCCATGGTCGTAACCGCCGAAGAAGTCATCTTCATAATTCCAGGCGAATATGGAGACGGGTCGGGGGTGGTTTTTCCACCAACTGATATCTACTCCTTTATAATCGACTCCCGCATAAGATTCCTGACCGATGGGCCAGTGAACGAATTCCCGCTTGGCATGCTGAGTCCCGAATTGCGTGCCGGGAGGAAAAATCACTTGGTAGTCCGGGTTGACGTGGACCGCCACATTGGCGAAATACAACATGGAATTGGCGACTGGAGTGCGGTTGAAAAGTTTGATGGTGGCTTCAATGTAAGACTTGTGAGGGTACAGAGTCAATCCCACAATCCATCGCATGCGATGTCGCCATTCCAGTTCCCCCACCCAGACCGTCTTGCTGCCATCGGGATTTTCCACCATCCGGTAATCCACCGGCATGAAGGTTGAGGCGCGGTGATGATGGGGAATATTCCACTCCACCCCGCCGGAAATCCAGGCGCCGACCATCCCGATCAGAGACGGTTTGATCACATGTTGCCGGTAGAAAAAATCGTAATTGTTGGTCTTGTCCACACCCGTGAATATGCGACCGCCAAGTTCAGGAAGAATGGAAAACTTGACGTATTCATTCTCCAGGTAGACCGCCCGGTAAGTTTTCTCCTGCTTTTTTTCGGCGAGACGGTCCATCAGCGGGTAAGGGTACATCGGCCCCTTGGCCCCTTGATACGTCCGGCCGAAATAAAAAATCGGATTCAAATCAGGCGGCCCGGCGGGATATGTCGGGATTGTCAGATTTTCTTCCCAAAGCTTAATGTCCGCACCGGTTTGAGCCAGAGCGGGTATCAGGTTGATCAAAACCAATAGAAGGATTACTGCCGTGATTGATCCTAAAAACCGACGCATCGCCTGCCTCCTGGAGTAAAATGGAAAAAATGCCGGGATTCCAAACCAATAACGATCGATGCTTTTATACGCTGGGAGGCGGGGGTTTTCAAGATTATTCGCAGACGCAGGATGGACTATAATTGAGGCGTCTGGCATCATTGTGCATTTTCTTCGTTCCCCCTTGATTCAATGGTTTTCCCCTGCGTCAGTTTCCTTTAAACTGAGCAATGAAATTCTTGGAGAGTACAAGAGCCAATATGCGTCCGGAAGATTTGTTGCTGGCGCCCGAATTAAGCCCTGAGCAGGTGGATCGAATTTTGCGGCCTTATGGCTTCAAAGATGCAAAGGCGGCCGATCGGAACTTGCAGTTGATGGCCAGTTCGCTCGATACTCGCGAAATGCTGGCTCGGCTGGTGGGTTCGATTCTGCAAGTCGCGGGCAAATCTCCGGATCCGGATGCGGCGTTGAATTTTTTTGAGCGTTTTCTCGCAAACACCTCCAGTCCTGCCTCTTTTCTTTCGTATTTGGCGGAGACTCCCGAGGCGCTTGAGCTTGTGATCCTATTATGCGGGACTTCTCCCTTTAGCGCCGAAATCCTTATTCGCAACCCGGAATATTTTCACTGGTTGATAGATCAATTGGGAGCTTCCTGGATCAAATCACGGGACCGCTATCTTCAAGAGGCCCGGCAAGGAATTGGAAACTTTGCGGAGGCTGCCGATCAGCTTCGTGCTCTGGCCCGTTACAAGCGGAGGGAAATGCTGCGAATTGGCGCACGCGACATTCTGCAGTTGGCCGGCGTCATGGCTACCGTGGCGGAACTCTCCTACCTTGCCGATACGGTGATTCATCAGGTATATGAAATTTGTCATGAACGGCTGGTGTGGCGTCATGGGCTCCCCATGTATGAAGATTCCGGCGGAGCGCCCCACAAGGCTCGTTTTGCGATTCTGGGCATGGGAAAGCTGGGCGGTGGTGAGCTGAATTACAGCTCGGACATTGACTTGATTTACTGTTTCGACGGGGAGAATGGCTTTACAGTCCCACCCGAAACGGATTCTACGAGCGGATTTCAGACAATTGCCAACACTGATTTTTTTACCCGGCTGGCCCAGGCCATCACACGGGAACTCTCGGAGTTCACGGAGGAGGGTTATTTTTACCGGGTGGATTTACGTCTCCGGCCGGAGGGTGGAGCGGGCAATATTGCGGCCTCGTTGAATGCCTGCAAGAACTATTACTTTTCCTGGGGCGAAACTTTCGAACGCATGGCGCTGATCAAAGCCCGTCCCGTAGGCGGTTCGCGGCAGCTGGGGGAAGAGTTGTGCGAAGCGCTGCGTCCCTTCATTTATCGCACGTTCCTTGACTTGGCCGCTTTGGAGGAAATTCAGGAAATTAAGGGCCGCATTGAGACCAAGCTGGCGTCTCGCAGAATGACGGGCGCCCATGTCAAGTTGGGAGCGGGTGGAATCCGGGAGATTGAATTTTTCGTCCAAGCTTTGCAGTTGATTTATGGCGGCCGGGAATCGCAACTGCGGGAACGCAGCACCGTTCGGGCCTTGGAAAAATTGCTGGAGCGCGAATATTTGAGTTCCCGGGAGTATGACGAATTGCTCCAGGCTTATCTTTTTCTGCGCGACTTGGAACACAAGCTGCAAATGGTCCATCATCTTCAAACTCACGAACTGCCTGCCTCCTCCGGGGAACTCTACAAATGTGCGCGGCGCATGGGCTTTTCTGGCAAGACTCCAAAGGAGACCATCGGACAATTAGAGCGCCAATTCAAAACGCATGTCCGCAATGTGAGCCGGATGTTCAATGATCTGATTTTAATGAAAAGAACTGGAACCAGCCGAGGGGGAATGCGTGAAGCAGCGCTGGTAATGAATAAGCAGATGCCCGAGTCCGAAGCTTTTGCCGTGATGCGGCTTTACCGGTTTTCTGATTTGAAGTCCGCCTGGCACCAAATCGGCTTGCTCCGAGATGCCCCGGCCTTCTCGCATTCTCCCTCGAAAATACGGAATCTCCTGGCCAATCTGCTCCCCTCATTATTAAAGGGCTTGGGGGAGTGCCCGGACCCGGACGCTGGGCTCTCCGCTTTTGAGCGTTTTGCGGAAACGTTTGGAGATCGGGAATCCCTCTATCTTTTGCTCAACGAAAACAATGAGGCATTGGATCGTCTTCTGCGGATTTTGTCTTCCAGTCCGTCTCTGGCCGATTTTCTGTGCCGGAAACCGGAATTTTTCGATTCCATCATCCGGGCGGATCTTCTGGTAAAAGACAAGACTCTTGCTGGATTCACAGATGAACTGCGTGCTTTGTTGAGGGGACAAAAGGGGAATGAAGCGAAGCTCCGGGAGCTGCGCGGCTTTCAACAGAGGGAATGGTTCCGCATTGGCATGAAAGAATTGCTGGGCCAGATCAATCGCTCTCAGGCGGGTAGACAACTATCTTCACTGGCGGAGGCTTGTTTGCTCGGCGCTTATGAGTTGGCTTGCTTTCAGTTGGATGAGGAAAGAGAAGCCGGGCACTCCGCCTGGTTCGAGAAACGATTTGCCATCATGGCCATGGGAAAATTCGGCGGTGGCGACTTGAGTTACAGTTCGGATTTGGACTTGATCTATTTCTATCGGGTGGGAGAGGAGGCGGAATCCGCCGAAACTCAAAAACGCTGCATTCAGCTTGCGGAAAAGCTTGATTCAATCCTCTCGGTTTCTACGGGTGAAGGCAGCATCTACAAAATCGACACGCGCTTGCGGCCCGAAGGTCGCAAAGGGGAACTTGTAGTGGCTCTGCATCGATACCAGGAATATCTCCAGCGGCGGGCGGAAAATTGGGAAAGGCTGGCGCTGGTGCGTCACCGCTTTATTTTGGGACACAGCGCCATGCTGGAGTCGTTGCGCGAAATTATCGAATCTTACGTTTTTCAGCCGGAACTTTCCGTCGAGGTGTTGAAGAATCTAGCTCATATCCGGCGCCGGATGGAGACGGAAGTTGGAAAGGAGTCAGAAAAGCAGTTCCATCTGAAAGTGGGAGCCGGCGGGTTGGTGGATGTGGAGTTTGCCGCTCAGATGCTGCAATTGAAGCATGGAAGCGAAATCCCCGCTTTGCGCAAATCCAATACCCAAGCGGCCCTGCGTCAATTGTGGCGAAGCCAAATCTTGTCCGAACCACTCTATGCGGATTTATCCAAAGGATATGAGTTTTTGAGGCTGCTTGAGAATCGGCTAAAACTGGCGATCCCTTATGGCTCCGCGACACTCAGCCGCTCCCCCGAATCAATGGAACGGTTTGCTCGTCTCTGCCGATTTGAAAGGAAATTTAAAGACGACTCAGCCTCCCGTTTTGAAAAACATTACCTGCAAGTCACCCAAAAAAACCATCAGGCGTACCAGGCCGTCCTCAATTCCTTGATGGAATGATTCCCTTCAGCAAAAGCCGCGGTAGCCTTTTATAAAAAGTCGTCAGCGCCGTTGCCCCTCTTGGCAAAACCAAAAGCGCGAAGTGGAAACGAGCGATCAGCCGAGCTATGCCTGCATTGCACAACCTATGCACGGCAACCCTGATCACTCGCTGTCGCTTCGTGCTTCTTGGCCGAATCACCGTTCTAAGATAGCAGGGCGTTCACTTTTCGCATGACTTCGAAAGCGTCGGCGACATAAAGCACATCGGCCTTGCCCTGAGCCCAGCCACAATTTGGATTCAAATTGACGGCGCGGCGCTCGTTGATAAAGCGCCAGCCCACGGCGTGAGGCTCTTCTCCGTGACAACAGGTGGAGAGCCCCTTGGGGTGCCGCGGCGTGGCGCCCGTCTGCCCGACCTGATTCAAGTGGGTCATGAATTTCAGCACCGTATGCCCTTCACCGCTGAGATCCACCAGCGACTTGCTTCCGCCTAGTGAGGCCTGAGTCTTGTGGAGGAATTCAAGAATGATCGTTTCCGCCTCGGCGGCATGATTTTTTCCATCCGCCTGGAGCTTGGTCCATCCCGCTCCTGCCACAAAGAGAATTGAAGCATCGGGGCGGATAGTTTGCTCGTCGGCTGGCGGCGCCTGGATTCCGGCAACTTGAGTGCGCAATTGGGCGGTGTCTAAAGAGACTGAGAGCATCTCCAGGGTGATATTACCAGCTTCCCCCTTCCATGCCTCCTGGCAGCCGGGATCGAGCGCGATTACCCAGGGACGGCGCGATCTTTGAATGGAGGCTTCCATACGTTGACGGTAGTACCACCGACTCAACTGGATGGTTCCCGCGCTGACCGAAACCCCCGTCACGTGTGTATCGATTTGCCCGCCCAACCGATGGGTTAAACCAGCCAGCACCCGGCTCCAGCGAGAGGTTCCCGGTGCGATGATGACCGTTGCCCCCGCGGCTTGAGCCAGGACTTCCGTGGCAGCAATATCCGTGGAATATCGGGATTGAGCAAACTCCGCTCCAGCCACACCCAACCACCGGGAGGCGCCGAAACCGCCGATTCCATTTGCCGCCGTTTGAACCTCAGGTCCAATCAAACCCACCGCCAAAGAAGAGCCATCGAGCTGGCCCTGCAATTTTCGAGCTGCGCTCAACGATTCCAGCGCGGCCTTACACAAGGTTCCATCCGCTTCCGTGTGTGCCAAGAACAATATCTTTTCCATTTCGTTTCCTGTTCAATAATTTTTTGGGAAATCCCCCTCCGCGGATAGCTCAGGGTGATCGCTCCACAATTTCACATTCCAGTCAAATAACCAAAATCAAGGTGATTGAAATCCGCCATCTGCCATCTGAGGTTTGAGTTCTCTTCACCCCTTGATCCATTCAATAATTTCGCGGGCGATTTCATCGGTGGACATGTCTTTCAAGATTTTAGTTTCCCGGCGTTGTTTGGGCAGAGAGACCTGGGCAAATGTCAATCCCTCGTTGGTCACTTTGCCCGGCTTGGCTTTTTGCAGCGCCGGCATGACAGTTCGCATATTGATCATCCCCACTTGGGGATTGTTTGGAGGTTCCGGCAAATTACCCGTGGCCCAACCGAACAGGGCCGGAGGAGCCTGGCAAGTGGAAACTTGATGCTTCCCCCCTTCGATTCTTTCCAAGATGCGGAAAGATCCATCCGAATTGATTTTCAGCTCGTCGACACCCTGAAATTGGTCCGTAATACCCAGCCGCTCGCCCACGATCTGCATGGTAGCGCCAGTCCCGCGGGAAGCAGACTCCCAGCCGCCGAAGACTAGCAATTTGGATTTGTCGAGTTCTGGGATGGATTGTATGGTTTCGGCCAAAAGCGCGGCCACTTCGCCGGCTTCCGTGAATCCGCCCGCTGGACCATCAATGGCAATCAATTCAAACGGGACTTTTTGAGCAATGGTCATCATCACTTGTTGCAGTTTGGCTTTGGGACCCAGACTGACCAGCCAGACTTTGCTCCCAGCCACATTCTTAGCCAGATTGGCCGCTTCAAATAAAGCGTGGCCAGCCCAAGGGTCCAATACGGCCGGAAGCATCATTTCGTTTTTTAAAGCCGGTCCAGAGGGTGTCGAGATTGGCTCGAGAGTTTGCAGCGGATCAGGAACAATGCTGCCGCAAACCACGATTTGATATCCTGTACTCATTAGCTACTCCTTAACGTAGAGGGTGTCAGTTGTCAGTGGTCAGAGGTTAGTGGTCAGTGGCAGGCGAATAAATTTCTGGCGGGACGTCGTCCCGGCCTGCAGGAATCGACATTTGTGGCAATAAAAAAATCGACTCAATATCGTCGACTTCTGCAACTCATGCACACAAGTCTGAATTACATTTGCCTCCAACCGATGATCACTGACAATTGACAACTGGCACCTGACACCTGATTTTTAGTTTTCCGCCGAATGTAATCCGCCGGCACCCGCACGAAATTCGATATTCGTTTTCTCCGGATTCTCCGGGTGAGGTTCTGAACAATTCCAGAAACAAGCCCCGCAATGCACACATTTTTCCCGATCGAAGGCGGGCACGCCGCCAGGGCTAGGAGTGATGGCCTGTCCAGAGCAGATTTCAATGCATAGCTTTGTTCCACAGCTCTCGCACAAGTTCGGATAAACGAAAACTACATGGTCGGCATAACCGCCAGCGGCCTGGACCTTTCCGCCTAGCAACAAGGCGTCCTGATGCGAAACCAAAAGTTTTCCATCAAATGGGATGGGAGGCCATCCAGCCCGATCCATAAGAATCGAGTGCAATGGCAGGCCTTTCGCTTGGCACTCCCGGCGCAACATTGCTATCTCCGATGCGGAGACCTTTCCACGGTAATACTTTTCAATGCCCGGCAGCCGCTGATGAGGTGGCAGAGATTCACCTCTCAGGAATTGTCTGCCGCCCGTCAACCCAGCCAAACCCATGCCAATCAAACCCGTCACAACTCCGCGTTGAAATCCGTCTCGCGATTTCTCGGCGACTTTCCCCTCTTTTTCCACCCAACTCGAGCGGCGGCGCTCGACATAAGCTTTTTCAAGATTCTCGCGGTTAAAGGGCTTCCCCTCCTTCAGGATTTCCATCACGCCCTCCGCCAATTGAATGCCGGTCGTCCAAGCCTCGTCGACCCCCGATCCCGTCAGCACATTTGTGCTTCCAGAGCCCTCGCCGATGCGGGCATATCCATCGCCGACGAGGAAGGGCTCACCCCGTCTGCCGGCCTCCTGCAATGTCTTGGCTCCCCACGAACGCAGCGTCCCCCCTTCGAGGTGACGCCACAAATAGGGATGCATCATCCAATGCTGCAAATAGCGGTAAGAGGTGCGCACCGGATTGTCAAACCAGGAGGGGACGAAGATCCCGAGAGAGGCGACCCGATCAGGATACACATAAAGGAAGCCGAATATTTCCGGTTCAGGGTAGCCGAAAGTGTGAAAGACCGTCCCCGGCTCCAGATTAGCATGGGCGGGAAGATCGACCACCATTTTCATGCCCACGGCCCACTCTCTTTGATGATGTCCTTGCGGAAGGCCAAAGTGTTCATCAATCTGCCGTCCGATGGCTCCCACCGGGCCATCGCCAATCACGGTCAAGGCTGCGCGAATATCCATCCCCGGCATGAAACCGGCATCCGGATGGCCTTGCTTGTCGGTCCCTTGATCGATCAATTGCACGCCCACCACTTTTCGATCCTCAAACAAAGGCTTGGCAACAGGAGTAGCCGGCCACAGTTGGACTGTTCCCGTTGCCATGACTTGAGCGCCGACCCATTGGTTGAATTGTCCCAGGGAAAGCAACAATCCTCCCTCTTTTCTGAGGAACGGAGGGATATAAGGAAGATTGAGGGCCTCCGCTTCAAAGGGCAAAGCCCATTTGAAAGCCCGAATCATCTTGTCGCCTAGACGCAAAGTGGCTGAGCGTCGGCTGGCGCCAATCGGGTCGAGCAGATAAACCAGCTTCTCGTGTCGGACTGGCGTTGCCAATGGAATTTGTGTCGGATCCAGGTCCGGGAAACTCATCCGAATTCCCCGGGCTCTGGTAACAACACCCGAAACGCCAAAGCCAATGTCATCGGCTCTTTCATAGCAAATAACCTGAGGAGGCAGGCCAGGTATCACGGTGCTTTCAACGAGCGGAGTTCCATCCTCCTTCAGCAGATTCTTCGAAAGAGTCGTGAGGAAACCGCCCATGGCCGGTCCAAATCCCACGCAGACAATGTCCGCCCCCATGCTTTGGCGATCCACGGGAATAGAATTGACATCCTGATTCATGCAAACCTCAATCCTCAGAAAAATTAAGCCGGATAATCCAATGCTTCAGGGATCATCACTTTGGAAACAGCTTCCGCGGCCCGGTCTTTGGCCAAGCGGGCGCCAGTGAGACAACCATCCAGCTTCAGCCGGTATCGTCCGAATTGTTCCAGCCCCGTCGATTTGACGCAGGGGCCAGCTTTCAGCGGATGAACGCCAGCAGCATCGAAGACATCGGAAGCGGTTTGTGCCACGCCATTAATACCGGGGATGACTCCTTCGAGCGCATTCAAATCATCCGTTTGATAGCAGCCACCACGGGCTTCCTCAGTCCACGCCGGGTGTTCATTGTAGCCGTAAACAAGTTCAGCGCAGATTTTGGCGGTTTCGCCGGATGCGCGGGCTGTCTGCACATGGCAAAGGTCAGTGTAGAAATTCAACAAACCTTCCAAGCCCTCGGCCACGACGGGATTTTGGGCGCCTTTCTCTTCCAGCTCGAGGACGTCGAGAATTAGTTGGCGAGCCGCCAACAGCCAGCAAAGCGCATCCGCCATTGGAAAAGTGACTCCTTGACGATTCCCTTGGTATAGTTTAACGCCATCCGGATCGGTCGCTTTCTGCAAATGCTCCAAGCTCCAGAGCCAAAGCTCCATGGCTGTGGCCAGCGTACAGGCGCCGGTCCCGGGGCGTTGTGAGGCAATCCGCCGCATCTCTCGAATCCACAAGCGATATTGTGCCAAGAAGACCTCATTCGTCATAGTGATCGATAACTGTCTGCGCTGCACGGCTTCAGGTCCTTCATACGTGGCTTCCAGTTGGGCGTCCATCCACTTATGCCCCAGGAAGCCGGGACAATCTTCCGTAATGCCGTAGCCGCCCACCAAACTGACGGCTTCACGCATTTGATTGGCCCCAAAGCCAGTATTCCAAAGTTTGCAGGCGGGACAAAGGACATTGGCTTGAGAATCGAGCACCAGGTAGCGAACCAGCACGTTGGATATGAGCTCTTCATACCGGGCAGAGTCGCGTTTGCTTTCCGGCTTTGCCTCCAATTCAATCAACTCCGTGGCCTCTTTTTGCAGGCGTCGGAAAGCCTTCATCTGGGCTGTCCCCGGAGGTACCCCCAATTCAGCGAATTTCTGCTCCTTGAGTTTTTCCAGAGGATCCAGTTCATCAAACACACGGGCCGCGGAAAAACCCAGGGATGCAGCCGCTTCACCCGAAGCCCAGACATCGATCAAGCGATGTTGGGCATCTTCTTTTTGTTGTAGGCCCAACTCGTACCGCGGAGTTCCAGGCGTGGTGCTTTCGCCACCCCGGAACCGGCTCCGCTGGTAACGAATCACCGGTTCGACGGCTGAAAGCAATTTGGCGGCAGTCATCAACCCCACCGTCACGCGAGTGCGGCGGAAAACTGCTTCAATGATTTCCCCGTGGCTGTAACGAGGGATAATCACCCCATCCTTGATCGTATATCCGCCGATGATGCGGTTGGCCGGGACCTTCAGGCTGAACACAGGATCGTTGGTGGAGGAGAGCTGGTGCACCAGCTTCCGGGTGGGTACTCCGCGGTCGAAGAGTCCTGGATCGTTTTCTTCGAGGATCACCATGCAGCTGCTCTTAATCCGCGGATCGCCGGTGTCGACGGCGGCAGTGACGAAGTTGGCAAATCCCATGTTGGTGATGAACCGGCCACGCTTGTCCACCTGAAGAATAGGTTCTTTGCCTTCCTCCCATTCCGCGATTCTGACTTTTCCACTCAACAATCCGGTTTCCACTCCGACATAAGGCAAAGGTTCGGTCAAACTGAAGGCGCCGCGCCAGATCTTTCGATCTTCGCCCGGCTGTGGCGGGACGCAGCGGCGCATGTAATAATCTCGCTGCTCAGGGGTGCCGCGTTCGTGAATGGGAGACAGCGCCAGATTACCCGCCAAACTGCCCGTGGCTGAACCGCCATCCACCCAAGCCAGTTCCAATGCCACTAGCGCCAAGGCGACGTTTTTGGGGCCTTCGATGAACCCACCCTGGTGAGGATCCATGAAGCAAGTGGTGATGCCGGCTTCATCAAAGGCAGCCAATAATTGATTTTTTTGGTCAGTCCATTCGTGGCTGTTCCGAGCCCCTTCGGCCACCAGTCGCGCCACGATGCCGCGTGCAATGGAACGCGTGGATTGAACTAGCATTTGCAGGTCAAACCGATCTGCAAAGCGCCACATGATTTGGCGGACATCATCGCCGGGCAAGGTTTTTAAGGTCTCCCGTCCTTTTTTTTCTGGGCTTATCTCCATGAAGAATTCCTTTCCGTACTAGCTAATTTATATATATTGCATGATCAGGATTTGGGGTGAATTGCCAAAAGTATCGAACAATTCATTGAATCCAGTTTTACGTTACCACAAGGAAGAACTCCCGTCGTTCGAGGCAAAACCATTCAGCAGAAATTGGGGACTCTACATTGGGCAAGACAGAAACCATCCTCTTCTCTTGTGAATGAAGCTATCAGCTTCCTTTCTCACAAATACAATCGGCCATATTATTCTGGTTGAACCCAGCTGTCTGCGCGCGAAAGCTTTCTTCAGCCAAAGCTATGCGACTTCACAAATTGGATTCAAGTCGCCTCAACGGTTGGTCTTTGGAAGACCAATACAAAATCGCGCAGGTTATTAAGCATCATCGTTCGTTGAATCAGCTGTTACCTCCAGGGACTTGGAGACTACGCATGGTCTGAGGAAAATTATCTAGCCAACTGATTTGCCCGGGAAGTGGTATGAACAAGCCCTCCTTCATCCCCCGCTGTGGATCATGGATGGGGGCAAAATGACGATGCAGAATACACCTTTCACTGCTTTTTTGTCTAGCGAGACTTCGTCTTGGACTATGGGGACTTACTAATTTCCACTCCAAAACTTGACTCAAAGTCGCCGACTTTTGTGGCTCAAGCAAACTAGGTGGAATTGTCCGCGGAGTGCAATCAAAAGTGAAAGAACAATGACTGAGTCTTCAACATCTGGGGAGAAGAAAAATATCCGAAGGTGGGAGGTGCCCGCGTAACTACTGTCACCCGCGCGGCGACACCGGAGTCGCCGGACAGAGTCCGCCGCCTTCTTTTTTCTATGTTAAGCTTGCCTTCCCTCTCGCTTTTACTTGCATTCTGTCTGTGGGAGCAATCGAACAAAACCATCGGCGTGAGAAGAGCCGCGGCTCAGATATGGCCAGCAATTCACCCGGCATGAGCGAATTGACATCAAGCAACGCAAGGGGTCTACTATGGTTTAGCCAACTCAAGACTTTCGATGATATGTGAGACGAGAATAATTCATCTTCCGCGGACTCGTTATTGGAGTCCATTCTATCACTATTTATTTCTCACTTTGGGTTATGCTATTTTGGCTTCTATTGTCGACTCAGCATGGCAAGGTCATGATAAAAGGTGGGAATGGAATCTGGGAGAATGTGTCAAAATGTTGTTGGTGTCCAGTTGAAGGTTCAATCCGAAATTCATCGAGTGGTTTATTTGTAGGGACTTCCAGAATAGAAGACTTTGAATTACATCTGGCGCTCTTCAAAGAGAGGGCCACCATTGGCGCGGCACCAAACTTTTCCCGGCGGTGAGGAATCCCATCAACGATACGAGAATTCAAATCTTCCAGGATCACCTCATCCAGTTGTTGTCGCCGTAGGCATGGGTAGGCGGGGAAATCGCGGAGGATCCCGCTTTTTCCAAAACAGTCTGTTGCCAGCGATGCAAAGGCCTCAAAACTTGAAAACCAATCTGCCGGTGGTTGGTCATTGCATCATATTTATAGGAGCGAATTTCAACCAAAAAGGAGACACCATTGTCTCCTTTGATTGTGATCTTGCCTCCGACCTTGACGTCGCTCTTCAGCACCAAACAACCGCCCGTGCGTGTTACAACCTTGGTATGAGCTTGCTCGGCGAGAGAAAAGCCATTTTCATCCAAACCGGTCACTTGAAAAAGAATCTGCTTGCTCCTTCGAGGAGAATTGCGGTAAATGGTTTTTGGTTTTGATTTGAATATGCGCTCCAGAAATCCCATGATGATCCTCACATCGGAAAATATGTTGGTGGGTTACAATTTTGTTCCGCTCTGGACCAATTGGTGCTCCATGCGATTAGGTCTGGTTCCCGCGGTACCGAGAAAAGATATCAAATCAAATGAGCTCGGTCTTTCTGCTCTTAGCCGCGGCAAACTCAGACAATTCACATTAGAGCAACTTCAAGTCCCAATTGGAGTGGAAATTTGCGGAAGGATGTTCCAGAAATCATATTTAAGCCCTGCAGTTTGTTTAGCGATTTTCTTAGGAGCTCCCCATGCCAGCGCGGCTGGCACAACAAGATGATGAAAATGGGATGATGGAGGCGGCCTGCCCTCAGGCCGTCTTAGCAGGCTTGGCAAAAACTCAGACGGGGTGGGGGCACCCCGCCTCCATCCGCGCTGTTTTCTAAGGAGCATAGAAAAAAACAATTTTAAGTTGATAGCAGAGTTTTCTCTGATTAAAATTATGCATTCTGAGCCAGGAGCCGATTCATGACGGTCATTATCCGTTCACAGCGAGTCTACCCGAGAATCAAACTAAATTGGCCAATTGAGTATCGCATTCAAATTGAGCAGGATCGGTGGATACATGAAGGAACCAAACTAGAAGACTATAGTCTCTCGGGGGCCTGTTTCCTGGCCATGTCGGACCTGCAGGTGGGAATGCAAATTCTAATTTACCTCAAGCCTCCCGCCAGTGAAGAGAGGATCGAGTTAAAAGGAGAAGTCATTCGAGTGGATCCTTCCATTGATGTGGGGCACATGTTTAAAGCTGTCGGCGTTCGTTGGGCGCTGGAGGTCTTTAACCAGTTGCTGGCTGAGGTGCCACAGCCTTTGCGAAATCTCTATCCCTCGATCCCATAGGAATCCTTTCTCTCTTTTACGGCAGCCTGATAGGCTTCAAAGGTGTGCTGATCGAAGCAGACCACTATAATTTTTTCCAGTTCGGGATATTGAATTGAGGCTTTCTCAATTTGCGCCAGTGCGACCGCACAGGCTTTGGGAATGGGATATCCATAGGCTCCCGTGCTGATGGATGGGAATGCAATGCTCTTCAAATGGTTTGCCTGTGCCAAGGCAAAACAATTTCGATAACAGTTGGCCAATAAATCGGATTCCCCCTGCTCACCTCCGTTCCATATCGGACCGACGGTATGAACGACATAGCGAGCTGGCAATCGATATCCCCCTGTGATCTTTGCCTCCCCCGTATGGCATCCTCCCAACGTCGCGCACTCGGCGCGCAATTGAGGACCTGCCTTGCGATGGATGGCGCCATCCACGCCTCCTCCTCCAAGCAGGGTCTGATTTGCCGCATTGATGATAGCGTCGACTTCCACTTGGGTAATGTCGCCCAGAATGATTTCTAGTTTTGCCGGCATGTTATTCTCCCTAGAAAATAGCGTGGATGGAGGCGGGGCGCCCTCACCCCGCCTGAGTGTGATAAGCGTGCTGAAGACGGCCTGAGGGCAGGCCGCCTCCATCCTCCCGTTTTCATCGTCTTGTTGTGACAGCCTCGCTGGCATGAGCGGCTCCCAAAATATTCCCCTCCTTTGGAAGGGATTCATCCCGTCACTCCATGTTATCCGTCCATCAAAAAAGCGAAAAGCCAGCGAGCTCGCCATAAACGGGTAGGATGGACCGCCGTCTCATGCCGACTGCGCTCATGACAATTTTGAGTTGTGCCCCTCCATGATTTTGACAAACTAACTTTCCTGGGTAAAGGGTGTATTTTTGCTGATATTGGCTGCGTCTCTGCTGTAGAATATTACGCCTATTTGATTTTTTTGGAGGATGATCATGAGTTTTCCCTTTCCAATTGAACGGACTATTACCCCAAAAACGAAGCCGGATCCGACTCAGCTCGGTTTTGGAAAATATTTCACTGACCACATGTTCGTCATGGATTACGACGAAGGGAAGGGTTGGCATGATCCTAGAATTGTTCCCTATGGGCCACTGGCATTGGATCCCTCCACAATGGTGCTGCATTATGGACAGGCTGTATTCGAAGGCCTAAAAGCCTACCTTACCGCCAGCGGCCGCTTGATGCTCTTCCGTCCTCAGAAAAATATTGAGCGATTGAATATTTCGGATGACCGACTCTGCATTCCTTGGATTGATCCTTCTCTTGGCGTACAGGCCATCCAGGCCATCGTGCGGGCGGATCGGGACTGGGTCCCGGAAATTCCGGGCACATCTTTATATATCCGACCTTTTGTTTTTGCATCGGATGCCTGTTTGGGGGTCCACGCTTCCAATTCCTATAAATTCCTGATCATTCTCTCGCCTGTGGGCGCTTATTACCCTCAGGGAATTAATCCGATCAAGATTTTCGTGGAGAGCACCTATGTCCGGAGTGTCCGCGGCGGAGTGGGATTTACCAAGACGGTGGGCAATTATGCCGCTAGCCTGCGAGCCCAGAAGGATGCGGACAAAAAAGGGTATATTCAGGTGCTTTGGCTTGATGGGGTGGAGCGAAAGTATGTGGAAGAAGTAGGGGCCATGAATGTCTTCTTTAAAATTGCTGGAGAAGTGATCACGCCTTCCCTGGAAGGTAGTATCCTTCCTGGAGTGACCCGCGATTCTGTAATCCGTCTGCTCAAGGATTGGGGAGTGCGGGTCCATGAAAGGAAACTTGCCATGCAGGAGCTCCAGGATGCCTATATGGCCGGCAAATTGGAGGAAGCCTTTGGAACTGGAACTGCCGCCGTGATCTCCCCCATTGGAGAGTTGAATTGGAAAGATCAGCGCATGATCATTAATGGAGAGAGAATTGGGGAAATCTCCGCGAAACTTTATGAGACACTGACCGGGATTCAGAATGGGCGCCTGCCTGACCCTTATGGATGGATGGTAGATGTGGATTAAGAGGGAATACAAATTGGCTCTGAAGTTCTTCATGGGAAGTAATGCGCGCCGGTTTGCCGTTCCCCTGGCGATGCGTGGCTTGTCGAAAGAAGTACTCCGCCTATCAAAAGATGGCGTCGGGATTGCTAATGGATATTCTTGAATCAGCGCCTCTTGACTCCTTATCTAGTCCCTCAAGTTTTACAACAATCAGAACTAATGCGTTTGCGTGCTTGCTGGAAATAGCTGGTCCTTGGATGGGAAGGGGCAAATGATCCAGGGCGGAAGCAGCGCAATAGTTTCGTGAATTTCCCCCGAGAATGGTTTCCAACCTCATTTCAGCCCGCAAATTATTCATGAGTTTCCTCAGAACTACATTATGTCTCATCAAGCCTGGCAAAATTCACATTCGAATCTTTCCGATGTATTCTTCCCGGCCATGTGAGATGGATGTGGTGAGAGTAAAATTTCCCGCTTGGATTGATAATTTGTGTAATCATAGTTGCATCGATTCCATGAATTCATAAGAGCTCTTGAATTTCTTTTATTCCAATATTTTTTTTATCTAGTTGAAATTTAATCCATTTTTGTAATTCCCGTTTTTTTCATTCTCCACTAAACCTCGGGGGGCTATCTGACGATAATTAGGACGATGATGCCGACGAACCTACAACGAGTCTATACCCCCCGGTTTGGAAATGCGCCGCCTCCGCCTGTTCCAAAGGAAGAGCGAATTTTAATTGTCGACGATGAACCCATTATCCGGGATATTCTTGAGAAGCTGGTCAGCGTCGAAGGATATACCTGTGACACGGCTCAGAACGGCCAGGAAGCGATAGAACTTCTGCAAAAAAGCCGGTATCACATGGTGTTGAGTGATGTCCGAATGCCGGTGATGGATGGGCTTCACCTGTTGAAGCACATCGTGGAGAATTATAACGATGTGGCCGTCATCATGGTTACTGCTGTAGCGGATGCCAATTCGGCGATCGATACTCTGGCGTTGGGGGCTTTTGATTATGTAATCAAGCCATTCAATACGAATGATCTGAGAAGCAAAATCACCAAGGCCTTGGAACGGCGGCGCTTGATGTGCGAAAACCGCCAGTACCAACTCCAACTGGAAATCAGAGTTCAGGAACAAACCGCCAGTTTGCGCAAGGCTCTGCTTGATGTTCAGCGGGCGTATGCCCAGACTCTGGAGACTCTGATCAATGCCTTGGATGCTCGTGAGCAGGAAACCCGGAGACATTCCAAGCGCGTGAGTGAGTATGCTCTGCTTCTATCGCATAAGATGAACGTCCCGGAATCGGAAATGGTGGAAATCGCACGCGGTTCTTTATTACATGACATTGGGAAAATCGGGGTATCGGATGGAATTTTGCTTAAGCCCGGCAAATTGACCGAAGAAGAATGGGTCCATATGCGGCGGCATCCGGAGGTGGGCTACAATATTTTAAAGGGCATTGAATTCCTGGAAGGAGCGGCACAATTGGTTTTGCAGCACCATGAAAAGTACGACGGCACTGGCTATCCCCGCGGTTTAAAAAGCGACCAAATCATGCGAGGGGGACGAATCTTTGCCGTAATTGATACATTTGACGCCATGACCTCCGACCGCCCTTACCGAAAAGCCTTGACCTATCAAATTGCCCGTGAAGAGATCATCCGATTTTCCGGACGCCAATTCGATCCCGAAGTTGTGGAATGTTTCCTCGGCATTCCCGAAGATGTCTGGTTTAAAACCAAAGACAGCCTGCTGCCGTAGTCACTCTCCCCCTATAAAAACTGCATCTTCCCCCATCCAGGCGGTTCCTCGGTCCGGTTGTCGTGTTTGTTCAAAACCTCATTGGAATGCAAGATTCCTTTTTGCCGCCTTGAAGTAGTCCCATAAAAGTCCGATAATAGTCCGGTTCTCGAAAGTACCAATGGGTTGCATTCCGCGGGCAGACAAACTTTTAGGCAAGGAGAATCAGACTCATGCGAAAAATCCTGGGGATCGCATTGTTGGGCGTAGCCATTAGTTGTATTTTTGTTTTGGCTGTTCAGAAAAAAGTCTATCCCTATCGGTGGGTTCGCGTGGGTACGGGATTGCGGGACCAAAAAGACGTGGACAAAGTCTGCCGGATTGCTGAACTGGCGGCTCAACATGGTCTGAACGGAATCTTGCTGTCCGCCGGTTTGGATCGCATGGATTTACAGCCGCAAGAATTTTATGCCCGATTGGGTCAGATTAAATCCGCCTGTGATCGATTGGGCGTGGACATTATTCCCTCCTTCCTCTCGGCAGGCTATGGTGGGGCCGCCTTGGATCATGACAAAAACCTGGCAGCCGGTTTGCCCGTTAGGGACGCCCTCTTTGTGGTGAAAAAGGGAGAAGCCCGCTTGGTGGCCGATCCGGAGGTCTCTCTTCGCAATGGGGATTTTGAAACAGCCACGCCTGAAAAAATCGACGGGTTTCAAAGCGTTGGCCGGTCCGGTGAGTTTGTCCTGGCCGATTCCGTTGATGCGAAGGAAGGGAAAGTGTCGCTCCGATTTGAAAATTTCAGCAGAGCTCCCGAATCCACCGTATGGATAAGTCAGCGGGTAACCGTTCATCCGCGCCGTTGTTACCGGCTGAGTGCTTGGGTGAAATCGGAAAATCTGAAACCCTCAGATCCTTTCGGAGACAGCAATTTTCAACTCAAGGTGGTTGGTGGAGATGAACATCGTCCGCTTCAATATGAAAATCCCAAGCTTTCTCCCAATGATCCCTGGCATGAAGTGAGTGTGGGCTTTAATAGTTGGGACTATCCGCAGGTGGAAATCATGGCTTCAGTATCCGGCGGCGGCAGCGGGAAATTCTGGATTGATCGATTAAAACTGGAGGAAGTAGGTTTGGTCAATGTACTTCGTCGTCCTGGAACCCCGATTATCGTGCGGAGCGAAAAAAGGGACGATGGTTTACGAAGAAGGACGGGACTTTGCCCGCGTCGAGGATCCGGTCATGAGTTTTCGCTTTGACCATGAAGGGCCGCCCATCCATTTGACTTCCGGGAGCCGTATCCAGGAAGGTGAAAGATTGCGCGTCAGCTTTTATCACCCAGTACATATTTACAACGATCAGGTTCCCCTTTGTATGTCGGAGGCCCGGCTTTTTCAAATTTGGGAAGATCAAGTACGACGGGTTCACCAATCGTTGCAGCCCAAATATTACATGCTCAACATGGACGAACTTCGGGCTGGCGGCTCCTGCGAGGTTTGCAAACAGCGTAAGATAAGTCTGGCCCAAATCCTGGGTGACTGTTTGACCCGCCAATCCAAAATGATTAAAGCCGTGAATCCGAAAGCCGAGGTTTTTGTCTGGTCTGATATGCTGGATCCCAACCACAATGCGCGGTCCAACCAGAAATGGTATTACTTGGCTGAAGGAAATTATGCCAACTCCTGGGAATATATTCCCAAAGATCTGAATATCGTTTGCTGGTACTTTGAAGTGCGGGAAGCCAGCTTGAAACATTTTTCCGAGCGGGGATTTCGAACCATGGCCGGCTCTTATTATGATGCCGATGATATGGAAAATCCGAAAGGCTGGCTCAAGGCATTGGATGTGACTCCGAAGGCTGCAGGGATTCTCTATACCACCTGGTTGGATAAATATGATTTGTTGGGAGCCTTTGGCGATTTGATCTCGCGGCGGGAGGATAATTAATGGCGCAGTTCCTGAGGCGCTCCGGCCTCTCGAAAAATCTTAAAGCGAGGCTGCGCTCAGACTGACGAGACATGTTCATCGCCTGGTCTGAGGTGCCGCCTCGCGGTGGTCAGTGGCCAGTGGTCAGGATCCAGAAGTCCACATTCCCAGAACCACAAAAAATTGACCTGTTTTTCAACGATATGAAAATCCCAATGACCCTAGTCTTGGCGAGAGTTTGAAAAATCGCGAGCCATCAGAGCGGCTCCAATGACTCCAGCGGCTGGGCCGAGAGCCCCAGCCACGATTTGACAAGCGTCATAGGGGGGGGCCAGCGAGCGTCTTCGGACTTCATCCAATGCCGGGGCAAGCAGGACCTCTCCTGCTTCGGTCAAACCCCCTCCAAGAACGACCAATTCGACATTGAGCAAGTCGATCAAATTGGAAATGGCTACTCCCAGATATCGTCCCACCTCGCCGATGATGACGCTGGCCATCTTATCACCCAAGGCGGCGGCGGCCGTAACATCCTGCGCAGATACCGGACGGTCCGTGATAATCTGCAAGGCTGATGAGGGATTCAAGCTTAGCCGCTCGACTACACGCTGGGAAACCGAGGATGCGGAGATATAACGTTCCAGGCACCCTTGTGCGCCACAGGAACATTTTCGCCCTTCGGGGTCCAAAGCAACATGGCCCAACTCTCCGGCAAAACCGCTAATTCCCCGATAAATACGGCGATCCAAGACGATGGATGCCCCAACGCGCGATCCGATGTTGATATAAATAAAATGCCGGGCTTCTTGGGCTGCCCCCATGAGCATTTCCCCGTAAGCCGCCACATTGGCATCGGAATCCAGCACAACCGGCAGCCCCGCCAATTTTGAAACGTGTTCTCGGAAATTGACCCTGTTAAGAAAGGGGAGGGGCAGCGAAAGCGCTACATGGTCCTCTCCCCGGGCGATCATGGCTGGAATTCCCAGACCGATTCCAGCCAATGAAAAACTCTGGTCCGCTTGTTGTAATTGTTGGAGGAGAAGAGAAATTTGATCGGACAAGGATGCAAGATCATGACATTCAAAATCCTGATGCCGCTGGGCGAAGATTCGTCCTTCATCATCGACGATCCCGGCCTTCAGGTGGCTTTTCCCGATATCGATTCCCAGATAGCAGAGCTTTTTCTCGGATGAACTGTCCATAATATTCTCAACTTTGAAAATGAGAGCGAAGATTTAAAAACTGTGAGGAGGAGTAGCATGGCCACAAAACACGGTCAGCCCTTGGAGTCCTTGCCAATAGCTTCATATCTCCTGGATGCATCCATTCGAAAAGTGTGAGGTCTCTTGATCTCTGGCTTAATGACAAGTTGGATTGGCCTGATGCGCCGGAACATCCTAAGCAAAAGTATCTTTTTGCTTCCTCGGTAATCCCTGCAAAAAATCCATTTGCAAATTTACTTTTTTGGTGGCGCCTGGCCAGGCCCAGGCTAGTGGCCGGGGACTCTGGCCCCGGTGTTGGGTTGTCGTAAACCGGTCTCAAAAGCAAACTGGAACTGGCAGACCGGAAGTCTGCCCTACCTTTTGTTCATCGGAAGTCATCGCTCCGGGGATCCATCGGGGATGAAAATTATTCAAACCATCGACTTTATAAAAGACTCTACCTAGCTTGCCTCCACAATCCGCCGGGTTGGCATGCAGGACAAGAGCTGAGATCCTTTCCTTCTTCCCCCGGTGATTTGGGTGTTCACTTCCCCTTTTTGATCTGTCTCCCGTTGAAAGCTGAAAATTGAAAGCGGGCACGGAGTATTAACAAGATATCAAAGCAAAGGTAGCCGAGCACTCTTTCAAAGTCAACTGCAATTCTATGAGTCCTGGCGTCGGAATGGCAAGGCTGGGCAGAGGTCTACAGACAAATTGTCCGCGTCGGATCCATGGACTCGGGAAGAACGGGTGGTTCTCTTCATGATTTTCTCGGTCCCCTCTTTCTCTTCGCTTGTGGATATGTTTTTTGAAAAGGACTTGACACATTACAGAGGGATGGGACAATGAAAATCTAATAGGCACGGATTTTTTCCGCACTTTGACGGAGTGTGGAAAATCGTGGCATAAAGCCGACGGTTCAAGGAGAAGCAATGTCCTACAACGGTTTGGAGACCCCCTCGAATGGATCCAAAATTCAATTCAATGCAGGCCAGCTGGTGGTTCCCGATAATCCGATCATTCCTTTCATTGAGGGGGACGGGACGGGCCGCGACATTTGGAAGGCCTCTGTCCGGGTTTTTAATGCCGCGGTTCAAAAGGCATACGCCGGCAAGCGTTGTGTCCATTGGTATGAAATTTTTGCCGGAGAGAAAGCATTCGACAAATGGGGTGAATGGCTGCCCGATGATACCCTGGCGGCCATCAAAGACTTCCGAGTGGCGATCAAAGGGCCGCTCACCACGCCAGTGGGCGGGGGAATTCGCAGTCTGAACGTCACGCTTCGGCAGGTGTTGAATTTGTATGCCTGCGTGCGTCCAGTAAAGTATTATCCTGGGGTTCCCTCTCCAGTGAAGAATCCTGAAAAACTGAATGTAGTCATTTTTAGGGAAAACACGGAAGACGTTTACGCTGGGATCGAATGGCAACAAGGGACTGAAGAGGCCAGGAAAATAATCGATTTTCTGGCAAAAGAAATGGGGAAAAAGGTGCGAAGCGATTCCGGCATAGGAATCAAACCCATGTCGATTACGGCCAGCCAGAATCTGGTGCGCCGCGCCATTCAATTCGCGATTGCCCAGAAGCGGCGAGTGGTGACTTTGGTGCACAAGGGGAACATCATGAAGTACACCGAAGGGGCCTTTCGCGATTGGGGGTACCAGTTGGCCCAGACGGAATTCCCGGATCAGACCATCCGGGAAGATGACGTTTGGAAAAATCACGGGGGCAAAGTGCCAGAGGGCAAAATCTTGATTAACGACCGGATTGCCGATTCCATGTTCCAGCAGGTGCTGACGCGCGCCAATGAGTATGAAGTGCTGGCGACTCCGAATCTCAATGGCGATTATCTCTCCGATGCTTGCGCCGCGCAGGTTGGTGGGTTGGGGATAGCCCCCGGGGCCAATATCGGCGATGAATTTGGCGTCTTTGAGGCCACACACGGAACCGCTCCTAAATATGCGGATCTGGATGTCATCAATCCCGGGTCCCTGATTCTCTCAGGGGTGATGATGTTCAATCATCTGGGCTGGCACGAAGCTGCCGAGACGATTGAAAAAGGTTTTGCCGCCACTATTCAACAAAAAAAAGTCACCTACGATCTCGAACGTCAGATGCAAGGAGCGACCAAACTCAAAACCAGTGAATTTGCCTCAGCCATTATCGAAAATATGCTGGGTTGATGGAGACTCCTTTTTGAGGGTAGTCAGAAATCAGCCCCGGCTCAGGTTTTCGTGAAAATCATTATGCTGAAAGATGATTCTTGCACGAATGGTTTGAGTTGGTTGGGGACGCAAGGGAATTCAATTGGGTGGCATTTGCCTTCACGAAAGTCATTACATTGTCAGGAATAAACTTTTCGGGGAGAGCATGCTGGGCGGCACTTTCGTCTTTCTTGGAAACAGACAAAGCCATGCGACGACCGCCGCCATGATTCCGCATTTCTCCCGGGATTGTTTAGAGATCGATTCTGGGATAATCTCAGCTTGAAATTCGTCACACCATATTTCTCTTGGAGTGGAATTGTTTTTTTCCCACTCCATTCCAGTTGTATTTTTCAATGTCATTTGTGCTCGCGGTTACAATGGATGTATTAAAACCTGTCCTTGGATGGTTTCCATCATTTTTTTAAACGAGGAGCATCCCATGAGAAGAAAGGTGACGGTGGTTGGTGCTGGCAATGTGGGTTCCCTGGTGGCGGAGAGAATCTTCGACAAACAGCTGGCGGATGTCGTACTAATCGACATCCTGGATGGGATTCCGCAGGGCAAGGCCTTGGATCTTATGCAATCGGCCCCCATCGGTGGTTTTGATTGCCGGATTTTTGGAACCAACGATTATCGGAAGACCGAAAATTCCCACATTGTTGTTATCACCGCCGGTTTGCCGCGCAAGCAGGGAATGAGCCGCGATGATCTTTTATTCAAGAATTATGAAATAGTGAAGGGCGTCACCGAAAATATTGTCCGGTACTCTCCCAATTGTATCATCATCGTGGTCAGTAATCCTCTGGACGCCATGACCCAAGCGGCTTATCGGGTGTCGGGATTCCCGCGGAACCGGATCTTGGGAATGGCTGGCGCTCTCGATTCGGCTCGTCTACGCACTTTTATCGCCCGGGAGGTAGATGCCTCCGTGGAGGATGTGTATGCTTTCGTACTGGGAGGGCATGGGGATACGATGGTTCCTTTGGTCCGGTATTCCACGGTGGCCGGCATCCCTATTTCTGAATGGCTGCCTCAGGAAAAGATTGACTCCTTGATCCAACGAACGCGGGATGGCGGCGCTGAAATCGTTTCCCTGCTGAAAACCGGCAGCGCTTTTTATGCACCTTCCGCCGGGGCTGTGGCCATGGTGGAATCCATCATTAAAGACAAAAAACGGATCATCCCTTGCTCTGTCTACCTTGAAGGAGAATATGGAATTGAAGGCCTGTTCGTCGGTGTTCCAGTCAAGCTAGGGGCCAATGGGATGGAACAGATCATTGAGATCAAACTATCCGATGAAGAGTCCGCTGCCCTAAAAAAATCTGCCGCGGCAGTGCAGGAATTGGTGGACATTATCAAGGTGTAGAGTCCGGGCAATATACGGCAGGCCGCAGGAAGAAGACGGGAAACGGGAAACGTCAGACGGCAGACGGCAAACAATAGACGCTGGGCAGTAATCAGCGAGTAGGAAATGACGAGACATTGGAGAGAGTTGATCCTGAAGCTGGAACCATGCGGGTTGGAGGGGAGGATTTTCGTTAATCCAGTATCTGTTGCGGCCTTTCTGCCGCACGATTTATCCTGCTTACTGGCCACTGCCCACAACTATCTATCGTCAGCGCTTTTCTTGATAGGCAGGTGCAAATCCAATTGAATTAATGCGCCGCTTGGACGGTCAAAGATTTTTCCCGGGAAAAACCTTCGGGCAAGGATTCGAATGATCCCGAAAAGAAGCCCCCCCCCGAAGGTGAGAAGCAGAGTGATCCCGATAAACAGAAAAACATTCAGGAACAATTTCACTACAGTCAACGGTTGAGTCTTAGGATCCCAACTGACTGTTGAAACATAATTCACCTGATCGAGAAGCTGATTGGCCAGATGATCGGATCGGCTGATCGCCAGCGTGATCATGGGGCCTTCCCGCTTATACAGCACATTCATGTTGGGGAAAAGATCCAACAATGCCTTGTTTCCCATTTCGAGATTCTGTTTGGCCAACTGTTGAGTGGGATAATTGATCAGCAGAAGATGGGCAATCTGATCCTCCTCCTGGTAATTAGACCAAAGAGCCTCCGCGCCATTGGCCATGCCCAAGATGTCTTTATCTTCTGCGCGAAGAATTTGATTCAGCGCCTTTGGTCCCATCAAGTAAACAGTGCTGTTTCTGAGATGTCCCTTTTCCGGTAATCGCCCCAAGAGAGAAGGAAGCGTTAAGCCGCGCGGTAGAGCCTTGGAAATAATTTCCGCTATTGGCTTGAGGTCAGGGGAAGATTCCGCACCACTCCCTTTTAAGCTGATGTAATATTTGTTTTGAATAAATGAAAGGCCATCGTTGCTGGAGGCAGCCAGATTGCCGGGTGCATCCGACGTCTTGGAGTCTGGTGTTCGATAAAAAGTGAATGCTCCATAGGCGGCCGAAGAATCCAGCATTTCAAAAATTTCGAGCGAAATGGAGTTTTTCTCGTTTTTCAAAACCTGAATGGTAACCTGGGAGAAGCCGTATTCCGTGAAAATAGTGGCGCGGGCTGGATCATTCTTTTCAAATCCCGGCGGATTAAGAGTCCTCAAGGGGCCATCAGCCACCCAGGATGTCTTGGAAAAAATTCCCTGAATGACTTGATCTGGAGGGGTATGGGTTACAAGTGGCACCTGTCCGCTGCTATCCCAGGAGGCGGTCAAAATCAAAATACAGGATAGAAGAATAAGCTTCATAATATTCCCATAGGCGAATTACGTTTCATCAATCAGTAAAGACTTGACAATTTTACAGCAAAGGTGGAATCAGTAACATCAAAATACGGATTGACGCGGGTTGTTTTGTTCTCCATCACCAAAAGAAAAGGCCTCCTAGGCGCTCAGGGAGCCTCCCGAATATTCTTAGAAGAGAAAAACCGTGAATATTGGAGGGAAAATAGTCGAAACAATGATTTGCCGATGAACCCAGATGAGGAGGTAATATTTCATGCGCAAAGTTTTTGGCCTGCTGAGTGTAGTCATTTCCATGGCAGTCGTTTACTATTTATACCTCTCCCAAATTCCTAGAACGGCCTCCGGCCAATTGCAGCCTCGTCAGCAGATCGATTTGACTGGCGTAAAAAAAGATTTACTATCCATGGCCCAGGCGGAGAGAATTTTTGCCGCCACCAACGGGTCATATGGAAGCATTGAACAGCTGCAGGCCGATGGTTCCTTGACTTTTTCGGGATCCCAACGCCGGGGATACCAATATGAAGCGATCGTGGAAGGGGCGGCCAAATTCAAGATTATTGCCAAGCCGGTGGATGCGGAAAAAAAAGACTGGCCAACCTTGGCAATCGATGAAACCATGGAGATTCGCCAAGAATGACCGTACAGAACGATTTCAATTCAGTTTACCGGAGAAGGACTCCTTCCCATGGAATGACCTTTTCGGTCGAGCGCACCATCAATCGGCTGCTATTCTGGAAATGGTCGAGGGGAGCCCGTGCTCCCCGCTCAATTCCCGGGGATAACCATAGCAGAGGCATTGTGGCGACTTCTAAACACGTGGCAATTGATCATCTATATTGGTTTTGCTTTGGCGGGCCGAATTAATGTCCTGCATGTAGGGGAATCTCTTTGATTCATATTGAGGGGGTTGAAATGGCGAGACCGTTTATGAAGGCAAAATCGGTTGGCGTAGTTTTGTGCTCTATTCTGTTGGGCTTTTCATTTGCTTTGGCCCAAGGCAAAGGGAAGGGCCACAATAAGGATAAAACTTCCTCTGAGGCGACGAGGCAAGGAAATCCTGTCCATGCCGCTTTTTTTGGAGAACACGATAAAGAGGTAATGTCCAGCTATTGGACAAAACAGCTGAGCGGGCTTCCTCCCGGTCTGGCCAAGCGCCAGGGAGGTTTGCCTCCCGGTTTGGAAAAACATCTGCGCCGGGATGGTCGTTTGCCTCCCGGCTTGGAGAAGAAAATCTCACCTTTCCCCGCCGATTTGGAGCGGCGTTTGCCTCCCTTGCCGAGCGATCATCGTCGCGCCATTTACGGGAGCATCGGGATTATCTTAAACAACAAAAACATAGTGATGGATTTTTTCGATATGAGCCGGCGATAGCCAAAATCTTCTCCTCTTAGGATTGCCGGGCGTTATACCTGAGTCGTGGTGGATAGGCAAAAAGGCCTTCGTTGGTCTGCCCGATGAAGCTGACGGCGTAAGCTCGAAGAGCGTGATGCGCCCGGAACCATGTGTTACTCCGGGGATGCGCCGTGCTCTGACGCGCTAATCCATCCTGCTTGACGGCATTTTTCAAATTTTTAAAATTGGCTCTATTAGCATCTGACAATCGTTGTTGTCACAACAATTAAAAACTCCTGACACTCGAAAAACATGCGCGGAAGAAAATCGATTTTTGTTGGAATCCTTTGCGTTTGGTGTCTCATTCCAAGCCTGTCTCTCTTCGGGCAGATTTTTCAATTTAGGAATTACACTGCGGCTGAGGGGTTGCCCGACGATTTTGTTTTTCAGATTCGGCAAGACTCCCGAGGGTACATGTGGTTTGCCACCTCTTCGGGCATCAGCCGCTATGATGGGATCCATTTCCAGAATTACAGCATCAAAAACGGTCTTCCCGACAATGCCGTTCGCGACTTGCTTGAAGATGAACAGGGTCGAATTTGGATCGCGACCGCAAATGGCCTCAGCTGCTTCACGGGCGGACAATTTCGCAATTATTCCACCGCTGATGGACTGCCCCACCAATTTGTTCAATGTCTCTATAAGGGACGCGATGGGAGATTGTGGATTGGAACGCGGGGAGGAGGAGTCTGTTTTTTTGATGGAGGAAAAATCCACCAACTGGAGACAAATTCAGGTTTTTCATTGAAAACAATTTGGGATATACGCGGAGATAAGCGGGGTGATGTCTGGTTTTGCGGGCAGGAAGGCGGTGTTTTCCGATATGATGGAAAAAAATTCCAACATTATTTCAAAGCGGAGGGGATTCCTTCTTCCTCCACTTTTTGCACTTTGGAGGATCGTCAAGGGAACATATGGGTGGGAACCGATAGAGGAGTCTACCGGCACGATGGAACGAGTTTCCGTCGAGTGCGGGATGCTTCCAATGCGATTGATGATATTTCTTGCATGATTGAAGATCAGACGGGAGCCATCTGGTTTGCCAGTTATGGCGGCGGGCTGGTGAAATATGAGAAAGGGAAATATCAGAATTTCCGCTCCGCCAACGGGCTGGCAAACGATTATGCCATCTGCCTCTTTGTGGACCGGGAAAGCAATCTCTGGATCGGCACACAGGGCGGAGGCGCCTCTAAGTTCTCCGGCGAACAATTTGCCCAAATCGGCCAATTGAAAGATGCGGCGATTTCTTTGATTCACGGAATCACCCAGGATCCCAATGGCCAATTTTGGTTTGCCAGTTATGGCGGGGGGGTCTGCCGCCTCAACGGCAATGGCAAGTTGGACCGCTGGCGAACTTCTCAAGGATTGGCAAGCAATCTGGTCAATGATGTCGTGGCCTTACCTTCGGGGAAAATCTATTGTGGGACGGATCGGGGATTGAGCGTTTTTGAGGAGGGCCGATTCCGGAATTTCGACGCCAAGAGCGGACTGCCCAATGCCGTGGTTCGAACTCTTCATTTGGATCGGACGGGAAAGATCTGGATTGGGACCTTTGGAGGCGGCGTCTGCCGATTCGATGGGAAGCGGTTTGAAAACTGGACCATTCGTGAAGGATTACTCGATAATCAGGTTATTTCCATTTATGAAGATCATCTCCATCGGACATGGTTGGGCTCGGGTAAGGGAGTTAGTATTTTGGAAAATGGCCATTTTCGATATTTAACGCGGAAAGAGGGCTTGCCCGCTGGAAAAGTTGCGGCCATTACCGAAGGTCCAACGGGCGTTTATTGGCTTGGCACAGATACGGGGCTCTGCCGGTATGCCAGTGGACAATTCATGATCTATGACGAATCCAATGGTTTGCCAAACTCCACGATCCACTGGCTGCAATTTGACCGGCAGGGTGCACTTTGGATGGGAACCAATAAGGGGGTCTCGCGATTGACGCCGGCCAACGGCCAGTTCAAGAATTTTAACAGTCGGGATGGATTGACTGGAGATGAAATGCTGCAGGGTGCGGTCTTTTTGGATCGCGCCGGATTTATGTGGTGTGGTTCCACACATGGAGCCACTCGATTTGATCCGGCTTTCATCCCGCCCCAATCTGTTCCTCCCATCATGCGAATTGAAGGAGTCCGGATTTTTGACCAGGAGTGGCCTCTCTCCCGGTTGAGCCGATTGTCTCCCCGACAAAACTCAATGACTTTCTCATTCCTGGGACTCTCCTTTCGTGATGAGGAAAGGGTCCAATACCGTTACTTGTTGGAAGGATTTGACTCGCAATGGTCTCCGGAGACTCGTGAGCGGTCCGTTCGATATACCAATTTGCCGGAGGGGAAATACCGTTTCCGGGCAACAGCTGCCAACAGCCTGGGGATTTGGGATGAAAAAGGCGCTTCCTTGGATTTTGAGATCCTTCCTCCTTTTTACCGAAAACTCTGGTTCCAATGTCTGGCGGGATTCCTGTTGTTGGCCAGCATGGGAGGCATTGTCCAGTGGCGGACTTGGATGGTTCGCCAGCATAATTTAAAATTGGATCGGAAAGTCCAGGATCGGACGCTGGAAGTCCTGGAACAAAGAGAACGGCTGGCACGCGCCAACCAAGAATTGCAGGCTCTGCTGGACACCAGCAATGCCATTATTGGGCTTCTTGATCCGGACAAACTAAGCCATTTGATTTTGGAAACCTCTCTGCAGTTGCTTGGTTGTCCCGGAGGCTTTCTGATGGAACTGGGCTGGCCGGACCCGAGAGTAATCGTGAAGCTTGCTCTCGGCACGGCTGCGCCAATTCAAGGGGCACAATTCCCCGCTCAAGAAAGTCAGATTGGGGAACTGATTGAAAGCCGACAGGTGTGCATGGTTTCAGCCGGGCAGAATGATGTTTTCTTGGGCGTTTTGACGAACCAGGCCGAGTTGGCCTCCTGCCAGACTGTTTTGGTTCCCATGATTTGTATGGATCGAATGATTGGCATTTTGGCTTTGGTTCGATCCTCCCAATTCGGGAAGTTTAATCAGCGAGAGATCGCCCTCTTGGTTGCCTTGGCCAGTCAAGCCGCGGTCGCCATCCGCAACGCGGATCTGTATCAAGCCATTCGACTGTCTGAAAATCGCTATCGCACCTTGGTGGAACGGGCGGGAGACGCGATCTTTGTAGTCACCCGCGAGGGGCGCTTTGATTCCGTAAATCCGAAGACGCTGGAAATGCTTGGCTATGCCGAGGCTGAATTCAAGCGGATGCAATTGGCTGATTTTGTGCCGGAGGAACAACGGGGCGTAGTGCGCCATTTGCTGGACGGAACTGCCCGGAGCGGGAACGCCCTGGAATCGGTTGATCTTCAAAAAAAGGATGGCAAGACACTTCCGGTGGAAATTCGCATGGTGGCCTTGGGGGACGATTTGTATCAAGCCATTGTCCGTGATATCACCATGCGCCGATTCTTGGAGAAGACTCTGGAACAGCAGCGTGACCGCGCCGAAGAGGCCAGTCGGCTTAAATCTGAATTCCTGGCCAGCGTTTCTCATGAGTTGCGCACCCCATTGCATGCCATTCTCAGCTATGCCGATTTCGGCTTGGAAAAAATCGGCAGCGCCGAAAGAGAACGCCTGCGAAATTATTTTCACGAAATCAAAGACAGTGGAGCTCATCTGCTAACTTTGATTGATGATTTGTTGGATCTTTCCAAAATTGAGGCAGGTAAGATGGTCTATCAGTGGGGGCCGATTACAATGTGGATTGTACTGGATGAAGCCTGTTCGCGCTTGGGACATCTGGCCGAATTGCGCCAAATTTCCGTGAAAACCATGCCGATACCCAAGGATTGGATTGCTTGGGGTGATTATGAAAAGATTCTCCGAGTGCTCATAAACATCTTGGGAAATGCCATCAAATTCACTCCAGTGGGTGGCCAGATCTCTCTTTTTGTCGAGAAGGACCGGAGCCAAAATGAGAGAGAAAGTCAGGCGGATGCTTTTGAAGAAAAGGAAGACGATACAAAAGAAGTAGAAGAGTCCATCGACAATGCTTCTTTTGGTCCCCTGGAAAAGGACTTCTGGTATGTTGGGATTCAAGATACCGGCATAGGTGTTCACCCGGATGATCGGGAAGCCATCTTCGAGAAATTTGCGCAAAGCAGCCATTACACGGTAAACAAAAATCCCGGGACTGGCCTAGGGCTTTCTATTTGCAAAGGGATCATTGAAGCGCATCAGGGGAAAATTTGGGTGGAGAGTCCAGGGCTTGGATTAGGGAGCACTTTTTATTTTAGCCTGCCGGTCTATCGGGAGAGTGCCACTGGTCACTAATCGGTGCGGATTGGACAGGAATGGGAGACTGCACGGCGAAGAACCGCCTTAATCGATGGGGCGGGGGGGGACCGTTGGGAGGGAAGATGTCACGTGTCAGCAGAGCTTGATTTCAATGCCCTGGGATTGTGGCCGAACAGGCCATTCAATCGCCAAGGCAATGGCTCTGGCCCAGTTTACGGCTGTAATGCCTGCAGCTCCCCATGGAGGAGAAAATGCCGCGACAAAAAATTCTCATCGTGGACGACAACCGCAAAAATCGCGCCATCATGGAAGAGCTTTTCCGCGATGAGTATGAAGTGCACCATGCTGAAAATGGTGAAGAAGCACTGCAAATCATCTGGGAGATTTTTCCTGATGTAGTTTTGTTGGATATTATGATGCCGGGGATGAGCGGATACGAGGTCTGCCAGAAAATCAAATCCGACTCGCAGACCTCCAGCATCCCAGTCATCATTATTTCAGCCAAAGGGCAGACCGATGAAATTGTCGAAGGATTTGAAAGCCGGGCCGATGATTACATTGTCCGCCCTTTTGCCAATTCAGAATTGCGAGCCCGGGTGAGAGCCATGCTGCGCTTGAAGGAGGCTCAGGACCAACTCAAGGAAGCAAACCTGAATCTGCAGGAGCATGCTAGAAAGCTGGAGGAGGCCAATGAACGCCTGAGTGAGCTGGACCGGCTCAAAGCCGGATTCACCGCCATGCTGGTGCACGATCTGCGTTCTCCATTGGCAGTGGTTCAAGTGGCTCTTCAAATGATCGAGGGTAAAGCGGAATCGCTGGGAAAGGAATACTTCGCCTTGGTTCGGGAAGCCATGGCCAGTTGTAATGGAATGTTCAATCTGACCAACGATCTGCTTGAAGGGTTCCGGGCTGAATCTGGAGCCATGTCGCTCAACCGCAGGCGCGGGCGCCTGGGAGATTTGGTGGAGGAGCCGATACGCCATGCTTCGGTTTTGGCCTTGAAAAAACAAATCGAGATCCACAAAATCGTGGAAAATTCAGCTATGGATATTTTTGTGGATTTTCCTAAGCTGCAGCGGGCCATTTCCAACCTCTTGGGCAATGCCCTGAAATTTACGCGCAAGAAGGGGACTATCCATACGAAGGTTGGACTCGATACCGACCATCTAGCCGAAGAGGCCCAACTTTTCATCGAAGTGCGGGATTCCGGCGGCGGGATTCATCCGGAAGATCTCCCCCATATTTTTGCTCCATATTATCAGGGAAAATCTTCCGCGGGCGCCATAGGTGCGGGGCTTGGCTTGTTTATTGCCAAACGTATTGTGGAAGCTCATGGCGGAAATATTGAAGTGCGCTCTGCGTTGGGAGTGGGCAGCTGTTTTATGATTGTTCTCCCCTTAAATCGGATTGGCCTTCCAGCCGATGAAGCGAAAATAATATAACCAGGGAAAGATTGGGGATAGAAGAAGAGAGTGCCTCTGAGGATTCACTCCCTAATTAGGGTTCAACGGGGCCAATCGAATTTAGCCTGAGTTGATGCCAGTGGTATGATCCTTCGGCATCACGCCTCGAGTATCGATAGTACGCTCCTTGGCTCTGTTTTGACTTTGGGGCAAGGTGTGGGTTATGATTCTCCATTCACCGGTGGGCTGAAAGGATGCCATGGCTTGGTTTAAAAAAGAAAAAACTCCGATTGATCCTGGCGGCGATAGGACCGTACGCACGGAGGGACTCTGGATCAAATGCGACCAATGCAAGCAGATCATCTGGAAAAAGGACATAGAGGCAAACTTTAATGTCTGTCCTCAATGTAATTTTCATTTTAAAGTGTCGGCTAAGGAACGGTTGCAGCAGCTCTTCGATAATTCCAAGTACGAAGTTTTTGATTCTGGATTGGCCTCCACGGATCCGCTTCAATTCACCGATAGAAAGCGATACTCCCAGCGGTTGCAGGATATGCACAAATCGCTGGGCCTGAGAGATGCCCTGATTTCCGCCACCGGGAGAATTAAGGAAAAGCCTGTGTGGATTTGCTCGATGGAGCCCGCGTTTATTGGCGGGTCGATGGGCGCCGTGGTAGGGGAAATGGTTACGCGAGCCATCGAACGCTGCGTAGAGAAGCGAATTCCTCTGATTATTGTCTCCAATTCGGGGGGGGCCCGGATGCAGGAGGGCGCCATCAGCCTGATGCAGATGGCCAAGATTAGTGCTGCTCTGGCCCGATTAGATGAGGCCCATGTTCCCTTTATTTCCATCATGACCAACCCCACTACCGGAGGTGTGACCGCGAGCTATGCCATGCTTGGCGATTTAAACATCGCCGAACCCCTCGCGCTGATTGGATTTGCCGGTCCCCGAGTCATTGAACAGACCATTCGTCAGAAACTGCCTGAAGGATTTCAGAAGAGTGAATTCCTGCTCAAACATGGCATGCTCGATGCCATAGTCTCCCGGAAGGATTTGCGGGATTACATCTCAAACGCACTCAACTTTTTTGGCTTTTGATTTCGCGATCTTGCTCCCTTGATTCCTGAGTCGCCGGGAGGAGAGGCGACTTTTGTCCCATGAATTATGAAGAAGCGGTCCATTATCTCTATTCGCTCGGAAATGAAGTTCTCACGGCCAAACTTGGGCTGCAAAATATTTCCACGCTGCTGAGCTATCTTGGGAACCCTCATCGACAATTTCCATCCCTTCTAATTGCTGGCACCAACGGCAAGGGATCGGTGGCCGCCTTCTGCGAATCCATCTTGAGGAATAGCGGCCTCCGAACAGGGCTCTATACTTCGCCTCACTTGACGCAGGTGGAGGAACGGGTTCGAGTCGATAAGCGAATGATTCCAGCGGAGAATTTTGCCCGCCTGACTTTCCGGTTGAAAGAGGCCATCGGAGAGTTGCTGACAGGCTCTGCGTTTTCTTCCGGTTTCAAACTGGATCGGCATCCCACTTATTTTGAAGTGATGACTGCTTTGGGGTTTCTATATTTTGCCGAACAACAAATAGAAGTGGCGATCCTGGAGGTGGGGATGGGCGGCAGGTTTGATGCCACGAACATCGTGGATCCCGTGATCTCCATCATCACCAATGTCGATTATGATCATCAGGAGCATTTGGGTTCGCGGTTGGAGGAAATTGCCGGTGAAAAGGCCGGCATTATCAAGATCCGCCGCACGGGCTCGAACGGTGGGGGTTTTCCCAAGGGTGAGCTTCTTTCTCCTCTTCCCGTCATTACGGCCGCCCGGAATCCCGTTGTGCTGAATCTCATAGAAAATCAATGCAGTGAAACGGGCTCGCGCCTTGTTAAAGTATGGGAAAGGTTTCATCCGGAAATCAGTGAAGATCAACGAGGTCGCTGTCGCGTCAAAGTGGATACGATCTGGGAGCGGGGTCAGATTTTTAATTTGCCTTTGCCGGGAAGACATCAAGTGGAAAATGCGTTGACCGCGATGGCCGCAATGGAAACGCTCACTCAAGCCGGGTGGAAGATCACGGCGGAATCAGTCACCAGGGGACTTGAAAAGGCCAGCTGGCCAGGCCGCTTGGAAATTGTGGAAAGGCGGCCCGCCCTGATTTTCGACGGAGCGCACAACCCGGCGGGAGCTGGACAACTCGCCGAATACCTCCGCCATTATTTACGCCCCGAGCGGACACTTCTGATTTTTGGAGTAATGCGCGATAAAGACCATCAGTCCATGGGGAAAATTTTATTTCCACTGGCGCACAGAATCATCCTGACCCGGACTTCCTGGGTGCGGGCCGCGGAGCCCTCTCTTATTCAAATGGGGTTGCCTGAGTTTGCGGGACACTATCACTGTGCCCGAAATTCAGCAGAGGCCATTGATCTGGCTTTTGGCTTGGCGGAGGAAGACGATACAATTGTAGTTGCCGGATCATTATTTTTGGTTGGAGAGATTCGACAAATCGTCATACAAAGAGGAATGGGTGTAGAAGAATGACGAAGGACTTTCGGTGATAATCGCTGAGCGAGGGGCGGATTTCCATCAAAATGATGAATTCCATTGTGGGAGTCGGCGGCGCTATAAGCGCAATCCCGCGGCCGCCCCAGCATTATTTTCCATCTTTGAGGAGGGACATTGGGCCAGTCAAAAACCCCGCTAATCGGCGTCTGTTGCCAGAGGAATGTAGATTCAGACCGTTTTTATCTCCGGCGTCAATATGGCGAAGCGATTTATCAGGCTGGAGGAATCCCGGTGCTGCTGCCGCTTATTCCAGAAAAGCTTTTTGTGGAGGGGCTGGTGAAAAAGCTGGATGGCATTCTGCTGGCAGGCAGCTCCAGCGATGTTGATCCTTATTTGTACCAGGCAGAACCTCATCCACAATTAGGATTTGTGATCCCGGAAAGGGATCGGACGGACGGGCTTTTGCTTGAAGCGAGTTTCCGGCAAAATATCCCTCTTCTGGCTATTTGTTATGGAGTCCAGATCTTGAATGTTTTTTTGGGTGGCACACTCTGGCAGGATATCTCATCCCAGGTGAAAAATCCGCTGAAGCATTCGCAACAATCGACCGACGATTACCTCTCGCATTCCGTGGAGTTGCGCTCCGGGAGTCTTCTTCGGCAGTTGGCGGGAGAAAAAAAGAAACGAGTGAATAGTTTTCATCATCAAGCCATTCGCGTTGTAGCCCCCGCCTTAAAAGCCGCGGCAGTCTCTCCTGATCAGCTTGTCGAAGCTGTCGAATTGAAGAATAAAAAAAAGAGTCATTTTGTGTTGGGGGTCCAATGGCATCCCGAAATCGGGTGGGAGCAAGATGAATTTTCGCGGAAGATATTCACCACTTTTGTGGCGGCGGCGGGTTCGACGAACTACGCTTCAAAATCCCGGGCAATTTGATTCAGGTCGGAATTCATCATGCTTATGATTTCCGCTTCAAAAAAAGACAAGTGGACGCTCTTTTCACTTTCGCTGGGACACTTCATCAACGACTCATATTCCAACTTTCTAGGCCCGCTCCTCCCCCTCTTGCTGCTCAAGTTGAATATGAGCTTGGCCCAGGCGGGCTGGCTGGTTGCCATTCAAGTTTTTTCCTCCTCCTTTTTGCAGCCGGTTTACGGCTATTTGTCCGACAGGTATCTGAAAAGAGTGTTTGTGGTTTTTAGCCCGCTGGTGACAGCTCTGTTTATGTCCTTTGTGGGTCTGGCTCCCAATTACTGGACCTTGGCCTTCCTGCTCTTTTGTGGAGGCGTGGGCATCGCCTCCTTTCATCCTCAGGCGGCGGCCATGGCCAGCCAGGCCATGCATCGTCAACAGGGCTTGGGAATGTCGTTGTTTGTCACGGCGGGAAGCTTGGGATATTCCCTAGGACCCTTGATGATTACCTTCGTTGTTGCCTGGGCGGGGTTGGAACGCTCATTCGTGGTCCTCGTGCCGGGCCTGATCGCTTTTGGATTTTTGTTTTTTTTGGTTCCCAAGACGACAATTGCCGAAGTTGCCCATGATGAATCGCGGCTCTGGGTTTTGCTCCGGCCCGTTTGGAAACAACTAACGCTTCTCTATCTTCTGGTGGTTCTTCGTTCCGTGGTGCAGATGTGCCTGGTGAGTTTTTTGCCCGTCTATCTTTCCAAAAAGGGTTTAGGAGCGGTGGAGATAGGAAAAATCATCACCCTGTTTCTGTTTTGCGGAGCCGTGGGCGGCCTTGCAGGAGGGAGTATGGCCGATAAGCTGGGTGAAAAGAAAGTCATCACGCTTTCCATGTTGTTCTCTGCCCCCTTTCTTTTAGGATTCCTTTTGGCGGAAGGCTGGATTGCCTATTCATTGTTGGCGGCGGGCGGAGTCATCCTTTTTTCCACGGTTCCCGTCAATGTCGTGATGGCGCAAAAATTGATTCCACAAAGCTCCAGCACGGTTTCGGCATTGATGATGGGATTTGCCTGGGGCGTGGGAGGCTTGATGGTTCCCTTATTTGGGAGAATGGCAGACGTTATGGGTTTGGAAAAAGCTTTATTGTTGGTCCCATTTCTTCCATTTGCCGGTTTCATTCTATCTTTGCGTCTGTCCAAATAGCCGTCGTCACCGGAGGTATGCAGCATGGCCAGAGTCAGCCCGCCCTCTTTGATCAGACGATTCGTGTTGGCTATGGGGCTGGTCAGCTTCTTTGCGAGTCTTAATTTTGTTCAGGCTGCGGAGCAATCGATCCCATCCCAGATATTGGGATTCATGGAAATTGAAGGGGGCAGTGCCAGCATTTTATATGACGAGGACGATCAGTGGTTGGCCTCCCGATTGGCCGAAAGCCTCCAACCAGTTCTCAAAAAAATCAAGCTGGTGTCGTCCCGTGGGGCCAAGCCGCGCCACGACGACTTGGTCATATACATTGGAAGTTTCGAATCGAATTTGATCAGCAAAAGGGTTTTCAAGGACCTCGGCTTTAAATTGCTTTGGAACTTTCTTCCCGCCGGCAGTTACATGCTGAAGACCCATCGCCACAAGGGGAAAACAACCCTGTTTTTGGCGGGGAAAGATCATGAAGGAACTTCCTATGCCGTGCAAGAGGCACAGAAGTTTTATTTCCACATACATGGCAACCGGCTGTTCCTGAATGATATGACTTATGTGACTCAGCCGGATCTCCCTTATCGACGGGCCTGGCTCAGCTCCTCCCGAGTTGGAGTGTCCGCTGAAAGCCCTGCGCAAAGGGATCTTGCGGCCATGGTCCGGAGATGGGAGCAGGAAATGGATGAAGCGGGATACTTGCGGTTTAATGGAGTCTACCTGGAAGGAAATTGGCCTGCCACTCAGGATTCCTCCGATCTTCTCGGGAAACTTGATCAAATGGCCAATCAACGCGGATTGAAATTGATTCCAGTTTTGGACTTACCCTTTGAAGAAGGCAAACCGAAAAGGATTGAAGCAAACCAAAAACTCGGAGCCGGTGAGGCTCCTCCCGCCGTGATCACTCAGGTTCAGTCTGCCCCGCGGGATCAGAATCCGGCATGCCCCGCCAATCCTATACTTCAAGGCCAGCTCTTGGATCGAATGAAATGGTTCTTTTCCCAGGCTCGATTGGACAGCCTGCAATTTTCCTATCATCCCTTGCAGGCTTGCTCTTGTTCGGTCTGCCAGGCGGAAAGGCGGAAGCTGAATTTGGCGGGCCCGGATTCCTTTAAAGATCTGCTGCGCTGGGCTTCTTTCCTGGGACGGGAGGCGCTTCAGTTGAGCCCCAAGGCGACTCTCTCCATTGCGGTCCCCTTCGGTTTTGGCGCATCGGATTTGTCAGCTCCGGAGAGGAAAGTAACTTCCTCTCCTTCACAACAAAATCCCTGGATGACTCTCCCCCGGAATGTTCTCCTGGAGTGGGATCTAAATTCCATGATTGAAGATCAACTATGGCCTTCTCCCTTCAAAGCTCCCGCCATCAAGAATCTCGGGCTGTTTCACTTGGATGCACAAGGCTCGCTGGATATAAACCAAATCTTTTATAGAACTATTCTGGAAATAATCCGTCAGGTGAAATCCAGCAATTTATCGGGATTGAGCTACCGTGGATCCTTAACGGATGGGACTGTTCAGGCCATCATCAATCGGCTGGTTTTTTCAGAATTTGCTTTCAATTCCGAGGCCAAATCACAAGGAGCTTTTCGAAATAAGCTGGCCCGGTATTTTGGCGGGCCTGATTCCGCTAAAGAATTATTTAGTCTGTTGACGCTGTTTGATGACGAAAGCGGCTGGAATGCGGAGAAATCCCGCGAAGCCAGCCGCTTTGTTCAAAAGGGGTTGAGCTTGTCAGAGCCGGAAGGGAAAAGCAGATGGATACAGTTGGAAGAGCACCTCAAGCAATTAAGTCACTGACTTTGGTGGGAGGGCTTATCATGCATATTCACCGGACAACTTGGAGAAGAGGAGTGGCCGTCTTCTGCGGAGTCCTCTTCCTTTTAATGCTCATCCCAAGTTTGCGTGGCGAGAAACTGTTCGACAAGGCGGCCCGCAAACAGATGGTCGCCTATCTTCTGGACATTTGTAATTGGATGATGGCTTCCAATACTCCAGATGCCGGAAGCCGCAGGCTAAAAGATGAGGAAGGTTCGATTGAGATCAATGCCAATTTTGCCAGGGCGTTGCTGGCCGCCGCGGAATATTCCCCAGATCCAAAAGCCCTCCAGGAAACCGCCCTGCGTTGGTGCGACTCTTTTGCCAAACGGCAGCAGGTTTTACCCACGACTCGAGGCGGCACCGCGGGGTACTGGCTGGACCATGGCCAGAGCGGCGATTTGGATTTGGCGGGATCCGGGACTGCTGCCTTTGCCTTGGTGTTGGGATGCATGCGAGCGGATGGTAATCGTCACAAAGATTATTTAGCGGCCTTGCAAAAATATGCTGTGCTGGTGGCGGAAGGGTGCCAGGAGGACCCTCTACGACAAGGACGAGGTGGATCCCCGGGATGGATTCTCTCGGAGGGGAAAGACAAAGGGGCGATCGGAGCCGGATATCGGAAGGACAAGATTTCTCGTAAACCTTCCAGTTCCTCCACGGCGGCCCAAATTGCGTTATTTGCCGGCCTCTACCGGCTGACCCAGGAGAATCGGTACCGGGAATTGGCGGCAAATGGAATAGAGTGGCTTCTGAAAACCCGCCGAGCTAATGGGGAGACTCGTTGGATTGAGGATGGGGAGGATGTGGATGAAAAAACCTTTGGGAGCGCCGGCTACATGGCAGAGGCCATCCAGGCGGTTTATTTCCTGCTTGCGGATACAGCGTTGAATCAAAAAATCGTTCAAACGATGGGACCCATGCTGCGCTGGCTGGTGGAGGCCCAGGGGGAACGCGGTTGGTGGGGAGAAAAAGAGGATCGTTGGGGAAGCCCCTCCATTGCCAGCCTCATGCATTGGGATCTGCAGTTCGGAACGAAAAACCAACAACTGCCCGAATCTCTCAATCGATATTGGCAGGCTATTTCCAATCCGGTACACCTGCAATCCTTCGGAGTGGAAGTCAAGGGCCGGCCTTCTGGCTCAGTGGCATTGTCAATAGCTGAGACTTTGAAGCCCGGCAGTACATTTCATTAAAGCGAGCGGACGATTCTGCCATCCATCAAAAAGCGAGCAATGTCAGCGACTCTTTAGTCCAGCATTCCTTGTATTGACTCGCGCCGATATAAGGACGGATTATCCTTGATGGGTTTTCCAGTACTCGACTTTAACCTTCACCACTACTTTGAATAACTCGTGTGGTCCGCCCGAATGGCAAAGCGGCATATGGCCATCTTCGGGGAAAAGAACCGCAAAACAGCCGGGATGCATCAGGATTGGATCGAATTTATCCAGGCGGGAATAAAAGGCGACATCTTTGGAATCATCATACGGCGTCGCAATCTTGAGGGCGGCCACCGGAGCTACCTGGATGATTTCTTCGCCGGAAACCAGATATTGGATGTCAATATATTTTTGATGAGCTTCAAATCTCCCCTCGGCGGGAGGCCGGGAGGATGCCTTTTGAACCAGGGCATAAACGGCATCTCCTTCGATGTCATGCCGGCCCAGCGATAATGCGGGCAGATCGTTTTTTTCGAGGAATTCGAAAGCCGGCCTTGAAGGGTTGGGCCTGTTTTAGCTTCCTCCAATTCTTTAATTGACCATGAAACATCCTTTTCCCCTTTTGATTGGTCGCGGCCAGCGTCCATCCACCTTGGCATAAACTCAGTCCCAACCCTGCCATACTTACCTGCTGGAGAAGCCGCCTCCGGGAACAGACATCATCAGATCTCACTTTAAATTGCTCCTTTCCGTTGCTCAAAAAAAGCGGAATGCCGATGCATCCAGCGGCCCCATTCACTGACCACTGATCACTGCCCTTCTTATTTGATTTCTATCGATGGCGCCAGCAGCCACATCGTGGGAGTTTCCAACATTTGACCCACCTCTTTCAGGTAGGAATCCAAAGAGGGCATGGGCGCCGCCGTTTTGAATAGTTCCCCTTCCATCAGGCTTCTCCACAGGGATTTCGGTTTGGGGTACAATACCAACTCCATTTCTTCAGATTCCGGCACTTTTAATTCCTTTTTCAAAAGGGAAAGCGCGGTCTCCCATCCTCCTACTTCGTCGATTAGGTGTAGCTCTTTAGCCTGAACGCCGGTGTAAATACGGCCGTGAGCTTTGGCTTCGAGTTCTTCAAATTTCATTTTGCGTCCTTCGGAGGCTTTGCGCACAAAATTGTTGTAGATATCCTCCATCCAACTTCGCACCTGAGCTTTCTGTTGATCCGAGAGAGAGGTGATGCTGGAAAAAATGTCCGCATTATCCGCGAGCTTAATGCTGTCGTGGGTAATCCCCAGCCATCCTTCATAAAGTCCGCGCAAATTGAATTTCCCGAAGATGACGCCGATGGAACCAGTGATGGTGGAAGGTTGGGCCACTATTTTTCTCGCGCCCATGGAAATGTAATACCCTCCCGAACCGGCCACGCCAGCCATGCTTACCACCACGGGCTTGCCTGCCTTTTCGAGCAATGCCACCTCGCGCCATACTTTGTCGGATCCGACAGCGGAACCTCCGGGGCTGTCCACACGGAAGAGGACTCCCTTTATGGATCTGTCTTCCCGGATTTCACGCAGTCGGGCCGAAAGGGTTTCTCCCCCCATGTAATTGCCCCAGACTTCGTCGCTGTTGCCGGACACGATCACGCCATTCCCCCCCAACAAGGCAACACGGGTCTTTCGAGAGACAAAAGGCCGCCTTTGAAGAGCGTTGAGGTATTGCTCGGCGTTGATGGGTCTGTATTCTTTTTCACCGGCAGATTTCCCGGCTTTCAATCGTTCGAGCACGTCATCCTGATAGCCAAGATTTGTCACCAATTTTTCCTTCAAGGCCACCGTTGCAGGTGTCATGCCCGTTTGGATGATCGTACGCAGATGTTCCGGTGGAATTTTGCGATCTGCCGCCACGGTTTGAATAAAGCGTTCTTGTATGTCTTTGAGGATTCCTTCCAGCATTTGCCGGAATTCCGGAGTCATCTTCTCGCGAGTGTAAGCCTCGGGGCTTTTGAATTCCTTGAATTGCAGAAATTGAGGTTCAATTTTTAATTTGTTCATCAACCCTTTATAAAACGTCACCTCGGTGGAAAGGCCATTGATCAACAAACCGGAGTCAGGATTGAGATAAATTAGGTCTCCCAAAGAAGCGAGATAGATCTCCTTTTCCGCGGCCATGTCGCTGGTAAGCCTCACCAGCACAGGCTTTTTGGACTTCTTGAAATCTCCGAAAAGGCCCCTCAACTCTTCAATTTGCGCCCAACTACAAGCCAAAGAAGGGACCGTCAGATATAGAGTCTGAATGTTGGCATCTTTCGCGGCGGCCCGGAGCACTTTTCTCAGTTCCAGGATACTCAGCCCCTCTTTCCCAAAAACTTTTGCCAGGGGTGAGACACTGGGGAATTCGGGGAATTGGCTGCTTAAGTAAATTTCCAGAACGCTATGAGGCCGGACCTCCACTCGCTGTGGATTGGAAATCCAATATAAACTCAGGAGCGCCAAACCGAAGAAGCTCAACAACGCCAGCAAAATAATAGCTGCAATCCAGGCCGTCTTTTTAGACATGATCGATCCCCGTTTTGAGAAAATATAACGTCCCTTGGTATAACCGGTAAATGTGCCGTGCTTTGAAGATTATCATTCTTGCTGCAAAAAAGGAATGGCGAGGGAGCGGCGGGGTGCAAATAAAAGTTAGAGGCCCCTTTAGAGTGCAGCGGCAGGACGCCGCCCGCGCAATCCCAAATGGACAATGGCGGCAGGATGTCTGGATGTGCGGAGGAAGACGATTGTTTTTGCATTCGTCAAAGGACGGTGGAGCGCTGCTTCCCCAACCCTTCTCTGGCAGAGCGCCCCCATTTCCGTTTTTTTTAAATCCCGCTGAATATGCCGTGCTGGCTACAGGGCTCATTCCAAACAACCGCGATGTCGCAGTGTGGAATGTGAATACAAAAAAAACCTCAGAGTCAGAAAAATTGCCTCATTGAAATTTCAGCCTTTATCGAAATAATCGTCATGTATGCTTTGAATCGTAATTGTTTTGAGGAAATCGGCCGATAAACAAATGGGGATTAAGATAAGGGGTGCAATAATCGATAAGAAATCTATGCCCCCAAAGGAGACGGCTATGAAAATTGCCAACTTGGCTTATTGCGGTCTTCTTTGCACGGGATGCCCCATCCAGTGGATTTCCCGGCAGTCCGACGAACAGAAGCGTCTGAGGATGAAGACGGAAATTGTCCGAATTTACAATGAACAATTCGGTATTCGCTTAAGTTCCGAAGAGATAACCCTCTGCGATGGATGTAAAGCTGAAGATGGAGCCCGCTTTAAACTCTCCAAAGATTGCCCCATTCGTAGTTGTGCCCGCCGGAGGAAATATGACTCCTGTGCCCAGTGCGATGCCTACCCTTGCACGGATTTGAATGAAATTTTTCAATCCGATCCTTCCGCCAAAACGAGACTCGACGTTCTGCGGGCCGCGCTCATCTAACTTGCCAGAGCCATGTTGTATCAAGTTTTGAATTGCATCATCTGCATGGTTCCATAATCCGTCCAAAGAATTCTGCTTGGGAGTTTGCTTCTAAATCGCTTTAGGCGCGTCTCCTCTTTGGAGGAATTGCCGATTATTTCCATCCAGCAAGATGACCACATCTCGGCTTTGCAATAATGGATACCAACGAAGAAGCTGTTTCATCCCGGCCTTAAAGCAAAAGACTATTTTCGTGTCTAGAAAAATTCCTATACCGCGGGCTCATGCCTGAATTCGACTTGACTCGTCTCGGCTTAATCTATGCCTCTTTTTTCTCCGACTTGAGATAGAATGGCATCTTGATTTGGACATGATTTTTATGCCTCGAATAATCACCAACAGCTTGCTTGTCGGAATCGGCGGATTCCTTGGATCGATTGTCCGCTATTCTTGTTCTCTTGCGTTTCAATCGAAATCGCTCACCATTCCAATGGGAACACTGGCCGCAAATTGGGCGGGATGTCTTATCGTTGGCCTAGTCGCAGAGATGAGTGCCACTGGAGAGTTGCTATCGCCGGAAGCCCGATTGGCTTTAGCGGTGGGTTTTTGCGGCGGCTTTACCACCATGTCATCGATGATTTATGAAATCGCCCAGTTCCTGCGCGAAGGCGACTATTGGCATGCGGGAGGTTATCTTTTGGTGACATTGCTGGGATCAATGGTTTGTTATTATCTCGGGGTGTTTCTGGTTAAAACCCTCATCCGGAGCACGGGGGGATTATGGAACTGAAAGGGATCGCCAAACTGTTGCGCATTTTTATTGGAGAGGCCGACAAAGTCCGTCATCGTCCGCTTCACGAGGTCATTGTGGGCGAGGCACGTTCCCACCACTTGGCCGGGGCCACCGTCTGGCGCGGAATCTTGTCTTATGGCCCCACCAGCCGGGTTAGGACCGCAAAAGTGCTCGACCTCTCCACGGATTTGCCTATCGTCATTGAAATTTCCGATGAAGAGGAAAAAATTAACCGCTTTTTGCCCGTGCTTCACGATCTTTTTGAACAAGCAGGATGCGGCGGATTGGTGACGGTGGAACGAGTTGAAGTGATCCGATATTTTCATGCCGGCGGGAAAGAAAAATCTTCCTCTCCCGCATGATCTTTACTCGGAGGGACTCTTTATGCGCTGCTCGACCTACGGATGTGGGGCTGGGCAGTTGCCCCTCAACCATAAATGACTGGCGAGGTAATGATGAAAAGTTGGAATATGCAACCCATTGGTTTTGTGCGCAGTCCTTTCGCGGAAGCCTTGCAGGTCCCGAGAGGCTTGGGCGCCAAACACGAAGAGGAAGGGATCCTCGAGATCCTGCCGGAATTGGAGGCAGGTTTGCAGGACATCGATGGTTTTTCCCATCTCTTTGTTCTCTGGATTTTCGACCGCAACGAAGGATTTGAGTTGGTCAGCATTCCCCCTTGCGACGACAAGCCTCATGGAGTTTTTGCCTCACGCCACCCAAACCGTCCGAACCCGATTGGCTTGACCGTGGTGCGATTGCTTCGCAGGGAAGGCAACAAATTGTATGTCCGCGGGATTGACATGCTGGAGGGAACTCCCATCCTCGATATCAAACCTTATCTTTCCAATATCCCTGAATCTGAATTGAGCCGGGGATGGCTGACCCAGGCCGAAGCCAGGAAAAGAATCGATAGCCAGTACTGATGAGGACACATCTCGATGGCGCATGCGCAGGCTCGTAAAGAGGCAGTCAAGGGCCAGGACTCGGCTTTCAGGGCAATATGGCCATCCCACTTGCCTTGTTGTACCGCGTCGAGAATTGTCAGTTCGAGCGTCGCCAGGATGGATTAATGTTATTCGACTTTTGCTGAAGGTTCTTCCAGCTTTATTTATAATCCATTTCTAAAATCCGTTTTCGGCAAATAATGAGAAGGCCGGAAAAAGCGGCACATCCTGTAGGGCGGTTTTGTCACCCGCCGGGGCTGCTTCCCCGGCGGTTGACAAAACCGCCCTTCAAGGATGGTCATCCCTCGCGGCTCAATATGATGTCTTTATACAAGGACTCTATTTAGGAGTGAATTATGGCCGGCATTGAAATCACATTTATGCTTAGGATGATGGAGCAGGCATACGATCGCAAATCCTGGCATGGGACGAATCTCAAAGGCTCCATCAAAGGCCTTAAGTTGGATGCGGCGGCTTGGCGCCCAGCGGCAGGCCGCCACAATATTTGGGAAATTGTGGTTCATGCCGCCTACTGGAAATATATCGTCTCTCGTCGTTTGCTCGCGGAAGCCAAGGGCTCGTTCCCTCTAAAAGGGTCCAATTGGTTTCCCCGTTCCATCGGAGTTGAAGCAACCCCTGAGTTGTGGAGAGCCGATACAAAGTTGCTCGAGGAAACTCATCGGCGATTGCTAAACGCCGTGGCTGGCATGAAACCAGGGGAGATGGATTTTGTTCCTCCTGGCGGCAAATTCAGCAATGAATTTCTGATCACGGGAATTGCGGCCCATGACCTTTACCATGCCGGTCAGATCCAGATCCTGAAGCGTCTCTATTTGATCGGACACTAATCTTGCCACCGTCGAAATTTTGTCAGAAGATTCGGAAGTGTTTTTATTTGCCTTGAAAATCCCAGCTAAGCAATGTGGAGCGGGCACGAGTGACCGCCGTCACCTGTGCACGCCGGCTCGGCAGGCGGAATTGGCCAGGCGACGCGCGAAGGGTGACTTCGTCACACTCGCGCGTCCCACCTTGTTTTCATCATCTTATTGTGCAAGCCGTGCGGACATGAGTGGCTCCTTCGATGATCTCCGGCCACCTATTCAAATCGGTGCCTCCCGCTGGCGAAAAAATCGGCTGATAGACTCGGAATTGAATGGTGAAATCGCGCAAAATGCTGGAGAAACACCTGTCGTGGTTCGGGGATTGCTGGCGTGAACATCGGATTCTTCTTACAAGGATGCCTCATTGGCGTCTCCATTGCCGCTCCGGTGGGGCCAATTGGAGTGCTCTGCATTCGTCGCACGCTTGCCAGCGGCCGAATCGCCGGGTTGATTTCGGGGCTGGGGGCTGCCACCGCGGACGCCATTTATGGATGTGTCGCCGCCTTTGGTCTGACGATCATTTCTGATTTTCTGCTGAATCAACAATACTGGCTTCAATCGGGCGGAGGATTATTTCTTTGTTACTTGGGATGCAAAACCTTTCTAGCGGAACCCTCTGCCATCGGCACGGGTGACGGCAATGAGAGTCTTATTGGCGTCTATGCTTCCACATTGGCACTCACTTTGACCAATCCCATGACCATTCTTTCCTTTGCAGCCATTTTTGCCGGTATGGGATTGGCAGGTCCACATCGAGGTCTATTCCCCGCGATCTTGATGGTAGGAGGTGTCTTTGTCGGCTCCACTTTTTGGTGGATGATTTTGAGCGGCAGCTTTGAGCTGATTCGTTCACGTCTTAATTCAGCCAGCTTTTTATGGGTTAATCGAATTTCGGGGTTGATCATCGTCCTATTTGGAGCGTGGATTTTGGGAGGAATGAATAGTCCATAAGGAATCGGCGGAACGCCTTCTCCACCGTGCAATCTGCGTGAGCAGAAAATTTAAGGCGCAAAAATTGGATTGCTCGCCATATTTTTTAGGTCGTTATCTGGGTTTGTCCCCCGGATATTTGTGCGGAGTCGCCGTCACAACTGCGCACGATTTATCCTGCCTTCAACTTTCCATCTTAAAGTAAATTCGGGCTTCAAATTTCAGTTTACGGCCAGACTAACAGGTAGCTGACGAATGCCAGAGAGCTGCTATCCGGTGACCAGGAGGGGACATTGATTGTGCCTTGTCCGCCAAAGAGTTTGGCCAGCGTCCGGATTTCGCCGCCACCGGCGGGCATTAACCGCAGCATTACATCTTTGTTTGCCGGGTGCCCTTTCACCTCTTTTTCGTAAGAGAGAAAGACGATCCATTTTCCGTCCGGGGATGGATGAGCAAACCAGTTGTTATACTGATCTGAAGTGACCTGTTCCTGTCCGCTGCCATCAGGTTCCATGCGCCAGATCTGCATAAGCCCAGTTCTCTCTGAGTTGAAGTAAATGTACTTGCCATCGGGAGAATATTCCGGTCCGTCGTCCAACCCGGGCGCGCTGGTAAGCCGTCTTTCTTCACCGCCCTCCACCGGGATGGTGTACACATCAAACTCCCCATTCCGCTCCGCGCAATAGGCCAGGGTTTTCCCGTCGGGCGACCAGCCATGCCAGTACGAGGGACTTTTCGAGGTGATGCGCCGCGGAGAACCGCCGCGGGAAGGGAGCACATAGATACTGGACTTTCCATCCGCCTGAGATTGATCGCTGATGGCAAGCTGCTGCCCATCCGGCGACAAACCATGGTCGTTGTTACAGCGAATGGCAAATCCGGTATCGATCGGTTGAGGCTCGCCGCCCGCCACTGGCAGACGATAGATGTGGCCATTGCTGTTGTAGAGGAGCTCTTTTCCATCCGGGGACCAATTGGGCGCTTCGATATGACTGCGGGTATGATAGACCACGCGCCGGTCTCCAGCTAGAGGGATCTTCTCCAGCGTCGATTCCAGAACGGGTTCGCCGGCCTTTTTCGCCTTTCCGGCCACTAATTCTACCTTGGAGAATATGGCCTTTTCCGAGACTTTGTTGTCATGTGCGCAGACGCCGAGGCCGATGTAAAAGGGTTCTGCCAGCTTGAGTTTAAATGAACCGCCGGAGTGCCGGAGAGTTTCACCTTCGCGCGCGACCGAGATAAAAACATAGTCCCCTTGTTTCTCGATCCGTAATCTACTTGGTGCTACAACATTGGATTGGACTTCGGTAGTGGTCCCTCCCTTGGAATCCCGGCATTGGATCGAAGTCAGGCCATCGCCGTGGAGAGCTGCGTCCGCATAAGCAGAATCGGAATCAAGGCTCTGACGGATAATCACACAAACTTTCCGGTGCGCATTGCCGCCAGTTCCGATCCAGCGAATGTCCGCGGCCAGTGACACATCGCCCGAAACCTTCTTCCAGATAAAATGGAGGGCATCATTGTTGAACCACATGTTTTCACCGCCGCCGGTGATCTGGTAACTTTTTTGAGAGGCATCGTAATCCACTGAGCCGGTCTTGCCGACGAGGCCTATATCACCATGTCCCTCGAATAGGCCGAGTGCGGATTTCTGTGAATAACAGGTTCCAGCGGCAAAAAAAAGGGCGAGACTTGAAAAAATCACGAAGATTCTGATAAGGGATATCATGTTTCTTATATGGTTACCTCCAGATGGAATGAGTTAGTTTGCGTACATTTCCCATATTCCACAAAATATTCAATTTTGACAACTGTTTGATGTCGTCAAGGTGCAATTAAAGTGAGAGGAATTATCCAAACTCACGATTTTTACATGTTCTGCCGCCGTTGCTCATTTAGGAGTGCGGTTGCGTCCGCCCACTGAAGGCTGCAACGCGTCGCACCCTGGGATGGCAGCGTCCACGCCGCCGCATTCCAAATGAGTCCTCTCGCTTTTAATTGCACCCGCCTGTGCCTCTGCGGGTGCTTTGACATCTCGTGACATGTTTCTCCATCCATGATGGTCGGTATCCCCGTTACTTGGATTTGGCTCTCTCTCTCCATTTCTTCCAGAGAGATTGATCCCGCAAAAGGGGGATATAAACTCCGCCGACTACGGAACGAGCCTGGAAGCCGGCTTGTTTTCCGGTATTGGTCCAATACCAGTCGGTGAGGGGTACCCGGCTGGGGGATTCGTTTATGAAAGACTGCAATGGAGAAAGCAGCGTGATCATGTCGGCCGGATCTCGGGCCAAGGTTGCAGACCACACTTCCCAATCCAGCTTGGTGTACAGACTCCGGCTATCGAGCGGGAAGCCGAACTTGTTCAATCGTGTTTTGTAATATGCGATTTCCTTTTGCGCGACTTCGGCGGGGAAGAGGTCAAACCCGAGAAGATGGTCCCAGACCAGATTGTACTTCAGGCTCCAGGTGCCCGGCCTGTCAAAAGTCAGCCGATAGTGGTCGCCATCCGCGGCCTTTTCCATCCACTTGATTGACATGGTTTGAGATAGGCCCAAATATTCTTTAGCTTCCTTTTTATGTTGTGTCAGATCACAAAGCAGTGCATAACCACGCAATCCCATGATGGCTTTCAAGGACAGGTTGGCGTTATGAGCCAAGTGCCCCGCAAAATCATCCGTGCAGAGTTGGTTTTCCGGATCGAGTCCTTTCTCTTTCAAATATTCCGCCCACTTAGTCAAGACTGGCCAATAGCGGGCCGCAAATTCCCCATTTCCCTCCGCGCGAGCAATGGCTGAAACCATGATCATCATGTTGCCGCACTCTTCCACGGGCATCTGGTTTTCCTCTCCCTGCTCGCCGGCTCCGTAAACCTGGCCATTAGCCAGAGGGTAGGTGCCCAGATCGTGTGGAGCGAAGCGGAAAGGCCAGCGGGAAGAACTGGCATAGTCAAGGATAGGAGTGAGCTGCGCCTTGAGAAGGGCCGGATTAAAAAGAAGGAAGAATGGAGAGGAGGGATAAGTCACGTCTACCGTATCAATACACCCGTTGCTGAAATTTTCCTTGGAAAAGAAAAGAGGAGTTCCATCCCAATCCGCCACCAGTTTGTGTGCCGCGATACATTGCCGGAAAGCCAGAATAGCCAATGGCGCAAAATTTTTTCCGATGACTTGATGGAGATCAGCCATCAACTCTTCGTCGAACTTCCGGCAGCTCTCCAGGATGGCGGGATATTCTTCCCAGGCCTGGAGCAGGAGGTCTTTGATTTCCATTCCTTTGCTCCGCCAAAAAGGACGCAATTTCCGCTGAAAATATTCGATGGAATACAGGTCGTCATAAGCTAATAGCAAGCGGCGAGAAACTGGCGTTAATCCGACATTACCCAGACTGCTCCAGCAGGCCAAGACCGGCCATTCGTCCGCCGGGCGCTGCGGAATGACGAGGTTGTCGAATGGAGGCACATTTCCGCTGGCTACAAAGGCTTTGCGAGAGACTTTGCTATCCTCAGCCACCAGGCTAAATTGCCGGGATGGCGCTGCCAAATAAAAATAACCCCAGTCGATTCGCCGATCGTCCCCGTATTTTTCCAGCACCGGCTGTTTTTCCGTGCCAGTGCGCAAGAGGCCCAAATCTCCAAGCTGGTACCGGCTCCATGTCACCCGATCCTCCCGGTTGTTGGCCGCTAGCACTGTACTGCAATCCAAATAGATATTCACTTGATGTTGCCGGCCGTCTTTCGACTTTACCGTCACCTCAAGATAGCTGACCGGCCGGGACATTAAAGCCAGGTTTTGTGGCAAAAGAGGAGAAAGAAAACAAAGCTGCATCCGAACCTCATCACCCTCAAAGCGGTAAATAGTGCGGGTCGGCGTGACCTCTAACGACCGCAGGGGAATTGCGGGCAGAGTCGAGGGCTTTGATCCCATGAACCGAAAAGTCTTCCCATCAATACGGATCAATCCGGAGACTTCCTGTTCGGCGCCTGTCCAGTGGCGGGTGGGTCCATCGGTCAAGCTGTCATTGAATGACCATAGACTGAAATAGGGGTCATGGGTGACCAACGGTACAGCTGGAGGCCGGAATTCGTCGACTGATTGGCCAAACGAGGAGATGCAGACGGTGAGAAAAATCAAAGCAGTCCTAAACCAACGCATTAGGATTACTCCTGGGTAAAAATTTGGATGATTCAACATTGTCTACATTCAATAAATTGCATTCCGCGTGGATGTCCTGTGCTGAGGGTAGAATCCATCCGCCATGGGCAGCCCACTTCGCGATGTTATAATGAAATGACACTAAGACAAAGGATTGATTATGGCTACAAAACCACGGCGGCTGGATGAGAGCCGCTTATCAGGAATAACGGTGGGGCCTTATCCGGCCTCTCAAAAAAAATACTTAGCCGGCACGCATTATCCCCAGATTCGCGTTCCCTTGCGGCAGATTTCATTGAGTCCGAGTCATCCTTTTTCAGGAGGGGGAGGCCCTTCAGACAATCTGCCGGTCATGGTCTATGATACCAGCGGTCCTTACACGGATGAGGCCGTATGCATTAACCTCCTCCAGGGGCTCACCCCGTTGCGGCGAGACTGGATTGAGGCGCGCGGCGATGCAGAGTGCTTGACCGATTTCTCTTCTCTATCTGGCCAGATTCATTGTCTGGATTCCGGACTCAACGGGATCCAATTCCGGCGGCGGCATAAACCATGGCGTGCCCGAACCGGTCGCAATGTTACGCAAATGCATTATGCACGCAGCGGGGTCATTACTCCGGAGATGGAATTTGTTGCCATCCGCGAGAATGAGCGCAATGGGCCGTTGGAGAGAAGTTCGCATTTTGGCCATCCTCGAGGGGCGAATATCCCACCTTATATTACGCCGGAATTTGTTCGCGACGAAGTTGCCCGGGGACGTGCGATCATTCCCGCGAATATCAATCATCCCGAACTTGAGCCAATGATTATCGGCCGAAACTTCCATGTCAAGATCAATGCCAACATCGGCAATTCGGCGGTCGCTTCATCGATCGAAGAGGAGGTAGAGAAGATGGTATGGGCGATCCGCTGGGGGGCAGACACCGTGATGGACCTTTCGACGGGATCCCACATCCATGAAACCCGTGAATGGATTATACGGAACAGCCCGGTCCCCATCGGGACGGTTCCCATTTATCAGGCACTGGAAAAAGTGCACGGCAAGGCGGAAGAGCTTAGTTGGGAAATCTATCGCGATACTTTGATTGAACAGGCGGAACAAGGAGTGGATTACTTTACCATTCATGCCGGGGTGCGGTTAGGGTATGTTCCGCTGACATTGAACCGGGTTACCGGGATTGTCTCCCGGGGAGGCTCGATCATGGCTAAGTGGTGCCTCGTTCACAATACGGAGAATTTTCTCTATTCGCGATTCGAGGAAATTTGCGACATTATGAAAGCCTACGACGTAAGTTTCAGCCTCGGAGACGGTTTGAGACCCGGTTCCATTGCCGATGCTAATGATGAAGCACAATTTGCTGAGCTGGATACTTTGGGGGAATTAACGGAAATTGCCTGGAGGCATGATGTCCAGGCCATGATCGAAGGCCCTGGGCATATTCCCATGCATTTGATTGAAGAGAACATGACTCGGCAATTGAAGGGTTGCCGGGAAGCTCCCTTTTACACTCTGGGCCCCCTGACTACCGATGTTGCTCCAGGTTATGACCACATCACCAGTGCCATCGGTGCGGCCATGATTGGATGGTTCGGCTGCGCCATGCTTTGCTACGTTACCCCCAAAGAGCATCTCGGATTGCCTGACCGTGAAGATGTGCGCGAAGGCGTCATAGCCTACAAGATTGCCGCCCATGCCGCCGATTTGGCCAAGGGACACCCGGGCGCGCAGGCTTGGGATGACGCCCTTTCCAAGGCCAGATATGAATTCCGCTGGGAAGACCAATTTAATCTTAGCCTCGATCCTGAAAAGGCCAGATCGTTTCACGACGAAACTTTGCCGGAGGCAAATGCCAAAGGAGCACGGTTCTGCTCCATGTGTGGCCCGCATTTCTGTTCGATGAAGATCACCCAGGATGTGCAAGGCATGGCGGTACAGAACCGTTTGACGCCACTGGGCCGGCAACGAGCCGAAAAAGATTGATATGATATCAAGATGCGTTCTGGGCTAATATATTCAGGGCGACGCCGCTGGAGGATTTTCAGCGGAGGATGAACTTTTGCGCCTTGCCATGTAAACTGCGTGGGTGCGTCGGGGAACCTGGGTTCGCCAAGGGGCAGAAGCCCCCTGATTGCTGATTTAGGAAAAATTCCATCCTTCAATCCTTTTCATTTGATTTGTATTCTCTGCTTCAGGTCGCTGCAAGGCATGAATTCCCAGAGGAGCTGAACATGCCGGCGCGACTGGCACAACAAGAAGATGAAAACAAGGTTGGGGGACGCGCGATCCTTCGCGCGTCGCTTGGCTAACCTCGCCTGCCGAGCCAGCGTGCACGGAGTGCCCGCTCCACCTTTGCCCAAATTTGATTTTTTGAGGAGATCATTTTGAGCTCTGCTCAACTCAGAATTCCATTTGAACAATTCCAGCTTGAAAATGGGTTGCAGGTGATTTTGCACCACGATTCCAAGTTGCCCGTGGCCCATGTCAACTTATGGTACCACGTGGGTTCCAAAAACGAGCGGCCCCGCCAGACTGGTTTTGCCCACCTTTTTGAGCACTTGATGTTTCAGGGATCCTTGCACGCCGATACTCAATATTTGACGCTGCTTGAAAAAGTAGGCGCCAATCTTCGGGAAGGGGGAGTCAATGGGACCACCAGTTTTGATCGGACCAATTATTTTGAGACGGTTCCCCTCGAAGCTTTGGAATATGCACTTTGGTTGGAATCGGACCGGATGGGCTTCCTGACGGATGCTCTAACCCAGGGAAAGTTGGATAATCAAAGAGACGTAGTGAAAAATGAGCGGCGGCAGAGTTATGAAAATGTTCCCTACGGCCGTTCTCTGGAGACGATTCTTCAGAACCTTTTCCCCTGGGGACACCCCTATTCCTGGATGGTGATCGGTTCACAGGAAGATTTGGATAGCGCTACCCTGGAGGACTTTAAGAATTTTTTCAAAACATTTTATACTCCGAATAATTGCAGTCTGGTGGTGGCGGGGGATATCGATTTCCCCCAGACCCGGCGTCTGGTGGAAAAATATTTTGGTTCCTTCTCTCCGGGTCCCCCTTTAGATCGCCTGAATCTTTGGATCCCGCTTCTTTCAAATAATAAGCGAATCCTGGTGGAAGATAGAGTCCCGCAAGAACGTCTCTATTTGATTTGGAGCACACCCCCTTATTTTCAATCGGGCGATGCCGAGTTGGACTTGGCTTCCCGGCTGCTATCGCATGGGAAAAATTCGCGCCTCTTTAAGACTCTCGTCTATGACCGTCAAATTGCTTCCGATGTTTCTGCCTTTAATTATTCGCTGGAAATTGGCGGATTGTTCGGGGTAGTGGCGACAGCACGGCCTGGCCAGGATATTAGAAAAATTGAAGATGTCATCCGGGAAGAGCTGTCGCGATTTGCGCAAGAGGGGCCGACCGAAGAGGAGCTGGAAAGAGAGAAGGCCAAACATGAATTCGATTTTGTCAGCGGCTTGGAACGTTTGGGGGGCTTTGGTGGCAAAGCCGATTTGTTGAACCAATACAACACCTACCTGGGCTCTCCCGATCAATTTCTGGAAGATTATGAGCGCTACGGCCGCGTGACTGGCCCGATGCTGGCGGATATCGCGGACTTATGGTTAGTACAAAAACCGCGTTTATCCATTCTCTTTGCTCCGGCCAAAGGTGTCCGTCCCTCTGTTGCGGAGCCTGATCGTGGCCAGATTCCTGCCATGGGTCCCCCAAAAAGTTGTCGGGTTCCCGCCATCCAGTGCCATCAACTTCCCAACGGATTGAAGCTCATGGTCTCTGAGCGGCATGACTTGCCGAAGATATCAGTAGGATTGGTGGTGAATGCCGGTTCCGCGGCCGATCCCGCGGATTGCTCGGGAACTGCCTTCATGGCGGCGGGGATGCTGGATGAAGGAACGGCAAGACGCTCTGCCCTGGAAGTCCAAGCAGAGCTGGATCGGATGGGCAGCATCCTCCAAGTTTACGCGGAAACTGAAATTTCCAGGATTAGTGTGGAATGTCTGAGCTCACATTTGCGCCCTACCCTGGAAATTATGGCGGATGTGATCTTGAATCCCGCCTTTCCAGAGGAGGAATTGGAGCGCCTGAGGAAACGCCGCCTGGATGCCATTTTACAGGAAAAACATAATCCCGCCGCCATTGCTCGGAAAGCTTTTCGTCGAAATCTGTTTGGATCCGAGCACCCGCTGGGAAAGGAAACGGGCGGAACGGAATTCTCCATCCGAGGTCTGCGAGTCCCGGAGTTGCGTGAGTTTTATCATTCTTTTTGGCGGCCTAATCTTGGCACGCTAGTTTTTGTCGGCGACATCACCATGGGAGAGTCTTTAAGATTGGCCGAACAATATTTCGGCGATTGGCCGAAAGGGGAACGGAATCCCTTACCGCTCTCCTCTCCACAAATCCCGCATCGAGTGAGATTCGGTCTGATTGAGCGCCAGGATGCTCCGCAATCGCAGATTCGTGTGGGTGGATTGGGACCCAGCCGTCTGACTCAGGATTTTTGCGCCATCGAACTAATGAATTCCATTTTGGGGGGATCCTTTTCCAGTCGGCTGAACCTGAATTTGCGGGAGGATAAGGGGTTCACCTATGGGGCATTTTCCTCCTTTTCCTATGGCCGGCAGTACGGTCTTTGGGTTTGCGGGGCGGCTGTTCATACTCAATTCACCCTGGAATCGTTGCGGGAACTCTTTCAAGAGCTTAAAACAATTCAGCGGGACCAGCCCATTTCCGAGGATGAACTGGCCATGGCCAAGATCAATCTGATTCAAGGGTATGCCCAGCGCTTCGAGACGTTGGACCGGCTGATGGATCAGATTGCGGAACTGGCTGCCTTCCAACTGCCCGTAGAAGCTATGGAAGAATTCCCCGCCTCTTTGGCAAAGGTGAGTCTAGACGAGGTGAGAAATGCCGCTCAACAATATTTGGACCTGAAACAATTGAACTGTGTCGTTGTGGGTGATCTAGACAAAATTGAAGGAGAGATACGCCAGTCAGATTTTGGAGAAGTAATGATTTGTGATGTGGAGGGGAATCCGCTTCCCTCCCCAACGGGCGAGTGACGTAGACGAGCGATGGATTGATTGCCGATTGGAGTCCGCCCTTTTCCCGCTGAAAAACCTGCCACGGGAGGAGTGTGGATCGAGCTTATTACCTTTGAGTCTGAACCGCACTCCTCGATGCTTTCCCTCGGACTGGAGCAGATGCGCTCATCCCTCGCTGCCCAAAGTTTCATGCAGAGCCAACCAGGAGTGACGATATACCTCGATATTCGCGTCGAATTTTTTTTTAAATCCTTCGATTGATTGCTTTCTCTTCCGAAAATATTAAGGATTTTGCGGCATGCAGCCGAAATGATGCACGAGGAAATTCGCATCGATTATTTCCGTGTAAACTCCAATCAGCTATATGTGGCCAAATTTGTCTTCATAGACCATGTTCGCGGGCGATGGGCGCTGGCAGTAGGCGGAAAAAGAAAGATTCTGAGTTTGATCTGAAGCGGAGGACAGGACAATCATGGGGAAGATAGATCTCACTGAACTGAAACCTGGAATGGTTTTGTCGGCGGATGTCGCATTATCCAGCATTGGTCTGCTGTTGGCAGCTGGGGAAGCGGTTACGGAGAAGCATATCAATATTTTCCGCAAATGGGGAGTTCCGCAAGTGGAAGTCAAAGGTGTGACGCGCGATGAGATCCAAGTTAAGCAAATGGAGCAATGGGATGCTGAGATTCTACAAAAAGCGGACAAGAGAGTATCTGATTTATTTTGCCGGACGAGTCTTGAAAACCCTTTTATCAGTGAGTTAAAGCGCCTCTGTTTGGTTCGACTTGTAGAACGGCGTGCCGGGGGGCACAGTTCATGATCACGGCGGAAGAGGTTATAAAGGACAAAGTGAATCTACCAACATTGCCGGCCATCTTCACCCAGCTCAACGAAGCAGTTAATAATCCTCGCATGTCTATTGCCGATATTGGCAGGATCATCAGTGGAGACGTGGGGCTCAGCACCCGTTTGTTGAGGATTGCCAATAGCGCGATGTATGGCTTTCCCACAAAGATCGACACGATCTCCCGTGCCGTTACGATCATCGGCACCCAGCAATTGCGTGATTTGGCCCTGGCCACGGTCGTCCTGAAGTTTTTCAAGGGGATTCCGCATAGTTTGATGGATTTGGAAAAGTTCTGGCAGCATAGCGTGGCCTGTGGGATCACCGCCCGCATCATGGCGACATATCGTCGCGAGCCCAACGTGGCCAGGGCCCGGGCCTGGAGCGTCGGCGCAAGCTTAAGCCGGGCTTCGATCCCCGGCCAGTCGGCCACGAATGGGTGAGGCCGCGTATCCCAGTTCCGGGCCCTTTTCAGGTCCGAAGGGAATTGGCCCATCTTGAGATACTTCCTGGCCGTGTTCCGGTGCATCCGACGCGGAGCGCCGCCACCTCTATGCAACCGAGCTTGGTCATTTCCTCGCGCAATCGTCTCACCTGCTGGTCTGTGACCCGGGCCATGGCAACGCCTTCCTGCGCCCACTTGGTCGCAGCTCAAACGTGTCATGAATACGCCCGGTTCAGCGCTACCCATGCACTGGTGTAGTTGTCGCTGACGCACTCCACATAGTGTCGTCGCCCCAGACCGGGCCTATTCCATCCGGCTGATGACGGCCCTCAAGGGCCTCGGGAGGCGGTGGGCGGCCCAGACCACCATCGACCGCTGCGAGGACGAGGAACTTCTCCGCCTCGCGCGGGAGGCGGGCTGCGTCTACCTCTTCGTGGGCCTGGAGACCTTCACGGATGCGGGCCTCGCCGCAGCGGGCAAGCCGTGCAACCGGGTTTCGGAGTACCGGGCGGCGATCGCAGCCATGCACCGGCAGGGCATTTGCATCCAAGCCGGGGTGATCTTCGGGCTGGACAGCGACACCAAGGAGGTCTTCGCAGAGACCCTCGAAGCGTGCGAATCCCTCGGCATCGACGGGGTGACCGCAAGCATCCTGACGCCCTTCCCCGGAACGCCCATCTACCAGGACATGAAGCGGGACGGCCGCCTCCGGAGCGAGGACTGGTCCTGGTTCAACGGCAAGACGCGGGTGGCCTTCACGCCCCGGGGCATGACGGCGGAGGAGCTCCTGGCGGGCTTCCAATGGTTCCGGTCGCGGTTCCACGCCCTCCCTTCCCTGTTTCGGCGGATGGCCGTGTCCCGGGCCAACCCGGCCTACACCCTGCTCCTGAACCTCGGCTACCGGTGGTCGATCTAGGGTTCCATCCGCGGAGAAGATCCAGGTCAAGTGCCCGGTTAACCCTACCGACGAAGAAGGCCTAACGTTCAAAAGCCAGGGATCGGGGCCAGATCCTTGCCTCAAAGGTTCCGGGCCGCCTGGACCAGGAACAGCGCCAGGTCGGTCTCGTCCACCCCGAGCTGGGGCAGGCCTCTCAGGAAGGCCGGCTGGGCGGTGCGGTCGTCCACCGGCACCGGCCCCAGGGCGCGCAGGCGCTCCAGGACGGCCTTGAGGTTGAGGTGCCGGAGGGCTTGATTCGGCGCCGAGGCACTGGAAACTGAGCCGGGATTCGTAGAGCATGATCCCGGGCAGGCCGCCGGTGCGCACCACCAGGATGTAGGATTCCCGGCTGGTGGACACCTGCTCGGTGACCTTCTCCACCTTTTTGCTGATGGAGAGGCCCCCGGTCGCCAGGGCCCGGCCCAGGGAGAACTTGCGCTCCGTGGTCTTGACCACCTCGGCTGGGACGGCGGTCCGGAAGCCGGGCTGGAGCAGGGCGAGGGTGGCGGACGGACAATCATGGCGGGTTCCGCGCCCGTCCGTGACGGTGAACCCCGCGTCGGTCCATTCCAGCTGCCGGGCCACGATCCGCTGGGCGTCCGAAGGAATCTGCCGCACCTCGGCCGCGAAGGTCCGGAACCCGAGCGCTTCCAGTCCCGCCGCCAGACGCCGGGCCTCGGCTTCGGGGGCCTGGCGCACCAGCACCCTCGGCAGCACCCCGGCGCAACGGGACCGCACCTCCATCATGGCCAGGCCGCAAAGCGCCGCGGCCTGCTGCATGGCGGTGGGCTTCGGGAGGCCTGCCACGGCGATGAACATGGCTGAAGTCTAACTCAAAAGAAGCCAAGCCCGCGCCTCAGGGCCATGGCCTTGTCCAGCGGCAGACGGAGTAACGTCCAGGGCAAAAGTTGCAGCAGGTTCCTGCAAAATTAGCTGGAATTTCCCATGGTCTCCGCGGACCAATATCTGATCGAAATGGACGACGGCTTCGATTTCAAGGTCAGGATCGTCCCGAGAGCCCATGGACGAGGGGTAGAGTCCAAGGATTACTGGCGCATTGGGACAGGAATATCCTGTTTTGTGGTGTCAGGCCCGGTCCGAAGGCTGGACCAGTGCGGCAAGTCGTCTCTTCGGGCGGATGCATCCCGTACGTGAGTCAGAAGCTGGGCACGGTTCATGGTTCGTTGATCAGCAGATAGACGTGCGATCTGCTTGGCCAAGTCGAATGTGTAACCTTTCACGTTTTCAATCGCATTCCGGTAGCCCAAATCATCCGCGACCAGGGGCAGGCTCAGGTTCTTTACACCCTGGCTGGCAAACAGGTTGGACAGGTGCTGGTAATCGCGGGCCACCTCAAGGCCAACCTGGCGCGGGAAGTTTACGCCCCGTTGAGCCGCCAGACTGCCCATCGATGACGGCAGAATCTGCGGCTTGATTCTGAATGAGGTGAAGATCCCCGGCGGACCGAATACAGGGACGCCAGCGACTATGACGGCGAGTGTGTCGCGATCCTCGCAGTGGAAGAGGGCTTCCAAGGGGCTCAGGCCGGGGAATGGGTTCCTGAGGATGAAGAAATCTCCAAAGAATCCGGGGACTATCTGGCCGGCCTTGATCTTCAGCGCAGCGGCAGGATTGGCCGTGATCATCCGGTAGATGGCGAATCCGCCATGGAAGATCGAGGCATTGGAAAAAGAATTTGGCAAATTTTGCTTCTTCCCAGACATGCTTTGAACCGCTTGGGCTCCAGTCCGATCCCAAGCAGACGTTCACCCCGTTGCAAGCGAAGGCGGGAGCGAATGCGTCGCTTATACAGCAGCAAGTTGGAAACGGGGGACCAGACCAACCCGATGTTGTGGATCTGCAAAGGAAGTCCATGGTTGGGCCATCCCAGGGGTCGATACCGCAGCCATGGATCAGGTTGATGTTCGTCCGGCGCACCGGATCCACTTGGAGGGTCTGCAAAGTCGTCATGAACTCCTGGAATTCTTTGCGGAATAACGCATCGACCCCTCGCGCCTTCAAGGCAGCGCCCGATCGGCCTTCGGCGAGGTGAACCAAAATCCCACGGACCCTACCGCCCGTGTAGGTCTGCTGGTAAGTCTCGTGAGAATCCGAGCTGGACAGCCGGATTCCATCCCGTCGTATCCTGGCCGGCTTGGCCCGCAGGTGCAGGATCGGGTTTGAAGAAGTCCACCTGGGGAATCCACCTTGCCTCCTTCCTTGAATCCCATATCCTCCGCCACCCCGGTGTTGCGCACCAGCACATGCCGCCGAGGAATCAAGGCACCGGCGGTCAAACTGACGTCCTCCTGGAGTGCCGTAGTGCCTCCCGCCACCGCCTGAAGTTCAGCAAAACACTGGAATGCCTCGCCGATGATCGGTCCCGAGGTCGCATCAGACAGCTTGTCCTGCCAGTGTTCACGGACAAATTTGATGGGACTTGAAATGGCGGCGAGGTATTCGGGATTGGCGCGCCACTCAAAACGGTTGTCCGGCATCATACGGGCCGGGGCTGCTCCACATCGGGAGCAGGTTGTAATCGGCATGTGCGTGGAGGTCTATGAAACCAGGGAAAATGAAACAATCCTCGCCAGGCTCGAACAAGATGAAATTTTCATGTATCGGGCACTGGCCCTTGGTGACGGATTGGATAAGGCCATCCGTTACAATAAAAGGACCTCCCCATGGCAGGCCTTGCCTTCGGCATCGACCAGGTTTCCACGAACAACCAGAGAGCCTGATTGCTTCAAGAGCATGTGTGCCTCCCTAGAACAGATCTACCGGGCATTCGAATAGCAGAGCCCGCACAAAAAGGAATCAGAATTCCGGACGCAGCCCTCGCAGCGGTCAAAAGGAGATCTCAGCGCACCTTGCGTGGCTGTTCGGAATCAGCAGTCAAGAGAGCAGGGCAGCTTCATAGGCCAGGCGGCCGGAGTTACCCTTGGGATTCAAGCGCGGTGTTCAGCCCTTCGACGCTCTCCAGAATCGGCCGGGGTCTGCTCTCCAAAACCAGGCCACCCGATTCGGAAGTCAGACAATAGCAGAACATGAGCGGACCTGACGGGAATCCCTGGGATTGGGGGCCAAAGGTCTGGGTTGGGCTCGTCTGGGTTCGATGGTGTGTTTCAGTCGGGCGCGGGTGACCGCAGGTCGAGGGCTGGTATGACGGGCTTCATCGTGTGGGGCCATCTCCCTTTCCTGCAAGGCAGTAGTCTGTGCATCACAACCTACCAGGTTGCCCGCTTAAATCGGCCAGCCCATGCTGGGCTGCAAGGCCCGCCCCGGGCACGGGAGACTGTCATGAGGATTCTGATCGTCGGCCTAGGCGGGTTGGGTGGGGTCATCGCCACTCGCTTGCAGGCCGCCGGGATTTCGGTCCATCTGGCGGTGCGCAGTGCCGAATCAGCGGTCCGTTTGCAGGCCGCCGGCCTCAGGGTGATGGGGCGCGGGAGGCAGGCTCGGCCACCGCAGCAGTCGTCGCGCCCTTGGAGGCCTACGTCGGCGCTGTGCCGTTCGACTTCATCGTCCTGGCCACAAAGGCCCAGGAACGCGCT
>CAWDMN010000073.1:0-19046 GCA_963803155.1 uncultured Acidobacteriota bacterium
TCTGGAAGAGACGCCGCAGATCGCCATCCGTGATAATTCCGAGCGCTTTTTTCTCGGAATCCACCACGGCAGTGACCCCCAATCCCTTTTTGGAAATCTCATAAATGACATCGCGCATGGGAGTCTCTTCCAAGACCATGGGAATCTCATCGCCCGTGTGCATCAAATTCTCGACGCGCAAGAGCCGTTTGCCCAGTCTTCCGCCTGGGTGTAGGTTGGCAAAATCTTCCTCCTTAAAACCGCGCTTTTCGCTGAGCACCATGGCCAGGGCATCTCCGATGGCCAGAGTCGCCGTAGTGCTGGCAGTAGGGGCTAAACCCAATGGGCAAGCCTCCTCGCGAATGCTGATGTCCAAGACCAGGTCGCTGTGACGGGCCAGTGTGGAATCCGGATTCCCCACCAGGCTGATGAGGAAGATTCCCAACCGTTTCAGCGTTTCCAGCAGGCGGAGTAATTCCTCGGTCTCTCCGCTATTGGAAACCGCTAGGACAATGTCGCCCGGGACAATCATTCCCAAATCGCCATGAATCGCTTCCGCGGGGTGTAGAAAGAGGGAGGGGGTGCCGGTACTCGCCAAAGTGGCTGAAATTTTTTTGCAGACGATGCCGGACTTGCCCATCCCGGTGACAATAACGCGCCCGCGGCAAGCTAGCAATGCCTCCACGACTTTTTCAAAGCTCTCATCCAACCGGTCGACCAGGCCGGTAATGGCCTCGGCTTCGATTTGCAGCACTCGCTTTGCGGTTTCCAAAATAGAGGATTTCATATTAAACCCACCGTTTCACAAAGGCCGGCAACCCATCCAATTTGAGGTTGCGCGAGAGTATCTCCATCTGTTCTTCATCTCGATAAGCTGGGGGCTGTCGAAGGATTTCTTCAATGGAGTCCAGTGCGCCAAGGGAACGGAATTCAGATTTTGTATGTTGAAGGACCCGCCGAGCGGCCCAATAAGCCCGATAGTGGCTAAGAGTCCGCAGCAGCGGATAATACAAAAAGACGTTGGGTCCCGGAAGAGGCACAAGGACGGGAGAAAGGGCAAGAGCAACCAGAGCAACGACTCCATCCATCAACAGCCAGACCGCATGCTTATTCCGCTGATAAAGCAACCATCGGCGCAAAAACTCAGCCGCCGTTTTTTCCCCGACAGAGCCGGAACAGAAGAAAAGGGAATGCCGCGCGAAATTGAATCTTTTGATGATTCGCTCCTGGGGGTCAATCCGGTTCTCCAATTTGTAATATGTTTCCCGTGCTGTGAGGATGATCCTCCTCACCATCAACCAAAAGCGTGTTCCTTTTTCTTGCAATTTCCCAAGCAGACGATCCACCGGAGTCCCCCGGTCAGCTTCACCAGGAGGCAGGTGATAAAGCTCTTCACCTTCGCTATAGAGGACGATTTTTTCCTTGGGAAGACGAATCAAATAAAAATCCACTTACGCTGCCGCCTTTGCCTTTGAGGACGCCTTTCCCAAGAAGAAGCCCACAAGAAAAGTGAGGATCCCGGCGGCTAGAATTGTCCATCCAACCCGGTCGGCCTGGTCAGCCGTCACCAGGATTTCATGCCACTTGGCGGAGTTTTCCGTGGTGATGCCCATAATCGTCAGATAGGCCAGGACGGTGATGCTTGCCCCGTTAAAGAGAATCAGATAAGAACTGAATTTTACGAGGTTGGCCAGATTTTCCAGTCCACTTCGAGCGGCCCTTTCCGCGCGATCCACTAAGGGGCTGTGAGTCCGCCCGTAAAACCAATAAATCAGCATCCCGATATCTAGCCAAACCAAGAAGCGGACCCAGGTAATAACCGGCAAATGGGCCATCAGGTAAACACACGAGAACATGCCAAGCACCGGAAAAACCGGACCCCAGGCGACTCTAAAAGGACGCGGCGCATCGGGACGCTTCACCCTCAGGATCATGACGGCCATACAAACCACAACAAAGGCAAACAACGTCCCAATGCTGGTCATTTCGCCCACCACATCAATACGGATCAGGCCGGCAAAAAAAGCTACAACCAATCCCGTGATGATCGTGGTGATATAAGGAGTGCGAAACCGGGGATGGACTTTGCTGACGGCGGCTGGCAAAAGCTGGTCCCGACTCATGGAAAAGAAAATCCGGGGTTGTCCCATCAACATCACCAGTAGCACGCTCGTGATTCCCGCCACTGCGCCCGCTGCCACCAACCCGGCCGCCCAATCCTGATGAATGATGGTGAGAGCGTATGCCACCGGGGCATTGATAAATTTCATGTCTCCCTTCAATTGTGTGACTGGGACAATGCCAGATAGTACCAAGGCTACGGCAAGATAAAGGACCGTGCAAATGAGGAGTGAAGCAATGAGACCGATGGGCAAATCGCGGCTGGGATTTCGGGCTTCTTCCGCCGTCGTCGAGACCGCGTCGAATCCGATGTAAGCAAAGAAAACCACCGCTCCCGCGGCCATAATGCCGGCCCAACCGTAAGGCGCAAAAGGAGACCAGTTGGTGGGTTTCACATAAAAGGCCCCCACAACAATGAAGAAAAGAACAGCCGCCAGCTTGATCGCCACCATCGCGGAATTGAACCGGGCGCTTTCCCGAACTCCGATCACCAGAATGGTGGTGATAATCAGGACAATAAAAACCGCCGGCAAGTTGATCATCCCTCCCCGCGGAGCTGCTGGATCGTAAGCCATAAAGGCCGGCAAAGGGATTCCCAAATTCACAAAGTAGCCGAGAAATCCCTGCCAGGAGGGCCCCATGGCCAATGAAGCGGGGAGATTGATTCCGAAACCCGCCAGGATTCTCTGAAAATAGCCGCTCCATCCGATGGATACCGTCATGGAGGCAACGGAATACTCGAGGATCAAGTCCCAACCAATCATCCAGGCGAACACCTCGCCCAGAGACGCATAGGCGTATGTGTAAGCACTACCCGCAATGGGAATCATGGCCGCAAATTCCGCGTAGCAAAGCCCCGCAAAAGCGCAAGCCAATCCGGCCGCCAGGTAGGAAATCACAATGGCCGGTCCCGCCTGATTGGCGGCGGCGGTTCCGGTCAAAACGAAAATACCGGTCCCGATGATGGCCCCAATTCCCAGCAAGGTCAGGTCGAGAGCAGTCAGGGAGCGCTTCAGCTTCTTGCCACTCCCCTCGACATCCCCCATCAACTGTTCAATCGATTTCGTTTTTAGAAGATTGGAATCCATATTTCCTTTTCCAGTAAAAGTACGCGGGCAGCCCCGCCAAAATCAGGAGAAAACCCGGCCAGGAATTTTTCGGATCGCCGGCCAAGTTGCAGGCCAGCACAGTGGCGGCCATCATAACATAGATTATTGGCAGATAGGGATAGCCAAAAGTCCGGTAGGGACGATGGAGATTCGGCATCTTCTTCCTCAAACGAATGACCCCCCAAACCGTCAAGATATAAAACAGTAGAGCTGCGGAGATGACATAGGTCAGCAATTGACTGTAGGTTCCGCTCAATGTCAACAGAGAGGCCCAGAAAGCCTGGGCTAAAAGAGAGCGGACTGGTGTGCGGTAGGCAGGATGAATGGCGGAAAGACCCCGAAAAAACAAACCATCGCGCGCCATGGCATAATAGACCCGCGGCCCGGAAAGAATGATTCCATTCAGACAGCCAAACGTGGAAATGAGAATGGCAAAAGAGACCAATCCACCGCCAGCGGGGCCGAGGGCAATCCGGACAATCCGGGCGGCAATCTTGTCTGTCGAAACCATGTCCTGAACGGGAAGAACGTAAAGATATGCCAGATTGGTCAAGAGGTACAACAGCGTCACCAGACTTGTTCCCAGGAACAACGCCAGAGGAAAAGTCCGTTGCGGATTTTTAACTTCGCTTCCCGTAAAAGTCAGGTTATTCCAAGCATCCGAGGAAAAAAGCGTACCGATCATGGCAATGCCGGTCAAGAGCAGCAGATTCATCCATAGAGACTGGGAAGGAACCAATGAACTTCCGCTCCGGATAAAAGGTTCCACGGTTTGCCCAAGCATCTCACGGCTGGGCCAGAAGGGAAAAAAATGGGCCATTGAACCACCCGCATAGGAAAAGCCAACCGCAATCAAAGCCGCCAGCGCCGCTATTTTTGACAGAGTAAAAACGTTTTGAACCCGGGCCCCAATCCGAATTCCAAAACAATTAATCCCCGAAAGGAGAAGGATGATCAGCACACTCACCACTTGTTTGAGATCAAGAGTCCAGGCAAGTCCTAATATTCGGCCAGTCCAAATAATCCGTGATAACGGAACAAACACATCCAGGTATCGAGCGAAGGCCACAGCCACCGCAGCTATTGTCCCAGTCTGGATGACCAGGAAAAGCGTCCACCCATAAAGGAATCCCCAAACAGGGCCGTACGCTTCGCGCAAGAAAACGTATTGCCCTCCGGCCTGGGGCATGGCGGCCGCCAGTTCACCATAGCTCAAAGCGGCGGCAATAGTCATAATCCCCGCTAAAATCCAAGTGAAGAGTAACAAGGCCGGATTTGGTAATAGCCGGGCAATGTCGGCGGTGACGATAAAAATGCCGGAACCAATCATGGATCCTACGATGATCATGGTTCCATCCAACAATCCCAAACCTTGGATCAATCCCGTAGAATGCTTCGGCACGGCCGGAGTCGCAGTGTCTTCCATTGGAGTCTCTCGATATCAAGTCAGGAGTGAAGGTCCGTCACAGCCGCCTTATTGTAAGATATCGGCGAGCTTCTCGCAATGAACCCTCTCGGATTCCTCTTTTGCAGATATCTGATTACAGAAATCAGACGTCATGCCGCAAACTCATGATTTTGAACTTCAGACTTTCCAAAGAAGACTCATCAAAGTCAGAAAGAAAATCCAAAATGATCTCGACCGTCACACGCATGGAGAAGTCAGTCCTCCATGGTTAAAAGTCAAATATCTAAACTTAGAAGTCCATGTTTGAATGGCCGCACAAGTGCGCCTCAGGCTTTTTGACTTGAAAATCCCGCCCGCCTTGCGTATCCTTTTCCATGCAGAAAACGGATCCGCTGGCTAAAAACGCCGTTCCGGCCGGAAAAGGATTCGTGTGGGCAAATTGCTGATATGAAAAGGCTGAAGGTGAATGTGAGCCTGCGGCCATTTTGGGACTCTGTGCGGGAATCCAATTTAAAAATTATCAAAGCCCCTTCGACCCCGACTCCGGTCAAACAATATATTTTTCTTCGAGTTGAGGGGAGTCTGCTGGCCAGCGATCCCTCGCGGGCAATTTATCATTTTGCTCGAAATTCCCAGGCTTTCACCGAGAGAATTTATCGGCTCCTCAATGTTTCTGCCGTGGCAGCCGCCAGGCTTTTGTTGAATCCGTTAAATCGCCCCTTTGCCATGCGCCTGTTGCATCTACCCTTGCGAGGAGTCAGCCGGGATCGGCTCGACTTGCTGGGCGAGGAGCTGTTTGAATATGTTCTGCGCCCCCAACTCAATCCGGAAGCCCTCAACCGGATCCGGCAATTGCAGAAAGGTCAAAGCCAGCTGGTGCTGGTCAGCAACGAACTTGATCACGTGATCCGACCGCTCGCCCAGTTGCTGAATATCGATTTTCTCTGCACCAACCGGCTCGAATTCCGCGACGGGATCTCCTCCGGACGCATCCTCGAACCGATTATTCTCCCCCCCGGTTTAGTGGGGCAATTGCAGCTGGAAAAAAGTCACGGCCTCTGTCGCTACGAGGAGCTGAAAAAGCAGATTCACCATCTGTTACCAGAAACCAAGCCCGAATCCCTGATTTTCCCGGCTGCCAGATCCCAGCAGAACGGGCGGCGCCCAGTGGTGCATTTTGGCAAACGTGGCACTCGGCCGCAGACCCTCCCGGTGCGGGAGACCTTGCGCGGGAAAAAGATTCTTCTAATCGGGTCCACGGGGTTTATCGGCAAAGTATGGCTCTGCATGTTGCTTCAAGATGTCCCGGAAATTGGGCGGATTTACCTGTTGATCCGGCGGCATGGATCCCGCACTGCCCTTCAGCGGTTCGAACGGATGGTGGCGGAATCCCCGGTTTTTAAGCCCTTGAATGACTTGCACGGGGATGCACTGGCCGATTTCCTGGGGAGAAAAGTGGAGATCCTGGAGGGGGACGTCAGCGAACCTCAACTCGGGCTGGACGACTCCATCCGGCGGCAACTCCAGGATCAGCTCGATCTGGTGATCAATTCCGCCGGACTAACCGATTTTAATCCCGATCTGAACCTCGCTGTTTCCACAAATGTGGACAGTATTTTGGAGCTGACCGGATTTCTTAAAAAATGCCGTCATGCCGCACTTTTCCATGTCTCCACTTGTTTTGTAAATGGCCGAACGGAAGGCCGGGTCGCGGAAGAAGTCTCCGTCGATTACACTCCTTGCGGCGATCCGGAATTTGATGCGCGGGAGGAATGGCGGTTTCTGCACGATTCTTTCGCGCGAGTAACGGCGGAAGCCGAGAGTTCCCATCGGACCGAGGTTTTCCGAGCCGAAGCCCTCTCGAAAAGGGCCGCCGTTGCCGGCAGCCGTCGCGACGAGTCTTCCCTTAAGAATCAGATTCGCAAATTGCGGACCCGCTGGATTCGAGAACAGTTGATTGAATTAGGCAAAGAACGGGCCAAAAAATGGGGTTGGCCCAATATTTACACCTACACCAAGAGTCTGGGGGAATCGTTGCTTTTGAAGGAAGCAGAGGGAATCGCATACTCGATTATCCGTCCCTCCATCGTGGAATCCTCAGTTCGTCAGCCCTTCAGAGGATGGAATGAAGGAGTCAACACCACGGCGCCGCTTTCCTACATGCTCGGCACCTATTTCCGGCAACTGCCTTCCAATGAGCGCAAGAGATTGGACATCATTCCAGTAGATTTGGTGTGCCGAGGAATGACTCTGATTGCCACCGCTTTGATTTTGCGCCGGCACCAGCGCGTTTATCAATTGGCTACTTCCGCCAACAACCCGGCCGACATGCGGCGGACCATCGAGTTGACCTGCCTGGCCCACCGGAAGCACTATCGTTCGATGGAGGGATTGGAACATTGGCTGAGAGCGCGTTTTGACACTATCTCCGTTTCCAAGCGGCGGTACGATAATGTCTCGCTTCCCCGCTGGCAGGCGATCCTTGAAGGAGTAAGACGGCTTCTCTCCAGCCTGCCAGTCCATGCCGATAAGCTGGTGCGCAAACAGCGGGAATATGACCGCCTTCAAAAAGTCATTGAGCTATATGAGCCTTTTATCTTGGATAATGAATATTTCTTTGCCTCTGATCGCATCAAAGTCCTGTCAGCGGCCCTTCCGCCGGAAGAGGCGGAGCGGTTTGGCTATGATGCGGAAGCTATCGATTGGTACGATTATTGGATCAACCTGCACGTGCCGGCCCTGCGGCGCTGGACATACCCTTTGATCGAGGGGCGGCGCCCTGTGAGCGGCCTGCTGCCGCGCAATTTTAAAATGCCACAGCCCGTTGCCGCCAAAACTCAGGAGCATAAGCCCTAAAAAGCAAGTTTGAAACCCTGGAATTGAGAAATCAAAACTGGCCCTTCCGGTTTGAATCCGCCAGACCCAAACCGGAGATGCTTCCGGCCTGATTCCGAAAATCGGACTTCATAATTAAAACCATGTCAATCTTCATCACTGGCTCCACAGGTTACTTGGGGGCTCACATTGCCAGCTTGCTCATGGATTTCCCTGATTCGCGGCTTAATTTGCTGGTTCGCGCCAAAAGCCAAGAGGAAGCAGGGAGACGCCTTTGGCGGGCACTGCAATTACATCTGGATTTTCCGCGATTTCATCGCTGGTTGAATGAGCAAGTGAATCTTTTTCTGGGTGACCTCACTTCCCCTCATTTTGGCATGGATCAAGGCGCCTATGATCATCTAGTGAAGACAACCTCTTCAATCATTCACGGCGCAGCCTCTCTGAACCGAAAATCGGAAAAGACCTGCCTAAATGTAAATCTGCGCGGCACTTTGGAAGTGATCCAACTAGCCCGCGCGGCCCAGGCCGATCACGGATTGCGCCGTTTCAGCCACATCAGCACGGTGGCAGTCGCGGGGATACGCGAAAACGAAGTGGTCCAGGAAGACAAGTCAATCGATTGGAACCGCTCGGATTACGATCCGTACGCTCGCACGAAAAAATTCTGTGAGCATATGTTGCGTGAATTGCTCCCCGACACTCCGATCACGATTTTTCGCCCTAGCATAGTTATGGGCGACAGCCGCAGACCTGAAACCACTCAATTTGACATGGTGGAGGCCTTTGTTTTTCTGGCCAAACTTCCCCTCCTTCCGCTCCGCCCCTTGGATCGCTTGGATATTGTTCCCGTAAACTTTGTCGCAGAATCGATTGCTCATTTGCATCAAAAGGAAAAACCGCGGCATGGTATCTATCATCTTTCTTCCGGTGTGGATTCCCAAACGTGCCAGCAGATCACGGATGCCTTAAGCAAAGCCCGCCGCGGCTCGTCGCCCGCTTATGTTTCCTCTTTTGTCAAGCCTTTCGGAGGCATGGTCAATTTTTTCTCCAACCGCCGGGGTACCCGCGCCGGGCATCTGGCCGCGCTCATGAAAGTGTTCCTCCCTTATTTGACTTGGAACACTGTTTTTGACAACCGCCGCGTCACCGAAGAGACTGGACTCAAACCGGCGCCCTTTACAGCGTATTGCTACCCTCTCTATAATTTTGCGGTTCGACATCATTTCACCTACCCTTACCGGGATTGGCCGGGCAATGCAGGAGGAATCCCCTCATGATGGACCTGATGCTGGAAGGATGGGTTGCCGGTTATATTGAAATCGCCAAGCTCCGCTGGATGATGGGATGGGGAGAACCCTGGGCTCCGGGCAAGCCGTTGAAACTGCTCTTTGCGGGATACAACGGCAACCGCAATACGGGAGCCGATGTTCGGGTGGAGGAGATGATCCGCCAAGTCCGGCACATCCTGGGCAATGCCCCCAACGACTTGACGGTCATATCTCACAATCTCGAATTGACTCGAGGTTATTTTGCAGGCACTCGGCAAGTCAAGCTTCCGGATATTTTCCCCCGTTCCTCTTCAATGAAGTTCCCAAGCACCACGGCGTAATCGCTTGTGAAGGCTCCATGTTCAAAAGCAAGTTTGCCAATGCGCTGACCGCCATGATGATTGGCTCCCTGGGGATTGCTTCCGTGGAAAATAAATTATCCGTGGGGTATGGCGCCGAAGCCGGACAGATGGACCACTCCCTGAGATGGATGTCCCGCCGCTATTGCGCAAATTCCATGGTCATCACTCGCAATGAGGAATCGCAACAATTGCTTGGTGAATTGAGCATTCCCACGGAACTGGGGACTGATACCGCCTGGACCTTCGAACCTCAGCCCCTTTCCTACGGGGAGAGAATGCTGCGCGAAGCCGGATGGGATGGGAAAACCCCGATTCTGGGCCTCTCTCCAATCAATCCCTTCTGGTGGCCGGTCCGCCCCTCGCTGGTTAAGCTGGCGCTGCTCAGGATTTCTGGAAAATTCAAGGATAGTCATTACCGCTCGATTTATTTCCACAAAGACGGAACTCAAGTTCGCTCCGCCTTTCACCGCTATCTAAAAGCGTTTGCGGAAGGGGTCAACCGTTACCGGCGCGATCACCAAGTGTTTCCCGTCTTGTTCGGAATGGAGGCACTGGACCGGAGTGCGTGTGAAATCATGAATGAGCACCTCGGACGGGTTCCACTCTTCATTGCCGACCAATATGATATGTTCCAGCTCATCAGCATTCTCCGCTGCTGCCAATTGCTGGTCTCCTCCAGATATCATGGCATTGTTACTTGCATGCCGGCATTGGTTCCCTCGGCCGGCATCACCATGGATGAACGGATTCGAAATCTCATGCGGGAACGTGGCCATCAGGATCTTCTGCTGGAAGTGACGGATCCCAATCTGCAAGAGAAACTTTACCCCATTCTCGCCAATCTTCAGCGGGAAAGCGAGTCCATCCGGGAAGGGCTGGGCAGGACCGTGACGCGGAATCTGAAAGTGATGGCGCGAATGGGGGTTTACTTTCAGGAACATCTAACTCAATGCTATCCGGACTTTCCCGTCCGCGGCGGCCGTCTGTCTTGGGAAGATTATCTGCCGCCGCTGAGTCCCCACTTGCAGCAGTTGGTGGAAAAATATGAAGAAAATGAGTAAGTGAAGGCAACCCATGCCGAAGGATGGACAGGTGTGCCTTGAGTGGTGTTTTCAGTGCAGAAGAGGACAAATTTTCAATTTTGATAGCTGAAGAGTGGCATTCTCAAAGAGTCTTGAACGTAATTCATTCAGAAGCAATTTGTCGGCAGCCACTTTCCGCGCCTCGGTGTCTGTGGCAAACACATCCTGGCCCGACACCGCCGTTTTTAAATTTTAGAGTCCAAATCTTTCGTTGCATCGCATATGAACTTTCTGGAAATCATTTTCGAAAACTTGATTAGCGATCCTGAGAAGCCCATTTTGCGGGAAGTCCGGGGCGATCAACCGCGAACCGTGACCACCAGGGAACTCTTGGAACTAATCCAGACCGCCCGCCTGAAGTTACGGGAAAACGGTCTCAAGCCGGGGGTGCGTTGTGCGCTGTTGGGCGCCAACAGCATTGAGTGGGTGGCATTGGATCTGGCCATTATGGCGGAAGGGGCCATTGTTGTTCCACTGTATCATCGGCAGGCGCCGGAAGAACTCATCATGATGATGAGGGATTGCACGCCGCTTATTTTCTGCTGTGCCAACTATGATCTCTTCGAGCCCATCCAAAAAACCTGGCCCAAACATCCAGCTTGCCTTCTCTTCGACGAGATCTGGTCAGTTCCCGCCGATGAATCCGGGACAGAGGATTCTTCACTCTCAATCCCCTTGGCCCGTCCCGATTCCTCCGAGGCAGCCATTGTTTACACTTCCGGCACCTCTGGCGATGCCAAGGGAGTGGTGCTGAATCTCGGCAACATCTCCTTCATGCTGGAGCGAATCACTTCCCGCCTGATAGAGTTGATGGAAGATGTTCCAAGGGAGGGGGACGATCTGGTCTTTCATTATCTCCCCTTTTGTTTTGCCGGTTCCTGGATGCTCCTGCTCACCTGTTTGCGCCGAAAAAATCTTTTGACACTGTCGACCGACTTGAACAAACTTTCCGATGAGTTAAAAATTGCTCAGCCGCATTACTTTATGAATGTCCCTCTGCTTTTGGAAAGGGTGCGTAACGGCATTCTTTCTCAATTGCAGAAAACCGGAGGAATCATCCGGACGCTCTTTCTCCGCGGAGAAGCCGCCTGGTTGCGGCAACAGCAGGGAAAAGCCATGCGACTCGATTTTGTGTGGGAATGGTTGGGCCGGACTTTGGTGTTCAGCAGAATCAAGCAGAAAATCGGTCCCAACCTCCGCGCCCTGATCTGTGGATCCGCCCCCTTAGCCGAAGAAACTCAGCTATTTTTCCATATGCTGGGCATCCCGGTTCTTCAAGTTTATGGATTGACGGAAACTACTGCCATTTGCACGATGGATGATGTTAAGCAATTCAATGTGGGTTTCGCCGGTCCCGCCATCCGGGGGATAGAAATGCGATTGGGCCATAATGACGAAATCCTCGTCAAAGGTCCCAACATCTTTCCAGGTTATTGGAATCGCCCGGAAGCTACCGCCACAGTTCTTCAAAATGGATGGTTTCATACGGGCGACCAGGGATTTATGGATGATACCGGCAATTGGAAAATCATTGGCCGAATCAAGAATTTGATCATCCCCGCTTCGGGACATAATGTTGCGCCTGAACCGATTGAACAATTAATTTACACCGTCTTGCCTGATGCCAAACAGGTGATGGTGTTAGGAAATGGAAGGAAGTATCTTTCCGCCATCCTTACCGGCGATATGGATGTTCGGCAAATTCAACCTGCCCTGGAATCGATCAATACCCAGTTGCCTCATTACAGGCAGGTCCGTCGTTTTATTCACAGGCCGGAGCCTTTTACTCCTGAAGGTGGATTGCTGACCGCTAATGGCAAACTGAAACGGGCCGCCATTGAGGCCTATTTTCAGGCTGAAATAGATCGGCTATACGAATAAAATGACGTTGTTTTATCTTGGCCTCGACCGTTGCTTCTGGGACTGATTTATCGCTGACAGCTGATTGCTAATCGCTGACTTCAGATCATCATAGGATTTATGTCGCTATGAACAATTTTTCCGGCAAAACCCTTTCCTGGCAGACCGCCGGAGGCATCTGCGAAGTTGCGCTGCACCATGAACCCTGCAACGAGATCGGGACTGACACACTGGGCGAGTTGGAACAACTCGTTGGCGTTTTGCGTACTGCCGCTGGCGAAGTCCGTGCTCTGATTCTTTACAGCCATTTGCACGGAGGTTTCTGTGCCGGCGCGGATCTTCGGCAACTATACCACGGGATGCAGGCATTGAATTCCGCTGGTCGATCAAGCAGCGTCCGAGAATTTCTGGAGCGAATTCATTGCGTTTTCAATTTTCTGGACGAACTTCCGCTGGTAACAATAGCAGCGGTCCACGGAGTCACCTTCGGCGGCGGATTTGAACTTGCTTTGACCGCGGACATAATCGTGGCGGATAAAACCGCTCGCTTTTGTTTCCCGGAACTGCGTCTCGGGCTGATTCCTGGTTTCGGCGGAATCCCGCGAATGAAGCGGGACTTGAGCAATGCATTGATCCGCGATATTCTGATGACCGGCCGCAGCCTGAATGCTGTCAAAGCCGCATCGGCCGGACTAGTCAGCCAGTTGGTGGGAGAAGGCCAGGCCTTGCGGACCGCCCGTGGCGTGGCTTCCCAAGTGGTGAAGTTTGATTCCGCGGCCACAATTGCCGCCAAGAAATTCATCAAGCCCATCCCCCGCGAGGAATTGCGGCGGGAAATTGATATCTTTTGCGAGTTGTTCAGCCAGCCTGTAGTTGAAGCCGCTTTAAAGAAATTTGTCGAAAGCCAGGATGTGCAGCCGTATTTGCCATAGGGTTTGAACTGGAGACCGGAGACAGTAGATAGGAGGCGGCTGAGAGTAATCAAGGAAGTTGGCAAGCTTCAGTTTTCTAACCTTCTTCAGTAAATGAGGGGATTTTGCTTTCAATCCCTTTTGGCTGACAGCTGATCGCTGAATGCTGAATGCTTTTCCCGGAGATGAATATATGCCCTCGATTGACCAGACACTCGATGAACTCCTCCAGATGGCCGCGGCTCAATTTAAAGTTCCTGCCGCGGAATTGAATCCCGATGAGGACTTTTTCAAGAAGCTCGGCATCAACAGCCTGCAGGTGTTGGATCTGTTGACCAGGCTGGAAAACCACTTCAGTGTGGAATTGCCGGATTACGAATTACAGGGAGTAACCGACTTCCGTGCCCTGGCCGAGCGAATTCACTCCCGATTGCTCTGACACCAATCACATCGCCATGAAGACGAAAGCTCCAGACCTTTCTCCATACTCGTCCCTCGGTGAAGCATTAAAGGCTTCACTGGAACAATATGCGGATTTGACTGCTCTGATCGAAGCCGATCGGGATAGGGAGAATTGCCGGTTTACCTATTCCGGTTTCAAACAGGCGGCCTTGCCTGTTGCCCGTTCCTTGCAGGATCTAGGTTTTCGACCGGAGGACCGCGCGGCGATCATCATGTCGAACCAGTCCAAATGGCTGATTTCCGCCTATGCCATTTTCTATGCCGGGGGAGTGCTGGTTCCGGTTGATTATAAACTCACCGCGCGGGAGCACCTGCCGATCCTGGCCCATGCGGAAGTCAAGGTTCTGATCATCGAATATCCGATGTGGCGAGCTCTGACCCAAACTCCCGACTTTAAGGATTTCCAAGTCCCGCTGGTATTTGTCAGCGAATCCCCGAAGAATGCCGATCTTGCAGGCCCCCGGCGCTGGGAAGATTGCACCAGCAAGGAAGAACCTCATTTTATCCCCCGCCGGCGCGATGATCTGGCTTGTATCGTGTATTCTTCCGGAACGGGAGGCAATCCCAAAGGGTGCATGCTGACTCATGATGTATACCTGGAACAGTGCCAAGCGCTGATGACCTGGTACCCCTTTTGGCCCGGTATGCGCTATCTCAGCATCCTTCCCACGAACCATGCCATTGATTTCATGGTTGGGTTTATTGGCCCGTTTGTCTGCGGAGCCACGGTGGTTCACCTTCGTTCCCTGCGTCCCGAATTCCTCAAAGCCGCATTTCCAAAATACAAGATCACCTATGTAAGCCTGGTGCCCATGGTCCTGAAAGCCCTGGAAAGTGGTCTGCGGGCCCGTCTATCCGAACTTCCCTGGCATAAGCAGTGGCTGGTTCAGAAATTGATGAAGCTCAACCGCTGGTTGACACGCCGCGAACCCAATCCCACGATCAGCCGCAAATTGTTCCCGCAGATTCATCAGGCGTTTGGCAACGAGCTTCTGGCTATCATTTCTGGGGGAGCTTTTGCGGAACCCTCCACTCTGCAGTTCTTTTACGACCTGGGAATTCCAGTCGCAAATGGCTATGGTCTCACCGAAGCGGGGACCGCTATCACGGTCAATGATCTAAAACCATTTCGAGCGGATACAGTGGGAAAACCTCTTCCTGGTTTCGAAGTGAAGCTGGTCCATTGCGATCCTGATGGCATTGGCGAAATTTGCGTCAAGAGCCGCACGATAATGAAAGGATATTTGAAGGATCCCGAGTTGACCGCGGAAACCTTTTCAGACGGGTGGCTGCGCACGGGTGATTTGGGACGGTTTGACTCCATGGGACACCTGCAGCTTTTTGGCCGCGTCAAAAACATGATTGTCACGGAAGGGGGAAAAAATATCTATCCCGAAGACATCGAGAATGTTTTTGACGGAATTCCGGTCAAAGAATATTGCATCTATGCCGCCAACTTTGTCTGGAAACAGCGCTCCATGCTAGGCGAAAAACTCATGTTGGTCCTTCGTCCGGAAACTGGGACCGGGCTGACGGAAAAGTTGTTGGAAGAGATCCGGTCGCGAAATCGACGCCTGGCGGATTTTAAGCGGGTCAGCGGCTGCATGATCTGGGAGGCGGATTTTCCCCGCACAGCCTCTATGAAGCTCAAGCGGGGGGTGCTGGCGGAACAAATCGCCGCCCAGACAAGTCGGGAAGAGGCATTGAGGGATCTCTAGCAAGCGGTCAGCTTTCAGCCATCAGCTATCAGCAAGTAACATTTCGTTTATTATTGATTATCGGATAAGGTTTAAATCTTTGCCATTGGCTGGAAAGAAATTCTCAAAAAATTCCACTACTCGTATAGAATCCAGCCACAGTATCAAAAAGCTGACAGCTGATCGCTGATAGCTGAAATCCCTTTTGGTAAACCATGGAAAAATACTTAGCCATCGTGAATCCCGCCGCCGGAGGGGGGCGTTGCGGCAAACTGGCGGCAGCTACTCTGGAAAACATAATATCAGCCGGTTTTCCCATCGAAGTGAAGGAGACTCATCGCGCCGGAGACGCCTGCCGGATGGCCCGAGAAGCCCATCAGCAGGGATTTCGCAACTTCCTGGCGGTTGGCGGTGACGGGACTGGCTACGAGATTATCAACGGCCTCTTCCCTCTTCACCCCGCAGCTGAAAGAGTCTCTTTGGGATTTCTTCCGCTGGGAACCGGGAATTCCTTCCTGCGGGATTTTACCGACAAGGGATTGACTTACGCGCAGCAGGCGATCCTGGAACGAAAGCGCCGCCCCTGTGACGTTTTGGAATTAGTCCACCGGGAAGGCTCCCTGTTCTATATCAATTTGCTCAGCTTCGGTTTCACGGCTCAGGCGGGGGAATTGACGAATAGACGCTTCAAGCCCTTTGGAGAATTGGGTTATCTGGCGGCGATACTTCTCACCTGGATGAAGCTTTATTATCCGATTTTTCCGCTCAAACTTAATGGAAGCAAGGGATGGGATCGCAGGCCTTGCATCTATCTGACCTTTTCCAACAGCCGCTATACTGGCGGGCAGTTGATGATCGCCCCATTCGCTGACACGGCGGACGGATTGATCGAAGTCACTCGGGTGGGAACTTTGGGTCGCTGGGACTTTGTCCGGACCTTCCCCAAAATTTTTTCCGGCAAGCACATGATTCACCCTTTGATTTCCCACGTCCGGACAAAACAAATTGAATTTCAGCTGAAAACTCCGATTGACGTCATGATTGACGGCGAGGTAGTGCGCTGCCATCCCCAGCAAATCAAAGTCTGGCCCGGCGCCTTGGATGTGATGGCGTGAATGTAAGCGTTGCTGGGAGGACTTCCCGTGGCTCCGCGGCAAGCGAAATCGGATTTGTCCTTAGGCGCATGATTCTGATTTCCAGATCCGAATATTCCGGATTCAGCAAGCCAAAATGTCCACTCCGCGCCAGGAAAGACGATGAGCTCACTCCGTAAAACATACCTGGTTATTCGAAGCATCCTGCTTTGGTTGATTAGCGCGTTGCATTTCTTTACAGTTTGCACTGCCTTGGTTATTCTGGGGATTTTCCTCAATCCCCGCTGGAACGATTGGCCCCAACGCTTTTTTTTCCGCAACATCTTGCGGTTTGCCGGTCTCCGTTTCGAAAGAAAATTTTCCCCGGGCTTCGACCCCGCAAAAACCAGTATTTTTATCAGCAACCACATCAACTTTTTCGATGCTTTCGTAATTTATTCCGCCATCCCCCAGTTCGTTCGCGGATTGGAGTTGGACACGCATTTCAAGATCCCGGCATATGGGTGGATGATGAAACGGTTCGGGAATATCCCCGTCAGCCGCGGTGGTGGACCAGCTCAGTTCAAAAAGACGCTTGAGCAGGTCCGCTCTCACATCCAAAACGGAATAAGCGTCATTGTCTTTGCCGAAGGGACCAGGACGTTGACAGGAAAGGTGGGCACTCTGCAGAAAGGCGCGTTTGCCATGGCGCGTCAAATTGGCTGTCCGATCGTGCCGATGAGCATATGCGGGTCTTACCAGTTCAGCCGCAAAGGTAGTTGGTTGCTTTATCCTTCCCAAATTGTTGTTCACCTGCATGACACCATCGAGACCAAAGCTATTCCCAAAGATGGACTGGATGAATTGATCGAGCGTGTTCATGGCATCATCTCAAAACCAGTGGAAGAGGACCTCGCTGAGCATCCTCCCGAGAACTGACTCTTTTTCTCGCTTGTCATGCTCTTTGGGTTGAGCCCATACTTCTTTGTACCTTCATTGAGAGATAATCGGAGGAAAATATGGCACCCCATACCTGCCCATTCTGGCTTGGCTATCTTATCAGTTGCCCTTTGCGCAAATTTCCGCACAATCCTCGCAAGATACTGGGTCCTCACGTGGCTCCTGGCATGAAGGTGCTCGACGTGGGTTGCGCCATGGGATTTTTCAGCCTCCCTCTGGCCGAAATGGTAGGCCCTTCCGGCAAAGTGGTCTGCGTCGATGTCCAGGAAAAAATGTTATCCGTCCTTCGCAAACGAGCTGCCAAGGCAGGACTAGGAGAAAGCATTGAAACCCGGCTATGTGGATTTGATTCTCTGCAAATTTACGATTATAAGGAATCCATCGATTTCGCCCTGGCCTTCGCCATGGTCCATGAAGTGGACAATTCCGATCGTCTTTTCACGGAAATCGCACAAGCTTTGAAACCTTCTGGCCGTCTGCTTTTCGCGGAACCCATTCTGCACGTTTCACGGAAAAAATTCGAAGAGAGCCTGGCCCTTGCCCGGCAACACCAATTGCAGCTGGCGAGCTTGCCCATAATTCCCCGCAGTCGGGCAGCTTTGCTTATCAAGGTGGAAAAATAGCTGGGATGGGCGCGAGTGATGAGGTCACCTAGTTCACATTCACGCCGCAAACCCGCCTTACAGTGCAATGCAAAAAGTCGAGTTAAAGGATCGCGCGACACACTCTAGAAATGTCTCCCCCAATACAAGGAGAACTCGATGACAAAAAAAATACAAATCGGATCGACGATTCTTGCTCTGGCAGCGCAGACCCTCTTGATCGAGGCGCAATCCCATTGGTGGCAAGAAGAGCCGATCCGGCTGCTTCAAACCAATTTAAGGGAGACAGACGCCGGGTTGGATGCCAAGGCCCTGATTGAGCAGATTGCGGCTTTTCCCGCCAATACTCTGGTTTTTGGGATGGGGGGCATCAACGCTTATTACCCAACTCAAGTCCCTTTTCATTATGCCAGCCCGTATCTTCCTCCGGGCAAGGATCTGCTGAGAGAAGTTCTCAATGAGGCGCACCACCAAAAGATGCGGCTCATTGGACGATTTGATTTCAGCCGCGCCCGCAAGGAAGTCTACGAAGCTCATCCTGAGTGGTTTTTTATCCGGGTCGATGGAAATCCCGTTCACGATCACAATAATCTCTACAACACGTGCATCAATGGCGGCTACTATCGGGAACAGTCACTGAAAATTCTGGCTGAAGCGCTGGATCGATATGAGGTGGACGGCCTTTTCTTCAACTGGTTCGGCAACCAGGCATTTGATTATGGCGGCAAACCAATGGGGACATGCCAATGCGATTCCTGCAAAACCCGATTCCAGGAGCGTTATCACCGGTCTCTTCCCTCGGTCGCTGACGACGAATATCAGGAATTTATGCGAAATTCCGCGCGGGAGGTAGCGGCCAAATTCGCCGCCTTGATTCGCTCCAAGCGGCCGGAAGCGGCCTTTATTACCTATATTCGCAATGAAGTCTCCGGTATCGCTTCTGAATCCGACAAATATATGGGCAGGAGTCTCCCCATCTGGCTCTACAATGCCAGCGAAAATGTGATGTGGGCCCGCTCGCTCGAACCGGAAAAGATGGCGCTGAATTACATTATGCCCTATGTCGATATGCGATATCGTTTCTCTTGTTCTCCGGCGTCTGGATTAAAAATCTATCTCTATCAGAATATGTCTCATGGGACATTCCCTGCCTTCGCCATGCTGGGCACTCCCGATCAGCCCGACTCGAGTGGCCTCAAGGCCATCCGTCCCATCTATCAATGGCACGCTCGCCATGAAGATTTATTTGTCGGGCAGGAGAATGCCGCCCGCGTGCTGCTCGTAATCGACCCCAAAAGCGGCACGGAATCATCA
>CAWDMN010000074.1:0-89104 GCA_963803155.1 uncultured Acidobacteriota bacterium
ATGCTCCGACAGCATGCTTTGGGCGCTTTCGGGCCGGATATACTCGTAGATGTTTGCCCGCTTATCAAAGAGGAGTTTTTGAATATAGTTAATGCTTTCCCCTTTAAACCAACTGCTGTCAGGTGCGGAAAATCCCTGTTTAATTCCCATGGTGTAGTTTTCGGGGACAAATTTCGCCAATGCATTTCTTAATACAATTTTCCCATCCGCAGTCGGAGCACTATATTTATGGGTTCCCGGCAAATTTTCGTTGATTCGGGGAGCAGGCCGAAGGCTGTTCAGCTTGTATCTCACGGGGACTCGCATGGCAAAATCCACCAAGTCATTATCCAAAAAAGGGACCCGGGTCTCCAAACCATGCGCCATGCTTAGTTTGTCTTCCATCACCAGCAGGCCGTGAAGAAAAGTTTTGCTCTCGAATTTCAGAGAGCGGTTGATGTATTCCTCGGGACGGGTAATGATCGTGTTGACGCCATTCAATGTCGATATAAAAATCCGTTCTGTATCTGCAAGATCTATATGAGCCGCCACCTGGGGCTGAAAGAAGTGCGGCTTGGAATCATCATCCACCAAGCGTTGCCAATAGCGGTAATATTTGGCGGCATAGTTGGAGTTGTCGTCGGTGGAAACCGCCTGGTAGTATCGCCAGGGATAACCGGCGAACAATTCATCGCCACCTGCACCAGAGAGGGCGACCTTGACAAACTTGCTGGCTAGCCGGGGGACGTAATAGTTGGGGTAAGATTGGCCTACCCGCAGATCTTCCAGATGCCAGATCAGGCCGGGCATGATCCGCTCCATGTCGCCGGCCTTGAGCACCACCTCGTAGTGTTCGGTTTTATACAAATTGGAGAGGTACTCGGCTTTCTGCCGTTCATCAAATCCCAACTCAAGGCCTGAGGCGGAGGAGAGGTCGAAACCGCATGTGAAGGACTTGATGTTGGGGAATTGCCGGGCAGCCACACAGGTGATCGATCCCGAATCAATGCCACCGCTCAAATAGGAACCGATTTCCACGTCGCTGATTAGCTGCCGGTTGACCGCCTGCTCGAAAAGGCGCACGAGTTCTTCGACATATTCATTTTCGGAAAGAGAATCCTCATCTCGAAAATCGTAATCCCAATATTTATTCTTCTTCAGGGAGTTGGGATCTCCCAGTTGCAGGCTCATGGTACAGGCCGGGGGGAGCAGCTTGATCCCCTCAAAGAGGGTTAAATCCGAAAATATGTTTTGAAAGGAAAAATATTCATTAAGGGCGGGCAGACAGACATTGACAGATATTTCAGGATGTTTCAAGATCGCCTTGATCTCAGACCCAAAAACAAAAGTTCCATTGCGGTAATAGTAATAGAGCGGCTTGATGCCATAGCGGTCGCGGGCGGCAAAGAGGCGGTTTTCGCGGGCATTCCAAATGGCGAAGGCAAACATGCCATTAAAACGGTGAACGCAATCGGGCCCCCATTCTTCATAAGCTTTGAGCACCACTTCTGTGTCTGTCTTTGAATGGAAACGATAGCCTTTGGCTTCCAGCTCGATGCGCAGGTTTTGAAAATTGTAGACCTCACCGTTATAAACGATCACGAGCGAACCATCGTCATTTTGCATCGGTTGATGGCCTAATGGGGATAAGTCAATAATGGCGAGGCGGCGATGGCCAAAGCCTACAAAAGAGCTGTTCCAAAAGCCTTCGCCATCGGGGCCCCGATGCGCGATAACATCAGTCATCTTCTTCAGGGTGTTGATGGCGACCGGTTTCCCGTCGACATTAAAAATTCCTACGATGCCGCACATGTTAATTCCTTATAGACGCGATCCAGATTTTCCACGACATAATCTTGTTCCGCGTCGGTCATCTGGGCATACAGCGGCAGCGTGATGGAGCAGTGGTCTGCCAGCAAGGCTTGCGGATAATCATGACCCTTTATGCCATATTTATTTTGATAGTACCCCAGCGTGGTAACAGCATGCGTGCCCTGACGTGTGGAGATGCCGATTTCTTCCAGCCTCAGCATGAGCCGGTTGCGCAAGTCATGCAGCTTTTCCACATTTGCAAGCGAAGGTTCTTCCGGAGAAAACAGGCAAACATAGGATTGATACCCATGTGTGACTTGAGCGGGAACGGCGGGACGGCGCAGCCAATCGAGATGCTGAAGCAATTGATCGTATCGATTGGCTCGGGAGGATCTCTGTGTCTGAATCCATGCAGCCTTCTGCATTTGGGCCACTCCTAGGGCACCCTGGAGGTCAGTCATCCGGTAATTGAAACCTAGCTGGTTGAATTCCGACAGCAGGAAGGCAGCTTTTCCCTGATGGCGGGTCAAATCCGATTTGCTGGCCCCATGGTCGCGCAGGGAACGACATAGCTCCGCTAGTTTGGCATCCTGGGTGAGGATCATCCCGCCTTCCCCAGTGGTAATGGCTTTACGTGGATGAAAGCTAAAACAGCCGAAGTTGCCAAAAGTTCCGACATGCTGATCTCGGCATCGGGCGCCAAATCCACAGGCAGCATCTTCGACAATGCTCAAGCTAGACTGATTGGCCCAATCCAACAGCGGACGCATGTCAACAGGCAAGCCGAAAAGGTGGACTGGAATTATGGCGCGGGTCCGCTCGGTGCGGCGCTGCTCCAACTGCTTCATGTCCAGATTGAATGTTGTCAAATCAATATCGCAGAAAACGGGATGTGCACCGGTGTACTCCACCACGTTGGCCGTGGCAATCCAGGTGAAGGCGGGAACAATCACTTCATCTCCGGGGCCGATGCCCAAGGCCACCAAAGCCATATGAAGCGCGGTGGTACAGGAAGTGCAAGCAATGGCATAAGCAGAGTTGGTGTAAGCGGCAAAAGCTTCTTCGAATTGTCTGACAAAGGGGCCTTGTACCACCCAGCCCGACTTCAAGGGCTCAGCCAGAAGCTCCATTTCTTGATGATCGAAGACTGCCTTGGTGATGGGGACTTTCATGGTTTGGAGGCTCTCCCCATCATCGATTCTTTTTGCGCCTTGCGCCAGGCAATTAGCTTTTTCAACCCTACACGCAAGGGAATTGAGGTTTTAAATCCCAAGTCTCTTTCCGCCTTGGCGGTGCTTCCCACGCGGTTTGTGACAAAGGTTAAACCCGCGGGTTCATACTGAATGGAAAGGGAAGACCCAGTCTCCTCTAACAGCAATTGACATATTTCTTTAATGGAGGTTTGAATGCCGCTTCCCACATTATAAAACTGATCGCTGACATCGCTCTTTAATGCGGCAACATTGGCGCGCGCCACGTCTGAGACAAAAATGAAATCGTAGGATTGTGAACCGTCGCCATATACAATGGGCGGCAATCCTTGATCGATGCGGTCCAATATTTTCATGATGACGGCAATGTAGGTTCCTTTATAATCCTGCCGCGGGCCGTAAACATTCATGTAGCGCAGACCGGCATATGACAGGCCATAGCGTTCATTGAAAGCCCGGCACATGGCTTCACCGGCGATTTTGGTGGCGCCGTAAAATGTCCGGTTGTTGAAGGGGTGCTCCTCCGTCATGGGAAGCTCAACCGCATCGCCATAAACCGAAGCGGATGACGAATACACCAAGCGTTTGGTTTGGTGATTGCGGCAGGCTTCCAAAACATTGAAGGTGCCGCGAATATTGACATCGAAAGCAGAGCGTGGATATTCGTGACATTGCAGCAGCCATAAAGCCGCCAGATGGACGACAAAATCCGATTCTTTCACGGCGGCGCTGAGAATGTCGGTCTGCAAAATATCTCCGCCAACATCGTAGATGCGCACTCGTGGATCTTTAAGCGCATAGGCCAAGTTTTCGCACGTTCCCCGGCAAAAATTGTCGTAAACAACGATCTGGCTGACATCTTCCCGTGTCAACTCATCAACTACGTGCGAACCGATGAGTCCTGCCCCTCCAATAACCAGCACTTTGCTGCCGCGAATTTCAGGCATGCGTTTTATTGCCTTTCTAAAAAATTATCGATTCCTGAAATGCTTTCGATTTCTTGCACTAGTTCATTTTGCCTTTGATATTTTCGGCTGCAATGGGCGCAATCAGCCCGGTCTTCTGTAAAGAATATTTTGTGGCCGCAGCGGCACATCCAACCCTTTAAACGGGCAGGATTCCCTAAGACCAGCGCATAATCCGAGACATTTTTCGTAACAACCGCGCCAGCTCCGATGAAAGCATATTTGCCAATGGTGATGCCACAGACGACCGTGGCGTTGGCTCCAATCGTCGCGCCTCGACGGACCAAGGTCCGATGGTAATGTTCAATCCCTTTTTGCGGAAATTCGGAGCGGGGATTGAGCACGTTGGTAAAGACAACGGAAGGGCCACAAAATACATAATCGTCCAATTCGACCCCTTCATAAACGGAGACGTTATTTTGGATTTTTACAAAATTCCCAATTTTGACTTGAGGAGCTATGTTGACATTTTGTCCTAGCACACAAGACCCACCAATTCGTGCGCCTGTTTGGATATGACAAAAATGCCAGATCTTGGTTTTGTCCCCAATTTCGCAGCCTTCATCTATAAAGGTGGAACTATGAGCAAAGTAGTTCATATGTCACTTTCCGGCCTGAGTGTTGGATAAAAGGATGCTGGTGGCCCCGTTCATCCCTCGGCATGGCATTCCGGATTTCATAAACCAATCGCAGGGAAGGACGAACTGTATCAATTCCAAATCCGTTTCCTTTTAGTACTTCCTCATAGGTGCGGGTATGCAAGTCTGCAAAACCGTCTGTGAACTCAATCTCATGACCATCAATGGTGATCGATCTAAAGGTTGTCTTTTCCTTTGCAAGAATATCTTCGGGAAGGTCATTGCGGTCGATGGATAGAAACCAACGCACATTTGCTTGCTGCAATTCCAAAAATCCCGCCATTTTTTGAGGTGTGGCACAATGGACAATGCTATATTGGGGTTTGCCAAACAACCAGAGCAAGGCATCAAAGAAATGAATTCCAATATTTGTGGCTAATCCTCCCGATCGTTCGGGGGATCCTTTCCAAGAATATTGGTACCACATGCCTCGACCCGTTATATAGGTCAGACAAATCTCATGTTTCTTCGACCCGGATGGGCTATTAAGCAATTGTTTTTTAAGCTGGATCAAAGTGGGATGCAACCGGAGTTGCAGGACCGTATTGACTTTGCGTCCTGTCTCAGTTTCAAGCTCCTCCAGGGCATCCAGGTTCCATGGTTTTAAGACCAAGGGCTTTTCACAAATGGCATCGGCTCCAATTCTGAGTGCGTGCCGGATATGAGCATCGTGCAGATGATTAGGAGAACAAATGCTGATGAAATGAACTCTCTCATGTTCGGTACAGCGGCGCAGTTTTTCCAAATGCCGGTCAAAACGCTCAAATTCAGTGAAGAAGCTCGCATTCGGGAAAAAATTATCCAATAAGCCCACTGAATCATGTGGGTCGACTGCAGCTAAAAGTTGGTTCCCCGTGTTCTTAATTGCCTGTAGATGCCTTGGAGCTATATATCCGGCAACTCCAGTCAATGCAAAATTCTTCATAAAATAAAATTTCTCGATTCCAGACAAATTAGGGCATCCGTCTCCATAGCCATACATTGCCAATTACAGATTTGCAATATCATTACCAATTCATTCTTGGCCGATAATCGGCTCGATAATTGGCCTGTGACAAAAGAGAATATTGAACCTAAGACATATATTATTAGTGTGTTAAACGAAATGATCTCATTTTTGTTGCCAGAATAGCTTCTTCTGGAAAAGCATCGGCTAATGCTAAGAAATTGACACCGTTGTCATGGAAAAGTCCAATTATCCTTTGATGAGAATGGCAAGAACTGGTTGGAGGAACGAGGGGTATTTGTTGGTGAGGTTACCTAGCTGTCTTAGAGACCGAGACAATCTCAAATGCATCAAGTTCTTGTGACTTGTAGATTCTTCATAAGAGTGGCCAGGTATCGGGATTTAGGCGCCAGTCAGAATATGGATTCGAAACTATCCGCACGCCCTCTGAATTGTCCCCAATAGTCTTCCAAGGGATTGTATCAATTACAGAAAAAGTTACTTACTGGAGTTGAGAGACCAGTGTGTCCTGGGCTTGATAGATTTTGGCGTTTTTTTTCACTAGAGATTCATACCATAACGACGGTGAAGAATAATCTCGGTTGATCGATTCCAGGCAATCCCAATCAAGGCAGGATATGGACGTCAGATTATCGGATATTTGTCGAAATTGTCCCCGATGATTTCGCCAATGCTGGCGGGCATATTTTTGGAAGACAAGCTCATCCTCCACTTTTTTGAAGGAATCTAAATGGGCTAACTCCGATCCGACTGTGGCAGGAGCCAAAATAAAAAGTTCTCCTTGTATCTTTTCCCCGAGCATCTTCTTCCCGACTTCGGAAATTTGTCCATACCACTGTCTGGAAAACAGGGTAGGGCGAGTGATAATGGTCAAATAATCAGCCTTAAAGCCGGCATAAATTCGATTGAGCGCTTCGATGAAGTTAGCCGATTCAAAAATAATAAGATCCTCAGCTTGGTTTATAGAGGATTTCAGATCGTGGTTTTCAGGGGAGAGGGCTATAAAGATTTTGATCTTGGCGTAGGAATTCCGGCGAAGAGAATCGATGGTTTTTAGATAGTATTCCGCAGTGCATGCATATGACGGCTCGAAAAATATCAGTATTGCAGTATCGACTTTCTCCTGGAGACGATATATGGGCTTGAAACGCAACGCTTCTATTCGTTGGAGTGCCTTTGCCGCGGCATGTTTCCAAGTCCACCCATGCAGGACCTTTTCCCGTCCCTTTGCGCCAATCGCCTGGGCAGATTCGCGATTTTCATAGATCCAGCGCATATTCTGAGTTAGTTCTTTGACATTTGGTTCCAGCATCCAAAGATCCCCTACCGTCTTCATGCCATTGATTTCACGGTTTCCGAATACTATCTTTTGGGAGGGAATCCGGATTCCAGTCTCGTCATCGACAAAATCGTCGGTGGCCCCACCGTAAGTCACGATTACAGGCAACCCACATGACATCGCCTCTAATACCGGCAGGGCGAAGCCTTCGCCCCGGTAGGGATGGACCAGACAATCACAGGCATTATAAAGCTCAGCCATTGCCTTGTCGCTCAGGTCCTGGTCCAAATAAAAAATAGCAGGACTTTCTGGATTTCTGGAAGCTTCCTGGATCCGCTGGCCGATGCCTTGGCCTTTATAGGCCGTCTGGGTTCCCATGTCTTTGATTACAAGCAGAACGTCATCCTTCGCATCAAATGCAGATTGGTAGGCGCGAAGTAAAATATCCGCTCCTTTTCGAGGGATCGTTCCGCCCACAAAGAGGAATTTAAATTTTTTGTCGATGGGGAGTGGGAGATGTGGGAGTCCGGGCTTGTAAAAATCGGGATTGACTCCATTGGGCACCACATGAACACGGGAGGGATCTACACCACTTTCGATATAAAGCTGGCGCACAAAATTGCTTGGCGCCCAGACTTCATCGACACTTTGATTAATCTTTAAAATCCATTCGGACGGTAGGGCTCCATATTCCCAAGGTTGGATCACTATCCAACGTCCAAATAAAGGGGGTTCCCAATTGGGCGGCCATTGGTGACGAACGAAAATTTCAGGACCAAAACTAGCCGATTGTCCATAAAACTCTGTCAACTTTTGTTGCCGCGAGTCCAATTGAGAATAAAAAGAATCATGGCCAACCGGAAGAATTCGAAGATCCACGGTTCCAGTCTCAAGCAATGCCAATTCAAGCTCGCGATTGACGTGAGCCAGACTGTGATTGATAAATTGGGATCCCTCCCAGCAGACCCTTGGAATATCGTCGTCTGTGGGACAGGAATATATTTCCACGAACTTGTTCTCTATCAGACGTGAAATGTTGTCCGAATAGGTCAGGCGGCTGTAAAAATCCCAAATATCCTGACGGGCTTTTGATATGCAGTGGGCTCTTGAGTAAGCGAGGGCATTTTGACGAAGCCGATTGGAAGAATTCTCGTTTTTTATAAACTCATTGATTGCTTGGGTCAATGAAGTTCCGCCCGGGAGCATATAGACCGCATCGCCGAAGGGGAGGAAGGCTTTGGCCGGAGAGGTAATAACGGCACGTCCCAAGGCTAATGCATACGCGGCAGCATAAGACCATCGATATCGATCAAGGACATAAGGAAGAACAATCAGATCGGCGGCGGCTAGATATTGCCGCAGTTCCGGTTCCTCAAGATAATGAGAAACGAAATGGATCCTCTCCTGCATTTTGGCATGAATGACCTTTTCTTTGCATCGGTCCAAATAAGAGCCAGATATGGGGATGTTCGGATCAGGCATTCCCAGAATCCAGAGTTGCAACCTAGTATCCTTTTTCAACGCCCGGAAGGCATCGATGAGTTCCTCGATTCCTTTTCTTTCAGAAATGTATCCAAAAGTAAGAATAATTTTCGATTGTTGGGAGAAGCCCAATTTCTCTTGAGCTTCTTGGAGCGGTATCTGAGGAAGGGAAGGAATCCCGGGATTCGACAGGAAAATTTTGGAACCAGTGAATCCCATGGATGTCAACTCACGGAATAGATCGAGAGAAGGCACTAACAAGGCATCGGAATTTTCCACGACAGCCCGCCATCCGGAGTCACCACCATCTATCTCATCGAGGCTGGCCATTATTTTCTTCCCGGATTGTTTTAATTGTCGAACCCAATTTTCAAATCCCTGGCAACATAAACTAGAATCCCAATATAAATGAATCAGGTCAAAATCAAGACTGCAGGCCAATCGCCCCATCGGATAATGCCAATTAGACAAGCTATTCCAGGCCCTCAGCACATAGGCGGGATCTGGACCAGGCATTCTGGTCTTGATTGCCGAGTCCGCAAGGACGGTGAATGAATTGGATGGAAAACCGTCGAGAATAGACTCAACAGAGTGAGCCACCCGATGGTGCTGACGAAAAGGAGCCACCACACCGATTCGGAGTCGAGAGCGCAAAGAAGGAGCAGGAATTAATCCATCCTTGCGATAACATTCCGGCTCAGATGAGGGAAGCTCTCCTTCCCATTTAGCTTGAAACTTCATGAGATTGGATAATTCCCGATCAAAGCGGCCCTCCGTGCTGGAGGCATAATGGACGATTTCGCTTCGAGGAGTGTAAACAATCCTATACCCTTTTCCACCCGCGCGCAGACAGAGGTCGGTTTCCTCGTGCCCATTAATGAATCGGGTGTCCAGTCCGTCCAGTTCTTCGAAGACCTTCCTTCGGATTAAAAAACAGCTTCCGATTACTCCTGGGTAATCTCGTTGTCGATTGACCAATGGATGTTGTTTATCGAATCCGTAATAGATTTGCATTGGGGCATTATCTGGCGTCAGGATGACTCCTGCATGCCAGACTTTGTCCGGATAAACAGGATGGTCTTGAGGAAAAAGCTGTTTGTTCCCCACAATGGCAATCCGTGGATCCTGATCGAGAACTTCCAACATCGGTTCCAACCAACCTAGCCGGACAACGACATCATTGTTCAATAGCAGGATGTTCTTTCCTCGAGCTGCCCAGGCTCCACGATTACATCCTTTGGCGAAGAAAAGATTCTTAAGATTCCGAATGTAACGTACTCGTGCCCCCAGCGATTCAACGTATTCCCGTGTACCATCGGAAGAGCCATTGTCAACGATGATGATTTCAAAAAGATGAAAAGGCGTGCAGGAAAAAATCGATTCAAGGCAAGCCTTGGTAAAATGTAGATTGTTATAAACGGGAATGACTATACTGACTTGCAAAGATACATCGACAATACTCTCCCTCTCAGACTCTGGATTGAATTTCCATGCAGGAAATGCTTCGGAGTTTTTCAAACCGCTTGATGGCGCCTCCTGAAAGACGGGGTACTGATCGACTTCTTTCTGAAATACAACGGTATCTTCTAATCTAAGTACTTTAAGAACAGGCGGGATTTGCCCCTTGGTCTGCATCAGAATCTGCCAACTAGATCGATCACAAGCCCAAAGAGGGAGGTCAAATATATTCTCTACATCCGTAATTTGGACAGTTTTGCCGCAATTTCGAGAGCGGCTTTTTTCAAATTCCAATATTGGCGATTGTTTGACCAGATTTAAATTGATTATTCGGGGAAAGTATAAAGCGGATTGCCGATTTTCTTCAAAAGCATTCCAGAAGCCCTCCAGCCAGTCACCTTCGAGCTGAAGGATATCCTTCATGAACACAATCCTATTTCCTTCAGCACATCCAACGCACTTTTGCCAAATTTGCTGGATCGATTCGTTCTGATCGACAGGGACTGATTTAGCCGCGGGGATTTGTTTGGCGAAAAAGGCAAAATCCTGATCTCCCTCGGGAGCAGCCAAGATAATCTCAGTGTCCGGCGGCAAAGTGGCTGCAAGATTTTGAAGCAGAGAAACTTCGTTCCGTCTATTGGAAAGCCCAGAAAGAGGGGAACCGAGGCTTTCCTTAAAACGAGAGAGTGCAGGGTTCAATGAGATTTGTGCCTGGATTTCCATTGAAAAACAGTTTGAATTGACGAGGAGGCTGAAGGGAGGTTTCTTCTTGGTTATTTTTTCGCTTATTTCATCTTCGAGAGAGGAGTGCCCCGTCAACGCCTCAGGCAATTGGAGCGGATGGACGCGGATTGCGCGTCTGAATCTCTCTGGCTCGGTCGGATGAAGGTTGCGTAAATCGCGGTGGCTATCCCATAAATTCCAGACTCTATTTTTCCATTGCTCCTGTTGGTCTTCAGGAATTTGCATTTGGGCTAGCCAGGAAATAATGCCTGACTCAGAACAGGCAAAAAGAAATCGATGGCAGACGGCTTCTTCTCCCGGAACCAAGCGGATCGGTTGACCATTTGTCATGCCGGGTTTGATGAATCGGATAGAGGGGGAAAGGCGTGATGCAATGGTGGGCGTCTCGAAGTCCGATGGGTCGATAAGAAAATAAGGACTCTTCCAATAGTGACGGCAATGAACTGTGTATTGGCCCGTGTCCGGGTGAAGTTTAATAAACCGGAGCAGATTACTTATGTCACTATGGGAATATACATCAAAGGGGTAAAGGTAAAGCACATGAGTGAATTGGCTTGATTGAAGATGCAGAATCAGAGAATTGACTGATTCAATCTCACTCTCCCACTTCCCATCCCATATTGTGCAGTGCAGACTATCTGCTACACCTTGGATTGTTTCTTTCAGATTGCTCTGGAATCTTTCGGTGTGGTTATGAACAATGAAAATTTGATCCGCAATGCCGCTAACGGCTCGGACGGAAGCTTCGAAAAAATCCAGGGGAGGTTTTGGGTAATAAAGAGCCGCAATCTTCAATCGATTATTCTCCAACTGCGAACTTCTTCGCCATTTCGCCTTTTCTTCAAAATGCTAATGAGCAACTGCTTGGAAATAGGCCTATTCTCTTGGCGTCCAAGGGATTTTAACCGATTGGTTTTGTACCGCCACCCTGATCACTCGCTGGCGCTTCGTGCTATCTAGTCATACCTGGTTGCTTCGCTTTTGCCAAACCACGAGCGATCGGCGTTTTGTACCGCCACCCCTGATCACTCGCTGGTGCTTCGTGCTATCTAGTCATGCCCGGTTGCTTCGCTTTTGCCAAACCACGCGCGACCAGTGTATTGTGCTGCTACCCTGATCACTCGCTGGTGCTTCGTGCTATCTAGTCATGCCTGGTTACTTCGCTTTTGCCAAACCACGCGCGACCAGTGTATTGTGCTGCTACCCTGATCACTCGCTGGTGCTGCGTGCTATCTAGTCATACCTGGTTGCTTTGTTTTTGCCATACTATTGATTGGATGGACGCGCAAAATTTTGGATCACTGGTTCAAATGCGTTGATTGCAGAGGCTAATTCAAACTCGAGAATATCGGCGACAAGAATCCAATCTTGCTGATTCTGAGAATCGATGAGGCTTTCCAATGTTGGTCCCATTTCTTCAATCAGCTTGTCAATAGGACTGGAATCCATCCGTGTTTGACCGCTGCATTGGAGTTCCAGCCCTTTCATCAGGGCAATAAACATTTTGATTCCCTGAAAAATTTCAGAGAGCCGCAAATTGGCGTCTTGGAGGTTCTGTATCCGGAACAATTCCGCGGTTTCCATCATTGCATTCTGGAGAGTACTTTGATAATTGCCAGCATCCGCTATGGCCTGTTTCACCATATCTTGTAAGGAGGAGGTCGTTATCTGAATGGTTATTATGGAATCCAAGGAGCGTTCCAATATTTCTCCATGACGATACTCGTTAATCTCTTCACCATCGAAGAAAACGCTGGCGATAGCATTCCCTTTGCTGATGCGATGAGTCTCCAAATCGTTTAAAAGATCGTTCCATGTGGAATAAGATGAATCAAAGGGGAATTGAACTCCATTAATTTCTAATTGTGTCATCGAAAAGCTCCTTGGAGGATTGTCGAAGCTGATAGTGGATTTTTATCATCGAAGCATCCAACATGCAATTGCTTTATTATCTTGACATTATTTTTGCCAGTTTTCGCTTGAGCAACGGCTCTAGCTTGGGCATTTTCAAAATGCCTGACTCATAAACCGTCCTTGCCCGGTTGTACTCTCCGCGCTTTTCCAGAACATTGCCTAACAACAAAAGACATTCAGAATCGTCAGGATTGTGGTTGCTGGCTCGCCAAAGAAGTTCAGCGGTTTTGTCATCAGTCCGAGACCTTCCCACTTTTGCCGCCATTTTCTTCAAGGCATATGATTGAATGGGATTAATGCTTAATACTTTTTCATAATATGAAGAGGACTCCTCCTGCACTCCTTGCATTTCAGTCAGTACGGCCAGTTTCATCAGGCATTCAAGATTTTCTGGCTCTTGCTCCAGAACTTGCAAATATTCAACTTTGGCCGCATTGAGCTCTTTCAAGCCTAGAAGGGCATTCCCTTTAATCAATCTGGCTAAAGTATTCCGCGAATCCGAATCGATGATTTGGGTCAACCATTTCAGGGCGGAATGATGATCCCCTTTTTTTATATATAGTTGCGATAAATAAATCTTACTTTGGGAGTTCTTGGGAAACCGGTTAAGGAAGCTCTCCAAATGCCGGATAGGTGCTTCCAATTGATCGCCAGCCAGGGCCAGCCTGGCGTAATTTATTAGAAAAGTCTCATTATCCGGATTTTGCCGAATTGCTTTTTCAATATATTGAAACCCTTTCTCCCTTCGATTCATTCGAAGATATATGCCGCCAAGATTAAAAAGCGCAAGGGCGTATTTGGGATCTCGTTCAATACACAGGTTGTAATATTGGATGGCTGTTTTATAATGTCCCTGATCTCTCAAAAAGTTGGCGTATTCAAAAAACACACGCGCTCCAGGATACTCTTTGACACATTTTTCATAATATTCTCTGGCCTCCTCCATGTTTGACATTACGTGATAGGTCTTAGCCAATGCCAAAAGGCAGAGAGTCATGTCGGGATTCAATTCAACCGCTGTTTTGAAATGGTGGACACATTCTTCAAATCTCTGAAGTTCATAAAGTTGAACGCCCATCTCATAGTGGGCCAGAGCATTTTGGGGAGATTCAGCCAATTTTTGAAAACCTAATTCCAGATAGAAATTCTTCTTATTTTCCATATGTTGCAGGTCCAACACTTTGCCATAATGATGAATGACGATTCGAGCGGGAAAAGCCAGCAGGCCATGGTTTTCAAAGGCACGCTCAACCACCTCATGGACCTTGCCTTGATATCGAATCCTTTTATCATTTTTAAAGAGTCGAATCACGGGAATTTCAATGCAATCGGAATACTCTCTACCTATGTCGTATTCAAGGGGATTCGGGATGGATTGAACGGAATTTCCATCGCGGAGATACGTTCTTTGAATTAGAGAAAAGCCGAAGGCGTCGGATTGTTTTATCAGGTCTTTCAACTTTTCGGCATCGCTTCGGGCCAACTCTTCGTCCGCATCCAAAAATAGGACCCAGTCGCCTTGTGCATGATCGATGGCGTGGTTCTTGGCAAAACTGAAATCCCCAATCCATTCCAAAAGGAAAACTTTTGCCCCAAAGTCTTCTGCAATTTGGATGGTCTGATCTTGGGAGCCAGTGTCAATAAGCACAATTTCGTCGACAAATTCTTTGACACTAGACAAGCAACGGGGAAGGGTCTTCTCTTCATTTTTTGTAATCACGCATAGGCTGAGGCTTGGTTTTTGTCGGAATGGCATTGTATAAATTATTTGTTATCAATAAAGTATTCTTGCAATGGATTCTTGCCAAGCAGGAAAAACTCACTGCGGACAATAATCACGCCAAACTGAACATGCAAGGTTTGCTCCAAAGGTGAGTTGACAGTTACAAAAAAGCAGTTGCCTGGATCTAGTGGATATGATTTATAGGGAGCGCGAAGTGCCAACGAGCGATCAACTGAGTTGTGCCTGATTTGAATGGCGACTCTGCCTGTATTGCTGCCCTGATCACTCGCTAGCGCTTCGTGCTTTCTGTTTCGGCCGGACGATTTGATCATTGGGCAGCGGAGACCTGAGCAGCTGCGAAAAAAAATGGGGAAAAATAAAAAACCGTTAAAGTTTCAACATGTTTTCCCGATAAATGGATCAAGCCCGAATAGGGTTGGTGAGATTAAAGCTCACATCTTAAATCTAAATCCAGCATGGATGCTGGATGAAATGATTTCACGGAGGAAATCACCATGGCTAGCTTTTCAGTAGTAAACAACATCATGTCGGTCAACGCGCAGTCCAAGTTGTATGGGACCAATGTGGGCTTGCAGAGGACGTTGAGTCGTTTGTCAAGCGGTCTGCGAATCAACCAGTCTGGAGACGATGCTGCCGGTTTGGCCATTGCCAACAGCTTCCGTTCCGATATTTCGGTCCTAAATGTCGGCGTTCGGAATGCCAATGACGGCATGAGCAAATTGCAGATTGTCGATGGAGCTCTAAACAACATTTCCCAACTGTTGGATCGGGCTTCAACCCTCGCATCTCAGTCGGCTTCTGACCTTTTCACCGGCAATCGGAGTACACTGAATGACGAATTTGCCAGTGTCATCTCGGAAATCGGACGGGAAGCAGGGCTGGCTGGCTTAACCGCCGCCACCTTGACTGCCAGTGTTTACATTAGCAACGATGGAACCAACGGACTTGTCAGTGTAACCATTGGTCAGGTCACGACCACCACTTTGGCCGTAAATTCCTTGGATGTTACCTCCGTAGGTAATGCTAAGTTGGCAATTACAGCCTTATCGAATGCCGTGACATCTTTGGGATCAGTTCAAGGACAAGTGGGTGCGGCTCAAAACAAGCTGCAGTTTGCCATTGCTATTGCCCAGTCGCAGATCGTCAACAAGACTGCTGCGGAAAGCCGGATTCGTGATGCAAACATCGCTGAAGAGAGTGCCAATCTGACCCGCTACAACATCTTAACCCAGAGCGGTTTGGCAGCTTTGGCCCAGGCCAATCAAGCCACCCAAAGCGTTCTTACGCTCTTACGGTAAAGCAGTTTTTTGCCTTTGTTGAAAATTGAATAGATTCGTGAGAAGGGGGGAGTTAATCCTCCCCTCTCACCTTTTTTCATTTAAGGCCACCGTAATTGCCTAGGAATGCAGCAGATTACCTTAAAGGGGGTGATTCGATTGGCTGCACAAGAAATTTCCATTACACCAACTAACCCGTTGCTCATTTTTCCCGATCTCAATACTGAGACCAAAAAGTTGCCGCCTGTCGAAAAGCCTGAGGGGACGGCAAAACAGGCTTCCGACTCGGAACAAAAAGGTAAAGAGACGGAAAAATCTATCATGCGGGAATTGCAGAATCCCAAGGCGAACCGGCTAGTGAAACAGCTGGGTGGTCAAAATTCTGAATTGTCAATTTCGGTTGATAAAGGATCCAAGAAAATTATTGTCAAAATTGTCAATTCGGAAACCAAAGAAGTCATTCGGCAAATACCACCCGAAGAACTGGTTCGTTTGGCTGAGTCTCTGCAGGAGCCTAGTGGCTCTTTAGTCGACCAGACAGTCTAATAGGTAACCCAACCTTTTTCGAGTTTGCAGTTTGAAAAGGAAGGGATTAGTGTGTCTGAAGAAAAAAACTGATCCGCGCGCTTTTCAAAAAGGGAGGTAAGCCGTGAGTTCTCCAATTACACTCAGTGGGTTTAATAATATTGATTTCCAGTCAGTAATCAATATTATGATGCAACAAGCAAAGCAGCCCCTCAATGCGCTTCAAACCCAATTGTCCGCTGCACAAAATAAACTCACGGCTTACGACACTTTTGACACTCAATTGAGCAGTGTCCAATCGGCTTTCGATGATCTGCAATCCGATTCTTCATACGGAAGCTTGCAGGTCGCGACGTCCGATTCGTCTGCTTTGACCGCATCAGTGGCCTCCTCGGCAGTCAGAGGGACATTCAATATCAATGTTACTTCACTAGCCCGCCCCCAGGTAACGGCTAGCGGCGCCAATCAATTCAGCGATATCAATGCGAATATTTTCGAGGCAGGAAAATTTGCAGTCACACAAAATGGAGTGACGACAACTATTGATTTGATGGCGGGAACTTATACAACAGCCTCGGATGGATCTTCTAATCCTATTGACATGGGTCTGGGAAGCATTACATCGCTCACGAAATTACGTGATGCCATTAACGTCAGTCAAAGCGGTGTTTCCGCATCCATCATCAATGACGGCTCCAGCACCCCTTTCCGGTTGGTTTTGAGCAGCAAAACTCCTGGAATCGCCAATGCCTTTACGGTCGACGATCAGACCAGTTCCAGCGGAAATGCCGCCGGAGCGGTCCTAAATTTGTCAACCGATCCTACGGAAGGTGTCGCCAAGAATACCGTATTTACTTATAACGGCATTCAAATTCAAAGTACTTCTACAACTGTGAGCGATGTCATTCCTGGAATGACCATAAATGTTTTGAAGGAAGGGAAAACTACAGTAACTGTATCAGATGATCCATCGGTCTTAAAATCTAAGATTACAGCGGCTGTCAACGCTTTAAACTCTTTCAACGATTATGCTCAATCCCAGCTCCGTATGCCTACCGGTTCCAGCGTACAGCCGGTTCTGTACAATGATTTAACGCTAAGGACAGCCAACCGGCAGCTGAAAGATGTTTTTCTCGCCAATTATATTAGCTCCGGCAGCACTATAAAGAATGTCTCTGACATAGGGATACAGTATGACCGGAATGGAAAGTTGACCATCGATTCCACTAAACTTGAAGATGCCATTTCTAACCATGCCAGTGATGTTCAAAAATTCTTTTCGAACGCAACCAATGGATTGAGCAAGGTTGCAAGCAACATGGTAGCAAGTTATACAAAGTCAGGCGGGATAATCGAGTTTAGCCACGATAGACTTCAAGATAGCATCGACAATATGAACGCCCGAATTTCCGCCATGCAGGAGCAACTGAATATTCAACAACAAAGTCTCACAGCTCAGTTCACGGCGGCGGATCAAGCCATCAGCCAGCTTAACAATCAAGCAAGTTCAATATCCAGCCTAAGCAGTATGACCTGGAGTTGATGCGAGAATATTGGAAAGGACTTGTCCATGGGGTATTCATCACCCAGTAGTATTTATCAGCAGATAGAAATAAGCTCTTCGAATAAATTCCAACTTGTTTCAATGCTCTATGATGGCGCCGTCAGATTTATCAGTGTAGCCAAGGGCGCAATTGAGAACCGCGATCTGGTTGGAAAAGCTCAAAATTTGGATCGCGCTTTGGCTATTATTGGTGAGCTTCAAAATACTCTGAATGTGGAGGAAGGCGGCGAGATTGCCCATCAGCTAGATCGGCTTTATACCTACATGATCGAGCGAGTATTAGAGGCTAGCGCCAAACTGGATGTGCAACCTCTGACGGAGGTAATCAAGTTGCTGCGAATCCTGAATTCAGCCTGGGTTGAAGTGGCTCGAAAGAATTCTGAAAATCCTGCTGTGGCTCCGACATTGAAATCGACGTTGAATGAACAAAAGCCGGCTTTCAAATGAGCCGCGGCTAACGATGGGACTTTACGGCTGATTTATTTCGTCCCATAGATCATCTAAGCCATGGTACTCTTTCGCTTGAAAGAGGATATCATGGCTTTTTTTATTTGGAGGATTAATGCCTGAAGATATAGTCTCCAAGGTCATGTCGGAATGCGGTGATGAATTGAAGCTCTTACGACAACTCCACATTTTGGCCCAGACAGAGACCTTAAATATTGAAAGCCAGGACTGGGAACAACTTCACCAAATTGTGGAAGACAAGAAAAGATTGGTTTTGGATATTTCAAAGGTGGAACAACGAATCGTGGGTATGGGTGTGGCGGATCTCCTGATTCGGCAGTTGTGCTCACGGGAGCAAAGGGAACTGCTGATGAAGTTAAGGGAAGACTTGGCCGGCATGTTGGAGAAAATCGACCGGGTTGAAAAACGCAATCTGACTCTTTTGGAAGGAATCAAAGCTGAGTCAATTCGAGCTTCCCGGCAAATCCAACAATATCAGCAGGCTCTTCAATCCTATCTCTCTACCAATAGTCAGATTCCGAAAATTTCAAAGTTGGCGGAATGAAAATCCTCACATTTGGGCCGGATTGCCGAGTGTGATTATTGGAAGTTCCCGTTCTTTTTTGATTCCTCAATTTCAACAACTTGAGGTCTCCATGAAACGGTTTGGCACAATATTTCCATTCCTCGAACAAGGTTCCGCGTCGTTACGCATGGGCCGGTTAGTAGCGAATCATGATTTTGTCAAGGCCCTGTTGGCGCGGGAAAGCTTTGATGAGTACGTCTTCAGCAATCCTTCCGTGAATAATCTAAAAGCATTCAAGCAAGAGACGGAAAATTGGGGCTTGAGTCATGCGCAATTATCGAAGATTCGTTATGTGCCCTATGCCTCGTTGATATCGACAATTCAGCAATACCCTTTTCATGTTTTTCATCTGGGTGGATGGGGCTATTTTATGCCGGGGCTGCATTTTCTTCGGAATCGGTATGCATGTAATCCCTGGCCGATCACAGGAGTCATTCACTCATTAAATGGTCGAAATGCAATCGATCAGGCCGTTCGCCTTTGCCATGCACAGATGGCGCCCTATGACGATATTTTCTGCACCAGCCGCGATGGCCGGCTGGCGATGGAGAGTCTTCTGCGGGCGGCATCGGAAATTGTTGGAGCATCTTACCTTGGCCATTTAGACCTGATCCCCCTTGGTGTCAATGATGATTTGCCCGAAGCAAGAGGGGACAGGGTAAAAATTCGAAGTGCCATGAAGATTCCAGAATCGGCAATTGTCTTGCTGATGATGGGTCGCATCACACCATATCTCAAAATGGATCCCTTGCCTTTCCTGATTCAATTTGCCCATCAAATCCTGCCAAACTCGAAAGTTCCTGTTTATTTGATTATTGCGGGAGGCGCTGAGAGCAGGGATCTGCAGCTTCTCATGAAGCAGGTGGAAGATTGTGGTATCTCGGAATTTGTTAAAGTGAGGGGGAATTTTCGTCAGGAATTAAAGGCTGATCTTTTATCTGCCGCGGATATCTTTTTGGCGCTTTCTGATAACACGCAAGAAACCTTCGGCCTTGGCATTCTCGAAGCATATAGCGCTGGATTGCCCGTGGTGGCCTCTAGATTTGACGGATTCAAAGACCTGGTCCGAGATGGAATTGATGGATTCCTGATCGATACCTATGGCTCCTCTCTCAACCCAATGGCCGATTTGTATGATTTACTGGATCCCAATGTTGGCCAATTATTTCAATCACAGAGTGTTGCAGTCGACATGGGGCAACTTCTTGAGAGGATCAATTTGCTGATCGAAAATGTGGAATTACGGAAGACTATGGGAGAGATCGGAAAAAGCAAAGTCGTGAGAGAATTCCTCTGGAGCCGAATAACCCGGAAATATGATGATCGTTGGGATAGACTCGCACAAGAAGCAGCTGCCTCGGGTTTGTCGGACAAAAAATGTAATCCTTACAATTTCGATCAATTCCGCATCTTTGGCCACTATGCGACAAAAACCCTTCAACTGGATGATAGAGTGGAGAAGATGTCGATGGAGTCTCTGCTAGCTCCGCATGAAGAAATTGAGGGTCTGGTGGACCGAAATATCGTCGAGAAAATTTGGAGCGTAGCTGCCGATCGGACTAGTATCAAAGAATTAATCGACAAAACTAGCTTGCCCCACGATCAAGCATGGTTTGCCATTACCTGGATGATTAAATATGGCCTTTTCAAAGTGGCGCCTGAATAAGAGCCGATTCAAGGTAAGTATGGTTCTTGATTCTTGAATTTTGAGATTGCTCATGGACTATTCTGCGTCCCGGCACCTCGCGCCCTCCATTTGATGTTGACGATGTTTTGACTTTATTTCTGAAAAATCTCGACCGAGTCCCATCGTCCGCCAAAATCCCGCGTCGTATTGATGCACAAAATCCCGCTTGAAACCTCTTCGACAATTCTTGCCCCATTGTTTTCTCTATGCGATGATGACATTCCTGGTGCGGTATTGGATTTTCTCGGCTAGGGATTGTCTTTTCCCATCAAGGCTTCGGAGATTCACTTTTGGAAAAACATCACTTTCGCGCTGAGCTCATCCTGCTTCTGTGCACTCTCATTTGGGGTGCCACGTTTTTGATCGTCAAAAATGGCCTTCAAGATGTCTCTCCTATGCTTTTGGTGGCCATCCGGTTTGGTGCAGCGTCGCTGATTTTTTTTCCGTTCAGTGTTCGGACTTTAGTTCAACTCAGACAACCGACAGTGATCCGTGGCTGTGTTTTGGGAATACTGCTTTTTGGAGGATTTGCCACTCAAACCATTGGATTGCGGTACACCACTGCGTCAAAATCCGGCTTTATCACTGGACTTCTGGTCCTCTTTACGCCTGTTTTTCAGCTTATTTTAGAGCGACGACACCCCAAATGGGGGAATTTAGCTGGTGTCGGGATAGTCGTCGCCGGGCTCTATTTTCTGACAGCGCCGGGGGGAGGAGGATTTAATCGGGGTGATATATTTACTTTGGCCTGTGCGATTATCTTCGCCATCTACATTGTATGTTTGGATATTTTCAGCAAGGAATGTAATGTCTCCCAATTAACTTTTCTCCAAATGGTTGTGACTGTCGGATTAGCCCTTGTTAGCTCTTTTTCTTTTGAAGAGCGGCATTTCGCGCTCACTCCAGGATTACTGGCCGCTCTGGCCTATCTTTCGGTTTTTGCCACCGTCATCACGCTGTATCTTCAGACCCGTTTTCAGAAGCTGACGACTCCGACTCGGGCTGCTATAATTTTCACGCTGGAACCCGTTTTCTCGGCTATCATTGCATATTATTTTGGCAACGAGCGGATTGGGTGGCTGGGATTTGTAGGCGGGAGCCTCATTATTGCTGGATTATTAATATCGGAATTGTCGGATGCGTTGACGGAACTGTTTCCGGGAAGAAGGTTCTCCCAGAACATTTCCAATTGATGGAGTTGTTTCGACGGATTCGGGATGATCAGCTAAAGCCCTGTTCCAGCGGCAGTCCCGACGGGATTTAGGACGAAAAAATGAATGCGGTGGTCACCATTATTGTCAGTGGGTTGGTGCAGGGAGTTGGCTTCCGGTTTTTTGTCCATCGGAAGGCCTCCGCTTTAGGCGTGAATGGGTGGGTGAGGAATCTTTATAATGGGGATGTTGAAATTGAAGCTGAAGGGGAAAAGCTCGTTCTTGAGCACTTCATCGCGGAAGTCAAAGCAGGGCCGCGTGCCGCCTGGGTAAAGGATTTAAGGCTCGATTGGCGGGAAGAACGAGAAAAATACACTGGATTTGAAATCAGGTGAGATATGATTCGTACAGGTATTGGCTATGATGTTCACCAGATGATGAATGGGCGAAAATTAATCTTGGGCGGTATCGAAGTGCCCTCAGAGTCAGGTCTTCTGGGGCATTCCGACGCAGATGTTATGGTTCATGCGATTTGTGATGCTTTGTTGGGCGCCGCGGCTTTGGGAGACATTGGCTTTCACTTCCCAGACACGGATCCTCGTTTCGCTGGTGCTTCCAGTCTGATATTCCTGGAAGCGGTTCGAAAATTGTTGGAAGAACGCGGATATAAAATAATCAATGTGGATTCTTCGTTGATTCTTGAACGCCCTAAAATAGCAAAATATATCCCGCAAATGCGCGAGAAAATCGCTGATGCTCTCCAAATATCCCTGAATCAAGTATCTGTTAAGGCGACGACACATGAACAGCTTGGCGCCTTTGGCCGCGAGGAAGGAGCGGCTGCCATGGCCGTGGCGACCTTGGATTCGCAATAGAATCCATCCCAATATCACTTACATGGAATACAGCAGGATGAATTGTTCGGCGAATCTGAATGTGACATTTTGAGCCCGGGCAGCGATGTTCCGGATGCCTCTCGGATGTGCCGTCCTCCGTGAACCATAACGTCCCATAGCGGAATCTCCATGGATTTGGAATCGTCCAATACTCATTTAGGCTTTATGTTTCTTGAATTGATCGCTAGGCGGAGGAAATCCGATTAGCTGCTGGTATCAGAAAAAGGTGTAGTGGCCAGGATTGTTTGGTGCGCTTCCGTGGGATCGGGCAGAACCAAGGCTCTTTTCGCGGAGGACGCCAAAAAGCAAAATGATTAATTTTGACGAAAAGCCGGCGGGGGGACCCATCAAGATTCATGCCACTCATCGAAGTCGACCATCTTACCAAAATATTCAGAACCTATGATCGCAAGGAAGGAGTCTGGGGAAGTTTCCAAAATCTATTCTCGCGTGAGTACCGCTTTGTGCGGGCCGTGGATGGAATTTCCTTTGCCATCGGGCAGGGTGAAATGGTGGGCTACATTGGAGCCAATGGAGCAGGGAAATCCACTACGATCAAAATGCTCACGGGAATTCTCGTGCCCACCTCCGGAGCTATCAGGGCCGCCGGATGTGTCCCTTTTCGCGATCGGAACCGTTATACCCGCCAAATCGGAGTGGTTTTTGGACAGCGAACCCAGCTCTGGTGGGATATTGCGGTCATCGAATCTTTCCGCCTGCTTCAGAAGATTTATGCCATCCCGGAAAGCGATTTTAAGACGCGGCTTGAGCTATTTGATCAAGTTTTGAATTTGAAACCGTTGCTGCATGTCCCCGTGAGGAAACTGAGCCTGGGACAGCGAATGCGATGTGATCTCGGCGCCGCTCTTCTGCACAATCCTTCCATCTTGTTTTTGGATGAGCCCACCATCGGTCTGGACGTTGTGGGAAAGGAAAATATCCGGCAATTTCTTCGACGGATCAATCAGGAGTTTAAGATCACGATTCTTTTGACCACGCATGATCTTTCGGATATTGAGGAGCTTTGCCGACGGATCGTCATCATTGACAAAGGACGGATCCTTTTTGACGGGGCATTGGATGAATTGCGACAGCGGCTGGCTTTTCGCTCGCAAATTCTCTTCGAGCTTAAGGAACCGCGCAAAGTGGATTCAGCTGTCTTTTCCGTGTTCGCCGACATTGAGTTCCAACAACTTGACTCAAACAAAGGGCGAGTGGTCTTTGACCGACGGGAGACTTCTTCGGCCGATTTACTTAAAGTCCTGGTGAATTCTCTGCCATTGCGAGATATTTCATTGGAAGATACCACGATCGAGGAGATCGTCCGTGAAATATATAGCAAAGGCGGCCTGTAGACTTAAGCCAGACTCTTAAAGTGTCGGCATGGGCTGAGCGTTTTTTTCCTACAGTCTCAGATAGATTCATTCGCGAATTTTGTCTATGGCTGTAGTCTGCATTTGCGAAGGCTTTGCTTTTAACTCGAAAATACCACAATGATTGTTCCGGCGCTAAAGTCCACCAATCGTGAAATGTTCCGCATCGGAATTGACAAGATCTGGCCTTACCTTGCGATGGGACGCGTGGCATTTCTCCAGATACTCGCTTATCGTTTGAGATATTTCACGGGGATCATTACCTACCTGGTAAATGTGACAGTTTATTACTTTATTTGGAAAGCATTGTATCACCAGGGAGGGGAAATCCAGGGATTTCGCTTTGGGCAGATGATTACCTATGTCGCCGTCGGCTGGATCATCCGAACTTTTTATTTCAATAACATTGATCGTGAAATGGCGAACGACATACAAAATGGCTACATTGCTTCTAAATTGAGCCGCCCCATCAATTATCAGTGGATGCAGATTTCCCAGGCAGCTGGAGAGTCATTTTTTAGGATTCTATTTTTTACCATTCCTACCGGGATGGTGATCGTGTTCATTTACCCCGTGGAAATGCCCGCTTCCATTGGTCAATTCTTTTTCTTTTTAATTTCCATGCTATTGGCGTTCTTTATTTTTGCGGCCTTTAATTTCCTTGTGGGAACCTGCGGAATTTATCTGCAATCCATTTTGGGTCTTATCCGCGCCAAATACTTCTTGGTTGAGATCCTTTCGGGTCTAATCATTCCCATCAGTTTTTTCCCGGCATGGGTGAGGAGCATCTCAAGTTGTCTTCCCTTTCAACACATTAGCTTTTCACCATTGATGATTTACATGGGAAAAGTAAGCGGTAGACAGTTGGCTGAGACACTGATCATCGAAGTTGCCTGGTGTGTTGTTTTACTGTTCTTGGGGCACGTATTTTGGAGAAAGGCAGCCAACAAACTGGTCGTCCAGGGCGGGTGATGGGAAAGATGAAGGATGAAGGATGAAGGAAGAGGGAAGAGGGAAGAGGGAAGAGGGAAGAGGATCAAGGATAAACACCGAACGCCGGAGGATGCGGGACGAAGCCTAAATCATGCAGTTTTGTCTCTTGGGCAGATGGAAGGATAATCCAAACACATAATTCCGAGTCGGATTTTTTTTTACGGGGTTTCATGGTACGTTGCGTCAGTATTTTAGGACACTATTTTTTCCAATATCTGAAAGCTCGGTTGGCCTATCAGGGCGATTTTCTCATAGCGGTTTTTACCAGCTTTTGTGCGACATTGGCCAGCTTTAGTTTTATCTATGTATTGTTTTATCGCGTCAGCTCGCTCCAGGGATGGCGATTCGAAGAGTTGATGTTTATTTATGGGTTCTCGCTCTGTTGCCTGGGTTTTTTCAATGTGCTCAGTTTGAATCTGTATGAATTTGGGGAACGCTACATCATCGAGGGACGATTCGATCAATTGTTGCTGCGGCCTTTGCATTCGCTGTTTCAAGTCCTATTCGAAACTTTCCGCTTGGAATCCTTTCAGGAGGTCATCTCTGGGGGAGTATTGATGATCTATTCCTCCCGGCAATTAGCCTTGCTTTGGCCATGGTGGACGATCGTTCTGCTCCCCATCATGCTTCTCTCCGGGGTGGTGATTTATCTGAGTATCTTCACGCTACTGACCAGTGTCAGTTTCTGGTTTGAAGACCGGATCGGGATTACCCCCCCAATTTATAATATGATCCCCTTTGGCCGGTATCCTACGACTATTTACAATGTATTCCTCCAATTCATGCTGAGTTGGATTGTTCCGTTCGCTTTTGCCTCTTTTTATCCTACGACACTCTTTCTGAATCGGCATGAATACCTGGTTCTTTTTCTGCTCACGCCTTTGGTGGCTTTGAGTTTTGCCGCATTGGCTTTGGCCATGTGGAATTATGGAGTAAAGAATTACCAGAGTGTCGGCAATTGAGATAAATGCGGAGTTTTGCAGGGAGAGATGGGGAGATCGATGAGCGTGAGACAAAGGAATATCATCCAGCCCATGGGTGGCTCCACAGAAAATCCTAGCTAGGCCAAGGTGGAGCGGGCACGAGTGACCGCCGTCACCGGTGCACCTGGCTCGGCAGGCGAGGTTAGCCCAGCGACGCGCGAAGGATCGCGCGTCCCATCTTGTTTTCATCTTCTTGTTGAGCCAGCCGTGCCGGCATGGTGAGCTCCTCAGAGAATCAAACGGGTGCAAATCACCTTCGATAAAGGATTGAATCGGTTGCTTTGCTGGTTCGTGCGGGATCTGGAGTACTACAGTCAAGGGCGAAGCTTTCAAACCGAGACAGTGGCAGAATGTGCAGTCGATCAGGATTACGAGTGGACGGGATAATTTTATCCGGCTAATCCGCCACTCATTTTCCCTAGTCTAGACAAAGGTCTTTCGGGTTACAATTCTCAGAACGCACAGTGTCCTTCGGGAACGGATATTTAAGATTCGTTGTTATGCATGATATGTATGAGAGTGATTGTACATTGCCCTAGGAGCCGAATGTGAATTTTAGTGATTTCCCGCATCGCCGCTATAATCCGCTGATTGATGAATGGGTGCTCTGTTCTCCGCATCGCACCAAGCGTCCCTGGCAGGGACGGGTGGAGCCCCCTGCTCTTGAAAATCTTCCGCATTACGATCCGAAATGCTATCTCTGTCCCGGGAATGAACGGGCGGGAGGAATGAAAAATCCTGCCTATCCATCCACCTTTGTTTTTACCAATGACTTTGCATCGTTGATGCCCGGCAATGAGGACTGGACAATTAATGAAAAAGGTTTGATTCGGGCCCATGCGGAGCCAGGGACATGCCGCGTCATCTGTTTTTCTCCCCGTCACGATTTGACATTGCCGTTGATGGAAGCGGGGGATATCAGGAACGTGATTGATACCTGGGTTGAAGAATATGCGGAATTGGGCACCAAAGAGTGGATTAATTATGTGCAGATTTTTGAGAACAAAGGCAGCATCATGGGATGCAGCAATCCGCATCCCCATTGTCAAATTTGGTCGACCCATCATATCCCGCAAATTCCCGCGAAGAAATTAACGGCACAGAAAAATTATGCTCAAAGTCATCTAAGGGATTTGCTTGGCGATTATTTGGCTCTGGAAATTGAAAAACAGGATCGCATCATTTGCCGAAACGAACATTGGGTGGTGCTGGTGCCATTTTGGGCTGTCTGGCCCTACGAAGCTATGCTGATCCCTGTCCGTCGGGTTCCCGATTTGCCGGCTTTGACGAATGAAGAGCGCGATGCTTTGTCCGATGTAATCAAACGCCTGACTACGCGGTACGACAATATTTTCAACGCCTCCTTCCCCTACTCCATGGGCTGGCACTCCCGTCCAACCGATGGAGAAGAACACCCTTACTGGCGTCTGCATGCGGTTTATTATCCGCCATTGTTGAGGTCAGCCGCTATCAAGAAATTCCTGGTGGGATATGAAATGACCGCCGAACCGCAACGGGATATCACTCCTGAACAAGCGGCCGCAAGATTGAGGGAAATGTCGGAAGTTCATTATCTGCGGCAGCTTTCTTAGGAAAAACGTGACTGCGCTGCTCTCTACGGCTAAGTGATCAAATCAAGTAGCACAAAGCCTAATAGAATATTGAGGGCAGCAGCATGGGAATCACAAACCAATACACGTGAAGCTGAGTGGCGGCACAAAACCATGCAGTTAAATTTCCTCGGAAGCCAAAGAGAAAATCCCGGGGCTGAGTAATTGCGAATTTTGATGTCTTAGACTCTTGAACCCTGGTAGGTAAAGATGGCAGTCATTGGAGTTGATCTCGGGGGAACAAAGCTGGCTGGAGCATTGCTGTCGCAAGAAGGCAGGGTGATGGAAGAAGAGGTCCTGTTGCTGGAACAGCGGGCCGGTCATGAAGTGGGTGATCTCATTTTCAAAATTTTGAGTGACCTAGTGGCGATGGCCGATCATTTCGGCGAAACGGTTACGGCTGCTGGCATTTCAGTCCCAGGGATCAGTCATCCCGTTGAAGGGACGGTTTGGGCGCCCAACATATCGGGATGGGAGGCTTTCCCTCTTCGCGATCTGATCACCACCCGGCTGGGCTCGAAATCGTTAGCGTTGAGTATTGAGAGTGACCGAACCTGTTCAATTTTGGGTGAACATTGGCTTGGTGCTGCCCGCGGATGCAGGGATGCCATCTTTTTGGCCGTCGGGACTGGCATTGGCGCGGGCATTCTTGTGGATGGGAGAATTCTAAGGGGACATCAGGACATTGCGGGAGCCGTCGGCTGGATGGCTTTGTCGCGGACTTATCGCCCTGAATACCAGAACTGGGGCTGCTTTGAGCATCACGCATCCGGGAATGGGATCTCCCGTTTGGTGTTGGAAAGGATAAGGACAAATGCCGAATATGGAGGGGATTTGCGGTCTTATTTGTCCGATGGTCTTAAAGCTGAAGATGTTTTTGATGCCTATCGATCGTCAGATCCTCTGGCGGAAGCTGTTATTCATGAGGCCGTGCGTTTTTGGGGGATGGCTGTGGCCAATTTGGTGAGTTTGCTAAATCCGGAAAAAATCATTTTTGGGGGAGGAGTGTTTGGCCCTGCCGCGATGTTATTGCCTGACATTCGGGCCGAGGCGGCCCGCTGGGCACAACCTATTAGCATGGCCCAAGTTGTATTAGAACAATCTCAATTGGGCGCTAGAGCCCCGCTCCTTGGGGCGGCGGCTTTTGCTTTGAAAAAGTTAAACGATGAATGATCATAAGGAGGACCTAGAATGTTGGCAACACAATGGCTGGAACAAGTTCGAAGAGTCATGGACCAAATTGAAAAAACACAAATCAAAAACATCGAATCCGCGGCTCTCCTCATGGCGGATGCCATCCAAGTGGAGCGGTGGGTCCATGCTTTCGGATGCGGGCATGCGACAATTCCCATTGAGGAAATTTATCCGCGAATTGGCGGATTTGTAGGATTTCATCCCATACTGGAATTACCGCTTACATTTTTCACCAACATCACTGGCGAGATGGGGATTCACCAATTTCTTTTCCTCGAGCGGGCCGAAGGATTCGGGGTCGAGTTGATGAAGAGTTATCAGTTCGATTCGCGCGACGTAATGTGGATTTTCTCTCATACGGGCATTAACAATGTGAATATCGATGTGGCTCTGGAATCCAAAAAAAGAGGGATGAAGGTGATCGTCTATGGTTCCGCCGCCGAAGGACGGAAAAGACCTCCACGGCATTCTTGTGGGAAGACTCTCTTTGATTTAGCGGACGTCGTTGTAGATACTTGTGCGCCGCTTGAAGATGCGTCAGTCCCATTGGAAAACCATTATGATAAAGTGGGCCCTGTTTCCACGATGGCCTTTGTAACAACGGCATGGATGACGGTGACCTCCGTGGCTGAAATTCTGGCAAAGCGCGGGGTGAAACTCCTGATTCATCCCACGCATAACAATCCAGGCGACACAACGGCGCGCCAGCGTCTCGATGCCGCTCTAGCTGAATACAAGAGGCGTTTGAGGGGGGTCTAAATCCAAGGTGGGTTGTCACGAGCAGATTCAAAGTCATCGCGGATTATTTGCAATCGTCCTTTCCCCTGGAAGTCGCTCGCAAATATTGGGGCGCAATTGTTCCATTCGTCCAGCCTTGAATTCATGCTCCTGTGATATTATGAGTGCCCAATCTCCCCGTGGGATGATGTCTTTCCTAATGCAAGTTCAGTGGTGTGTCACCCAAAGATCGTGATTTATCAGGGAAGTGTTCATAAGTCAGATCTGCCAGGAATATGATGAAGTTTTACCAAGTCCTTATCTCCACTCAAAGGCAACTAAAATGATCCTCGAATCGGCAAAGCTGTCTATAAAAGAAAAAGTAGGTTACGCCTTTGGCGATGCCGCCTCTTGCCTGTTTTGGCAGACCTTTTCGATGTTCCTGCTTTTTTTCTACACCGACATTTTTGGAATCGCCGCTGCCACTGCTGGGACAATGTTCTTGATCACCCGGATCTGGGATACTTTTTTTGATCCGATCATGGGCATCATTGCCGACCGCACTCAGACTCGTTGGGGGAAATTTCGCCCATATTTGTTGTGGATGGCCGTTCCATTTGGCCTGATTGGCGTTTTGACTTTTACGACACCTAACTTTAGCCCCAGTGGCAAGCTGGTGTATGCGTATCTCACTTATTCCCTGATGATGATGATCTATTCCGCGATCAACGTCCCCTACTCCGCATTGCTTGGAGTAATCTCCCCCGATTCTCAAGAACGAACCAGCGTCGCTTCCTTTCGTTTTACCTTCGCATTCATAGGGGGGCTGGTCATCCAGTGGTTCACTTTGGACTTGGTGGACTATTTGGGGAAAGGGAACAAGGCCCTGGGATTTCAAATGACAATGGGAGTCTATGCGGTCCTGGCGGTGATCCTTTTCATTGCCACCTTTGCTTCTACGAAGGAAAGAGTTCAGCCATCCAAGGGGCAAAAGAGTTCTCTCGCGACCGATTTGAAGGATTTGATGGCCAACAAGCCCTGGTTGATCCTATGCTCTCTGGGAATTTTTACCCTTTGTTATGTCTCAGTTCGGAACGGAGCGATTATCTACTATTTTAAATACTATGTTGGAAGCGATAAGCTGGCGGCGATGTATATGGTGGTGGGATCTTTTATGTCGATGCTCGGCACTTTTCTGATCCAATATATTACCCCTAAAACAGGGCGGAAAAATGCTTATATCGGCTGCATGTTAATTACGACCATTGTGACAATTCTTTCTTATTGGGTGGCTCCTGGTCAAATAGTCCTCATGTATGTATATCAGATTCTCATCAACATTATCATGGGGCCCACCTCGGCCCTGATTTGGGCGATGTATGCCGATACGGCTGATTATTCCGAGTGGAAAACGGGACGCCGCGCGACGGGCTTGATTCTCTCGGCGTCGGGGATGTCTCAAAAATTCGGATGGTCCATTGGCGGCGCGGCTGGAGGATGGCTTTTGGCAACTTATGGATTCCACGCCAATGTGGCACAATCAGTGGAGGCTCAAAATGGAATCCGGCTGATGATGAGCTTTATTCCAGCGATCGGAAGTATTCTGGCCGGGGTTGTGATGTTCTTTTACCGTTTGGATGAGAAAACCATGAAATCTGTCCAAGGTGATCTGGAAGCGCGTCGTGCCGCCAGTCCCGCCTGATGTTGTCTTTCGTCAAAATGAGAATCTTTTCCCCTAGAGTCATGAAGTGGCAAGGAATGCCCGAATCGAAAAGGACTTGACATGCAATATGGCTATTTTGATGACGAACACAAGGAATATGTAATCACACGGCCGGATACTCCCCGATCTTGGAACAACTACCTGGGCAACACGGAGTATGGTTCAATCATTACAAACAACGCTGGAGGATATAGCTTCTACAAATCGGCAGCGCAGGGAAGGTTTATGCGGCTGCGTTTCAATTCCATCCCTATGGACCAACCAGGCAGATACATTTACCTGCACGATTGTGAAAGCGAGGACTTCTGGTCCGCTTCCTGGCAGCCCGTGGGCAAACCGCTGGACCAATACAAGTCTGAATGCCGCCACGGCAGTGCTTATACGACGATCACTTCCGAGTACTCCCAAATCAAAACTGAGATCAATTATTTTGTCCCCCTCGAAAAAAACTTCGAGTGCTGGCATTGCCGGATCACAAATATCGGCCTCAAGAGCAGAGAGCTGCGTGCTTTCACGTATGTGGAATATGCCGGCAACTGGAGTTCCATCGATGATATGGTGAATCTGCAATACACCCAATATATCGTCAATATGAGCACACACGGAAATATCATCGATCACGGCAGCAATGTGAATCTCCCTTCCATGCCGGAAAACTTCCAGGAAAAAGATCAAGGGAGACATACCTTTCTTGCTGTGACGGGCGTCACTCCCAGCGGCTATGATACTGACCGTGAAGCTTTCATCGGTCCATATCGGACCTATGCAAATCCTATCGTAGTGGAACAGGGGAATTGTACCAACTCCCGTGCTATGGGGGACAATGGCTGTGGCTCATTTCAAATGAATATTGAATTGGCGCCCGGTGAATCCCGGGAATTTCTCGTTTTGATGGGGATCGGCGCCGCTGAAGAAGAGGGACGCCTGGCCATGGCGGAATTTGAGCGACTGGAAAAGGTGCAGGAGGAACTCGCAAAACTGAAATCCTACTGGCATGGCCGCCTTGAGGGATTGACTGTTGAGACATCAGATCCGGAATTCAACCATATGATGAACATGTGGAGCCCATACAATTGCCTGGTTGCTTATGCCTGGTCGCGGGCAGCCAGCCTGGTATACGCGGGTGAACGGGATGGATTGGGTTATCGTGACACGGTACAGGATATGCTGGGCGTCATGCACGCCATCCCTGAAGAAGCGCGAGAAAGGCTGGAGTTGATGATCACCGGCCAGGTGTCTACGGGTGGAGCCATGCCCGTGGTCAAACAATTCGCTCATCATCCGGGACATGAGCCCTTGCCGCATGAGGAAGAATATCGGGCCGATGATTGCCTCTGGCTATTTAATGCTATTCCCGCTTATGTCAAAGAAACCGGAGACATTTCTTTTTACCAGAAGGTGCTTCCATATGCGGATCAAGGGGAAGACACGATCCTCGGTCATCTAAAACGGGCGATTCAGTTCAATCTGGAACATTGCGGTTTGCATGATCTCCCTTGTGGACTCTCTGCGGACTGGAATGACTGCATTCGCTTGGGGACAAGAGGTGAGTCTGTTTTTGTGGCTTTTCAACTGCGATACGCCCTGGCCATTTATCTGGAAATTTGTGAAATGTTAAGGCTGGAAGTGGATGCAGGATGGGCGAGGGAAGAGCTCCAGAACTTGGATGAGCACCTGGAGCAGTATGCGTGGGATGGCGAATGGTATCTGCGCGCCTACCGGGCGGACGGATTCAAATTGGGCAGCCACACCAGCAAAGAAGGAAAGATTTTCCTCAATCCGCAATCCTGGGCCATCTTGAGTGGGCATGCAGCCCCGGATCGCGCCCTTCTGGCGATGAAATCGGTGAAGGAACAACTCGCCACTGAGTTTGGTTTGGAGATTTGTGCGCCCCCTTATGTTCAGACCGATTTTCATGTCATGAGGGCTGCTCTTTTCAATCCGGGCATGAAGGAAAATGGGAGCATATTTACCCATATCCAAGGGTGGGCGGTCATGGCGGAAGCCCTGTTGGGACACGGGAACCAAGCCTATGAGTATTTCAAGGCGTATTTGCCATCCGCCTATAATTCTCGAGCCGAAATCCGCCAGATCGAGCCGTATGTGTATTGCCAGTCGACCCATGGCCGTCAGAGTCCAAGATTCGGCGCTTCCAGGATTCCCTGGTTGAGCGGATCGGCAACCTGGTCTTATTACGCGGCGACTCAGTATCTGCTGGGAATTCAGCCGCAATATGCTGGCTTAAGAATTGATCCCTGTATTCCATCAGACTGGCACGGCTTTAAGGCTACGCGTTTCATCCGGAACAAGCGCATCGATATTGTTGTCATGAATCCGAACGGGGTGCAAAAGGGGGTAAAAAGGCTTTTGTTAAATGGAGAAATGTTGGAAGGATGTCTCATCCCTGAATCTGAGATGAAGACGGTCAATCAGGTGATCGTGGAAATGGGATAATTGGAGGATGGAGAATGTAGCGGCATCTCCTCCTGATCCATTTCGACTCCTCATTTCCCTTGTCACAGTCAGGAAGCAGCACTGTTCCTTGGTTTATCCAATCACGCGGTGGACAAGTTCGGTCAAATCCCGTCGCGGGGTGGCCTCAGGTGATTCAGCCGCGTAGCCGATGGGCAATATAGAAACCGGATGAACTCCTTCTGGAGCTTCAATCACTTTTTTCACTGCATCATCATTGAAGGCTCCCACCCAGATGCTGGCCAGCCCAAGGTCTGAAGTTGCCAACATGGCATAAGTGCAGGCAATGGTGGCATCTTGCAAGGTATAAAGCTGCAGTCCCCGCTTCCCATATTTTCCTTCCGCCAGTTTTGCATGGGTGCAAAAAACCAGAACCAGGGGAGCCGAAGCGATGAAATTCTGCATCCAGGCCGCTCGGGCCAGGGCATCCCGCTTGTTTTGGCTGGCGACAAGGAAAATTTCATATGCCTGCAAATTGCCCGCGGATGGTGCTAAATTAGCGGCTTCGAGAATGAGTCGAATTTTCTCCGCCTCAACTTCCTGCCTTTGAAATGAACGAACCGAGTGACGAGATTTGATTAGTTCTAAGAAGCTCACACTCCAATCCTTTCCCATGAGAATGAATAAGGGGAAGCATGTTTTTCCGAGGTCTCCCCTTCTCCCATGACTTTTTTTTTACCCTTATGATATAGTCGATTCTATTATTTTGGATTTTATCTCCCCGGGAGCTTCGACCAAAAACTGCCTCATCTTTACTCAAGGTGGGCATTACTTCAATTCTAAAATGAGGAGCGTTTATGCGTTTTGGAAAGTTTGATGATAAGCGGCGGGAATATGTGATTACCCGGCCCGACACGCCTCTCCCATGGATCAATTACCTGGGTTGTGAAGCATATTTCGGCCTCATTTCCAACACCGCGGGGGGATATTCTTTTTATCGTGACGCCCGTTTGCGCCGCCTTACTCGGTCTCGTTATAACAATGTCCCCTTCGACTTAGGAGGGCGTTATATTTACCTTCGCGACAATCAGTCGGAAAAGTTTTGGTCTCCTTCCTGGCAGCCCACCCAGTCCAAAATCAAAGAATACAGTTGCCGTCATGGGATGGGATACACCGTCATTGGATCCACCCATGACGGAATTCAAGCTGAAACCTGCTATTTTGTTCCGCTGGGCGAAAATTTGGAAATTTGGAAATTAAAAGTCACCAACCAGAGAAAAAAGAAGAGCAAATTGTCGGTCTTTTCCAGCGTCGAGTTTTGCTTATGGGATGCTTGGGACGATCAAACCAATTTCCAGCGAAATTTTAGTATTGGCCAGGTGGAAATTGAAGACGAAGTGATTTATCACAAGACGGAATACCGCGAGCGGAGGGATCATTTTGCCTTTTTTGCCTGTTCAGAGAAACTGGCGGGATTTGATACCCAGCGGGATGTCTTCCTGGGTCCCTATCATGGCTGGGATTGTCCGGCGGCCGTGGAACGGGGAAAATCATTTGACTCGGTGGCTCATGGTTGGGCTCCCCTTGGCTCCCACCACATCAAATTCAACCTCAAACCGGGAGAGAGCAAGGAAGTCATTTTTCTGTTGGGCTACCAGGAGAATCCAAAGGATCAGAAATTTGATCCACCGGAGGCACAAACCATTAACAAGAAATCGGTCAAGCCCCTGATAGCACGGTATCTGGATCAAAAGAATGTGGAGGCTGCGTTTATCGAGCTGAAAAAACATTGGGAACAATTGCTTGGAATTCTGCAGGTGAAAACTCCCGACAAACATACAAACAGGATGGTGAATATTTGGAATGCCTACCAGTGCATGGCCACATTTAATATGTCCCGATCGGCATCATTTTATGAAAGCGGCATTGGGCGTGGTTTGGGCTTTCGCGATTCCAATCAGGATTTGCTAGGTTTTGTACATATGGTCCCCGCTCGAGCCCGGGAACGAGTTCTGGATTTGGCGGCCACTCAGCTTGAAGCCGGGGGAGCGTATCACCAGTATCAACCCCTGACCAAGCGTGGAAATAACGACGTCGGCGGCAACTTCAATGACGACCCTCTCTGGCTAATTCTGGGGGTTGTGGCCTACCTCGAAGAGACGGGGGATTGGACGATCCTGGATGAAATGGTTCCCTACGATAACAATCTGGAGAACGCGACATCTCTGTATGAACACTTGCGGCGGAGCCTGAGGTACACGCTGGAACGATTGGGACCTCATGGATTGCCTTTAATTGGAAGAGCTGACTGGAATGACTGTCTCAACTTGAATTGTTTTTCCGATACGCCGGGCCAATCATTTCAGACCACGACTAACAAGGACGGCAAAGTGGCTGAGTCGGTGTTTATTGCCGGTCTGTTTGTGCTGGCTGCCAAAGAAATGGCTGCGCTGGCTGAACGGCGCGGCCTGCAGGCAGAGGCGGCTCAATATCGCGAAGAGGCGGCCCGGATGGATTCCGTAGTCCATGAACACGGTTGGGATGGTAAATGGTTTGTTCGCGCCTATGATGATTTTGGACGCCGAGTAGGCTCAAACGAATGCAGGGAAGGAAAGATCTTTATTGAGCCTCAGGGTATATGCATCATGGCCGGGATTGGATTGGGGGACGATTTGGCGAAGAGGGCGCTGGATTCCGTCAACAAAATGATGGCCACGCCGCACGGTATCGTCTTACAACAACCCGCTTATTCCCACTATTACATTGAGTATGGAGAAATTTCCTCTTATCCCCCCGGCTACAAGGAAAATGCCGGAATATTTTGCCATAACAATCCGTGGATCATGATCGCGGAAACCCAAGTAGGCCATGGTGACCGCGCTCATGATTACTATTTGCGCATCAACCCTTCCGCGCGGGAGGCGATCAGCGAAATTCATCGCTGTGAGCCTTATGTCTATTCACAGATGATTGCCGGATGCGATGCCCCTACCCACGGAGAGGCCAAGAACTCCTGGTTGACCGGGACTGCTGCTTGGAATTATGTGGCCATCACCCAGCATATTCTCGGGATTCGACCGACCCTGGATGGACTCATGATTGACCCGGTCCTTCCCTCCAGCTGGAGTGGATTTGAAGCTGTCCGCATCTACCGGGGGATTAGATATGAAATTGCGGTACAACGTGCGGGAAAAGGAAAGAGGAAAAGGGTAATCGTCGATGGTGTTCCCGTGGAAGGCAATATTGTGCCCCTCCCGCCGGAAGGAATTGCGAAAGTCAAAGTGACTGCCTATATTTAATCTGCACTCTACCGATAAGTATTAAATTATGTTGGGCGGGTTTTACGTTGTTCGAAGACAACAACGGCCTTGACTGAGGGATGTCTTTCACCGCAATCCGTGTGTTTTTTTGGGAGGGTTCGGCCACGATTTGGAATTGCCTTCCTTTGCTTTATTTCAATGCTCAACTTAGGAGCTGCTGCTATTCCATGATCAACGAAAAATCCATTGCCTATCAGCGGTCCACTTTCGAAGCGGAACTAAAAGAAAACATTCTTCCATTCTGGATCAAATATGCTCGCGATGACGAATATGGCGGCATTTATGGTCTGGTGACGAATGATTGCCAGGTTTTCAAGGAGGCTCCCAAAGCCTCTGTGATTTGTTCCCGAGTCCTTTGGACTTACTCAACGGCTTACAGGATTTTCAAGAACGAGCATTACTTGGATATGGCTCATCATGCCTTCCGATTTCTTTTGGATAAATTTTGGGATAAGGAATTCGGTGGCATTTATTGGTTGCTCGATTATCGTGGAATTCCGATCAGTGACCGAAAACAGATTTATTCCCAGGCGTTTGCCATATATGCCCTGTCGGAATTCTATCGAGCTGCCGGCGAATCTCGCGCCCTGCAGGTGGCTCGCGAGTTGTATGAAAAAATTGAAGTTCACAGCTATGATCCCCATCATCAGGGCTATCTTGAGGCTTTGGGGCGCGATTGGATGGAATTGGCCGATATGCGGCTGAGCGCAAAGGATATGAATTGCGCCAAGTCTATGAACACTCATCTGCACATCATGGAGGCTTATACAAATCTGCTCCGCGTCTGGGATGATGTTGGCTTGAGGAGAAAACAGGAAAAACTTGTAGATGTGACTTTGAATTGCATTGTCGATCCCGAGACTTCCCACTTCAAATTGTTTTTTGATCCGGATTGGGAATCGCTCTCTCATGTGGTTTCTTTTGGACATGACATAGAAGGAAGCTGGTTGCTGGTGGAAGCCGCTCAGGTCCTGGGAGTGGACTCTCTGGTTCAACGCTGCCAACAAGTGGGTTTGCGAATGGCGGCCGCTGTAAATGAAGAGGGTCTGGATGAAGAGGGTGGCTTATTTTATGAAGCCGAAGACGGGAAAATTGTGGATCCCGACAAACACTGGTGGGCCCATGCGGAAGCTGTAGTTGGATTCTATAATGCTTATCAAATGAGCGGAGACGAGCGCTTCTTAGACTCTTCGCGGCAGATTTGGAATTTTATCGAGACAAAATTTGTTGATCGAAAATATGGCGAGTGGTTTGGCCGCTTGAATCGCAAAGGTCTTCCTTACAACGATGGTTATGAAAAGGAACAATGTAAAGTCGGTCCCTGGAAATGCCCGTATCACAATGCGCGGACTTGCTTCGAAATGATGGAGAGATTGCCTTGAGAATTTTGAGGGGAAGAACGAGCAATCTTGAGCAATGGTTTGGATCGCCGTTGGATTGGAGGCTAAAAAGTAAAGGAAATCACGCCGCCAGAAATGAAAAGTGGGAGAGAAATATGAGAGCGTTGGGGAAATTCAGATGGTCTATATTCATGATCGTTACTCTATTGCCTGGGATCTGTGGCTGCCTTATTGGGGCGGATGGTTTAGGCTCTGTTCGTTATATGTCCGAAAAGAAAATCTGGGTTTTGGAGACCGATCATTCCTCTTATGCTTTGGGCATCAATGAACTCAACGCCGTGCAGAATCTCTTCTGGGGCGGCAGGATCCAGGAAGATCAGGATTTTGATGTGGCCAAGACCCGGGACGATTATGCGTTTGAAAATCGGGAGGGTATGACACCTGAAGAATACCCCGGCTGGGGCGGGATGCGTTATTCCGAGCCAGCTCTGAAGGTGACTTTCAATGATGGAGTTCGTGATTTGGTTTTGATATATGTTTCCCATCAGGTGGAACATGATCAATTGACGATTCGTCTCAAAGATATTCAATCTGAGTTATATGTAAGTTTGAAGTATGTTGTCTTTCCCAAATGTGATTTGATTCAGAAACAGACGGAAATAGAAAACAAAACGGGACAGGCGGTTTTGCTAGAGAGTGCTCAGAGCGGAGTTTGGTATATGCCATTTGGCGAAGGGTATCGGCTGAGTTACCTGACCGGCCGGTGGGCGGGCGAAACACAGTTGATGCGTGAAGAGGTTCATCCTGGCAAAAAGGTGCTGGAAAGCCGGCGTGGCAACACCAGTCATCAGGCCAATCCTTGGTTTGCTCTGGACTATCGGGGGCAGGCAAACGAAGACAATGGCCGCGTTTGGTTTGGAGCCATCGGTTGGAGTGGCAACTGGAAGTTGGTGATCGAGCAGACCCCTAATCAACAGGTCCGGGTGACTGGTGGCTATAATGATTTTGATTTTGGTTACCTTTTAAGATCTGGAGAAAAATTGGAGACTCCCGCCTTCGTCGGAGGTTACACCGATCAGGGATTTGGCGAGGCTTCGCGCCTTTTTCACCGCTTTCAGCGGGAAGTTCTCGCGCCAGACAGGACGAATCCACATCCTCGGCCAGTTCTTTATAATTCGTGGGAAGCGACTTTATTCGACGTGAATGAAGCCGGACAAAAAAGCTTGGCGGAAAAAGCGGCCCAAATCGGAGTCGAGTTATTTGTCATGGACGACGGCTGGTTTGGCGCTCGTAATGACGATCGAGCCGGCTTGGGAGACTGGGTCGTAAATCCGAAAAAATTTCCCCAAGGGCTAAACGGATTGATTGATGCGGTGAATAACCTGGGGATGAAATTCGGGCTTTGGGTGGAACCGGAAATGATTAATCCCAACAGTGATCTATATAGAAAGCACCCGGATTGGGCCATCAATTTCCCAGGCAGACCCAGGACGGAAGGGCGAAATCAGCTCATCCTTAATTTGGCGCGGCAGGAAGTCAAAGAGCACATTTATGCCGTGTTGGAAAAACTGTTGGCGGAAAATCCTAATATAGCTTTCCTGAAATGGGATATGAATCGACACTTCACGGAACCCGGTTGGGGGGAGGCGCCGAAAGAAGAGCAAAAGAAAATCTACGTCAAGTATGTCAACAATGTCTATGAAATCTTCGATCGACTTCGGGCCAAATACCCAAAGATTGAGATCGAATCCTGCTCAGGTGGCGGAGGGCGGGTCGACCTCGGAATTTTGAAGCGGGTCGACGAGGTTTGGACGTCTGATAATACCGAAGCCTTCGACCGATTGCGAATTCAGGAAGGATTCAGCTTCGCCTATGCGCCGAAGATGATGATGGATTGGGTTACCGATGTCCCGAATATGAATGGACGCATCACTCCGCTCAAATATCGATTCCTGGTTGCTATGCAAGGCGCCCTTGGAATTGGCAGCAATCTGAATCAATGGAAAGATGAAGATTTTGCGCTGGCAACCAAAATGGTTTCCACTTACAAGAAGATTCGTGGGACGGTGCAACAGGGCAAATTGTATCGGCTCTCCTCGCCAAGGGAAGGGGAGTCAACCGCTAATCAATATGTTTCGGAGGATGGAAAACAGGCTGTTCTTTTTGCTTTTCGGCAGGCCCAGCAATTCAACCGCTTGTTGCCCCCCGTTTATTTCAAAGGCTTGGATCCCGCTGCTAAGTATAAGATTCAGACCATTGACGATAAAATGACTGAAACTCAAACCGAAGCGAGTGGTTCCTTCCTGATGAATCAGGGGCTGAATTTGAAGCTCGGCGGGGATTTCGACAGCACGATGATAATATTGGAGAGGATATAAGGATTCGGATGTCCTTTTGTAGGCATCGGCATCGCAATCGAAATTGCGGTTCATCATAATCGATGCCGATCGATCCCAAAAGGAGATGCACCCTGCTTAAAAAGGATTGAATTAGTTTAATCGAGTTGAGAAAAAATCAAAGCAAGGGCTGGCCGCTGTTCCAATCCGGCACAATGAATCATTCATAACGCAAACACTCGATTGGGTCGAGTTTGGAGGCTTGCCGCGCCGGCCAGACTCCGAATATCAAGCCAATCATGATGGAGACCGATAATCCTGCAATAACGGCCCAGGAGGGGATTGACGAAGGCATGTCGGGAAGTACGAACATCAAAATCAGGCTCGTGACCATGGATAATATAATTCCGATCACTCCTCCCACTGCCGTGAGGGTCATGGCTTCAAACAAGAATTGAGTCACAATATCTCTACGCTTGGCTCCAATCGCCTTGCGGATTCCGATCTCCCGGGTGCGCTCCGTCACGCTAACCAGCATAATATTCATTACTCCAATCCCCCCGACCAACAAACCAACTCCGGAAATGGCGATGGCGATCATTCCAATTGCGGCGAAAATCGAATCGAATTGTTGCATTAGTCGATCCGCTGTGCTGAGATCAAAATTATTGGGCTCATTAAATTTGACTCCCCGCTCACGCCGCAAAATTTCCTCTGCTTGTTCGAGCGCCGCTGGCATTTGTCCAGGCTTTGCGCCAATCATGAGAAGCAGATATTCTACTTTGGGGGAAAACTTTAAGGCAGTCCGTTGAGGGATGAAAACGGCGCTATCATCTTCACTTTCACCCAAAAAGCTGCCTTTGCGTTTCTCTAATACTCCAATCACTTCATACCGTCGCCCTCCCATCATGATTTCCCGGCCTGTAATCTGGTTCACATTGGGAAACAATGCTTTGACGACATCTGGGCCGATGACCATGACATCACGGCGGTGCATGTCATCCATTTCACTGATATAACGTCCTTGTTCAATGGTGAGATGAGTCAATTCTCCATAATTTGCCGAAGTAGCCTGTAGATTGGCCTGCTTATAGGTATTTCCGCCATACGTCATGGTCCTATCAGTCCTAATGTCAAACTGGACCCAAGCAACATCTTGGATGGCAGTCGTTTGTGTCTTCAGAGCTATTGCATTTTCGACTGTCAGGGTCTTGCGAGTCCATTCTTTTCGATCCCGATTGCCCAAATGAGGGCCGGTTGTGAGATGGAAAGCCCAAATATTGTTTGCCCCGAATTCATTTACCAAGACTTCCACATTCTTGCGCATTCCAGTCAGGATGGAAGCAATAACGACAACGGTCAATACACCCACAACTATACCCAGCACCGTCAAAAAACTGCGGACTTTATTGCTGCGCAAATTGGCGAGGGCCATCAGCACATTTTCTTTGGGTGTTCCGCTTAAATTTTTATACCAATTGGTCTCTTTTAGTTTTCCGAACATGAGAGTGATCCCGAATCAAACATTTTTTCTTTGGGCAATCAAGAACATGAAACATGAAACAAAAAACATCAACCGGTCCGAGCCAAGGCGACAATTGGATCTAACCGAGAGGCTTTGAATGCCGGGTAAATTCCGGCGATCATGCCGATTCCCCCGGAAACCAGCAGCGACAACAAAATATATCCGACTGTAATCGTCATCGGGATTGGGGTGGCGACTCTTATAATCCATGAAATCGACGCCGCAAGTAAGAGGCCGAGCACTCCTCCAATCGAAGTCAAGGCGGAGGATTCAATGAGAAATTGCGTCATGACTTGACGCCTAGTGGCGCCAATCGCTTTGCGAAGCCCGATTTCAAAAGTTCGTTCGGTGACGCTCACCAGCATAATGTTCATCACGACAATTCCCCCCACAACGAGGGAAATCAGGGTAATCGGCGTGACGACCATGGCAATGGCGCCAGTAAAAGAGTCGACTTCGCTATTGATTTGCGAGGTGTCAAGGATAACAAAATTATTTTCATCTTTTGGCTTTAATCCGCGAAAGGCCCTCATGAGTATCGTAACCTGATCAATCGTAAATGGGAATGCTTCCCGGTTGGGGGCCGCGCCGCGAATTCCAATACTCTGGTTCTTCCCAAATATCCGCTCAAAAGTGGTCAGGGGAATATAGACATTATTGTCCAATGAACCACCAAACATCGAGCCCAGCTTGGACTCCACGCCGATCACCTGCAATGGGTATTCTTTGACTCGAAGAGTCTTCCCCACTGGATCCACGTGAGGGAAGAATTTTTCTTTCACATCCATGCCAATTACACAAAGGAACATGGCGTGATCTACTTCAAAGGGAATGAAGAAACGACCCTCTGCCAATGTCATGTTGCGAATTTGGGCCATTTCCGAGGTGACTCCCATTACATGCGTTCCGTATAGCTCTTCACCTTCCTGTTTCAAATCGGCCTGATTGTGTTGTTCCGCCCCGACAGTGGTACAAGTGGTGCATTGTTGGCGGATCCAATCCAGTTCTTCCCATTTGACTTTTTTATTGCGGCGGACCATTTTTTCCCATTCTTCATCAGTCAAACGGCCCACGGCTCCCACGCGAGTAATATAAAAGGTGTCGGCGCCCAGCATTTTGGTGACATTTTGCAAAACGTAAGTATTGAGGCCACTGATGGAGGCACCTACGACAACTACGGATGCAACACCGATAATTATTCCCAGGAGAGTCAGAAAAGCACGCAATTTGTGCGAAAAAATAGATTGAAAGGCAATTCGTGCAGCGTCTGCATAAAATGAGTATAGTCGTCTCATAACAGTATTAAAATACGTTACGTCACCGAAAATAGTTCCAAAAAATCATGCGCAAAAGCCTCAAAGCCGATAAATTCTTTTTCCACTATATTGATAAGCAGGGAGGCTATAAATTATGCCCTGAATTTAGATATAGATAAAACAGGCTGCTCCTTGCCGCAAAAACACTCTGTTCAATGGGCTGGTTGACTTCAGGAGAGGTTGCATGAAATGGGCAGGGCCTTCCTTAATCCTTCTTTCCCCTTTTTAGATGAGGAACAATGAATAGCCTTTACTGCCATTTACAAAAACAACTGTTGACAATCAAAGGTGAATGATTATAATTACCAACTTGTTTCGTGGTGTGTTTTTTCCTCAGTAGCTCAATGGCAGAGCATCCGGCTGTTAACCGGAGGGTTGTAGGTTCGAGTCCTACCTGGGGAGCCAGATTAGTATCCACAGTTGTTTTTGTGGTCAGAATAGTGGGGGAATGATTTCTTAGAGGTCATTTCCCCTTTTTCTTTTTGGGGGTGGATTTTTCACAGGGGGCAGTAATCGCGCAAGGGGAAGTGTCGATTGGAAAGAGCAATTTCCTTCTTGACCAAAATCAATTTTGGGATTTAAAAAAAGGTGAGGAATCCGAACCGATGGCATTGAAATAACGGAGTGACCCATTGAGCGTTGAATTTGACGAATTCGATCAGCACAATTGATTTGATGGTTTGACTGATGAACTGTGTAATGCAATCAAATCGACAAAGTTTACCGCTCTTTTCAACAGGACACATTGAAGAATCTCCCAAAAATCTTGCCGGTCGATGCAAGCGCGCCCATTTCTTTGCGTCAGGAGGGAATAAAATTTATTGCCTATCGAAATAAGTCGAAAGACCAAAAAAAATCACCCCATCGTTTGCGCTCAATCTATTCGGAATTTGAGCTTGAGACAAAAGAGCCGTCGCCAGTTCGCGACCCAGGCCCATCGCCATCATTAATAATGGCGAAAGCCACATAAGGATTTTTCCCTTGGGTCCTTACGATGTGAATATAGCCCTGTTGAACTCCCGGGGCATATTGGCGTAGGATCGAATCGATCTGTCTCATCCGGCGTGCTCCAACAAGAAAATTTTCTATCTTTCCCGCCAAGGCGCCAGTGGCTCCATCGAAGATCTCCAAAGTAAATTCGTCCGGCAGATCATCCGCCAAGGCAGTATTTGTAATCCCCAAATTGGTGCGATTCTCGGCATTTTGTTGTAAACCATAAATCCAGACATTGCCCGTGGATGTATCTAGGGAAGCAACGGCTGAGTAAAATACTCCGAAACTACCACCGTAGGCCGTCGGAGTAGAAGTGCGGGCTCCCACAAAGACTCCATCCAGACTGCCCTCGGATGGAAGAATCAATAGGGGTGTCGCTACCGATGACTCCGGAACCCAAATTCCCGGGAACCACTTCTGCCGGAACCAGGAAATAAAATCTGGGATAATCTTCTGTTCACCAGGATTCAAGAAGAGTTCAATCTCAGCCAGAGAACTGGAATTTTGAATTCCGTCGGAGCGCAGACTGATCTTGAACCGGCGGGAGGTGGCCGACCAATTTGTAAAAACGACTTCACTTTTGTATGATGCTGTCTCGACAAGGTCAGGAATAATCAAGGCGCCAGGAATAACGCTTGGAGTCTCCAAAGTCGGAGGGACAAAAGAACCGTCGGAAGTGACCTGGTCGTTAATTACGCCATAGGCGTAATATGGAGCCAGGCCGCCAATTCGTTCCACTTTCACATATCCATTGGTCAGAATATAAGGTCCCGTTTGCAGAATTCCCGAGATCTGTTTAAACCCGCCTGGCTTCAAAGAGACTTCATAAATTTGGGGGGGGACGTCAATGGTGGGATCTCCGGAAAAGACCGACAAACGAATCGTGATATCTCCCTGCAAATCTGTCCCCATATTCTGAACGGCCACATTAGAACGGTCGTGGGCATCATGGCGGAGTCCACACAAATAGACCGGCTGATGAAATCCTTCTGGCACACCTCCATAGGCCAGACCGGCACGACCCGGTGGGTAAAGGGTGGTGGTCCGGACCAATACAGAGATTTCGTTTGGATTGGGAACATCCTTAAACCGGATTCGCAGGGTCCCGCCTTGATTGCCAGTTTCAGGAATTGGAATTTTCAATGATCGCAAATAGGAAATGGCATCCGGAATGACTACCTGTTTGCCGGCACCTAGAATATCCACGGCCGAACCGCTGCCATCCCCAATGGCTGCCGAATACCTATATTCGAGAGAAACTGGATTGGATGAACGGTTGGCCAGAGTCAATTCTGAAGTATAAAAAGAAAAATTATATCCGGACGAAGAGAGTATCACTGGGACAAAGGCGGAGACGTCCGTGGCGATCTTAGTCACAAAAATGCCGCTCCCCTGGCGCTGAAATGCCCCGGATGTGGCATTCATATGAGTTCCAGCCGTTCCGGTCACATAGACCGTCCCATTGGGATCCAAGGCCAGCGAATTTGGGCTTTCATTCGGCTCGTGAGAACCCAAGAGGGCGGCATACAACACCTGCGTGGCTTGAGGATTCAGCTTGATGATGAAAATGCCGCCATCTTGAGATGTGGCGGCGTCCAAGGCGTAGGGAAACTTCGATGAATTGGTCGCGCCTGCGATCCAGGCGTTGCCTTCCTGATCCACGGCAATGGCATTTCCAGTGTCGATCCCCTCCGTCCCCAGGTAGGTGGAATAGAGCAACTTCTGACCATCATTGCTTAGTTTTGCCACGAATGCGTCCAAACAGATGGAATTGCCACAAAAACCAGCTCCAATTGGACCAGTCGAAATGACTCCGGGGGTTGTGGGAAAATTCTGGTAGGCGGTATAACCCGTGACGTAGGCGAATCCGCCTGGATCCACGGCAATTCCCGTAATGGCCTCCACCTCCTCTGGAGCCGCCGCATAAACTGGGGTTGAACCACCCAATTGAGTGGAGAAGAGAACTTGTTTTCCATCCGCGGAGACTTTTGAAACAAACGACTGGGCTCCCTTGCGTCCCGCCACAAAGGCTTCCCCGGAGATAGAAACAGAAATCGCGGATCCTCCGATCCCGCTCTGTGTATATGCCACCGCTGAGCCCTTGGAATCCAGTTTGGTCACAAAGCCATCGCCATTTTCTGTATTCCCGGTGATGTAAGCCTGACCAGCTATGTCCACTGCCAGCCCATATGCTCCCTGACCGCCGGCGGACCCATGCAAGTAAGTGGAATAATCCAGCGAAGAGCCCGCAGGATTCAATTTTGCGACGAATGTTTCATTGCACGGGAAAAGAGAGTTTCCCACACCGCATTTTTTCCCCGAGTGAGTAGTCTGAAAAGCCCCAGCGGTAGTGGGGAAGTTGATTGAATTGGTGGTTCCAGTTAAATATGCATGGCCTGACGAATCTACTGCAATGCCATAAGCATAATCCGCGCCGCTTCCGCCCAAAAAAGTCGCATAAAGCAAGTCAGTGCCGGAAGGATTCAATTTTGCCACTAGAATGTCGGCGCAGGGAATTTGGTTCGGTCCTATTACGCAGGTCCCGCCGCCAGGCGTGGGCTGCAAAGCACCTGGAGGAACAGGAAACAACGGATCGGCAATCCCCGCCACATAAGCGTTGCCTGAAGCATCAGCGGCCACTGCAAAACCTCCGATTCCCGTTGCGGTATAAAAGAGCACGGGATCGATGATCAGGGATTCTGAGCGATCGTAACTGCCCACTTCAAATCCAATCAATCCGCCTTCTTTGACAAAGTAAGAGCCTTCCACCGGATGACGACAACCTGCGATCATTTGGTAGATTACAGGCTTTTGGAGGAGGACCTTCTTACCCTGATTGAAGTACCCAAGATTTCCCTCCTCATCAAGCTCAAAGGAAGTCCTCAAAGTTGAACCTTCCCGCAAAATCAACTGAAGCCCGATTGAGGAGGGATTTGAATCAGGCGCTACCACAAAATCAAATTCAAGCTGTGAGGGATTACCGTAGAAGAGCAAATCGATCCCAGGGTAAACCGATTTTTGACGAAGGCGGGCGTAGCGAGGGATATTGAGATGCCATCGGGATGGGTCCCCGCTTGTCAGATAGTTGCTTTGACCGGCCAAGGGAACTTCGGCAGCAAAATCCTCTGACCCAGCGCTGCCAACCAACTGGATTTGCAGGGAGCAGTTTTCCCCGCGCGCGGGGGATTTCGGCAGCAACGGATTATGATGAAATCGAGCATTGGCGGGAGGGAGCAGGTTCGCTGGCTGCCTCCACTCTGCTTCAAACTCCTGTTTTTTAACGTATAGGCCGACATTGTGCAACCGGGAAAGATATTGAACCTCCGGGGGAGCTTGACCTTGATTGGGTTCGAAGCCTAATAAAAGCCGTCCGTAAGAATCCTGCAGACGATGGGATGATTTAATTTGATTTTTCGCTGAGGATCTTGAGGAATGGTCAGCAGGCCAGATTTTTTTTCCTCCCGCCAGAAGAAGAAGTCCAAAAATAGCCATTGTCCAAATTGCAAATTCTATAAACCAGACCATGATTTGTCTGCGTGGCAGCTTCAATGGATTCATTAGTTTTCGCATATTAAAAACCTGCATTGAGATGTATGGACAGTTGTTTCAAAAAAGCAATTTAATGCCGAATACCACTTGGCGGGCTTCCTGGGGACCATGTTCAGGCGTTCCATAAGAAGTCACCACGCCAGGGACCGTGCCCATGGTGGAATTGAAAAAAGCCGCGGCAATGTTGGTGGTATCCGGCTTGATATACAGATTCGAGTGGTTGGTAAAATTATAAAATTCCGCTCGCAGCTGAAGCGAAATCCCCTCCCGGCCATGGATTCCAGAAAGATCAATATTTTTCATGAACGAAAGGTTGGACCAAAACAATCCAGGACGGGAAAAAACATTGCGTCCCAATGCACCTTGATATGGCCCATTGACGGAGGGCAGGCATGCCAATGGATAAGAGTTTGGGATGCAACTGCCATTGGGATAACGGATCAGGTTCACCGGCAAATATAGAAAAGCATTAGGAGCTTGTTTGTCCGGGGTCATGCTAGGACTATCGGTAAGGCTGGATAGCGGGCCGGTTACGATTGGCCTCGTATCATCCGAAATTTCCCGGTCAGGGACGCGGTTATCAAATATAGTGAATGGCAGTCCACTTTGTGCGGAGAGGATTGTGCTGATCTCCCATCCGTGAAGCAAAGCATGCTTCCAACCATTTGAACTTCTAGGATAAGGGATTCGCCAGATAAAATGGCCGATCCAACGATGCCGCAAGTCAAAATCGGAAGATCCTTTGTCTAGAGAAGGATCAAAAGCATCCAACGGGAATAAAACATTTCCTCCGGTGGAATCAGCGGTCAAAAGGGAGCTGGAGTTGTCAATCGAATGGCTCCATGTATAGTTGGTGCCGAACTGAATTCCTAGATTCTGCAGGTTTGCGCTTTCGAAGCGGAATTGAAAGGCGTGATAATTTGAGAATCCCTGGTTGTTGAGGGCCACCATGGACGATGCCTGGGGAAATAGCCGCTCCTGGCAAGGTTGCGAGGCACACCGGTCTAAATAAATCCCGCTGCCAATGCGATTTTCATTGACGTAATGGTACAGCCGGCTACCCTTGCTCCCGATATAAGCTGCGGACACGATAAAGGAACGGGAAAGCTGATGCTCGAGGCTGGAATGGAAATGAAATGAATAAGCAGTTTTCAAGTCCTGATCGAAGTGAGTAATGCTGCTGGGGGGGAATCCAATCGGTTCATTGGGGAAAACGGAATATGGATTGTTCAACAAGTCGGCTGTCAAAGGAACATTGGTAAGGCGAATAATCCCCTGCGAAGGGGGATTCAGGTTCTCAGCGGTAAAACCGGGAAGATGTTCATAAAATACTCCGAGGGCTCCTCGAAGAACGGTCCTTCCATTGCCAGTGGCATCGTAAGCGACACCAAATCTTGGCGCGAAATTGGCTAGTGACGGCCTGTAAAAGTGGTTGCGATAATTTGCGGGAGCATCCACGGTCCGCAACAGCTCTCCAGAGGCAATTCGCTCATAAACGTTGCTGGCGTTTCCATAATAAAAACTGGCATCTTGCGACTTTTCTGCTCCCGGGCGATGGGACTGTCCAAAATACTCGTGTCGTATCCCGTAGGAGATACTCAAGCGAGGTGTGCTTTTCCAAGTATCCTGGAGGAAAAAGCCCAAATCCGTATTGCGAAACTGACGGTATGAAGAGGAGGATTCAAATGGCGGATTCACTGATTCGCCTGGGAAATGTCCTTTGGGATCGAAGGAAAGCTGATAATTTGCGAGAAGTCCATTCACAAATCCTTGAAGGTCATAAAATTCACCGAAATTACTTCTCGTGATGGAAATTTCAGCGGGGACTCGAAAATCCCGTCGGTGAATCCAATTGAATCCACCCTTCAAGTTGTGTCGACCCCTAATCCAGCTGGCTGATTGATAGAATTGGTAAATATTCTGAACGCCTTCATAACCATTTTGCCCCGAAGGGATGGAGAGAGAGCGGCTGGCGCCACTAATAATATCCCCTGAAATCGCAAAGGAGGGGAATCCGTTGTATGGGGTTTGAGGATTGTTTTGGCTGAGACGATTATAGACAAGGCGTGATTCAGTGAAAAAGTTGCCAGACCAAAAGTGGGTCAAATTGACAGTCACATTTTGATTCCGAATCGAAGAGGCTTGGTCCAATTGTGCTGTATAGGGTTGGCTTACCGTAGCCATCAGGTTCATATTTTGAAATGCGTATCGAGCATTCCAATTGGTCCGGGCATTTGGAGAGTAATCGAATTTCAATGTGGAGAGGTAAGTGTCTTGAGGAGAGCCGGCTCCCGCGTCCACCGGGCCATTTCGGTAGGCGGACACAAATGCCGGCAGCGTCACGAATCCAGTCCCCAACTTGCCGCCACACACTATTGAGCCATAAGGGCAGACGGTCCGAATGCTGAAATCCCCCTGGTTCAAGGAGGAAGGAAGAGGAAACTTTTTGAATATGGCATTGGTCCCTGAAGAACTGACAGCCAGCAATTGAGGAGTCGGGACATAATAGCTCAAGGTAGCAGTACTGCGGACAAGGATCGGCTCTAATGCCGCAAAAAAGAAGATGCGATCTGAAATGATCGGTCCGCCCAAAGAGCCCCCAAACTGTTGTCGTGAAAAAACAGGTTTGGGTATCCCACGGGCATTATTCTCATATGTATTGGCGGCGAGCCGGGAATTGCGCAAAAAATAAAAAAAGCTGCCATGCCACTCATTGATTCCGCTTTTGGTTAGCACGTTGGCGACGAAACCGCTATTGCCTCCGAACTCCGCGGGGAAGTTATGCGTTACTAGACGGTATTCCTGTACAGCTTCCAAGGGAACAATCTGCCCGGGACCGCTATTATATGGATCGTTGTTGTCGCTTCCATCCAATAAAAAACTACCACTCTCCGTCCGCTGACCATTCAAAGCGAATCCCGCCAGTCTGTCCGCATTGATAGGGATCGCCCCGGAGCTTAAGGTCACAAAGTCGTATGGATTGCGTGTGAGTGAAGGCAGCTCATTTAGAGTGTTTTGACCCACTGTCATGCTCTGCATGGAGGTTTCAGCCTGCAGCAGAGGAATCCCTCCCTCTTCCGTGATGCTCGAGGTCGCGGAACCAGGCCGCATGGAAAAATTCAAAGCGATAATATCCTGAAGATGGAGACGAATACCCGGTTTCACAATAGTGCGAAATCCATATTTGCGGATGATAATCCGATAATTGCCGGGGGGAAGCAACGGCAGCCGATATAGGCCCAGCTTGTTGGTTTTGCCGGGAAAGGCGGCATTAATATCCAGATTAGTTGCAAGAATCTCCACATCGGCCAGCACTCCTCCGATGGAGTCAGTAACCCTTCCTGTCAAGGTAGCGGTCGAAATGGCAAATAATAATTTCGGAACTAGAAAAAAAGTAACAGCACAAACGAGCAGGGAAAATAGACGTAGAAAGTTACTCGCTGTCGGTGGAAGGCGGCGTGAAAAAAGACGAAGAAAAATGGAAGATCGAACAATACACAATGGGTCACCCCAAATCCAATCATGTTAATGAGCAAATTTCCCCATTATTGGCGGCTGCGGCGATCTACCTGACCATGAAAGCGTACATGAGTTTCTGGCCACTGGGTCGTGGGCTGCCACCCTTCGGTTCAGGCGTAGTGAAAATAGAATCGATTTCGGCCAAAACTTTTGGTCCTTCAAACTTCAAAATCCAACGATTTTGCCGTTCATCATCTAGGTTCAATAGTCCTAGATTGTAAGGAGCGCCGGGCTTCCCCTCTTTTTGCCCCCAAACCTGATAGCATAAGTTAGCTGGAAGCTTTTTCCTGTTCAAATTGAAGGCAACGATGAGGAGTTTATTCTCCGTCAAAAACACGCGGCCGATCCTCTGTGGGGCGTTCGAGTTACCTGTGCTGTCGACATCTTCAATGTCGATTTGGCGAACGTTTCGAGCCAGCATCATGTCGCGGACGTCGCTGCCCACGTCTAAAAGCTCCCGCTGTTGTTGAATGGTTGCCGCATAAGTGTTGACGCGCGCCGATAGGTCATGAATTTGGGATTGCTGACTGGAAAGGAGACCCGCATCCGCGGTCCGAATTTGACGCAACCGATGCAATTCATCATTTGCTTGTTTCAAAGCCAACTCTGTTTCATGGACTCTGTCGGCGTCTTTGGCCTTGTTTTTTGCCTCCCCGAGATCTTGTTGCAGCTTGGTTATAGCTGAGTCCATTTGTTGGTATTTCTGTTCATACGTCTTCAGGCGGGCTTGTGTTTTTTCGTACTCCCGCTGTGTCTTGTAAAGGCGTGCGCGCAATTCCGATTCGTCGGTTGAACTAGTCAATGGCTCGCTTAGGAGCGGTGTTCCCTCGCGCTTGCCGGATTCATTGCCGCTGGTTTTTAACTCGGCAATTTGCGCGTGTAGTTTGGCTATTTCTGCATCGGCAGAGGATTTGTCGACGTAATTGGATTGCCATTGATGAGCCAGAAATCCCAGTGACAGAACACAGACGAGGGCAGCCGATCCATAAGCAAGAAATTGTGGTTGCCAATCCCACTTCCAGGTTCGCAGGCGATCAAGCCAATTCGAAACAGCCGGGATGGTTGTTGGGGATGGGGAATCAATATGGATTCCCTCCTGACGAGCCCGCCGGAGGAAGCGTTGCAGATACTCTTTCGGAGTGTGGTGGAATTCCCGGTTTGCCACCAGCAAGGATTGGGAAGCGGCCATCAGAGGAAGATGAGTGTGGAGAATTTCCTCGAAATCCTGATGGAGCGAACAACACTCCTGACAAATGGCCAAATGTTCTTTCCATTCCCGATACTCAGCGGCACTGATTTGTCCCAAGGCTGCCAAAGCACCCAACTCTTTAAATCGCTCATGTTTGATGTCGCCCGATGACATCATAATTGTCTCCTTGAGAGATGATTCCACTTCACTTTTTTTCAGGTTGCTCGGTAAGAAAATCCCGCATTTTTTTCAGTCCCCGATAATAATGGTTGCGAATGTTGCCCAGCGGCTCCCTTAATTCCTCGGCAATTTCCTTGAGTAACAACCCCTGAAAGTAGACTAAATCCAAAGTCTTGCGTTCTTTTTCATTCAGCAGGGAAAATCCTTTCCTCAAGACATGTCCCCACTCTTCGAAAGACAACCCATTCCATTGATTGCTGCTCTGCTTAAGTTCCCAACTTTCTATTTCGGAAACCTCTTCGGAATCCCCACTATTTCTCAACGCCAAATACTTCTGGCGGTTTAAGCTGCGATGATACGCGTACTGAAGAATCCAGGTTTTGGCAGATCCTTTGTTTTGATCAAAATTTCCTATTTTCCGGTATATCTCCAAGAAAACATCCTGCATTAAATCTTCTGCTTCCGCATGATCGTGCACAATCCGTAAAGCCACACTGTAAACCAGTCGGTAATGCCGGTCAAAAAGCAGCGCCAACGCTTCAGTTTGGCCCTGTTTAATCCGCTCCATCAGTTCTTCATCAGAACTGTTTTTTAAGTCTTGGACTGTCACTTCTGCTTTCAATGGGTAGAAGCCAGCACAACCCTAAACACGGCCAGAACTGTCCGCATTAGAGTATGCCGCTCAATAATTGGATTTGTATCATAAATACAGCAAAATCAAACTCATTGTAAACTAAAAAACCGTTGGAGAAAACGAAATTAGGTACAATTTTACTTGACAATATAGACAAATGTCTATATTGTTTGGGTGGTATTTTCGCTTTTTATTCGCTTTGTTGTTGAGGAGCATCGGTTTGACAATGACTTTAAAAAATCGGGGGCTGACCGATGGTTTGAACTTGTTGGAAGAAGAGATTCTTGCGATGTCCGGGGATCCCATGGAAAGACTCCGTCCGGATGGAGGATGCCGTGGGAACTGGGGACAACGGATTCTTTTCCATGGGGCTTCTCAAATTTTGCGACTGGCCCAGCAGGTGATGTACCGGCGATTGAACACATCCGGACAAGACCTCTGGATACTAGATGGGGCGAATGCTTTCGATCCGTTTTTGATTTCCTGGCAGGCACAAGAAGTGAAGGTGCGACCGGAAGACTATTTGCGCCGCGTTCGAATTTCGCGGAGTTTTACCGCCCATCAGATGCTCTCTTTGCTGCGTCACTTGACGAGGGATGAGACAGAACGGAGAAACCGCGATTACCTGTTGCTGGGGCCTTTAACTTCTTTTTATGACGAGAATGTCCCACTTTACGAAGCCCGCTCGTTGTTTCAGGTTTTCAGGCAGGAGCTAGATCGTCTGTCTGGAGGACAGGGAATCCTCTTGCTGGTTTGTCAACAGCCGGCGCTGACCCACAAACGGCGGTTTGTCGGTCAGTTGGCGGAAATGGCCGATCAAATCTTTTGCTGTCAAGAAAAAGGCCATCGGTTGCTAGTGTTTCGAGAGAAACGGAGGACGAAACAAGCGAAAGAAATTTTGTGCGAAGCGAAAAGTCCATCCATCCCGTTGGCTGCTCATCTTCTTTGCGATTTGCCACCTGATATCTGATAACTGCTCGTTGTCCTTTGTGTGATGGACGGAAAGGGTATAAGAAGGAGGATTTATGGGGCGTACAGTTTTAACTGCGACACAACTGATTCAAAAGATACAGGCGGAACATTGGGGCAAGTTTCGCCGGGCCTTGCGCCGGGAAGACCAGATGATTCTCGATCGTCTGTTCGATCGGGCCCAGTATCATGCCCACGCCATGGCGTATGCTTCCATGCCGATCCCCATGGAACCGATCCTGGTGGCTATGCTGATTGAATTGCAGCGGGATTTGCTCCGCTTGCAGGAGCGTGTGCCGGTTATCGTTCAGTCGAACCCGCTTGCAGCTTTGCCGGATTGTACGGTCGAAAATGGATCGCATGGCTGAAGCTAAGATAGGGAACTGCCGTGTGCAGTTGAATCTTGAATTGAAAATTGGGGGAGCCGCCAACTGTCGTAATGCGAAAGATGCACGTATGGTGGCGGCTTTTATGGACCTTTTGGTTGGAGAGCAAAAATGCCGCAGATTTCCGGCTGGCTATTCGACGCCTACCCAGGGCCCGGGGGAATGATCCTTTGGATTCTGGATGGCCAAGGTGGTATGCATCTGTGTCATCGGCCTTATCATCCGGCCTTTTATCTGACAGGGCGGGCCAGTGAACTGAGTCCAACCATGCGTTGGCTGGAGAAGATGGGAGCGGCTATTCGTCTTGCCTGGGTGGATAAGCGGGAATTTTATTCCAACGATATCCTGACTGCTTTGGAAGTGGAAGTGATCAATCCACTTCACTATGTGCCGCTGGTTCGCCGAGTTTTGCGCGGGAATCGTTCACTGGATCCGTGGACTTGCGATATTCCACTGCCGCAGCTTTTTTTCTATTCCTCCGGCCTCTTCCCTTCATGTCAAATCACCGCTGGAATCAATCCGGAAAGGGAATTGATCGAGTACCAAGTCCACGACTCCCCGGCGGATACGGATTACGCCTTGCCCCCTTTGCGGGTTTTGGCGATTCGACCGGAAGGAGAGCGATATAATCCGGCCCATGGCCGCAGCCAGCCGCTAGTGTTGGAAATGGATGGGGAACAGACCGTTTGGGAAGAGACTGCCGTGGTGGAAGCGCTCATCCGCATCTTGCGGCGTTACGATCCCCATTTGATTCTTACCGATTGGGGCGATTCGTTTATTTTGCCCCGCTTGTGGGAACTGGCGCGACGCCAGCACTTGAAAATTGATTTTGACCGCGAAAACCGCGGACACTTGCAGGGGCTGAAAGGCCGGAGCTATTTTAGTTATGGCAAAATTTTTTATGTGGCGCCGGAAATCGATTTTCGGGGGCGCTGGCACATCGACCGGACCAACAGTTTTGTGATGCACGAAGCCGGGCTGGAGGGGTTGCTGGAATTGGCCCGTTTGGCCAAGATCCCTGTGCAGCGGCTGGCTCGGGTCAGCACCGGCACCTGTATTTCGGCCATGCAGCTGGAAGTGGCTTTACGGGAAAACTATCTGATCCCTTATCGGAAATTTCAAGCGGAAGAATTTAAAACAGCCGAAGAGCTGTTAACGATCGACAAGGGAGGCCTTACTTTTCAGCCGGTTCCGGGTATGCATGAAAACGTGGCGGAACTGGATTTTGCCAGCATGTATCCCAGCATTATGGTTCAATATAACTTGAGTCCGGAAACTCTGAATTGCCACTGTTGTCCGGAGGCGCCGCGGGTTCCTGAAACACTCTATCGGGTTTGCCAGAAAAGAGCGGGCCTGATTCCCCAGACGCTGAAAACCGTGCTGGCCAAGCGATTGGAGTACAAGCGCCAGAAGAAGACCGCTCCGAACCCGGAGCAACGCCGGACAGCAAACCTTCGCCAGTGTGCCTTGAAATGGATGCTCGTCACCTGTTTTGGTTATCTGGGTTATAAAAACGCCCGATTTGGCAAGATTGAGGCCCACGAGAGCACCACGGCCATTGGCCGCGAAATGCTCCTGCGGGCCAAGGAACTGGTGGAACCTCGCGGTTTCCGGCTGATTCATGCCTTGACGGATTCTCTCTGGATCACCCAGCCCGGCATCACACCTCTGGAATACGAGCGGTTGGCGGAGGAAATTGGGCGGGAACTTGACCTGTCCATCAGTTTGGAGGGGATCTTTCATTGGATCAACTTCGTTCCTTCGCGGCAGAATCCGGACAAGCCGGTGCCGAACCGTTATTTTGGTGTTTATGAAGACGGTGAATTTAAACTGCGCGGCATTGAAGTCCGCCGTTCTGACAGCCCCCGTTTTGTCCAGCGGACACAGGCGGGAATGCTGGCCTTGTGGAAGAGTTGCCAAAATTTGAAAGAGTGCTCCGATCAAATTCCTGCTTTGCTGGACCGGTTGCTAGAGGCAGTGGATGACTTGCGGAATGGGCGAGTCCCTTTTGAAGATCTGGTGCTCAGCCGGCGACTCAGCCGCGCCCCCGATTCCTATGAAAAAGCCAGCATCGAAGCCATTGCCAGCCAGCAACTCTGCAGCCGAGGGATGGTACTGCAGCCCGGAGAACGGATTCAACTGGTTTACCTGAATGCCCGGTCACGTGTGCCGGGTGAAAAAGTTCGTGCCTACACGCTGCTGGATGGCGCCTGTTGCTACGATGTGGAGAAATACACGGAACTGCTCTGCAAAGCCGCCGAATCGTTGCTGATCCACTTCGGCTGGGATGCGGGGCGTCTGCGGGAATTCGTACAATCCTCCTTCACGCCGGTTTTTCGGGAAATCCCTTTCGGCCAGACAGAAAAATCCCGCACCCCAAAAACAAGCGAAGTCGCTCCCGTTCCTAATTTTTTTGCGGCGATTGAGCCAGCGGTAATATAAAATTTTGCCGGGCGTTTTAATGGGTGGCAGCCACTTCACGCCCTAGGGCGCATCGCAGGATTCCAGGGCGGTAATCCGTCTTGACGATCAAAATGGTGGGTAAATGAGTCAAGCTTTTGTAATGCGTGGCTTCTTTGAAGTGTCCAGGGGCCAGGATTCAGGAGTCAGGAAAGGAGTGCAACTTTTTTCTGGTTGCCGAGATCGTCTACTGCCTATTGACCACGGCGAGGCTGCGCCTCAGATCGCCATTCGGGGTGCAATTAAAAGTGAGAGAATAATGAATCAATCACTAGGAGGTATCAGCAAAGAATTGATTGCATCCATCAATTCCTGCCGAGCGAAAGGTTTGGAAAGTGTGGCGTGGGCGCCCAGGCGCCGGGCGGCGATCAAATAATCGGTGTGGGAAATGCGGCCGCCACCGGAAATGGCGATGATTTTTACTTGGGGAAGTTTATTGCGGATCTCCATAATTACTTCCAGGCCATCTTTTTCCGGCATCAGGACATCGGTGACAATCAGGTCAATGTCGGAATGCTTCTGGTACAGGCGGGTCGCTTCCATTCCATCCGAGGCCACTAATACGTTGTGGCCATTGTGTTCCAGCATCTGCTGCAGCATAAGGCGTAGCATGGAATCGTCTTCTATCACAAGGATCCGCGCCATTAGACCTTCTCCTTTAAATTGTCGCCGAGCCAATTTTCCCCAAAGCCTCTAGAACAAGCTAAATCGCATGTATTATACCGTGAAGAAGGAAAAGCATTTATATTTTTCTTTGGCCGGAAAACCAGCCCTTTAGCCCTATCACGCGTCCAGTATTAACAAGCAAACCAGGATGCCTATTCCGTAGGTTGTCCAGGAAAGGCCTAAAATTGGGATAAACCAAAAGCTGCCCAGCAGCGATGCGGCGGCTCCTCCAATTACATCGGCGGAATAGAGTGGAGATATAAGCTTTTTTTGATTGCTTTTAGGTTCGAAACTGGCAAAAGCAAAAAGAGCCGAAGCCAGCGCCGCTCCCAGAAATTGAAGACTGCCAGCCAAAACGAGGTTCGCTTGTACGCCTGCATGAATGGCTCCCCCCGTAGCGAAAGAAAATGCGGCCATGAGAAGGACCACGATTGGCAAAAAAGCTCGCTTGTAAAAAGGAATCGGACCACTTCTATCCGCGTAGCGGTCCACCACCCAGGCTCCCAGGGTAAGCCCGAGCATATAGCAAGTCAAAAGAATTCCCATATCCTGATATAGGATGCCGCTCTTGACTTGATAATAGAGGAATAAGACGGTTTCCAAGGCCATCCCAGAAAATCCCGCAATGCCGGCCAGTAACAGACGCTTGGCCCATCGGTGAAACCGGCACAAGAAAAAAAGTACGACAAGATTGAACAAAAATACCATTGACCATATGCCTGGCGTAAATGTCGCGGGGAAAAGTGTATTAACGTCCTGATGCATCAGTGAAGGAAAGAATTTGGATAACCAAAGCAGAAGAGTGAACTCATAGACGACGGGCTTTTCATCCAGATTTGGGGGCGCTGGCGTGGCCTTTATGGTGGCGGCAATCTCAGCCACCCGGTCATTGGTATATAAATATTGAATGTAAGGCCGGGTTAGCGCACGAGGAGTGAGCTTGCGGCTTTCCATTCGGTCAATGAGAATTTCTGGGACCTCCGGGAGTCTTTGATTGGAGGCAACAATGTAATTGGTATCGCCGGGCAAAATGAGGTTGTGCGAAAATACTTCCCCCAACGCCCGGCAGATGCTGGCATTGCGCAGACGCAACGCGGGAGTCCAGTAATTTTCCAGGGACCGGAGGCGGAATGCGATCACGCCGGAAGGATTGAGGCGGCGAGAGCATTGTTCAAAAAAATCGCGCGTGTAGAAACGGTTGGCCTGCCCGGAGGAGGGCTCCCCCATGCCAACCAAAATAAGATCGTAGGGCTCAGCGCTTTTCAAAAAGTGACGCGGATCTTCGAATATTATTCTGACGAGGTGAGATTTGAACGGAACAAGAAACGATGGAGGGAGATGCCGGCTCACAAGACGATACATCCTCTCATTCACTTCCACATAGTCGATTCTCAAAGGATGATGCTTCAGAACCTCGCCCACCAAGCCTTCCAGCCCGCCGCCCAGAATCAGGATCTTATTCGGCAACGGATGCTGCAGCGCCGCGAGTTGAGCGAAAACTTCCGCGCCATAACCTTCAGTTTCAAACCAGAAAACATCATTTTCATAAACAGACACCTGTCCGGAACTTCGCGTCAAAGTAATTCTTCCATAAGGAGTGTCCTGACTATCCAGCAAAGCAGTGTGGTTCCATGAAGTCATCCACCAGTCGATTGGAGGGACATACATCAAAGCGCCGCACAGCAAAAGGAAAATCAAGGAATATACAAAAATCCCGTAGAAAGGAAAAGGGCGTTTCAAAAGGATGAATGCTGCTCCCAGACCGGCTAGGCTGCACCAAAGCGCGAGGGCCCAATTGGGCATCCCGAATCGCAACATCAATGATGAAGTCAATCCACCCAAGGCGCCTCCAAGACTCTCCACGGCATATGCGGAGGCCAGGGAGCGGCCATGGTCGGCAAAAAGACGGGCGGCGCGCTGGAAGAGAAGGCCGAGCAGCGCACTAATCGGCAACAAGCTGATCAGAATTACCGCCATTTGCTGGGGGAAGTCCAGGTATGCTCCTGGAATTCCCGCCATGAGCTGGCGCGCATCCCGGATGAAAATGATGTCAAGAGGGAATAGGAACGAGAAACCGCAGAAGAGAGCACTCAAGGCGCGGCAGGAGCTGCTTCCGAGCCAATGTCCCCCAACAGTTCCCAACGCTGTCCAAAGCAGCCAAGCCCCCAATGCTAGCAGATAAATCAACTCAACGCCGTAAAGAGTTACGCTCAGCTCGCGCAGAAGGATTACCTGAGCGAGGATCGAAATGAAACCGATCATGAACAATGGCAGGAAGGAGAAGGATCGGATCATTCTATTCGTGAAAAACATCGGCCTGAAAGACTTCAAATTTGGCGCCTTCTTTCCATGCCTCCGCGGGCAATCCAGCTTTCAGGCTAAGCTGAGCCAACATTTCCTCGCGGCTCCACCCCTGTTCCTTGGCTACTTGGGGTAGGAAGACCGCTGAATGTCCGCTCTTGGTGAGGACAACCCCATCGCGCCCCAAGACGATTTCCGAAGCTTTGGATATTGGATGGAGTGGTGTCAGTACCGAAATTTCAATTTCAAGATGCGGCAATTCTTCGGGTTGAACGGCGGTAAATCGACGGTCATTAAAAGCCGCCTGAAGGGCCATTGCACCCACGAGACGGCAGAGCGGCCCCTCTGCAACCAGGTTTCCGATGCAGCCGCGCAGATTGCCATTTTTCTTTAGTGTTACGAAGGCACCCCGGACCTGATAGAGCCGGGGATCGAAACCCCGCGGTATCGGGACTGTTTCAGTATCGAAATATAGTCGTAATGTCTGACGGGCAAACGTCAAGAGGGCTTTTTTGTCGGCGGGCTGAAAGGGGATTTCGTTTTTGGAGGGTTGGACAAACTCCAGACCAGACAGGTCCGGACGACCGGGCCCGGGGAAGATGGCTACAGAGCCATATCCGACCACACGATCCGGCTGGCCCATGAGGGTATCCCCCGAATTGGCATAGCTGATCACACGTCCATGAGCAGCGCCCATTGCTTTTGCCATGGCGAGTGCAACCATGATGGGTGCTTCACCACAGGCCTCCGTGACCAAATTGGGGATTCCGCCCTTCATCCCCTGCTCAAGAGCTTCCTGAAACATTCCTGGGTCGAGCCGCAGCATTGCTTTTAAGGTTTCGGGATCAGCCCGCCGTGCCCCTTCCATAGAAGGATAATGGGAAAGATCAGAGCTGGCCACAATCAGCGCTTTGCGGTCTTTGAGAGCGGTTATCAGAATTTTTCCAAATCGCGTACAAAGGGCCAGATCGGGAGCGCCCACGACTGCGGGCACAATTCGGGCCTTGGGAAAGACCGTCTGTAGAAACGGCACTTGAACCTCGATGGAATGTTCCCGCGCGTGGGGCTGTGCATCGGCAATACAATCGGGACTCTCCTTTAATAGACGTTGGATGACTTCCTGGTCAACCGGCGCGGAGCCTAGAGGGGTCTTGAAGGCAGTTGCGGGCGAAAGTGCGATTTTGCGGAATCCAGGCACCGAGTGGTTTGTCCCCAGTATCACGATAGTGTCGTAAGGAGTCCCGGCAGCCTGACGAAAAGCATCAGCGGCAATTTGCCCCGAATAGATGTAACCTGCATGAGGGACCACGATTGCAATTGGAGATTCCTCTTTCGGGGGTAGGGCATTCTGCATGAATTGATCAATCGCTCTTCGCAGGGTTGTGGCATCACCTGGGTAAAACTGGTTGGCCACTGCGGGGGGGCGGACTGAAGATTCTTCCCCCAGGACGGAGAGAGAATTCGATTTGCATCCGGACAAGAACAATCCCAACAACAACAGGAATCTGAAGATTCGCATGGGGCACCTTTTCGCTGGAAATCAGCAGAATTTAATTTCCACACGGAAGCCAATTTACGCGAGCCGCCAAAGTCGACAATTTGAATTAAGGTAACTACTCCGGTTGTAGCCAGAAGCCAGAATTCAGTAGTCAGAATGAACACGCCGACAACGAGATTTGATGCCTTTGTGGCGTGGCAAAAGGCTCATAAGTTTTTGGCGCAATCTTTTAGAGGACTATTCGTAGGCCATTCCGGATTCTGACTCCTGAATTCTGTCTACCTGAGTAGTTACGAATTAAGAATTAAAGCACCAATTTGGTCAATCCCGATAGGCGCGAGAAGTTCCGTGAGACCTGCATTCTCTGACTATTTTCCTGAATGGAATATGCCTCTCAAGCAATCGAGCCGGATCAAATCCATACTCCCGGAATTTTGTGGTGGCAAATTTGACATTCCCCTTTGCTGACCTTCATCTGTGTAATGAAAAATCCATTCCGTTGTATGATTAGGTTTTTACAATTTGGACAATAGGTGTGATTGCCGGGATGGTCGGGAACATTGCCTACGTATGCATAATGGATCCCTTTGCTCATTGCCATGTTTCGGGCGCGTTCCAGCGTCGCAATTGGAGTGGGGGATAAATTGAGCAGCTGAAAATCCGGATGGAATCGCGTAAAATGAATCGGCACATCAGGTCCCAATTCGTTTATCACCCACTCAACCAAGTCTTTCAGCATTTGATCGGAATCATTTAACGTGGGAACCACCAAATTGACTAGCTCTAAATGAATCCCGCTCTTCCTTGCCTGCTTGATGCTGCGCAGAACTGGCTTTAATTCAGCGCTGGACACCTTCCGATAAAAATCTTCGCTGAATCCTTTCAAATCGATCTTGATGGCGTCGAGCACCTCGCACATTTCCGCCAAAGGCGCTTCGTTCATGAATCCGCAACTGATCAAGACTGACCGCAGCTTTCTTTTCCGGGCTTCGCGAGCAATATCCGTTAGGTACTCCGTAAACACCGTAGCTTCGTTGTAGGTAAAGGCCACAACGGGGGATTTTTTCTGAATAGCGGCAGATGCCAGATCAGGCGGCATTAAATAATCGGTCTCATAATCTTCCGGAGAGGCTTGGGAAAGTTGCCAGTTCTGGCAAAACCTGCATCGCAATGGACATCCGGAGGTTGCCATTGAAAAAGCGGTTGAGCCTGGCAGAAAGTGATAAAGCGGCTTCTTTTCGATGGGGTCAATGTGAATTGCCATCGGCCGGCCATAGACAAGGCTCCGCAACTCTCCGTTCACATTCATCCGAGCCCGGCACTTGCCTCGCTGCCCCGCCGGGATTATGCATCCTTGTGCGCAAAGCAGGCACTTGACTATCCCTTCGCTATGGCGAGGAGATTTGCCGCGTATTTCTTCCATGGAGACATGACACTTCAGGCAATCAGATCCCGCCAGCTTGAGATTCGTCCAATAACGAGCCTTGGGAGCATTTCGAATCAGGGAATCGGTCGAAGTCCCGGCCAAAGCATACTCGGAAGAGTACCGCAAGAAATTTGGAATCTTTTGGCAAATCCCAGTAAGGACTGGGAGAGACGCAACGGTATATTTGATGACTTGTCGTCTGGACCACATAACGATTTTCCTTTTATGAACACTTCGCGCCAGGAGGTCGATATGAAGTGATCGTTCGTACAAGAGAATCGAAGGCAGGCAGAGATTTCAGGATTAAGTTCCCGACATCGAAGCAAATGTCGATTTCAAATCTAATCTACTCCTCCTATGTCATGCTGTCAATTTTGGCGAATAAGGGAAATAGCAAGCGCCCTCAATTTCGAATATGAGGGATCGCTTTTATAGGACACTGCGTAAGGATTCATAGACTGTTATACCGGGACATGGGAAAAAAATTACACCTCATTGAGGGAACCAGCAAATCCCACGGTGGCTTCAACGGATCGTGTTTTGAAATAAAGAAAAGAAGAATGGTTCGAGTCCATTTATGCGGTTTTTGAAAATGGATCCCCGCGCGACTAAGAAAACGAGGAAACCGATTAAATGGACTCGACGATAGTGGATGATCTGATTTTAGAAAAGAGCGCTACACTCCTTCGCAGGTGTATTTCATGCTGTTGCCGTCGCGTCTTACTTTCAGAGGCCAATTTTGGTTCTGACGAATAAAGGATGCGGAATCCGAGTTAAACTGATATTCCAGCTTGGAGTCTTTCATGCGATCCACAGTCCCATCGGGGAATCGCAATTCATACCGATGCTCCTGTTTTTCCGCGTCAAACACTTTGAAAAGTTCCAGTTCAGACATCCCAATGCTCCTTTATTTCAAGAATCTCCCCACCGGCCGGGGGCACTTGTTAGGACCAGCTTTAAAAAAGCCGGGCTTGAATCAAAAATGATGCTTGATTATAAATTTGTCCTCTTGAATAAAATTTGGGGGATTATGGTCACATAATTCAAATGTACCTGATGGAACGAAATTCAGCAAGTGAACCTTTTGTAAAATAGGACATGGATATTCTGTATATATTTCTTCAGGCGCCGAATGGGATTTACTTTTGGCACAAACAGCCAAGTTGGCTGGGGACAGGCTGAAGAGTCGCGAAATGACTTGTGCTATTATCAATGGAACCGATGGGCGGGAGCCGCGCAACTCGCCATGGATCCATCCCATGGAGCTTGGCGCCTGCTCAGCCAGTGTCTAAATTTTGGGGAATCGCCCAGTCTGGAGGTATTCATCTTGGCAAAGCGGGATTTTCCGGTCACGTCAGCGGTTCGCTGGTTGGAGGCGCGGGGCATTTCCTTTATCCCGCGACTCTATGGCTGGGAGGAGCATGGGGGAACTCATGCGGCATCCGAAAAGCTTCGAGAGGATGAGCATTGCGTCATCAAGACTCTCGTTATGGAAGACGAAAAGTCAAACAAGTTTTTGGTGCTGATGCACGGCGACTGGGAGGTTTCCACCAAAAATTTGGCAAGATTGTTGGATGTAAAAAAAATCGAGCCATGTTCTCACCAGACGGCTGAAAAGGTGACGGGGTATCAAGTCGGAGGAATCAGTCCCTTTGGGACCAGACAATCTTTGCCGGTTTACATTCAAGAGACTGTATTAGCAATGCCCAGGATCCTCATTAATGGCGGGAAACGGGGTTTCTTGTTGGAAATTTCGCCTGAAGTCTTGGAAGAGAAATTGGGAGCCATCCCTGTTGAGGTTAGGTTGGAGTAAGTTATACAAATATATCAACCCACATAGGGGGGGTAGGTTCAGTTTGATGGGAATACTTGATAGTTTGATTGGCGAACCCACTCTCCGATAGTTGTGTCTTGGTTCTTTGAAGCAGCTCCACTGACGACCTGGCTGCCATGGCGTCGGTTTGGGCGGCCAAATGGAAATCCTGCGGTGAAGATTGAGCTGGGGATAGCGCGGACTGCTCACTTTGTTGCGCCTTCTGCAATGTGGCAAATGGATTGTCGGATCCGGAGCTAGTATCGATCTGACCGTGACCTGCCACGGCGTATCGAACGCCTTCAGACCCCGTGACAAAATTCCAATTGGCACCACTGGCAACCAGATTGCCCGCAGCCTCCAAGCGTGCCGTCTCGTGGGTGGAGACTCCCCGCTCCGCCGTCTTGTATTTTTCGATCAATTGTTGCAGTTCAGGAGTGAGCTCGCTTTCCCTCTTCTGTTTCAGTTGCAGGAAGAGATTGCCAAGATCCAGCCGGGCCTGGGCATCCCGTCCCTCAGGAGATATAGTAAGCTGGTCAGCATCGGAATTTTGGTGGACAGGAGGCGGGATTGGGACCTGATTTTGGGCCGGAGAAATTGCCCGTGAGCCCTGGAGAGAGGAGTAGGCAGAAATCGACCCTAAATCGGCAAATCCTCCATGAATGACATTGTACGCTTTCGACATTCCAAATTATCCCGATATCTTATCGGAAGACAACCGGTATAAGATTAATTCTTTAACTTGATGCTCACAGACATTCCAAATTGGCTGGTCCGATAAATCCTGGTTTCCAGGTTTTTGTTGTTTTTGATACTCCATAGGAAATCGTCCATCGAGCTGCTCTCATCGATGACATTGTGAGCGATCAAGGCCCCGCCCACTGAAAGTTTGGGCAGAACCATTTCAAGGAACTTCTTATTGTCATTATTCCCCGAATCGATGAAAACAAAATCAAAAGTGCCTTGCAGCCGTGGCATTTCCCTTTTGGCATCATTTAGCCGTGAATCAATAATGCTCTCCAATTGGGCGGACCGAAAGTTTTCCCGCGCTACCATGGCCTTGCCACGATCGACTTCAATCGTTATGATCTTGCCTCCCGTTTTGCGGAGAGCCAGACCCAGCCAAAGAGTGGAAAATCCATTCGATGTCCCAATTTCAAGTCCCCGTCGATATCCCTTCTGTAAAACTAAATCATAGAGGAAACGGCCATCCTGAGGTGGCACATTCCATTGTCCTGTTTTTTCGCATAAAGTTTGAAGCACAGGCAACGCCAAACGGTCATCGATGTCTTTAAAAAGTGCCGGATCTGGTTCGTTGATGTAAGATCCGGGCACTGCCAAAAATGGAAAAAGAAAAATACCCAACAAAAAATGCATCATGAATTTATGGTCCTCATTACTGTTTTACTGTTGCCATATCCTCAAGAGCGACATTCCTCTCCAACAAGCAATTTCCGATCCATCGGAACATTTTATTATAATCGGAAAACCAGGGAATCTCTACAAAAATGAAAGGAGAATATAGCTGGAACAAAGTGGGATGAGATTGGGGAGGCTAACCCTTCAAAGACTCGATCAGCTCACGGAAACGGCGGCGGCTGACCTCCAATTTCATTCCATTTTTTAGGAGGACTTCTCCAGAACCGCCCATCATTGGAATGACTTCACGCACGGCTTCGAGCCGAATCATGCCGGCTCGCGAGATTCTCAAGAAGACCGCGGTATCCAGACGAATCTCCAAATCATTCAATGTGGGATCGATCCAATGGCTCTGATCGGAGGTATATAGCCGCGTTAAACCCTCCTCAGAGACAAAACAGCAGACTTCATTTTGCGGGATCACAATATAGCGCGCCCCCTTGCGGGCTAAAAAACGGATAGGCTGGCCACGCAAAGAATTGCCAACCTTTCTGAGATGATCTTCTCGTTCAGCGTCCGTCTGTTTTTCGACCTTCTGAATTGCAGCGGCCAATCGGGATCGATTGACCGGTTTTAGCAAATAATCGACCGCGGCCAGTTCAAAAGCGTCTACCGCAAATTGGTCATAGGCTGTGCAGAAAATAATGGCCGGACTGGGAGAGGGCAGTGCCGCAGCCACTTCAAGTCCGGTGCAGCCTGGCATCTGGATATCGAGAAAAACCAATTCGGGAGACAGCTCTCGAATTTTATTCAGGGCCTGCTCGCCATCTTCAGCCTCCCCAACGATCTCGATTTTTCCAAAGGGCTGCAAGAGCAGGCGTAGTCTCTCGCGAGCAGGTTGTTCATCGTCAACAATGAAGGTTCGAATCATATGGGCACAATCCAGTCAGCGCGAGACAGATTTAAATGCCACGGGAGAGGAAGGGAAACAAAAAGAGATTACACTCAGGCACTTTTCCTCAAGATTCAACGAGATTCTTGCCCTTGGGAGCTGATTTTCCAAATTGTGCTTTTGAACTGGGAAAGTTCATGCCAGACTCCAGCTGTGGATGAGTACGAGACTCGATCCTCAGCCCAAGCAGAAGTGAATTTGGGCACAGTATCTGATGGCTCCAAAAAAAAGGCGCTGAGCACAGGTTCTTGCTAGTCTAACTCGCCTCACTGGCCTTCACCACTACCAGAGTCAAATCATCAGCCAGTGCTTGGGCGCCACAAAAGCTGGTAATGCCATTGAGAATGGCATCCCGCAGCATCAGCGGGGATTCATGGGAATGCTGAATCGCCAAATGAAGAAGACGTTCTTCCCCGAAAAATTCATCGGCTTCATTTGAGGCTTCCAGTGCCCCATCGCTGAATAGCAACAATATATCACCTGGGGTCAGGCGAGCCCTACCGAATTTATAGTCTTGGCCGGGAAGAAGCCCCAATACCATTCCGCCTTCAGCAAGCCGTGTCACTTCAAAATTGGCTTGAGGGAATTTGTCGTCCACAGAGAATGGGGAATGGGATTGACGATCAACGTAAATCGAGGAGTGGGGATGCAACAATAGCGGAGGAAGGTGGCCTGCGTTGGAATAGGTGAGGGAACTGTCTCGCCGGTCAAAAACAGCGAAAAATAGAGTGGCATATTGATTCCCTTGAGTGGAATTGAGCATTTGCCGGTTTAGGTCAGCGAGCAGAAGGGCAGGTTTATCAGGATAGCGAGGGACGGAGGCCTGCAATCGTCCATGCAAATTGGCCATTAACAAGCTTGCATATATTCCTTTTCCGGATATATCACCGACGGCAATGCCCAGTTTATTCGGGCAGACCGGGATAAAGTCGTAGTAATCTCCCCCTAGATTCCGCGCGGGAAGACAGATCCCTGCATATTCCAGTTGATGGATGGGTGAAGTTCCCGGGGGCAGAAGTTGTAGTTGTATATCACGCGCCAAATCCACTTCATGCTGCAAATTTCTACGGAAATCCAACTGCTCCCGGGCTTTTTGCAGCGATCGGGCCAACCGGATCCGATTCACCGGCTTTAACAGATAATCGATGGCTTGTTGTTCAAAGGCTTCAATCGCATATTGATCGAAGGCTGTACAAAATACCACCAATGGCCGTGGAGGCGGCAATCTGGCAGCCAATTCAAGGCCAGAACAGCCGGGCATTTGGATATCAAGAAGCACCAAATCAGGCCGCAAGGAATCTATTCTTTCCGCGGCTTCTATTCCATCGGCAGCCTCTCCTACCACCTCTACATCCGCAAACAGGGCCAGTTGTTGCGAAAGGCGTGCCCGGGCAGGTTCTTCGTCATCAACAATCAAAATGCGGATCATGAAATATGGTCCTCCAGCTCAGAAGCCCTGGGGAGGGGAATCAGCAGGGAGGCAATCGTCAATTGGTTGGAGGAATCTCTAATCAGCTGAAATTTGGATTCGGCCCCAAAATATCCCTGGAGCCGCTCCTGGATATTGCGGAGTCCGTACCGGGTCCCCTCAGCCTGTCTTGGGGAATCCGCTGGGAAATTGTCAATGCCGGGCCCATTATCCAGGACTTCAACATGCAAAAAATCCGCTGTTCGCCAGGCCTTTAAATGAACCAAACCGATTCCCCGTGTCACGGAAATGCCGTGTTTGAGGGCGTTTTCGATGAGTGTCTGTACCATCATGCAGGGAATTTTCAACTTCAGGATTTCCGGGGAAACTTCCATTTTGACCTGTAATCGCTCACCAAAGCGGGCTTGTTCCACTTCCAAGTAAGCCCGAATAAAGTCGATCTCCTCTTCCAATCGTACCCATTCCTTTTCAGATCGTTTCAATGTGTAGCGGAATATCTCGGCAAGCTGTTCCACTGTCTCTTCGGCCCGATCCGGGTCGCGATGAATAAGGCCGGCAATGGCATTCAAGGCATTAAACAGGAAATGAGGATTGATTTGGGCCCGCAGGGCCTTTAATTCGGAGCGGCTGGCGTGTAATCTCAACTCCTGTTCAAGCTGTTCCTGTATCTGGCGTTGTTGTTGCATTTTGAGGTTTTCCATTGCATAACTAAGAGTGGTGGCCAGCGAGTTTAACAATTGGATGTCCTCGCTCAGAAAAGGAGCCTGACTGCATCGATATCCCAATTGAATGCTTCCTTCTTCTCCACCATGAGCTTGAGATCGGAGGGGAAGAGATATCGCTGGATTAAATGGAGGCTCGGAGACATCCGCGGATCCTATTCTCATTAACACGGGCGACTGGAAGATATCCGCAAGCACTTTTTCGCCTGTCTCTTTTAATTGTGCCTCACTGATGACTTTGGAAAGGCTTTCCTTGAAATAACCTTCTGCTTCCAGGGAAGTGAATTTCCTGCCGAACCAAACCCTATCCAGCCAGTTTTCCAACCTGCCGTAAAACCATGGGGCGGCCATCAAAATCGGGAGCAAAGACAACGTGTAAATCCAAGGCGTTGTCCAAGTGTGGAGGGGTTGTTCGATGGCAGGAAATAGGAGGGCAAAAAAGGCCATGAGAACCAGAAGGGTCAAAAGCATCATAAAACCGCGTTTGACGAAAACATCGTAAAAATAGAATCGCTGCGTATAATAGGTCGCCGTGAAAATAAAAATTAAGGGCAGAGACCGCATGACCAATCCGAGAAATTCGGTGATATAAAATTGGGCCAGAAAGAACAGTCCAATCATAAAAACAAATAGGATTAAATTGGCGAAGCGGCGTCGTTTTTCAGAAGGAGGAAGGACTTTGGGTTTGGTGCGGGCGGTCAACAATATGCAGTAAATTGCGGCACAAGCAAAAAGAGCAGCCATCAAAATATTCAGCAGTATAATGGAGCCCTTTGAAAAGGGGAAAAACGTAAGCAGTGAAATCGGCGCCCAGCCCATCATGATGAGCAGGAAAAAAGCACTGGCGAGAGACGATATTGCATAAACTATCGTTACGGATTTCCGCCACCATTTAGGCGAGAGAAGGCGGCCTCTCTCTTCCGTGTAATAAAAGTGCATGATCAGCGGAGGATACAGGAAGCTCATGATGCTCAATATTCCGCTCCACAACATTATTTGTCTGGTGAAATTAAATTCCGACAACAGCAGGAATAAATTGGCCAGAAACCAAATCGCGGAATAGAGCGTCATGCCCCCATTTACCAAATAGGATTTCTGCATTCGCGCTGTCCGCAGTGAAATTCCTTTCCACTCGAGGAGGAAAATGGAGCTGAAGGCAAAAAAGCCGAAAGTGTAAATAAATAGTGAGGCCAAGTAGTAAATTCGCATGATTCTTTCCAATGCCTCCGGATCTGCATTCTTCCGCACCAATCTTATAATCAGAACTGGATGGAATCTAAATAAAATCAAACCGTTGGAAAAGAAATCGGCATGGATGGCAAATTAACGGGAATGAATGGTGAGATATTTTGGCTGACCAGGAGTGGGGAATTACGTTTTCTTATGAGGAATCGTGGAATATGGGGGCCTTCGTCAGAAGGCATTGGGGGACCTTAGTACTTCCAAATGGAGCGCGGGGTTGAGTATCGGCGAGACTGAAACTCAACATGATGAAGGTCAAAAAATTAATTGTGAAGATCAATAATAAGGAAATGGGGCATCCGGCGTGAATCCGGATGTCATTCCTGGATGTTTCTGAAGGCCAGTAAAAGATCCGCGGCTAATCCTTGGGTACCATCTGCTTTTACAAAAGATCCCTTTTGGACAATCGACACGTCTGGATTGAGGCTCTCTTCCTCGGAGTGATATGCCAGGCGGAGTGCTGCCACGCCCGCTTGGGCCAAGGAAGTCAGCTGCAATTCGCCCGGACGATCAGCAATGGTCGTGAGAAGGGAAAGATTTGCAAAAGCCCGATCCTTTGAGTTGACGATCCCATCTTTGTTGTCATCTAATTTCCGGAGTTCTTCAAAGCCGTTCGATGCGCCCAATTGATCGCCGAACAGCTCTGATCCATCATCAATCTTTCCATTCCGATTCCTGTCGAGGGCCAACAGCCCATCTCCCCCCAATATGAAACTGGTCAGATCCATTTTCCCGTCGGCATTGATGTCAAAGAGCTGGCCATCCTTCAACCCGGAGGCTCGAATGCCGTTCCCGTCTAAATCCAGGACAATGGGATCAGCCTTGGCACTTTGTGTCGTCGCTGAAGTAAAACGAATGGAGATTTGGGCCTTTTGAATACTTTCTTTAGAAAGAGTCTTCCCATCCGTGCTCGATGAAACTTCTGTTTTGGCAGAATATGATATTTCAATTTCCAAGTTGGAAAAAGCCACTGACGTGGAGGTCCTGTTTATTCTGGATTGTGATGACGGTACATTGGAGTTCGTGGGGGCATTACCTGAGTTGCCGCCTTCCATCCCCGCACGCAGACTCTTCAAGAACGCCTTAGCTAGAGCAGGGGAAAATTTCCGCAAAAATTGCAAAATGTAATTGATCTGGGAAAGCAATTTGGGATCGTTTCCCAGGGCTTGGGCGATGGCCCCTTCATCTTCGTTACTCGCTTGATCTGCGCGGTAAATCGGAGATGAATCGGTCCCCGAACCCAATGTTACGGAATCCGTCGAGTCAGGGAAATCGATAGAACTCCCAAGGTGTCGTGAAGAACCGAACGAAAAGTCGCGTTGTATGGATTGCGATGGATTGGATGGATTGATCGTTGTTTGGGACAAAGCGCCGGGCAAACTGGTCGTAGTGGACACTCGAACCTCCCTGTTCGAAAACCTCTCCTCCATGAGAGGCTAAAATCAGCCTAAAGGCCTTTTCGGGAGAAAGTCGAGAAAACTTTAAGGTAATTATCTGGGTGAGGACACCCGGGGAGCCTGATATTTGACAATCAAATCCAGATGATTTACTCCCAACTCATGGGAAATAACGTCACACTTGGCCCTGAGAATATAAAAGGTGTCTTTCTCGTGACGTTCCGAAACAGTTTCATAGTTCGCCTGTCCTTTGGAAATCAACAACTCAGCTTGCTGATAGTGGGAAAGGAATTCCTCAGAGACATACTTCCAAGGAATGCCCAGCCGGTTGGTTCCAGTGGTAATGACGGGGAGCAACCGTGTAAGCCCCGCGGTTTCGGCATCCTCGAAAGTTGCATCGTTAATTACGGGACCTCCCCTGACCACAGCGGTCACCTGATGGCCTTCCCGCAACAGATATTCAATCAGAATCCTATCGAAGACAATTTCTCCAGCATTGTCCGCGATGTAGAGAATCACTCTAGGCGAACCAAGCTTCTGGCGCAGGATTTCCGTGTCGTCGATGGGCAAGGGAGCGTGCAGCACCCGCGCCACTTCCCGTTGAATGTCAATCGTCATTCCGATACCCAGATCGATAACATTCCCCGTGGCGGCTATGCGCACCGCCGATAGCAATTGATTCTCCGCGGTGGTGACTATTTCTTTTAGCGTGGGATAGTATTTTAGGGCCTGTTGATTTTGTTGTTTCTTTGCTTCCTCAAAAGGGTCGCCCGGGAAATATTTTTCGATGGTTTGATAAGCAATGTTGGAAAGATCAGCGGGAGTTTGCTCCCAATCTATATTGAGCAATTGCTTTTTAACCTCGTCCAGCACAGGAGTGGTCAACGAGTGTTCAGCTTTCCGATGCGCTAGAGTATTGCACGTCTGCCGGACTACGCATTCCAGACAGGCATCTTGAACTTTCATTCTTATGATTCCTCTTCCTCAAAAAAAAAGTCACTGTTTTGTTTGTATCATAACGATCGAATAAGAAAAAGCTATTCCCGATTCCGCGAATTAGGATAAAATTCCCGCGCTTCTCCATATTGTACGGGGGCTAGGAGGAAACTTGGAAAAAGTCGCAGTTGGAATTATTGGGGGCAGTGGCTTATATCAGATGGCTGGATTGGCGGACGTTTCTGAAGTGCGTTTGGAGACTCCTTTTGGCGCTCCATCGGACGCTTATATTCTAGGGACCCTGGAGGGAAAAAGAGTGGCCTTTCTCCCCCGGCATGGACGCGGACACCGGATCATGCCCACGGAGCTGAATTTCCGCGCCAATATCTTCGGCATGAAGATGCTGGGAGTAGAGAGAATTCTTTCCGCCAGTGCTGTCGGATCGCTAAAAGAAGAGCATCATCCGTTGAATATTATTATCCCGGATCAATTTGTGGATCGTACTTTTGACCGCCAATCCACCTTTTTTGGCAATGGATTGGTTGCACATGTCAGTTTTGCCCATCCGGTCTGCCCGGAGTTGACTCGCGTTTTGGCTGAAGTCGGCAAAGAATTGCCAGTGCCGGTCAAACGGGGCGGTACCTACATCTGCATGGAGGGGCCGGCATTTTCAACGGTGGCTGAATCCAATCTGTATCGTTCCTGGGGGATGGACATCATCGGCATGACCAATTTGCAGGAAGCCAAGCTGGCCAGGGAGGCGGAGATTTGTTATGCCACCATCGCATTGATTACCGATTACGATTGCTGGCATCCCGGCCATGACGCCGTCACGGTTGAACAAATCGTTGCCTATTTGAACCAGAATAGCTTGAATGCTCAACAACTGATCCGGGAGACCGTCAAGCGGCTGGATGGCCAACGGATTTGCTCCTGCGGATCGGCTTTGAAAACAGCTTTGCTTACCGATCCCACCGCTGTTCCCGCTGAAATTAAAGATAAATTAAAGCTCCTTATTGGAAAATACCTTTCATAGTGGCGATGTGCTCCATACAAACTGAGAATTCCGAGATTATTATTTTTTGGAGGCCACAAAATAATTTGAAGTACCGTTAAGGTTTATGAAATTTGAATTCTGTTGTGGAAAATTCCTTAAAAAGACAGAGAGGATGGATGCATGAGTATTTTAGTGGTCGGCTCTGTTGCTTTTGATACGGTAAAGACTCCATTCGGACAAGTCCAGGACATATTAGGAGGGGCAGCATCCTTCTTTTCGGTTTCCGCCAGCTTTTTTTCTCCGGTCAGAATGGTGGCCGTGATTGGTGAGGATTTTCCGAAAACACACCTGGAACTGTACCAAAAGCATGCAATCGATTTGCGCGGCCTGCAGATAGCGCAGGGCAAGACTTTTCGTTGGGTGGCGGAGTATGGGCAGGCCCTAAATGAGGCCAAGACTCTGGAGACTCATTTGAATGTTTTTGAGAATTTTCAGCCTGAGATCCCGGAGGAATACCGAGACTCGGATTATGTTTTCCTGGCGAATATTGACCCAGTTCTGCAAAAAAGAGTGTTGAGCCAGGTAAGAAATCCTCGCTTCGTGGCCTGCGACACCATGAATTACTGGATTACCTCGACGCTGAAAGAACTTAAAGAGACTCTGTCGCTGGTGGATATCCTGGTGATCAATGACCAGGAGGTTCGGATGTTGGCTCAGGAGCCCAATTTGACTCGAGCCGCCAAGATCATCCGCAAAATGGGGCCGAGGATTCTTGTCGTCAAAAAAGGTGAATATGGAGTCTCACTCTTTACTGAAGGATCCATTTTCTCCGCTCCTGCTTTCCCCCTGGAGACTGTCTATGATCCCACCGGTGCGGGGGATACTTTTGCCGGGGGCTTTGTTGGGTATCTAGCAAAGGTGGGAAAACTGGATGAGGATTCATTGCGCAAAGCCGTCATCTATGGATCGGTGATGGCTTCCTTTGCCTGCGAAGACTTCAGCCTGAACCGCCTGGACAGGCTCGTCCCATCCGAGATTCGGGAGAGGTACCGGCAATTTCTGAGGCTGACTACTTTTGAAGCCGACCAGGAATTTTGAGAAATCTTCGAGCCGGCAGCGCGATTTCAATTGTGGGAAGAGGGTCGAATGCACTTTACAAAACTGGAAGGCCTGGGAAATGATTTCATCATTGCAGCCGGGGAATTGGTTGCAGAATCAGATTATGCCAGTCTAGCTCAAGATATTTGCGAGCGCCATTTTGGCGTGGGTGCGGATGGCCTGATCTTCTTTTGGCAAAGTGAATCCGAGGCTGATTTTCGGATGAGAATCTTCAATGCTGACGGGGGAGAGGCGGAAATGTCCGGCAATGGACTTCGCTGTTTGGCGGCCCATCTCTATCATCAGAGGTTCCACGAAGATCCGGAACTGAAAATCCAAACTGCGGCAGGGCTGAAGACTCTTCAGCTACTGAAGACAGCCGGACCAGATTTCCTTTTTGCCGTCGATATGGGGGCTCCAATTCTTGAGTTCGCCAGAATCCCTTTTCGACCCGATTCAGCGCCTGATTCTCTGATTGGATATTCCTTGAAGGTGGGGGACAAAATTCTCAAAGTCACCATCACTTCCATGGGGAATCCGCATTGCTCCACTTTTGTTCGGGATTTTGAGGAAATTGAATGGGAAAAACTGGGGCCTCAAATTGAAAAACACTCGTTCTTTCCACAGCGCACTAATGTGGAATTTATTCGCTTGAGGAATCGGGGAGAGATTGAAGTCCGTTTCTGGGAGCGCGGAGTGGGGAAGACGCTTGCTTCGGGAACCGGGGCTTGTGCCGCCACAGTGGCTTCCATCCTGAATGGTTATGTAGATTCCTCCCTTGTTGTGAAAACTTTGGGCGGTCCCTTGCAAATGCAATGGCGGCCCGGCGACCCGGTGAGGTTAAAAGGACCCGCCCGTTTTATTTGCGAGGGGAATTACTTCTGGAAGCGGGGTGCTGGCCGTGCCTGTTGAAACTCACTATTTGGAGATCTCCACTCGAGGCATTTGTGATGTGATTGACATTTCGGACAAAGTGGAAGCTCTGCTCGGCCAATCTTCTATCCAAAATGGCGTGGCCACTCTATTCATGCCCGGTTCGACGGCTGGTTTGACGACCATTGAATATGAATCGGGGTGCATAGAGGATTTGAAGCGGAAATTTGAGGAACTGGTTCCCCAAGATGCTCACTATGATCACAACAGCCGCTGGGGCGATGGGAATGGATATGCGCACATTCGAGCCGCTTTGCTTGGAGCGTCTCTGCAGATCCCTTTTCAGGGGAAGCGGCTGCTCACGGGCACTTGGCAGCAGATCATTTTGGTGGATTTCGATAACCGTCCCCGCCGAAGGCGAATCATCGCGCAGTTGATCGGCGAATAATTTCAGCGGGGAGAAGTATCCTGCTCCAGCTGATTCAATAAAATTGCCAACTGTTCCGACCAGGCGGCGCCACTCTGGATGGTTTCCATCAATTCCGCGGCCTGTTGAATGATCCTTTCATAATTGATAAATTCCCGATATTGCCGAATAGCCTCGAAATCTTCCTCGCTGGGTTCAGGCGATGTTTCCAGCAAGCCTACATAAGCCACCAGGGTTTTTATATCCGCATTCAGCGTGCTCGCACTTTCGCGGATCTGCTCCATGGCAGCAATCACTTCAGGTGTCATGCTCAAGGCAAATTGCACCGCTGGAGGGAGTGGCGCCCCGGAACTGGATGCCTTTGTTCCGAATTGGCTCATCTTCAACCGCAAAGATTCAATTTGTCGGTTCACGGAACTGAGCCGGGAAGAAAAGAGATCATTTTTTTCCTGCAGACTCGCCAGCTGTTGAGTCAACTCAAAATTGAGAGACTCCATGTCGCGCAAAGACTTTTCGTAGAGTCCTCGGTTTTCAGTAATCTTCTCCTGAAGTCTCTTTAATTCTGTAAAGCCCTTGATCTTCATCGAATCCGATGCATTTGCTTGTGGATCGAGTTGGATCTCCAGTTGCCGCAACGGCCTGGAAACAGAGCGGGAGAAAATCCAGCCCAGGACAGTGGCTAAGATAAAAATCGCAAATCCAAGAATCAAGATTTGCCGTTGAATTAAACTCCGGACTGCCGTCGCCTGTTTGGCGGAGAGGCCTAATAAAAGGGTCCCCACACGCAACTGTTCATAAAAAACTGGGCGGACTAGGTGATAATAAGACTCATTCGTTTGAGGCCAGGTATCTGCCTGGGACCAGTCGGCTTCGCTTTTACGGGCTCGTCCCAGGATGCGTTCAATGGAGGCAGCGGCCTGACGACTTTGCCCTCCCTGAGCCACCACATGGCCATCCTTGTCCAGCACCACCACATAAAGAATATGATCGGTTCGCAGAAATCCTTTGGAGAGCTGTTGCAGCGCGTTGCTGTCTCCCACAATCAACGCTCCCGATGCGACGTTTTCAAGGTTTTGGGCGGATTCCTTCCCTTTTTGCAGGATCTCTTCTATGAAAACATTCTGAACCTGCCCTGGGAGATAAGACCAGAGAATACCTGTCAGCAAAAGCGTCGATATCCAGGCTATTAACAGAAATCGTATTCGCAAAAATGCCTCTCGGAATATAGAGGTTTGACGGCTGGCGATAGTGAACCCCATTTTTTTGCCGGTGTCAACTGCTGATCGAGAAGGGGGAGATTCGAAGTGAGAGAAAGACCATAGGCCTTTAACACTCGGGGAGATCAAACATTTCCTGAGTGAGAGAGGCGCGCGCAAAACCACTCTCACCCGCGCGGCGACAGCTAAGTCGTCCGACGGAGTCCGCCTCCCACATTATGCCATCCATAGCTTGATTTCCCTCCCTCTTTCAATTGCACCATCGAGAGCGCGCGGAGAGGCGAAGACCTGGCCCGCCATTCGATGCGGATCGTTGAACCAAGTCTCAATTATCACCTCTTTGAGAATGGCCTTGAAACATGGATTCAACCCTTCGTTTGGCCTCTTGTTCAAATCGAGATGATTCTCGATTCATCAATAGAGTTTCAAGAGCCTCGTCAGAAAATTTCTGCAGTCTGGATCCAAGGCGTGTTGGCAGAACAGGAGGGCTGCCCAGTCGATTCCTCCATATCCTTACTATTTAGGGGTAACTCCGCCAGACTGCAGACTCACCGGAAGCTTTGAGGATGATTCCTGAGAAGACAACCCTTGAGCGGTCTGAAGTGTCTGAAGATCTCTGCGGGCATTGACTTCATCACGAATGAGTGCCGCCTGATGCAGAGTAAAAAACAATCGTTTGTAAAGAGCATCCTCCAGATCCTTTTGTCGCAATCGGGCCTGCATAAGTCCTTCCGCGGAATGTGAGCTGGAACGAAGAAGAATGTGTCCAAGTTCATGGGCAACCGTAATCCCCAGCAATTCATAAATGGCGAGCCTGCCCCGGTGCATCGGATCGAGTATGGTCTCATAATTCACATATACATAGTGGCTATCATGTCCACTCGCAAAGAGTTCTGCCGCGCCAAGTGGAGTTGAACGGCCTTTTTTTCCATGACGCTCATCAAAATTCGAGAGTATGACAACCCCCAGTGTAAGTGGGGACATGCGCTCCTGACAGAGCGAATTGTCTATCGTCTCCTTTTCTGAGACAGGACAACCGATCCAATCAATATCAACGCTTGCTTTTGCCATGATTCTGTCGATTTCGCCTTCTGCCTGCGCGAGCGTCTTCTTCGCAATCCCCGCGTAATTGTAGACCCAAATGGTAATGTTTGGATTGGATCCTGATTTGACGACCGAAGGTTCTTGAGCCATTCCCTGGAGGATCAAACCGTTCCAACCTTCCTGCCGAAGCTCTCCGAATGTGCCTGCACTCAGGAACAACATCAAATTCACCCCAAGTTTCACTATCCGCGTTTTGAAAGCGCTTCTCATGGTGCTCACCCCCTGCGTCCTTTCGCGGGGTGGCACCCTTCCACTAATTCACAAATCTCAAATCAATACCCCCATGTCTCTCAACCACCCCGCCTTGATTTCCCCTTCACTAGTCCATGCGCCTTCGAAGTGGCGGAACTGGCATCATTTTTAAAACAATTGCAACTTTTCAGGTCTGGACACTCTTTTTTGGGTTCGAAGGGAGCTCAACAGCATGGTCTTATAGTGCAACCCTGATCACTCGCTGACGCTTCGTGCTTTTTCGCTTTGCTCGTTTGCTTGGTTTCACGAAGCAAAATGCGGAGTGTGGGCGGCCATATCAGCTCCCTTTAAGGGGTGTCGATTTTTGATCTAGGGCTTCTGCGGCGTTAACCTTATCCAGGAAGAATTCTCACAACAATTAATTGTGCAGAAGCTCAACAGATCAATGCTATGATTGGGAAAATTTTCTAGAATGTTGGCCCTCTGGAGGAACGGATGAAATCCATTCCCTCAGCAGAAGTCACCCACTTGTTGTTGTCATGGCGCCAAGGGCAAGAGGAAGCATTAGAGAGACTGCTTCCGATTGTTTTCGAAGAGTTATGTCAACTGGCGCACTGTTACATGCGGCGCGAATCACCAGGACATATCCTGCAGACCACTGCTCTGGTGAATGAGGCCTATCTGCGGCTGATCGATGCCCAGCATCAACAGTGGCAGAACCGCGCCCATTTTTTTGGAATTTGCGCCCGCATGATGCGACAGATTCTGGTGGACTATGCGCGTTCTCTGCACCGGCTCAAACGGGGCGGGGATGCCCCGCAGGTGTCGCTGGAAGAAGCCCTGGTGGTAAGTGACGAGCGGGACATTGATTTGGTGGCACTGGACGATGCTTTGAATACCTTGGCGGCCGTGGATTCGAGAAAAAGCCGAGTTGTAGAATTGCGCTTCTTCGGCGGTTTGAGCGTCGAGGAAACTGCCGAAGTGTTGAAGGTTTCCCCTGAAACAGTGATGCGAGACTGGGTATGGGCGAAGGCCTGGCTCTATAGGGAGATGGCGAAGAGGTAAAATGGTTCAAGGGGTGAAGTTCGAGGTGCGAGAAGATGGCTTGGGAACAGATGCGCGTTGAATTGGATTGGAAGGGATATTTCCCGAGATCCCGCCCGGCCTGGAGGGGCGGAGTTATCACAGCCCAGGGCAGAGCGAGGCCGGCAGGCCGAGCGTCGCCCTGGGAATCAAAAAACCCATAATTTCGTGAGCGCCCTGAAGGGGCACATTAATAATCCCCCCCCCGATCACCTTGTCGTTCATTCGCCCTTTCAGGGCTGGTGGAATATTAGGATTATCTTTTCCCAGGGCGTTGCCCTGGGCTGTAATAAATTGGCCTTTCAGGCCAGCATGACAATGGTCTGTCCCCAACGTACACTCGTGATCTTACGGGAAAACCATGACTGATGAATTGAAAAGAATCGAGGAGTTATACCACCTGGCGCTGGGCAAGCCGAAGGAGGAAAGGACGGCCTTTCTGGCGGAAGTGTGTGGTAGCGATGAGGCACTGCATCGGGAGTTACAGTCCATGATCGAGGCGCTGGAAAAGGCCGGGGGATTCATGGAATTGCCGGCGCTGGAACATGCGGCGCGGCTGGCCGGGCAAGCCGGATCCCAATTGCTGGCTGGCCATCAATTGGGTCCGTATCGGGTGGGCCCTCTACTGGGAAGAGGTGGGATGGGGGAAGTATACCGGGCCGTGGACACCCGGCTGGATCGGCCAGTGGCGCTGAAGCTGCTACCTGCTGAGGTGTCCGGAAATCCAGACCGGCTGCACCGTTTCATCCGCGAGGCCAAGGCCGCCTCCAGCCTGAATCACCCCAACATCGCTACCATCCACGAAATCGGAGAAGCAGAAGGTTGGCATTACATAGCCATGGAATATGTGGAAGGGGAGACGCTAGAGGCGCGAATTCGCAAGCAATCCCTCAAGCTGGCGGAGATCCTCGACCTGGGCATCCAGGCGGCAGATGCACTAGAGACGGCTCACAAAAAGGGAATCATTCACCGGGACATTAAGCCTGCCAATCTCATGCTGACTCCGGAAGGCAGAGTAAAGGTTCTGGACTTCGGGCTGGCGAAGCGTCTCCATTTGGAGCAATCGGCTAAGGATATGCCGGCCAGCACTGAATCCTACACCGTCTCGGGCCTGATCCTGGGGACGGTGGAATACATGAGCCCGGAGCAGGTGCTGGGACGCGATGTGGATCAGCGAACAGACCTGTTCAGCCTGGGAGTGGTGCTGTATGACATGGTGGCAGGTAGGTTGCCTTTCCATGGGGCCAGTCCCACCGAAACGATGGACCAGATCCTGCATGCCGAGCCTGCGGCCTTCGCCCGTTTCAATCATCGCATCCCCGCGGGACTGGAACAAATCATCCGCAAATGCCTGGAAAAGGACCGGGAACTGCGCTACCAGCATGCCTCGGACCTTTGCGCCGATCTGAAGCGGCTGAAGCGGGACATGGATCCGGACAAAGCGGCTGCAAATCGGGTGGGAGTTTTGAAGCCGAATTCAAAGCCGCGCCGGATTTGGTTGTGGGCAGCAATGCTCCTATTGATGGTGCTGATTGCGGCCGCCGGGTTCTGGTTCTTTCAGCCGGGAAGAGAGACACTGAAGTTGCCCATGGTGCCAGTTCCTCTTACAGCCTATCAGGGGATCGTAGGACAATCCAGCATTTCTCCCGACGGCAGGCAGGTGGCCTTCATGTGGGATGGTGAAAAGAGGGACAATGTTGATATTTACATCAAACAAATTGGCAGTGAAACTCCTCGCCGCCTGACTACTGACCCGCAAGAAGACTACGGTCCTGCCTGGTCGCCAGATGGATTGTTCATAGCCTTCCTGCGCGGGTTTTGGCGTTATGGCAAATCGGCTGTCATGGTGATCCCGGCCAATGGCGGGCGAGAAAGGCAGGTAGCAGAAAATGCAAGGAATGTCTCATGGCATTCTGGGGGGAAGTGGCTTGCTATCTCTCAAGATTCTCCGGGCGAGCCCATGGCCATCTATCTGCTTTCCCTAGAAACAGGCGAAAAGAAAAGGTTAACTTCACCTTCAAAGGGAATCGGCGGGGATGCTGAACCTGTTTTCTCTCCCGACGGTCGGCACTTGGCATTTGCTCGGTATTTCACTACCGCAGCGGTGTCAGAGATTTTCATTCTTCGACTCTCTGCCAAACTGGAACCAGAAACTGAACCCAAACAGCTCACTTTTTGGGATCGGATGACACGGTGCCCCGTCTGGATGCCGGATGGGAAGGAGATCGTTTTCACTTCTGGCAGCAAGGCACACCACTGTAGCCTTTGGAGAATTTCGGCTTCGAGTTCCGACAAGCCGACGCCCCTGCCTTTTTCCGGTGAGGGTGGTACGGCTTTAAGTCCTACAGTCTCTCTAGAAAACCATCGTCTGGTCTACGCTGTCTGGTCTTCGGATTTCAATATCTGGCGTTACCAGCTCCCACGAGGCAAAGAGAAACCTGCAGCGCCGTCGAGATTCTCCCCCTCAACGAAAACGCAGGAAGTTCCTCAGTATTCCCCTGATGGCAAGGAAGTGGCCTATGTCTCCAATGCATCGGGTTCCAGCGAAATCTGGGTTGCGAACAGTGACGGATCCAGTCCTCTTCAGTTAACTCATTTTGGCGGCCCCATGCCAGACTACCCTCGATGGTCTCCTGATGGGAAAAAGATTGTCTTCTCCATGGCATTACGGGATCAGACTGAAATCTTCCAGATTCCTGCGCAAGGTGGGCAGGCAAAGCAGCTGACCCATACTCCCTACCATAAATTCAACCCAAGTTTTTCGCGTGACGGCAAATGGATTTACTTTGAATGGAACCGCGGCGGCGATGCCCAAATCTGGAAGATGCCGCTGGAAGGGGGTGAGCCCGTGCAGATCACTAGGAAGGGCGGTTCCTTGCCGTTGGAGTCGATGGATGGAAAAACATTGTTTTACAAAAAGGGGGCGGACACCGATGAACTTTGGACAATCCCCGTTGTGGGAGGTGAAGAGACAAAGGTCCTTGACGGCATCCCAGTGGGGAGTTTTGACTTGACGGGGCACAGCATATACTACTCTTCTGAGACTGATCCCAGACGACCGAAACTTTTCTGTTACGACTTCATCAGCAGAAAGACAAGATTTCTAGCTTTGATCCAAGGTAAAGTCCAGGCTGGTCTTACATCGTCTGCCGACGAGCATTGGCTATTGTTGACTGAGGGCGATTGGCTGCGATGTAATCTGATGCTGGTTGAAAACTTCAGGTAGGTGCCAGGTGTTAGGTATCAGGGGTGAGGTGAGAGGTTTGAGGTGTTAGAAGTGAGGTTTGAGGGATGAGGGAGAAGGCATGAAATGTGGGATTAGATATTCGAGGTTCAAGAAGACGGGTTGGGGACTGTAGTGAATTGGATTGACGGCATTCGGCTCACAACCCTGATCCGGCCTGAAGGGCCGGAGTTACCATAGCCCAGGGCAAAGCGAGGCCGTCAGGACGAGCGCCGCCCTGGGTTTTTAAGAATACGAAAACGTTGAGTGCCCTGAAGGGGCACAATAAACCCATTTTTAAAAGCCGCAAATCCTCATTAATTTTTCATGGGGGGAGGTTCGCATGCTGCAATCATTGGCAAATATCATTGTCCACCTGATTTTCAGCACCAAAGAACGATTCCCGTTTCTCCATGAAGATATCCAACAGGAAATAAATCCCTATCTGGCTTCCATCCTGAAAGACTTGGAATCACCCGCAATCAAAATAGGCTCCTTTACCGACCATGTGCACCTGCTTTTTCGATTATCGAAAAACCTGGCCATCTGCGCTGCCGTGGAAAAGTTAAAAACCGGGAGTTCCAAATGGGTCAAGCAGAAAGGCGGATTGCTCTTGAAATTTCACTGGCAGAATGGATATGGAGCATTTTCCGTAAGCCAGTCCAATGTGCCTGAAGTCGTGCATTATATCGAAGGGCAGAAAGAGCATCACCGAAAAAAAACTTTTCAGGAGGAATTTAGATCATTTTGGGTGAAATATCAAATTCCATTCGATGAACGATACATTTGGAATTAAACAAAATAAATCTGGCGGGAAAATCCTTTTAAATCGCCCCTTCAGGGGTATGCCAGGCCAAACCTGGCTCGTCTTGTCAGCTGAGAGGTGCTGACCATGTAATTGCCTATTCAACATGTAGCCAAACCTGCGCGAGCGGGAGCAATCCCGAGCGTGAAGTGTGGGGAGGCAAACTCGTGAGCCGTAGCGAAAGCGAACCGATTCGACCTCGTTAAGGGCTCCAGCGGAAGCTGGAGGCAGGTGGCCAAATCTCCGCTGACGATGAAGCCTGAAACCCGACGTGAAGCAATAGGTGCGAGCAGCGGCGGGGCTTGCCGGGGTGGTTGTGGACGGCGCGCGGGGAAAGAAGAGCCGAGGAACCTGGGAGACCCGGTGGAACGGTTCGTGGTAGGGCCAACGCCCGAAGAGAAGGCATAATCTTGGGAGCGGTTCCAGCCGGGAGTCGGACAGGCCCATAGTAGCGGGGAAGCGGGTAATGACCGTGGAGCGAAGGGGCCTGAGCAGCAACACGCTGAGGTCAGAGGAGGAGAAAGCCGCTTGGATGCGAATCCCACTACGGAAGAACGGCCAGACCCGAGAAACGGTTTGCCGCAGAAACTTTCTCAGCTGAGACAAAAGCTGGGCCAAAAGGCCAAGCAGGAGCCGAAGTTCCGGTTTTATGCCTTGTACGACCGGATCTATCGGGGGGACACGCTGGAGGCTGCCTGGCACCAGGTGCGCCGCAATGGAGGGGCACCTGGAGTCGACGGGGAAACAATTGAAGAAATTGGAGCTACCTCGGAGCAGGTGGAGCGGTTTCTGGAGGAGATCCAGGAATCGTTGCGGAAGAAAACCTATCGGCCTTCGGCGGTAAAGCGCGTCTACATACCCAAAGCCAATGGGAAGCTCAGACCCTTGGGCATTCCGACGGTGCGGGACCGGGTGGTGCAGATGGCCACTTTGCTGATTTTGGAACCCATTTTCGAGGCGGACTTTCTGGATTGCTCGTACGGTTTTCGGCCGGGCCGTTCGGCCCACCAAGCGCTGGAAGAGATCCGGGGACACCTGAAGGCGGGTTTCCAAGCGGTGTATGACGCCGACTTGAAGGGCTACTTTGACTCGATCCCGCAGGAAAAGCTGCTGGCGTGTGTGCGGATGCGGGTGGCCGACCGTCAGGTGCTGAAGTTGATTCGTCTGTGGTTGGGATCGCCGGTGGTGGAACCTCCCGAAACACTGGGAGGAGCGCCGAAAGAGAGCCGGAGCGGGAAAGGGACGCCGCAAGGGGGGGTGATTTCCCCTTTGCTGGCCAACCTGTATCTGCACTGGTTTGACAAGGTATTCCATCGACCGGAGGGTCCGGCCCAATGGGCGCGGGCGAAACTGGTGCGCTACGCGGATGACCTGGTGGTTTTGGCGCGCTATATGAGTCCGAAGCTGATTGGGTTCATCGAGGCAAAGCTGGAAAACTGGATGGGACTGGAGATCAATCAGGAGAAAACTCGGGTGGTACAGCTGAATCAAGCGGGAGCCAGTCTCGACTTTCTGGGGTTTGCGTTCCGATATGATGAGTGCCACTATCACCGGACGCGCCGCTATCTGAATGTGTTTCCCTCGAAGAAGAGTCTCCAGCGGGAAAGGGAGAAGTTGCGGGAGATGACCAGCAAGAGCCGGCGCCACTGGCCGGTTCGCCTGCTGCTGGCTGACCTGAACCGGCACCTGCAAGGTTGGGCCAACTACTTCCGGTACGGCTATCCGAGTGACGCTTTTGAGAAAATCAACCATTTCGTCCATGTTCGTCTTCAATGTCACCTGAAGAAACGCAGCCAGCGGCGCTACCGCGCGCCGAAAGGGATCAGCTACAACGTGCATTTCCAACGGCTGGGATTGAAACCTTTACGTACTGGCCGCGGGCAGTCACCTGCGTCTGCCTGAGGCGAGAGTTGTTGCGAAAGCCGGATGCGGGAAATCCGCACGTCCGGTTTGACGAGGGGGGAGGCTCTTGAGAACCTCCTCTACTCTACCTTTGATGGATCGGGGCGGGTATGAATTCCCAGGGCGTTGCCCTGGGCTGAAATAACTCTGGCCTTTCAGGCCAGGAGGATCCTGGCCGATTTTCAACATGCAATCGTGATCTAACGGAAAAACCATGATGGATGATTCAGAGAGAATCGAGGAGCTGTACCACCAAGCGCTGGCCAAACCAAAGGGGGAAAGGGCTGCCTTTCTAGCTGAAGCCTGCGGCGCTGATGAGGCGTTGCATCGGGAGCTGCAATCCATGCTCCAGGCGCTGGAAAAGGCCGGGGGATTCATGGAATTGCCGGCGCTGGAACATGCTGCGCGGCTGGCCGGGCAGGCAGGATCGCAGTTGCTGGCAGGCCATCAGCTTGGTCCTTACCGGATTGGCCCTCTGCTGGGACGAGGCGGGATGGGTGAAGTCTACAAGGCCGTAGATACTCGTCTGGATCGGCCCGTGGCGCTGAAGCTGCTGCCTGCGGAAGTGGCCGGCAATCCGGAACGCCTGCGCCGATTCACCCGCGAGGCCAAGGCCGCCTCAATCCTGAATCACCCCAACATTGCCACCATCCACGAAATCGGGGAGGCAGAAGGTTGGCATTACATTGCCATGGAATATGTGGAAGGGGAGACGCTAGAGGCGCGAATTCGCAAGCAGTCCCTCAAGCTGGCGGAGATCCTCGATTTGGGCATCCTGGCGGCTGAAGCGCTGGAGGCAGCCCACAAAAAGGGAATCATTCACCGAGACATTAAGCCTGCGAATTTAATGATCACTCCGGAAGGGAGGGTGAAGGTCCTGGACTTCGGGCTGGCGAAGCGGCTCCATTTGGAGCAACCGCCGCAGGACATGCCAGCCAGCACAGAGTCCCACACCATCTCGGGCCTGATCATGGGGACTGTGGAATACATGAGCCCGGAACAACTGCTGGGGCGGGAGGTGGATCAGCGGACCGACCTGTTCAGCCTGGGAGTGTTGCTGTATGACATGGTGGCTGGGCAGTTACCTTTCCATGGGGCCAGTCCCACCGAAACGATGGACAAGATCCTGCATGCCGAGCCGGAAGCAATCGTTCGATTCAATCACAACATCCCGGCAGAACTGGAACGGATCATACGGAAATGTCTCGAGAAGGACCAGGAAATGCGCTACCTGCACGCCTCGGAAGTGTGCACTGATCTGAAGCGACTGAAGCGGGACACGGACACAGGCAAGATGGCAGCCAGTCGGGTGGGAGTTCTGAAGCCAATGCCAAAGGTGAGGTGGCTCTTGGGGAGCATCGCTGCTGTCCTGGCGCTGATCGCGCTGGTTGCAGGCTTGGGGTTCTGGCTTTTCCGCCAAGGACGAGCGACTCTGGAAACTCCGCTGGTTCCTGTTCCCCTCACAAGCTATCCTGGCGCGGAGTGTTTTCCCAGTTTTTCTCCTGACGGGACACAGGTGGCCTTTGATTGGCGTCAGGCGGGTCCAGGGCAGAAAAGCCATATCTACATCAAGCAGATTGGGGTGGAACCGCCTTCCCGGTTAACAAATGCTGCATTCGATGACTTCAGTCCGGCCTGGTCGCCCGATGGGCAGTTCATCGCCTTCTTACGCCAGCTTTCTCCAGGCAAATCGGCATTAATACTCATTCCACAGCGAGGAGGTCAGGAACGGTCATTGGGGGAGTCCCAGGTGACCACTGGGGGCGATCTGGAAGGGCCCTATTTGGCCTGGACTCCAGACTCAAAATGGCTCGTTCTTCCTTGGGCGGAATCCGGCAAAGATGGCGGGGGCCTGTTTCTGCTCGCTGTGGGTACAAAAGAAAAGCGAAGGCTGACAACGGTCGGGGGAGACACCAATCCCGCTTTTTCACCGGATGGCAGGGTCCTGGCATTTTCACGCACAGAAAAGTCCACTGATATTTGCCTTCTCCAACTTGCCAAGAATTACGAACCGCAAGGAGCCCCTGAGAGATTTGTTCGAACGGGGGAGCTGTTTGGTTTGGGTATGGCATGGATGCCAGATGGAAGCGAGATGATATGCTCTTCAGGATCCTTTACCAGTTATGGCCTCTGGCGGGTGTCTTCGTCGAAGGGCGCGAAACCACGGCGGCTTGCTGTCTTGTCGGAGAATGCTCGTGCCCCGGCGGTTTCCCGACAAGGCAATCGTTTGGCATACATGGCGTCAAAATATCAAACGGGTTTCTGGCGTATTGATTTTCGTGAGCCAGGCCATGACCCGGGCGCACCTTTCAAATTGATTTCGTCGACGCGGAGTGACCTCGCCCCGACGTATTCGCCGGATGGCAAGAGGATCGCCTTCACTTCGGACAGGTCAGGGAACTATGAAATTTGGGTCTGCAACAGCGACGGATCGAATGCCGTACAGTTGACTTTTTTAGGAGAGGCAACCGGTGGACCTCGGTGGTCCCCTGATGGTCAGAGTATTATTTTTCATACTGCGGAGATTGGAAAAAACTCGGAAATTTATGCCGTCAGCGCGGACGGAGGCGCTCCGCGGCCTCTGACAACGGGCCCGGCTTCCAATATGTGGCCGTGCTGGTCCCGGGATGGCCAATGGGTTTACTTCCGCTCCAATCGCAGCGGTTCGTTCCAGATTTGGAGAATGCTTGCTGGCGGCGGAAAGGCAATACAGATTACCTCAAGTGGAGAAGATAAAGACCTTTCCAATGGAATCGCCCGATGGGAAGTTCCTTTATTTCGCGAACGATAAGGAATATCCCAGTCATTTCAGCATATGGAAGATACCGGTCGAGGGAGGCGAAGAGATCAAGGTGCTGGATTCCGTCGATTTCGACGGAGGCTGGAGTGTTTGGGAAAAGGGAATCTACTTCTTCACAATGCCAGACGAAAGGGGCCACAGGGAAATCCGTTTCCATGAGTTCGAGTCAGGCAAAACCAGTAAGATCCAGACGACCGACAGTAAAGTCAAAATGTTCCTCACGGTCTCTCCTGATGGCCGGACTATTCTCTACCCACAAGAGGATGAAGCAAGCAGCGACCTGATGCTGGTGGAAAATTTTCACTAGGTGCCAGCTGTCACGCGTCAGGGGTGAGGCGGGAGGTTCTGGGGATATGATGGCGACGGCAGAGGACTGGATGAAGGAAAGATACCATGCATTTATTCCCTCTTAGAAAAGGGGGCCAGGGAGATGCCCTTCTGAATTCTGATTAGTTCGAATACAAGGAACCCAGCCGTAAAGCCGCCCAAGATTCATGCAAAGGCCCATAATTGATCCAAAAGTTCGAGGCGGGCAGGAAAAAAAGGAGGGCCTTATGAAGAGAGCATTTTTCTTCGCGGGTCTCGCCATTATGGT
>CAWDMN010000075.1:0-15877 GCA_963803155.1 uncultured Acidobacteriota bacterium
TAGAATGACGGGTGCATTTTGATCGAAGGCGGCTAAAATTTCCGTCCAGTATTTTGCCGCTTTCAACTATTTCCAATAGGGAGTTCCGTGGATGAAGAAGATAATCACATTGATTTTAGCGGGCACATTAGCTCTGGGGTTGAGTTTTGCAGCGGTGGCCCAACAAAAAACCGCGGAGAAGAAGCCAGCGGCTCAGGTACCGGCCAAAAAAGGAAGCACGACTTGTGAAAAAGTTAAGGGCAGTTGTTGCAGGAAAGAGAGTGCCAAGGGGAAACACTCCTCCTGCCCCATGGCGGAGGGTAAATAATTCTGGCAACTGCTCAAGATGAAGTCATGACAATGGGCTGGGATTGGATTCACCGGCGGAGAGCCCAATCCCAACCATGAAAATGAATCTATATTGGATGATTCACCTGGCTCCAATTCGAAGGGCTTCACCACAATTGACGGGAGATAAATATCAGCTTAATCCGCTTTGAATCCAAGACTACACCTGCATGACGAATTAATCATTCCCATTTCCGATTCTTTTTCTTCCCCCCTTTCAACGACAGTATTGCCCCAACTGCCATGATCACCCCACATCCTTGGGGGAACCAATCTCCGTGACGAAGATAAAAAGTGGATTCCTGGCTATAGGCAAACTGATCATCCAAAACAGATCGGACAAACAAACTGGTCTTTTTACGAATTCTTCCATAGGGATCGATGACTGCACTAATGCCATTGTTGGCCGCGCGAAGGAGAAAGCGGCAGTTCTCGACCGCGCGGAGCCGGGCCATGTTTAAATGTTGGCGAGGCGCCGTGGAATGGCCAAACCAACCATCATTCGTGACATTAACAAAGACTTCAGCGCCATCGAGGGCAAATTGCCTCACTAAATCGGGGAAAATCGCTTCATAACAAACAAAAGCACTGACCTTGTGGCCGTTGGAAAGCAGAGGCGCCACCCTTTTTTGTCCTGGAACAAAATTGCCCGCTTCAGTCGATATTTTCTCCACGAAAAAAAACAAGGAGGGATAAGGGATATACTCGCCAAAAGGGACCAGATGCATCTTGTCATATTGCGCTATAAAATGAGTGGGGGAAAGGAAAGCTACGCTATTCAACGGCTCCAAGAGGCCGGTCCCTGAAGGGGAGTCCAGGAAGTCCACAAACCCAAAAATAAAATATCGATCCGTATGAGAAGCCAGATAATCCATGCGGATTTTGAAATCCAGATCTCTCTTATAATAAAAAGGGGCGGGAGTCTCCGGCCAAACTAAGAGCCCTGGCGATCCTGACTTGCGCGATAAAGGAATCTCGGCGGATGTCAAATCCGCCAATTCCCCAAGCATTTTGCTCCGTTCCTCTTCCCCCCATTTCTGTTCCAGAGTGAGGTTGGTTTGAACAATTCGGACCGGCTGGTCGCCGGAGACTTGGGATGGAATTCGGAGTTGGAAGAAAACCTCAATTCCAATGACCAGAAGAATACATCCGCCGCAGAGACTTAAAGCCCGCGCATTGCGGCGGAGGAGCAGATAGAACAAGAGCACATTGACTGTCATGACCAGAAACGAAAGCCCATAGACTCCCGCAAAAGCCGCCAATTGGCATAAACCCGTATAATCCGCCAAAGCGTATCCGGAAAGACACCAAGGGAAGCCCGTCAGGAGCCAACTTCGCAGGTATTCCATTCCCACCCAAATAAACGGGGCCAACCAAATCGAGCCCGATCCCCACCTGGATTGCATCCGAGAAAACAAGCCTAGAAAAGCTCCCGAATAGAGGGCTAGATAACCCGCCAGCAACAAGAAGGATGGCAATGCCCCAGCCCACGACATTCCGCCATATTCCACCAGCACATTAGTAATCCAATAACAAGTTCCAGCGTAAAAGACAATTCCAGAAAGAAATCCCAGAAAAAAAGATCGGCGAAAACTTATCCTGGGATAGTCGCACCCGATTAATGGCACCAGCCAGATCCAGACGAGGATGTTTCCTCCCGGACCTGAAAAGGTCCATGCTCCCATGACACCGCTGAGAATCGCCAGTAGAATTTGACGAGAGGTTGTTTTGCTAAAAAAGAAAACCATGGAGGACGAGAGCACCGACAAAAATTAGTCGAAAAAGCTCCTGAGAATATGGATCAAGATTATTTGGGCCCCCCTCGATGAAGATGAGTTTTACCACAGCTTTTTGACACCATTCGCAATGCTTCTTGGCAGGCGTCACACCGTGTGGCGGACTTTCAGCCTGGAAACGCTCATTTCATTGCGTAGGATTTGCCCAATGCCTTGTGGCAAAAATCTGTCTGTAAAACTCCGCTCGATAAAGGAGGGATCATGCAATTCTTCGAGAAATGGAAATAAAACCGACAATCCGAGGGCGGCGCAAGGTTCCTTTCATCGTTTAGTTATCGTTGAGTACCCGTCTTGACGCAACTTAGCTTTGACTTTTGCCGCCTCGGCCTCGCTGGAAAAAGGACCCACCTGGACACGAATCAGTTGATCGGAGCTGTTGGCCGAGGGTCTGGCTAAATAGACATCATAGCCAGCAGCTCTGAGTTTTTTCATTAATTGATCGGCATCTCCCATTTTGCGCAAAGCCGCCACTTGGAGGCTCAATGAGGTCTTGCTGGAAGAAACAGCCTTGGGCTTGGTGGGTTCGGATTTCGTAGGCCCCGCCTGAGAAACCGGCTTCAGCGCCTTGGAAGAGGTGTTTTTTTCCGCGGGCTTCGCCTCGACGGAATATTTTTTGTTCGAGGGGCTTTCTTTTACTCCTTTATAAAAATCCAGATCCTTTTTTGCTTCCTGAGTGGCCGATTCCTGGCTGGAGGAAGATGCGCTTCCCTTGTCGATTTTGCCTGCATGAACAGTGCTTTCGGTAGCAGGTGAAAGAGGCAAAGGAGGCGCGGCAGATGGCAGGGATGCGGAGTTGTCGGGAGAGGATTGGACAGGGGGATTGGACGGCAGACTGTTTTTGGCAGATCCCGCAAATTCACCGGATTCCTGATGAGAAATTGCCTTTTTGGCCATTTCATAAGATTGGCCGCGGCCGACCAGAAATCCCAAAATAAAGAAAACCGCGCAAACTCCGACAGCTCCTAAAAAAAACATAGTTAGGTGACGATGGTCTAACCTCAGCTCTTTTTTTTCCGTTGGTTCACTCATCTGCTTCCTCTTTTTGGATTAACCTCACCCACTTTTTGATTCCTCTATCCTACCGGAATTGAAATCTAAATTCACACGAAATTGAAAACGTGGATTGCATCCTCCGAAAGCTTAGGCTTCGCATAGAATTGATCGGTGCTGAATTGCGGAGAAATCAAAATGGCCTGAAGGTGGAACGCGCCAGCCTGACGATGTAATCCGCGGCGCATTTCCAAGCCAGCATCCTCGGAATGGCAGAAGCCACACTCGCCCGTTCCACCGCTTTCTACTATGATGCCTTTTCAGGTACGGGCCAGGCCCATCCGACGCGCTGAGGCGTCCGAGTTTGGATGACAATTCATTTTAGGTCTTGGCGATTGCCTTGCAAAAAGTCTGCAGAATATCAACGGGCACGGGAAACACCACCGTGGTGTTCTTCTCCACGCCAATTTCAGTCAGGGTCTGCAGATACCGCAACTGAATCGCCACGGGTTCTTTCGAGACTACCGCCGCGGCTTCAGCCAATTTTGCGGCAGCTTGAAATTCTCCGTCGGCATGAATGATCTTCGCGCGTTTTTCCCGCTCAGCTTCGGCCTGTTTCGCCATGGCACGCTGCATTTCCTGAGGTAAGTCAACCTGCTTGACCTCAACCAGGGAAACCTTGATTCCCCAGGGTCCGGTATGTTGATCCAGGATGGTTTGAAGCTTCAAGTTCAGTGTCTCTCGTTTGCTTAAGAGGTCATCTAATGGGACTTCACCCAGGACTGACCGGAGGGTAGTCTGAGCCAACTGCGAAGTTGCATAAAGGTAATTCTCCACCTCGACAATGGCACGAATGGCCTCAATCACTCGGAAATAGACCACTGCGTTCACTTTCACGGAAACATTGTCGCTGGTGATGATATCCTGGGGAGGAACTTCAAGAGTCACGGTCCGCAAGGGAACTCTGACAATCTTGTCAATGGGCCAGAAGACCAGGATCAAACCGGGCCCTTTTGCCGCGGGCAGCAACCTTCCCAAACGGAAAATAACCCCCCGTTCATATTCCCTCAGCACATTGATGGAGTTGAAAAGCCAAATAACAATCACAAACACGCCGAACAGGGCAACCGGGTTGAAGGATTCCATAATTTTCTCCTCAGATCATTGGTAAAGTATAAGGATAAGGAACGTGATTAGCGACAAGTGAATCGCCCGAACGGAGAATGCATCCAGAATCCTCTCGTTCCAAACAAAATACTCCGAACCGCATCGGGAAAATTAAAACCATTCCTAGATGGCGAGTCCAAAAACCTTAGCCGATCACCCTTCGATTTTTGGCTCGCTGAGCCGCTCTACCCGGACTTTCAAACCTTCCACTTGAAGAACGCGCAAAAATTCTCCTGCTTTGACAGGACAAGACGAAATGGCTTGCCATATTTCGCCGCGGACTTTCACGAGCCCGCATTGATCAAAATCCTCCAGCGCCTGAGCCTGTTCTCCCTCCATTCCCTCTTTGCCCACTAAAGATTTCCGTTGGTGGGAAAGCAAAACCAGCCGCAACAAAAAAATTGTTATAGCCGCAAAGGGAAGAGTCACCCCAATGGCGGCCACCCAACTCACCCGCATCTCAGGCAAGGGGGCATCAATCAAAATCAAGGAACCGAAAATCATGGCGGCAATCCCCAATCCCGCAAAAAGTCCATAACTTCCGAATTTCGCTTCCAGAACAAAGAGTACGATGGCGCTCAAGATTAAGATCACGCCCAGCAAGTTGACGGGCAGAATATTAAACGCCACCATGGCCAGAAAAAGACACACGGCTCCCACAATTCCGGGCAAGATCATTCCAGCATGCGTAAACTCAATATATAAGGCGATGATTCCCAGCAGACCAAGAATCAAGGCAATATTGGGATTTAGGATTGCCGCCAACAACCGTTGCCGACGCGACATATCGAAACTCTGCAGCGGCTCACCCCGCAATTTCAATATCTGAGTCTCCCCTCCGAAGCGCCGGATGGTTCGACCATCGAATTGTTGAATTAAATCCGGAATGTCCTTGGCAATCCCGTCAATGAGATGATTGTTGAATGCCTCGGCCTCAGTGAAGGAACGGCTCTCGATCACTCCCTTTTCCGCCAATTCGACGTTCCTGCCCCGCTTGGCTACAAAACTCCGCAAATAGGCGGCCGCATCGTTTTCAATCTTCTTGGACATCACTTCATCGATTTTCCCGCCCGTAATCGAAACCGGATGAGCCGCTCCGCTATTCGTTCCGGGAGCCATTACCGCCAAATCGGCGGAAAGCAGAATAAAAAAACCGGCGGAAGCCGCCCGGGCGCCGCTGGGACCAACAAAGACAATGACGGGTACTTTGGCGCCTAATATATGGCCGATGATTTCACGCATCGATTGATCCAGGCCACCCGGAGTGCTTAGCTCGATGATCACTGCCGCCGCCCCAGTTTTGTCACCCATGGCAAGGCCCTGAATAATATATTCGGCGGTGATTGGATGAATGACGTCATTTAGCGAAATGGTCAGGATGGCCGCGGACACTCCACGGGGCGCCGTCAATCCAAGCATTAAAAATCCCAATACAATGAGGTTTCTCATGGCAGTTCCAATGATGACTACGAAAGAATTCTTTAAACGTTCCCCGAAATCCGGGGGTCAACGCCCGGGACTGGCCGCCTGCCCGGCTTGTTTGCGGTTGAGGAGTTCCTGAATTTGCATTTGCACTTGCCGATAACTGGATTCATCGAGGCGGGTTTGGATCCGGAACAGATCCGGCACTCGGGACTTTGACTCCCACGTCTCTATAATTGGATCGATCTCCTTGGCCTTGGCCAATGAAGCCGAGGCTTCCGCGGTCTTTCCCAGGGATTGCAGGCTCAAGCCTTTAAGGTAATGAGCCTCAGCATCATTTCGTTCCAAGCGCAAAACGTCAGCTGTTTGTCGTAGGACCGCCTGGAAGTTTCCACTTCTCCAGTAATGGAAAGCCAAATTAAAATGGTCATCAGCACTGTCAGAATTCGCGCTGAGAGTCTTTCGAAAAACCGCCGTTGCATCCTCTGTTTTGCCCAATCGGCTAAGGGCAATGCCAAGATTGGCAAGAACCTCGTTTAATGGCAGCTCTGTGCTCAAATTGGAAAATTCTTTCAGGGCACTTTCGTCTTCTCTCAGGAAGAGAGAATCAACCCCCAGCAAAAATAAAGCTTCCGCGGATTTATAAGGACCGGCGGCAATTTTTCTCAGCCAAGAGGCGGAGGTTGAATAATCTTTCTGGCGGAAATAGAGCCTGCCCAATTCAAAGATGGCTTGAGGATAACCTGGGTACGCTTTTTCAGCGGCGGTAAAGAATTCTTTTTGTTTGTCAAGATCAGCGGCTTGTAGCCCGCGTATGAATCTTTCAAGGGCCGGCGCGGGAAGGAAGGCAAATCGCTGCTGAAAAGTCTGGCGGGGCTCAGAAAAATCAGGCTCCATAAGAGGGATAATTTGCCAAGCCAAACCCAGGGCTGATTCTGGCAAGCGCGCCAACTCTCCCTCCTCCACTAGTGTATTCGAAAGACTGGATTGAGAGAGATCCAACACATTGGCGGATAATTGAACACGCCCATTCTCCACGGAATAGCTTCCCCAAATCAAATGACTAACGTCCAATTCCATCCCAACTTTGATGAGGCTAGCCTTGGAAAGCGCACTGGTGTAAGGAATTCCAACCTTGTCAAATGCCACCAACCGTTCATTTCTCCCCAAAACGTTAAAAGACCGGGCTTCCATATACTGTTGGAGCAATTCAGGGATACCTTCGCTGATCCAACCGGCTTGAGGGAATTTGGAAGCGTCATTGAACGGCATAACCACCACAGTCGGCACCGCAGCAAAAAGCGTCTGAGCCGTAATCCCCCAAAAGGGGATAAATAAAACGAGAATCCACGGAAATTCTCCCAAGAGAATTCCGGCAAAAAAGCGGCTGAAAAAATTGATTCTCCGAGGAGCCACCCATGCTGATCGGCTTGCACAACAAGAAGATGAAAACAAGGTGCGATGCGCGAGTGTAACAAAGTTACCCGTCGCGCGTCGCCTCGCCAGCCTCGCCTGCCGAGCAGCGCGCGCAAAGTGCCCGCTCCACCCTTGCCTTACGGAGATTTTCTGAGGAGTCTGCATACCGGGACAATTCAAAATGGATTGGCGATCTGGCGAGTTTCTAATATGCATGAAGTCATTATAGCAAAGTGCCCTAAAGGGGTCATGGTAAAAGAAAAACCTGGTGTGATGGGGCGGCTCATGCACCGCCACTCCAGACCCAATCAGCTTATAGTAAGCGAGCGCTTCAACTGAGCATGGGAGGATTGATTGAGTCTTCACCTATTGGGAAAAAGTGGGAAATTAAATCGACTGGGGATATCCCAGAGGCTGAGTTCCCGTAGCCATTGTGGTTGTGGACGAGACAAAAACGAATGAAATGCGGCATAAATAGCCGCGAATCCCAAGCAATGTTCCCCCCCCTTTCGCCTTGTTCGGAGAAAGTTGCCGCAGAATATTATTGGCGCTCTCGGGAGGTGTCTGCTCGAAGGGCGCATTCATGGTATGAGGCATAAACAGCAGGAGGTTTTTGAGGAGACTGCAAACTGGGTGAAATCCCTGGCTTATCCGCACAAGCGGGTGGGGCATAATTAGCCGAAAATGCTCCCTCAGACGCAAGATGCATTGCATGCCCATGCGCCAATGCATCTTGCTCAAAAACATGTGTTCGCTTTAATCGACGAGATCTAGTTAGCGTTCAGGTGAATATCCCGATAAGAGGTATTTATCGTTATCAATGGCCCACTCTTGCCTTGAGTGGCCACAACCCGGTTATCGTTATTGAAATCGCCCGATTGTACTCCATCAAAATCAGATTCCAATTTCCCATACCGAGAAAAACCATCAAATTTGAATTGGCTGGATTTGGGCAAAGAAATGGTCACTCCGCCATATTCCGAATTCACCTTGATTGATTTCAGAGGGGCATGATCGTCGCGGATCTCGACATCCCCGTGCTTTCCATCCACGGACATGGATCCCTGGATATTCTCGAGTTCCACGGATCGATAAGAGGTGACGACGCGAACATCCCCGGCAATCGTGTCGCCTTTGACGGAGACAAACTTGCCATCCACTTCCAGCGGCCCTTCCAGCGCCTCACATTCCAAATTCCCATTCTTATGAGTCACCTTCGCTTCACCTTTGATTCTTTTCAAGATGACAGCGCCGTATCCCCCGTCTACAGTGGCTTTCCCCCCTATGTTTTCCAACTCAATACCGGCATATTTATTGGAGACTGTACAATCGCCGCTCACCCCGAAAATAGCGATGCTTCCATATTTATTTTCGGCTTGGAGATTTCCCTCCACATTCTTAACCGACATACTGCCATATTGATTATTAATCACGTGATTCCCCGACACCGCAGTCAAGGAGACGTCCCCATATTGATTGTTCAACCGCACTGAAAGCTTTCTTGGAACCCAGATGGACATATTGGTTTTCAATCCACGGCGTGACTCTTCATCCAACTCGTCACGATTGGACGAAACAAAAATAGTCGTCCCCTTCTTTTCCACCTTCAGCTTGACTCGAGATGCAATGTCTCCGGCTTTTTTTTCATCATCTTCCTTGATGCGTTTTTCCATCTTAATCTTCACTTGGGGAAGATCGTGCACATTGATATCCACATTCCCATAGGAATTTTGAATTTCCAGAGCCGCTTCTTTTCCCTCCACCTTGAGAGAAGCTTCATCGGTATAGTAAAAATTCTTGCGCGAATCAATATCCCATTCCCTTTCATTCCCATTGACTTCCCAGTGCCGGAAAGGGGGCCAGGGCCAGTTGGCTTGATTAGCCTGGGATATCAGGCTGCCAATCATCAAAAGGAATAAAAGCAACACGATGTCGCCACCACCCAATCGGCTTCGGTTGGCCAATTGAGGATCTGAGGGGGCCTGGATAAAGTAGAGAAGCTTGCTCAATCCCCATAAAATGATGAGGACGGGCCAATATCGCGCAACAAATGTCCAGGGATGCTGCACCACATTCAAATTGCTAAGTAAGAACAACAACCCTATTGAAATTAAAACCAACGACCAGAAAATGGAACCATATCGGCGGCTCATTTCTCCTCCTCTCCCACGCCTTGCTCATTGAAATGTTTCCACAAGGCGAAGACACCGAAACCGATTAAAACCACCGGCCAGAACCGCAGAATCTGTTCCAGCAAATTAGGATGAATAGTATTCAAAAAAAAGATGATTCCCATCACCGTCAGGATAATGCCAGCCCACAGATTTCCCGCTCCCGCCACCAGCGGAGGGTGGGGCACTTCCAATCCGTGGGCCTCGAGCAATCGACGGCGCGCGGATTGATAAGCTTCAATGGGCATATAAAAATAAAAGACCGAGATAAACATGCCGAAGAGAGGCTCAAATGTTCCCAAGTGTGAACTGCTTTGGATGGAAATCAAAAAACCGAAAATCACAACGTGGATAATAGCCTTGATATATTCGCCATTGCAAATGGCCCCGACGCCCGGGATTAATCCGAAGAGAAAAGCCACTCCCGGCCGGCATCCTGATTGTCCGATTCCAGAAATATCCAAAAAATCAGGCCGGGCGCGGCAACCGGCACAAAAATGAGCCCCCTGCAAATTCGTCAGACAATCCGCGCAAAAAGGTCGGGAGCAGATCTGGCACTGAGCCACTGCATCGGATTCCGGATGGTAATGACATTTCATTTAGATTCATCTCCCCCGAATATTGACTTGAGAACCCATTCCCCCTAATCCTGACACCGACTTCTCAAAAGCAATAGAAGCCGGCAATTCTCACTCCTCGAGCTGCGAGCAACCTTGCCGCTCTTCCCCGCCGGAAGATTCGATGGAGGAGGCCAACCGCTTCCCATCTAATCTTGCTCTATCCTCGATTTCTTCCCGGGATCAATCCCGAAGGCTCCCAATCCGCCGATCTTTCACGATCGGACGGCGGCATATTCATGGCTACCAAGTATTCAATCGCGGAAGCTGAGCTATCCGGCCGTTGTGGCGGCTGAACAACCGGTTTATTCTTGTCCCCTGATTTTTTCCCTGTCTGGCTTTTCAATTCATCGATTCGCTGTTGAATTTCATACAGGAGCTTTAAGTCATTCAAGCGGCGGACACCGTTGTCGTACGCCAAGTTCACGCTGTGTTCCACATTCCGGTACAAGGCTTTGGGGGTCAAATCAGACAAACGCAGTTGGCTGATCCGTGAAAAATCAATGCCCAGCGAATTCAATACCAGTCCCACCGACACGGCAGCCAATCCCACCCCCGTGGCAAATCGCGGAGAGGCATAGAAGGGTCGGAACAGATCTCTCAGATAATCCATCCAGGAAAGCGTCTGCACTTTTCCGCTCGTCTTTATCAAAATCTGCTCAATGAGCCGGGCTGGAGGCTCCAAAGGAGGCATCTCTTCACAGAAGGCGAGAGTCCGCTTGACTTCATTCAGCAAGTCGAGACAACTGGGACAAGAGTGCAAATGCTCCCTCACTTGATCCATCAATCCCGGCTGTAAAGCGTTATCGAGATAATCGCTAAAATAATCTTCAATTTCCTGGCATTCCAAGCGCATTTTTTCCTCTCCTAAGGGGCTCCACTCCGATCCATCCGTTTCGTTTTTCTAGCAACTCTGCTTCCGAAATCACAGATCCGCGGCGAGACCTTCGCTCCGCCTGCGAAAACGCTGCAAACACTTCGCCAATTCCACACGCCCCCGATTGATGCGCGATTTCACCGTTCCATCTGGAATTTTCAAAAGGGCGCCAATTTCCTGATAGCTCAAATCTTCCAAATCCCTCAAAATCACGGCCTCCCGCAGTTCCGGAGAGAGCAAATTTAATCCGTACTGGAGCATCGCAATTTGTTCTTTCTTTTCCATCGTGACTTGCGGGCTTGGCTGATGGTCAGGCAACGTATCCAGAAGGGAAAATTCTTCGCCTTCTTCCAAAGGCTCATCCATTGAAACCGTCATCCGTTCACTTTTCGTCTGGCGGTAATGATCGATCAGCAAGTTCCGAGTCACGCTGATTATCCATGTGATAAAATTCCCCGACAGAGCATTATAATTCCCCATATTTCTAAAGATCTTGATGAAGGCATCCTGGGTCAAATCTTCAGCTTGGTCGGATCTTCCCACAAAACGAAAGCACAAATTATAAACCCGCCGGGTATGCCGTTGAACAATCTTCTCCCAAGCCAGCGGATCGCCGCGACGAGCCTGCTCAATAATTTCGACATCCGGTTCGCTCAACCGCTTGCTCCCGCGTCAGCTTTCAAATTAAGATACGAAAAATCATAGTCCCAAGTTCAAAAATTTTAAACTCTTTCAGGATAAATCGCGACAATAATATCTGCTCCGCTCCGATCTTTATTAGCCGCGCCAATTCCCGGCAAAGGGGAATCTTCTTGGCCCCTCCCAACAGACCACGAGCTTTTCTATGAGATAATATATTGATAAATCAAATGTTATTACACTAAGCCCCTTGACTTCCCTCTGATTTTCCGATAATTTTACCCACTGTGAAGTCCCACATTTGAAAGAATGGGCTAGAAATCCGAATCGGTGGGTAGGGGGATAATGAAGTCGGCGGGGGACAATAAAAAAGAGAACCCCCTCGATAGTGGAAAACCAGAAGAGAGCCATTTCTGAATGTTCCGGAAGGTCTAGAGCCCCAAAAGCATGAAATCTTTGGCTAATTTTGGCCACCCCAGCAGCGCGGACCTTATAATGACCATAAATTCCGGCTTCCCCTTTGATTGATCGGTCTTGACTCCTTTTTTGGGAGTCAGGAAGTTTGCGGCTTTCATATCTGCTGTACCCCATGGGCACATGGAAGGACTTTCATCAGAAAGGACCACTCTGAAAAATGAAATGCCCTTATTGTGGCTACCTGCAGGACAAAGTAGTAGATTCCCGCGAAAGCCGCGAGGGAGAGGTGATTCGCAGGAGACGGGAGTGCTTGGAATGTAATCGCCGTTTTACCAGTTATGAACGAATTGAAGAAATCCCCTACATGGTGATCAAGAAGGACGGGAGCAGGGAGGAATTTGACCGGCAAAAAATCATGGCCGGATTGAAAAAAGCCTGCGAAAAGCGCCCCGTCAGCCCGATGCAGTTGGAATCGATCGTGAATGGAATTGAGACATTTGTTCAGGAATCCAGCGAGCGGGAACGGAGCACGGGGTCAATTGGTGAAATAGTGATGGAAAGGCTGCGCACACTCGATAAAGTGGCTTATGTCCGCTTTGCTTCAGTATATCTGGACTTTAAGGATATCAAGGAATTCATGTCGGAGTTGCGGGAATTGCTGAAAGTCCATTGATCCCCGGTCGCGCATTGACCTCTCATGGGATCGATGTGAAAATGGATGAATCGACGGGTGCTGGAAAGGGCGGCGAGGATTCAGCCATAAATTGACCAGCCGCCCATTTATTGGGAAACACCATGATCAAGAATTATTCGCCTATCCTTGAATTGAACAAACTCCAGGAAGATATTTCCCATCTGCTGGGCGAGCTTTCCAACCATCTGTCCGGGGGAGGGCTTCAGGACTCTGGCATCTGGATTCCCAATGTGGATCTTTCCGATGATCATCGCCAAGTCCAGATCAAAGTGGAATTGCCTGGTGTCAAAAAAGAACATATTCAGGTTCTTTTGCAAGATGGATATTTGCGCATCGTCGGGGAGAAGAAACCACCTGTCCACAACACCCGCGCTCATTACCTCTGTCTGGAGAGAAGTTATGGCCGTTTCAGCCGCATTATCCATCTCAACAATGTGGTGGATATCGATGCCGCCAGCGCCCGAATGCATAATGGAGTCCTGACAATAGTGCTGCCCAAATTATCCAATCGCCGGCGGACTGAAAAGGTTATACCCATAGAATAGAATCATTTGTTTTCATTTTAACTCTTTAGTGGAAAAAACTCATGCCCGAAGAAATTCACAACAATGATGAATCACAACTGAAAATACCTGAAGTCCTCCCCGTCTTGCCGCTGCGGGATATTGTGGTGTTCCCTTTCATGATTGTGCCGTTGTTTGTCAGCCGCGACCGATCGATTCGCGCGGTGGATCAGTCTCTTTCCGAAAACCGGTTGATTTTTTTGACGGCTCAGCGAGACATCAATTTGGAAGAACCCACTACCACGGACCTCTACCTGACCGGAACCGTCTCCATCATCATGCGGATGTTGAAGCTGCCCGATGGACGCATCAGAATTCTTGCCCAAGGATTGACTCGTGCGCGGGTGGAATACTTTGATGAGACTTCCCGCCCTTACCTTCAAGCCAAAATCACGGTCATCCCGGAACAAGGGATTGAAAATCCCAACGTGGAATTAACTGCCTTGATTCGCAATGTCCGGGGAGCCTTGGAAAAGGCCGTCAGTCTTGGGAAAAATGTCTCTTCGGAAGTGATGGTGCTGATGGCGAACCTTGATGATCCGGGCCGACTGGCGGACCTCGTAGCCTCCAATTTGGAACTCAAGCCCGAAGAAGCCCAAGTGGCGCTCGACTTGGTGGATCCTCAAGCCCGTCTCCGCAAGATTCATGACCTGCTGACTAAGGAGTTGGAGCTTTTGACGGTCCAGCAGGAAATCAATATTCAGGCCAAAGGAGAGATTGACAAGTCTCAACGGGAATTCTATCTGAGGCAGCAGCTTAAAGCCATCCAACAGGAGTTGGGAGAAGGGAACGAGCTTTCCGAAGAAGCTCAGCAATTGCGGGAAAAAATTGCCAAAGCCGGCATGCCCAAAGATGTCGACGAGGAATGTGAGCGCCAATTGAAACGGCTGGAGCGCATGCACCCGGATTCCGCGGAAACCGCCATTATCCGCAACTACCTGGAATGGATGAGTTCGCTACCCTGGTCCATTTCAACCGTCGATAATTTAGATCTTTTGCGCGCTCAAAAAATCCTGGATGAAGACCATCACGGGCTGGAAAAAATCAAAGAGAGAATCGTCGAGTATCTCGCGGTGCGGAAATTGAAATCCGACACTAAGGGGCCCATCCTCTGTTTTGTCGGTCCCCCGGGCGTCGGCAAAACCTCCCTGGGGAAATCCATCGCGCGGGCATTGGATCGAAAATTCGTGAGATTGAGTTTGGGCGGGGTTCACGATGAAGCCGAGATCCGCGGCCATCGGCGCACTTACGTCGGCGCCATGCCGGGACGGGTGATCCAGAGCCTGCATCAGGCCGGCTCCAACAATCCTGTGTTCATGATGGATGAGGTGGATAAGATCGGCATGGATTATCGCGGCGATCCCTCTTCGGCTCTGCTGGAGGTCCTCGATCCGGAACAGAACAATTCTTTCCGCGACAATTATCTTGGGGTTTCTTTCGATCTTTCCAAAGTGATGTTTATAACCACGGCCAACTTGCTGGATCCAATTCAGCCCGCTTTTCGGGATCGCATGGAGGTCATTGAACTGACCGGTTACACCGAAGAAGAGAAGCTAGCCATTGCCAAAAAGCATCTGATTCCCAAACAATATGCCGAACACGGGTTGAAACCAAACCAGTTGCATATTTCGGATGCCACCTTGCGAATGGTGATTTCTCAATACACCCGTGAAGCGGGCTTGCGCAACCTGGAGAGGGAAATCGGCGGGATCTGCCGCAAGGTTGCCCGAAAAATCGCGGAAGGACAGGCCACGAAGCATCAAATTACTCCCGAAAATTTGAAGGAATTCCTGGGCACGCCGAGAATTCTCCCCGAAGAACTCCTCAAAAAGGATCAAGTGGGAGTTGCCACCGGCTTGGCTTGGACTCCGGCGGGTGGAGACATCATGTTTATTGAAGCCACCGCCATGAAAGGAAAAGGTAATTTGACTTTGACCGGCAAGTTGGGGGAAGTCATGAAGGAATCGGCGCAGGCCGCCCATAGTTATGCACGAAGCAAAGCGCACGAATTAGGAATTGATGACGATTATTTCCAGCAGCACGACATCCATATCCATGTCCCGGAAGGAGCCATCCCTAAGGATGGTCCTTCCGCGGGTATTACCATGGCGACCGCCATGATTTCCCTGTTCACCGGCAAGCCCGTAAAAAAGAGTGTGGCCATGACCGGGGAGATTACTTTGCGCGGAAATGTGCTTCCCATTGGGGGACTCAAGGAAAAAATCCTGGCTGCTCGGCGAGCCAAAATAAAGACCGTGATTATTCCCTCCTAAATCAAAAAGACCTGGAGGATTTGCCCAAGAATTTAGTGAAAGTCATGAAAATCGTTCCCGTCGAAGAAGTCCGGGTCCTTCTGGACCCGGACGACGGCGTCCTGCTTGACGAGCGCGAGCAGCCGGTAGGGCTTGGCCGACATCGGCACCCGCTGCTTGTCGATCTCCGTGGTCCGTCGCTCCGGTGGGGCGGCCGGAAGCGGCGTCCGGCGGGCCGGTGGCGGCGGGCTCGGGCGCCCTGGGCGCACGGGCGCCCGCCTTGTCGGGCCGTTGGGCGCACCAGTGGGCTCGGGCTGGGGGAGGTTCGTCCGTTCGTCGGTCATGCGGTCGTTCCCTCCGGCCTGAGCGGTCCGGAGATGCCGCCGTCCTTCCTGATCCGCCAGAAGTGGACGGCCAGGAAGACGGCTGCAGCAAGTGGCATGAGGATCACGTGGAGCACGTAGAACCGGAGCAGGGTGTTCTGGCCCACCTCGATTCCGCCCAGGAGCAGCAACTGCGTGGGCTTGTT
>CAWDMN010000076.1:0-56942 GCA_963803155.1 uncultured Acidobacteriota bacterium
ATGTCACGGTCTACACGAAAAACCGGCAACGACTGCTGGAGGGTCAAATTGCCGAGGAATTCTTCGCTGAAGTCCTCCAAGAAGCCCGTCAGCGAGGCTTGATCAGCGACGAGCCTTTCACCGTCGACGGCACATGGGTGGAAGCTTGGGCCGGACAGAAGAGCTTTCAAAAGAAGAATCCTCCTGATTCCAATGAGCCCCTCGCCAAACCGGGCGATCCGGGCGACCGTGGCGTCAACTTCAAGGGAGAAAAACGCAGCAACCAAACGCATCAATCGACCACAGACCCGGAGGCTCGGCTCTATAAGAAAACCCACGGCAGTGAAGCCAAGCTGGCCTACTTGGGCCACGTGTTAATGGAAAATCGAAACGGGCTGGTGGCCGATCTCGATCTGACCCTGGCCACGGGCACGGCAGAACGGGAAGTCGCCGAAAAGCTGCTCAAGTCCCAACGCCGTTCCCAATCCCAGCGCCTGACCGTAGGAGCGGATCAGGCTTATGATACTCACGACTTTGTCCAGAAGATGCGTCAGATGAAGGTCACACCGCCTGTGGCCCAAAATGACACCCATCGAGTCAGTGCCATTGATGGGCGTACGACACATCATCCCGGTTACGTCGTAAGCCAACGCAAACGAAAACGGGTCGAAGAAATCTTCGGCTGGATCAAGACGGTGGCTCTGCTGCGAAAAACCCGCCATCGCGGAAAAGACCGAGTGGGTTGGATGTTCCGTCTTGCTGCAGCCGCTTACCATCTAGTTCGAATTCGAAATCTCTCCTTCGTCGTGTCTTAAAGAAGGAGTAGATGAGGATTAAAAGGGATCACTGAATCCTCAAAACAAAACCTCGAGACGAACTTTTAGGCCTCAGCCCAGGTAAAGCTCCGAAGAATTTGCTCAGAATTAGTTCAGATTTTCAAAGATCGAGAGCTTGGCTGTAGAAGAACGCTGTTTTTCCGCAACCTGTTAAGCCTGCGATTTTGCTCCACTCAACATCCGGATAGCCTGTTCTGACAGAATCCGGTATTTTCTTGGCGGCTTCGCCAATTATCTACAGGTTACGCACCACGGCATCGATGGTCTTCGAATCCGAAGGTCGAGTGTTCGAGCCACTCCGGGCGTACCATCTCTTGAAGCGCTTGCAGAATTAGACTTTTTCCTCTCATCCCCCTGAAGCCAGTTTTGGCGCCAATCCTTACTGGTTTATTCCACACAAAAATCCGCGGCAATTGGATGAGCAACTCTGGTGGCGTGCACCCAAAGGAGTGAATTTGTGCCCTATGGATTCTCCGGCCCTCGGGTAAATTTCCTTGCTGCAGAGATGCAAGAAACGCATCTCTGCGCCACGCACGGCTGTCAGCTTCAGCGGGTGGCAGGAGACCTTTGGTGAACGCATCGCATGTTGGAGTTTCAACCGGAGCAAGCGAGGCGAATTCAGAAACTCCTGAACCTCCCTCAATGTCTTTTCAACTTTTCAAGTCCGGCACCTGAATCCAAGTGGAGTGCCTCCTGGAGAAGTCGAAAAACAAGTGCGATACCCTAATCACCCTAATCGCCAAACAAGATGGGTTCTGAATGAAAACCCAGCCCCCGGATTGTCTCATTCTGTTGAAACTGGCGAGGGAATAATCTGATCTCTCGAAACTCTGCCATGAAATTGCGACTCTTTTTTTGTCCCCCCCTTTTGAACAGATGGCAGAGAGAGTTAGCTGCTGGGTTCTGACCCGCAAGGCATAGGGCCGCAAAAGTAATATCCTTTTCGATGGTGTATTTTTCCAATGTCTTGGCCGCTTTTGTGCACGTTGACTCGAATAGATCGAAAATCGGCTCCATTGCCGTTGTTGGACGGTTGATAGCCGAGCAGATATCGGTTACGCCCTTCCAAGGAAATTTTTTGGACAGTCGATGCAAAGGATTTGAGGCGGTAAGGAGACAACTTTTCTCCCCCGGTCAGACGGATGTACTTTCCCAAGGGGTCGAACGGAGTTTTATTCAACATTTGGTTGAAAGGGTGAAGTCAAACCGTAAACCAAGATGTCGTGATTGAGCAAAATTTCCTTGGTGTCGCTAATTTCCTTATGCCCACCCCAATATGAATTCCTGTCCAACAAATCTATATTCCCGCTAGTAAACACTACGATCAATTTCCGAAAATAGTTGGGGCGCTTCGCCAATTGACGGGCGGCTACGCCGATCGCGCTATCCAAATGTGGAGTTGGCCGGGTTATTTTGCTTTTAAATTTCACATCTTCCAGAAAAGGAATGTGCTGGAGGTCTTTCCGGAGGGCGTCTTTATTGAAGGTGAAGTCTTCAATTTTCTGAGGAGTAATCAAAAACTCGTAAAGGGCAATTTCATCAAACCCGCTAAACGATTCCAGGATAGCGCCGAACTCTTTTTTAAGAAGCGATTGAGTGTGCTCATCAATCGAGCGGTCGACCAACAGAACCGCCGAAAGCGGCGCAGGGTCGCAGGAAAAAGTGGAGATCTTTTGAGGAACACCATCTTCGGCGATTTCGAAATTCTCCTTTTCTAATCCAACCACCAAATTCCCGCGAGGATCTTCCACCGACACAGGGACCAAAACCAAATTGACCGGCACTTTTATCTGGTAATCCTTTTCATTGCCGGTATTTTGTGCCAAACAGAAGCTCGAAAGCCATAAAATCATCTGGACAAGAATATAAGCTTGGAGTGCCTTTGTGGTGAGAGTGCGCACATCCACCGTAAACTCACGGTTCTCGCGCATGAAGCTTCCACATGTGCTGGAGGTCTTCGACCGCGTAAGGTCATTTGTGCCCTTGCCTTTACGGGCACAGGTGTGTGGCCTTCCGAACAATGTGAGTTTTGATGCCGGACTTGAAGAGTTGAAAAGTTGGAAGAACTTCGTAGGCATAGAAGATTGACCAATGTTCGCCATTGTTAGCTCGCAGGGCAGATGCAAGATCGGACGCAAAGCAAGGGTCTATTTTCCTGGGGCGTTTTATCATGGCCACAGTATTTAGAAATTAGAACCCCGATACTCATCATCGGACGTCTGCCGCTGTCAATTATCTTGTTCGCCCACTTTCCCGAATCTTCTTCAAAGACCTTTCCATTTCCAGAGTCCGGTCCGGATGCTCTTTGGCTCGGTTGCGCCTTTCTCCCGGATCCTCCTTTAAATTGTACAGCTGCCTCTCGGGTGCAACCCCCGTTTCCGTGTTGGTGTTTTGCTGGAGGGCCGGCCCTTTGCCCGGCTCGATGAACTTTTGCGAATCCTGCCGCAACGAGAGAACGTTTGCCTGCTCCACAAGGTGATCGCGCCCCTGCCGGCTGTCTCCCAGGAAAGCGGAAAGAGTGTTGAGGCTGTCCGGCGCATCTTCCATTGCGAGTGGCTGGCCGGTCAGAGCCGCAAAGGAGGCAAGGAAGTCAACCTGACACACCAGGGCTTCAGAGACTCCTGGCTTGATCCGCTGAGGCCAGCGTACCAGGAAGGGAACACGGGTTCCCCCTTCGAAGGCGCTGTATTTCCCTCCTCTCCAATCCCCCGCGGGGCGATGGCCGCCGAGTTTCTCCACGGCCTGATCCTTGTAGCCATCATCCACCACCGGGCCGTTGTCGCTGCTCAGGATGACCAGGGTATTCGAGGTTAATTTCAAACGGTCCAGCGTCTCCAGGATTCTGCCCGTGGACCAGTCGAACTGGACGATGACGTCTCCCCGCGGCCCCATGCCGGTCTTTCCGGCAAAGCGTGGATGCGGCACTCGCGGCACATGAATGTCGTGGGTGGCAAAGTAAAGAAAAAACCGCTCCCCCCTGTTTTTCTCAAGAAATGCGACCGCCTTGGAAGTAATAAGATCGGCCATCTCTTCATCTACCCAGCGGGCCGCTTTCCCGCCGGTCATATAACCGATGCGGCTGATGCCGTTTACAATAGTTTGATCGTGGCCATGACTCGGATGCAGTTTTAGAAGCTCGGGGTTTTTTGCGCCGGTAGGCTCATCGCCAAAGGGAGAAGAATAGCTGACTTGGATGGGATCGGCGGGATCGAGCCCCGCCACCCAATGATTCTCCACATAAACACAGGGAGTCCGGTCCCCGGTGGCCGGAATCAAAAAGGAATAATCGAAACCAAGCTCGAGTGGGCCCGGCCGGATCTCCTGGTTCCAATCGACTTTTCCGTCCCCCAGCCCAAGGTGCCATTTCCCCACCACCCCGGTCACATATCCTGCTTTTTTCAGAAGGGAAGCAATCGTGGTCCGCCCCGGTTGGATGATTAGGGCGGCGTTGCCGGGCAACACGCCCGTCCCTTTCTTCCGCCAGGCATACTCGCCGGTCAGCAGGGCATAGCGCGAGGGAGTGCAGGTGGCGGCAGCGGAGTGAGCGTCGGTAAAACGTAATCCTTCCCTTGCCAGGCGGTCGACATTGGGGGTCTGTACACGAGTGGCTCCGTAACAGCTTAAATCTCCATAGCCAAGGTCATCCGCTAAGATAAAAACGATGTTGGGGGGCGCTTCAACGGCAACCGCCGGGAAAGTCAAAATGACAATCATCCCCGCAGCTATCATAGCTGAAAACAACAGCTGCCTGAAAATCATGGTGGACCTCTTAATTGAGTCTCACGACTAGCCTGTGGTATTGGCGACCCCAACTTGACATTCTCATGATAAAAAATCAAGCAGTAATTGGGAACGCTCATGCCCACTCGACTTTTTTCGCGATTGGCTAATTTAAGGCATGATCGTGGGTCTGCTGCTCCCTGGGGGACTTTTCAAGTCCGGCACAAGTCCGGCGCTTGATGCCACGGTTCAAAATCGCTGGGACCAAATTGGACAGCAGATTCCCGGGGGAATCCCTCTCACCATTGAAATGGGAATTAGGAATAAACGCCCCAAGGCGAGAGACTCAATGGAATTAGATGGATGTGACTACTCAGGTTGTAGCCAGAAGCCAGAATTCAGTGGTCAGAATGAACACGCCGACCACGAGATATAATGCCCTTCTGGCGTGGCAAAAGGCTCATAAGTTTTTGGCGCTATCTTTTCGAGGCCTATTCGTAGGCCATTCTTGATTCTGGCTCCTGAATTCCGTCTACCCGAGTAGTTACAGATGGATTAAAAAAATCTTTCACCAAGGAATATCTTTCCATTTATCCCGGATACCAGACTTTGCGGGGGTCTTCGGGATTTCTCCGGTAATTCCACGACTCTTCGATCAGCCGTTCCAGGTCGTAGGTTGGTTTCCATCCCAGCAGAAACTTCGCCTTGGTATTGTCCAGCCAGGTTGACCAATAGGATGTGGGAATTTCGGCGGAAGGCAGGCCTCGCGTCCTTTTCAAGTATTCAGCCACCTGCCGGTAATCCACTGGTTCATCCATGCAAACGTTAAAGGTCTGTTGGCGAGCTTTGGGATGGTCGAGCGCCAGCAGGATCGCATTCACTAGGTCGTCTACATGAACAAAATTCCGCTTGATGGGCCGGCCATCGGGATCGAGCATCACCGGGATTGTACCGGTTTTGAAATATTGCTCTGCTCGCTCTGCCCCCACCAGGTCACACCAGCGTGGTCCACCGAAGACTTCTTTGCCAAATGAAAGTGTGCATTTGAAATCGTCTTTTTCCATGATCCAGGGGGCTCGCAAGCAACAGCCATTCAAGTCATATTGAATGAAATATTGCTCGAGCATGACCTCTTCCAATACTTTGGAGAGTGCGTAGCAACTTGGATAAGCGCTATGCTTCTGTTTTTCGGTGATTGGCAGGGGGTGTGGATAGAAAAAATGACCGAGGGCGGCATCCCCTCCCAAGAGGATGATTTGCCGGAAAGTGGGAGTGGCACGGCATTCTTCCAGCAGCCAAAACAATCCCTTGACGGCCACATCGATCACGTCAGCCGGTGTCTCCTTGCAGGTGGCCAAATGGAGAACGTGAGTGATTCCGTCCATAGCCTGCCGCATAACAGTTTGATCTGAAATATTTCCCTGGACAACTTCCAACCGTTTTTCCGGTTTCAGCAGCCGGTTATGGCAAAGCGCGCGGAGGAACACCTCCTCGGAAGCCGAAGACTGCTGAATGCGGCGGATGAAATGCCGGCCCACTTTGCCCGTGGCCCCTGTAACAAGGATTCGTTTGGGAAGAGATGCGCCTGTCATCATAATGCTCCATCAATATCCGTTTTTATTCACAATTGTTCCAGGGGGCACATTTGGTCCGACAGTCTATTCATGAAGGAGCTGCGCATGCCTGCGGGGCTGGCACAACAAGATGATGAAAACAAGGTGGGACGCGCGATCCTTCGCACGTCGCCTGGCCAGCCTGGCCTGCCGAGCCAGCGTGCACAGAGTGCCCGCTCCACCTTTGCCCAATTTTGATTTTCTAGGGAGAATTTGGAAATGTGGCTTGCCTTTCGGACGAATTGTGCCGCTGTTGCTTCTCAAGAATCAACGATTTTCCAACATCGGAAATCGGAAGGGAAGAATGAACAAAGTGCTTTTCATCAATATTTGAGCATTTTCATGGAATGCGGAATGGCCAATTACAATTTCATTGCTGAGTTTGACTGGCCGGCTATCCGCCTTGGACAAAGCGTCTGCCATTTTCGTGGCTTCATTCCAGCCCGCCAGAAAACGCTCTCCTGAAGTCACTTTTCGTTCTCCTCCGGCGCGGTGGCCGCCTCAGCCAAGGCCTCCACATTCTCCGGAGGCACATCGGGCAGGATGGCCTCATGGCTGGGGCTTACGATGAGATGCGGTCCCAGCAGCCTGCGGACGCGGCGCACATCAGCGCGAATCGCATCCGGCGTTCCATTCTTTAGCAGGTTCTGCGTGTCGATTCCACCCATAAAGGCGATGCGCCCTTTGAAGTCCCTGGCAAGGCTCTCAGCTCCCATATCGCGAGCCAGGACCTGCAGCGGGTGAAGGCAGTCTACTCCCGCGTCGATCATGCGGCCGATCACTTTATGGACCGAACCGCAAGAATGTACGGCAACCTGGTAGCCGTGCCGGTGCCCCTGCTCGACAAAGCGGCAGAACCAGGGGAACACGAATGTGTCGAGGGAGACAGGGCTGCACGTCAGGCCGGACTGGCTGCCCAGGTCATTCCCAAAGAAGTAGCCGTCCATCAGGCCGCCAGCCGCGGCAAAGAAGCGCTCATTGGCCTCGTGGTAAAACTCGCAGACCTTGTCGGTGACCGCTTGTACAACCGCCGGGTGTGAGTGCATTTTGATGAAGTATTGTTCCATGCCGAAGAGGTCGGCCACATTATGGTAGTAACAGGTCCAGAATCCGCTCAGCCGATACACATCGCCCGCCCCGCGCAAGTCCCGCAGGCAAGACTCGAAGTTCAGGTACTGGGGATTGGGCCAAGGAAATTGTTCCACCTGGTCCAGCGATTCGCAATCCGCCAGCGGTCCCATGCTGCCATGCTTCTCGCGGTCCAGTCCGGCATCAAAGAGCGCCCGTCCTTCCGGATCCTGGTAGGCGTCGGCGTAAAACTGCGGGCAAATCCAACGGACATCGTCGCCCAGCCGGCATCGCAGCTCTTCTTCGCCATGGGTGCCGAAGTGCTGGTGAAGGATTGGCCACGTGTCCGGATGCGGATTGCCTAGCCAGAATCCGCACCTCGCCACGTCTTGACGCGCTATGATGGCCCGGATAGTTTCACGTCTGGAGGTCATTTTTTCCTTTGAATCACTCGAAATCATTAATCCCCGCGCCTCTCCGCTCTGATTTCATAATGCTGCGATCGCTCATCAAAATGGGAGAGTACGGCTCTCGCCTTTTCCGGGACAACGGCGGCTTCGTAATTTTCTCCCGCAAACTCGCGGACAGCATCCAGCGAATCAAACCACATGATCGTGACGAATTCAACTCCTTCACCATCTTCGCGGCGAAGCAATTGAATACTCTTGAAGCCATGAATGTGCCGATTCTGAATACCTACGAAGATTTCCTCCTTAAGCAGCGCCTCATATTTATCGGCATTGCCTGGGGCTGTCCATCCATGCCAAATTCGGACTATCATGTTTCGCTTATCTCCTTCCTCTCTGGAAATCCATAGTTGACCCCCGAGGAGTCTGTAGGAAACGTCAAAAAGTCAATTGCAGCGGGAAGATTTTCTCACCATTCATCACTCCCCAGCGCTTCCCGCACCTTGGCGGCCAGGTCCTTTGTGGAGAATGGCTTCTGGATGAAGTGCACTCCTTCATCCAGCACGCCGTGGTGGGCGATGACGTCGGCCGTATAGCCCGACATGAACAGGCGCTTGAGGTGCGGATAAAGGGACAGCAGGTTTTTGGCCAGGTCCCGGCCATTCATCTCGGGCATGACCACGTCGGTCATCAGCAGGTGGATCTCGCCGGCGTGCTCCCTGGCCAGGCGGATGGCTTCGCCCGGGGTGCTCGCGGCCAGCACGGTGTAGCCCTGCATTTCGAGCATCTTCGTGGTCAGTTTCAGGATGGCCGGCTCGTCTTCCACCAGCAGGATGGTCTCGTGGCCGCGCAGGGCCGGTTCCGCCGCACCTTCCCTCCGCGCCTGCCTCGGCCTTGCCCACATGCCGGGGCAGGTAGATCGTGAACGTCGTTCCCTGTCCCGGGTTCGCTGTAGACATTGATGAAGCCGTTGTTCTGCTTGACGATGCCGTACACCGTGGCCAGGCCCAGGCCGGTGCCTTTGCCCATCCCTTTGGTCGTGAAGAAAGGCTCGAAGAGTGGGCCAGCGTTTCCTTGTCCATGCCGCAGCCGTCGTCGCTCACGGCCAGCAGTCACATACTCCCCGGGCACGAAATCCGCGTGATCGGCGCAGTAGTCCTCGTCGATGCTGCTTGTTTCCCGTCTCGATGGTGATCTTGCCGACGTCGGCGATGGCGTCTCGGGCATTGACGCACAGGTTGGCCAGGATCTGGTCGATCTGGGACGGGTCCACCTTGACCGGCCACAGATTCTCCGCTCGGCTGCCAGTTGAGATGATGTCCTCGCCGATGAGGCGTTGCAGCATCTTGAGCATGCCCGCCACGGTCTCGTTCAGGTCCAGCACCTTGGGCGCGACGGTCTGCTTGCGGGCAAAGGCCAGCAGTTGCCGGGTAAGGTCGGCGGAGCGGCTGGCCGCCTTGTGGATTTCCTCCAGGTCGGCATGGAGCGGATGCGCCGGATCCACCTGGTCCAGAGCCATTTCCGCATGCCCGAGGATCACCCCCAGCATGTTGTTGAAATCATGCGCCACGCCGCCCGCCAGGCGGCCCACCGATTCCATCTTCTGTGCCTGCAGGAGCTGGGCTTCGAGTTTGGCCTTCTCTTCCTCGGCTTGTTTGCGCTCGGTAATGTCGCGCATAAAAACAACCAGCTTTCCCTGGGCTCCTTCCAAGCGGTTAACACTTGCTTCAATGTCAATAACTTTGCCATCCTTGCGCACGTGCTTGGTGTCGAAGCGGGCATAACCTGTCTCCATAATCCGCTGAATTCGCGCTCTAATTACATCATCAGTATCTATCGCCTCAATATCTTTTATGCTCATCTTAAGTATTTCCCCACGGCTATAGCCGATCATCCGGCAATAAGCATCATTGGTGTCGAGAAATCGCCCAGCCATATCGACAAGATAATAGCCATCTATCGTCGTGCGAAGAATTGTCGCAACTTCCTCCTCAATCCGCTTGCGTTCGGAGATGTCAGTATTCAAACCGATCATACGGAGGGGCCTTCCCTCTTCGTCACGAAGCACGAGCCCGTTCGCCTTGATGTGGACCACCGTTCCATCCGGGCGCCGGACACGAAATTCCGTGTCAAATTCCTGCTCCCCGCGCAAGGCAGCCTGGCATTCTTCGATCGCCCTGGAAGAATCCTCAGCGTGCAGTCCCTGCTCCCAGGCTTCAATCCCTTCCGTGAAATTCTCCCGCGTGAGCCCGTAAAGTTCGAGCATCCGGTCGTCCCAAATCATTTTGTTCGTCTGGAGGTTCCAATCCCAAACCCCAGCCTTGGCGGAAGCCGTGGCCAGGCGAAGGCGTCCGGAAATTTCACGGAGCTTTTCCTCAGCTTGTTTGCGTTCGGTGATCACGTCGAACACGGCGACAAAATATTCGCGTTCCGGGCTATATACCGAAATCCAGAACCACATCTGCAAGGCTTCGACGAACATCTCGAAACGTTCGGGTTGGCCGGTTAAGGCAACTCGGCCGTAGATCTCAATAAGCCGCGGATCAGCCTCCCGGATGCCGGGAATAACGTCGGAGACTTTTCTGCCGACGACGTTCTTCAGTCCGGTTAGCGACTCAAAGGCATCATTGACGGCGAGGTAGATGAAGTCCTGGGGTTTTCCCTCTTCGAACAGCATCCGGCAATAGGCAAAGCCGTTCAACATGTTCTCGAACAAGGAACGATAGAGTCTCTCGTTCCTGCGCAGCGCCTCCTCGGCCTGCTTGCGCTCAGTGATGTCGTGCACGTTGGTTAGGAAGTACGCCCCCCTTTGGTCCCGAACCATTCGTACGTGTACCTCTCCCCAGACGACCTTTCCGTCCTTCCTAACATAGCGTTTCTGGAATTGTGCGAAGTCGAGTTCGTTGCGGAGGATGGACTGAATCTCTCCTGCGCCTACCGTGCGATCCTCGGGAAAAGTGACATCGAGAAATGTTCTGCCAGTCAGTTCGCTCTCTCTGTAACCGAGAAACCGACAGAACGTCTCGTTGCACCGCTGGAAGCGAAAGTCCGCGCCGACCATTACGACCCCGACGGGGGAATGCGTGAACAGGCGCCTGAAGAGCTCTTCGTTCTGGCACAGCCCCTCCTCGGCCTGCTTGCGCGCGGTGATATCCTCAAGGGTGGCCATGGTGCGCAGGGGCTGCCCGGCGGCGTCGCGGATGACCGTCATGTTCACACTCACCCAAACCACGGTGCCGTCTTTGCGAATGTAGCGTTTTTCCAGCCGGTAGTTGGGCGCCTCGCCGCGCACGACGCGCTGGTATGCCTCCCAGTCCCGCTCGCGGTCTTCCGGATGAGTGATGTCAGGAACACGCAGCGCGAGCATTTCCTCGGCGGTATAGCCGGTGATGTCGCACATCTTCTGGTTCACGCGCACCCATTGTCCTGTGTGTGGATCGGCCTGGGCGATGCCAATGGAGGCTAACTCAAACATGGCCTGGAACTGCTTTTCGCTCTCTTCAATCTTCCGCCTTGCCTCGATCGCTCTGAGATTCTTCAGCCCTGTTCCTGATATGACCTCGATCAATCCCCTGACGAAGAACAAATAGCTGTTCAATTTTTCCTGAGTCCACACCGGCACTCTGCTGACTGCTTCAAGGTAAGCCCTTTCGTCGAATCCATATCTTTTGGCCTGCGTTCTGAAGAATTCCAGATCCGGTTCTTCCAGGAAGAACTGGCCGGTGAAAAAATTGCCCAGGTGCACGCCATCGATGATGATTGGCGTGGCATTATCGACCAGCCCGTGTGGGCAGCGATAGCTGACGGCGGGATTGGCTTCGGCAAGATGGCTCAGAATGTATTGATCGCTCTTGATGCAATCCTTCTCGCATTCCTTGTTCTGCCGGTGAAACTTCGCGCAAATGTCTTGCCACCCCGTGGCGGTCAGGATATTGCCGTCATTGTCTATGATTGCCGACGGAAAAGAATAGATCTCGTTGAGCCTGTCCTGGAGCGCTTGGAACTGCTCCACATCTATCAGATCTTGAAGCTTGTATTTCATGATTCTTCCTCAGACTGATCTTTTGGATTTTGCCCGCGCGTCTCTGGCTTGATAGGCGCTGGGCCCTTGTCATAATTTAGCCAGAAACAGTCATCGCACGGAATCGTATGGCCTTGCCCCTCGATTACCGTGCGTTGAAACAACTTGCTTGCCACCTGCAATTGCCCGAGCCTTAATTTGGATCATCAGCGGCATTTTATGCCAAATCGTCGGCATGGAAAATAGAGTTTTTCTCACTTCTACCGGCAACTGCAATCCGGGTGTAATTTAAAGTGGGACAGGATCGAGAGTTTGCCAAGGGAAGGGATGTACGGGAGGACAAGCCGCCTGTGTGTGACATCTCTACCCACCCCGGTTCGGCAAGCGGAGTCCGCCTTGGCGGAAGCCTCACCCTCCCGGCTATTGCTCAGTTCAACCGATCTGCGCGAATGGTTCACCCGGTCGCACTTTGAATTACCCCCCTGCAATCCCCTTGTCTTTTGGGATTTCTTTCTATAGATTCATTTTGCAGGTCAGCGCCGCCCAATTGGATTGGTCCCTCCGGATTTTCTTTAAGAGATGGCGCGCTCGAAATCTCCAGGATGATCGATGATGCAAAGGCTTGACTTGGATTACATCCGCGGACTCGCTGTTTCCATTCTTGTATTGTTTTTCCCCCTTTTTATTTTTGTCCCGGATTCATTGTGCCAGGACAGCGACCATGATGGCATCTCCGATGTCTTGGAACAGGGATTACTGATCAAGTTTGCCCCTCGTTTTCTTATGAGCGACAAGGAGTGTGATGGATTGCCCGCCGAGTTTCAGCCTGGCGCAGCTGAACCAATTGTTCTGGAAAAGAATGGGACTATTTATGGCCAGGTATTCCAAATCGCGCCTTCGGGCAGGCTAGGTGAATTCTTTGAAATCCATTATTATCATCTCTGGGGTCGCGATTGCGGGCAAACGGGCCATGATCTCGACGCGGAGCATGTTTCGGCCCTGATCCACTCCCGCACGGCTTCGGACCCGATTTCTGCCTGGAGAGCGGTTTACTGGTACGCCGCTGCCCACGAGGATACGATTTGCGAGGCCAGCCATTTTGCGCGGGGCGCCGCCGTCGGTGGGGAACAGCAAGGCCCGGTAGTCTGGATTTCAGAAGGGAAGCACGCCTCTTTCCTAAGCCAGGAAATATGCCGCGGGGGTTGTGGGGGAGACGATTGTTCTCAGATGCTTTCCATGCCCATGGCCAAACTCCTGAATCTCGGCGAGCCTTCGGCTGCCATGAATGGGGCCCTTTGGTTTACCTCGGCTCGATGGCCCTTGTTAAAGAAAATGGGGACCGATTTCCCAGAATCCCGGCTGGCTGAAATTGACTCTTCCGCCGCGAATATCATCACCAGAGTCAATGGATCGCCCGCTCCTGTTCAAGCCATGGTACATGCGGGCGGATCCACCGCCAGTGCGCTTTCCGCAGCCGATCGAAAAACGGATCTGGCACTTTCCGCGGCCGATTCCAACACCTCCAACGCAGCCGGCAAGTCCGCCGCCACAGTCGGCAGATTTCTCAAACGCGCCATCCGGGCGGTTGGAGGAGTATTCTTCGGCAGAGGCAAATAACGACATCACCGGGCAGGAAGGCGAGACCGAGAATACAATCAATACGTTTCTGGCTCAGCCAGGCAAGGAGCATAGCATGAGATTCCTCAAGTATTTTCTGTCGGTGGGAGTGGTTTTGTCTGGAATGACATCGTATGGCCAAGTGCGGCTGCGGGTGGATACCGCGAAAATCGAGCATGAAATGAAGGGAGGGATTGGGGCTTCCTGGCATGCCATTGACAAAACCGGACCCTACAAAAATTCCGATTACGAATACCCATTACATGATAAAACCCCCTGGGGCAGCGCGTTTGGCGGCAATCCGCCGGTCAAGGAGGAACGATTGTGGCGGCAGATTGGACAGCATGCCAGTTGGCTGGGATTGGATTGGGTTCGCGTGGAATTGGCGCAGCGAATGTATGAACCCGCCAGAGGGAAATTTGATTGGGATAATGAGGAAATGCAGGCGCTTTACCGGATCCTCGAATGGGCCGAAAAAAATGGAGCGGATGTTTTCCTGCAACAGATGTGGGGGGAAGTGGGGTGGAACGCCCTTCCGGGAGTGCATCCGCTCTTGAGCGCACCCAGCTCGTTGCCTGATTTTGCCGATGGGTTGGCCACCTTGGCCGATTACCTGATCAACAAAAAAGGATTCAAATGCATCCATTGGATTTGTATCACCAATGAACCGCCCGGCGGCACCTGGGGCTATTGGTGGGGGAACGGTTCACAGCCTTGTGTTCCTCTTGGCGCCGCGTTTAAGGCGGTCCGGGAGGCTTTGGATCAGCGGGGATTGAATTTGCCGGTATCGGGGCCGGATTGGACAGACCTGCCGCCTTTCGATTCCACCAAGCTGGATTTCGATCCATTCCTAGGAGCCTATGATATTCACTCCTACCAAGGTGTAAATGCCAAAGCTCAGGAAACCCTGGCGGAGTGGGCCAACTGGGCGCACTCCCACAATAAACCATTTTTTCTGAGTGAAATGGGGAACATGCAATTGGGATGGGGCGGGAAAAACCCCGGCCCGCGGACTTTTGCGGCGGTTCTTTCGAATGCCGAAACCATCATCCGGGGGCTCCGGGCAGGAGTGGATGGCTTCAACCGCTGGAGCTTCACCAATCGCGGCGATCTGGATGGGCAATGGCAATTGCTCCGCACTTGGGACATGGACAAAAAGGTTTACTTTTCTGAAGTGACGCCTGAACCGGTGGCTTATTATGGATTCGGCATGGTGACTCGGTTCCTGCCCAAACACTCCAGCCGTCTGCACGACGAAATCGATTCCTCCGGGGCAAAGGAGGCGGCGAAGTTGTTGACCGTGTCGCTGAAAACTCCCGGGGGCAATTTTACTACCTATCTTTTGAACCTGGAAAATAAGGCGGTGGAAGTGGCCACGCAATACATCAATTTGGAAAAGCCCCTCAAAATCCAGATCTATCAAGCGACCGAAGAAGCTTTGTCAAAGCCTGAATACCGAATGGAGCCCGCAAAAACTCTTTCGCTGACGAGCCAGGAAAGCGGGATCAAGGAGACTCTTCCCCCCCGCAGCCTCACCGTCCTGACCTCTTATGCTCTCAAGCATGCCGATGATGGCATGATTTGGGAAAAACCATAAAAAACCGTGGTGCCGATTCCATGTGGATTCATGGGATTGGGTACGTACAGCTCATGATCCCTTGGAGATTTTGCATTTTTTCCCGCGAAGCAAGCGATGCGGGTGTTTAGACTGAGATGCGCGGTAAAAGAGGCCTCGCGTTCCGGGCTATACTCCCGTATCCCTTTGTGGTGGTTGATGAAGGCTGAGGACTAATAGAGTTCAAACTCCTGGAATGGTCGGGCACGGCCCACTGCAAGCGGTGATGGATCGCGGCACTCCCCAAAGTGATTCGTGCCATTAAGAAGGGAACTCCGGGGGATGAGCTTTTCAACGGAACGGGTCCTGCTCAAACCTCATTTCCCCGAGTTAATGATCGAATCGATCAAATTCACGGGACCGAAACCTCCCGCTTTGGTTATGAGCAAGAGACTTCGGTCTCCATAATGGATTTTCGATATAGGGATCCCTTCAAAGAGTTCTCCAAGCGGATGAATGGTAGCAATCCCCAGGGCCTCCAAGACTGCTTGAGCCGTGTCCCCGCCGCAAATGCCGAGCACGTCAGGGAATTCCTCTAGGAAGATCTCCGCGACTACTTCACCCAGGCTCTGGCTAATGAGCGGGCTGATTGTAACCGGAGGTGAGGATGAAGCCATCCCTTTTTGCATTGAAGATGGCCCCGCCAGGATGAGGTGCTTTTTTTCTCTCAATTGCATAGCCAGTATCTTTGCGAAACCCCGGGGAGAAAATTTGGGGAGAGAGTTCCAGGGCTCCAAAAAAAAAGGAGGAAGAGAGGCCACGATTGTCCCTTTTTTTGCCGCATCCTCGATTTGGTCTTGAGATCGGGGATTCGGGCTGCCGCAGATCCAAAGTAATTTTCCGGCGGATTGGACCTCGATGAATGAGGAAGGAGGGTTTCCGAGAGCCTCCACGGTGGCTCCCAGAAAAGCCGCTGGCCCTGCCCAGAGCCAAGGCGGCGGAACAGAGGTTACAGCTCTGGCTAGTTCCTCCAATTCGTCATCAGTCTCAGCATCGCAGACAAGTACATTCCCCGCCACACAGCTTTCCAAAATTGTGCTGAGATGGTGCGCTTTTCGGACCAGCGTCACCGGGATGGAAGATTGCTGGGAGAGCAGTTGTGGAATGGAACTGGTGTTCAGCGAGCGAGAAGACTCCCTTCCGAATTCGGTTTCAGAAATGGGGACACCATCCAGGCAGAGAATCCCATCGCGGCAGGTCCTGCCCAACCGAGGATATGCCGGGACATAGATTATCGGAGACTCAGGCGCAAAACCGGAGAGGGCTTCCAGTTCGCCGCCTAGATTCCCGCGCAAAGTCGAATCGGTTTTTTTGTAGATACATGAGACCGGCGGTTCAAAGCGCCGGGCCAGTTGTGCGGCAATGACTTCAGCCGCGGATTTTGGCTCAAGACGGCGGGTATCGCAATTGAGCACCACCGGAAGGGGGCAAGCCGAATGATCTGGAGAGGAAGAACCGGGGCGGATTTGGATGGGAGCGGGAATGCCTCGTCGTGCCAGTTGAGCGCCGCACTCTGCGGCCCCAGTCAAATCGTCAGCCAGAACCAGGAATTGTTTGAAATCGGCCATTTTGAATCTGATAAATGTTAGCCAGGGGATAAAATGCTCGGGAGGGCGAACCTCCCGCCAAGGCGAACTCTGCCGGCGAGCCGTTCGACCGATCTCCCTCCGGCTAGACGGCTGGGCGAGAGCCTCGTTCTTCCGATTATTGCTCAGGTCAGCCGATTTGGGCGACCGGGCCATAGTGCCGCATTCTGAATTGCACCCTATTTATTCCAAGGAGCGTTCAAGATGAGACTAATCCATCCACGATTGATTTGAAGTATAAACTCATCATACAGGTTCCCGCTCGCACTTCGACAAGCTCAGTACGAGCGGAGGTTGGAATGCCGCTCATCCTGAGCCTGTCGAAGGATGAGCGAAATCAGGGGATGGACTCCCTGTGGTGGATCGAAGCAACACACTCATCATGAAAGCTCATTGGAATTAGAGTCCTTGTATAAAAGCATGATATTGAGCTGCGAGACATGACCATCCTTGTAGGGCGTTTTTGTAAAACGCCGGGGAAGCAGCCCTGGCGGTTGCAACCGCCCTACAGGATGTGCCGCCTTTTCCGGTCTTCTCATTATTTGCCGAAAACGGACTCTATTTAAAAAGTGGGCTCAACTCTTTCGATGTGTCAGTGTAGAATGTTGAGCCAAAAGAACGGAAATGATTGACCGGGCCTAAAAATGCGATAGGGTGCCGTTCGCGTCAAAAACCGGTTCCACGGAGCCGAGGACTTCAATGTCATGCCGCGCCTGAATTTCCCGCAACACAGGTGCGGAAACCTGCAGTTCATCGAGATGAAGAGTGTTTTGAATCCGGATGATTTTAGCCTGCTCCAGTTGCAGGGGGTCACAGCCCCGCAACGCTATCTCAATAGCCCGACGGTCGGTCTCCGCAATCAAAGGAATCTTGGCTCTCTCCAGGAATCCACTGGTGACCATGTTGAGGTAGGTCGGCTTGAAATCAATTTTGTCGTACAAGTTTCGGGTCATAATGTCGGCCAGCCCCATTCCAGTGGCATTGCCATGGGTGCCAGCGGAAAGGTCACGGATGATGATGATGCGAATTCGGGGGGAAAGCGGCTCTGGTTCGCCGGGAATCTTTAGGCGTCCGATCACGTTGGTATCCAATCCCACACCGCTTATATCCTTGCCGATCTCGTCGATAATCAGGAGATCAAACTCTTCCAGCGGGAAATCGGGCATGCCGGCGCGCGCCAATTCCAGCAGTGCAGGCTCCTGCTCGTAGATTTTATTTTTAGGGATGGCTTGGATGCGGCAAATTTCATCCCGCGCATTTTCCACGATCGCGATTCCAAACAATACATTATTCACCCGAAGACTTTGACGGGCCACTAGGAAGATCCCTTCCCGCAGTCCCTTGGCGCCGAGTCGATGCATCTGCATGGCTTGATGTTGTTTGCCCAATCCTATGACACTCATCTTCAGAAGGCCGCTCTCATGGGAACCGTGAAAATCGGTGTGCGGTTTGATCCGGTTGATCAGGATCGTGGCATCGGCGGCGGCGGCATGCTTGTCATAGAATATTTTATAAGGCAGCTCACCTTGAGGGAGTTCCACCACCTCCATTGAAGAGTGCACGGGGGCTCCTACATTTTCTTCGGTGATACCGTATCCCGTGAGAATTTCCCGCTGCCCTTCAGCCGTGGCGCCGCCGTGGCTTCCCATGGCAGGCACGATAAAGGAGGAACAGGATTGATCTTTTACCCATGCCACGACTTCCCGGACAACGATTTGCAAATTCTGGATTCCGCGACTGCCCACCGCCAAAGCGATGCGGGAACCGGGCTTGGCGAGTCCCGCCATGGAAGCCAGTTGGCGGCGAACCTCCCCAGCGACATCCTTGAGGCCATTTGAAGGAAACAGCCGCTTGACACGGGTCATTTTCAATTCACTCATGACAAAGATTCACCCTCCTGATTGAGTGCATCTGGACTTTCATTCCTCTCTCCCAAGATATCACACCTGAACAGGCATGTTAAAGTTTTGAAGGAAAGGGAAATGCCATTCAAAACGTGACGAGTGAACAAATCGAGCTGACCAGTCGAAATGAGTCACAACTGGGAGGGCGAGCCTCCCGCTGAGGCGGACTCCGCTTGGCGAGCCATAGTTCGGACGGGACAAGCTGCGGCTCGGCGAGAGCCTCGCCCTCCCGTGTATTTCATCCAGCGGCAGTCATTCCGTTCTGCCCAACCAAGATTCCTGTTCCAAAGAACTGCAGATCAAGGACAACTATTTTGGATGTTTCAAACTCGCCCGCGGCAAACAAATATTGATGCTGGAATGCGTGGGGCGAATGGTGATTTCAAAAGGGAATCAGTTTGGATTGGATCCCATTCGGTTGCGGTAATGATGGAACATGAAGAGAAAATTGCTGTTCTAAAAAAAACGAGGTGGAAGGTGCGCTCCGCATGGTGCGGATTTTCGGAAGGGGATGCAATCACTCAATTAGAGCCCATTTGGAAAACCACCAGACCTCACAGGTCTCCAAGACCGGTGAGGTCTCTGGTCTCCCCCACGCCGGGGCAATGGAGATCATCTTTCCGACAATATACGAAGACTCTACTTGGCTTTCTTGGATTGTGATGGCTGGATTCGAGCCACCCAGCCACCCCCCTCCGCCAGGTGAATCTTCTGCTTGGAAGTCCGGCTGACCTGGGTTTTGAGCCGCTTATAGTCGTTGCCATATCTGTCGGCATTCACGCCATCCTGAAAAGAATTCATCAGGAATGACCCTTGGGGAAGAAAAGGAAGATCGAACTCCAGATCGCGCGCAATCCAATCGGTCATGGCGCCCACGTACCAATCCTTGCCGTGACGGCGAGCCACGATCAAGTATTCTCCGATTTTGGCGTCGAGCACTTTCGTCTCATCCCAAACAGAAGGAACGGGAGCCAGGAATTCCATGGTCTCCGGCTCCCGCAGGTAGTGAGAAGGGCTGTCGGAGAGCATTTGCAGGGGACTCTCGAAAATTACATACATGGCCAACTGATGGCAGCGAGTGCCCAAACTCATCGGCCTTTGGAAGATAGGGGCAAACGTTTCTTTGGAGGCATTCACCATGGCGCCCGGCGTGTAGTCCATCGGGCCCATGAACATGCGGGTAAAGGGCAATGTGACATCGTGCCTTGGATTAGCAAAGGTTCCCCATTTGCTCTGTTCCATGCCCCGCACCCCTTCGGTTGAAATCAGGTTTGGCCAGGTCCGCGTCATGGCGGCCGGGCGGATGGCTCCGTGCAGATCCACCAGCATTTTCCGTTTGGCGGCCTCCCGGCAAAGCAGGTAATAGAAGTCAATGACTGGCTGGTCATCCCGCTGCATGAAATCTACCTTGATCCCCTTGATTCCCCATTTCTCAAACTGGTCGAGGGCCGGAATCAGTTCATCCTTGAGGGTCTTCCAGACGCACCAAAGAGCGATGCCAACCTTTTTCTGGCGGGCATACGCGGACAGCTCCTCCATATTGATCTCTGGGACGACTTCCAGTTGATGGCCGAGTTTGTACCAGCCCTCATCCAGAATGATGTATTCGAGTCCGTATTTTGCCGCAAAATCGATGTAATACTTGTAGGTTTGCGTGTTGACGCCCGACTTGAAATCCACGCCAAAAATGTTGTTGGCATTCCACCAATCCCAAGCCACTTTGCCAGGCTTGATCCAGGAGGTGTCCTGCAATTGGGAAGGCTTTTCGAGTAGATACACCAATTGGTTGGTGATCAGGTCTCCGTCTTTCTCCGCAATAGCCAGCAATCGCCAGGGGAAAGTGCGTTTCCCCTTGGTTACCGCGATGTAGTCGGCCGCTTGAGTGACTCTGAAATCGCGGTCCCCTTTCAACGTCTCTTTGAGCGGATAAGGGGGAAAGATCGCGGAGAGGCTGTTGTTATTATTGCCATGAAACCAGAGTCCGGGATAACTCTCCAGATCTGAGTCCGCGATGGCAACCTTAACACCGTTGGCCGCCTCGACCACGGCGGGGATGCTGGCAATGTTGGAGGGAGAAATTTGTTTGATTGAAAGGTTCACAAACTCCCGTTCATTGTGTGAAAAAAAGCTCTCTTCTAGCGGATAATAAACTCGGTAATCTCCGGCAAATTTGAAGATGGCCTCTTCGCCGTAGACTTTGACTTCCGGCTGAGGCAAATCGGTCTCAAACCGATAAGCCGCTCCCTCGTTATAAGCGCGGAATGTGACGGCGTAATTGCCCTCCATTTGCAATCGAAGTTCGTTGTATTTTTCGCGGATCTTCGAGAACTTCTGACGCACCACCGGGATGACTTCCTGGTCCACACTCAGTTCTTTGGACGATTTAATCTTGGGCTCCAATCCAAGCGTGGTCTGCTCTACCTTGAGCGAGAGGGCACAATCCTGCACCAGAAGATTCCCCTTGAAAGAAACTCCATAACGGATGCGATCTCCCAGGGAGATCTTCATCTCCACTCTGCCATCAGGCGAACGCAGGCTATAATTCGATTGGGCGTTCAGCGCCAAAGCTACACAAAAAATCTGCGGCAAAACAAGAGCGGCCAGCCTGCTTCTTCCGCGATGAAACATCATGGTTATTTGCATTTCCGGCTCTCCTTAATTAGTGAATATTGAATCAGAAAATAAAAACTGGTGACTACTCAGGCATCCGCCGCCATGTATTCAAATCAAGCAGCACAAAGCCTTGGAGAGTAATGAGAATTATAGCATGGGAATCGCAAACCGATGCCTGTGAAGCTGGGCTGATCGCTCGTTGGCACTTCGCGCTCCCTGCCAATCATAGCAACTGAGCTATACAGAAAGCACGAAGCGACAGCGAGTGATCAGGGAGGCCGCAGAGGAATCCTATGCCCATGCCTGTGAAGCTGGGCTGATCGCTCGTTATCACTTCGCGCTCCCTGCCAATCATAGCAACTGAGCCATACAGAAAGCACGAAGCGACAGCGAGTGATCAGGGAGGCCGTAGAGAAATCCTATGCCCATGCCTGTGAAGCTGGGCTGATCGCTCGTTATCACTTCGCGCTCTTCGCCAATCATAGCAACGACTGATTGGTCTTTCCCTTTGCCGTCCATTGCCTCAATCCGGCAAAAATTTGACTCATTAAAAATATTGAATCATTTTTCAGCCTCCCTAATCTAAGTATTTGAATGAGTTTTTCAGGATGTTTTCCTGCCAGGAAAAGCAAAACCAAGAAACGCGAAAGGCAACCGGCATGAAACCCTCGAATGTTAGCAAAAGATCCACTTCGATTCTCTTGAGCCTGCTTGGTCTCTGTTTGGGATTATCTCCTGCTTTGTTCGGGCAGGAAACCAGAGAGCCGTTGACTTTGGAAAAAGCCGTGAGCATGGCCTTGGACGGAAATGATTTGATCAAGGCTGTTCGTGCGGAGGTAGATGCATCCACTGCCACAGTTCGGATCGCCAATTCGGACTATCTGCCGCGCCTGAATTATGATTACTCCATTTCGCGAGGGAATAATCCGGTCTTTGTCTTTGGGACCAAACTGACTCAGAATCGGTTTGCGATGGATGACTTTTTTCTTCCCCATTTAAATAATCCTACCCCAATCAATAATTTTCAAAGCAAGTTTTCCGCATCTCAAATGATCTTTGATTTTTGGCGGACCCGCCATGGAGTGGCGATGGCGAAGCTCGATCAAAAATCCTCGGAGAAAGAGTTGGAAAAAACCAAGTCTGACTTGATTTTCCGCGTGGTGAAAGCCTATTTGGATGCGCTGCTGGCTCAGGAATTTGTCAAAGTAGCGGAGGCAGCGGTGCAGAGTGCGGAAGCTGATCTGTCTCGGGCTGAAAACATGGTCCAGAGCGGCATGGCGGTGGAATCGGATTTGTTGAGCGTCAAAGTGCACAAGGCTTCACAGATGGAAGAATTGGTGAAGGCCCGCAATAACCTCAAGCTGGCCAATTCCGCCCTGAACTTCGAGATGGGGCTTCCCTTGGAGAAATCCTTTGAGCTGGCGCGAGTCCTGAAACCGATTTCCCCCGAACTGGCAAGTTTGGCTGAATATCAAAAAGTGGCATTGGACCAAAGGCCGGATTACAAGCAAGCCGATCTCATGGCACAGAGTGGGGAATTGGCGGTTCGCTCCTCCAAATCCAACTTCTGGCCCATGGTCACCGCCTTTGGACAATGGGAGACCGATCAGCAAAATATGGGATCGAGCGCCGGCAATAATTACATCTACGGAATCAATGTCCATTTCAATATTTTTAATGGCCGATCCGACCAGGCCCGTCTCGCGGAAAACCGCGCCCAGCAGCTGCGGGCGGCTGCCATGCGGGACCACCTGGGCAAAGCTGTTCTCTTGCAGGTTCAAAAGGCATTCCTGGACTGGGAAACAGCCAAAGAGCGGATTGAGGTGACTCGCCAGGCGGAGGCTCAGGCGGAGGAAGGATTGCGCATCATCAAGAACCGGTATGAGAATGGCTTGACCACGGTGACTGACCTGTTGAGATCCGAGCTGGCATTGACGGGATCGCGGACAAACCAGTTGAAGGCCATCTTCGATCAATGGGTCAGTGTTGCCAATTTGGAGTTGCAGAGCGGACGGCTCTCTCCTTCGTCCCGCCTGATTGTTGAATGAGCGCCTGAAATGATGCGATCCGGCAAATGAAAAAACCTCAATAAAGAAATCGCACTGATCTATTTCTCCAAAAAAGCAGAAGGATAACAAAAATGAAACGAACACTGTATGCGATGGGAATGCTGATCGGGATCACGGCACTGGCTGCCTGTGGAGGACACTCCGAGCGCGGCAGGACTGAGGAAAAGGAGCCGGCTATCAGAGTCAGAGTTCAACCGGTTGCCAGCCGGGAAGGAAAGCGTTGGTTTCAAGCCTCGGGAACGGTCCACTCACTAATTCAGACTCCTTTGGCCAGCAAGATCATGGGAACGGTGATTGAGGTGAAAGTCCGCGCTGGAGACCAGGTCAAAACCGGCCAACTTTTGGCCACCATCGATGCCAGGGATGTGGACGGCATGGTGAGAAAATCCGAGGCTGGTTTGCAGGAGGCCGCGATGGCACAAGAAGAAGTGGAAAGAGGCCTTCAAGCCAATCAGGCCAATCTGGATCTTGCGAATGCCACGCTGAAGCGATACCAGAACCTTTGGGATAAAAAGTCGGTCAGCCAGCAGGAATTTGATGAAGTCCAGGCGCGCCAGCGCGCGGCGGCGGCACAGGTGGAGGCCATGCAAGCCAAGAAAAGACAGGTGCAGGCCAAGATGGAGCAGGCTCGTTCCGATATTAGCTCTTCCCAAGCTCTCAAAAGTTATGCGGAAATTCGGTCTCCTCTCAATGGAGTGGTGGTGCAACGGCAGGCTGAGCCGGGCAGTATGGCGGTACCGGGGGCGCCCCTTTTGGTGGTGGAAGCGACTGGGCGATTCCGGCTGGAAGCGGCGGTTGAGGAAAGCCGGATTCAGGCCGTGAAGCTGGGACAAAAGGTCCCGGTGAAAGTGAGCGCCGCCGGGCCGGATCCGCTCGCCGGGATCGTCGGCGAAATACAGCCGGGGGGAGATCCGGCGAGTCGTACTTACCTGGTGAAAATCAACCTGCCGATCATGCGGGAGATTCGCAGCGGGATGTACGGAGAGGCGTCTTTTGAAGATGGAGCGCGTCAGGGAATCTGGATTCCTTCTCAGAGCATAGTACGCCAGGGACAGCTCGACGGGGTTTATGTCGTCGATGCCGAAAACCATGCGCACATTAGGCTGTTGAAGTTGGGGGAGGGAACAGCGTCTGAGATGGAAGTGTTGGCTGGATTGGAACCGGGTGACCGGTTGGTGGTCGACGGAATCGCCGGTTTGAAAGATGGAAGCCGAGTGGAGGTGGCGCAATGAGAAAGCTGGGAATGGCCGGGAAAGTCGCTCATGCGTTCATTGAGTCGAAGCTGACTCCGTTATTCATCCTCACCGCCATCCTGCTCGGGGTTGGGGCCGTGATGATACTGCCCCGCGAAGAGGAACCTCAAATCATTGTGCCGATGATCGATGTCTTCGTGCAACTGCCAGGGGCCAGCGCCAAGGAGGTGGAAGAACGAGTCACCAAGCCCATGGAAAAATTGATTTGGGAAATTCCAGGAGTCGAATATGTTTACTCCACCTCCAGCCCGGGATTTTCCATGGCCGTCGTCCGCTTCCTGGTGGGGCAGGACGAAGAAAAGAGTATTGTCCGGCTCAACCAGAAGATGTATTCCAATTATGATCTGATTCCGCCGGGAGCCACGCCCCCTCTCATCAAACCTCGTTACATCGACGATGTTCCAATACTGGCGCTCACCCTTTGGAGCGATCGATACGATCATTACACGCTGCGGCGCTTGGCCGCGCAGCTCGACGATGTCGTCAAGGCCGTCAATGATGTTTCCGGTACGACGTTGATTGGAGGCCAGCGCCGCCAGCTGCGGGTGATGCTGGATCCCGCCCGGCTCAGCGCCTATAATCTTTCTCCATTAGCCGTCCTGCGGCGGATTCAGCAGGAAAATCAAAATCTTCCCTCGGGAAGCTTTTCCCGGGAGAACCGGGAATTCCTGGTGGAGACCGGAGGATTCTTTCAGAACAGCCGCGATGTCGAAAATCTGGTAATAGCCGCCTGGAATGAAAGACCCGTCTATCTGCGGGATGTGGCGCAAATCAGCGATGGTGCGGAAGAGCCCAGCCAGTATGTTTTCTTTGGCGCGGGTCCGGCCGCGGAGGCCAAGAAAATTCCCAGGGTGGGTGCTCTTTCTCAAACCTATCCGGCCGTGACATTGTCCGTTGCCAAGAGGAAGGGGACGAATGCGGTGGTGGTTTCCGAAGAGGTTTTAAAACGGGTGGCAGCGTATCAGGGGACCATGATCCCCGGGGACGTACACCTCACCATTACTCGTCAATATGGAGAGACCGCCGCCGAGAAATCCAATGAGCTCCTGTTTCACATGGCCATCGCTGTTTTCTCGGTGACGCTTTTGATTTGGATTACCTTGGGACTGAAAGAGTCCGGAGTTGTGGCGGTGGCGATTCCGGTTACGCTGGCGCTGACATTGGCGGTTTTTTATCTATACGGTTACACTCTGAACCGGATCACATTGTTCGCGCTGATTTTCTCCATCGGCATTCTGGTGGATGACGCCATTGTGGTGGTGGAAAATATTGTCCGGCATTACCGCTTGCCCGAAAACCGGGGGCGCGGATTTTCCGAAGTCGCCGTGGAAGCCGTGGACGAAGTGGGCAATCCCACCATTTTGGCTACCTTTGCGGTGATTGCCGCCATCATCCCGATGGCTTTTGTCCGGGGTCTAATGGGCCCCTACATGAGGCCCATTCCCATCGGTGCTTCCGCTGCCATGCTATTCTCTTTGGCCGTGGCTTTCATCGTCACTCCATGGGCTTCCCTGCGGCTCTTCCGCCGCAAAGCGAATGCGGACCAGCAGGGGAACGATGCTCCAGCCCTCCATGGCCATACCGAAGAGAATTGGAGCACACGGCTTTATCGCAGGGTGATGGGGCCGCTCATTCACCATCCAAGTTGGCGCTGGGGATTTTTAGTGGGAGTGGTCCTGCTCTTGTTGGCTGCTTTCTCCCTGGTGTATATCGGTTTTGTCAAAGTCAAGATGCTTCCTTTTGACAACAAGAGCGAGTTCCAGGTCATTATTGACATGCCCGAAGGGACCCCTTTGGAACAGACGGCCCGCGTGGCGCGGGAAATGGGTGGTTATTTGGGAACCATTCCGGAAGTGACGGATTATCAGACTTACGTGGGAGTTTCCTCTCCTTACAACTTTAACGGCTTGGTCCGGCATTATTATTTGCGAAGGGGAGCGAACGTGGCCGATCTGCAGGTGAATCTGCTGCCCAAGAGCGATCGTTCCGCGCAAAGCCACGATGTGGCCAAGCGCGTCCGCCCGGCGCTTCAGGAGATGGCCCTGCGGTATCATGCCCGAATCAAAGTTGCCGAAGTGCCTCCCGGTCCCCCCGTGCTGCAAACCCTGGTGGCGGAGATTTATGGGCCAGATTATCAACGACAGATCGAAGTGGCCCATCAGATCCGGGACGTTTTTGAAAAAACGGCCGGCGTTGTGGATGTCGATTGGTACGTCGAAGATGACCAGCCCAAGTATCGCTTCCAGGTGGATCGGGCCAAGGCGTCCCTGCTTGGCGTGGGGACGGATCAAATTGCTCAGTCGCTACGCTTGGCTATTGATGGGATGCCCGGCGGGTTTGATTCATCAACCCCGTGAGAAAGAGGATCTCAATATTCTGCTGCGGCTGCCGCTTTCGCAGCGCTCCAGCCTGGAGGATTTGAAATCGCTGAGAGTGGTGGGAAACCAGGGGAATCCGGTGGCTTTGGGAGAATTGGTGTCGATTGAAGAGACCACCGCGGACAAGAGCATTTATCACAAGAACCTGATGCCGGTAGTATATGTGACGGGCGATGTCGCGGGCGCGGCCGAAAGTCCGGTGTACCCGATTCTAAAAATGGGACCGCAAATTGATGCCCTGAAATTGCCGGAAGGATACCGGGTGGAACAACTGACCGCCAGTCTGCCGGAAACCAGCCAGAAAATTGCCATGAAATGGGATGGCGAATGGCATATCACTTATGAAGTGTTTCGCGATTTGGGACTGGCTTTTGCTGCGGTGCTGGTGTTGATCTACGTTTTGGTCGTGGCCTGGTTCCAATCGTTCCGGACTCCCGCCATAATCATGATGGCGATCCCGTTTTCGCTGATCGGAATTTTGCCGGCGCATGGGATGCTGAACGCTTTCTTCACCGCCACCTCGATGATTGGATTCATCGCGGGAGCCGGCATCGTAGTGAGGAATTCCATCATCCTGGTCGATTTCATCGAACTGCGGGTCAAACAGGGAATGCCGCTGGATGAAGCGGTGATTGATGCCGGAGCGGTGCGCTTCCGTCCCATGATGCTGACGGCTTTGGCGGTCATCGTGGGGGCTGGCGTGATCCTCTTTGATCCCATCTTTCAGGGTCTGGCCATCTCCTTGATGGCCGGTGAAGTGGCATCTTTGCTCTTGTCCCGCATGGCGGTTCCGGTGTTGTATTACATGGCGGAAGCGAAATAGGTGCGAGATGCGAGGTGCGAGGTGCGAGGTTCGAGGTTCGAGGTTCGAGATTTGAGTTGCGGTGAATATTCTTGAGAGGTCAAGGATTCGGGCTGGATGGGGTTTTCAAAGGCTGGACTATTATAAGGGTTTGAAAAAACTTCCATCGTTTGACTGAAAAGCTATAATTGACATCCTGAAAACTTTTATCTCGAACCTCGAACCTCGAACCTCGCACCTGGCACCTTACACCTGACACCTACTCAGGAGGAACATATGGAAAAATTCAAGCCCAAAGTCATCCTTTCTCCAACCGATTTTAGTGAGCTGGCCACTTTCTCTCTAAATTATGCCCAGAAATTGGCCATCTGTTCCGGGGCCAGGCTCGTCATTCCTTATGCCGATCCATTTTTGCCTCCCCCCCATTTTACGGCTCTGCAAATGGACACGGTAGTGGAGTCGCTGGAAAATTCCAAACAGGCAGCTCGGGACTATCTGCGTCGTTATGCCAAGGAGACGGTGACGGCTGCAATTGAAGTGGAGACTTTGGTGGTTGAGGATTTGCCAGTGCCGGCCATTGTCAGAACGGCCGCGGAGAAAAATGCCGATTTGATCGTGATGGGAACCCACGGCCGCAGCGGCATCAGCCGGGCAATGCTGGGATCCGTGACGGAGAGAGTGTTGCGTGAAACCACCCGGCCGGTCTTGACCGTCCGGAAAAAGAAGGGACAAATTGTTACACCATCTGAAATTGAGATCAAGAAGGTGCTTTGTCCGGTAAATTTCAGCGAAGTCTCCTATCAAGCTCTGGCCCATGCCGTCGCGGTGGCCGAATGTTTTGGAGCGCGGTTGACGGTCTTGTATGTGAATGAAGGAGAATTGAGCCCTACTGCATTGGAGGCGGAAAAGGGGAGGCTTTGTAATTGGGTTCCGCCGGAATTTCGAGAAAAATGTTCGATCCAGGAAATGGTAGAAAAAGGGAATGCCCCCGAAAGGATCCTCTCCCTGGCCGGACAATTGGGATGTGATATGATCGTATTAGGGGCGCAGCATCGCCGGTTCTTTGATTCCACGATCATTGGTACGACATCGGTGCGTGTGACCCGGCATGCTCCTTGCCCGGTACTGACTGTCATCCGTCACTAAATGCCAGGGGATATGGGACTTCATTGCGGCCCGCGGAGATCGAGAGATCCAGCATCATTTGCCTGGTGTAAAACCGATGGTTCTGCGTTCGGACAATCTGGCGGAAGAACAAGAGGGAGGAATATGAACAGCATTGGCACACTGGAAACGTTGCCGAAGATTCCTTATGGATATAGCCGCGCCCTTGATTTTCCCCTGGGCACTTCATTGGGCATGGTGGAAGCTGCCTTGAAGATGGAAGGCTTTGGAGTCCTCTTTCAGTTGGATTTGAAAGAAAAATTCAAAGAGAAACTGGGAGTCAATTTTGCCAAATACATGATTTTGGGGGTGTGCAATCCCGCCATCGCTTATAAGGGCTTGCAAGAAGAAATCGGATTGGGATTGCTGTTGCCCTGTAATGTGATTTTATTTGAAAAAGGGCATCAAACCATCGTGTCGGCTATCGATGCCGTTAAGATGTTATCGATTGTGGAGCGCCCGGAAATGCGGGGCATGGCTGAAGAGGTGAATGCCAAGCTGAAACGGGCCTTGGATCGGCTCTAATTTTATCCGGCTGGTGTACCGCTGTGGGTTGATTTGCCGGACCGGTTTTGCGAGAATAATGAATGAAAGGTGATAGAAAGATGCCTGAATGGATTTGGTTTGTATTGATTCTTGGTGGTTATCTTGCCTTGATGAAGTGGATATTGCCTGCAATGGGCGTTTCCACGTGAATGTCCAATTCCTGCAACGTCGAGTCTCGACGTTCCGAAAATGCAGCCCAAACGCAGGAACTGAAGGCTAATTCCAAATCTTCGGACAAATCGCAATAATCCCCTTCTTTCCCGCGGCTATTATTTTTTGCTCACGGGTGCGACTATACGGGATATTATTTCCACCCTCCTTTTATCTGTCGGAAAGCCGATGGCAGAACTCAAGGTGATGGCTAGTCCGCAAAACTGGCCATCGTTTTTCGCCCCCCATAAAGCCGTACAATGGCCACTCTGCGAGTGTACGCGAATGCCATAGGTTGGGAAAATCAAAAATAAAAACCAGGTAACCACTCAGGTTGTAGCCAGAAGCCAGAATTCAGCAGTCAGAATGAACATGCCAGCAATGAGATTTGATGCCCTTGTGGCGTGGCAAAAGGTTCATAAGTTTTGGCGCAATCTTTTGGAGGCTTATTCGCGGGCCATTCTGGATTCTGACTCCTGAATTCTGTCTACTTGAGTAGCTACAAAACCAGTAACAGAGATCCATTGTCGGACGTAATAAATCAGAAGTGCCGCCCATGCCTGAACGGCTGGGACAACAAGAGGTAAAAAGAGAATGATGGAGGCGGCCTGCCTTCAGGCCGTCTCAGTAAGCTTTGTAAATCCAGACGGGGCAAGGGCACCTCGCCTCCATCCACGCTACTTTCTAGGGAGCTCCGCATGCCAGCGAGGCTGTCGCAACAAGACGATGAAACGGGATGATGGAGGCGGCCTGCCCTCAGGCCGTCTCAGCAGGCTTGGCAAACTCAGACGGGGCAAGGGCACCTCGCCTCCATCCACGCTACTTTCTTAGGAGAAGGCTGAATCGGATCGCCGGCCAATCATTCATGGTTATGTGAATGCGCGTGGCCAACCGGCTGGACCGGGCAGGAGGAACAAATGGATCCTATAATCAATTTGAATTCGGGCTGGTACGAATGCTTGGGACTGCGCTTCCTAAAGGGTCCCTCTAGCATGAGCTGGTTGCCCTCCTTCATTCTGACCTTTCTATTACTCGTCCCGCTGTTTGCCGAAGCGCAAACGCCTCCAAGCGCATCCAAGATCGCCGAATTATCCACACAATGGGTTGATCCGGTCATCGTCGCTCCGCCGCGGACCATCTACCACCTCTTTGAGACGGCCTCGCGCGGCAAGGGCACGCAGGGAAGTTATCTGATTTACCTGCCCCCAACTTACAAAACATCGAAGACCCGCCGTTATCCGGTTATTTATTGGTTGCACGGCGGCTTCGGCAACGCTCGGGAAGGCGCATGGGCAGTGGAGCGGATGGACAAAGCCATAAAGGCCGGCTTGATGCCCGAAACAATTGTCGTGCTCGCGCAGGCCCTGCCAGTCGGCTGGTATGTCAACTCCAAGGACGGAAAGCGGCCCGTTGAGGACGTAATCATAAGAAACTTGATTCCGCACATCGATGCCACATACCGCACCCTCAACCGGCGCGAGGCGCGGGGCATCGAAGGAATGTCCATGGGGGGCTACGGTGCGCTCCATCTGGGAATGAAGTATCCAAATCTTTTTGGCGCGATCTCGTCGGTTGCTCCCAGCATCCTGCGAAATCTGAGCGATGAGCCGAAGGAACGCACCTTCGACACATTCGGTGACGATCAGGATTTCTACGATGCGAACAGCCCCTGGGTGCTCGTAAAAACAAACGCCGCCGCCCTGCGCCGTGGAACCGCGATACGCCTCCTCGCGGGCGGCCAGGATATCGGGCTGCGTCCCTCAATCGCCGCCTTTCACGACCTGCTTGCCACACTCGATATCCCTCACCAATTCACCGAGGTCAAAGGCGCCGGCCACCTATACCAAGCCATCATCGGTGGACTTGGAAACGATGCTTTCGCTTTTTGGGATCGGGCGTTTGGTAAATTCCTGTGATGGAATACGAGGGAGGAGCAGATATGTACTGGATGCAAGCCTTGGGGTGCGTCCCTTTTGGGAGCAAATAGTGGCGGCGGTTGAGGCGGAAAAAGAAGAAAAGTGGGAGACATTTGCCCGCCACCGAGAGGATGCAGGGTGCGATAAAGGACTGTGGCTGGCCAGAGAATTAGGAGGCTTGAGTATACAACAATTGGCCGACCAGGTGGGTGGAATCAGCTTTCCTGGGATTTCGAGCGTCTTGCGGCAAATGGTTCGCCGTCGGGTCCGAGAGAAAGGACTAGCCACGCCGATTGATCAAACTGAAAATAGCGTACACATAATAACCAGATCTGACCCTTAAATCTTTTAAGGTCTGCTTTCATTGATTGCAAAAGTCCTCGGGATCATCAAGCAATGGCGGCGGATTCCTCTAGACCGGCCATCCTTCCCAGTTTCGGACATTCCCGTTCCAATTACGGACAGGCTTTATCGGCGAAGCCTCGCGCATGAAGATTCTTAAACCTCTGAACCCCGCTTCTTATTAGATGGTTTAGGCCATTCCTCTCCTTGCTGCAAGGCTTTTTGGCAGGCCGCGTGCGTTGGAGAGAATGGGTAACTTCATTCTAATCCTTGGACAGCCTTTCATGGCATAACAACGAGCCTCCGATTCCCAAGAACCGGACTGACAGCAGGATTGAGGAGAGTGGAATTATGATTGGACTCTTACAAAACCTTCGATATGGCATCCGCCTCATGCGAAAGAACCCCGGCTTTACGACAGTGGCAGTGCTGTCACTGGCGCTCGGCATTGGTGCGAACACGGCAATCTTCAGCGTCATTAACACGGTGCTCCTGCGCCCGCTTCCCTATGCGGATGCTGGCCGGCTCGTGGTGATCGGTGACGGAAGCCCCCTGTGGGCCGAAGGACCCATTTCTTATCCAAACTTTCTGGACTGGCAAGCGCAGAACCAGGTGTTCGAGCACATGGCGGCATTTCAAGGCGAGGGCATCACGCTGATGAGTGCTTCGCGGCCGGAAGCTATGTCGATCCTGAAGGTCTCCGCGGAATTCTTTCCCACGCTGGGCGTGAAGCCGATTTATGGACGAGATTTTCTGGCATCCGAGGACAAGGTTGGTTCTGCTCCCGTGGCCATTCTAAGCCACCGTCTTTGGCAAGGACGTTTCGGGGGCAACCCGGACGTGATTGGGACCCGGCTGCTTTTGAAAGGGACGCTGAAGGCGCAGAGCTACACGTTGATTGGGATCCTCCCTCCGGATTTCAGATTTTCGGGCGAATCCGACTTATATTTGCCCATCGGTCTCTGGAGTGATGATGGCTATCTCATGAAACGCGAGAATCACGACCGAACGCTTGGGATCGCACGGCTGAAGACCGGGACAACGCTGGAACAGGCTCGTGCGCAAATGGCAACCATTGCTCACCGCCTCCAACAGCAATATCCGGCCACCAACACGGGTTTCAAAGTGAGGATTACACCGTTGCGGGAGCGCGCTACGGCTCAAGCCCAGTCTACACTGCTCGTGTTGTTCTGTGCGGTGGGTTTTGTCCTTCTGATCGCTTGTGTGAACGTAGCCAATCTGTTGCTGGCGCGTTCGTTGGCTCGAACGAAGGAGGTTGCCATTCGCCAGGCACTCGGCGCCAGCCGCGGGCGCGTCATGTGGCAATTCCTGATGGAGAGCATGTTGTTGGGATTGGCGGGGGGGATAGCCGGTCTGGTACTGGGAGCATGGACCTCCGGGGGACTGGCCAGATTGATTCCTCAAGAGCTGCCTCTCAACGGAATCCCCATTGACCACCGGGTGTTGGGCTTCACGTTGTTCATTTCCCTCTTGACGGGGGTCGTGTTTGGACTCGCTCCAGCCCTGCAGGCCTCAAAACTGGATTTGAACGGCTCGCTCAAGGAAGGGGGACGAACTTCGGGAGCTGGATCGGGGCATCACCGGATTCGGAGCCTGCTGGTGGTCTCTGAAGTGGCTCTGGCCTTGGTGCTTCTCATCAGTGCTGGATTGATGGTCCAGAGTCTGTGGCGTCTCCTGAAAGTCGATCCTGGCTTTAATCCCGATGGCGTGTTGACGATGGCCTTAGATATGTCGGACCGGAAATATGGCGAAAATCCGGCACACTTCATGGAATTCAATGCCCAACTGCTCGAAAGTATTCGAGCTCTGCCGGGAATCCAATACGCCGGCCTGGTCCGCCCGCTTCCTTTGTCGGGAGGACGCTCGGCGATGCAGTTTTATCGCGAAGACTTGCCCGTCCCTCCGGCAAACGCATTTCCCGGGGCCGACTGGCGAGCCGCCAGCCCCGGATACTTCCAAGCCATGGGAATGTCCCTGCTGAAAGGCCGGTTCTTCGAGAATTCAGATCGCCAAAACTCTCCGACCGTTGCCGTGATCAACGAGACCATGGCCCGCAGTTTCTGGCCCGGCGCAGATCCCATTGGGAAACGAATGCGGCTCGGCACGCCGGAGATGGGCCTCCCCTGGTTCACGGTCGTGGGGATCGTCCATGACGCCAAACCCTTCGGGCTGGAAGCCGCTGCCCCCGCCGAATTTTTTGTTTCGTGCCTCCAACTGGGCTCGTGGGTCGATATGAATTTGATAGTGCGAACCAGCTCTGACAATTTGGGAATTGCCACTGCACTGCGCGAACGAGTCCTGGCATTGGATCGGGAGATGGTGGTTTCCAACATTCAGACGATGGACCAACGTCTTGCCGGAACTATGGCGGGGCGGAGATCGACCACGCTCACCTTCGGAATCTTTGCGGCCTTGGCGCTCACTCTGGCGGGGGTGGGAATCTATGGCGTAATGTCATTTTTGATGACGCAGCGGGCCCATGAAATTGGTGTGCGCCTGGCTCTCGGCGCCACGAGCCGTGACGTACTGAAGCTCGCTATCAGGCAGGGGCTTGGGCTGACCCTGGCTGGAGTCGCTGTCGGCCTGGTCGGCGCCTATGCGTTGACCCGATCACTGGCAAGCATGCTGTTCAGTGTTCGCCCCACGGATCCTGTAACCTTCATCGGAGTGACGGCACTGTTGGTGGGGGTGGCCCTGCTCGCTTGTTACATCCCGGCCCGCCGGGCGACAAAGGTCGATCCGATAAGGGTGCTGCGTTGTGAGTAAAGTATTCCCGCCGCGGATTGTCTTGAAGTCTTACCCACAGAATTTTGACGTTGGGTATGGCGCTAACTCAAGGATTAATAAGTCCCGAAGGGATAAATTTGAAGAGTATTTGTCGCCAAAAGATTTTTAAGTTAGCTCCATTCAGGTCTGACACTCTCAGCGCACCCAATCTTCCTGGGAGCCATTCATGCCAGCGTGGCTGGCTCAACAAGAGGATGAAAATATTCAACTTCAATCATCAGGTTCGGAAAAGAGAATGTCTAGCGCTGATCCCCTCCTTGGACAAGGAGGGCCCGTCCGTCCCTAAACGGACGGGGGTGGTTGGATGCTGGCCAGGCTATGCTGTCGCACCACCCCGTCCGCTAAGGCGGACACCCCTCCTGTCCAGGAGGGGAACATTGCCGCTTTCGGTTGCCGCTCGGCAGGGATTTTCTAGAAGCATTTCGCGATAGAACCTAGTTCCTTGGCGGGCGATCCTCCCGCGACTTTTGCGACCGTTGCCTCTGTTGTTGTTTCGTCTCCTGCTTCTGCACTTTCTCCCGTTGCTGCGTCTGCTTCTGCTCCAACTTCTGAAGTTCTTGCTGTTGCTTTTGTTGGAGTTTCTGGTGTTCCTGCTGCTGGCGCTGATTTTCAGCCTGCTGTTGCGCCTTTAACTCCTCTTGCCGATGCTTTTGCTCGAGGCGCTGCTGTTCCTGCTGCTGTTGCTGCTGGAGCCTTTGCTGGTCCTGCTGTTGCTTCCGCCCCAATTCGGCATCACGGGGGCTCAATGGCGGCTGAACCGGCCGGTTTTCGTTCGGGTTACTCGATAGCGGCGTCCTGTTCGGCTGCGCCGAGGGTGGACGGTCCTGGCGGATGCGCTGATTTGGCTGAACCGGTTGTTCGGGCGCCGGCAGCGCAGCGGGCGCCGGTCTGTTCGATTGTGCGGGTTGGCCGCCTGGCCTGGTGCGGGCGACGCTTTCAACCGGCACTGGCCTTGCTTGAGGACGCACCACTTTCACGGCAGTGGCGCCTTGCGCGCGCTCGGGTTCCAGCCGCTGCATTTCCTGGCGTCCCAAAGGACGCCCGCCATTGGATTGAATGACCTGTTGTTGCCGCGCAAAGGCCACAGGCGCTGGCGGCGGTGCAGTCCTGGCGACGACGGAGCGAGCTTGGACGGCGGCTGACGGACGGACTGAAGACGTGGCAGCGCCGCCCAGAACGCTCCTCTGCTCGGGCACGACACCGACATTGGGGGTGATTTGCTCGCGTGCGAGCTGCCTTTCATCCACTCTAACGAGGTTCCTCGAAACAGGTTGCCCGGAGGCGAAGGCTGTCTGTGAGGTGGCGGTTATGGCGCCGGGCGCCGTCCGGTTCATGTACTTGATATTCGTGACGCTGGTGTTGTTAGTCGTGTAGTTGTTATAGACGTTTGTAACGGTGGTGTTGTTGACCACCGTGTTCGTCACATTGACGTTGGTCACGTAAGTCCGGCTCACACGGTACGGGGGAACATAGACTTCTCGCGGCCCTAGCGGAAACCACGCCACCCCCGGGCCGGCTCTGCCAACCTCAATGCCAATGCCGAAGCGCGGCCCGCCGACCCAGGCCACGAGTGCCGGAGCGTAAACGGGTCGGGCAACGATCACGGGTCCCGGGCACCAACCCCAGACTCCTCCAACAAATGCCCAACGGCCGTAATGGAATGGAGCGAAGCCCCAGGGTGCATCATCCACCCACGTCCACCCCCAGGGTGAAATCCAAACCCACTGGCCGTACCGAAAGGGAGCCCAGCCGGCAACAACCGTCGTAGGCACCCAGATGGGGCCATAGTCGGGAACGGTCCGCCATTGGCCATATTCATCGAGATCTCCGTAGCCGACCGTATAAGGAGAAACGTAGCGGGCGGAGCTCGAGCGATTCTAACGACGGTCGCGATCCTGGCACCAGCGATCGAAGTCGTCGAAGTCGCCGAGGCTGGCCAGATCGGCCCCGAGTTGATCGGTTCCGGTGAAAGTGGCGCTCTGACCCGAATGCACGGTGAAGGCTTGGCCACCCCCGGTCACTTCGCCGTCGCCGCCACGGACGGAGACCATTGTCATGTCGCCCGCTTCATTGACCTCAAGGCGATAATCACCGGGGCGAAGCAGAGTGAACGCAAGGTTAGGCGTGTCCACTTCGACCGTTTCGCTCTGATCCAGGCTTCGCAGGTGAATGTTGATGACGCCTTCGCTGAGACGGATCTGGGCCATATTGTCGGCCAGATTCAAGAAAGAAAATCCGGTTTCACTGTCCAGGCGAATCGCAGCCGAACCGGTGTCCAGTTCGGCGCGGGCGCCGCGGTCTGTCCAGAGCCTATCGCCCGTGGTGATAGGCCGGTTCACCACCGCCGAAATCCAATCTTCGGTTCCGGCGGGTTCAAAGGAAACCGAACCGCGCATATATCCCAGACGTGCCACGCGGTCGGGGGGATCATCCTCATCGGCTGCCGCTTTCTGGGGCATGCCTAACCCGAGTCCCAAAGCCATGATCAGCAGGGTCAATCTTCTCAAGGACTTTATCATCGCTTTTTCCTCCTAAAAATCATCGAACAGTCTAGGCTTCCGACTGACGGAGCCATCTACCTCCGGACCTCCCCCGGACTTCCCGTCCTAACTCTCAGGATCATTCTCCGTGCTATTTGCGACAATGTGAGTCCGCAAATCATGGGCTCAACGATTGGCTATTCACTCAGCATCTGATGGTTCAGAGATCTTCAACGTCGGCCCAACCGTAGTGCACAGCCCCTCCCCCATGCTCTGCGGCCTGTGAACAGCGCATGTCGCAGAACAATTCACTATTTCATTATTACATACTAAGCGTTCGTGAATAGATTACCGGTCCAACGAAAATCCCCACCTAAGACAAGGACAGGAAAACTCTTGGCAGGGGTGGTCTGAAGTTTTAGACAGGCGGAAAGCGGCAGCATTTGCACAACCCAGTCCTCGACTTCGTCTCGCCCACCCATGCTCGCCGGAGGAGGAGAATTTTGAACCGGTATTTTATTTACTCAATTATCGGAAGCGGCCGGGAAGGGGCGTCCCAACCCCGGACAAGTGCGTCCCACAAATGGACATTGCCTGATCACCCTGAGAGGGCTTAACTTCCCATCTGAAAGTTATTAAGGAGTTTATAGAAAATCAATGTGGAATTTGAATTGCTACATAGGAGCAGTGGGAGGATTTCAAATGACTACACTACTCCAGGATCTGCGATTTGGTTGGCGAATGTTGGTGAAGAATCCCGGGTTCACGGCAATCGCCGTGGTAACCCTGGCGCTCGGGATCGGGGCCAACACCACAATTTTCAGTGTGATTAACGCGACGCTTCTGAAGCCGCTGCCTTATCCTGATACGAACCGCTTGGTGCTCGTCTGGGAGAACTCGGTTCGCGAACCTGGAAATCTCAGTATCGTCTCTGCGCCAAATTATTGGGATTGGCAGAGGCAAAACCACGTGTTCGAAAACATGGCCCTCTGCGATTCCTCGGGGAAAGGATACAACCTCTCTGCCAGTGGAATAGACACAGAACCTGAGCAAGTTCCCGGGCTCCGAGTATCGGCAAGCTTTTTTCAGGTGCTCGGCATCAAGCCTTTCCTGGGTCGTACTTTTCTGCCCGAAGAAGAAACCTTGGGAAAGGATCGTGAAGTCGTCCTTAGCTTTGGGCTCTGGCAGTCCCGCTTTGGCGCTGATCGTGCGCTGGTGGGCAAGACGATTAAGATGGATAAAGAGGACTATACCGTGGTGGGAGTCATGCCGCAGGAATTCCATTACCAATTATGGACCGGCCAGCGTCAACTGTTTGTCCCGATGGGCTTCAACACTGGAGACCAAGCGCGGGATTCCCGTTCTTTTGTGGCTTTGGCGCGGCTCAAGCCCGGTGTGACTTTGGCTCAAGCTCGGGCGGAAATGGACACCATCGGACGCCGTCTTTCGCAACAGCATCCTCAAGAGAATGCCGGAGGAAGTGCGGCGGTGACGCTCATGCGTGAATTCGGGATGGCTGGAATCCGGCGAGTTATGCTGGCTCTGTTGGCAGCAGTGGGCTTTGTGTTGCTCATCGCCTGTGTGAACATCGCTAACTTGATGCTAGCCCGTGGTGCCGTGCGGCAGAAGGAATTCGCCATTCGGCGCGCCCTTGGCGCCCATCGCTCTCGCATCACGCGGCAATTGCTGACGGAAAGCGTTCTGCTCGCACTCTTGGGTGGGACTAGCGGGCTGCTTCTGGCGAGTTGGAGCACGCGTCTACTGCCTCATATTCTTCCCGGCAACATCATCTCCATTCCGTTTCGGCAGCTCGACGCGATTGTCATTGATGGTTGGGTATTCGGTTTTGTGTTGCTGGTTTCCTGCTTGACTGGCATTTTGTTTGGACTCGCGCCTGCCTTTACCGCCTTCCATAGTGATGTTAATGAACCTTTGAAAGAAGGCGGCCGTGGTACGACTCAGGGCGGAGGAAGCCGTCTGCGCCATGTGCTTGTGGCATCAGAAGTGGCGTTGGCCATGGTGGTGCTTTCCGGCGCCGGGCTTATGATCGAGAGCATGGCACGCCTGCTGAGCGTCGATCCCGGTTTTAATCCGAAGAATGTGCTGACGATGGAGATGTCGCTCCCGCAGGTTAACCTTTATTATGGTCCGCCCCAGCACGCGCGCTTCTGCCAGGACCTTGACCAATATGTCGGTACGATCCCCGGCGTCGTTTCCGTGAGCAGCGTCAGTCACTTGCCGCTCACCGGATATGCCGGCAGGACTTTCTTTGTTGAAGGGCAGCTCAATCCAAGTGCTGGAAACGAATCCGGTGCTACCTATGCTGTCGCCGGGCCCAATTATTTCCGAACTATGGGTATTCCCCTGATAGCGGGACGGGACTTTACTCACCAGGATACCGCCAGCGCACCTGGGGTGATTATTATTAATGGGGCGATGGCCAGGAAGTTCTGGCCCAAGGAAGATCCCATCGGCAAGCGCATCAGACTCAACTTCACTGAGTGGCAGGAGCCTTGGCTCACTGTGGTTGGCGTAGCGGGAGATGTGCGCCACTGGGGGCTGGACGAGCAAGTTGGCCCTGAATTCTTTCGGCCTTACACCCAGGCTGCATGGCCCTCCATGACCGTGGTGGTGCGAACAGCGACAGCCCCTTCGGCGTTCACGGCTCCTGTAAAGAAAGCTCTGGCCCAAATTGAACCTGAACAGCCGGTCTCAAAAATCCAGACATTGGAAGAAGTGGTGAGTGGCTCCCTGCGCCCGAGGCATTTTCCCATGCTTCTGCTCAGCGCGTTTTCCGTGCTGGCACTGACGCTGGCTGCCGCTGGCATCTTCGGAGTGGTGAGCTGCTCGGTGGCGCAACGCACTCATGAGATTGGCATTCGCATGGCACTAGGTGCGTTCACCACCGATGTGCTCAATTTGGTCTTGCGACACAGCATGGCATGGGTATTGCTGGGAATAGGGCTTGGGATCGCAGGTTCTTTCGGCATTACACGGCTATTGGGCGGGCTGCTTTACGGGGTGGGGCCAACTGACCCACTGGTTCTTGGCATTGTCGCCCTCCTGCTCACCACTGTGGCCATGCTCGCTTGTTATGTCCCGGCGCGTCGGGCTACCAAGGTAGATCCATTAGTGGCCCTGCGGCACGAGTGAAGCTCGTTGTCTACCCCTTAGTAAGGGAAAAGGAAAAAATAATCGCGGTGGGACTGGCCGTTGCCAACCAGCGCTGAGTAGACTCGGCAATTTCACCCCGAGCCTCTCGCAGAACCATGTGTGACTCTCTTCAGGTCACACAGCTCGGGCCATCTGTTGAAGGCTGCTGCCTTCTGTGCGGAACACTAACTGACTTTGTTGCATATAGAAAGCCGCAACTTTCAGACAAGGTTGACTGCTTTGAACAGGATTTTGGAGGGAGACGTTTTGCTGATCGCCGGGGGGATGCAGGGCGCGATATGACGCTGTGGCTGGCTAGAAAATTGGGAGGGTTGAGTCTACGGCAGTTGGCCGGCAAGATAGGTGGAATCAGCTATCCTGAGGTTTCGAGCGTTTTGAGGCAAATAGCTCGCCGACTGGTCCAAGAGAAAGGACTAGCCAAGCAGGTCGGTCGAAGTGAAAAAGGGTTATAAATAATAACCAGATCTGACCCCTTTTTCGCCGTTTTTCCTATCGTCGCTCTTGGTGATATCTCCACATTCGTCCCACCCAGGCCGAGTTCCTCATTGGCCTCCTTCTTCTCTGTCGGCCTGCGCCACAGTGATCGATTCCAGTTCCCAAATGTTTTCAGCCGGTTCACGGATTCCTCCCCAAAATTCGTCCAGCATATTTGATATCTTGCAAAAGGGAGTTCATGGCAACTCCTGTTTAGAGTCTTTGTATAAAAAGCCTTTTTGTAGGATACGTCAACTCGAAGAGCGTAACGCATCGGAGAAGCCGCATCCAGAGCCTGATGGATTGCGCGCTGACCCGCTCATCCATCTACAAAAAACCCCATTAAGCCTCTATAAATGACTCCATTTAGTGAATAGCGGATAGTGGGTAGTGCAATGTGAATAATGAGATCAAGGGCGCTAGAGAGTTTTCGGCACAACACTTTCAGCATTTCCTGCATTTCCACTATCAACTCAAAAGCTTCTGCAATTTCCTGCTTGCGGAACTATTTCAATTCGCCCCATAAAATCAAATGAGCATTCAGTTCATGCCTACGGCTTCGCCGTCTCCGTTGGAACGCTGGCTCGTTTGAGGTAGCCGCTATCGTTCAACCAATCAGCCATGCGCTGCGGCCACGTCTTGACCGACGCCAGGTTCGAGCGATCGCCCATGTTGAAGGCATGCTTGCCCTGGGCGAGGAAGTGCGCCTCGACCCGAATGCCGGCGGCATGCAGCTTCCTGTAGAGATCGAGGGCGACCTTGTCGCATCCGTATTCGTCGTCAGAGGCCACCAGCAGAAACGCGGGAGGCGCATCGGGCGGGATCGTGCCGGGCAGATTACCGCCGGGATAGACCAGCATCTGGAAATCCGGCTTCCCGTTCAGGCGGTCGATGGGATCCGTCGCAGCCGGGTCTCCACCGCCTGGTGCATAGGCGATCATGGTTATGACTGCGCCGCCCGCCGAAAAACCAAGCATGCCGACCCGGTGCGGGTCGATGTTCCACTCCTGGGCGCGACTGCGCACCAACCTCACGGCACGGTAGGCATCTTGGCGTACTTGGTCGAAGCTGTACGGAGACTTTTCCTCTTTTGGCAAGCGATACTTGAGCGCAAATGCCGCCACACCGATGCTGTTCAGGAATTCCGCGGCCTGCTTGCCCTCGTTGTTGAATACCAACTCGCGAAAGCCTCCGCCTGGGGCAATCACTACCGCGGCCCCCGTCGCTTTCTCCTGGGGCGGGAGAAATACCGTGATCGACGGATTGTGTACATTACGTACCCAATAGTCCTTGGCTTGCTCCGGTTCGTCTTTGCGATTTTCGAACCCGGGCGCGCCATTCTCCCAGAGATGGATCACTTGTGGCTGCGATTGTGCGCTTGCCGTCATGCACAGCACTATAGTAGCCGCGAATATCACGCAGAGGGGTTTTATAGAATCGATTCTTCTTCGCGGCATCCGAAATCCGTCGCGAATATCGTTGAACAGGGTGCCCATAAAACCTCCTGGATCAATTATTAGAATTAGTGGATCGTGCCTAAATCTCGTGAATAAAATCCTGGTTCAAAATTTTCCTCCGCGGACGAGGAGGTGTGGCTGAGACGAAGTCGAGGCCGGAGTGGTGCGAATGTCACCGATTCTCGCCAGTCCAAAACCTCAGACCACCCCTGCCAAGGGTTTTCCCCTCTTGTCAAAGGAGGGGAACTTAGTTGAACCGGCAATTTGTTTACGATGCCATCTCCTATTTCCTGTCTCCGGTTTCCTGTCTCCCGTCTCCCATTCCGTCTCACGTCTGCCGTTTGCCAATTAGCACCTGCTCTATCCTCTATCCACTTCCTATTCACTTCTCAACGCCACCAACGGGTCGACTTTAGCTGCCCGGCGGGCGGGGAGCCAGGCGGCAAAAAACGCGATCGCAGCAATTAGCAACACCACTCCCATGAACACGGTTTTGTCCGTTGGGCTTATGCCGTAAAGAAGTGTGGTGAGCATCCGGGTGAGCACCAACGCTGTGGCCAGGCCGCAGGCAAGTCCAATAACTGTAAGCTTGATGCTTTGGCGGGTCACCAGCTGAATTACACTGGTTGTTCGTGCGCCCAGCGCCATGCGAATCCCTATCTCGCGGGTGCGGCGGCTCACGGCGAAGGAAACCAGTCCAAAGATTCCCAAAGCCGCAAGCAGCAGCGCGATTGCGCCCTGGGCGCCCGCTACGATGGCTCCTGCGCGCAGGGGCATGAAGCCCAGGGGACTGCGAGCCAACTGTTGCTCCATGGATCGCACGTCAGAGAGAGGAAGGTCCGGATCCAACTCCCGCACAACTCGCTCCACGGCCGGCGTGAGCTTGAGGGGGTCTTCCTGGGTTCGCACCGCCAGTGTGACGTTGTCCCGGTAATTCTGAGCAAGTGGCCGGAAGAGAAGCGGCCGGTTCTCATCGGTGATCGACCAGAACCGGCCGTCGCCAATGATGCCGGCAACTTCGATGGGTTCTTTGCCCATCAGGAGGCGTTTCCCGACGGGATTTTCTTCAGCCCAAAGCTGCCGGGCCAGGATGCGGTTGATAATGGCCACTCGCGGAGCAGAGGCATCGTCCCGAGGGGTGAAATCGCGGCCGTACAGAATACGGATGCCCGCGGTCTTCAGAAAGAGATCGTCCACGACCGGGCATGCCACCAATTGGGATTCTGAATTGTTGGTTGCAGGCCGCCCCTCGGCGCTGATGCCGCTGGTCAAGCCTCCCATGATGTCGAAAGGCACATGCTCCGCAAGACTGGCGTCCCGCACCCCGGGCAAGGCGCGGACCTTCTCCAGCAACCGGCGGTGAAACTGGCGGCCTTGATCCGAGCTGTAGCGCTGCAGACCAAGATCGAAGGAGATGAGCAGCAGATTGCGGGGCTGAAACCCCAGATTGATCCGCGAGAGTTCGTGCAGGCTGCGGATGGCAAGCCCGGCGCATATCAAAACCAGGCACGAGAGAGCAACTTGACCGATGACCAGCAGGCTGCGCAAGGGATGTTTGGCCCGGCCCGCCGCTTGGGCGCCCTCTTTCAACAGGGGCTGGATGCTGAGCCGGGTGGCCTTCAAGGCAGGGAGCAGACCGGTCAGGATACCGGTGGTTAGCGACACCCCGAAGCCGAAGACAAACAGCCGCCAATCCCTTCCAGTGTAGGCAGGCGGAGGGAAACTGGCGCCCGGGCCGATGGTGCTAAGGTAAGGACTGATCCAAAGAGCGGCCCCGGTGCCCAATGCACCGGCGCCGAGAGCGAGGAGCACGCTTTCCACCAGCAGCTGGCGCAGCAGCCGCCAGCGCGAGGCTCCCAAAGCGCCCCGAATGGCCAGTTCCCGTTCGCGGTCCGCAATGCGGGCATAGAGCAGATTGGCGACGTTGGCCACGGCCACGGCGAGCACCAGCAGCGCCAGCGCCATCAAGATCGAGATGATCAGTGGCATGTAAGTGGCTACGAACGGCACGGGACGGCTCATGCGTTCGCGCAGAACCAGGGCTTTAATGGCCAGTGCGGGCGGATGGCTATCGGGGTAATCTCTGACAAGACCCGCCATGACGAGGCCAGCCGCTGACCGGGCTTGCTCGAGGCTTGCCGAAGGATGGAGGCGTCCCATCATGAAAAAACCTGTATTGCCGCGGCTGTTCAAGAGATCGCGCCGCGCCGGCATCATCTCCCCCAGCATTGTGGCCGGCACGAATCCGCTCAAGGCCATGCCCCAAGCCGCGCCGTAGAAACCGGGCGGAGTGACACCCACGACGGTGAACGGCAGTCCATTGATTTTAACCGGCTGGCCGATGATGCGCGGGTCAGCATTAAATCGGCCGTGCCAGGTGTTGTAGGACAGCACAATGATGGGATCGCGGCCGGGCTGCCGTCCTTCCCCAGGCAGGAAAAGGCGTCCTTGGAGCGGCTGCACGCCGAGCAGAGTGAAATAGCCACTGCTGACGGCATGGATCCAAGTTCGCTCGCTGGCCTCGCCCGTCCGACTAAGGTGCACGGGGGCAGCCTGGTATGCAATCAGATCGGAAAAGGCTTGCGACATGCCAGGATATTCCTGGCTGGCGCCATCGACCGAGCGGCGGAAGTCCAAAAAATCCGGATATGAAAAGGGAAAGGGCATAGCATATTGAGTGCTCTTCTGGGCAAGCACAACCAGCCGTTCCGGGTCCTTCGCCGGCAATGGCCGGAGGAAAAAATCGCTGACAAAAAAGAAAACTGTCGCATTGACTGTCAACCCCAGCGCTAAGGTGAGCATGGCCACCGCCGTGAGGCCTGGGGCCTTTAATAACATTCGAAGGGCAAAACGAATATCGTTTAAGAGTATGTCCATGGCTTTTCCTTAAAGACACGAAATAAATCGGAAGGGCCATGCTCCAGTAGAGGCGTTCCTTCCGGCTGCCTCGATCCGAGCGGCTCGGCGGGAGCTTCGCCCGCGCCGGTCAGAGTGAGACAGGCGGGATCTTCAAGCGTGAGACTCTCAATGGAACGACCTCAATCAACATGGCTGGGCTCAGCCATTACCCTTTCTGAAGGTCTACAAACCCGCACCGTTTGAGCAACTGGAACATTTGAGTTTCACGTTCGGTGGGTTTGGAACTGGAACCGAGCCATTCCTTAAAAAACCAATCCAGATAATGTTTATATCCCCGGGCTGTCCATTGATCATTTGAAAACAAGTGGCGGGATTTGTCATCATATTGCTGGGTGATTTCTTCCACCTCCTGTTTGGTTGGGGGATGATATTTATCATGATGAATGACCCCGGCCCCCTCCAGCCGGCCCATTCGATACGCAGGCTCCTGAGTGGGATAACCCAGAACCATGGCCAGCAGCGGGAAGCAATGAGCCTGAGGCAACTCTAAAAGGCGCCAAACTCGTTCCATGTCTCCCCGATGAATGCCATTGGTAATCAGGTAGTCAAGACCAAGAGATCTGGCGGCTATGGCTGCTGTTTGGGCGGCCAGGGCTGTGTTGATGCTAGCGGTGACGAAGTTGACGATGTTGTCCGGATAGTAAGGATGACCTAACGCCTCGGCGGAGGCTTTTAAGCGGTTATAATCGACACAATAAAGCAACATACAGCTACCCTGATACGTGCAGACCTCCTTCATCAGCTTCCGATCTTTGACCACCACAATCGAATAGCTTTGCATATTGGAGGCATTGGCCGCGCGCACACTGGCTTGAAGAATCAATTGGAGAGAGGCTTCAGGGATTTCTTTAGTAGTGAAATTACCGTGAATGGTTCTCAAGCTCTGGATGGTCTTGAGGGTGTCATTGGCGGGGGGAGTCTTTTCCTCAACCGAACTGGCTTGTTTTTGTTCAGCCTGCAAACTTTGGACGCCATCATGCCAAAGCAGTGCGCCCCCACCCAGGATGGCACTCTGTTTCATAAAAGCGCGCCGGTTTGACTCCGTGTTGGTCCTAGGGATTTTGTTCTTTGATGTCTTCACGGAATTGTCCTCCTTCCTAATGAATTTTCTTTCCTAATAGAGTTAATTGTTAACCAGGGCTATGACGGTTCGTCCGCCACGATGAATTCTCCAAACCGTCCGATTCCAGAAATCAATAGCATTGACGGGGTGCGTATGACTGCCGTCGCTGGCGATTGCGCCTCATCGAAAGAGTTCTTTCAATTGGTTCATAGAAGAGAGTCATCTTCATGGCTTGGCAAGTGACAGGCAATGCTTGTATAAGCAGTTCTCTTAAAATATCCCTGCTGCAGTGAGATCCCTGCCTTGGGCCTGGTGCAGAGTGCAGGGTTTTTGATGCCGATGCGCTTATTCATTCTCTTGGCAAAGGGCAATTATTGTGCTTGTGGATGGATGCAAAAATAATACTCCACAACATGAAAAGCAATCCAAGAGCCAGCTGAGAAAAGGATTCCGAAGTATTTGAGAAGATTATGCTTTTGTTTTCGAGTGAGTTGATCAGCTTTCACCTCATCTTTAAAAAGCTGTCCGTTCATGGGAAGAAGAAATCCCGAAACCGGACAAAAAAAATCCGCTGGAATTGCGTCTGGATGGGCTTTGGACAGTTCGTTGGGGAAGAACCGCAAGGGGGCCGGCTGGTGGGAAATCCGAAGATCGGATTTGCCGGTTCGAAAAACCTGGTGAACTATTGGTCGATCATTACGGGAAGTAAGCGGCGGCTGCCTCAAGATTGTCACTGCAATATTGGGGGATTGGTCAATCAAAGAGAAAATTCTGATGAAATATAACGCTCAACATCGGCGCCCGGACGAGATCCTGCTCCGCAGAAAGGATCTGTTATGCCGCGGCCTTCGGGAGTTCCCAGCCAGGAAACACCAAAACCCCTGGATGACATTTGAGGGCTTGAGCAAGAACTTTCGCCCGTTCCACACCCAAACGAACACGATCATTCTCAATGGCCGAAATAGTGGCCTGTGGAATTCCAGTAAGACGAGAGAGTTGGCTTTGGCTTAGCTCCTGAAGCTCACGAAGAATCCGAACGGATTCGCCAACCGAAACCTCGATGCGTTTTTTTGCGGGACGATAATCCTTCATTTTATGGTCTCCGATAATCATGTGCGGTTACTGAAGCGACTTGAAAAAGCAATTTATCAGCAGTTACCCGATAAATAACACGCCACTGAAATCCCAGCCGGGAAGATCGGTACCCACGCCACCTACCCGAAAGCGCTTCGTCATGGAATCCCCTAATTAGACGAAGCCCTGGTGGACCAGATATTGTGGCGATGTCTTTCCATTTTTCATATCGCTTGAGAATATCTTTGGGGATCGTCGTGATCGCTTTGTCCACCCGGCGATGTTCTTCGATGCGCCACATACTATATTATGTCTATACCTTATATGGTATGTCAATCCGATTTAATTGCGGCATAACGCTGGGCGTCACCGGCGCCGCTTTTCGGCATCCGGTGAACGCCATTGTTGAAGCGCTGTCGTATGATTTGCCCCTTGGGAGCCTCCCCCAAGAGCAGATTAAATCTGAAATATGAGCGCACGCCGATGGAGTATAGGATAGGCTGGGGGTGATCTCCTGCACACGTTCCGGGTGCGATCCGAGGGTAAAACTGAAACCAATGAAGACCTGGGGTGCGCGGCATAAAACACCGCGACCCCCAGGCTAATTTCTCCAACCGCTTCGCGGTAGCCGAAGGCACCCTCTGTCTAAATCGAGGCAAAATCGCCGATTTTTGCCGCCCAAGCGCGCTAGAGTGGCCGGATCCAGATATTACGGAACCGGACCGGGCAGCCATGTCCCATCAGCTTCAATGGCCCTTCGCTGATGGCCGGATCATATTTAGGCAGAATACGATGCCCGGTGATGCCATATATCTGCTGATTCAAATGAATCAGCACTCCGTTATGAAGTACGGTCACAAAGGCGGGTTTGGCAAGCTCTTCACCCTTAAATTCAGGACCGGCAAACAAGATATCGAAACTCTGCCACTCGCCTGGAGGCCGGCAGATATCCACGGCAGGCGGGGTTTGTCCGTAAATTGCCCCGGCCACACCGTCGGCATAAATCTTTTCGTTGAATGAATCGAAAATTTGGATTTCGTAGAGCCCGTGCAGCAATACACCGTTGTTTCCCTGATTATACCAGGGGCCTTTGAAATTCACGGGAGCCATCCACTCCAGATGGAGCTGAAAGCTCCCGAATTTTTGCCGGGTGCTGATCGTGCTTCCAGAGGTCGCTTCGAGACAGCCGTCCACTACTTTCCAATCCATCTTTTCCCATTTTGAAACATCATGACCATCGAACAAAACAGTCGCATCCGTTGGCGCCTGGAGCAAACAAGCAAGCGGCGCTCCCGGTTCCACGCGCCGCGGCCCGGGCCGGTCTGCATCATGGACCAAATACTCGCACCAAGGCAGTTTGGGAGTGTCTTTGTACCCGTAACGCCCGGATCCATCCTTGGCTTTGACCAGATCGGCGGAAAGCGCATACCCTGAAGCCCAAAACACGAGAGAGCCCGCCAGCAACCAACGAAAAGTTCGCATCATGGTTTTGTCGTCCTTTAACGATAAACATAAACCTCGCGCAAGAATCATCACCCGCCGGGTTTTTCGATACAATGTCTCAACATAGAGAATGCCTGTCGAGATGTCAATTACCTTCGGTGATCCGGGTGGAAACAAAAGTGAGAAACAAAAAACGGTGCTTAATCTCTCAATGGAAGCAGCAATCGGGTAGGGCGCTTGGGCCATCTCCGTCGCCGTCTAGAGCCCCGACTCCGCAAAGCATGGCATGTCACCCACAGACGGTGCGGCAAATCCGTCAGTTGACGGACAAACCGTTCCTTCCTCCTGCTTGCCGTGTCTTTGGCCATATCGTCAATGCCGCGACAATACCTCACTTTGTGATTACTCAGGACCCATTCGATCCGTTTCCGGGGATTCGAGTTCTCAGATTATTTATACGCTGACTTGCATCCCCGCCAAGAAGGCGTCCTGCCCGAAGATCTTGTGTGGCACGGAAATCCGCCGTCCATGGCGGATTTCCGTGCCACGTTTTCGCGGAGTGGATCGTTCACCCGGAGTAAGAAAAGTGGCATCGTGCCACTTTTCTTACTCCGGGCTATTTATCTTGAACCCCTACCGGGGTTAATTTTGGAAGCGCGAACATCCTGTTCGCGCAACTTTTTAAATTGTTCTGCCTGGGAGCTGAGTTGTTACCTCCCTTTTAATTCCACTCAAGGCGCGGAAGCGTCCCCGCAAAAATTCCCGCCTTTTTTTGTCATGAATGCGTCTAATATAATCAGTTCGAACTCTGTCGGTTCGGACTTTCGGTTGCTATTGCTTATTGACCATAAAGTTTTGGCCAAGCCAAGGCATTGGAACTGAATTCTCCTCCTAAAGGTGTTGAAATGGAAGAAATGGCTGAATCGGCCTGGGCGGCTCCCGGACAAACGGAAAAAACAGAGGATTTTCGCGAAGCAGCTTGGATATCGGCCAGCCAGAGAGGAGATGTGGCGGCTTTTAATTGTCTGGTGCTGAAATGGGAAAAGTCCATCTATAACTTGGCGTTCAGAATACTCCAAAGTGCGGACGAAGCTTCCGAGATGACCCAGGAGGTTTTTTTGAAGGCTTACAAAAATATCCGGGGATTCAAGCGTCAGGCGCGGTTTTCCACTTGGCTGTTTCGGATTGCCACCAATCAATGTATCTCCCGGTTGCGCCAGCGTCCCTCCGGAGTTCATTTCTCGTTGGATGACAGTAAAACAGAAACGTCGTGGGGGGGATTGCTTCCCCAATCTCCCTCCCAGGAGGAGGCGTTCCTGGCCTCTGAAACTCGCAGCCAGGTTCATCAGGCATTGCGGGCTCTTCCGGAAGAACAGCGCATGATCGTGGAACTTAAATTTTTCCAAGAGATGACTTTTGAAGAGATCGGGGAGACTTTGCAAACCCCCCTGAGCACGATAAAAACCCGGCTTTATACAGCACTGGAATTTCTGAAAAAGAAGATGGGAAAAACAGGCCTCCAACCTGATGGTTTTTAACAGCGTTGATAGTTTCGTCCTGCCAATTTGCATGGGGCGAAGACAGGCGAGGAGTTTTACGGAAATTAGGGAGAATATGCCATGAAACCCAATTGTGAATTATTCCTACAATGGATCCCACAGGCACTCTTGAGCGATCTTGGTCTGGAAGAAAAAAGGTTGCTGGAGAGCCATCTATCGACTTGTGCGGCCTGCCGGCAGGAGAAAGAACGATATCTGTCGTTCCTTCCTCTCTTGAATAAGGATGTGGATCTGCCCGTGCCAAAACATTTTTTTATCAATCCGGCAGCCACCGGGGAATCTCCTTGGACTGTTTTTGCCCGGCTCAGTTTCGCCTGGAGAGCTGGATTAGTAGCCGCCGCGGCTTTTTTGATCACTCTCGGCGGCTTAATGGCGGCAAAAACCCGGATCGAGGTGGGAAAACATGGAATCGCCCTGGCGTTGGGGCAGAGCACTCTCCCGCCTGGCGAGGCGGCCTATGTTCGGCAGGCTGACCTTCAAAATATGCGCCGAGAGTTGACGAGTTTGCTGCAACAAAAGAATCAAAGCGAACGATTGGAATTCGTCAAGTTGTTGAAAGAGGAACTGACTAAAACCAACCATTCTTTATCGTCCTCCCAACAGCAATGGGTGTTGGCCTCGTTGAAGCAAGTTGAAAATCGATTGGACGAGAAAATTCTCAGCGCTGGGACGATCATTCAAACCCAAAACGAACAGGCTTTGGCGAGTCTTTCCAACTCTTTTTCCCGCCAACGGGAGAAGGATATGAACCTGATCGAAACGGGAGTTCAGGCTTTGGCCCGGAGGGATTCCCTGAAAAATGAGCAGACGGATGCCATCTTGGACACGCTGATCCAGGTGGCTGAGTTGAAGATGGTTCCGACTCCATCCACTGGCGGCAAATAGCGGGCGCTTTTTTTACCGACTATTTGGTGTGAGGTTGCGTCTAAACAGATCGAAGCGGCAAGGAATCAGACTGGCGCGCAGCTGAATTCGGCCGGAATTTCAGAAAAATAAGATGGGGGGAACTCTCCATGGAAAAAAAATATGTGGCTATCCTGCTTACTCTTTGGATTGGATTGATTCTGTTTGCGGGAATCAACAAAGCTCAGGGGAATTTATTTGACACGAAAAAAACCCGGGAAGAAGTCGAAATCATGAAAGGAATCCTCCAATCCACCTTGAAGATTGCTTTTCGTGACGCGCAACCGGAAGGAGAGGAGACACATTTTTGGGGGGGACCAAGCCCCCACATCTCCGGATGTTATTTGTATGGGCAAGGGGCGGTATTTACTCTTTCCGCTCCCTCTTCTTATTTGGCGGCCATGCCCAAGCTGGCAATGTTGGCGCCCAGGCCTCCCAAACCTCCCAGACCTCCCAAGCCTCCCATGGCATCGCCTGAGCCGAAAATTCCGGGACGCTCCGCGGACAAGGTTCCACCCGCCCCGGCTGCTCCGCTGGCGCCCGAGGCTCCTCTTGCTCCTTTAGCGGTTGGTCCTGATGGGGATTCCGACTTGATCGATGTGGATCGAGTAACCAAACAAGCCATGGCTGAGGCTGCCAAGGCCATGAAACAAGCGGAAAAAACGATGAAGGAGCAGGAATTTTTCCAGAAAGAGTGGAAGGAAAAATACGAAAAAGATCTTCGCACCAGCCTGGCGGCCGCTCAGAAATCTTTGCAGGAGTGGCGTTCCCAGGTTCAGGTGCAGAAGCAAGACGTGGAAAAACAGGTCGCTATGATGAAACCGGCCTTGATCGAAGCCTTGGCCAAACACGGAGATTCTCTGACTGTTGTGAAACCGGAGGAGTACATTTCTTTGGTCATGGCTTCAGAGCGCTGGGGGGGCTTTTTCAATGATGAGGGGGAAGATGGGCGGGAAGTGATTTCCGTCAAAAAGTCAGTGATCACGGACTACAAAGCTGGAAGAATCACTCTCGACGAATTCAAGAAGAAGGTGTTGGTCTACGTTCAGTGATTAAGTTGAATTGCTTGCGGAGCCAACCATCCAAGATCAAGCTTAAAGGGGGGAAGTCCAGCGGATAGAAGTCGTCAAATCCGTCGGGCTTCCCTCTTCTCTTTTGTCCATCGCTCTGATACGCCAGCAAAATACCTCGCTCCGCTCCCCGAAGGGACGTACTTTGATCAACTCTGAAACATCATACCATCCATTGCGCCAAGCAACGGGAGGAAAGGCATCCCCATCCCTCCTTATCACCCGAATACTTTAGCAATTGAAGCCTTTCCTAAAATCCAGACCGCCCACAACACAATCAGGCAAATGTAGGCAGTCTTCTTCTTCAAATTTTCTGATGCTGCCGTCAACCCAGTGGCCAGCAAGAAGATCATCCAGAAACTGAGAAGATCGATTGAACCGGCGAGAGAGTAAATGAATTTGTTCATCTCCGCGGGATTGAGGAAAAAGCCTACATTGGAAGCAATTGGATTTTGGATGTCGAACCGGTCGAAGTCTCCGCTGATTAATAAAGGACCGACGGAAAAGATCGTGGTCACGAGAGTGGTGGCGAATGAAATGTGGACAATCACGGAAAGAACTTTTTTGAAGCTGCTGGTTCCTCCCGTCAATGTGACCACCAACAACAAAATGCCAGCCAAAACCACGGGGAACAGAAGCCCAATAACCGCGGGATTGATGTAAAGGAAGGCGGCCATCCCCGGTTTTTCATCCACCATTTTGATGAATTGCTCGATTTGTTGAACTTTTTGGTCCGTGGGATTGGACCCCAGCGTGGAACGCATGAATTTTTCGAAACCCATCATGTGAACCAAAGAATAAATGTAAAGGAACATTAATCCCAAATACAAAAGAAACGGCAACAGCCAGCGGGGTTTTCGGCTTATTGCTTCGAAGGTGGCTTGAGGAGAGAAGATCACGCCGAAAAGATTTTTGAAAGCATTCGGCGGGGGCTTTTCTGGCGTCGTCGGAGAGGGTGGGGGGAAAGACGTGTCGGGGACCGTCGGATGATTGGTTTCAGTTTCCATAATTATTTCACCTCAAAACGGAAGTACGTGCTGATTGTCGTTTTGTTCCGGATGAACCAAGAGGAAAATTTAGCAACTCGGACAAATCCCACTCAGGTTCCGGGCTTGCTCCCTTACAGATAAAAAGCACCTTTAAAAAATCTTAATATTCCAATTTGGCCGAACTGTAATCAACACCAGAAAAATTCACCACAAAGAACACGAAGATCTTGGAGATTATTCGAAGGGACAGAGTTGAATTCCTTCTGTGCGCTTCATGTCCTTTATGGTGATTGTTTCCCCTACGTTGGTTCTGGCATGGCCAGATTACAATGACTATCTCCCTTGTTGATCCGCTTGGGCGGCCAAAATGGTTTGGGTTCCCAATATTCTGAATGAATCCAAGCAATGAAGAAATCCATCATATGCCATCCAAACCTGCCTTGAAAAGGAAAATTGTGACTCTGTATTCAGCTATAAAAAATGGTAAACTTGCCGGGTTTACAGAACCTAGAGTCGTATTCCATTTCCCCATATTCTACTGGAGGAGGAGAACATGCAGATTGGACGCCGTGAATTTGTGACGATTTCCGGATTGGCCGGATTAGCTGCCGCTTTGCCTGAGACTGCTCAAGCGATCTCCATTCCTGATCCGCCGCAAAAGGCCGTGCTGAAGCTGTCTTGCCAGGAAGGGGTCGCGCCAGGCAAAACCCTGGCCGAGAAGCTGGATTTTTTGGAAAAACACGGTATTGAAGGGATTGAGCCGGGGGGCAAAGGTTTGGCCCAAAGAGTCGAGGAATTTCAGAAAGCCTTGCAGGGGCGCAAGATTAAAGTCAGTGCGATTTGCGCGGGTTTCGGCGGAGTGCTGATCTCGGAGCAGGAGGCCGTCCGCAAGCAGGCCATCGATTCCATGAAGGAAATCCTGACAGCCGCGGGGGCTCTGGGATCCACCGGATTAATCATGGTTCCTGCCTTCCATAAACAGACCACACTGGGACATCAAGAATCGCGGGAACTGCTGGTCAAGTTGTTGCCCGAGCTGGGAGACTTTGCTCTAAAAGCCAATACCCGGATGCTGCTGGAACCGCTGAACCGCCGGGAGGCCCATTTCCTGCGCCAGGTTGCGGATGCCGCCGCCATCTGCCGGGATTCCAACAATGCGGGGATCTGCTGCATGGGAGATTTCTGGCATATGACTTGGGAGGAAACCAGTGACATGGGAGCTTTTATTTCTGCGGGGAAATATCTCCATCACGTCCACATGGCCAGCCGCAAGACAAGAAACATGCCCGGCGAAGATGCGGGCGACAATTATATAGACGGTTTCCGCGGATTGAAAGCCATTGGGTATCAAGATTACATCAGCTTCGAGTGCGGATCTAAAAACAAGGACAAGACGGTGACCCTCCCCGCCGCGCTCAAATTGATTCGCGAACAGTGGGCGAAAGCTTAATGGGACTTTGGGCCAAACCAATCGTTCTCGAAGAAATTGCCGATTTGAGACTTGCTTCGTAACCGTTCAGGGGGGGGGGACTGAACCCGAAGGGGTGGGACGCGCGAGTGTGACGAAATCACCCTTCGCGCGTCGCCTGGCCAGCCTCGCCTGCCGAGCCAGCGTGCACCGGTGACGGTGGTCACTTGTGCCCATTCCACCTTTGCCCAATTTTAATTTTCTAGGGAGCCGCGCATGCCAGCGCGGCTGGCACATCAAGACGATGAAAAGGGGATGATGGAGACGGCCTGCCTTCAGGCCGTCAGAGTAAGCTTGGCAAGCACATGCGGGGTGAGGGCACCCCGCCTCCATCCATGCTATTTTTTGAGGAGCCACTCATGTCAGCACAGCTGGCTCAACAAGAGGATGAAAATCTCCAGACCTCACAGGTCTTGGAGACCTGTGAGGTCTCTGGACCCGGGATTTTCTAGGGAGTCACCCATGCCAGCGCGGCTGGCACAACAAGATGATGAAAATTGGTTCGAGCACGGGCAAAAACTCTGGTAAACCATGCTGTTTTTTGCCCGTGGCACCCTTGTGTTATATCAACAACTTACAGCGATTTTCTGAGGAGGGGCACTCTGTTACGCGAGATATTTCTCAATGATTGAGATGTCGTATTATGTCGCCGATACTCCGAAGCACCAAGTCGGGCTGGATCTTCAGGCGGATTATGTCGGCCTGAGTGTCTTTCCCGGTTTCGACAAAAATCGTCCGGATCCCTGTCGCTTGAGCTCCCTGAATATCAGCTTCCAGATCGTCCCCGATGATTGCCACTTGCTCGGGTTGCAGCCCGAGATCCTTTAGGGCCAGTTCAAAAAAAGTGCGCGAAGGTTTTCCCATGACTATGGCCGGTTTCCCGGTCGCATATTCCAAGGCCGCCACATAAGGGCCGGCGTCCAGCGTCAATTGGCCGCCCGTCAGCCAGTATCGGTTTTTTTGAAGAGCGATTAACTGGGCTCCCCGCAAAATCTGTCGAAAAAGATCATTCATTAATTCAAAAGTAAATCTCTCTCCAATATCGCCCAGGATAATGACATCGGGATTTTCTTCGCTTTGCGGTAATCCTTCAAATTCCCGCGGAGCATCACCCCGCGTGACAATGCGGCATTTTAAGTCCGTAGTCTGCCGTAACCATAAGGCCGTGGCATAGGGGGCGCTGAAGATCTCTTTTTCTTCAGCGTTGATGCCAAAACCCCGAATTATTTCGGCAATGGCGGCCCGGCTTCGCCCTGTGGTATTGGTGGCAAATCGCAGAGTGAAGCCGAAGTCCCGAAGAAATGAGAGAGCCTTGTCAGCTCCTTCAACGAAGAGGTGATCGTTGTAAATTACACCATCCAGATCGATCAGGAAGGCGCGAATGGCAGAAAGATTCATAGGAAGACCTTTGTCTCAAAGCTAGTATGCCAAAGAAATAAATCAGCCGCGGATTGACACGGATGATCGCGGATGGGAATTCAAGAAGGAAATAATCCGCGTTTAATCCGTGTTCTTCCGCGGCCAAAAAAAATTCCAATCTGATTGCTTCACCTTCCATAACAATACCTTGTTGATCCGTACTCTTGGATTTTCAATTTCCACTCGAGGTTGACGCAGAAACTCCCGTCGGTAGGCCAGGAAAATCACCAGCACGGTCAACAATAGGCCCATTACCGCGACAGGAGCTAGTTTGAGCGCAAACAGCCGATAAGGAATCTGAGAAAACGTTCCAATCAGCCTGTTTTGTGGATTGCCTGTAATGGTGGCTACACTCCCGATATTTGAAGACATGGCAACTGCCAGCAGATAAAGAATTGGGTTGCGGTTGAGCCGCGTTGTGATCTCAAGACCAGGCTGGCGCCGATGATGGTGGCGCCAGTCCGATCCACATGAAAAAACGGCAAGCGGCCCATGGCCAGGACCAAATAAGTTCCGGAGAAAATCAAAAGCGCTGCAATCATTGTTTCCGTGGAGATTGTGTTCCGGCCGCATGGCGGCTCTCCATCCCAACCCACCGGGATGGAGCATCGCCAAGAGGTGATTCAGATCTGAATCCTATTGAGCCGGGGAGATGATTTCCAGGCCGTCCAGGTAGGGACGCAATGCCTCAGGCACGACGATACTTCCGTCCGCCTGTTGGTAATTTTCCAGGATGGCCACCCAGGTGCGGCCCACGGCCAGACCGGATCCATTTAAGGTATGCACGAACTCGACCTTGGCCTTGGGATCGCGGCGGAAGCGGATGCTGGCGCGCCGTGCCTGGAAATAGCGATCCATCATCCAGGGAAAGAGAATACTCAATGTGACAAAAGCCTTCCCAATCAGGCCGACCCAGACTTCGCGGCGGGCGCGCGCCGCGCACTTTACAACGTCCCGCGCCACACGGTCCGCCGAGAGCACAATGGGCAGCGGCTTCGAACAGTGGCCCATTTTCGACAGCGCATTGTCGTAGAAGGGCGTGT
>CAWDMN010000077.1:0-55747 GCA_963803155.1 uncultured Acidobacteriota bacterium
TCAAGCCCTTTTTTAGTTGAAAATGAGCATAAGCCTCAAGCGGCTGCTTGATCCGATTTTGGATGACTTTCCTTTTTCATGGCTTTGCGAAGGGCTTTTAGATGACGAAAGCCTTTCACCTTTCTTAGCCCGGGCTCAATTTGCAGGAGCGACGTGGCTATCCAACGCTGGCGCTGATCGCTGTTCTTCCAGTAACTGACTCGATGCGTCAACCGCTCCAATTGCCGATTCACATTCTCAATGCAATTGGTGGTTTTAAAACTGGTGCCTAATTCTTCAAACAATCCCAAACGATGCAGAGTCAGAGTCTCTTCTAACCCTTCTTTCAGGCTCTCCACCGCAGAACCATTGATCAATCGCAGCTCTTTAGCAATTCGCTCCAGGGCTTCTTTCGCCTTTTCATAACTGGGTTGCTGATAAGCCGTCTGCATTTTCTGCCGGAATCGTTTTGCTTGTTCCCGGCTCAAATAACTGACTACATTTTCCCGCTTGTGCCATTGGCATCTTTGAATCAAGGCTTTCTCCGCCAGGCTCGCCTTGATCCCTTTATACAGCCCTTTGGCTCCGTCGATAATGAAGAGAATCTCCTGTTCGGTTCTTAACCCTCGATCCAGCAGTCGCTGGATAAAATCCTGAGCCACTCGTTGATTTTCTGTGCTGGCTTCTACAAATCCCAATAGGATCTTTTTACCCTCGAGCGTAATCCCCAAAGCCACGATCATATCGGTTTCTGCTAACCGCTTCCCATCGATAAAGATCGCCACAAGATCGTGCTGGCTCAAATCCCGATTCAAAAAAGTTTCCAACTTCCGAGCCGTGGTTCGAATGAAGTGTCGCGACACACTGCTCTTTTTGATCCCAAACGTCTCGGGCACACAGAGAGCCGCCTGTTCATATTGCCTCTGGCTGATCCCACAGATCAGTCGATTCAGGACCTGATGGTCCAACACCTTCGTTTTTCGAAAAGCTTGATAACTCTCCAGAGGCACTTCTTGGCGCACCGCTACATTTCGTACTCGCGGCACTTCGACTCTGACTTTCTGATCTCCCAGGTAGACTGATCCTGGATTTCTTCCCCAGCGTCGATTCTCCGGACTCCGGCTGGCTCCGCGGCCAACCAGCTGTTCCACCTCTTTCTGTAATTCTTCTTCCACTGCTTTCAAGCCTAGAGGGATCAACATCTGGATCAGTTCAAACCGACTGTCCAAAGTCCTAACTTCTTCTTGGATTTGTTGTCTCTTTTTTCTTCTCTCTTTGCCCTTGCTTCTTTTTCCGGCTCCAATTACTCTCTGTCCCATGCATGATCTCCTTAATCTCAGTGTCTTACTTGCCGGTAAAACACCTCTGTTTTAAGTGAGGTCATGCTCCTTTTTCAACTAAGTTTAGGACTTTCCCGCAGGTACTTGGCCCCTTGGATAGTGCCTAAGAATTTAAGTATTTTGGCCTACTAGCGTTGATTCTTGTCTTTCTCTGGTGTGAGGAATTTATTGTCGTTTAACCACAAGGATTCTAAAATTCTTAGAACTGGCACTATGTTTTTATTCTTGGCTGCGGGCGGGGCGGTTTGGATTCCAGAGACTTAAAAACCATAATAGGATAAATATCATGAAACAGAAGAATGTTCGATTGAGCTGCTGCCTCGCTGGCGCCCTGTGTTTCGGGCAAACCATGAATGCCAGTCCGATTGCCAAGCATCCGGACAATCCACATTATTTCATCTACAAAGGGAAGCCGCTGGTGTTGATTACCACGGACCACCACTATGGCGCCGTCATCAACCTGGATTTTGACTATGTCCCATTTCTGGATCGACTGCACGAATATGGCATGAACCTCACCCGCATCTATCCAGGCGCGTACGTGGAAATGAAAGACCAGTATACCAAAGGCAACCCGGAGGGGCCTTCCCCCAGCCGATATATCTTGCCCTGGAAGAAATCGACGATCTCGGGGGCCGACGCCAACCTGGGTGTCTACAAATACGACCTGGAGTCGTGGGATGAGGAATATTTCAATCGTCTCAAAGACTTTGTCAAACAGGCGTCCCTGCGGGACATAATTGTGGAAGTCGCCTTCTTCAACGGAATGTACGACGACCGGTGGAAGGCTCAAGCGATCTACCATGCCAATAATATCCAGGGTATCGGAACGTGCGAGTTTCAACAGTTCACCACCGGTGCCGACAAGGCCCTGACGGAGGTCCAGCTTAAGTACGTCAAGAAGGTCGCTTCGGAGTTGAAGGAGTTCGACAATCTGATCTATGACATATCCGACGAACCGGAGATGCAGAAGCAGGAGTCATGGGCCTGGAACAGCGCCATGCTGGACGGCCTGATCAGCGTCGACCACAACAGGCATTTGTATGGCGAAACCGCCAATAGCGCCTCCCCGGATTTTACCAAGGATCCGCGCACGTCATGGATCCCCACCGAATATATTTCTCCCATGGAAAAGACGCTGGACGACAATTACGGGAGCGCCAAGCCGATCGTGAATGTCGAAACCGGTTATTATCCTTTCTGGTATGCGCATCCGGTCGAAGAGACCCGCACCGAAGGATGGTACGGCATGTTGGGAGGCCTGGCCGGGCTGATCCATCTCAACGGCGATTTTTCCACCTTCAATTCCTCTGCCAAAGGAACCAGCACAGAAACAGAAATCCTGCCCCAGAAGCGAGTGCTGCTGCAATTCATGCACAGCCTCGATTTTGTGAAAATGACCAAGTTCACGGGATTTCAAGTGACGAGTTCCGGGGCGCTGGCCAGGGCGATCGCCGAACCGGGGAAGCAATACGCCGTTTATCTTTTTCATGGAAGCAGAAAGTGGGATGATTGGCCGCAGGGATCCACCTCCAGCCGTTTCAACGCTGATTTGAATTGGTTTACGGACTCGCTGTCCATAAATGTCCCACCGGGAACCTACAGGATCGAATGGATCAATCCGGCCTCGGGCGCCTTGATCGACGCGAGTTCCCGGCAGTGCCCGGGAGGCAATTGCGTTCTTCAAACACCCCGCTATTATGTGGACATTGCTTTGAGAATGCGGCGCCTGCCGGATTCCACGGCTCAGACTGGAGCAACCATCGCCATCAACGGGGCAACCACCCATCAAACCATCGATGGCTTTGGAGTAAACGTCAACACCACGTGGTGGGACAACGGGGTGTACGAGAACACCGACAAAGTGAAACCCGCAATTGACATGCTCATCAATGATCTCGGCGCAGCTAAATTTCGTGCGGTTATCGAAGAGATGGACTGGGAAGCCGTCAATGATGACGCCGATCCCAACCACTTCAACTGGTCATATTATAATGGCGTCTTCACCACCCCCAAGTTCCAAGGCGTGTGGAATACTTTGCGCTATCTGAATCAGAAAGGGATCAAAGACCGCCTGGTGATCAGCTTTATGGGGACTGCGCCCAGCTGGATGGGTTCCAATTATGCTATCAGCACAAGCATGGAGGATGAATTCGTCGAGACGATTGCCGCGCTGCTCTATTATGCCCGGCACACGGCCGGCATTCAATTTACCCTGGTATCCCCGATGAATGAAACGGAGCAGGTTCTGAAAGAATGGTACGAAGGTCCGAATATGCCGGATGCGGTTCAATTTGCCCGTGTGTTGAAGAAGCTCGCCCTAAAACTCGACGCCATCGGCATGAACGACATCCGTTTTATCGCACCCGACGCTGCTTCGGAAACCTTTTTCCAATCGTTACTATCCGAAATGGTGAAAGACCCTGTCGTCATGTCCAAGTTATTCTGCTGGGGGATCCATAATTACGGAAATGACTCAGGGGGATATAACCACTTCATCAGTAGCTTTGCAAGTCAGAACAAATCCTATTGGGTGACCGAAACTTGTGGTATTGCGAATCTGTTCGGCCAGCTCGACGACAATCCCAAGGCATTTATTTTTTGGGATGGATTTGACAGTGTCTACCAGCATGCCATTCGTCATGATCGCAGTTTGAACACTCCCCCCAACGACTGGTGCTTCTGGGTGAAGACTGATGAAGGTAAGCCTTTAATTGCATATGATTCGACAATGAAAAGTTGGACGCCACGGAAGCAGTTCTATGAACATGCCCAACTCTTCAAGTATATCGCTCCTGGCGCCGTGCGGATTGGCGCAACGGCCGACAACGGCAGCCTGGCCGTGTACGCCTTTCGCAATCCGAATGGGAATGTGGTGATCGTTGGCCGTAATGCCGGCAGCGGCGCTATCGTCGTAAATGGGGCTCTTTCATCCATCCATGTCTCCCCCACACTGAGCTTCACCTATACCACACCAACCGAGAATCTGGTGAAAGGTACAGCCGTGGCGGTGAATCACCGCGGAGCATTCTCGGTGACTGTTCCGGCCAACTGTGTCTTCACGCTCTCCAGTGGTCAAAGTGGTACGTCTTCACCACAAAACCTCAGCAGGCTAAAATAACTCGAGTCGCTTGAAATACCTTGGATTTTGGCCTCGTCTTTGGTGATCAGAGATAGTCAGAAACAGCTGGGGCGGGAATGGCGCCTGGCAATTCCCTCAATTGGGATGATATTCTCCAGAGAATAGCACAATGATCCTAGTTGAATCCTGAAAGTAATATCAATTGTGTTTCAAGAAAGGGATTCCATGATAATAAAAAAATGGTTGTGTGTTGTGACGCTAGTGGTAGCGGTTGTCTTGGGACGTCCGGCCGCCGCGCAAGTGCAGACCGATGTGCCTCCGGTGATTTCCGGTGCGAAGCCCGTGACGGTGGAACACATCAAAATCCATGGACCATCCCTGGAAGGCAATTTGGAGAGGAATGCTGTGGACCGCGATGCAATTGTGTTTTTGCCCCCTAGCTATGCCAAGGAGAAATCCCGGCGCTACCCGGTAGTTTATGCCTTGCACGGTTATTCGATCGGTGCGGAGCAGTGGACCCACGAAATACGGGTGCCGCAAACCATCGAAGGCGCCTTCGCCCAAGGATCCAGGGAGATGATTGTCGTGCTGCCCGATTCGAAGACGGTGCACAACGGTTCGATGTATTCGAGCTCGGTTACGACGGGAGATTTCGAACAATTTATTGCCCACGATGTGGTGGATTACATCGACAGGCATTACCGGACGATTCCCAAACGACTGAGCCGTGGCTTGGTTGGCCACTCGATGGGCGGCTATGGGGCAACCCGCATCGGCATAAAGCATTCCGACATATTCGGCAGTCTATACATCATGAGCCCCTGTTGCTTATCACCCCGGCCGGCTGGACCCGCGAATCCGGAAATGGCAAAAGCCCTGGAATCGGTGAAGACGCCTGAAGATTCCGCCAAGCTGCCGTTCTTTCCCCGTGCCCAGCTGGCCACAGCCGCGGCATGGTCCCCCAATCCGCAAAATCCGCCGCTTTACCTTGATCTACCCACCAAGGGCGGTTCACCGCAACCGGAAATCCTCGCGAAATGGACGGCGAATGCACCGCTGGCTTTCGTGGATCAGTACGTTAGAGCTCTCCGTCAATATCGAGCCATCGCGATCGATGTGGGTGACCAGGACGGTTTGCGAATCGATGCCGGCAAGCTGCATGATGTTCTTGAGCTATATAAAATTACGAATAGCTTTGAAGTATATCCAGGCACTCATACAAGCAAGGTGGCGGATCGTTTCCAGAATCATGTGATGACTTTTTTCAACCGAAATCTCATATTTGTGGCCGGTTCGCAGTAACTGCGGGGATGAATTAAGCTACCCCTGTTCAGATTTATCCTCTCGTCTAACGGTATTATCGCATTCTCCAGCAATGGTTGAAGGTACAGGGAGTGCTGGTATTCCCTGGCCCTGAGATTTCTCCCTTCGGTCGAATTGACAGAGCACATGGCCCTCTGGTGACGATTTTCCAGGGAATCGCCCTTGACGACATGCTGTCACAATCAGAGAATGGAAATTATAGAGTGAATTTTTATGACCATGGATTCGATTACGTGGGCGAGCCACGAGCACTAGGAAGGATGGATGGAGTCATAAATTGGTAGCTGATTGCTGACAGCTGACAGCGCTCTATCCACTATCCATTCTTTCAAGACAAAAGGCAGATGACAAACGGCAGTCGAGAAACCGGAGTCCGTAGTTGGGAGTCTGGAGAAGAAAGATTGCGAAGGCATGCTTCTATTCACTATTCACTGTCCACCGACTTTCTTAGGATTCTATCTTTCACTATTCAATTTGTCATTTTATCCATCAAGCAAAGGACACTGAGATGAACCATTTTCCCCCGTCATTGCTGGCACTGATGTTTGGAGCAAACTCCCTGCTGGCGGGTGCATCCTTGCCAGCCGGGTATTTCCACTTGATGGAAGCGGGTATTCAAAAAGTGCAACTCCGACTGGATTCCCAGTCTAACGCGGATCTTGCGACACTGGAATCAGCCCCCGGATGGAAGCACTTCCCCTATGCCATTCTTGCCCCGGCCGTGCTTTATGCCAAAAAGCATCCCGCCAATTCTCACTATCGGGATTCCCGGATGTTGGAGCTGGCGATTAAAATTGGGGATCTTCTGGCGTTGGAGAACGAGAAGGGGACGTTTGAACCTCGATTGGATAGCGATTGGGACGCAGGCCTGTGGCTGGAAACATATCTCGTGCTTGGACCGGAATTGGGAAATGAACGGCGATCCCGCTGGAAACGGGAAATTGAAAAGAATGTAGTCCGATTAGTGCCGGACTTGCAGGAACGAATGGATTTCCCCTGGTATAATTCGCCCTACATCGGGACTTCCCCCAATCATTATGCCTTTTGGGCAAGCTTGGTTTATCAGGCTGGATGCGTCTTTGGCCGACAGGATTGGCAAAAATTGGGAAGGCAGATTATGCAACGATATGCCACACTGGAACAGACCAGTGACGGATACTGGGGGGAACACAGCCGCTCTGGTCCCACCACCGGATACAATCACTTGACCTTTACGGCTCTAGCCACCTATTGGGAGTATAGTCACGATCCGGTGGTTTTGCCTGCTTTGCGCCGTGCCACCAGCTTTCACAAATATTATACCTATCCGGACGGAATTCCTGTTGAAGTCATCAATGACCGCAATCGCCATTGGGAGGTAAATACCTGGGGGCATTTTGGCTTTTCCCATTTCCCGGATGGACGGCGCCTGGCAGAATTCCTGACTGGATTTATTTCCGAAGATAAATTGGACATGTCTTCGCTGGGGCGTCTTTCCCAGGATGCTCTCTATTTTCATGAAGGGTCCCAAGAGCGGATCCCGCAAGATCAGCCTCGTTTTGTGCACCAGATGAATGTCCCGGCTGGAATTCGCAAAGATGGCCCATGGGTCTACTGTCTTTCCGGAATCATCAGCACTTCAGCCGTTGAGAACCAATTTTACCTGGACCGGCAAAGCCACTTCAGCGTCTTTCACGAAAAAACCGGTCTGATCATAACCGGCGCGAATTCTAAACACCAGCCGGAATTGGCCACCTTCTATGAGGACTTCTCCGGGCAGCTGCTCCATATGCCCCTAAGCAGCCGGCTGATCCTGCGCGAGCCGCAGGATCGTCTTTCCCTGGCATTTTCCACATTCTTCAGTGACCTGTTGGTGGCGGTTGATTCGTCGGATTCTATGCATTTTGAATTCGATATTACGGGCAAAGGAACTCCCCCCCAAGAGGCGCGGTTGACGCTGCAATTGTGCCTGAAATCTGGAGAGCCTTTGGAATCTGGCGCTGGCCGAAAGGTCGTCCTGGGGAGCGAGCCGATAAATTGGGGTGCCGCAGAAATCGGAGGATGGATCCGTCATCGCGGCTGGGTGCTGAAAACGGACGCTGACACCCGCCTGGTATGGCCGGTTTTCCCGTTTAATCCCTATAGAAATGCACCGGAAACCGGCTTGGAATGGGCCGTGGGCGCACTTTCTGTTCCGCTGAACCTCGTTAGCCAAGGTGAGGAAAAGTTTATCCGTCCCCATCAACAGAAAATTATTTTTCGCCTATCCGTTCCTTCATCCGGGAACAGCAGCCATTGATGTTTTATTGCACTGATTTGATATATTTGTATTTGGGGTCACACCAAGACTTGTATTTGAAAGCATTGAAGTTCTTCGCAAAATGAATTGATATTTTGTCCTTAAAAGGCTTATTTTTGCCGCTGTAATGCCTGTTTAGGTTTTGATTCCTTCCATCCTAATAAGGCCAAGAGGCTATGGCACGAGCGCATCGCCATTATTTGCCTGGCATGATCTGGCATCTGGCTCACCGCTGCCATGAGCGGAAATTTCTCCTCAAGTTTGCCTGTGACCGGCAGGTTTGGATTGGCTGAACAATCCGGTGCCGCACTTGAAATGTTGAAAAGTTGGACCATGGGGGTCCCAATTAGTCATAGCTGGGTGGAAATCTAACGAACCATGGGCTGGGATCGACCTGAAGAAGGCAGGATAAAAAAACAGCTATTTGCTGTCAATTACAGGAATGATCGGCTACTGCCAAAAAATCCAATAGAAATCGGCCGAGTTTTTGTACCCTGCGCCGTGTTCCCTTTAATTTCTCAATTGCATGGCTCTGCCCAAGAAGGCAAAGGCGATCAACGCCATTGAAAGTGGAAGGAAAAACTCAGGGCGGCCGTTGTTGTGCGAGCCGATGTAATCCATTGCCGCGACTTTGTTGAGCGGGCCAAGGTACCAAATGACTATGTATAAAATTTCGAAGAGTTTGCTGGTTCGGCTCCATACGCCTGAGGCAAGCGCAAGGGATGGAATGAAAATTGCGCCCGAAAGCAAAGCTAGCAAGCCGACTGTATCGCCATCCATAAGGAAGCGGACGATGGCGCCGACGCTGACAAACAGGGTAATGATAAATCCAGCCAGCCATTGCGCGGGAACTTGTCTCCACAATGGAGATGCAGAAGAGAAGGTCAACTGCTGGACGTTGTTATGGATTTCGCGGTTGCCCAAGGCAGACCAGATCAGAATGGGCCAAATCCATGCAATGGGAAGCGCGATCTTGCGTGTGACTGCAGATGGGTTGACCACGCAGGCGATGATGATTCCACCCAGGATGGCGTACCACCACCAGCGCTGTCCTTTGAGGAGTAGTTTTAATTCAGCGAGGAGAACGCTGAAGAAACTGAATCGATTCGCGGCGCGGTTCAGCGGAGTCAGATGAGGCGCGGGTAAGGCTTGTGAAAAGAGGGTGGGTGCGAGGTCGGGTTGTGAGGCGCGGTTCTTTTTCCGCCTGGGCTTTTTGCGCGAGGGATCGAACCTGTCGAAGAAGAGTGCGGCGAGGAAGGTAAATCCGGCAGCAAGCCCAATCAGGGTAAATCGCGCGAAAATAATTGCGGGAGTCCATTGAACGCCTTCCCATCTGAAGGTGCCGCGTAGTTCTTCGCCGCTGTCGCCAAGTGAGAAATTGCCGTTGTAATCGGGATAAACCTGAGTGACTGCCTTTCCCATTTCGCGTTGTAGCAGGCCGAACCCCATCGGTTCAAATGCGGGATACTGCTTCAGGGTGCCGTTTTCAAAGAAGAGCGGCAAGCACGTGATAAACGCAAAGAAGTAGACGACGTTACCGAAGCCGCCCTGTAAAAATGGAATGGCTTCAAACAAGACGGCCGAGGCGGCGACGAGCGCCATGAGCGGCAACACCAGGAAAAGAAAAGGCTCAAGAAATACAATTAGATTGACCTGCCTGCTTTCGCCCTGCATGAACTGGATGACGATGCCCGCCAGCGCAAGCACCGCCACCATCGCCATTAACACGGCAAAGTTGCTCAACCATTTGCCCATCAAATAAAGCGAACGGGTGAGCGGCGTGGTCGCCATGATCTGTCCCACACCTGTTTCTCTATCGCGCGCCACGGAACCTTTGACGAGATAAAAGCCAAACCAGCCGAGGAAAAATGTGGCGATTAACGACATCATCGCGCCGACCCACGCAGAATTAAATTCGCCGCGATACTTGCCCAGCTCCAATGCCATGTTGCCGTTGGCCGTTTGATAACCGAGGAAAACAGCCAGCCCGAGCATGACGAGAAAACTGTAACGGCGGACACGCTCCAAAAAATCGGCGCGGGCCAAATGGTAGATGATGTGTGCGGAGTTCATGATTTACCCCCAATGAAAAAGAGGTACGCATCTTCGAGACTCGGTGAAACGGTTTGGGCGTTTGCATCCGGCTTGCTCTGGCTGACCACGCGCACCCGCACACCGTCGCTGCGGCGGATCGTGCCGCTGATGATATGTTTCAGTTTGAGCGCGGGCAGATCATCGCTGTGGATCGTCCACTCCCAAACTTTATTTTCAATTTCCATGAGCAAGTTTTCAGGCGCAGATTCCCGCAGGAGCTGGCCTTTGTTGAGCAACGCCATGTGTGTGCTGGTTGCTTCCACATCCGAAACAATGTGTGTGGACAAAATCACGATTCTTTCTCCCGATAAGTCCGAGAGCAGATTTCGAAAGCGGACTCTCTCTTCCGGATCCAACCCGGCGGTGGGTTCGTCGACGATGAGCAATTGTGGATCGTTGAGCAGTGCCTGCGCGATGCCCACGCGCTGCTTCATGCCGCCCGAATATCCGCCCAGCGGACGTTTTGCGGCCTGCACAAGGTTTGTGAGTTGAAGCAACTCATCAATGCGTTTCTTGGCGGAATTGGCATCGAGTCCTTTTATGGCGGCCATGTATTCGAGAAATTCAACTGCGTTGAGATTCGGATAAACTCCAAAATCCTGCGGTAAATATCCAAGCACGTTGCGCAAGGTATCTGGCGATTTGACCACATCCGTGCCGTTCCACGTGATCGAGCCTTCGGTTGGTTTGGTGATGGTAGCCAACATGCGCATGAACGTCGATTTGCCCGCGCCGTTTGGTCCGAGCAAGCCGAGAATGCCAGGTTTGATTTCGAGGGAGAAATCTTTTAATCCCCAGAAATTACGTTTGTATTGTTTGCCGAGATTATGAATAGAAAGTTGCATGAGACCTCTTGGAAATGATGGAGGTTTTCTGTCGCAGGTTGTATACGAAATAAGGAGAATTGAGTTGTATAAAAAGCCCGGGGGGATTTACCTGCACGCTTTGAAAATATTATTTCCAGGTATTCCCAGTATTCGAAACTTATCTTTTATCATTGCCTGGAGAGCAAAGCCATTAATTGTTCAAGATGCTCTTTGTGATGTTCGTTGGGGTCAAATGGAACTGCGAGTGTGGATACTCTTTCAACCACGAATACCTGCCTGTTTCCAACGTGTCTATTTCAGGAACGGCTTCTCCCAATTCCAAAAAGCGGAGATACCTTCCCCTCCATTCTCGATGGTTGTCAACCCATGACCGTTCCCGGCAGGTTTCATATGTCCAGGCATTTGGTTTGTCCAGAGCATCTTTAGATTCGGATTCGAACTTTGTAGGCCGCCTGGGATATTCAGGCTCTGTATTATGCAGAGCGGCTTCCATTCTTACAACGGAAAATTTATGCCAGGCTGTCAAATACGCGACGAAATCCTTGATGGGCACTGGAGAAAATAGTGCCTCACCAGGTTCTTTAGTCCTCTAGCTTTCTTATTTCGATCGGATAATGGCGACGAATCCGCCGCCCGTCGCCAGGTCCACTTCAAGGGATCTGTCGGCTAAAATTGTCCGGCTTTCGATCCGGATAGCGTTCGGTTCTTCCGGGTCCATCGAGCCGTCCTGATAGAGCTCGATCCCACGGTTCCCCTGTCCAAGAAATCCGAGAGGGATCGCGAGCCGCCGCGGAATGTCATTGGTGATTCCTCCCAGATACCAATCGGCGCCGCGCCGCCGGGCAACGATGATGAATTCCCCTGGCCGACCCGCCAGGAAACGGGTCTCGTCCCACGCCGTCGGGACCTTCTCGAGGAAAGTGAACCCCGGCTGGCCTTCGTAGGCCGCTGGAGTGTCGCACAGTTGGGGCATTGGATTATCGTAGACAAGATAGAGGGCCAGGTGATGGCAACGGGTTCCAAGCACGTTGGGATTAATATTGCGGGCCTGGAAATCGCTTTTCGAGAGGGAGCGGAATCCGCCGAGATGATAGTCTGTAGGGCCTGCCAGCGAGCGGGTGAAAGCGACGTCAACATTATGCTGAGTATCGCACTTCATGCTCCATTTCAAGTATTCCAGATTGAGCGCGCCTTCACGGTTGAATAGGTTCGGGAATGTGCGTTGCTCCCCGGTTGGATGGTAGGAGCCATGGAACTGAATATGGAGGTGGTGCCGGGCCGCGGATTCGAGCACACGCCAGCAGAAGTTGACCATTTCCTGGTCGTCCCGGTCGAGGAAATCCACCATCAGCCCCTGGATGCCCCAAGCCTCATAATTCGTAAACGCCTCCTCTAGGTGAGCGGCAAGAGGCTGCCAGTGAACCCAGAGGCGGATCCCGACGCCCTTCTCCTTGCCATAAGCAACGATTCTCGCCAAATCCAGCCCGGACCGCGGCTGAGTAATATCTGTATCCGGTCCCGGGTAAAAATCTACATGATTCTGCTTATGCCAGGGCCGATTGTCGCTCACGACGGCGTGATAAGCTATGCCATGGCGGGCGCAAAAATCGATATAGTCGCGGTGATATTCGAAAGTCATAAACCGACTTTTTTGCGGAAGCCCCTCTTCCGCCGATCCGTTCCACCAGTGCCAGGTGGTTTTTCCCGGGCGAATCCACGAAAAGTCTCCCTGCGGGGGCTCGTTCAGGCAAACCAGGAGGTCGCTCTCGATTTGCTTTCCCGCCTGATCGGCCAGCTGGATGACGCGCCAAGGGCTTTTGTGCGGCGTCCGTCCGATCACGGCAACGCCGGGCCGGTCCAGCCGCGGCGAGAGGAACGTCCGGAGAACCGGCGCCTCGGACCCTGTGGCCCGCTGTAGGTACATTCCGGCAAAGTCGCGGAGAGCGGCCTCGGTGAGGAGGGCCGATGTCCCGTCCGGCCACTCGGCAAGCACCGGCAGTTCGATGAAAGACTTTAGAGGGACGAGCGGCAGAGGCGTACGCGTGTAAAGGCGCTCATGCGACCAGGCCAGAGAATCCGTCATCGTCAGCAGGAGGGTTGGAGCGCCCGCCAGACGAAATTCAGTCGATTCCGACTGGAGGACGAAATCCGAGAGCTTTGGCTGCTCGGGAAAGAGGTAGCGGAAGGCAACACCGTCGTCATAGGCGCGAACCTCGAGGTCCCAGAGTATCCCGCTCGAGCTCTCGAAACGGAGCTGGGCATGGGAGTACCGGTCATGAACTGATCGACTCTTTCCCCAAGGCATCTGGAAGGTCTGGTCGGCACCATCTTCGCGCACCTCCATGAGCTTTGCGCCTTTTGCCACGTCCCCATGGCCCGCCAGCAAGATCTGGAAGGCCGATGGCTCGATCACTGCATGGCCCGAACGGGCGATGGCGTAAGTGGGAACAGCGCCGGAGATTGCGGGGAAGGTCACGGTGATCGTATTCTTGTCATCTGGCGACTTGACCATCACCGAACGCGAAGCGCCGCTACGGCCGCACGAGACCGTCATGATTGCAGCCACTGCCGCCAAGAAAAACAAAGTGAGGCAGCGCTGCCCAATCTTCGGCTCCAATGAATCGTCCAGACAATTACCGGTTTTCATCGAAATCCTCCTGTGTGAGTGCCCCTTTCATTTCCACCTCGCACCGGACAAGCTTTCAATCCAGTCGAGGACAGCTGCCAGAAAGAAAGTGATGCGTGGGCGGGCGACGAAGATCTATTGCCGTAGGATCAATGTCGGCGCGGCTGGCACAACAAAAAATGAAAATGGGATGATGGAGGCGGCCTGCCCTCCGGCTGTCTCCGCATGTTTGGCAAACTCAGGGCGCCCCGCCTCCATCCACGCTATTTTCAGAAGAGATACTCTTTCATCATCTTGACGTATTGTCGGCATGTCACTCTCATGTCGCTGCCAACGCTGTCCTGTTCAAGGGAAAGGAAATCTTGGAAGCCCACCGCTTTCACTGCCTCCGCGATGGCCTTAAAGTCCATGACTCCCTTGCCCACAGCCACATATTCACGCATGCGAGCGTCGATGTCGCGCAGATGAATGTTCATGAGATGACGGTTCACCTTGTGGACCGCAACGGGGGGATATTCACGTTGGTTCATGGCCCAGCCACAGTCGAGATTGAAGCCCAGGGCGGGATCACGGATGGCGTCCCAGAGGCGCAGGAAGCTGTCGGTGACAGGGAGCATGGTATGTGAGTGGTTCTCGATGGAGAATCTCAGGCCATGCCCCTTTGCGCACTCTACGCAGGCCTTGGTTGTTCCGACAAAAAGAGACCAGAGCTCATCCCAATCAAAGCCCGGTGCGATGTCGATGTGGAACTTTTCCCCGGGCTTGGGATCGGCCATGAAATAGCGGGGGAGGTACTCGCTGGAGGCGGTTAATTCCCGCGCCCAGGGAGCGACCATATTGACCATCGGAGCCCCGAGTTTACTGGCGATACGACAACCCTTCTCGAAGTAGTCGAGACTGCGATTCCGCTCCTCCGCATTCCTGCTCGTCAGACCTTCCACTACGGGCTGGAAAAAAGGGAATTGGATCACCTCCAGACGATTCCGTTCCAGTTGTTTTTTGATACGGTCAATTGTGGCCTGAGTCCAATACTCGTCAACATCCTTCCGCGAATTGGCGATGAGCTCCACGCCTTCGAAGCCGAGACTTCCAATGATATCGATGGCCTCTTCGGGGTGCGAACCGGGAGCGAGGCTATGGAAATTCCAGCTTACCGAGCCAACTCTGGCTCTCCGCTTGTTTCCTCCCCCACTAGCTTGTGACGGTGAGCCTGGTTGTAATGCAACCATACTGCCTGCTTGTGAAATGAAGCTACAACTCCCCAGGCCAAGGGCGGATAGGAATTCACGACGCCTCATTTTGCTCTCTCCTTAATGGCGAATTTACATACCGGAAAATTGGTCCACCAAAGCGAAGCTGACGTATCTGCGTCGAATCGACAGGAAACAAAAACAATCAAATACTGTCGATTCGTATCCCATGCCGTTTTGGAATATGCTACTCCTTATCAAGCGCCCCGAGCAATGATTCCGCAATGGACAGGGGGGCAACCGCCGGCACCGGCGGGTGGGACAACTTTTCCAGGAAAAGCTGGATGGTGCCGAGCAAGATGGTGCTGTATAGATAATGCCGCTTATTTGAATTTTAAAAATTCCTAAAATCCATTTTAGAATAAAAACATATTGAAACAGGTTGGCTCCAAAAAGCGGAGGTTCGGGACGCTAAAGCAAGCACCAAGGGCTGCGCACCAGCAAGGGGCTTTAGTCCCTTGCGTTGCATCTGGGCCTCCATGGTTCATTGCGGTGATTTGCATGTTACTTGAATGATTTCAGAATTTCGATGGAAAGGAAGTCCACCCCTGATGACAGGACTTCATTCATAAATTGATCTCAGTCTTTTGAACTTCCAAAATCCTCTCGTCCACATATCGTGACCAATCGGCCTGTTGGATTGTATATTCCCGTCAGGCTTATCTAAAAAAAGCTTCTACCGGCACTGAGCCATTCGTTGTTGTCCAATATTGGAGTCTGGGAATCGAAGGATCATTTGTTGGGCAACTTCGCGAGCAGCCGGCATACTTCCACGCTGGAGGTTTAAGTAAAAAAGATTATCCCAAGCTTCAAGATAATTGGGATTAATCCAAATAGCTCGAGAACAGAATAATTCGGCACGATCCAGCATTTTCTTTGAATAGTAGACTCCGGCCAAATTATTCAGGGCTAAGTCAAAGTCAGGTTTGGCATTGATGGCGGAATGGAAACTGGCTTCCGCCAGATCCCACCACTGTTTTTTGGCATAATATGTGCCAAGATAAAAATGTGCCAAAGGAAGTTCCGGCGCAATCCGAGTAGCCAGATAATAATGGGTGCTGGCCAGATTGAACCGCTCCTCTTTTTTCTCAAAATAATAGCCCAGGTCTGTATGGGCGATGGCATTGTTGAAATCTTTTTCAAGGGAATCGGTCCATAGAGTAAGACTGTTTTTCCAAACCTCAGTAGTCTTGAGTGTCTGGTTTAGAAGAAAGATGAACCAACATCCAAGTAAGATTAACAACGTGCCTTTTATAAGCCTTAATGACTTTAAAAAGTCGAGTACTTTTTGTCCCAGAAATCCAATCACAATCCAAATTCCAATTTGTGGGATATAAAGATACCGGTTGGCCATCTTGAATGGGATCGGAACGATATTCAGGACTGGAAGCATCATCAACAAAAAGAAAACCCACCAGAAAAAAAGAGACCGGCCCTGTTTAAAGATGATAAATGATATGACCAGCATGAGAATTAAAGACACCCACAATGATATTGTTGTCCAAGAATATATAGCATGCTCAAGATAGAGGATATTCATATGGACTGGGAAAAGAAGCAGCCCGATATATTCACCGAGAATCTTTGGGATCGTCAACAGTCCAATCCCGAACCCCTGCTTATGATAAGTTACCAATGACTGGTGGATTTGCGCCGCATGGATCGTCCAAAATGCCATCACCTCCGCCAAAATCAGGTATGGCATCTTTTCATATAGATTCAGTTCTCTAATCTTGCGTTTCCGGATAAACAAATCATATCCCAGGAAGACGGCGGCTGCGGTAACGGCGCTAATCTTCGAAAGAAGAGAGAGAAGATAACAAAAGATGGAGAGGATATAAAGAACTCTGGATCGAGAAATATGGCGCCGAATATATAAAAGGAAAGAAAGCAGGAAGAACAACGCTCCTAATAAATTCTTTCGTTCCGAGGCCCAAAGAATGGATTCTACGTTGGTCGGATGGAGCGCAAAAAGGGAAATTGCCAACCAACGCACACCGGCAGGCAGATTCAATGAGACGAGCAAATAGTAAGCCAACACAACACAAATCAAGTGTAGGGCCAGATTATGCAGGTGATATCCTTTTGAATTTAAACCCCAGAGCTGATAGTCCAGCGCATAAGAAAGCATGGTGACCGGAATCTGATTGGAAACAAATGGATCGCGCGTGAGATGATGGAAATTGTCGACGCTCCAAGAGTGTATCCAGGGATTTTCAGTGATGTAATCTGGATCATCCCAATCGGTAAAATCATCAGGGAGATGTGAAATATAAAGCAAGGCGGTCAACAGCAGAATGACAGTCAGTCCAATCTTGTCTTTGTGATGGGAGATGATTGCGGATAAAAACATGGCTCGATGAACTCCAATGGACAGTCAATCCCTCAAACCACTGAACCAGTCGTGGGCTGTAGCCCGCAAATATTGCTTTTCCACTACACTCTTTCCGCCATTGTATCCGCATCCTGGGGAAATTTGGGACTCTGCTGAATAGTGCGGATGGCTTATACCCAATCCTGAGCGGAGGAGGCCATGGAACTTGTCTCAGGCTGGGCCAGTTTTTCTTTACTCCATCGGGAGTAGCAACGACTGGTAGACTGTAAACTCTTGACTAACCACATAGCGCAGTTAGTGCCGTACATGAAAAGTTGCAGACTCTGACTCTCTAAGATTGAATTAAAGAGGTTAGCGGGAACGGTTTGATTCAAATTGAAACAATGACATACGTTGTTCGACTTTTCAACTTTGCAAGTGCGGCACGGGAATGCCTTACCAAGTATGGCCCTGGTAGTTTATAAAAAAAATGAGATCAAGCTCCAATAACTTTTAAAGAAATGTCAACAATTAAGGTCTGGCTCCGATTCCTATGGCCTAAATTCTCCAGCTATTTCCCCGCCCGCCCAGTCGATACCGATTGATCCCAATCCCGATGCCGAACGAAGCATAATGTCCTGAGCAGTGACGAGTCAACCCAGAAACCAAGTAAAGCCTCACAAATTCCAGCCGGTTCCACCGAAGTGCCAACATGGAAACCGATTACCCATTTTGGATATTTTTTTTCTCTATTATGCTTTCCACGAATTAAGGCATTCCTCATAAACCAATGAAATAATTGCCTTTTTATTTGGCATTCCGCATGCAATATCCAAATTGCATCTATATTTTATCAATTATTAAGGTTGACTGGCAAAAAGACAAAAAGAGTTGAAAATGTTTCCCAAACAGGAAGTCGAGAGACAAATTGACCGGTTAATTCAGGTAGCCCGCAAATTGCAGGAAAAGGCGGAAAATGCTCCCGGGTGGTTTGAAGCCATTCGGATCAGCCAAGCCATCGCGGAAGAAACCTGCCGGCTGGAAAAAGTTGCCAAGAAGTGCTGACACATCCAAGGGGACTTTATTTCGGCCAGGAAAGACATTGAGGCTGAATCTCACAGAGATAATGGGATCAGACCTGGATGTCGCTAACTTAAGGATCCCATCGCGATAAATCCGTTCAAATTTTGTCCCGGCAGGAACATTGGAGAATAGCCAGGGCTGGCGCGGTTTTTGCGCCACCCCTGGCCACTGATTCAGAAGAATCATCCGCCCCGGCAGAGGCTGTGGAGGAATCAGCTCAAACAATTCACTCCCGCGCCCTTTCAGGGGCCAACTCTTTTCTCCTACTTTTCAGGGACGGCGAGATTCGTTCTCTTGTCCGTGGCTATTCTCCGTTGTCCCTCCGCGACTTTTTAATCCTTAAGTAAGCGCCAATCAGGTCCGACCCCATTTTCGCAGACAATCCTACTCTCCACTCGATGGAGAACTCCCGTTCCAATATCAATTCCAACAATCCTCTTCCGATTCTCTGGTCCAACTCGTTTCTAACAACGACATCATCCAACATTGGATTGGTATTTTATCGGACGCCTGTGCCACAACGGGGATCACCTTCCCAGTCGGTAGTCAAAATAATTGAGTGGCTTTATTCTGAAGACTATAATCGACGGCAGCAAATCGCAAGGGACTCCGGGGGTCAGCGGAATATTTCCTCTCCGAGCCACGAGTCTTTTGGAAGGCAGGAGAGATTCGTTGTTGGTTCACAAAAGCCAAGAATAATTAACCACGGCACACACCGAGAAGACACAAATACAAGAAAAGAGCATTGCCCTAAAAAAAATGGCTCTATGTTCTCATTGCTCTGTGGTACATAATGGCCTTTGACAAGCTGAAAGCCATCGATGAAATCCGCCAGCAGGCTTGCTTCACCTGGCCAGCCCATAAGGCGCGCTGGCATTTGAACACGGGCGTTATGGGGATAATAAGAAATTAAGCGCGTTATCCTGGCAAATACCTGGATGACAGGATGATTGTTGAAAAAATCGTAAGGGGGCGCAGCCAAGTTGCACTCTCACTGGTCTTCGCCGCCCTTCTCTCCGCTTCGCACGATATGACACTGAGCTCGGTTCGGCTGCAAACTCGTCGTAGGTTGATTGCCATGGCCATTTTATTGGCGGGCTTTGGCAGTGCGCTCGTAATTTTTATCACCGCTTCACCCGCCCCCACCAATCCCTTGGGTTTTGATCCCGAAGAATCCAAGCAGTATCTCCGCGAGTTGGAACTTTACGGCGGCAAAGCCAATGTGCTCATGAGTGAATTTCGGCAATGGTTCGAAAGCCTCTGGCACGGCAGGCGACTCGCATTCACTGTGGCCTTTTTGACTTCGATCACTCTACTCTTCTTCTGGATCGCAACTACACCTCTGCCGCCACAGGTCGATCCCTCTCACCAGCGTGACCGTATGCCAGACGAAACGGAGCCGTGACAAATCTGTAGCCACGCTGCACTGAAGAGCATGGATAGAGGCGCCACTTGGACGACTTTCGCTCGGTTCGGAATTCAACAATCCGCACTACCGGACTTGCAAACGACACGCGCCGATACATGGCCCCGCTGGGGGACATAAGTAATAGAGGAAACAACCATGTATTGATACACAAATTGAAGGAAAAGTTAATTCCGCCAACGGGTGCAAATCATGGCATTAGCACTGCTCCTGATGCGCCGCGTTGGGCATTATAGAGCAATCACGAGGAGAGTCCATCATGAACGCCGAAGAGTTTCGGTCTATCCAGGCTCCTCTGAAGGAGCGATACCGCGAGGCGCCCGAGGCGGCGTTCATCACGCTGCGGGCACAAGGCCGTCTCGGTGAAGGTGTCAGCTGCAAGATCGAGACGGGCAAAGCACTTGTTGTTGCGGGATTGCATCCCGCCACCGGAGGAAGCGGGCAAAGCGCCTGCTCAGGCGACATGCTTCTGGAAGCTCTGGTCGCCTGTGCCGGAGTGACTTTGAACGCGGTTGCTACGACACTTGGCATTGAGTTGCGAGAAGCCTCTCTTCAAGCGGAGGGTGATCTCGACATCCGTGGAACTCTAGGCCTGTCTATGGACGTTCCCGTCGGCTTTCAGAGCATCCGGCTGTTGTTCACGCTCGATGCTGATGCTTCGGAGGAGCAGCTTGCCACACTCTTGCGCTTGACCGAGAAGTACTGTGTTGTGTACCAATCGCTAGCCCACCCGCCTGTTTTGGCGGTTACTCGCAAGACCGCCACTGCCTGAGCGCATTTAAGCGTGCCGCCCAACCCCTCCTACGAGCGGAAAGCCACCGGCAAACCGGCGGCTGCCGCTCCGGTCAAAGGTTGGGCCGATGCGCCCCATTTGATGGAGTTGCACCCATGACTGACCCGACACTGCTCTTTTCAAGCCGAGTTGCTAACTATATCAAATATCGCCCCCGCTATCCGCAGGCGGTAATCGCGACTCTCCGGGAAGAATGCCAGCTCACTTCAGCTTCGTTGATCGCCGATATTGGTTCTGGCACTGGCCTGCTGGCCGAGCTATTCCTGCCCAACGGCAATCAGCTGTTTGCAGTTGAGCCAAATTGCGAGATGCGAGAGGCCGGTGAGCGCATCTTGCGGAATTATCCCTGCTTTCATAGTGTCTCCGGCAGAGCAGAAGACACAACCTTGGCCGATCGGAGTGTTGATTTTATTGTGGCGGGTCAAGCCTTTCACTGGTTCGATCGTCAAAAGACTCGCCGTGAATTCTTACGTATTCTCAAGCCAACCGGATGGGTGATGCTGCTCTGGAATAAACGTGAAACTCAAGCGACACCTTTCCTGTCAGCATATGAACAGCTCATTGAACGATATGCGATAGATTATGCCAACGTTCACAAACAAGTTGACGAGGCCGCTGTAGCGGATTTCTTCGGAACATGCGGATTTAAGTCGAAAACATTTAGCCATTGGCAAGACCTTGATTATGCTGGTGTGCAAGGGAGGCTGCTGTCGTCGTCTTATACACCTGAGGCGGGCCATCCGAACTACGAACCAATGCTCGGCGAACTCGCGAGGATTTTTCGGGCTTACGAAGCAAACGGCTCGGTGCGCTTTAAATACACCACCAAGATGTACTATGGGCAGTTGGGGGGAAAATGCAATAAGGGGAACGACAATGATTGATACACAAATTGAAGGGAAAGTAGTTCTTATATCGGGTGCAAATCATGGCATTGACGCCACGACCGCCAAAGCTTTCGCGGCACAGGGGGCTAAAGTCTTTATTACCCTTTTCCGTGAACCCCGTGAGTACTCAACATCGGACTTGGAAAAGGCGAAGGATAGCGGCATGGGCGGCGACTGGAGGATGCGTCAATAGGTAACAGAATTCAAAGTGACCCGCAAAATCAATCCAGCGGATCCGGGGCTCACGCCAGGCCGTCGATCTCTGCCGCCGATAAATGAATCCTCGCGCAGAGACGCTGTGGCGCAGAGGAGTATTTTCTGGCTCAATCCCAGTTTGCGGTGCAGGGAAAGTGAGACACCGACCAGGATGGTTCCTATTTCATTTTCGGTCATTCACCGCGCCTTTGCGTCTGGGGCGCGAGAATAAAACCAAACATTTTCTGACCACCTGCATGCTAAGAATATAGTTAAATACTAAGGACAGACACTCGCTGGCGGTGATTTTCATCCATGGTGGATGCTAACGAGTTTCAATCACCATGGCTCGTTCCCAGCAAAAATGATGCTTGACATGCAGGATTCCCAATGCCACATTGCAAGCCCAGATACCGGCATCCGGAAGCGAAGGAGAACTTCCATGAAGAAGGCATCGGGTTGTTGGCTGGGTGTCGCGTTGATTTTTCAATTGGGTCTTTTCGCATCGCCTTTATTTGCCGCGGGAGACATACCTCCTGATGAATTCAGCCTCTCCCGGCTGAGCCAATTGGTGGAGGCTAATATCCTTGCCGTGCATGCATATCAGGTCGGACTGGCAAAAACAACCGGGAAGGGGGATCCTGCTTGTTATGCGGCTGGAGGATTGGATGAAGCGGCGCTTCGTGAGATAGTGGAGCATCAATCATCCCTGCTTGGGACGGAACCCAATATTCTAAAAGCATGGGTGCAGGGGATGCAGTTGCCAACAGATTCCTCCCCCAATGCAGCGAGAGCAGTAACATCCAGGCTTCCTTTGTTGCCGTTCAATCCTGCCCACGACTTGGATCCGATTTTGAACTGCGATCTAATTATCCCCGATCATGCTCTCGTCAATGAATTCACCCGCTCCTTGAAAAGCAAGGTGCCTGCGCCTGATTTCCAGGTGCGCGCCATCGCCAATCTGTACCAAACCGTCATGGAAGTGGAACGGGACGGGGATTTGCTACAAAAGCTAATGGATTTGTACATTGTCCTGGGCCTTCCGGTTTATGTGGGGGAGTTGGGATTGTCCGGCAGCGACGAGGATTTCCTGCAGGCTGGCCGGGAATTGGCGGCGCGCAGCTGCTCTTCACCCTTTGCCACCGATGCCGCGGCTTGGCAGATTGCGGGCCGCAAGATTTGGAATTGGGGAGAGAAAAAGCTGCACCTCCGCGACGATAAAGTTCTAGCCCGCGAGTTGTTAGCGGAGCCGGAGATCCAGTCTTTAATCCCGCTCATGCGCAACATGCCGCGGCAGAAAGTTGCGATTATTGGTCACTCGTTTGCCATGGGGATCCACTGGTCCTCTCCCGCCAGTTTTGTCCAGGTGGTCGCCGCCATATTGGAAACACAAAACCCGAGCATTCAATTTAGGCAGTTTCAGGCCGGCGGACTCACAGCCGCCAGGGCACTCCATGACTTTCTTCCGGAGCCTGAAGTTTCTGCTTGGGAACGTCGCCGAGTACGGGAAGTGGCGTCAATCCCGCGTACTTTTTTTAACGAAACAGTTGCCTGGAAACCAGACCAAGTGCTGCTCGTGGTGGGAGCTCGAGGCGACGAGGACCTCGCCGCGGTCAAACAGATGGGAGAAGGCTTTGCCCGGGAGGGAATACGGCCTTTTATATTTGATGATATTGGCGACGCCACCTCCCGGAATCCTGCGATGCTGGACCAGTTCAACCAAGCCGCCCTCTCCTCCGGTTTTTCGATCATTGAAGTGAAATCCCTCCTAGCCGCGGATCCAAACTACTCTCAATTCCGCTGCCTAGACGGCATTCACATGAAAGAACCATATCATCGGCTGATGGCCAAAGAGTGGTTGAAATTCCTGATCGGGGCTCGAGGGCTCCGTCCGGGGGAGGCCTCGAGGTGAGTTAGAAAATGAATCCTCGCGCCCCAGACGCGGAGGCGCGGTGAATGGCCGAAAACAAAATAGGAACCATCATTGTGGGCGTCTCGATTGTCCTGCGCACCGAGCAGGGACCGGGCCAGAAGAATAGCTCTCTGCGCCGCCGCGTCTAGGGCGCGAGAATAAAACTAAGCATCTTCTAGCCAAGCTGCCGGGGACGGTGCCACAATGACTTCTTGCTTTTCGTTCGATGCAGACTCTAAGCACAAGGAAAGACTTCAACTATGCAACGAAGAGACTTTTGTTCTTCCATGACTGGGTTGGCTGCTCTGGCTGTAACCCCTTCGGGTGGGATCCCCTCCGCGACGGAGACTCGGGAGGTGGAGGTGTCGCAAGTGCGTCCCGCGGCAAAGGGGCAAGCGATCACCCGCGAGATTCCCCGTGCGTGGCGGCGATCTGGATTAATCATCCAACGGAGCCTGGGCGGCCCCGGTTCCAGCGTAGTGGGCGATCCTTGCGTTGTGCGCGACGATGACATCGACGGTTGGCGGATGTTCCTCTTCTTCGATCCGCCGGGTTGTGGACACGCCATTTGCCCCCAGGGATTGGACCCTGGCCCGGGGCACTGGAAACTGGAGGGGCCATTGGTGTTTGCCAATCCGCAAGATTTGACTGGCGGCTCCACACACAAGCCTTACGTGGTCATGGATGCGCATCGTCCAAACCATGCCGCCAAAATCGAGGGCCGGTACCGGCTGTTGACCGTCAGTTGGCGGGCCGGGCACAAAGTGGTTCAGCAATCCACGGCTGAAAAGCTGGCGGGCCCTTGGACGGTGCAGCCGGAGCCATTGATCATGCACGGCACGGCCGACGATTTTGACGCCAAGCATGTCGATGCAGTGACCGGCTTCCTCTTCCCCGAACGCGGCGAAATCTTATACTTTTACATGGGCTATCCGGAAAGGGCGCAGGCGCGCCGCCTCAGTCCCTTGGGCAACGCACAGGCCGTGGCCGTGCAGCGGGTCGGCGATGCCACAATTCACAAGCTAGGCGAAATCCTGCCGCCTTGCCAAACGCCGGGACATTGGGCCTCCGGTTGGGTGGGCGGGCTGCAGATTCTGCCCAGCCAGACCCACCGCTGGATCGCCATCATTAACGCTTCCCCCACCGCTCCTCGGCATGACGCCACCGAGGTGTTCCGCGAGGAGCCCCCGCCCAGCCTGGGCGGCTTCGCCTATTGCGATGAAGAATGGCCGGTGCGCGGCTGGCAGTGGTCGCCGCAACCTATCGAGTGGATCCAGGATATTCCGCCCCAAGCCGTGGCCCTGGGCGAAGGCACGAACCTGTGGCGGCAGCATATCCTGGCCCTTCCGGATGGGCGATTGTTCCTCTATTACAACAGCGGCTTTTACGGCCGGGAGCAACTCTACGCCAAGATCTCCGGAGGGGGAAACGCAAAAGACAGGTGATCGGCGCGATTTGAAGAAAGCGAACGACGCGCTATCAGCACCAGAGGCTATAACTATCGGCACTATCAGGGAGTGTAATTCAAAGTGCGAGAAAATGGACCAGTTGGCGCTGATCGGCTGAACTGAGCAATAGCCGGGAGGGCGAGGCTCCCGCCGAGCCGCGCCTGTCCTGCCCGCCCGATGGCTCGCCATGTGGAGTCCGCTTTGGCGGAGGCCTCGCCTTCCCGGCCCGCGATCTTCCGCCTTGGCCGTGGCTCTAACGGCCGGCGCCATGCCAACGGATCGGAAAAGGGGAGGCAAGTTAGCGAAGTAGAGTCAGCATTCGCATCGATAAACAAATAGGCAGGCGCCGCACTGGCGCCTGGATCACCGGCCGATGCGCTTCTCGTAGACGATGGGGGCTGGAATCATGATTCCATTTTCTCCCTAATGGACGAACCATCCCTTTTTATACCAACGATGAAAATCCGCTACAGGCTTGGAATTGGGCCGTTGGGTGGCAATCCACCGGACAGGACAACTTTGGCGGCATCCTGTCCGAGGATATTGCCAGTGACATTTTTTACCGTGGCTTGTCTCTAAAAAACAAAGCCGATTTCCACCAGATAAGATCGCGGTGACACAAAATGCGTCCCGCTAAAGGTGGAAAGGAAGTTATACAATGCCACCTGGTTGGTCAGGTTCTGTGCGGTAAACCGCAAGGTCACTCGATAGCGATCCGTGCGGAAGAGATTGTCGATTCCAGTCCCTACATCAAAAAGATGTCTTGGCGCGATTCGCGTGGGATTATGGTCATCATTGGCCATGCCAGGCAGGGGAATCCGCAGGCGGCTGGCGCCGGCATTGGATTCACTGCAGCCGGTGATGGGATTTGAGGGGGTTGCCACCTGATTACCGCAATAGAAGCCGATGGCGGCCTGCTGATCCCCGGTCAGGCTTAAGACCGTCTGAATGTCAGGGACCGCTCCGGCCACCTCGCCGCTGTCGTAACGCCAAGTCAAGGCCATCCAGGGTCCCGCCTTATGGAACTGGTAGCGCAGTTGGGTGGTCTGCTGAAAAGCCTGGTCATGATCGATTCTAAAAACGGACTCCGCCACTGGCGAATTGAATAGAATTCCCCCATTTTCAGGTCCAAAGAAGCGGGCGCGGGAATGTCCCAGAACCGTGAAGGCGCTGAATCCTCCCAGGTGAATCAAATTGACGCGGGCCGAAAAACCGTCAATCTTGGATTGGCGCCACGAAATGGGAAAAAAAATGGGAGTATTTAACAGAGTGTCAAAATCATAGGCATTCCGGGTGAACTTCCAGAAATAATTCGCCTCTAAAACTATGATCCGGGCGATGGAATGTTCAAAACCTACATTGAAGAGATTGCGGTCTCCCGGCCGCAGCGGCGTGGAACCGTAAGCGCCAAGAATATTTTGAGCCAAGCCTCCCGCCCCCGCGGAACTGGAAACGATCAGGTTTTCGTTGTAGGGGGTCTCAAAAGTCCTGGCATAAGAAGCACGAAACACCGCGGCCGCGGGCTTGAGATTGTAGGAAAATCCAAGACGCGGTTGCAAGCTTCCGGCGGAGCTTAATCCCCGGTATTCATCACCTCTCAGGCCGAGACTTGCCGTCAGATTCCCCAGAGTCAAATTGTCCTCGATAAAACCCGAAAACTGCTTAATGTCCGTACGGCCGCGAAAGGAAAAAAGGGAGCCTCCCCGGGTAAGGTCAAATGCCACCAAGCCAGGCTGCAAGGAGGGATTAGGATGGAACCCCGCCTCGCTGCACGACGATGCCACCTTGAATTGGGGATCGGTGACCGCCGTGCCGCCGGGCGTCAGGCATACCGGATTAAAGGTCGGATCGGTCAATCCCAAGGAAAACTGCTCGGATAGAAAAGTGTGATCCAACTGTCCACCCATTTTGATGTTATGGATGCCGTGCACATAGGATAAATCCGATTTCGCGCCGAGGTTGCCCAGCCGGCGGTCCTGACTCATCGTGGCTGGGCTGTCGCTGAAGGGATCGGCGCTCGGAAAATATTGGATCCGGTCCTGCCGGAAATAAGGATTGAGGGTGAAAACCATATTGGCATTGACCGTATGGACCCAGCCGACCGCAATATCGAAAGAACGGGCCTGCTGGCGCTGATCTTGGCCAAGCGCCTCCTGGCCAAAGGTATTGGGCACTTGGAACCAGTTTCTCGCCGCAAACAGATTCAGGTGAAGGTTGTTTTTGGGGTCGGGCTGAAAATCAATCCTGTCAAAAAAGGTCTCATTGTTGCCCCGATTGTGCAAGGAAGCGAATTCCGGAGAATCGAGAAACCGTCCTGACCGGGTGAAATTGACGGCCATAAAATTGCCCCAACGTCCCTTGCTTCCACCCAAAGTCGCTTCTTCCCCAACCGTGCCGAATGAGCCATAGTGCGGAATCAGACTGCCGAAGAGTTTGTCATGACCCAAGCCTGACCGTGTAGCGGCATTAATAACCAGGCTGGTCTTGTCTCCGTATTCCGCGGCAGGCAGGCCACTAATAGCCTCAAACGACTCAATGGCATTGAGGGGTATCTGGGTCGAGAACTGCTTGCTTTGCTGGTCGCTGATCGGCTGATTGTCGATGATAAAAGAGGCCTGGGCATGATCGCCCAAAGGATGGAAAAAACCGTTGGAGTCCGCCACAACTCCAGGAGTAGCCAAGGTTAAAGCATCGCTAAAACCTGAAGCGGGATTCAGGATCGGGAGACTGGCCAGAATATTACGGTCGATGTCGGTGTGGGCGGAGGGGACATTTTCGAGCATCTCCGCGGTGTCACCGCTGACGGTGATGGAAGTTTTTCCTGTTTCCAGTTCCAGATGGATTGACAACTGGAGCGGAACGGCTGAACGCACTGAAACGTCCTGGTGGAAAAGGGCAAACCCAAAAGCCGTGACCAATAAATGATAGGGGTTAGGCGGAAGATTATTAAACCTGAACGTTCCATTAGAATCGGTGGTGGCTGTGCGGCGGAACCCGCTAATTTCGTTGTGAATTTCCAGGCGGGCCGATGGGACCAAGGCGCCGGAAGGGTCTATCACGGTTCCCTCAATGCTCCCCCCGCCCACGCTGGACTGGCCTAATCCGAAAGGGGACAGGGTGAGGCTCGCAATAATCATCCCAAATATAAACACAATCGGTTGTCTTCTCATAATCTTCATTACACCTTGTACTCTCGTGGATATTCGGCAATAAATAGTTCAACCCTCATAAAACTTGGGGGAAGATCCGGACTGGAATAGTCTTGAAATCCAGATGGTTCGATTGAAAAAACCATCGATCGCAACCCGTAGGATCTTCAAATTCGCTGAAAATGATTTGGCTATGTTTAGGAGAGTGGAGGAGATCGGGGAGAATACAAAAAATGAGGCCTGCCGGGATATAAACAAATGCTCCGTAGCGTTGCCTGTTCTGAATAATCAAGATGGGGATTCCAGTTTGCCGCGGATGGGAAAAAAGCGGGCGTATGATGCTGGGCATGGCAGATGGGACAATCAGGCAGCGAGGGGGCGAGGGGGGTCTGATGCAACCCGTCACTATAAGCTCGTTCCCCATTCTTTGGAACCAGAAAAACCGCTTGGTCCATCGGTCCGCATGAATGGAAAAAGTCGTGAAGGGAATTGCCCCCCAGCAACAATATCGCTAAATAACCAACTAGTAACCGCGCTCGGCTTTTCATTGCGGCCTTCTGCTTTCTCGCCAATGATCAATTAATGCCTACATCCCTTCGATTTAGATTAACGATCCCATGAAAAGGATGTCAAGAGAGGTGCTGGAAAAATGTTAATTCTTTTTTTTTACAAGGCCTGATGGCGTTGAATGAAAGCCTCATCTATGCCAGGGTTCCTTTGCTTTCGTTTTTCAAATGTCTGTTCATTTTGTGGTGGTTCGCTTAATGTAGATGGATCTTCCATCTAGATTGGAACGGATGGAGGATTTGATAAATGCGGCGCCATAGCCCCTAAACTTCACCACGAGTGTAAAATCAATCACCGGCACAAAACTCTTTTGAATTCGCTAGGGAGGGCGCCATGTCCATGAAGATATCGGCTATCGTATTATTTTTCCTCTCCCCGCTGGTGGCTGAGTTCTTGCTCGGCAATCTGCCCATTACCATGTTGCCGGCACTGCTGGTCCTGGCGCCTCTTTACGGTGGCGGAGCATTGTTGATCCGCGAAGCCGCGAGACATACGCGGCGTGGCTGGCCAAGCATTTTCATTCTTGGGCTGGTTTACGCGGTTTTCGAAGAGGCTTTCGCGACTCAATCTCTGTTCAATCCGGATTACCTGAAACTCAACCTGCATCTTCTGGCTCCGGCGCACATTCCCGCCCTCGGCATCGGCGCATGGTGGAGCATATTCGTGCTTACGCTGCATACGGTGTGGAGCATCCCAACCTCCATTGCTTTAGCCGAGGCGTTGCTCCCAAAACACGCCACCACGCCTTGGCTTGGCCGGATTGGGCTCGCCGTGACCGGTGCGTTGTTTGTTTTCGGCGCCGTGGCAACGACTATCTTTACACTCAAGGGCGACCGCTTCGTCGCCTCTCCCTGGCAGTTTGCGGCTGCTGCGTTACTTTGTGTCGCACTCACGGTGATGGCCTTTCGAATGCCGACAACACTGCCACCCCGTTCGTCCGGATGGGTCCCGAATCCATGGCTTGTCGGCATTGCCGCGTTGGCGGCTGGCTCTGGTTTCCTGCTGATCCCCCAGAAATGGGGCTGGGGGGCCGTGGGAGCATACCTCATCTTGGACTTGTTGGCGATTGTGGCCACAATCCGATGGTCGCGTCGAATGGGATGGAACGGCCGACACCGACTGGCACTGGCAGGAGGAGCCGCGCTAACGTATGCGTGGCACGCCTTCCTGCAGCCTCCCGTGATTGGCGGCAGCAGGATGGTAGTTCTGGCTGGCAATACCGTGTTCGCGCTCGGCGCGGTGGTTCTTCTCGTCGTCGCGGCATGGCGAACGATAGAGGTGGGCAAGTCAGTAGGCCAGGCCTGAATAGTCGAGTTGAGCTATAACCGGGAGGGCGAGGCTCCCGCCGAGCCGCGCTGATGGAAATGGCAGCGACGGCTCGCCAGGAAGTTCATCCTGCCGTACATTTTTGCCTTCAACAGCCTCTTAGTCCTATTTCACTATGAATATCCCATATATTGCCCAAGCCCAGGCGCCGTCTTTATTTTTCCAAATCTTATTGCCCTTGGGAGGCATCATGAAAAACCGATGGATGTTATTAAAAATCGTTGCAGGTATGGTCTTCGCGGCCTTGCCGGCGCTCAGCGAGGATTGTGCAAACCTCAGCCGGGCTGACCTTGCCGGCGACCACGCTCACTACAGTCCAGGCAGTGCCAGCGGGATCGTTCTCACCGCCAACAGGCGCCCCCTTGAAGAACCTGCCCGCTTTTTGCCGCGTGGCCGGTGAGATTAAGCCAAGCAACGATTCGCATATTCAATTCGAAGTCTGGCTGCCGACCTCCGGATGGAACGGAAAATTCCAGGGGATCGGGAATGGCGGATTCGCGGGAGCCATCGAATACAACGGCCTGGCGGATGCGGTGCAACACGGCTACGCCGCCGCTTCGACCGACACCGGCCATCAAGCCAGTGGCACCGACGCCGCCTGGGCTCTAGGCCATCCTGAGAAGATAGTCGATTTTGGCCATCGCGCGATTCACGAGATGACTGATAAGGCAAAAACCATCGTGGCAGCCTATTATGGCTCGAGCCCGCAACGGTCATATTTCTGTTCCTGCTCGAACGGCGGTCGTCAAGCGCTGATGGAAGCTCAACGATACCCGGCTGATTATGATGGGATCATCGCGGGCGCTCCAGCTAACTACTGGACGCATCTTCTCTTAAGCGCTGTATCCAACCTGCAGGCCACTGCCGGCCAGCAGGCCACTTATATTCCGCCCTCCAAACTGCCCGCCATTCAAGCGGCAGTGCTGGCGGCTTGCGATGCCGATGATGGGATTAAAGACGGTGTTATCGAAAATCCTTCGCGCTGCCGATTCGATCCCGCTGTTCTGCAGTGCCAGGGAGCAGAATCGGAGCGCTGCCTCACGGCGCCGCAGGTGCAGGCGCTAAAGAAACTGTACGATGGCACACGAAGCGCCAGTGGCAAGCTGCTGTTCCCCGGCTATTCGCCCGGCGGCGAGGCGGATCCGGCTGGCTGGCGTCCCTGGATTACCGGCCCCGCTCCCAATGAGAGCCTCCTGTTCGCCTTCGGGACTGGCTTCTACCGCAACATGGTCTTCAACAATCCTGCTTGGGACTATAAATCACTCAGTGTTGACCGCGAAGCCAAGGCAGCCGATGAGAAGATGGCCTCCATCCTCAATGCGACAAACCCGAACCTGCAACAGTTTAGGGAGCGCGGCGGAAAACTCATCCTTTACCACGGCTGGAGCGACGCCGCAATCCCGGCTCAAAACACCATCGATTACTATGAAAACGTGCTGAAGAAGATGGGCGCCAGAAACGCAGGCAGCTTTGTGCGGCTATTCATGGTTCCCGGCATGCAGCATTGCGCTGGCGGCGCCGGGCCAAGTCTGTTCGGACAATTTGGCGTGGCGCGAGTCGATTCCCGACACAACATTTCAGCAGCTCTGGAACGATGGGTGGAGCAAAGTACGGCGCCTGAGGAGATCATTGCCACGAAAGTTAAGAATGGGATGAATCCAGCCAATGGCATCGAACGAACCCGCCCGCTTTGCGCATATCCCAAAGTGGCGCGCTATAAGGGATCGGGCAACCCAGAGGATGCGGCAAATTTCGAATGCGTCGAGCCGGCGAAGTAAGCTGTTTTCGAGGACAAGGCACACTGAAAATATTGGCTGGTGCTGACGAGTCGCATCGGAAAGCGGAGGCGGAAGAAAGCTTGGCCGATTTATTCAAAGTCGCGCGGAATCCGTCGTTTCTAAAATAGACCAGGCCATCGGATCTCATCCGGTTCCTTTTTCGCCGTTTGGTTGGAAAGCAGACAATACCAACGATGGCGCATCTCCCATGGGCGCCGGTCTTTCTAAGGACGCATCAAAAATCTACGCCTTAGAATTCAATCTTCGCCTGCTGTGCTATAATTTTGGAACTGCGGCTGAAACCTAGAATAAGGGAGGTCCTCCAATGGCTTCCGCGAAGCAAGCCAGGAAAGAATTTGACAGGCAGGTCAGGGCTCTATTTGAAGAGCAGCAGAAGCTCATCGCACGGAAAAATGAAAAAATCCGGTACAACAACGGCATTTATACACGATATAAGAGACCCATCCTCACTTATAAACATACTCCCGTATTTTGGCGGTACGATTTGGATTTTGAAACCAATCCCCGCCTGATGGAACGGCTCGGAGTGAATACCACGTTTAATGCCGGCGCCATTGGACTCGATGGGAAATATTACCTGATCGTCCGAGTCGAGGGGGTGGATATAAAATCCTTTTTTGCCGTAGCTGAAAGCCCCAACGGAGTTGATCATTTCAAATTCTGGGACCATCCGATCGTAATGCCGGTGACCGACGATCCGGAAATGAATGTGTACGACATCCGCCTGATCCAACATGAAGATGGGTGGATTTATGGACTTTTCTGTGCGGAGCGGAAAGATCTCTCCCAGCCCGATGACAGCTCAGCGGCCCTGGCCAGTTGCGGCATTGCCCGAACCAAAGATTTGAAGGAATGGGAACGGTTGGACGACTTGAAGACGGACGCATTTCAGCAGAGGAACTGCGTACTGCACCCTGAATTCGTCGACGGCAAATATGCTCTATATACCCGTCCGCAGGCCGGCTTTATCGATACCGGCAACAGCGGCATCGCCTGGGGACTGGCAGACAACATGGAACACGCGGTTATTCGGGGAGAACAGCCGATCATTGATTTGAGGCAGTATCACACCTACAAGGAGGTAAAGAATGGCCTCGGTCCCGCCCCCTTGAAAACCGAGCATGGATGGCTTCACCTGGCTCACGGTGTCAGGAGAACTGCCGCGGGATTGCGCTACGTTCTTTACGTATTAATGACTTCTCTGGATGATCCCACCAAGGTGACTCACCGTCCGGGCGGCCATCTCATCGCCCCTCACGGAAGAGAAAGGGTAGGGGATGTCTCCAATGTGGTTTTCAGCAACGGGTGGATCTTGAATGATAAAAATGAACTTTTTATCTATTACGCCTCTTCCGATACTCGCATGCACGTGGCCACCACTACATTGGAGAAGTTGCTCGATTATACCCTCAACACACCGGAAGATGCCGGCCGAACTCAATTGTGCGCCCGGCAAAGAGACGAGCTGGTGACCAGAAACTTGCGGATTTTGGCCGAAAGATATCCTGACATTCAATATTAGTCTGCATGGAGAGTTAGAGGGCGTGAGGGGATCCCGTGTTCCAAAAATTCCACTGTGCTGGATCACGCAGACGACCGCTGTAATTCTTCGGGACGGATATTTTACCGATGTTGACAGAAGGAAATGGAACTACGAAATACGCGAAAGGCGCGAAAATGTGTGCGGATATCGTGTTTAAGGAGGAGAGCTACAAAATCATTGGGGCATGCTTTGAGGTTTTCAAGGAAAAAGGAAATGGCTTTTTAGAAGATGTTTATCAAGAATGTCTCCGAATTGAATTCGGCCTGCAGGGGATTCCCTTCATGGAAAAGCCAAGGCTTAAGCTTACCTACAAGGGTCAAGAACTCACGCATGAGTATATTCCTGATTTTCTTTGTTTTGGTTCGATTATTGTCGAGCTCAAGGCGGTTAAACAACTTGCTGATGAACACCGAGCGCAAGTGATCAATTACTTGAAGTCAACCGGGAGGCAACTGGGACTGTTGGTCAATTTCGGACATTATCCAATGCTTGAACATGAGCGTTTTGTGAATGAAGCATTTTCGCGTGTTTCGCGTATTTCGTAGTTAAAAGGTAATGCCAACCACGGGCTTGAGGCGATCCGTCAGAAGCCGGATCTTCGATCCGTCAGCCGACGGACAAAAGGAACGCCAGCACCTCAGCCTCAATATTGAAATCATTTGCGATGGTTCATGAATTGGTTAACGGGAGGTTGGATCATGCAGAAGCGCTTTTCACCCAGACATCAGGTCTGGATTGTCATTTTGGTTCTTTTTGCGGGAATGGGGTCGGTTATTCTCGCCAAAGATTTCTGGCAGGAAAAACCTTTTACGCAGTGGAATGAAAATGAGGCAATGACATTGCTGTCAAATTCTCCCTGGGCAAAGACTCAACCCATCAAAGGGGACTATGGGAAAGTGTTTGTTCCTCATCAGATCGACACCTCCTCTCCCGGAGGGGCAGTTCGCACTCCAGCCATGAATCCCACCCAGGGATATGATGAAAACTCGATCTCTCTCTACGTCCGCTGGCACTCTTCCGTGAAGATCCGGCAGGCCCTTGGCCAGTTGGGATTATTGCGCAGAGTTTATACCGAGGAGATGGCCCGCCAGTTTATCAATCAGGAGATGCCCGAGATCGTTATTTCAATCATTGCTTCACGGATGGAACCCTTTGAGAAGCTGACCCTCGAAGAGACTCAGCCAAATACTTTTTTGCTCGCTAAAAAAGATAAAAACAAAAAGGTGGCCCTCAAATCTTTCATGTCTCCCAAAGAGACACAGGATGGATCCGCCCTGTTCCTTTTCCCGCGTCTGCTTGAGGGGAATCCTGCCATTGATCCAGCCGACGAGGAAATATATTTTGTCACGGAAGTGGGGAAAATGAAGATCCGGGCTATTTTTAAATTGGCCACCATGATGACCAACGGGAAGTTGGACATTTGAGACCTTTCATTACCGGGGAACATTTGGGACAGCGGGAAAATCGTGCAATCACGCAGGCTACATCTGATAGTGGCCACCATCACGGATCGCGCGCTCTGCCCCAGTATCTCATTCGTTTAAAAGTATTCCGGGAAATGGAATTTGGCTTATCCGTCCCAATCAGCTGACGACTTAGCCAGAAGTTTATTACGAACGCGAGAGATGGAACCATGAACTTTTCACCAACCTCATCGATCAGGCTTGGCCTGATTTGTATCCTCTTTTCTTTTTTAATGACCGCACCCTTGCGTTCACAATCGACTGCCACCATGAAAAAAAAAGATCCCTATTTGGAAAAAGCCGAACGATTGTTGACCCAAATCTCGTTGATCGACGGTCATAACGACATTGCCGAGAACTTGCGCGAAATGTATAAAAACCAGCTGGAGCTCATCGATCTCGGCATAGACTCCAGTCATCTGGCAAAGCATCTGCAGACTGATATCCCAAGGCTCAAGCGAGGCAAAGTCGGCGGTCAGTTTTTTGCGGCATTTGTCAATTCCGACCTGAGTGGACCGGCTGCCGTCTCCGTGATGTTCGAGCAGATCGACGTCATCCATCGCATGATCGACCGCTTCCCCATGTCCTTGGAATTTGCGGCGTCTGCTTCCGAGGTCGGGCGGATTCAAAAAGAAGGAAAGATTGCCGCTTTCATCGGAGTCGAGGGAGGGCAAGCGATTGGCAACTCCCTGGCGGTATTGCGGCAAGCCTATTCCTGCGGGGCCCGCTACCTGACTCTCACCCACGTCAAGAGCATCGACTGGGCGGAGGCCTGCCCCTGGGTTGACGTGTCAGGCACGCAGAAAAAGCACGGCGGCCTCACCCCCTTTGGCCGGGAAGTAGTCAGGGAAATGAACCGCCTCGGCATGCTGGTGGACCTCTCTCATGTTTCCGATCAAACCATGCTCGACGCTCTCGAAACCAGTGAAGCACCCGTCATCTGGTCTCACTCTTCGGCGCGGGCCCTCTGCAATCACCCGCGCAATGTCCCGGATTCCATCCTGCTCAAAGCCAAAGCCAACGGCGGAATTGTGATGGTGAATTTTGCCCCCATGTTCATATCGGAAGAAGTCCGCCTTTCCATGGAGCCCTGGGATGCGGAGTGGAGGCGGCTGCGGGATTTATATCCTAATGATCATGAGCGCCTCAAAGAAGAGCACAGCCGCTGGAAGTCCTCTCATCCCATCCCCCCCGCCACTCTAAACCAGGTGGCAGACCACCTTGACCATATTCGCAAAGTGGCGGGAATCGATCACGTCGGATTGGGCTCTGATTTCGACGGGATTGATTCCACTCCGGTCGGACTCGAAGATGTCTCCTGCTATCCTGCTTTAATTGGCGAATTGCTGCGGCGTGGCTATTCTGAAAAAGAAATCCGCCAACTGGCGGGAGAAAATATCCTGCGTGTCTTGCGTGAGGCCGAAAAAGTGGCGCAAAGGCTTCAGAAACAGCGCGGGCCTTCCGAAGCATTGATCGAAAATCTTGACGGGCCGCAAAAGTAGACCCCTCCTAGAAAATAGCGTGGATGGAGGCGGGGTGCTCCCACCCCGTCTGGGTTTGCCAAACCTGCTCAGACGGCCTGAGGGCAGGCCGCCTCCATCATCCCATGTTCATTTTCTTACCGTGCCAGCCACCGCAGCCATTTTCACGAGTTGGGAGGAGAAGTGGATGAATGGAAAGCATTCGGGAATATGGGAATCCCAGGCGCCGTGGGCACTCCAGGTCCAACCACCAGAGTCACTGGCCGGGGGAGCTTCCTTATATTGATTGAACCGGGAAAAATCCATGCGCCAGACATCTCCATCTTTCGGTGGAATCGCGCGCTGATCGACCAGCGTGAGCGGTTTCATGCCTGCCCAGGGGAAAGCCAGTTCCACGGTCCAACCCCGGTCGCGGTCCGATTCGTCATTGAGGGTGCCATCCACGTGAACCGCTGTTTGGATTCCGGGAAAATCCCAGCCGAAAAATCCAAGACGGCCGCCGCGGGGATGTTTGGTGAAACCCACGCCATTGAAGGGCTGGGCTTTGGGAACATTTCGCTGAAATTCAGGGAGCTTGCCGTACCCACTTCGCTCATAAGCCTCTTCCCAAATGAAAAATACTTCATAAATCGTGTTGAGCGCATTGATCTCGAACTCGTAATAGGCATCCTTGCCGGCAATGAACACCTCAACATCATTGTTGGTATAGATTAAAGAATCCCGCTCGGTGAGATTGGCCGACACATGCGGCTCTTCAATCCAAAAGCCGACATAAAGATTCTTCTCATCCCACAGCACCGCCGCGCGCGTATCATGGATGGTCCGCTTCCCCGTGATCATATCCACGAAGCGGGGAGATCGGGGAGCGCGCCGCCAACAGGGCTCGTCCAAGCGGCCATCGATCTTAATGGATTCATCGACACGGTAAGCCGTGTAATGGGCAATTTTTTCTTCCGGCCAGGGGAAGGGAGAAACCGTCGCTTTGGAAAGCATGGCTTTTTTCCTTTCTTTTTCCGGGGAGGAATACACGGATGTGCATTCGAGAATAAAACCGTAACATGCCAGGATGAATAAAAGTATCATCAGGCAACGTTTAATCTTCGGAAATGACATTTTTGGCCTCTTGGTTAAGGAGTGAGAAACAGATGACACGCTCATCTGGATGAGCAACAGCGGCATTCTTACACCTTTTTGCCAAATGGACAAGCAAGGCAAAAAGAAGGAGTATTACTAAAAATGGAACAAGAAAGAGAGTGCGCCGAGGGATGGAATGCAGGGGATCGATGTATTACGCGCTGCGCCAACGCATGCTACGGAAGGTACTCAACGATTTTTACGGAAATTGGGGTTTTGCTCTTCCCTCTCGACGGACTAACTCATGTGCCATACCTTCTTCAGGAAAACAGGCAACAAGAGTAGAGTGCTCGCGATGAAAGAAAATAACAGCGAGGAGAGATTGCTAAAGTTGAAGGAGATCAAAAGAGGAGCCTCATAGAATACTTTGTTGGCGAAATGCCAAAGGGTTCGGGCTGAGCGAACCAATAAATTATTCCTCGATTCGAAGCGAATCATCCAAGACGGATTCGCATTGCAGCGGGATAGATGAGTTGAATGAAGTCTGATTATTTTTGCCATTGTCCTTCTCCTGACTTTGCCTCCCCTTTCATCCGTAAATACGAAATTTCACGCGAGAGAGTTTCAAAAATATTAAAAGCCTCGCTTATTTTTAAACACAAAGCGGGTGTATAGCCAAAACATCCGTCACCGGGAGACCTGGCGGGACTTTGTCCGGATTCATAAAAATTCACTGAACTGGAAAGTCAAAACCAAATTCAGAAAAAGACTCAGCCTGATGAAGCCGCAACCAAAGCAATATTCACCACGAAGAACTCGAAGAGTGTGTTTTATAATTTTACGGCTATCTTTCTTCGTGCTCTCCGTGTGCTTCGTGGTAAAAAATGGGGACAGTAACCTGGAGGATGCCTCCGCTTGACGGATCGGAGATCTCGAAATACACTTTGGTCATGAAAAAGAATCCAGAATAAATCGATTATCAGCCGTTGAACAGTTTGCGGCCAAGCTGTGAGGGATGGCTCTCCGGAAATCTCAAATAGAAGAAGGATCATGAAGAACAGAACGCCGATAGAAATTGATGGAAATCAACTCACGCTGGAAGATTTTTCCGAGGTGGTCCACAACTTCGCCGCGGTGCGCCTTTCCAAGCGGGCCGGGCGAAAGATGCGAGAATCGCGAAAACTGGTGGAACGGATTGCGGCTTCCGATGTCCCGGCCTATGGGATTAATACGGGCTTCGGCAAGCTGGCCGATCGCCGGATTGCTCCCGGACAGGTGGAAAAACTGCAGCTAAACCTGATCAGAAGCCATGCTTGTGGAGTGGGATCTCCATTGAGCGTAGCCGAAACCCGGGGCATCCTGCTCTGCCGGGCCAATGCGCTGGCCAAGGGATTCTCGGGTGTCCGTCCGGAGGTCGCCGCGTTTTTGCTCGATATGCTCAACCGCGGGATACATCCGGTAATTCCCTCCCAGGGCTCCGTCGGCGCAAGCGGAGATTTGGCGCCGCTGGCCCACCTCGCGTTGGTTCTGATTGGGGAAGGCGAAGCATGGAACGGGGCCGGAACCGTGAAGGGAAAAACCGCCCTCCGCCAAGCCGGCCTGCAGCCGCTCATTCCGCAAGCCAAAGAGGGGCTGGCTTTATTAAATGGAACTCAAGCCATGTTGAGCGTTGGCTGCCTGTCCTTACTTTCCGCTGAAAATCTTCTGGACACCGCGGATGTGGCTTCCGCCTTGAGTTTGGATGCTCTCAAAGGGACTCCGCGCGCCTTTGATGAAAAGCTGCAGCAAACACGGCCTTACCCTGGGCAGGTGAAGACTGCCGACAATCTGCGCCGCTTGTTGGCGGGCAGCGAAATCCGGGCTTCGCACTTAGATTGTCCGCGTGTGCAGGATGCCTATAGCCTCCGCTGCATTCCCCAGGTCCACGGGGCTATTCGCGATACACTCGATCTGGCCCGCCGCACCTTTTCCATCGAGCTGAATGCCGCCACGGACAATCCTTTGGTGTTTGCCGAGGAAGGCGAAATTATCTCCGGCGGCAATTTTCATGGGCAGCCGCTGGCATTGGTTCTGGATTATATGGCCATCGCCTTGACGGAATTGGCCAGCATCTCCGAAAGGCGGATTGAACGGTTGATCACGCCGGAATATGGGGATCTTCCCCCCTTTCTCACTCTCGAGCCTGGACTGAATTCCGGATTTATGATGCTCCAAGTGACGGCGGCGGCGCTGACCTCCGACTGCAAAGTCCTGGCGCATCCGGCCTCCGTCGACTCCATCCCCACCTCGGGAAACCGTGAAGATCACGTGAGCATGGGGATGGGCGCCGCCCTGAAATTGAAGCGCGTGCTGGAAAATCTCAGACGTGTGTTGGCCATCGAACTCCTTTGCTCCAGTCAAGGACTTGATTTCCTGCAACCTCTGCAGCCGGGGGTCGGTGGGCGGAAAGCCTGGCGGCTAGTCCGCTCGGTCTCCCCTTTCCTGGGAAAGGACCGCTCTTTGGCGAAAGACATTATCAAAATAGAACAGCTCATCGAGGCGGATCAGTTCGCTTCAATTCTAAAGGGACTATGATGATTCGTTGTTAGAATCATCACAAAATAAGACCACTGTGCAAGGCGAAATAGCACGAAGCGGCAGCGAGTGATTAGGGCGGCCCTGCAAAAACACGCGGCTCCGGCAATGCGAAGCTGATCGTTCGTCATTATTTCGCGTTTTTGTTATGGGGAATATTCCAGACAAAAGGAGCGGCCATGGACGACTACCATCCGATTCAGGCGCCCCGGGGGCTGCAGCTCTCCTGCAAAGGCTGGCATCAGGAAGCCGCCCTGCGCATGCTCATGAACAACCTTGACGAAGCCGTGGCGGAAAATCCCCGGGACCTCGTGGTATATGGCGGAACGGGCAAAGCCGCGCGCAACTGGCGTTGTTACCATGCCATCGTAAAGAGTCTGCGCGAACTGGAAGATGACGAAACCCTCCTGATTCAGTCGGGCAAACCGGTGGGAATTTTTCGGACGCATCCTTATGCTCCTCGTGTCTTGATTGCGAACAGCAACCTAGTGGGTCACTGGGCTAATTGGGAAGAATTTCGCCGCTTGGAAGCCCTTGACTTGATGATGTATGGCCAGATGACCGCGGGAAGCTGGATTTACATTGGAACCCAGGGAATTGTCCAAGGGACGTACGAAACTTTTGCCGCTGCCGGGAAAAAACACTTTGGAGGAAATCTGGCCGGAAAGCTGGTCGTCTCCGGCGGCATGGGCGGCATGGGCGGCGCTCAGCCATTGGCGGCCACTTTGAATGGAGCGGTTTTCCTCGGGGTGGACGTGAATGCGGACCGCATCATGCGACGCGTCAGGACAAGGTATTGTGATTGCCGGGTGGATTCCCTGGATGAAGCATTACAATTGGCAACCCAGGCGAAAAATGAAAAACGGGCCTTATCCATCGGACTGGTGGGTAATTGTGCCGAAGTTCTTCCTGAGTTGGTCCGCCGGAACTTTGTCCCTGATTTGTTGACGGATCAGACGAGCGCTCATGATCCCTTGAATGGATATATCCCTGCCGGACTGTCACTTCAGCAAGCCCATGATTTGCGCCTCCAGAACCCGAACGAGTATCTGAAGCGTTCGCTGCATTCCATCGCCATTCATGTTCAAGCCATGCTGGATCTGCAAGAAATGGGAGCGGCCACTTTTGATTACGGGAACAACATCCGTCATTTTGCATTACAAGCGGGCATTCAGAACGCATTCGATTTCCCCGGATTCATTCCAGCGTATGTCCGTCCGCTTTTTTGCCAGGGGCGGGGGCCTTTCCGTTGGGCGGCTCTCTCCGGCGATCCCGCGGATATTGCGGTCACTGATGAATTGATCCTGGAAATGTTCCCGGAAGATGAAGTACTGCATCGCTGGATTCCGTTGGCGAGGGAAAGAATTGCCTTCCAGGGACTTCCGGCCAGGATCTGCTGGTTGGGACATGGGCAGAGAGCCCGCTTTGGCGAGCGAATCAATTCCCTGGTCGGGAGCGGAAAGATCCAGGCCCCCATTGTAATTGGCCGGGACCATCTGGATTGCGGTTCCGTGGCTTCCCCTTTCCGGGAAACCGAATCCATGCAGGATGGCAGCGATGCCATCGCCGACTGGCCGATCTTGAACGCGCTTTTAAACACTGCCTCCGGCGCTAGTTGGGTTTCTTTTCATCATGGAGGCGGGGTGGGCATTGGTTACTCTTTACATGCCGGCCAGGTGATTGTGGCTGACGGGACCGCCGAGATGGCGGTGCGGCTTAACCGTGTTCTGACCAACGATCCGGGGATGGGCATCATCCGGCACGTCGACGCCGGTTACCCGGAAGCCCGGAACACAGCGCACAACAATGGCGTCAAAATCCCGATGATTGAAGGCGAGCTGTAGCAGTGGTCGGGTGGGTTAGCGCGTGGTGACGGCGTCACCAGCGCTTAACCCATCATGCTCCGGTTAAGCTTTCTCGATGCGATGCGCCCTTTTCTCTGATGCACTCCGCGAGAAAAGGTACTTTACAAAAGGACTCCAAATAGGTGCTTATAATATGGATCTTCTCATCTCTCCCTGCGCACAACTCCTGACGCTGGCCGGTCCTCCCGGCTCGCGCCGCGGAAAACCACAAAGCGATCTGGGACTCCTATCAGATGGAGCCGTCTGGATTGAAGGGACGAAGATTAAGATGGCCGGACGCCGGGAGGAGGTGGAGAAGGCCGTAGGTCCGCATGAAATCGATTGCCTCTCCGCGGCTGGATGCGTGGTCCTGCCCGGATTCGTGGACAGCCACGCCCATCCTGTCTTTACGGCTTCCAGGGAACAGGAATTTGAATGGCGCATTCAAGGTATGACTTACCGGGAGATTGCGGAGGCTGGCGGCGGAATTCTCAGCAGCGTCCGGGCCGTTCGTGCCGCTTCAAGGATGGACTTGGTCAGGGCCACCCTGCCCCGTCTGGTGAAGGTTCTGCAGCATGGGACGACAACTTTGGAAGTGAAAAGCGGCTATGGTTTGGATCTTGAGAACGAAGTCAAAATGCTCGAATCCATCCGCGAGGTTCAGAAGATGACCCCCCTGGAATTGGTCCCAACTTTTCTGGGTGCCCACGAAATCCCGCCTGAGCACAAACAAAATCCTCTCGCCTATGTAGAGGAAATTACGCAACGGATGATCCCTGAGGTGGCTCGCCGAGAACTGGCTGAATATTGCGATTGCTTTGTCGAGCCTCACCTTTTTGATTTGTCCGCGGCGGAAACCATCCTTGCCTGTGCCAAAGCTCATGGATTAAAGACCCGGCTTCACGCCGATCAGCTCAGCCACAGCGGCGCGGCCCGCCTGGGCGTCCGGCTGGAAGCGATATCCGTCGATCATTTGGAACAGTTGGATATTGAAGATGTTCAAGCACTGGCTGGCAGTTCCACGATTGCCACTCTTTTGCCCGGATCGGTTTATCATTTGGGATTAATAAAATATCCCCCAGCTCGGGAGTTGATCGATACGGGAGTGGCCGTGGCTTTGGCAACCGACTTCAATCCCGGCAGTTCACCCACTCTGAACATGCAGATGATTCTTTCCCTCGCCTGCACCCAGATGCGGATGACTCCGGCCGAGGCCATCGTGGCAGCCACTTACAACGGAGCTTGTGCCCTGGAAAGGGAAGATCGTCTCGGTTCCCTGGAAGCCGGAAAACAGGCGGATCTCTGCATTATGGATGTTCCCGATTTCCGGCAAATCCCCTATTATTTCGGGGTGAACCACTGCCGGCAAGTCATCAAAGCCGGTGAGATTGTTTATTCCACGGACTGATTCTTATCGAATCGAGGATTACCCATGAACTCTATTGTCGAATGCGTTCCCAATTTCAGCGAAGGCCGCGACCGCCGGGTGATCGATCAAATCATCGAAGCCATACTTTCCGTTCCCGGCCTGTGCCTCATGGATCTGGAAATGGATCCCGACCACAACCGGTCTGTCGTCACTTTTGTGGGGGAGAAGGAAAAGGTGGGGGAAGGGGCTCTGAGGGCCATGGGAAAAGCCGCGGAACTGATCGATTTGAATCTTCACAAAGGCAACCATCCGCGCATCGGAGCGACGGATGTCGTCCCATTCATTCCCGTCCGGAATGCTACGCTGGAAGACTGTGTCGCCATCGCCCGCCAAGTGGGAGAAGCAGCCGCGCAAAGGTACGGAATTCCCATTTACCTCTATGAAGCCGCCGCCACTCGTTTGGAAAGAATCCAATTGGAAAACATCCGAAAAGGCCAATTTGAAGGGCTCCGGCAGGATATTGAAACTTCAGCGGACCGCGCTCCCGATTTCGGCCTGCCTCGTCTCCATCCCACCGCCGGCGCCACGGTAGTGGGCGCCAGGAAATTCCTGATTGCCTACAACATCAATCTCAACACTTCCGAAGTGGCCATTGCGAAGAATATCGCCAAAGCCATCCGTCATTCCAGCGGAGGTTTGCGAAACGTGAAGGCCATGGGCGTTGACTTAAAGGCGCGTGGAGTGGCACAGGTCTCCATGAATCTGACCGACTTTGAACAGACGCCGATCCATCGTGTCTTCGAAATGGTCAAGCGGGAGGCGGAACGGTATGGCGCTTTCATCATCGGCAGTGAAATTGTTGGATTAGTTCCTCAGAAGGCCCTGGACTTGTCCGCGGATTATTTTCTTCAAATTGATAGCTTTCGACCGGAATTGATTTTTGAAAACCGCCTGCAAGCAATTTTGGCGGAAAAACAGACATTGCAGGACTTGCCTGTCAGCCAATTTCTGGAGGCAGTGGCTAAATCCAATTCCGTGCCGGGAGGCGGAAGCGTCTCAGCTCTGGCCGGCGCATTAGCCGCCAATCTGGGGAAAATGGTGGTGGGATTCAGCCTGGACAAAAAGGGATTGGAGGAATTTCAAACCCGGCTAAACGAAATTATGGAATTGTGCTCCTCCGCTCACCGGAATCTGCAAGCCGCAATCCAGAAAGATAGCGAAGCTTATGCCGGAGTCGAGGCAGCGTTGCAAATGCCTAAAAGTACCGAGGAGGAGAAAAAAAAGCGCCGGGTAGAAACGCAGAAGGCTCTCCACAAGGCAGCCGCGGTTCCGATGGAAGTCGCGGAAAAAAGCGCGGAACTAATGCAGTGCTTCCTTGCGCTTGAATCCGTATCCAATCCGAACCTAAAATCAGATCTCAAAACCGGATTTTGGATGGCCCATGCCGCCATCCGCGGGGCTTTGGAAAATGTGGCAATTAATTTGAAGTCCATCAAAGATCAGACAATGATTGCCGAACTTCAAAAAAGGATACATGAAGTAGAGAACATCTTGGAGGATTCGCTGAAGAAAATTTAGTTTAGTGGAGGCGGGGAGCCCTCGTCCCGGCTGCGTTGATCACTCGCTATCGCTTCGTGCTGGTTTGCCTCGCCGTGCCGTGCTGTTTTGCCACAACAACAGCGCGAAGTGCCAACGAGCGATCAGCCCGGCCTCTCTGGCTTTGTACCGCATGGCTTGAGCACACCTGCCCTCATCACTCGCTATCGCTTCGTGCTGGTTTGCCTTGCCGGGCTGTGCCGTCAAGGTTTCCTGGATTTGAGATAACGATCGGCGAAATCCAAATATCGTTCCCAGTCATAGGCCGTGACATCATGTTTCCCGGCGCGAATATGGTAGCCGATGATGCTGGTGACCGGTTGCCCCACGGGAGGCATCTGGTCTGCATCCATCCCGCCCGCTCCCAGCAGCCGATAGACCGGGTCCGCCCCTTTGGCGGAGAGGAATTCCCCTTTGGGATCCGCCCATAGATCTTCCTCCGCGCTGGCGACATAAACCGGACGAGGCGCCATCAAGGCAATCAGCTCGTGTTGATCCACCGGCAAATTTTCCTCCCGTCCGTTGTACTTTTTAAAATTTGCGCAAAACCAGTGAGGAAATTGGCGATTGATGGCTTCCACGGTTTCTCCAAATTTCCGCCGGGAGAGAGCCGCCCCGCCACATCCGGAGTCATTGGAAATCACCATTGCGAAGCGCTGATCCTGCGCACCGGCCCATAGAGCCGCCTTGCCCAGACGGGAATGCCCCATGATGGCGATCCGCGCGGCATCAATTTGCCGATCGGTTTGCAGGTAGTCCATGGCCCGGCTCAATCCCCACGCCCAAGCCCCAATCGATCCCCATTCATCGGACGCCGGTTTCGACTGGCCTGGCCGATAAAACAGGGGGTGGACGCCATTTTGAAATCCATCGTCAAAATCGGGATCGATATCTTGATAGTAAAAAGTGGCCAAGCCATAGCCGCGCTGCAATATCCGCTCCAAGGCCCAACTGCTGGCCCTGCTCCCCCGAGAGGCCTCCAAAGCTTGTTGACTTGAGGTTTGATGCGTCTTGGAATCGCGGTCCCAGGTGGTTCCCAAGGGGACGCCGGGATCAAAACTGATGCTATGATTGCCCGCGAAATTCATGGCCAGAAACAGTGGGGCCGGTCCGCTCCGCTGATTGGGAAGGTAGATCAGAAGATCCAGATGGGGAGCCTCTTTTTGCGCGCCAAAATAAAGGGTCACCAACTTTCGGGTCGCTTTGCCCTCCAGAGATTTTTTATCGATGGATTTTACCTCGACTCGCATCTTTACCGGGGAAACGGGTGTCTTGCCGTAAACCTCCGATTCGAACAGGCGCAAAATTTCAGGCCGCCTTTTATCCCGCCACTCCGCGGAAGATTGGACTGTAGTCCCAATTGAAAAAATCAACGGATCAGGCAAAACATAAGCAGGGACTTTTGCTTCATCATAATTGGCCGCCGGAGTTTGGGCCCAAGCAGCCGCGACTAGAAAAAAAGCCAATATGCAAGAATTTTTGATCATGGGAACACTCATTGGAATTGAAAGTGGAGAAGTCCTCTAGTCCGTTACCGCAATATGGCAAAAGTCCGAATGCTAGTGACAACGGAGGTTTGCCCATTCCAGCCTGAAAAGCTGGCTAGATCACAACCCAAGGCAAGGCCCTGGGATCCCACAAATCACCTCATCGTCCCGATAGCGCTGAGAGGGCGAGTTAATCGAACAACCTGTTCTATGCGTCAGGATCGGATTGTTAACTTGCCCCTTTAGGCCGGAGAAGCGGAAATACTCGCCTCAGCGGCCCCGGTAATTTACTTGCGATGCCTTAGTACTCGCTTATAGTTTATATTTCCCCGGGATGGCCACTTCCGGGAAGGGGACAGGGCCAAACTCATATTTTTCCGGTCCCAACCGCCGGCCGTTCAAAACCTCATCCCAAGTCACGCTGCGTCCGGCATAGGCAGATTCGCGTCCCATGATGCCGAGCATGGTGCTTTCAGCTACATTCTTGGCCTCATTGATCGGTTTGCCCGAGCGGATGCTTTCCATCAGATCAATATGCTCCTGGTGGTAAGGATTGACCTCCTTGCCCCGGAAGCGCCACATCGGCTGGCCTTCCGCCTTGATCCAGCTGGCGCAATTGCTCTCGCCCTTGGTACCCATCACGGCCTCTTCCACCTTGTTCTCGCAACCATTAATTTGACGGCACTGGCTGAACATTCTCACCCCATTGGGATATTCAAATTCCACGGCAAAGTGATCGTAAATGTGGCCATGGCGCTGGCCCACGCGAGCCTGCCGTCCACCCAAGGCAATGGCCTTAACGGGATGGGCGCCAATGACCCAATTCATGATATCCAAATTGTGAACATGCTGTTCGACGATGTGATCGCCTCCCAGCCAGGTGAAATAATTCCAGTTGCGCATCTGCCATTCCATGTCCGTCCAACCGGACTCCCGCTCGATCACCCAGATTTCGCCGCCATTCCAGTAGCATCTTCCATAGACAATCTTGCCAATCGCGCCATCCAGGATGCGCTGCACGGTTTCCTTATAGCCAAGCTGGTGCCGGCGTTGGGTGCCGGCGGCAATGCCAAGATTCTTCTGTTTCGCTATTTCGCAGGCTTCCAAAACAAGTTTGATTCCCGGGCCATCGACGGCGGCCGGTTTTTCCATGAACACATTTTTCCCAGCTTCCACCGCCGCTTTCAAGTGAATCGGATGGAAATGAGGAGGCCCGGCGACAATGACGTAATTGATGTCTCCCACCGCCAACAATTTTTTATAGGCATCGAAGCCGCTGAAGCAGAGCTCATGGGGGATATTGACTCCCACCTTCTTCAGATTGCCCCGGCAAGCTTCCAATCGATCGGGAAACAGGTCAGCCAATGCCATGACTTGGATCCCTTTCCTCAAAACTTGGGCCCCGGCGGCGGCATCCTCCGTGTGATATCCATCGGCGGGATAAATCACCTTGGTGGCGGCGCCGATGGCATCCAGCACGGCCCCGGTACCACGCCCGCCACAGCCGATGACCCCAATCCGAATGGGATCATCCGAAGCGGCATGGGAAGTAATCACAAAGGGAGCGCTGGCCAGCGTCGCCGCTCCTGCCAGGGCGGCTGAGGAATTCTTTAGAAAACTCCGGCGCGAGATGGTTTCTTCAAATTCAGAATGATTGACATTGATTTGAGACATAGGAAATCAGCTCCTCAACGGCGTGACGGCAGTCCCGCTCACGCGCAAAATAAAAAGACGCCCAATTATCGGCCCCTTAAATTGGATATTCCAGATAATTTTTCCAGATCAATCCCAATCATCAAAATGTGACCAACCCGGCATCTTTTAAAAGCTCCAAGTGAGAAAGAACTTTTTCCAGCGGGGTCTCTTCCCGGAATTGAGTGTCTATCATCTTTTTTATATCCAGGGCGGTCATCCGGCCCTTGCAAAGCAGTTGGATTTCAGCAAAAATTTTTGAATCTCCCTGATCCAACAGAGTTTTCTGTTCCGGGTTGCAGGCTTTCTGGATGCTCTCGCGATATCCCCGATAGCTGTTGGCTTTGATAAGAGTTGTTGGCTTAGCAATTAATGTGGCAGCTTTTTTCTCGATCGGCGAAAGATCTAGTGATACCGGTTTCAACTGGCGGGACTTTGATTCCAACTCCATTTGATTTTCCATGACTTGGAGCTGGGCATTCGCAATCTCCCTGATGGAAGTTTTCAGCCCTTCAAGATGCCATGAAAAACGGGCCGGATCCGCCGCCAGCCGCTGAAGAGTGTCCAAGGTGGCCTGCTCATTCAGAGAAGTTGCCTCCAGGTATCCGCGCACTTTCTTGTACACCGACGGGAACTCGTCATTCCCAGACTGTTGCAATTCTTGCAAGCCTCGGGCCAATTGGTGCCCCAAGCGGGCTGAAGCATTGGAAACAATTTCCGCCGCCATTCGCGCCGCCATTTCATCGTTCGCGCAGGCAATCGTGTAAGCGGAGGCAGCTGTAATCACCACGGCCCGCTTAAGCTGAGTAGGATCGAGTTTGTCGGGCCGGTCCTCGGAGGTGTGGATCCACGGGTCCGGCCAGGTGTTCAACATGACGCCCGGAACACCGACTCCCCAGTCACCGAAAACCTCATGATCCGAACTGCCGAAATGCGTTCCGATGCAGGCCAGCATGGGTTCTTCAGATCCGCTCGGCGCAACGATACGCCGGCTGAAGGTTCCCAGAAAGGAATTGGCAATGTAGGCGTGATTGGCCTCGCCAACATAGCGAAGGAAATTCTCCAGCACGTCATTGACAAAATGGGCGTTTCCACAAGTTGTTCGGATCAAGGTAAGGAACGCTTTGCTTTTGAAAAGATCCAGCCCAACCATGTCAAGGTTTATGTTGCAGAGGGTTCGCTTCATCTGCTCCTGATGGGCTTTGACATAAGGAATCGTCCCGGCATACTCTGGAACCCAAATGAATCGGATGGTCCTGCGAGGCTTGGGCAGCCGCCCCTCCTGAATCAGTTTCTGCAAAATTCTCGCGGTTTCCAGCAAGGCTGCGCTTCCCGACACATTATCGTTGGCCCCCTGCATCACAAATCCTTCAAAGAGGTGGGCCGACAAAATAATTTCATCGGCCATTGGATCGCTTCCAGGAATAGAGGCCACGACATCCAGCCAGTCGGCCTTTTGCCGGGAGGAATCCACCAGCGCATGAGCGATAATCTTTTCCCCCTGGAGTAGGCGGTCCCGCAAAATCGACCCTTCACGCGGCGTGAGCTGAAACGCAAAGCGGGCGGGTCTTCCCCCGCTGGCATCAATCTGCCCCCAGGGAATTATCAAGGGATCCACCAGGGGTCTGGGAGAATAGTAGGAAATCACTCCGGCCGCTTCATTTTGCAAACAGGCTATTTTATGGACCCCGGAGACTGGGCCTGAAGTGAGTACAATCTTCCCCACAACATCCACTTTTTCAAATTCCTTGGCATCTCCATCCCCCACCCAAACCAGCTCCGCCGTCACATTCGCGGGGCTGGATCCACTGGTCAGCATGGCGCGCTGGTCCGTGTATGAGGCCAGCTTTTGCCGGCCTGGCGAGGTCTCCCACAATTCACCCCGGACTCCATCCCAGGTTTCTTCTCCGGGATATCTCAGCAGGACTGCATCGGCAAGAGCATATTCTTTGGCCCGATCCAAAACGTACTGCGCTTCAGGAAATATGCCCGAATATTCCGACGGCTGGCGATCTCTCGGCTGGCCGGCCAACTGTAGAGTGTGGCCAAACGCTGTCTCCCCGCTGGCTTCGCCGATCAGGTAATCCAGCTGCTCGGCGGGCAGAAACGTCCATTGGAACCATGGAGTCATTTGGGCGCTAACCACACAAACAGAGCCCAGAAAGAATAATAGAATGGCTGATCCTTTGGTGAAATGTCTCATCCTGTCGCTCCGGCAAGGTTCTTGAATAACCGTGAAATTGAGTCAAACGGATTCTTTCCCCACGAATTTAAAATCGAAAGAATACCAGAAAAGGAATCACTGAGGGACAAATTAAGCAAAGGAGGGGTGTAATTCAATGTGCGGCAGGTGAGATAGGTACAGGATTGGCTCAATAACCAAAGGGTGGCCGGGAGGGCGAGCCTCCCGTGCATTCCATCCCTTGACACACCCTCGACTTTGTCTCACTTTGATTTACACTCGGAAAGGAGAGTGCTTTCGACGATGGCGGCGGTCACACAAGCAACCCGACGATTTTGCCTTCACTTGAAATGATATGATCTAATTCATATTTTCGCCCGGGGGCTTTATCTCCGCAACAGCTGCATTGGAGCAATAGCTCGCCATGCGCCATGTTTTTGCTGCTGCGTTCTCAGCGCATCCAACTTTTCGAGCTGACACATCCCGCGATGGAAAGCACCTTCCCCGCACGGAAATGTGAATTATAACTTGCGTTGTCTGGTGTTTTCGGTTTTTATTGGTTTGTTTTACCTTGGTCTCTGCATTTGAAATAGATTCTGCTGGTTTTAAATCTGTCTCAAATACGATATAGTAGCGGCTCCACAAATGATGGTAAGTCCGTCAACACAAGACTGAAAACAGGTGGGACGCGCGAGTGTGACGAAGTCACCCGGTCGCGCGTCGTCTGGCCAGCCTCGCCTTTGGAGGCGGCCTGCCCTCAGGCCGTCTGAGCAAGTTTGGCAAACTCAGACGGGGTGGCACCTCGTCTCCATCCATGCTATTTTCTGAGAAGCCACTCATGCCAGCGTGGCTGGCACAACAAGAGGATGAAAATTTCCAGACCTCACAGGTCTCCAAGACCTGTGAGGTCTCTGGCACCGCGATTTTCTGGGGAGGAATATGAAAGAAAAAATATTCATTTTATTGACTACCCTGCTTCTCCTGAATGGATCGCATCAAAGCCGGGCTCAGCAGCTTCCCACCGGCAATGCGGCCGATTTCAAATTGAAGACGTGTCTGCATTCCGTCAGCTATGCCGGTTTCTGGCGCGGACAGGCCGTTTTGTCCGTTGATGAGTTTTTGGTAAAGGCAAAAAAAATGGGATATGACGGCGTGATGCTGGTTGCCAAGCGTCCTCACGTCTCTCCACTCGATTACGACGATGCTGCTCGCAAGCGGCTCCGGTCGCGCATCGATGAATTGGGGCTCAAGTTGGTGGCCCTGGCAGGCTACACTGATTTTACCGCGGGCATGGATAAACCCGGCATTCCCCATGTTGAGATTCAAGCCGCCTATGTCGGTGAACTCGCCAGGCTGGCAAGGGATCTGGGCACTAACGTGGTCAGAATATTCACAGGCTATGAGCGGCCGGCGATTCCCTATGACAAGCAATATGCCACGGTTGTCGAAGGGCTGAAACTCGCGGGGAAAGAAGCAGCCAAATACGGAGTGATACTGGCCATTCAAAATCATCATGACATCGCGCTGCATCATGACGCCATGTTCTGGCTGCTCCAGGAGGTCAATTTGCCCAATGTTTGCGCGGCCTGGGACGCCTGGAGCCCCACGCTGGAAGGATTGACTCCGGAAGAAATCCGGCAATCAATTCTAAAAATGAAGCCTTACATTGTTCACACCACCGCCGCTCAATATGTGCGTTTCCCTCGATTCCATTATGTCCCTGAGTTGACCCAGTACCTGAAGGATGAACCGGTGCTGCGGGCGGTCCCAATGGGATCTGGAATTATTGACTACGACAGCTTTTTCCGCACCCTGCGGGAAATCGGGTATCAAGGCTACATTGCCTACGAACTTTGTGACGTCCTGGATGGCGGCGGTTCGCTGGAAAATCTCGACCGGGCGGCCGTAAAATTCCTTGAATATGTGAGGCAATTCAAGTAACGGTGGGAAGGCTGGCCTTGCATTTTGGACTTTGGACAGTAGACTTTAGACATACGGCGTGAAATTGAAATCGCCAGTGGATCCTTCGGAAGCTGTAGTGTGTTGTCTTGTGTCTGAATTGTGAACCGATATTCCGCGAAAGGCAGAATCAGTAATTTATGGTTTGCCGCAAATTCACTTTTCTCCCGTTTCTGACCATAATCATCGGATTGATCTGTTTTTCCGGCTGCCGGGCGCGAAGTTATTCCCAACCAGGAAGCGGGAAAAAGTTGCTGATTCTCGGCATTGATGCCATGGACCCTCAGATCCTGGAACGGATGACGGCCCGGGGTGAATTGCCTCATTTTCTGTGGCTCATGCAGAAGGGAGGATATCGGCATCTGCGAACCACCATCCCTCCGGAAAGTCCGGTCGCATGGTCCAGTTTTATCACGGGAACCAATCCCGGAGGACATGGTATTTTCGATTTCATCCATCGCGATCCTTCCACTTTGAATCCGCACTTTTCCATCTCGGGCGCCGTCCCTCCACGCCACTCCATTTCACTGGGGAAGTGGATCCTCCCATTGGGAGGCGGAGAGATGGTACTCCTGCGCCAAGGGCGCAGCTTTTGGGAAATTCTCGCCGATCATGACATCCCGGCCTTCATCCTGCGTATTCCGGCCAATTTCCCCCCGGTAAAAACCCGGGCCACACAATTATCCGGCATGGGCACACCCGATATTTTGGGAACCTACGGGACGTTTTCTTTTTTTACCGACGAACCGGAAAGCCATTACACTGGCATTTCTGGCGGTGATGTCACCCCTGTATCGATCAAGGATTCCCATCTCAAATCGAGTATAAAAGGCCCTCCCAACAGTTTTCGCCAAGGGAATCCTCCGTGCCGGCTGGATTTTGAAGTCTATATCGATCCGGAAAATCCAGTGGCCCGGATTGATCTGCCGGATCAGAAGATTTTGCTTCGGGAAAAGGAATGGAGTCCCTGGACTCGGGTTTCTTTTCCGGCGCTCCCCGGAATCCATTCCGTGCGGGGCGCCTGCCGTTTTTATTTGAAAGAGGTGCGGCCAAATTTTAAATTGTATGTCAGCCCGATCAATCTCGATCCTTCCGCCCCGGATCTTCCAATCTCCGAACCCTCGGGGTACTCCGCTGAATTGGCGTCCCAGCTGGGAATATTTCACACGCTCGGAATCCCGGAAGATGCCAATGCCCTTTCCGCGGGAGTCCTGGATGACCGGGAGTTTTTGGACCAGGCCCGGGTGGTGCTGGACGAAGAAATCCGAATGTACGAACATGAGCTGAGACGATTTCATCAAGGAGTTTTTTTCTTTTACTTTGGGAGCATCGATCAACTGCAGCACATGTTCTGGCGCTGTATGGATCCCTCTCATCCGGCGCATTCCACCTGCACCGAGCAGGAGCCGGCGATTGAATCCGCTTACCGCCGGATGGACTCAATTTTAAAAACGGCCTTGGAGACAATGGGAGGGGAGGACACCTTGCTGGTGCTCTCCGATCACGGATTTGCCCCTTTCAGCCGCTCCTTCCAATTGGGGACGTGGCTTAAAAACAACGGCTACACCACCTTGACCAATTTTTCTGAGGGGGAATTGCTCAACAATGTGGATTGGCAATATAGCCGGGCTTATGCCTTGGGATTCAGCGGACTCTATCTCAACTTGCGCGGCCGGGAGCCGCATGGCATCGTGGATACCGGCAAACAACGGGAAGATCTCCTCAATGAACTCAAGAGCAAGTTGGAAGCGATTCGCGACCCCGAAACCGGAGAACCCGTGATTCATCGGGTTTACAAAACCGAGGAATTTTACAGCGGTGGTTTCATGCGGGAAGCCCCGGACTTAATTGTCGGGTATAATCGCGGGTATCGGGCTTCTTGGGAAACCGCGTTGGGACGATTCCCCAGGAGGGAGTTAATCGAAATCAACCGGCAGAAATGGAGTGGCGATCATTTGATGTCAGCAGACTTGGTCCCAGGCGTGTTGCTTGCCAATCGTCCCATCCGGATGCAGACGCCTGCTTTGACCGATCTAGCACCGACAATCCTACAAGAGTTTGGGCTCCAGCCGGCCCCCGAGATGAAAGGTAAAAGCGTATTCTGAAGATCTTTGCAGACTTCGCCCGGCGATGGCAATTCGGTTTGTACATTACTGGGTGATCATCCACACAAGGGGATGAAATATTATTCCCCCGTTGAAGAGGGATTTTCTTTGGAGTCGCCCATGCCAGCGCGGCTGGCACAACAAGAGGATGAAAATGGCAGGTCTTGTTGCAGCCGCATGGTTTCGAACTTTGATCCTTGCAGCACAGAACTGGCCTGTAGCGCAGACCCGCAACGAAGATCTGCCTTGGTGGGTCTGCGGCATTTAGCTGAGCAAAAAGCCGCGGAGTCTGTGATGCGACTCCGCGCTACAATCGCGGCCAATCAATTCAATTTCTCTGCTTTAGTCAACCACACGGAAGGGATTTACTGAGGAGCTGCGCATGCCAGCACGGCTGGCTCAACAAGAGAATGAAAATTTATTCCCCCTTTGAAGGGGAATGGCGCGGTAGCGCCAGGGTGATGTCTTTTCGGTAGGTCTGACATCCCCCGACGCCCGCAAGCGGACGCCACCCCCTTCAAAGGGGGATTTTCTAGGGAGGATAAGCCATGTTTGGAAATAATTTGAAAATTGATGCAGAGCTGTTGAAGCGCTGCAAAGCCTGTGCGGAGGAGGCAGGTTACAGCTCCGTCGAGGAATTTGTCTCTCATATCCTGGAACGAGAATGCAAGGCCCGAGAGACCGGCGACCAGGAGTCGGAAAAAGAGATCAGTAAACGTCTAAAAGGACTCGGATACATTGAATGAAGGGAAAGGCCGGGGGCCTGCCTTGATCGGCTCCTGGAGCAACGAAATTATTGGACATAAGGAAATATGGCTCAAATCCAATCCATCTTAGGCGCTGTCCTCGATCTGCTGTTTTCTCCATTCACGGCGTTGTCACCCCAGTGGCTGATGTGGGTCTTTTCTACCTTAGTGGCCATCGGGAGCCTGCTCATTTTCAAATACAGCACCCGCCAGGAAACCCTGAGTCGAGCTCGCAGCCGCATCCAGGGACACCTGTTGGAAATGCGCCTTTTCAAAGATTCGCCGCGATTGATGCTTTCTGCCCAATGGGGTTTGCTCAAAGAGAACGCCCGATGTTTGTTCATCGGCCTGATTCCCTTGCTCCTCATGGCCCCACCGCTGCTTTTGCTCTTCCCTCATATGGAAAGACGCATGGCCTGGCGGCCTTTGCGTCCCGGAGAAGAGGCGCTGGTTTGCGCCACCTTGAGTGAAAAGGCCTCTTCTCAACTCATGTGGATAAAGCTTTTGACTTCGGATGGGATTGCTGTGGTATCGCCCCCGCTTCGCATTTCATCTCTTCGCGAAATTTGTTGGAGAATCCAGGCAAGGGCTCCCGGCCATCATTTTTTGAATATTATAGCCTCGGGACAAAGTGAATCCATTGCCGTGGCAGTCTCCAACCGTCCCATGGAAAAAATCGTGCCTGAAATGCGCAGCAGCAGCTGGTGGAACGATCTGCTGGCGGGAGGGTCTCCCCATCTTTCAGCTGAGTCTGCGCTGCAGAAAATCGCCATTACTTATCCCGGGCAAGAGATCCCTTTCCTGTTCTGGCGCTGGAATTGGCTGGTCGTTTTTTTTGTCGAAGTTCTTTTAGTTGGCTGGATCCTGAAATATTTTCTGAAGGTGGAGATCTAGCGTGCAGACATCCCCGAGCTCTGCACGATCGAATGGTGGA
>CAWDMN010000078.1:0-156858 GCA_963803155.1 uncultured Acidobacteriota bacterium
TGAGGGCGCCGCTGATGGAGAGCAGAAAAAGCTTCAAGTCGCCCAGAAAGGAGATAAAGCTTAATTGCCAGGCTCTCTCCGATTCGCTGTGGGTGGGGGCGGGGGAATTTCTCAAACTCCTTGTCGATTGCCTCCGCGACTGCGGCTACATCGCTGGGCCGGTTGGCTTGGACCATGAAAACCCCGACTTCATCAGCGCGGGGGCCCTGTGCGGAATTTTTCTGAAGCTCCCGAAGATATCTATAATTGAAAAAGAGATTTTCCGTTTCTTCCGGATCATTGTAGATACCCACAATGGTGAGAATTAGGTCCACTGGGAAAATGTCGCCAATGACGGTGATACGGTCTCCAGGCTTCCAATTGAATTTCGCGGCCAGTTTTTTCCCCACGATGCAAGCGGTTTGAATCCTTATGAAGTCGAGCATCTGGGCTTCTGGAAGCTTAATTTCCCCCATGATGCCAAAAAATTTGTCAGGCTCCACGGCAAAACGGGGGAAGACATTGCGCGGATCTCGCGCGTCTTTGTATGTTCCACCGATCCATTGCCAGATCATTGCATCACGAACTCCCGGGATCTGCTTGATTTTGGATGTGTAGGAAACAGGCATAGGGTGAGTAATGGACACTCTGTGATGGGTTACCAAGCGCAAGGCCTGTGCGGGGCTTGGCTGAGTATCCAGAAAAAGAGCGCGGTACATTGCCATTAGCATGCCGAGCAGACAGAGGGAAACGGCAATGCTGCTCATTGTGAGAAGACTACGACGTCGATTTCGGCGGCTGTTTTTTACAATCAGGGGAAAATATCGGAGCACGAGTGGCTCCTTATGAATGCGATAAACTGGAGCTTGCCCGATCAGGACTTCAGCTTTCATGCCGTAAGCACGTTGGCTGCGGCGGTACTCCGCCCTGCCTCCTCCGTAAGGTGGCTTGAAGGAAGAAGAGAGGCTGGCTCGGCCTGAAGAGCGCCGCGAATTACTTGCTCGATTTGGAGAGGACCAATGCGGCCAACCAGCGGAACCAAGCCAAGGATTTTTACAATGAGCATGGCATGGATCACCAACCAACTTCCAAGTGGCATGTCAGGCATAAGCTGCCGCTAGCGGATTGGCGCTATAAGAATAGCGGGACTCTGATCGAGTGTCAAAACGAAATTGGGCGCAATGATAAGAGCGAGAGAAGTCAAACTGAGGAAGGCATAAAGTGTAAAGGCGGCCTCCGTCCGGCGATAGTTGTCTCCCACCCCACGATGGTTCGCCAGGCGGAGTCCGCCCAAGCAGGAGGCTCCTCCTCCCCTCGGGCCGTGATCTTCCGCTTTTGCCGTGGCTCCAGGGGCCGCCGCCATACCAACAGATCGGGATCGGGGAGGTAAATTTGCGAAGTAGAATTAGGTGGGCCGGGTTGAAAAGGAGTGCAATCGAAAGTTGGAGACAAAAAATTAGGGTGAATCTCAAGGAAAGGAACAGTATGGCAAGGCGCTTGTGTAGTCAACGTCACCGCCGAAAGCGCCGATTTGGATGGGGCAGGCGGACGGTTCGGCGAACCGTCCGCCTGCCCCATCCTGATGAAACGTGTTTGCAGGTTTTACTCCAAAAAGTCCGACAAAGGTCACGCGGTGACTCGCCGAATTTCGAGTCACCGCGATTCATGCCATCATAGCCAGACATCTATTTTGAAGCGACTTCCATGGCATCGTTATGCAGCAAATGAATTTCAACTTTTCGGCTGCTCTTTGGGCCATCCGCGGCTAGAGTGGGGGGAATCACTCCCATGCCGATGGTGCGCATGCGGAATAGCGGAATATCGTGAGTTTCCGTCATATACCGCACTACGCTTTCAGCCCGAGCCCGGCTCAACTCAAGGTTCAACTCAGCGGGACCGCTGGGGTCGGTGAAACCCTCGACTTCCAGCAGGTAGCCTTTGGAATCCTTTAGGTCAGCGGCCAGTTCATCTAGCGCCTCTCGTGATTGTTTATCCAGAGTAGATTGATTGATCCGGAAACTGACGGTGATTTTTCGCGTTTGGCGATAATTGTCGACATTGCCAATCCGCTCGTCAAAACGAGTTTCCACTTCGCTGAGATGAGACTTAGCTTTGTCTGCCAAATCGGAGGCACTTTGGGCTTTGCGATCCGCTTCCTGAGTTTTGAGGTCTGTCTCCCCAATTTTGTTCATGGCCGTTTGGATGCCAGCCTGGGCGCGTTCATCGACATCTTTGATTTGCGCTTCATGTTTTTTGCCAATTTCTTCCAACTCCGTAAGCCGGCCATTTAATGGATCGATTTGCTGTTTTATATGTTTTTTGGTGGCAAAGGGCCAGAGCCTGCCTAAGCCCGCTTCCAATGGAATCGTGCTCAGCGTAATCAAGCTCATGATCAACAGTAATCTGATGGGATAAAATGAGCTATTTTTTTTCATGGTTAATTACCTCCCGGGTTAAATTTGTTCACGATATTTTTTATTGCACGCAAGATGCCATTTTTTGATTTCGAGTAATGTGCTGTTTTTTCAAAGCCTTAATTAAAATAAAATATGGAAGTCCTCATTGTCACTGGATAGGAATTACAGGCACCATGTATTTTTTTCTCTAATCGTGCCGACAAAAGGAGGCGGGTACGCCGTCTGCAACATCGGGGAAATAATAGGGGATCGTTACTGTTCAGCTAGACTGGATTCAGGAGTCAGAACCCAAAATGGCCTGCGAATAGGCCTGGAACCGCTTGCCGACTTCATCCATCAACGGGCTTGACTCGAAAACATCGCCGTACTAGATGTCCTGGGTAAAAATCAAATAGGTTCGAGATTCTTCGACGGAAACTCAGGTGATGCTGTAAAAGCGGAGTCTGCCTGTTTTTCCGCGTCTCTTGAACCTTTCCGCAGTGTTCGCGGCAAGGGGAGACGATGGTGCGCCGCAATTGATACGACATGCCATAGGTTTCAGGGCGGAGGAAAGTTTAGACAAACGGCGGTTGTCAGCGCAAACTCGTGGACGTTTTGCCACACCACCAAGTCCTCAAATCGCATTGCTGGCACCTTCATTCTGACTCCTGGCTGCCTGAGTAGTTAATGGGATCAGTGGAGGGTGGAACGATTAGCTACTGCAGTCCAATAAACCTAAAAAGATCGTCCACATCGTCCAGAGATTGGGAGATCTCCACAGTAATCGCCGGATTAGCAGACCATTGTTGTGTGGCTTGAGTCGAGCGGGCGGCCACCTTGACCCCGCGCGACCGATGGAAACCAGCCTCCGGTCTCACGGAGTCTAGCAGTCCAGCGTTTCGACTTCGGGATTCGGGATGAGCTGACAAAAAAAAATCGAGATGAAGGGGCATCTAATTCTATAACGCCAACTCAGTGGTTGGTGTTTGTCCGCAGTTTGAATATCCCCAAGAGGATGAGAATGCCTGATCCCAGAAGAAATGACAGGGGGACGGGCTCAACTTGAATCCCCCAGTGGATTGAGTTGCGCAGGGAAGTATTGACCACGAGGATGCTCCAGCCATTAATCAGGAAGTGTGCGGCCATGGGAGGGAGGAGGCTCCCGGTCCGCGCTCGCAAGAATCCGAATAAGAGCCCAGCCAGTGTCGCGGGAAGGAAATTGATTGGATTCAAGTGAAACAAACCAAAAAGCAGGGCAGATAAAATCACGCTGAGCCAGGGATGATGGCCCCCGTCAAATTCCGAGAAAAGAAATCCCCGGAAAAAAGCTTCCTCACAAACTGCCGGCAGAACAGCCATTGAAATGAATATGACCCAAATGTGAGCCGAGGAATTAGCCGACACTAATTTGATGATTTGCCCCTGGCTCTCAGTGGACAATTTCAACAAATAAAATTGCCAATAATTGATTTCTTCCATTATGGGAATAGCTGAAACCCCACATAATAATACAGCTCCCCATGTTTTGAGAGGATTGGATTTTAGAGGATATGAATCCACGATGTTTCTTCTTGCCACTCTCAAAATGGCTGCGGGGACGATAAGGACCAGCATGAGTTGCAGTAGTGCGGAATTTAAATAGACGGACGGATTCGTGTTTGAAGGCGCAAGCAGAGCGCTGAGAATCAGAATCAAAAAATAAACTGAAAGGCTCAGCGAAACGGATGAGTAGCGCATTTATCTGGCAGTTGGAGTAAGCTTTTTGGAACGAGTTTCCCGGGGGGGGGACGGTACGTCAGCCCATTCCGGAGGTGTTTTAGACTATGCATTCAAACAGCACTACCAAGAAACCTTAAAGTCAGTTATTCGTTTTTTGGGTGTTATATTTCTCACTGAGGTACAAAATCACTGAGGAATAAATTTTCTCATAATGCCAGAATCATTCAATCTGTTTTTCCTTAGTGCTTCCGCGTCTTTATGAGATTAATTGTGGTGGCAAACAAGAGGTTGAAAATTCTTCAAAAGATTTTCCGGGCTTAATCCGATCGACTCTGGTTTTGCGAAGATATGGTCGAAAATCATGCCGCTGCCTACTTCCCCGCGGGCTCGGCAAAAACAGAATCATCCAGCGATAAGTTGAATTGGGCGGATTGTAGTTTCAACCTGGATGCTTTTTGGCCTTGTCTGGAGATGATTTCGCTGGGAACCTGAAGACCTTGAATGGGCTGATAAGACAAATATTGCTCTTCGCCCTTCATGATCCCTTTTCCTTGTGGGAATTCCCGCTCCAATTCATACTCGAAGCGATAGATGAGCTGAGTGGCGGCATCGATGGCGATACGGCCCCGGACATACTCGCCTCCCAGGAATCCGGACACTTCAATTAAATCAAGAGAACGCTGATTTTGCTCAGTCCTGACGGTGAAGCGGTGTTTGGGGAAGGAGAGAAGCAACAGGTCAGGCCTGACTTGGATGACCAGGTTGTTTTTCATTGCAGCCACCGCGCTCTTCGCCAATGGAATTGAGGCGCCGCCAACGAATGCCCAAGCTTTTTCTCCACTCAAAACTGTAATGGCGGATTGATTCTTCTGCACCACCTCTGATTTGAATTGAGCGTCGCCTTTAAATAAACTCTTGGTCAAAACGGCTTCATTTTCCGTATCGTCCACCAGCTGGACTTTGAATTCATAAGAGGCATCTTTAATCCCCAGGATTTTATCTTCCCCCCCGTATGCATCCAGGGATTTTTTTAAAATGCTTTCCGCCTTTTCAATAGCAGAATTCCCCGAGGAAGTTTTAAGCAATGGAGGATTGTTTTTTTCGGACTCGGAGATTTGAATGCCCGAGGAGAGATGGGCAGGCCTGGGTGGAGTTGGAGAGGTTGCTCCTCTCTGACAAAAAAACAAAGTGACACAAATAGTGCCCATTATGAGCTTAAAAAGCAGATTCGACATAGAGCTATTCTTTCTCCGCGTCATTGATCGAAACCAAAATATCTTCTCATCGTCAGGCCATTGATTTGGCTGGGCGGGCTGCGGTCTCCGCACATTCCGAGGGTGTAATTACAAGTGAGAGTAAATGGGTTGCGGCAAAAGTCTGCTCAGGTGGGAGGAGGACTCCGCCTGGAGACCTGTCAAGCTCAACTTGCAAAACTGAGCAGTCACCGCGCGGGTGACGGTGGTCACGCGTGCGCCTCCTGCATTCCGTAAGGCTTCCTCCCACCGATGGTCATATACTATCCTTATTCCTCTCACTCTTAATTGCACCCCATTCTGAGTGGACCCTTGTCAGGATCTCGGAGCATAATACCCTTTTCTAGCGCGAATTTTTAGTCCCTTGGATTGTGTTGATATAATTTTAATAGCCCGATAACTCCCGTCTCGCGCAGTGTTTGAAGGATTATAGGCGAGACTATATTGGCTGCGAAGCTCCTGTTGGATGGCGTCGAAGGCCTTTTTCAAATCCTGAGGTTTGGATGGAAAGAGCGCCCGGCCACCCGTTTCTTCTGAATATTTTTTCAAAGTCCCGTCATCGCGCTCAAAGGCATGGTAAAATGATCCTCCGGCTCTGTCGGAAATGCCATAAATAATCGCGTCGGCCCGCTGGGCAGCTTCGAGTGCTTCTTTCATCTTCAGTTTACTTACGGTATCCGCACCGTCGCTTATTAGAATAATCGCTTTTCGACCCGCTTCATATTTCAATTTTTCATCGCAGGCCAAAAAGACGGCATCATGAATGGCGGTGCCTCCCCCAATTCGAATCGAATTTATGGCCTTCTCCAAGAGACCAAGTTGCGGAGTGAAATCCTGCAAGAGGTTGACGCTTCGGTCAAAATTGATGACCATGGCCAAGTCCTTCGTCCGCAGGACGTCCCTAAAGAATTCCATGGCCGTTTGCTGTTCCAGACCCAGGATTGATTCTACACTTGGACTGCTGTCAATCAATAATGCCAGAGTCAATGGCAACGTAATTTCATGCGAGAAACGGCTAATTTCTTGGCGACGGCCGTCTTCCTCAACCTGGAAAGCTTCTTTCGGCAAATCAGGGATCAGACGGCCCTTTTCATCCGTGACTGTAAAAAGGATGTTCACTAGGTCGACATTCACCCGCAAAGTAGAAGTGTCATCCGGTGGAGCGCTAAGAAAGTTAAAGGATGCGGCAAGCAGGCATCCAGTGAGCAGCAGAAAGGAAAGCAAATTCCGGGTATGGCGCTGAAACGGGAATTTGGGAAGCCACTCGATATTTTTAATCATGTCGGTCTCTCCAATGATAATTATAGTCTATCCTCTGAACTACTGCCAAGTCCCTGTGAATGGCGGGACTTTGAAATTGAACTCGACATTAGAGCGGGAGCACGTTCAGCGGATTCCGGCCGAAGCTTCAGCTTAATAGTATGAGAATGAATTTGCGCAATTGGTTGTGTCTATGGTTCCCCCCCCCTTAGAGTTTTAGCTGCAATCAGGTGTGTCTTGTATTCGAATTTTTCGTCGCCAAATGTCATTTTAAGCGGGAAACCATTGTCAGATCCTGAACAAAAGTGTATAAATTTTCCTCCCGTGCCCTCATGGGATTTTGGACTGAAAGTCGAAGGAAATAGGGTCGATTTTTTGGGGTAGATATTTGGAAACTTGAAAAGTAAAGTGTGGGATAATAAATCAAACAGATGCCCGTCGATGGGCTGTATATGAAAAGGGAAGAAATGATTCTCTGCCAGAAGTGTGGGACTGTTAATCAAGTAGGAGATGAGGCCTGTTCCCGCTGTGGAACACGATTGATGATTATCTCGAACCTCAACGCAGGGGAAGGTCAGATTCCGGTTTGGGAGGAACATTTCCTGGAGAGAATCAGTGCGTTGGAACATGGGATTGCCCGTTTGGAGGAAAGGCTTGACGAAATTTACCAGGTGATGCAGCAACTGGCCAATGAAAGTTTCTATGACCACACTATGATCGAGACGATTGTGGAGGTTTTAAAAAAGAGCAAATTGCCGGGCATAGATAATTTGGAGGATGGCTGGCAGCGCCGTATCACCCGCCGGCTCCAGGAGACGGAAGAAAGGGAGAGATTTGAAAACTGGAAGCACTCTGTTTTGGGAGCGTATCGCGGGAAAGATCGAAAGAATTTTGTCCATAAAGTAGAGGAAAGCGCGGAATTTTTTGAGAAGCGCAATTTTCAAAAGGGAGTGCAAAGCCTCGAAAAGGCCTTTGCCATGGATCCGGATAATGTTGCCATTAGGATTTTCCTCGGTAAATTCCATTACCAGAGGCAAAACTTCCGGATGGCCGGGAAATGTCTGGAACAAGTCTTGAAGGAAAATCCCCAGAATTTTGAAGCCAATCTGCTTATCGGTCTGCTGGCTCGTCGCAAAGGCAATTTTTCCCAAGCGCGTGATTGTTTGTTAAGGGCAGTAGCAAGTACTCCTTCGTCGCCGTTGGCCCATCTGGCCTTGGGGGATGTTTTTTTGTCTCTGGGAGAAGAAGCCAAAGCTCTGAAATACTTTTCTGTTGCCATAGACATTAAGCCGATTCCCCACCTTCATCTGCTTCTGGGAATCATTTATTCTCATCGGGGTCAGCTTCGCCAGGCAATCCGCCACATGAAAAAAGCCATTCAAATCGATCCTCAAAATGGCGAGGCCTTTTTCCAGATGGGATTGACCTTTCTCGCCCAAAACCAGAAAGAAAAGGCAAACGAGTGTTTTAAAACTGCCTGCCGGTTGAATCCTAGGGATATCCGCTTCCGCGCGGCTCTAGGCCAGTCGCCTGAGAATCCGGTTTATCTGGATGCTGGCTTGAATGGGAAGACACTACCCCGCCTGGCCGATGAAGGGATGGAAAGCTTGGTCTCCGATGAACTGCAATTGAATTTTATGGCGCGGAGAGCAAAACCTAAAAACGACAAATCCGTGGATGGAAAGGATTGAATGTGCCTGTTCTGGACTTGCCTCCGCCCGTGCTTGAGCAAATTCGCAAAATCATTTGCCATTTCCCCCAAATCGAAAAAGCAGCTATCTTCGGGTCGAGGAGCAACGGGGAGGCAAGAATGTATTCAGATGTAGATTTGGCCATTTGGAGGCAGGATGCGCAAGAATCCTGGCTTAATCTATTGCGGGACCAATTGGAAGAAGAAGTCTCCACTCCTTTAAAATTTGATGTGGTGGATGTGAAGAACCTGGCGAAGAAAAGCCTTAAAGAGAGAATCGAAATTGAGGGCATTTTGATTTATGAACGCGAATCGGCTGAACGAGCTTAGTAGGGATTACCAAAATGCCTTGCGGCGCCTTAACGAAAGAGCTGTTCTACCCGTCGATAATCCCATCGTGATTGACGGGGTCATCCAACGATTTGAATTTTCCTTTGAACTGGCTTGGAAATGGTTGCAAGCATATTTGCGGGGACAAGGAGTAGAAGTGCATGGTCCGCGTCCGGTCATCAAAGAGGCTTTCAGCGCAGGACTATTGCGGGACGGAGAAGGTTGGATTAATATGCTGGAAGACCGGAATCGGACCAGTCATATTTACGACGAGAATGAAGCTCGCCAGATTTACGAGCGGATTACGTCGCTCCACTTGGGATTATTGCGGCAGTTGCCCGAACAGATCGGTTCCATGCCTTTCTGAGCGTTTATGTCGAGTGTGAAAAACCTACATGCTAAAAAGTCCTGATTGTTCGTTCCTTGGATTGGATACTTAATTAATACTGAAATTGTGGAGGAAGCAAATGGCGGATGATAAAGTCGAGCGGGGCAGAGCGATCGATCTGGCACTCTCCCAAATTGAAAAGCAGTTCGGAAAGGGCTCCATCATGCGGTTGGGAAGCCATGACGCGATGGCTCCCATGGGTGTGATTCCCACGGGTTCCCTTTCTTTTGATGCAGCTTTGGGAGTGGGGGGAATGCCGCGAGGACGGGTGGTTGAAATTTTCGGACCGGAATCGGGCGGCAAGACCACGCTGGCATTGCATATTATCTCCGAGGCCCAGAAGACTGGGGGGATGGCCGCCTTCATTGATGCGGAGCATGCCTTGGACGCTAATTATGCCCGCAAACTCGGGGTCGATGTGGACAACCTTCTGGTCTCACAACCTGACAGTGGTGAGCAGGCTCTGGAAATTGCGGAAATGCTGGTTCGAAGCGGAGCCTTGGATGTTTGCGTCATCGATTCGGTGGCGGCTTTGGTGCCCAAAGCGGAATTGGAAGGCGAAATGGGAGACGCACATATGGGATTACAGGCGCGGCTGATGTCTCAGGCCTTGCGCAAATTGACCGGCATTGTCTCCAAATCGAAAACCACCATGGTTTTTATCAACCAGATCCGCGAAAAAATTGGAGTCATGTTCGGAAATCCCGAAACCACCACGGGTGGGCGCGCCTTGAAGTTCTATGCCTCAGTCCGCGTAGATGTCCGCCGGACCGCCGCTATCAAGGATGGAGATGAGGTCACGGGCAGCCGGACCAAGGTGAAAGTGGTAAAAAACAAAGTGGCTCCCCCTTTCCGTGAAGCGGAATTCGATATCATGTATGGAGTCGGTATCTCCAGAGAAGGAGACCTGCTGGATCTTGGGGTGGAGAAAAATATCGTTGAAAAATCCGGCACTTGGTTCTCTTATAAAGGAGACCGCATGGGGCAGGGCCGCGAGAATGCCAAACAATTCCTGAGAGATAATAAGGAGATCGCCCTGCAGCTTGAAGAAGAGTTGAGGAAAATTTTGGGGATCCCTCTCCCGGCAAAAAATGGCGCCGCCCCAGGTTCACCTCCCGAAATTGCTCCCAAGGCGAAATCCAGCCGCGGTTAATGATTGCCTATTTCCCGGGGCAGTGGTATTAGCTACCCCGGGAGTTCTCTGAATAACCATTTCCTCCTTTATTGGGTCAGGATAATTCCCCCAATTTATTTTTTGTGACTACTCAGGCCCAGGCGCTTTCTCTTTGGATTTGAAGGGAATTCACTGGCCTGGTCTTGTAGTGCCATGCTGATCATTTGCTAACGCTTCGCGCTTTTTCGCTTTGCATGGTTGTTTGGTTTCACCATGCCAAAAGTGCGAAGTGTCAATGAGCGATCAGCATAGCTTGACCTGCCTTGGTCCGCGATTCATAAGCGGCCACCCTCAAGGCTCTCTTTGGCTTTGTGCCTATTGATTTGATCGTAGGGCAGCGGAGAGCTGAGTAGTCAATGTTCTTTTTATATTTTCGCATTTCAACTTTCTTAGGATGAAGAGTTTTTTATCCTTGTGAATTTTTGGCCCAAAATTTTTATGAGTATTGCGCCCAAATACCAACCTAAGTTCTTGCTGAATTTGCGCACGTTGGGGCCTGATACTTGATCCTTTCCGGGATGAATGTGGCCGAAATGATGGGTACTTTGTGGCAGCTATCATTGCTGCTCATCTGCCAGCGCTCCTTACGGGCTGGTCAGGTGAAGCAAGCTTATTGACATACAGTTTTTTATTTCCGATGAGGCATTGCCATTATTTCCGCGCAGAGGCGCAGAGTCGCTGAGAGAGGATGACAGAATTGATAGATGCTTTATTGTTTTTCCTCTGCTTCCCTGCGTCTCCGCGCGAGATTTATTTTATTCCAACAATAAATCTTATTTGATGGCCACATGATAAAGGGCATGTTTAGTTGGTTGGAGGCCCCACGCTTGGCTGAAACCGATAAAGGCGGAAAGGAGATTGAGCTGAGATGCACTTGAATCTAGGCCTGAAGAGAGCGGCAAAAATGTTGGATTGGTCGTCAAGCTGCCCATGGGTGCTCATGCTGATTCTCTTCAATGGCATTTTCTTTTTTGATGTAATTTTCACTGATAAGATTTTTTTTCTTCGCGACGTGGCTAATTTTCATTATCCACTAAAAAAGCTGGTTACGGAGGCCTATGCTCGGGGGGAATGGCCGTTATGGAATCCTTATTTTCAAATGGGACAACCACTATTGGCCAATCCCAATTCCATGGCGTTATATCCGACCCAGATTCTTTTCCATCTGATGCCTTTTGAAAAGGCCTTCAATTTACATATTGTGCTCCATTGTGTTCTAGGCGGTCTGGCAACTTTTTTTTTAGCGCGGGTTTTCAAACTCTCTCTCCAGGGAGCTTTTTTTTCCGCGGTCATTTATAATTTTTGCGGCGTGACCCTCTCATTTTTGAATGTCTTTAATATCCTCCCCGTCGTAGCGTTTCTGCCGGGTCTTGCTTGGGCTTTTTGTCGATTCCTGGAAAGATTCACCTGGTTGCGTCTGGCTGGATGTGCCATCTTGCTGGCCTTTTTCTTGCTGCTTTTGGAACCTACTTCCACTATCACGGTGATCATTTTTTTGGGCACTTTGCTTGGTTGCCTATTGCTTCGAGAGAGGGCGCCAATTTCATCGATTGTCAAAAAGCTAATCCTTTTGAGCGCCGTCGGGCTTGTTGCTCTGGCTTTGTCCGCGGTTCAGATCCTGCCCACTCTTGAATTAATCCGCTATTCGGGACGATATGGAGGCGTGGAATTCAGCAGCGCCACTTACTGGTCCATGCATCCGGCAAACCTGGTCCAAATGTTTCTCCCCCAAATTTTCGGCGATTATTTGAAATTAGCCAGCAACACATTTTGGGCTCAAGGTTTGTTTGAAAACCGGGAACCCTATCTTCTCTCACTCTATTTTGGGCTCCTCCCCCTTTTTTTTGCTATTCTCGGAGTGTTCCATTTCAGGAAGTGTTGGCATTCCCGCTGGCTGATTGGGCTGGTGTTTTTATTTTTCTTGCTGGCGCTGGGCAAATACACACCGCTATATTCCTGGCTGTTTCACTCTATCCCCATTTTCCGTTATGGTCGTTATCCAGTGAAATATGTGTTGGGAGCCATCCTCAGTCTTTCGCTTTTAGCCGGAATGGGTTACGATGCCCTCGCCGAGATCAGAGCAAAAAATCCCAAATATCTGAAAAAATACATGGTTGGTTGGGCCGTGCTTTTGGGGTTGGGAATCCTGGGGCTTCTTTTCCCCGCGTTGCTGCAGTCTTTGGAATCGGGAGTTGCAGATTGGATGGGACGCCAGTGGGGCATTTCAAAATCGCTAATTTCAATGCCGTTCCCTTTGTTTATTCTGGAACTAAAGCATGCCACTCTTATCCTTTTGCTGGGGGGAGTTGCCATATTCCTCTCTTTGTGGCGGCAGATTCATACCTGGGTGGTTATCTTTTCATTTTCTGCTTTAGTCCTCTCGGATTTTTTTATCTGCAACGTGACCATTAATCCTCTTACTTCCACTGATTTTTTTCAGACCAGCCCGACTGCTCACTTCATCAATTCTCTGACCGAAAAAGAAGGCCCGGGACGGATCTACCGATCAATTTCAAATATGGAGGGAAAAGAGGCTTATCGCGTCTTGGGGAAAACGGATTCTATGATATGGCAAAGTGTCTTTTATAAGGCAACCTTATTCCAGTTCCTCGCGGCTAAGGATCATATTTATTATGCCGTCACTGATGCGGTGGACCGGTTGGAGACCATGCCTAGTCAACTGATCAATGCGGAACTCAAAGGGCTCGAATCCCTCGAAGACCAGTTGAAGTTCCTGGAAGGATTAAATGTTCGTTATCTGATTTCCATGGGGCCGATATCCAGTCCTCTAGTCTCGTTGATCCAGGCTTTTGATATTAACAGTGATAAGCTGCTCCTCATTTATCGATTGCCTGCCGCCTTGCCGAGGGCTTTTTTCACGGCTGCTCCCAAATTAAAAGAGGATCATTTTACTTTCCGGGAATATTTGCCACCACAAACGGCAACCCCGGATTCGAAGAAGGAAACGACTTCTCCCCAAAATCCAGCGGAGAGAATTGATGCAAAAGTGCAACCTGTTCGTCTGCTCAATTATTCTCCCGGGCGGATTATTCTCCAAGCTGAGCCCGACAGGTCAGGCATGCTCGTCCTTTTGGATAGTTATTTCCCAGGATGGAGGGCTTTTGTAAATGGAAAAGAAGTTCGGGTGGAGTCGATCAACCACGTCTTTTGTGGAATTCCCCTTTCCAGGGGGAAAAACGAGGTGATCTTTAAATACACCCCGTCCTCATTCCGCTGGGGGCAAATAATTAGCTTGTCTGCTTTGGGGCTGCTCATTTTTCTTGTTTGCTGGCGGCCTCAAATGACAATTCTTTCCTAGCCGGGATTTCAATGTCTTCACTTTTTTATTGGGAAATCATTTTAATATTGGTTTATTGCATTATTGCATTTTGGGGGATCACTCCTTTTTTGTCGAAATGGTCGACACGCATCGATGGAGCGCTTGAAAGATTTTATAGGAATGATTGGTTGCTCGTTCTGACTCCTGGTCTGTTTTCGCTGCTCCTTAGCATGACGCTATCACTTCTCATTTCCTGGCCCGAACCGCGCGTTCATGATGAATTCAGCTATCTTCTGGCGGCGGACACTTTTTCCCATGGACGGCTCTCAAATCCACCGCATTCTTGCTGGATTTTTTTCGAAACTTTCCATGTTCTCCAACAACCGTTCTACCTCTCGAAATATCCCCCGGGGCAGGGACTCTTTCTGGCACTTGGCCAAATGTTATTTCATGCACCGATTGCGGGCGTTTGGCTAAGTTTGGGATTGGCTTCGTCAGCCCTGGCCTGGATGCTTAGAGCTTGGCTTTCGCCGAGGGAAGTGTTTTGGGTCGGAGGGATGGCTGTCGTTCAGTTCAATGTGTTGGGGCATATGATGCCAGCGGCCCATTATGGCTATTGGGGACAGAGTTTTTGGGGCGGAGCTGTCGCTGCCCTTGGTGGCTCACTTGCTTATGGGGCTTGGGGGCGATTGCGGTTTTCACCTTCATGGAAGAACACCACCATTTTAGGAATTGGGGCGATTCTTTTGGCCAATTCAAGGCCCTATGAAGGGCTTCTTGCCTTGTTGCCGATTGTCGTATTCTCAGGGCGAGGACTTTTTTTCAATCCAAAGATGAAAAGAGGAGATCTTGGGAAGCATCTCATCCTACCCCTCGGCATTTGCCTCACTCTCCTTATGGCCTGGATGTTCATTTACAACCGGGCAGGAACTGGAACTTGGTGGGAAATGCCATTTCAAAAATATGAAAAAACCTATGCTGTTGCCCCTTTATTTCTTTATGCCGAGCAGCGCACGGTGCCGCATTACAATCATCGGGTCATGAATGACTTTTATGTTGATCAAATGCTCCCCCTCTATCAGGCTCAAAAGCATTGGAGCGGTTTCTGGCTTGGAGTATCGGAAAAGACAAAAATTCTATTTGAATTTTATTACAACCCCTTGCTGTTCATTCCTGTCGTATTCTTTTTCTTAAAAGGAAAAAAATCTGATCACTGCCTTTTTCTGGTGAGTGCGGGGATAGCGGCAGGTTTCCTTTCCGAGACTTGGGTCTTACCGCATTATGCCGCGCCTTTTTGTTGCTTGTTTTATTTGGGGCTGGCCTGGGGGCTTCGGTCAATGAGCGGTCATGTGGGATGGGGGCAGCGCTTCATTTCAAGTTACCCGGCGATTTTGCCGGCTTTATTGCTCTGTGCCGCTTTGCTGCCTCTCAGCAGCCATCTGGGAATCCCCTCCAGCAGCTGGAGATTTATTCGTTCAAATATTGAAAAAAACCTGGGGGAAAATGGAAAGCACCTGATATTAGTTGATTACTCGTCTCACCATCCAGCGGCTGCTGAATGGGTTTATAATAAGGCAGAAATCGATCTCTCGCCGGTGGTTTGGGCCAGATCCATGGGCCAGGAGGAGGACCAGCGATTAATCCAGTATTTCAAAGATCGGAAGGTTTGGATTCTGCAACCAGACCAATCCCCCGTTCGATTGATTCCAGTTATTCCTTAAAGAATCCATAAATAAATTTCAATATCGTAAGCCTGTGCTGTTCATTGCGATTTTAGCCGGAAAAGGAAGGAAGAAACTTTATCTCCGCCCACCGGATAATTATTAATCTGTGCAAAATAATCAGGAGGAGCTTTTTACCCCTATTCCCTCACCCCTTCCCCCGTCGTCGGGGGAAGGGGAACATAACACAAAATCTCCAAATCCGGGGGGGGGTAGGCCGTCGGGCGTCCTGCCCGACGGCCTACCCCCGGCTAATATCTTGTGCCCTTTCAGGGCATTTTCTAGAAGGCGGGCTCCTGCCCGCCTCTTTTCCTCCGGACTATTATGCACACCTTAATACTTTCATTAGGCGCGTAGCGGATTTCCACACTGTCTTGGATTTTCATCGACTAAACCTGCGGATCGTGCTGCTCGGGTGGAGCCTAACCACTCCCGAACCGGGATCGAGCTGGTACGGAAATCCCTTTGGATCGCGCGGAATCTCCCTCAGAAAACCTGTAGCAACCAACTCCTGAAAAGAGTGGAGGTTTTTCCCGCTTTGTTTTTTCCACCGGTCGGCCAGGGTTTGAAGATACTCCAAATCGTCTTCAACGATCAACCCCATCAAATTCTCAGCGGCATTTTCACGGATACTCTTATCCGTGGCGGTCTCGTAGATTTGTTGCCACAAGAAGCGCGCGGTTTGTCGGTTTCCCCCTTGAGCGGAGAGTTGTGCCGCCATGGTTCTCATCCAGGTGGGAGCCTTGGGATTTTTTGAGCCCCGCAGGAATGCCTGAGCTGAGGAGGGATAGTCTCTCAAATACCAGTAATAGACAAATCCCAAATCCCGGTCAAGCCGCCAATCCGCGGGCCTGTGGAGAATCCCCTTCTGAAGCAGTTTGACTGCCTCTTGCGGGGAACCCGCGCCCACTGGGGCAGGCTCGGATAAAAAAATCGAACCAAACTGATAAACCTCAACTAGATCAGGATCCAGGACCGCGGCCAAATCGATCAAAGCGGGCAGCAGAGGGAATTCAGTCTGTTTGCGGATTTTTTTATCGCCGAAGTATTGGACTGCTCTCATCCAATAAAGATTAGCCATAAGGCCTTCATGGCCCAATGATAGTTCCTTTAATATTTTCCCCGAGGAGAAATAGAGCACTTCAGGCGGGGGGCCGAGCAAGGGAGTAAACCGGTCAATTTCTACCTGCAAAAAATAAAGGCAGAGGATTCCCAATCCTCCTCCCAAAATTAGACCAATACGGGGGAAACGATTTTTCATTGTGGATCATTTAAAATTGCGATTGTGAAAAATCCAAATGGACAATATCAATACGATAAAAATGTAAATGAGTCCATAAGCCGAAGCGAGCAGATATGCTTGAGCAGGCAAAAATAATCCATGGGCTGTCCGGCTAATGACCTGAAAATTACCGAAATTGGGGAGCAAATAATAGATCGCGGTTAAAAAAAAACTGCTCGAAGCTGAGTTCAGACTCTGAGCATAAAGCAGGAGATCCGGATTGAAATGCCCCATCACATAAACGGCGAAGGTAAATAAGGCTGAAAGAGCTGGAGTAGAAAAAGTGGAAAAGCAAAGGGCCAGCGCTACGATCAAAAGCAATTCGACATAAATAATGAATCCGGCCAGAATAATATTTAAATCCGTGATTTCCACGGAATGCTTCAAGTAAAAGATGGCGGCATAAATGCCAGTCAACATAACCAGAACATTGACACCCAAGGTCATGGCTAATCCGAGAAATTTTCCCAGGATGAATTCATACCGCGCCACCGGTTTGGCGAGCAGACTGTAAATAGTCTTCTTATCAATCTCCTTGTAAACGAGCTGGATTCCAATGAAGAGGGCGATTAAGACTCCGAAGATCGAAGTGGCGCTGAGCCCCAGGTTTACAATAATCTGCTTGACATCTCCGATGGTGATGGCCCCAAGGATCAGGGAACTGGCAATCATCAGAATTGAAAAGACCACCAGATTGTAGAGCACCCGGTCGCGAACGCACTCTTTAAAAGTATTTTTGGCAATCAAAAGGATTTTCATGTCACTCTAAACTTTACTCGGTTCACGCGGGACTTTGGGAAACGGGTGAATCCACTTTGGATTCTTCCAAGACTGAAAAGAAATATTCTTCCATGGTTTGACGGACAGGATTCACCGAGAGAATATGCCCTCCCAGCTCCTCGATTTGAGCGATGATAGGACCCAGCCTCGAATCCGCCCGCAGATCCAACCGCAGGGTGGTCCCGGTGGAATGAATCGCAATACCCGTTTGTGAAAGAGCCCTCAGCGCTTCTTCGCCGATGCCACTAGCCACCACTTCGATGTGTTGAATTTCCTGGGAGATGATCTCTTTCAACAGCCCCGTGCCGGCGAGCTTGCCCCGGTTCAGCACGGCGACCCGGTCACAGAGTTGTTCCACGTCATTGAGGATGTGAGTGGAGAAGAAGACGGTTTTCCCCTGTTCCTTTAGCCGTAATATCAAATCACGGACCTCTCGCCGCCCGATGGGGTCCAATCCAGACATGGGCTCATCCAAGAAAACCACCTTGGGATCGTTGAGCAGCGCTTGAACAATTCCGACCCGCTGAATCATCCCTTTGGAAAACTTGCGCAACTGAAGTTTTCGATATTCGTAAACTCCCGCCAGATGCAGGTAATAACCCACGCGCTCCTTGATCATGGGAGGGGGGAGTTCAAACAGACCGGCATAATATTTCAGGAATTCTTCGGCGGTGAGATATTCATAAAAATAGGGATGTTCGGGAAGATAGCCAATTACTTTCCGAGTTCGAAGATCATAGGGTGTACGGCCTAGGATTTCCAATTCCCCGGAAGTGGGATACACAAGCCCCATGAGAATTTTGAGCGTGGTAGACTTGCCCGCCCCATTCGGCCCCAGACAGCCAAACACTTCGTTTTCCCACACCTCCAAGGTCAGTTGATCCAGGGCGCGGAGAGAGTGGGTCTTCCAAAATCCAGTTCGGAAAACCTTGGTCAAATTATGGGCAGCGATTACAGGGGTCATAGAAAAGAGGGCGGCCTAAATGTCAGCTGAAAATATATGCCTGAAATTTCATGGGAAGTCAATGTTATAGACAGAATATCTCTGGAAAATTCTTTGCAAGATCAATGTTTGTGAAGCAGGGATCAATTTTACCAGAATGAAAATTTTCAATATACGCGGGAGTTGCCATTCTTCAATTACAACCCTCTCTTTATTGGGAAGATCTCATATTTTTTTTAATATTTTCAATGGCGCTTGAAACCTCAAGATATTTTGTGGAATCCTTCAATAACCGGCACCGGCATTGGTTGAGAGCCTGCAGCGCTCTCTCATATTGTTTTTGTTGACCATAACATATTCCACTCCAGAAATATCCATCAGGCAACGCGGGAAAACGAGAAACGAATTGACGCGCAACCTCCTGGGCAACTGGGTATTCCCCGCCATCTAGACAGACGTCAAAAAGGTTCTTGTAAAGGCCCAGGTTTTCTGGATTGACTGAAATGGCCTGGCAGTAAGCTTTAGCAGCCAATTTAGGCTCGCCGTGAGATTGATAGATTGAGGCCAGATTTATTAAAAAGACATCGGAATCCGGATTTACCTCAAGGGCTGCACGCAAGAACTGAATGGCTCCTTTGATGTTATTTTCCGCCAAATAATATTTGGCAAGTCCCGCGTAGGCTGGACCTGCCCTTGGATCGAGTTGAATCGCGGCAGCGAATTGAGCCGCTGCCCTTGCCAATTCGCCTCGTTCTTGCCAGTAGGCCCCGAGATTGAAATGGGCGATCGCGCTTTGGGGGAATTTTGCCAAAACATCGTTCCAAAGTACATTGCTATTTCGCCACACTTGATTGGTCCGGACTGTCTGGCTCAGCAAAAAAAAAGCCCAAAAGGAAAAAACCACCACCATAGTTGGCAAAATGAGTTTGATGAGAGGAATATTATGTGGGTGTGATGGGCTTGAAGGGGTGATCCAGCGGCAAGAACTTTCTTCTCCAAAAGGCTTATTCCTCCATGCGCATACAGAACGAAACATTTCCGCTAGAAGAATCCAGATCCCGATCTGGGGCAGATAGAGATACCGGTTCGCCATCATGATAGGGAGAGGGACCCAATTCAGCACGGGAACGAGAAACAAGAAGAACCAGACGGCCCAAAAACTCAGGTCTTGACGGGATTTTCTGAGAAAAGCAAATAATCCTATTAACACGATCCATAATCCCGCGTCCCGCCAGATTGAATCCCCTTGAGGATAAATCAAGGCACTTAAACCATCGGGCCAGAGCAATAATCCCAAATAGCGGGCAAGAATATCGCTGGAATTAAAAATGCTTTGGAGAGCTCCGCCACTATGGTAAGAAAACAATGAATGACCACGGCTGGCGGCACCCATGGAAATAAAAAAATGAAATTCGGCTAGAACGATAAAAGGAAGCTTCTCATATAATCGAAGTTTGCGAATGGGCACCTTTTCAATAAAATGGTCAAATGCCATCCATAAAAATGGCGCCACAATGGTGCTTGCTTTCGAGAGCAACGAAAGCAGAAAAAAAAGGAATGAGGTTAAATAGGGAAGCAGTCGGCCGGATTGGCGAAAAGAGACATACTGATGGAAGGAGACAAGAAAAAAAAAGGCGGCGAGGAGACTCTTTCGTTCTGAAGCCCAACTAACGCACTCCACATTGACAGGGTGAATGGCAAAGAGAAAAACAGAGATGAAAATTGTAGACTTTTCCAGATGGATTTTTTTTAGACTAAAAAAGAGCATCAGGACTGTAGCAAGATGCAAAAACAAGTTGTGGATGTGATATCCAAGAGGATTGAATTTCCAAATAGCATGGTCAAAACCGTAGGAGATCAAAGTCAAGGGATGATAGTTGGCCTCAAATGGTTCGGTGAGGATTTTGTAAAGGGAATTCCAGTCGAGTTTTTGTATCAATGGATTATTGAGTATATAAATGGGATCATCCCAGTTGACAAAATCCTTGGGAAGGGCGAAGAGGTAAACAAGGGCAGTCAAGACTAAAATTGATCCCCCCAGGAGGCTCTCCCGATATTTTGCGAAGGGATTTTGATGAGCAGTTTCAGTTCGGATCATAGATCAATAATGAGAGTTTCTTCTTAGAATCGGGTCGAGTCTTAATGACTCTGATATATTGCGCTATCTAAGCTGAAAGCTTTAATGGCAACGAAAAGATGAACCAGAAATAGTTTGGTCACTTGGCCAAGGCCTGCCATGCCATTGACTAATACCGCGCTGCCTTCAATGGAAATCGGTTCCACAAAGAATGAATGAACAGGCACAAATCGTATCGGTGGCCGCCATTGGGCCAAGGCTGCTCCTCCCCAACTTCTGCAATTGATCATAGGAGGAATCCGTCGTGGATTGATTCGGGCGAAGATTCAGCCGGTGAATTGTTGAGCCGCTTCATTTCAAAGCAAATCTCGTAGCAGGGGAAAAAATAACAGAGGTTTTCCTCGTACAATTCCTGAATGCCTCGATGCAAGTTGAAGATATATTCCAGGCCCTTCTTGAATATGTACCTGAAATAAAAGGGGGGAGAAGATTTGAATATCAGCCTGACCCGGCTCAGAGAAAAAGGGAATGGCTTGGAATATTGCGGCACTTTACGTTTAAAAAGAGAATCATTCACAAGGTAAGAAAATGTATATAGTCCAAAAGAAGTCTTGTGAGTCAAATCGGAATAAAAATATGGGTTGGAAAAATGAGGAACGACGGCGTGAAGAATTCCTCCTGCTTTGAGAATGCGCGTCAGGTGATTCATTAGCAGTGGCAAATTCTCAATATGTTCGAAGAAATGTGAAGAATAAACTCGCTGGATACAGTTGTCGGGAATTTGTTCCAAGACTTCAAAGACTTCTCCCACAATATCCACACAGTCATAGTCGATACGGTCGATGGTGATGGCATCAGGAATTCTGCGCCGATTGCCACATCCTAGTTCCAATGTAGATCCATCAATCTTGGGCAAAACATCCCTTTTATCGAGAATCATCGGAAAAATCCCTTGCGCAGCATGGAATGGGCGGTTAAAAGGTATCCTTTCAGTACATGTCCAAATTGTTGAGGTGAAAGTTTCAGCAATGTTACAAACAGCCTGATGGCAAATTCCAGCGAAAATGTCAGCATCATGAGACTCCACGCAGATGCTCTGGAATAATGCTTAAAAGCATAGAGAAGACGGCTATTCAGAGAATAGTACAGCCGTTTGCCCAATACTTGATTTGAGCTTTTGCACCCCTCATGGATGTATCGACATTCGGTGACTAGAAAAGAGCAATATCCGAGTCGCCGTGCTCTTAACGATAAATCCACTTCTTCGAAATAGAGGAAAAAACGCTCGTCAAATCCCCCCAGCTTGCGGTAAAGGTCCCCTCGGATTAAAAAGAATGCGCCAATGACTTGGTCCACGGCGCGGTTTTTTTGGCATTCCTCCGGCGTCATAAAGTGGGAGGGAAACCAATTGGGGAATAAAACGGATAGCCCTGTCATCTTCCAAAAAAATATTCTAAGGGTTGGGAATCGGGCCGCTGAAACAGCGGGATGGCCATTTTCATCGAGAGCAAACCCGCCACAGATTCCACAAGCTAAATTCTCGCGCATCTCCTGGAAGTCAACGGCAATTTGCAGGCTGTTTGGAAAGAGGATTGTGTCGGGGTTGAGAAACAGCAAGTAATCGCTGAAGCTCCGACTAGCCCCCTGGTTGCAGGCAGCCGCAAAGCCCTGATTCATACCGTTTTTGAGGAGAACTAACGGGATCTCTTTTTCCTCCAATCCCTCAGCGGAATCATCTGTAGAGGCATTGTCTACCACGATCACCTGAGTCAACGCAAAAGTCTCTCGCCGGCATTTGGCGATGGAATTAAGACAATTGCGAAGCGCCCGGCCCGTGTTCCAGTTGACTATAATGATATCAAGGGTAGGTTCCACGAAATATTGGGTTCCTTATCGATCAGTCATAATTAAAACTTATTGTAGCAAAGGAGAATCAATAGTTTTCAGAATATTCGAATATGATCGGATATGAAAGATTAGGATTATTTTGTACTGCCTCCATTGTAACTAATTCTTCGATCCCTCAAAATAGACAGAATGTTGGTAGCCGTTAATCCTATTATGCTGAGGAAAGAGCCGCACGTAGATAGGACAAGTTGCTCAATAAGTGGATGTGAAGCAGCCCAGAAGGGAATTCATTTCTCTCACTAGAAGATCTCAGTCGATGGGAAATGTAATTGACTTTGATCATCTTGTGTTGACGGGATCGCGGTCATGTGTGGCTTCTCTAAAGATGGCTCTTCAACAAATCTGAGGCAACTCAGTTGTTTTCCGACCGCTCGGTTAAAAGACTAGCCCGCCCTTGGCTCAGGCTCATAGTGTGCCTTTTCTTGTCCTCTTGCTAAACGGGCACGCAATATTGTAGGGCTCTCATTTTGATTGAAGATGGAATTGGAGGCGTCGGATCAAGAGCGCTCGAGCACTTTTTGCAGCAATAAATGGGTTGCTTCCACCGAACTGGATAGACTGAACTTTTCCCGGAGAATTCGGCGGGCATTGCTCGAGATTTGCTCGTAAAGGTTAACATTGTTTTTCATATTTATGATTTGTTCCGCAAGCTCCGCCGGATGCCCTGGTGAATATAGCAATCCAGTGACTCCAGGTTCGATGATTTCAGGCAACCCCCCGGATCGAGTTCCAATCACAGGACATCCCATCGATAAGGCTTCTACCGCCACTCTTCCAAATGCCTCCGAACGAGTGCAAATTAAAACTATATCGGCATCCCGGAAAAGGGGCTTGGGATCTCGCTGGTAGCCGAGTATTTTTATGTAATCCGCCACCCCCAGTTGATTCGCTAGGCGTAAAATTTGGTGGATATAAGTGGGTCGACCGTTGCCGGCAATCTGAAGTCTTGCTTGGATTCCTTGTCTTGATAAAAACGCGAGAGCTTGAATGGCATCGGCGTGACCCTTGGAGGGATGCAGTGAACCCACCATGCAAAGCGAGAGAGGAGAACCGGCCTTAGGCTTGTGGCTTTCGGATTTGTTCGGATTTTCAAGGTCTGGGAAGCCATTATAAATGACCACCAACTTTTCCGCTGGAATATGTTCCTTCAATTCCTGGGCAACAGCCTTGGAATTACAGATCACCCGGCAGCTGACCGCGTTAACAAACTGCAATGCCTGGGCGCGGGTTGGCTCGAACCGGGCGCCCGTGTTTTCCTCCACCAATTCCCGGGCGTGCCATATGTGCGGCAGGTTCAATCGTTGGGCCAGCATGGCGCCAAATGGAGATGCGAGGGTATTGGAATAAACCAGCTCAAAATGTTTTTCCGTGACTCTTCTTGCCATGGACCAGCTTGCCATGAAATTAACAGCGGAGTGGAAAAGTGTTCTTAAAGGAGACACTTTGTAAGCCAGCCATCCCTTGAAAGGATGAATAAAATGGGCTATTTGAGCCTCCACCAGCAAATCCCGCAATGGGCCGGCGGACGGCAGAATCATTTGCAGGTCCCACCCTTTCTGTCGTAATGCAGAGCAAAGCTCGATCAGCGAGCGCTCCGACCCATAAAGGCCGGAAGAGTGCGAGACCATTAAAATCTTGTGCTTTTTTTTCATGAGCACCTGTTCGTGAGCCGGAAAATTTTATCAACTGACATTAGGGACATGAGTCGGGAAACCTATGTTCCCAAGGTAAGAGAACAGCCCCCAAGAAATTATCCTCGAACGATTCCTTCATAAATTTGGGCAAGCTTTGAGGCCTGGATTCCGACGTTGAATTCACGTTCCATGTGTTGGCGACCCTTCCATAACATCTCCTCCCATGCAGAGGGATTCTCCATCATCCACTCCAATTGGCATACCAGATCCTCAACACTTCCTTCTCGTGCTAGCCGTCCAGTCTGACCATGGAGGATGATTTCGGGGATATCGCAATGAGTGGAACTTATAATGGGCATTCCACTGGCGGCCATGTCGATTAAGGAAACCGGAGCACCCCCTTCTGTATCTCCATCCGTGCTTGTAAGGCTGGGGGAAAGAAACAGATGGTGCTGGTAAGCCTCCTTCATCAGGACCGAATAGGGCTGGAACCCCAGTAATCGGGTAAACTCGGATAACCTGGCCGCCTGCAATTCCTCCAGAATTCGTTTTTTCTCACTTTGCGACGCCGGATCGGCTGTAGTATCACCGATGATGGTGATTTGGAGAGGAGTCTTCCTTTTCAATTGTCCCAGCGCATTTAATGCCAGGGGAATACCTTTTTTCTCCCGGAAGGCAGCGGCAATCAAAACCTTGAGTTCGGTACCAGGATTCCAGTGCCGGGGTTGATAGTGAATATTACCGATATTGGCACCTAAATGGTGGACACGAACTTTTTCCGCCGGACAACCCATTTCTATCAAGCACTTCTGCATATGGGGGCCCTCGCAGAGGAAGAGGTCTGCTTTCCGGAACAATTCCTGATAACGGCCATACCAGCGAGGGTCCAGGCGGGGAAGCCGGTTGACATCCTGCCCGTAGAAGGTGACCACGTGTTTCAATCCACACTGTGAGGCGGCTTCCCGGTTCTGCCAGCCGACGTTGCCAAAGTGGGAGTGCAAAATTTGAAAATTTTTCCGCTGAGACTCCCGAACAAGCCAACCCAGGTGATCCCGCCAAGAAAGCCATCTCAAGGTCCGATCCCAAGTGCGTTCCCACCAGCCAGCCTCAGAAAACAGATGCAGCAGCGGAACGCTGAATTCATCCAAATTTGTTGCTGCTTCACAGAAGATCGCACTGTTGAGATGTTCCGGCAGGTGTTTGATCAGATTGTAAATCCATATCTGGGTTGGGGGGAGCCAAACCGGAACGTATTGGATGACTCCGATTTTTTTTTGGGTGGTGGTGGGAAATTCCAGTTGACTCATTTCTGCGTTGACCGTTAGCTCTTGAGATCCACTGTGTTTTTGATTATGTTTTGCATAGCTTGAACTCCATTGGAATTATCGCCTCCAGTTCAAAATCATTTAATGAATGCGAATTTGCGACAGGCTATGAAAAAGCTTATGAGTGAATCAGATATTAATCTGCAAAATGCAAGGTAATATTTATTTCTCCCATCTTGAGACTATTATTTTTTTCGGATAAGGGCCAAGATTTCTAATATTAAGGCACGGTGGAAGCCCCATATCATTAAGGAATAAATTAGAAAGCCCATTGGTACCAGTAACATTAATTGGCCTAGATTGGTCCATTTGTCGATTAGCATCAGAGAAATTCCCCAGATGATAATAAACATAAAAAAGCTTGAAAAAGTTATGCGCCACAATGCTTTGAACAACTCATGCAAATGCATTTGTATTAGCCTAAAGGGGATTGAAAAGCTGGGTATGATTAATAGTGCCATTGCAATTGCGTAACTTGTGGCAACTCCCGTCACCCCCCACTTTAACCCGATAATAAAGGACAATACGATCAGGCTGCTTGAAAACAGGCCCCACTTCATCATCAAGTTTGTTTTTCCCTTTGCCAAATAGAGCGAACCCGTTGTAGTAGCCAATGACTGGCATGCTCCGATGGGGATCAAAATCCTTAGCAGAAGTATGGCAGGTTTCCACTCAACTCCCCAAAAAAGTAAGACAAAGCGGGGAATGACAACCCACATCCCCAGCATTAAAGGAAAGACAATAATTGCAATTGATTGATTCACTAATAGGACTGCACGTTTTATCCTGGCATTATCATTTTGGACCTGACAATAAACTGGAAGCAATACTCTTGTCAAAACGGATGATATATTTGCCAGTGGGTAGAGCATAATGCGATAAGCAAGAGTGTAAAATCCCAAAGAGCGTGCGCCGAGGAATTTTCCAATCAACATGTAATCAGCATTGCGAGCGAAAAAATTGACCAAATTGAATCCTGTCAGATTCAGACTAAATGCAAAAACTCCCCGTATATCTGACCAAGACCAAAAAAAAATTGGAGCCCATTTTGTGGTTTTCCACAAAAGGAGTGAATTCAATAAAGCAAAAGTTAGTGATTGATAAACCAAGCTCCAGACTCGACAGCCAGCAAAAGCAGATAAGATTCCCAATGTGGCTGATAAAAGAGTTGTAAGTATTTCAATTTTAGCCAAACGGTCAAACTGCAGATTCTTCTCCAATATGGCTTGTTGAATAGTGCCGAATGCCTGAAGTAAGAATATACAAGCCATCCACCGTAGAAGATCTGTCAAAGCTGGTTCATTATAAAAAGCCGCAAGAAGGGGAGCACTCAGCCAAATCCCAGTGAGCACCAGACTACTGATACAAAGGTTGGTCCAAAAAAGAGAAGATAGAAGATGAAAAGTTGGTTCCCTCTTTTGAATGATTGCGGCCGCAGTCCCTAAGTCTCGAAAGACATTCACAAACCCTATCACCACCATCGTCAAGCTCATGAGGCCCAGGTCTTCGGGGCGCAATAACTTCACAATTATGATCATGCTCATCAATTGGATTAATTGCTTTCCGAATTGAGAAGCATATGACCATTGCAGGCTGTTGGTCGCCTGCTGCTTCAAGGTGTCTTTGGTTTTCGTACTACTGCCATGTACATCCAAGTCCATTGCTCACTTTTGTCCACTTGATCCAAGATCCAGGAAATGAATTGAATAATTAGTCCTGCCAAATCGATGATGCCAAGCCAACGAAATATACCTTTCTTAAAACGATAAATGTTATAAACAAATAGTTGTCCAAAGGTCACCCAAAAACCGGAAAGAGCCTTTATTTCGATCAATTCAAAACCAGTTTTGTTAAATAAGTAGCGTAGTCCGTATTGACTAAAACGGAAAAAATCCCGAGGTTCCTCATGCAAATGCCAAATAAATGGAACGCTGTAGATAGCATAAGCGCCAGGCTTCAATACCCGGAAACACTCCTGGAGGGCTTTTTCAGGTTCTTCAAGATGTTCTAAAACGGCTGTACAGAGAGCCGAGTCGAAGGAGTCATTTTCAACAGGAATATGATAAGCAGTCCCCCACAAATCCACGTTGGCTTTGTCGTGCAAGGTTTCGAAATGATCCACGCCGAGGTGTTCGGTCACGAGGGGGTGAAGTAATTCTTTATAGGGTTTTGTCCCACAGCCGATATCAATCAGGCGGCCTCTGCAATACTGGGCGGCGCAATGACGTAATTCTTTATCATGGATATGATTCACCAGAAAATTTTTAATTTCTTTTGCCACGAGGAAATTTGCCTCTATGTTGATGAATACCCCTTCGTGGGGTCAAGCCCTTTTTTAGTTGAAAATGAGCATAAGCCTCAAGCGGCTGCTTGATCCGATTTTGGATGACTTTCCTTTTTCATGGCTTTGCGAAGGGCTTTTAGATGACGAAAGCCTTTCACCTTTCTTAGCCCGGGCTCAATTTGCAGGAGCGACGTGGCTATCCAACGCTGGCGCTGATCGCTGTTCTTCCAGTAACTGACTCGATGCGTCAACCGCTCCAATTGCCGATTCACATTCTCAATGCAATTGGTGGTTTTAAAACTGGTGCCTAATTCTTCAAACAATCCCAAACGATGCAGAGTCAGAGTCTCTTCTAACCCTTCTTTCAGGCTCTCCACCGCAGAACCATTGATCAATCGCAGCTCTTTAGCAATTCGCTCCAGGGCTTCTTTCGCCTTTTCATAACTGGGTTGCTGATAAGCCGTCTGCATTTTCTGCCGGAATCGTTTTGCTTGTTCCCGGCTCAAATAACTGACTACATTTTCCCGCTTGTGCCATTGGCATCTTTGAATCAAGGCTTTCTCCGCCAGGCTCGCCTTGATCCCTTTATACAGCCCTTTGGCTCCGTCGATAATGAAGAGAATCTCCTGTTCGGTTCTTAACCCTCGATCCAGCAGTCGCTGGATAAAATCCTGAGCCACTCGTTGATTTTCTGTGCTGGCTTCTACAAATCCCAATAGGATCTTTTTACCCTCGAGCGTAATCCCCAAAGCCACGATCATATCGGTTTCTGCTAACCGCTTCCCATCGATAAAGATCGCCACAAGATCGTGCTGGCTCAAATCCCGATTCAAAAAAGTTTCCAACTTCCGAGCCGTGGTTCGAATGAAGTGTCGCGACACACTGCTCTTTTTGATCCCAAACGTCTCGGGCACACAGAGAGCCGCCTGTTCATATTGCCTCTGGCTGATCCCACAGATCAGTCGATTCAGGACCTGATGGTCCAACACCTTCGTCTTTCGAAAAGCTTGATAACTCTCCAGAGGCACTTCTTGGCGCACCGCTACATTTCGTACTCGCGGCACTTCGACTCTGACTTTCTGATCTCCCAGGTAGACTGATCCTGGATTTCTTCCCCAGCGTCGATTCTCCGGACTCCGGCTGGCTCCGCGGCCAACCAGCTGTTCCACCTCTTTCTGTAATTCTTCTTCCACTGCTTTCAAGCCTAGAGGGATCAACATCTGGATCAGTTCAAACCGACTGTCCAAAGTCCTAACTTCTTCTTGGATTTGTTGTCTCTTTTTTCTTCTCTCTTTGCCCTTGCTTCTTTTTCCGGCTCCAATTACTCTCTGTCCCATGCATGATCTCCTTAATCTCAGTGTCTTACTTGCCGGTAAAACACCTCGTGTTTTAAGTGAGGTCATGCTCCTTTTTCAACTAAGTTTAGGACTTTCCCCCCTTCGTGGGTCTGTTCTTTAATTTTTCTTTTCACAATACACTACTTGCGATAATCCTTTGTGCAATGAAAGGTTTAAAAGCAACAAGGGGATTAAAGATTCTGCTTTAGAAAAACAAGTATAAGCAAGAGTGTTAGCATAATTTAAGTCCATCAAGATGTACGTCGATCCATGGAGCGCTTTGTAAATAGAACCAGTTGAAATGTGGGTTTCGTACAACACATCGCAAAACATCATACTCCCAAGGAATGAGGCACCCTGAAATGATTCCTCATTCATTAGGATTTACATGAACTCTTTTGGTTCGTTCGCATGAGGTTGGAGTGTTTTGACGACTTTTGCTGGTACTCCAGCAACTACACTGTAATCTGGGAAACTATTTGTAACTACGGAGCCTGCAGCCACAATACAGCATTTGCCCAATACGACACCCTTGAGTATTATCGCATTTACCCCAATCCATGAGCCATAACCCACTACAATATTCCCACGTTGCCGTGGATACCACTGGGACATGATTCTATTGCCGCAGTCTGAATGTGTTATAAACTTCACCCCCGCACTTATTATGCATTCATCTTCGAGTGTGATTTTGTCAGGTAAATCAAAAAAAACTCCTTTGCCTATATAGCATTTCTCGCCAATGTGGAGATTAGAGAAATCTCTGGTTGCATCTTCGTCTCCAGTTGCGTTGTCGATCTGAATATTATCATTGAAGTTGACATTGTCTCCAACAGATGCCCCATATCGGCGCAGCAGATTTCCGACATAATGTTTAGAACAACGAGAAATTTCTTGACAGACATACTCAAATCCGAAGAATGTCTCCATGATGGTTAATTTCAGAAAATATAGTTTTCTAATCAATCGAAGAGTGAATTTCTGTGGAAATTTCATGCTTCTTTTCCTGTTTTAGCCCGAGCATTTTGTTGTTGTAACGATGTAAATGAGCTCCGATAAATTTTGAAATAGGAAGACAATAGTCTTGCTCTGCAAATCCTATTGCGAAATGGCTTTATCTACCCCCAATTTGTGCGGTCATGATAATTTCATAATTGAGCATCAAGAGTTCTGCATCAGAAAGGTGGACATTGTCCCCGCAGGGTCGGATGGTGCTTTCATTGCACGGGAAAAATTTCTTGGCAGTTGCCGTTTGTGTTGGGGGGAGCATTTTTCCCCTTGCTTTGTAATTGCTGATTCGGTGGGTCTTTCGGGAGAATCGACAACTGTTTCAACTTTTTGGTTCTAGCTCCACAAGGTTGAGGGTTGCAGGATTCAATTGTTCTTCAGGATCTGCTTTACTGCAGCAGATACGTCGGAAATGTCTTCCTCGCTCAGACTGCCAGATAATGGGAGGCTAATGGTTTGTCTGCCGATTTGTCTGGCATGTGGAAAATTCTCAGAGTCCCAGCCGAATCTTTCTTGATAGTATGGGTGTTCGGGAATAGAAAGATAATGCACCCCCACGCCAATATTCTGTTTTGTCATTGCCACTAGAAACTCATCACGGCTGATACCACAACCTTTCTGGTCGATCAAGATTGTGTAGAGATGATAAGCATGTCGTGTGTTTAGCTCAGGAGCGTGCGGGAGCCCAATGGAAAGGGCGCGAAACGAATTGTCGTAAAACTTCCAGATTTCTTCCCGCCTTTTCCAATTGGCCTCCACTCGTTTAAGCTGGTGGAGCCCCATTGCTGCTTGCATATCCATCATATTATATTTAAATCCGCATTCCACGATGTGATAATGCTTATAACCTTCGTCACTAAACCGTTTCCAGGCATCCTGAGACATTCCGTGCAAGGCCAGAATTTTGATGCGGCCAATGTCCTCCCGCCTTTTGGCCAATACCATGCCGCCTTCCCCCGTGGTCAGATTCTTGGTGACGTAAAAGCTAAAACAGCCGAAATCTCCCATTGTCCCAGCTTTTTTCCCATGATACTCGGTTTCAATGGCGTGGGCACAATCTTCAATAACCAAGAGTCGATTTTCTTGAGCGATCTCCAGGATTGCCTCCATTTCACAGGGCCGTCCCGCAAAATGAACCGGCAGTATGGCTCTTGTTCTGGGTGTGATCTTCTTCTTGATTTCCACTGGATCGATATTCATCGTCAAGGGATCCACATCAGCCAAGACAGGCACTGCTGCGGCATGAATAATGGCGTTAATCGTAGCACAAAAGGTCAAGGGCGTAGTGATGACTTCATCCCCAGGATCCAAACCGGCGGCCAACATACTTAAGTGCAAAGCGGCTGTACATGAATTGACTGCCGCGGCATGATATTCCGCGGCATTATCTGAGCCCTTGTATAATTTGAAAGCTTCTTCAAATTGAGCGACTCGGGGGCCCGTCCCAATCCAACCGCTCTTTAATGTCGAGATCACTTCCTCGATTTCTTCTTTGCCAATGTTCGGTGCGCCAAAGGTGAGAAACCTTTCTTTTGGGCGGATTGGAAATCCAGAGGAAATTGTCATAAGGCCTCAACAACTTGAGGAATTAATGGCATAGTCATTCTAAACTAATTCCTTTTCCCGCAACGAATAGATTTCTTGTTTTCCAAATAATAATTGAGGTTTCGCTGCAGCGGCTTAAAAAATGTGGAGGAGCCAATCATGCCAGTTCGGCTGACATAACGAATCCGCTCACCGGCCAGTGCGCTTTATGTCCGTCAGCTGACGGATCCGGTGAAGTGGGCTTGTTGGAAAATAATTATCGTTTGCGGTTGTGACTGGAAATGGCTCCAGGTCCAATTCCCGGGTTTTATTTTCTAGCCACGGATTAACGCGGATTTGCGCGGATGAGATAGGAATGGATTTTTATTTGTCCGCGTTTCATCCGCGTTCATCCGTGGCTATTTATTTCCAACAAGAGGATGAAAAGGGATGATGGAGGCAGCCTGCCCTCAGGCCGTCAGACCGTGACGGGCAAGCTCAGGCGGGGTGTGGGCACCCCGCCTCCATCCACGCTCTTATTGATAGCCGGGCCTTGCCTTTCCCGTTGTCAAAATTCTGTGGGTAAAACTCAAGCTCCGCATGGTGAAGGGGAATTCGCCTGGGCGAATGGAGAAGAGGCCCGTAAACCAGCGCCGAGAGCAGCCTCGCACCCGGTCCGCGGCCGCACTGAATGCGCTGCTTTTAGTCCTCTTCCTGCTACGCGAGGCGAGGCCAGCAGGCTTTCGTTTTCTTGATCCGAGTGTTGATTCCCGTTTCGTACCAATGATCTGAACATTACGGCTGAGGCGTTGGCGCGCCTTATGCGCCAATCGCCTCAAGCCGATGGTTGGGATTATCCTTTGTTCTTATTCTCCCGCGGAGGCGCTGAGGCGCGGAGTCTTCATTCTTCAAGGCCATTCACACAGCGAGTAATCCCTGTTTTCATGACTTCTTCGCCAAAATTCAGCAGGTATCCCAGCTTGCAGCGCGTCAACCGCAGATAGGTCTGCACTTGTTTCTTATGAGCCGGAATTACTCGTTCTACTGATTTCAGCTCTAAAATCACTTTGCCTTAAACGATAAGGTCGGCCCGAAAACCTTCATCGAATCGGATTCCCTTGTAGGTGATGGCGACAGGAACTTGGCGCTCGACTTTCAGTCCGAACTCCGCCAGTTCTCGAGCCAGGGCAACTTCATAAACCGTCTCTAGTAATCCTGGTCCAAGTTCGCGGTGCACATTAATTGCTGCTGCAATTACCATTGTCCCAATTTCATTTTCTGTCATTCTCTGCGTCTCAGCGCCTCTGCGGGAAACATCTAATTTTGCGGTTCCAACGGCCGTTAGTATATTTACAGATTCTTATTGGGGGAGGCTGGCATCTTCGATAAATTAATGTCGACGAGTTTGAGCGAAGCATTGTACTGCTATATGCACCGATTCCCAATCGCCGCGCTGAGATTCGTCAATCGATGGCTTTGCTGTTATTAGTGGGCGTTGTGCCGACTTCAAAGCGGACCACCTGGGTCTGATCAATATAGAAATAGCGTTTGCCGGTGGCAGTTAAATTGGTTGTCACTTGAGGAGTAGCCGTGGCGGTAAATGCCAGGCTTGCGGAACCTGCTACGGAGGCGGTCGCGAATACATATCCGCTCTTTAGGCCTGACCCCAGCACATTGTCGATGTATCCCTCCGAGGAAAGCGCAAAAAGCGATTTGGAAAAAACTCCCTGGCTTGCCTTATAGAGCATTTGTGAACTGCCAATGGCCCTCATGGAGGCGGTGGCGGATCCCTCGTTGGCGGCCAGCCGGGATTTGATTAAGTTGGGAACGGCAATGGCTGCTACGATTAAAATAATAGCAACGACTATCAACAACTCAATTAATGAAAATCCCCTGGTTTTCTCCATACCTGATCTCTCTTGTTCAAAGTATTCGGGCGGAATCCATTCCTCTTCATCCCTGTTGCAGCAGCTATGACGCTAAGCGTGACTTTATCAAAAAATCGGCATTGGTGCATCAAGACTCCTGGAGTTGGACGCGACGCGTCGTGCCGCCGCACTCCAAATGGGTCCTCCCTCGTTTAATTGCCCTCCCTGGATTGCCCCTGCTGTGCTTGCTGCAACTGCCTGGGCTAATCCGCATCCATTTGGCGCGAACTCTTCGCTCTTTCATGGACACTCCCTGTTTCATTAAAGCAATTGTTTTGCCGATCAAAGTCCTGGGGCAAGATTAACTCAGCGGGAGAACAGTTCAAATACTATTTAATCTATTTATATCAAATGGTTTCGAGAATAATTTATTTTTTTTGATTCTATGTCGCGGCATTCAAAAATTCTAAGAGTTGACAAAAATTGATCCATAATTTCCTTGATGCATCAAATGAATTTTCCGAAAAGGGGACAGGAGTTCCCTCCTCCCGCTTCAGAACAGGAGAACAAATTGCCGGTCATTGATGGAGGCAAAGTCACGGGGCAAAAAAAAAGTGGAGGGTTGCCCCTCCACTTTCAGAACAGGTCAACTCAACTTTGTAGTCTAATCGATAGCTGCACTGGTCGTAGTAGCCGCAGCCCCAATAGCGTAACGAATAACCTGAGTTTGATCGGTATAGTATTGCCGTTTGCCAGTTGCCGTCAGAGCGGTCACATCTATCGGCGATGCCGAAGCGGTAAAGGCAAGATTTGGGGAAGCTGCAACCTTTGCTGTGGTAAAAACATAGCCGCTCTTCGTCCCGGATCCAAGAACATTGTCAATGTAACCTTCAGCGGAAAGAGCCGCAATGGTGCCTGAAAAGTTGCCTTGACTTGATTTGTAGAGCATCTGGGAACTGCCAAGCGTTCTCATGGAGGCTGTGGCGGAACCTTCGTTGGCTGCCATACGGGCTTTGATCAGGTTGGGAATAGCAATGGCGGCGATGATCAAAATGATGGCGACCACAATCAACAACTCAATTAGCGAAAACCCTTTGTTCTTCTTCATGCGTTTTTCTCCTTTTAAATTGGTTGGCAAATGTTGTTACTGTAATGGCGGACTGGAAGAATCGGGTTCCGTCCCGGTATCGGAGGGGCGCATACGGATCACATTGGATTGATCGCCGTAGTAACCCACATGGCCGGTTGCGGATCTCCCTACAAAAACCAAAGGCATCGCAGTCGCGGTAAAAGCCAGACGTTGATTGCCGTTGACGGGCGCGGTGTCGAAGTAGTAACCGCTCTTCTTTCCCACCGAAAGGTTAGTGTCATTCATATAGTCTCCACTAAGGCCACTGAGAGAGCCATACGAACCAACCGAACTCCGATAGAGGTTCTGGGCTTCAATTAACATCCGAATAGAAGCCACGGCCGAAGCTTCATTAGCCCTGGATCGGGCGCCCAGGTAACTCGGAACTGACATAGCGGCAAGTATCAAAACGATCATCACTATGATCAGCAGCTCTACCAGGGAGAATCCACGAACGGATGAGATTTTCATTGGCTCGTTTTTTTTCGATTCACTGATGAATCGCCTTTTCATTTTAATAACCCGCAAAAGTGATGTACTCGAAATTCTCATCGTCATTCTCTTTCCTTTCTTTAGCAGATTTATTGCCGAAACGGCAAATTATCGAAAAAACAAAAATTTTAAACTGTGAAATAATATTTAAACTATTGCTATTTGACAGTTTATGAAATTAATCCAAACTTGTCGCTTTCTTTTTTCCAATCCCAAGAGCGTGGCAAAAAAATCCAAACTGACAAAAGTTGTCAATGATTAAACCACTTTTTTGTCACTTCCACAAATATGTGAGATTCATTGAATCGGATTACTTGTGGCAAATTCATTATCTTCGACATCTCATTATTGGCGCTGAATCTTTTTGGATTATCCCAGGTCATCCTGGAATGATTATCGGAATTGGCCAGAAAAAGATCGATTTTAAATTTTCCCCCCGCAATGTTTACCTTTGACTTTTGCTCATCAAATCCTGTAGTTTTTGTTCCAATCGCGTCTTAATTTGAGGTTCAAATTCACCCTTTTGGAGCAGCTCGTAAAGGGCTTTAGCCGCCTCATGGGGCTGTCCTTTTTTTTCCATCAAATCGGCGTAAACTGCCCAGGGACGAGACTCCTCAGGAAACCTTTTCATCATAAGCCGCGTTATCTCCAGGGCTGCATCCCATTGATGGTTGTCCAGATGAAATGTCAAAATATTGGAAAAGGCAATTTTATTTTGTGGATTGACAAAAGCCGCTCGCGAGAAGTAGAAAAACCCTTTTGCGGATTCACCCTTCTCCATATAGGCTTTGCCTAAATTATTCAGAGCGGGATCAAAATCCGGAGCGATGCGGAGAGCTATCTTGAATTCCTCGATGGCTAGATCGAATTGTTTCCTTAAGTAAAAATAATGCCCCAATCCGTTATAAGAACCTGGCGAATCAGGATTCAAACGAGCTGCGTTTAAAAGGTAAACTGCTCCTCGATTGGGCTGACCGTTGTGAGTAAAATAATGGCCCAAATTATAATTAGCGGTGGCGTTCCCAGGATTGATTCCTATACAACTTTCCCACAAGGTTCCGCTATTGCGCCAGACTTTGGCAAAATCCCAAGTCGCATGGCACAACCATCCCATCCAAGTTCCAAGAACACAAATGAGCGAGGCCTGAATAAGACGGAATTGCCGCAGGCGATTAAATCCTTTCAGGAATAATGAAGTCCCAATCACCCAAAAACCGAGTTGAGGCAAATAAAGATAACGGTTGGCCATTTTAATGGGCAGAGGAACGATATTTAAAACAGGCGCCATCAGCGTCAAAAAAAACAAAAACCAAAAGAAATTGGCCCGATCCTGGCGATATAGGAAAAGAATCATTATACAAAATACCGGGATTGCCGCCCACAGCGACAAGGAATTCAGGCTAAGAAGTTGGCGGTCCAAATAAGTAGCTGTGATGTTTAATGGGGAAAATAGGATTTGAAAATACTCGAAAAGCAGTCGAGGAATGTTTAGAACATTCGGCAAGATTCCTTGCTGATGATAGGAATGAAATGCATTTTCGGTTTGGGCGGCGTGAATGGTCCAGAAACTCATTACTTCGGCCAGAACGAAAAATGGAATTTTATCGTAAAGGCGCAATTCTCGAATTTTTCGGGAATAGAAAAAATAGTCAAAAGTCAGGAAGATGACGGGGGCTGTAACACAAGCTGCTTTCGATAGCAGGGACAACAGAAAAAAGAAAACCGAAAGGAGATATCGAGTTCGCCCTCCCGTTTGCTTATAATCCAGGTATTGATGAAAAGAAGCCAAAAAGAAAATTGCGCAGAGAAGGTTTTTGCGCTCTGAAGCCCAACTGACTGATTCCACGTTCGTGGGGTGAAGCGCAAACAGGGCCACGGGAAGATAAAGGAACCAGCTCTGAAATCCCATTCTCTTCAAAATAAAATAGATCAAGAGAACACAACCCAGATGAAGAGCAATGTTGTGAAAATGAAAACCGACCGGATTTAATTTCCAGAGCTGATAATCTAAAGCATAGGAAAACATGGTGACAGGGAGGTAATTGGCAACATATGAATTGGCGGCGAAATGTTGGAGATTGCGCAGATTGATGGCGCGAATATCTGGGTTTTCGGCGATGTATTGGTTGTCGTCCCAGTTGGTGAATTCTTTGGGGAGCGATCCCAGGTAAAGAAGAACCACCAGCACGAATAAACCGCCCAGAAACATTTTCCGGGGATTTGAAATGGATTTTTGAGTTGCCATGCCGCTCATTGGTATTTTGTTTCCGAAGGGAAAAGTGCTTTGGCCTTTGACGTCGCCAAAATGGCTGCTTCCTTTTCCCCTAATCCCGACAATATTTTGCTTAATTCAAATTGGTATTGGGCATTATAAGGATCCATTTGAGTTGCTTTTTGGAATCCGGTTTTTAATTCTCGCAGAGCCTCCATTCGGTTATTCTTGAGTTGCTCAAGTTGCGCCAAGACTTGAGCCTTATTCAAGATCGCTTCTGAATCATAGGAGCGCAGCCAGACACCCCAATCGGCATACTTCAGAGCGAGGGGATATTGTTTTTTCGCGGATGCCCATCCCGCCATTTCCATGAGATTCTTCGAAACATAACCGCGCAGAATCAAACCAAAATTTAATCCGAACACAAGGAGCATCATAGCGGCTGGAATTCTCCACCAACCGGACTGAGAGTATCCTTCGACAGGGTGGGAGAACGAGGATTTTATAGCTTCCGCTTGGCGGTAAGGGTTGAAATTTTGGACCAGGGCAAACAAGAAAATAGCTAAGGAACCTAGGCTAGTAAAGTAAAGGTTGATATCTACAAGATTATGCAGAATCCATGCACAGAGAGAGCCCTGCAAAGCCACTTGAAGCGCATTGGGTTGACTCGGCCAAGATCGTGGAGCTTTAATCGCCGGTGAGAATTTCCATCTTCTGATGAGGAGAAAACCGACCCCGGCCAAAAGGGGGAAGCCACATTCTGAAAGTAGTTGGAGGGGGGTGTTGTGGGCAAATTGTGTAACGTTTTTTGAATTGAATTGATACTTTGGATTAATGGCCCCATAGTTGCCTAATCCTATGCCAGTCCAAGGAAAATCCCGGAAAATTTCCAGGGCTGTTCGGCAATTATTTAATCTTAAGGTGACTGAATTCCCCGGTTTGGAAAAATCCCAAAGATGAATTCTACGGGCATGGCCAATCCACAGCAACCAACCGGCGCCGAGAATAGATAGCAACAAAAGAAGTCCGATGGCCCGGGCTTTAAAGCGGCGATGCAGCTCAGCCTTCCACAAAATCCATGCCATCGTTCCAAAAAGGCAGAACCAGCCACCAAATGATTTTGTCAAGGCGAGGACAACGAAACTAATAGTGATTTCAAGGGTTAAAAATGCAATCCAGCCAGCGCGGCCTATCCCTTTTTTGAAGATCTCCAACTCCGTGGGGAGAGAGTGAAGTTGTTCTTCCTTGTTTAAAGAATAAAAAACCAGTAATCCTTGCAGTGGCAGGATCATGGTCAGGAAACCTGCCAGTGTATTGGGTAATGGAAAATGAGCGAAAATTCTTTGGGTCGCAACTCGAGTCAATAAGGCGTGCTGGAATTCCGTTTCCAGTGAATGTTGAGATACAATTTCTTGCCGCAGTTGATCCAGTTCAAAAAAGTACTGGTAAAGCGCAAAGAGTGAGATTAAAAAGCCCATCTGGGCTATAAAAAAAATTGCCCGATGAATTTGGCGGGAATTCAAGTCTAAGTGGACTACCAATACATATAGGCAGAAATATGACATGAAAAGCCAAAGTGTCTCTTCAGTCCGTTTCAAATTAATGGAAGCAATAGTTCCAGGCAATGCGACGATAAATAAAAATCCGATCCAGAGCGCCGCTTTTTGAGTTGAATCCCAATCTCGATGGCGGAGCATCAATCCAGACCAGATCAAAAACAAAAGATGGAGGACAAAGAAAAAGCAATAGTTCGATTGAGAAAAAACCTCACCTGGAAAAGCCAGATTTATCGTGATGATGGCAATCAGGATCCAAAAGATGAAATTGTGGGGGATGTTTCGTGATATTTCCATAACCCTTCATCAAAGGCCAAAGCCGACTTCAAAAATCTGCGGAAATGCTATGGACATTCAGATAAGCGTTGCCTTCCAATGGGCAATTCGGGGAAGATCAAGGTCATTTGGAGGGCAGTCTCCTTCGCTTCTTTCCAATAACCCATTTTCGCATAAACGTGGAATATATTATCCCAGGCCTGTTGATTCTTCGGATTAATCCAGACGGAGCGGCAAAACATGAGCAACGCATGAGGCAATTTCCCTTCCATAAAATATACTGCTCCGAGAGCATTCGTTGCATCATCATCCTCCGGTTCGATAGCAATGGCCTTATTCAAGTATTCTTTTGAACTCTCCCATTTTTTATTCTGCATAAAATACACGCCGAGGTTATAGCAGGCCAACGCAGAATGTGATGAGAATTTTAATGCCAGCAAGTTATGTGTGGCTGCCCGGTTTGGCTGGTTCAAATGCGTGAGGAAAAAATCCGCCATGTTAACGTGGGCCAGCGCATTTCTGAAATCCTTCTTTAAAGAATCCTCCCACAATGTATAGCTGTTTTTCCAAATCTTCGCTACGTCCAGTGTTTGATTAATCAAGAAAATAAACCAGCAACACAGCCCAAGACAGAAAGCTTTTTTCAACCTTACACGGTCCTTTAAGTTAAGCAACATCCTGTCTGCCCAGATGCCAAGAATCACCCAAAAGCCAATCTGCGGGAGGTAAAGATACCGGTTCGCCATTTTAACGGGCAGGGGGACAAGATTTAGGACTGGAAGCAACAGAATCAGGAAAAAAACCAACCAGAAAAAAACGGAACGGTGAGAGTTCCAAAACAAGAAAATAATCCCAATTGTGATAAAAAAGGGCAGCCAAAGAGACATTGATGTCCATGAATATTTGGCATGCTCGATATATAAAACATTTACATTGTTTGGAAAAAGAAGTAATCCAACATATTCGCCGACGATCTTGGGCACTGCCAATAGACTAATTCCCGTTCCTTGCCGGTGGTAAGTTGTTAACGTGTGGCCTGTTTGGGCGGCATGGATAGTCCAGAAAGCGCTTATTTCAGCCAAGGCCAAAAAAGGAATCTTGTCATATAACTTGAGTGCCTTGAATTGGCGGCCTTCTATAAAATAGTCATAACTCAGGAAAATTGCCACTGCAGTGACCGCGCTGGCTTTTGACAGAAGAGAAAGGAGGTAAAAAAAGATCGATAAGAGATAATAAAGTCTGAACCGGGAAGAGTGGTGGCGAATGTACAGAAGGAACGAAAGCAGAAAGAACAAGGCAGCTAGCAGATTCTTCCTCTCAGACGCCCAGAGAACCGATTCGGCGTTTGTGGGGTGGAGCGCGAAAAGGGAGACGACAAACCAGACGATTCCCGCCTTCATTTCCAAAGATTTGAAGATCAGGTATACGACGACAATACAACCCAAGTGAAGGATCAGATTGTGTATATGATAGCCCTTGGAGTTCAATCCCCACAGTTGGTAATCCAACATGTAGGAGAACATCGTGAGAGGATGGTAATTGGCGAAATAGGGTTCAGTAATGAATCGAAGAATATTTTGCGGGGTTACTGATCGGATCCCTTGGTTTTGCGTGATATAAGTTGGATCATCATAATTGATGAATCCCTCAGGTAGGTTAGTGCAATAAAGGGCAGCCGTAATTAACAGAACGCCAGTCAGGAAGATTAAATCTTTTCGTTTTTGCGGGATTATTGTTTCAAACATGAGGCTATCCATAAATCTCTGGACGCGCAATATTTCTGAGCCGCTGCACCACGAGAGGGGCGGTGATCTGCAAAGAGTATTCCTTTTCCACCCGCTGATGTCCTGATCGACTTAAGCTATTACAGAGTTCAGGATTATTTTGCAATGCCCTGATCGCCTTGACCCAATCCTCCATGGATTCGACAAGAAATCCACAATCGGCCTTGACGATTTCACGGTTTACTCCCACGGGTGAAGCCACAACTGGGATGCCGCAGGCCATGTATTGAATCAATTTGTAGCCGCATTTTCCTTGAGCCCAAGGTTCCTGGGGGAGCGGCATGATCCCGACATCGAAGTCACGCATTAATTCCACTTCTTTTTCCTCAGACCATTCCCTGATTTCGACTGGAACACCAGCAAAGTTTAAGGGTCCACTACCCACGGCGACTAATTTGCAATGTTCTTCCAAACAGAGACTTCGCAACGCTTCCTGAATGCCGTATAAATATTTTGCGGTACTGGGAGAGCCGATCCAGCCTATAGTGAACGGGCCTCGCCGTTCTCTGGATTGATGGGGGTATCTAGCCAAATCAACCACCGTGGGCAAAACCTCGACTCGAAGGGAGCCCGCGGACTTTGCTCTCTGAGCCAGATAACTATTGCCAGCAATCACCAGAGAAGCATTTTGCATGATTCGGTCTATTTTCGATCCGAATAGCTTTCGAACGATCCACGATTTGCTTTGGTCATATTTGTGGAAGACTGCATCGTCATATTCAACCACCGTTCTTTTCAAACGCTTCATGCCCTGTTTTTCAAAAAAGAATGTAAGCCAAGGAAAGAGCTCCGCCTGGATCCAGACAACATCAAAGGGCTGCGCGCTCAGGCAGATGGCAAACCGGCTGAGATAATTCCGGAAAATGCTAGGCCAGTTTTGAGGTTGTTGGCGATTGAGCCGCATCACATAAGTATCGTCCAGCAAGGAACTGACTCTGATGTTAAACCCCGCCGATTGTAAATATGGAAGGTATTGAAAGAAGCGCAACCGGCTGCTAGGAGCCAGTCTGGCATATTTGGTGAGGATCAAAAGGTTCATTGATCGTGAATCAGTCATGGGTTGGAGTTTTCCGGACGATTAGACGCAAAACGGCTCCTCGGCCAAGAGCGGTCTCAAAGAGCACAAAAAGAAGTGCGGGCACGAAAAGAACCGTGGCCAATCCAATATGGCTGGCTTTTCTGAAAAAGGAAAAGCTGACCTCCCTTTTTAGGATCTTATAGAACGCTTCCGGGGGGGACAGCAACCAATTCAATGTGCTTTGTAATACTCCGAAGGGAGATTGCTCCCAAGAGTATGTTCCGTCGATTTGGCAAGAAAGGGCTTTTCTTTTGAGAAGTTGAGCCAATCCAACGGGAGTATAGTGATATAAATGCCGTTCGACATCCAGATGAAACCAAAGATGACCGCTTAGACGGCTTTGAAGACTGGCCAAATTGGGTACTTCAATGATGAGGGTGCCCTCCGGCCGGAGCAGGCGGCGGATGATTTCGATGGTTTCTGTTGGATTATGCAAGTGTTCCAGGACATGCCAGAGGATCACCAAATCAAAAGAATTCTCGGGGAAGAGATCCTTAGTCAGAGGGGCCGTGTAAATCCGCAGGCCGGGAATTTCATGGGCGCGATTGGCCGCCAAATCTGAGCGTTCCATCCCGAAGCATTGATGCCCTCTCTGCTGCAAAGCAGACAGCAGCAACCCGCGTCCACAACCAATTTCCAAAACCTGGCTTCCGGAGGGAATATGCCGGCAGATCCAATCGGCCCGTCTGTTTGTAATCCATTCCACTACCCTTTCAAGGGGGGAGACGAATTTCACGTTTTCCGGGCCATAGTAACTTTGGAGATAGTATTTTTCCACCTCTTGCGGATGCAGCTGTGGCCATGTATAGGCAGAATGGCAGCGATGGCAATGAACCAGTTGAAATCCCTGAACCAGCGTGGCAGTTGACGTAAATTCAGAATGGCCGCAACAAATACAGGGAGGAAAAAAATCGTTCATGGAGTTTAGTTGTATTGGCGAAGATTGACCATGCCCCATTTGAAGAGCAGGTATTTGACAATGGTTTTCAGGATCGATAATCCGTAGACTACACCGGCTTTGAAGCTGACGGAGGAGGAGTCGAATGAATATCGGGTCGTGACGGGAATCTCCTTAAACTTCATGCCCTTGACGACAAATTGCACAAGAATTTCATTGTCGAAGACAAAGTTCTCTGAGTTGGCTTCGAAGTTGACGCTCGTTAAAGCATGGCGGTTATATGCGCGATAGCCCGTATGGAATTCAGAGAAATGAGTGCCTAAGACCAGGTTTTCCAGGCCGGTAAGAAATTTATTGGCAATGAATTTATAAATTGGCATTCCCCCCTTTAAGGGGTTGCCAAGCATTCGGGAAGCGAGCACCACGTCTACCTGTCCTTCGAGGATCGGCTTTACAATTTCCTTAATAATGGTGGGATCATACTGGTAATCGGGGTGTAGCATGACTATGATATCAGCTCCTTCATCCAGAGCTTTGGTGTAACAGGTTTTTTGATTCCCGCCATATCCGCGATTCTTCCGATGCCGGATGGCATTCAAATTCAACTTTTTCGCGATTTCCAGCGTGTTGTCAGAACTTGCGTCATCCACCAAAATAATCTGATCGAAACTTCCTTGGGGAAGCGCATAATACGTCTTCTCCAAAGTCAAGGCCGCATTGTATGCTGGCATGACGATCACTATTTTGGGGCGATCCTTGGTGCTTTTTTCCGCGGGGAGGATAGGTTCCATATTGAGATGACCTTAAGAAATTGAGATCAAATCTCCGTAAAGTTTTTGATGCTGAGCCAACATGAGAGTTGAACAAAAAGGTTCAGCTAATTTCATTCCACTTCTTCCCATCTTTTCTCGCAAAACGGCATTGCTCAAAAGTTGAATTGTCTTTTGTGCCATCTGATCAGTATCTTTTGCCGGAATCAGGAAGCCGTTGCATTCATCCTGGATTATTTCCGAGACACCTTCGACATCGAAGGCGACTACGGGAATTCCAGCGTGGGTTGCCTCGATTAAAGCTTTGGGGACGCCCTCCCAGAGAGAGGTCAACAGAAGAACGTCCATGGTTCTCAAAAGGTCGGGAACGTCCTTTCGCCAACCCGTCAGGATAAATCGTTCCATCAGGTGTCTATTGCGTATTTCTCGTTCCAACTGGTCTCTTAAAGGTCCATCTCCCACCATCAGGAATTTGGCTGCTCCGACATTTTGGGCGATTTTTTGAGCCACCTCAATGAAATAATGTAAAGCCTTGGCAGGGGTCATGCTGGCTACGATTCCCACAATTTTATCGGTGCCCAACAATCCCCATTCATTCCTCTTTTCGACCTTTTTCTCGATGGGTGGTGGCCAGGAAGAAAAATCCACGCCAGAACGAATCAATCTCCCTTTTTGAGGTGCCATGAGCCGCCATCGGATTGCCTGATCCAGCTGTTTTTGAGATACAAAAACCAACTGGTCAGAAATGAGAGAATTCAGGCGCTCGATGGTCAGGAAAAAAAAACGGCTCAAAAAAGGGGTAAAATGGCCGAATCCGAACCCGTGAAAAGTGTGGACAATTTTTGGAACTCCGGCCAGAAAGCCAGCCCACCGCCCGATGGTTCCAGCTTTAGGCGTATGTGTGTGGACGATATCAGGGGATTCCTTCCGAATGATCTTCTGCATTTGCCGGATCGTCTGGAAATCTTTCGATGCCGCGGAAAGGCCGATGGAACGGGTCAATTCCGGAACAACATAATGCTTAAGGGCGGAAATCTTATTTGGCTCATCGAATAACAATCCCCCTTCCCCGGTAATCAACACTTGCTCAAACAAGCTCGGGTCCAACTGACGGCACAAATGCAAGACCGATTGTTGTGCTCCTCCCAGATCCAGCCGCGTAATCATGCGGACAATTTTGATCCGGTCTCCTTGGTGTTGTCGAACTCGGTCCATCATGTCGCCGCCTGAAAGTGCAATCGTTAAGAATCCATTTATAAACGGCTGATTACCGCCATGTTTGGATGGATTAGCGTGGGCTCCATCGATCTCCGGCGGCGGAATTCCCGATGCATCATGCTTTACGCGCCAACGGTTCCAGCACGGAGGTTTCTTTTTGACTTTTTGGATAGATTCGAATCAGAGTGACAGATCGATCCTCTTCAAGAAGAAAGCCAGCAAACAGGCCACTCCCGTCAACGCGGCTGTTGTGAATATTACACCTTCGGTCGAGAGCCGGATCACGAACAGAGCCGCACCTCCTCCGAAAAGCGCCGCCGCATAGGAAAAGAGCACGGTTTGTTCCACGCTTAGCCGCCACTTGCGCAAACGGAGGGCAAAATGATCAGGACTGCCCTGCATTATCGGTATGCCGCGGCGAAAACGGATATACATGACAAATAGCATGTCGAAAATCGGCACTCCCAGAATCAGGAGAGGCGCCACTATTCCCAGAAGACTTCTGCGAGTATAGGCTCCATTCATGGACAACGAGGCCAACATCAACCCGATAAAAAGGCTGCCGGCGTCTCCCAGATAAATTTTGGCCGGCCTGAAATTATAAGGGATAAATCCCACTAAGCTTCCCGCCAAGGCGAGTGAGAGCGGCACAATGAATTCCCGGCCGCTTTGATAATTAATCAGAACCAATATTATGGCGGCAATGGCCGCCACCCCGGATGACAAGCCATCCATGATGTCGATTAAATTTAGCGCGTTGGTGATGGCCAATACCCACAAGATAGTTAGCGGGTAGGCAATCCACCAAGGCAGAATGGTGAGCTTGATAAAAATGGACGCTTTAATCAAGACGCAGGCGGCCAGAAATTGTCCCAACAATTTTACCTTGGGCGGCAAGGCGCCCAAGTCGTCAACCAGGCCAAGAATCACGATGATTGCGCCCGCGAGCAATATCCCCAATACTTCCCGGCTGTATTCGTAAAAAATGGCGCTGGTGACCAGGAAGGACAGGTAAACCGCCAATCCCCCCAGGTACGGCACGGGTTCCTTTTGCATTTTTAATGGGGTGGCCGGCTTGTCTGTAATGCCAAAGCGGAGTGCGGCCTGTCTGAATATGGGAGTAAGATAGAAAGACAATAAAAAAGACAGGCCCAGGGTCAAGCCATATTTAATCAAAGTCCATGATGTATCGGGCAGAGCCATAAACATGTACACGTAAATAAAATAACCGGCCAAGCGGACCGAAGTCCGGTTGCGAATGGATTGTGCGGCGGGACTTAAAGCACTGCTTTCAGCCCCTTCTCCGCTCCGCGGGGCGATGCCTCCCCTGAAGCCAATCGTGCGGCAGAATTCCAGTCTACTGCGCAGACCGGTCTCTGTCAGCCCAGCGCCTGAGCCAGAGTCCCCGCCAACTGAAAGGCCGAAGGTCTGCTCCACTGGAAAGTGAGTTTCTAATTAGACTCCAATTACACCCGGAATTCTTCCTTCTCACTCACGGAATACAAGCGAGACTTCATCCAGGATTATAGGGACTTGCTGGCTGCCAATCCAAAACTTGACTCAAAATCGTCAACTCTTGCGGCTCAAGTAAACTAGCCTGGCTTGGTCTTGCTTTTGATCTCTTTTAAAACTTTTTCGATTTCCTCAATCTTTTTCCCGAGCGAAAGCGAAACGGTGTGCCGGTTTGATTGATCGATCATTTCCTTGAGTTCGCCCGACATTTTTTGTAATTGCTCCGCCAGATCCTTTAATTTTTGAAACTCAATTTCCTTCCGCTTCTGCTCCATTTTGACCAATTGGTCTACATTGGGATCATCCAACATTTGGCCATAAATGATGTTTTGCACGGGGGAAAAAGAGAGTGAGATAAACACAAAAGATAGAAGAGAAAATCGGACACTCTTGCCAATCTTCATAAAGGCTCCTCAAAAAATAGCGTGAATGGAGGCGGGGTTCCCCCCACCCCGCCTGAGTTTGCCAAACCTGCTCTGACGGCCTAAGGGCAGGCCGCCTCCCTCATCCCCTTTTCATTGTCTTGTTGTGCCAGCCGTGCTGGCATGCCTGGCGCCACTGAAATGAATCCAATGCTCATAAGATGAATGGATGAAGCAATCTCACTTTGAGTTTACTCAACCCTCATTTTTCTTTGAATCAGATGAGCGGTTTCCGCTCCGGCCAGCAAAGCGTCTTCCATGCTGCTGTATTCCCAGGCGCCATATCGGCCAATGGAATGCACATTTCGGCTTCTCAAAAAATTTTGAATTGTGGCGACCGCTTGTGCGTGCTGTTGGTCATGGATCACGTAGGCGCAGGGAATGTTTAATATACATTCAGCGAGGATTTTGTCGGTTTTTTTCAAAATTCCGATTTCCTGTAATTGTGCCTTGACTTGTTTCATAACATTTCTTTCATCCGGCGGGCGATCTGGAGAATAAGCAACTTCAACGGAGATCGATCCACAATTAGGAGGAGTCAGGGCTCGTGAAAAATTATGTGGGAATCCCATTCGATAGAAGGGCCATTCAGATTCAGGCACATATATCCAATGCTCATCGCTTGCGGGCCGATCCAGTCCCAAATTGAGATTTAAGACGGAAACCCAGCGGAGCTTTTGTCCCGCGATTTGGATGGATTCTGGAATTCCTCGGCACATTTTGATCAGCACGGGAAGTGGGATAGTGGTAACCAGAAAATTATAGCGAGATTGTGCCTCCGGGCGAAAGCGAAGAGTCCGCACGTCTAAATCAATTTCGGAACATTCACGGCTGTAATGGCATTGATCCAATTCCGCCGCCATGCTTCGCGGCAATTCTTCAATTCCTCCCCGCTGAGGATAGAAAAACGAAGCGTTGTAGCCGGTCATTGCATGTTCATCCGACAATATCCCCTCCAAGATTTGCTCCAGAGAGGTGTTTGGGACAAACCGTCCCATCCAATTGCAGCTGAGTTCCCGGCAAGAGAGAGTCCAGAGTTTCTCGTTGTAAGGCAGCATGAAATGCCGCGCGATGCCTTTCCCAAAAGTGAAAAAGGTCCAGTCTTCAAAATTGGAGGGTCCACAATACGGCGGAATAGGATTGTCTTTGGCAACTCGAAATCCCTCAGCACGGACATATTCCAGGATGCATTCCTTGATGACTTCCGCGGGCAATCCGCGCAGATTGGATTGAAAGGGATATCGAGTAAATATTCCGTGAGAAAAAATTTGGGAGGCCCGGTTCAGGTGATGCAAGTTTCCTTTGAGAAGCGACTGGACCCAGCTCTGAATGGAGGAGGAATGAAAGTGAAGCAGGTGTCCCGTATAATCGAAAGTGAATCCATTGATGACCTCAGAGCGGACCAAACCGCCCGGTCTCGATTCTTTTTCATAAAGCGCACAGTTGGAATATCCGGCCCTTTGCAAATGCCAGAGCGTGCTCAAGCCAGCCAGGCCGCCGCCCAGAATAACCACCGAACTGTTTTGGCATGTGGATGAATTCATGGATTTGGGGATGGGTGCAATTAAAAGTGGGAGAAAAATATGGCATAAAGTGAGAGGTCCAGCGACTTCCGCGTCTCCGCGCGGGCGAACGCGAGTCACATGCACGCCTCCCACCAGCCGGAGGTGTTTCCTCTCCCCATTTATTAAAAACCCATCCTTTTCTCTCTCAATTTCGATTGCACCCCTTGGTGAATACCGAATTGTGCTTTTAGTCGAACTTCAGATAGAATTCCCACGTCGTCCCTAACGGGACAATTTTCAAAATGCGATTCGGAGTTCTTGGACCTCACATAGAATCAACATCGGCTCTACTTATGGAAAACATCATTCATTTGCTTTATGGCCTCGCGCTTGTGAAATCCGGCTTCAATCGAATTACACCTCATGCCACCATGACGTTATTATTGGGCGCCCTGCTCCCCGATATTGACTTAGTGACGTATCCACTGGGAAGCATCGATTATCTAAAATTCCATCGCGGCGCGACGCACTCGCTCGTCGGTATTTTCTCCGGCGCTTTGGTTTTAGCATCCCTAGTTTTTTTAATCAACAGGCATTTTCGTAAAGAAAAGGACTGTGCTCCATGGTGGAAATTGTTTGTTCTTTCCCTGGCAGGGATTGGCAGCCATGTTTTGCTCGACTTTACGAATAGCTATGGAGTGCAATTATTATATCCTTTTGAAAACCGCTGGTTTGCTTGGGATCTGGTGAATATCGTCGATCCATGGATTTTAGGTTGCCTCATCTTGGGTTTAGGGCTCCCCTTCCTTTCTCGAATGATTAACCAGGAAATTGGCGCGGCGCCTTCGAAAAATAACTGGGGAGCCGTCGCTTCTTTAATCTTCATCTTTTTATATTGGGGCGTCAGGGATTATTCTCATAGGGATGCCCTTGAAGAATTAAAGCAGATGAATTTAGAAACAGGCGCAACTCAGAAAATAGCCGCTTTCCCGGAATTCTTCGATCCTTTTTTATGGAAAGGGGTAATTGAGACGGAATCGGCAATCCATGTTGTCGAATTGGGAAGCCGATGGATTCCCAATTTATCGTCGGCCATCGTCAAGCGGACTTATTTCAAGACTGCCCCCTCACAAATTTTGCAGGCAGCTCAAACTGGCCCACGAGGGAAGATTTTTTTTAATTTTGCCCGTTTCCCCTATGGCCAGGTGGAAGAACTCGAGGCAGGATACCGAGTGTCCTTCAACGACCTCCGTTTTGTCTCCTCGGCGGGATCACGTCGAGACCGGTTTCAGTTCGATTGCGAGCTAGACCGGAATTTGAAAATAATAAAAGAGTCCTTTCGGTTTTAATATATCAGCAAGCTTTGTGGTCCTTTTGGGTGGATTATCCTCCAAGGCAAGCCCTCGCTTTTGTAGAATCTTTATTGACTCCAAGAGGTTCCTCTGTTAACTTTGTCCCTTTTGAAACGACAGGATAATATTGACGTAATATGAAGAGAATAAAGATAATCCTTGGCCTCCTCACTTTGACCTTTCTGACGATCAGTTGCGGCTGTAGCTACTTTTTGGTGAAAACGTCTCGCACCTTGCGGCCGGATGAAAAACCCTTGCCGGCCCAAGAAGCCACGAAGACAGAATTGATTGAACGCTTTAATGCTACCGCGCGGAATCTGCAGACTCTCCAAATGAAGGTGGATTTTAAGCTTACTGGATTGGACCAGAAAAAAAAATCGACCGACAAAGAACTGCAATACTACATCACCGATGGGCATATTTTGGTTCGGCGACCTTCGCAGATTAGGATCATCGGACTGCTTTACAAAATTACCGCGTTCGATATGGTCTCGGATGGAAATCGATTTGAGATTTTTGTGCCCAAGAAGAACAAACTCTATTTTGGACCCAATGACCGGAGAATAGGAAAGGTCCAGGCCCTGAGCATTAATATTCGTCCTCAACATATTCTTGAGGCAATTGCCATGGATCCCTTGGCGAACGTGCCTGAAAAGGATATTCTGCTGGAGACGGAGCAGGAAGGGAGAAAGAGTTACTACATCATCTACATTGTTCGACACCAGAACGACGAGACCACTTTCAGCCGGAAAATCTGGTTCGATCGTTACGATCTGAACCTGGTCCGGCAAAAAATCTATGGCGATGGCATTCAACTGGAATCGGATATCGGCTACTCTAATTTTAAGATGGTGAAGGGGCAACCTTTCCCAAACGACATCGCCATTAAACGTCCTCAGGATAATTTTTCTCTTCTCATCCACATTCAGGATATAAAAGGGAATATTTCTCTAACCGATGAGCAGTTCAAGTTGACGCTTCCCGATCAAGTCGAGAGAGTGGACTTGCAAGCTTCCGCTACTCCAGCCAAAAAAGAGTAAAATAGGGCTGACAAGATTTGTTCCGGCAAATGGGATCTAGCGGATCGCGCAGCTCAAAACTTGATGATCGCCAATTTTGGCGGCTCAAGGAAATGAGGGAGTAAAATCGGGTGAATTTGAATTTTGTTTGGTCAAATCTGCTGAGCCGTCCCATGCGTTCACTCGCCACCACCTTGGCAATCGCTCTTGAAGTCACTCTGATTTTGATGGTGATCGGATTGACTCAAGGCATGATCCGAGAGACGACTTCCCGCATGAAGGGGATTGGGGCTGACATCGTGATGCAGCCACCCAATTCTTCCGTCGTGCTGGCTTCCAGTTCCGCGGTTCTTCCCGTCGATAAATTTGTGGATCTTTTGCGCGGGATTGAAGGAATATCCGCCGTAAGTCCCGTCTTGGTCTTTTGGAATACGGAAAAAGGATCCGAGTTGATTTTTGGCATTGACGCGGAGAGCTTCGAGCAGATTTCCAACGGCTTCATTTTTTTGGAAGGAAAAGGATTGGCGGATGAATACGATGTTTTGATTGACGATATCAAGGCTTCTTCGAAAAAACTAAAAGTCGGCGACCCTTTCCCTTTCCTTAATCACACTTTTCGAGTCTGTGGAATCGTTGAGCATGGCAAAGGCTCCAGGATTTTTGTGCCGTTGAAGACCCTTCAAAATTTAGTGGGGTCTCCGGGACGCGCGACTTTGATGTTCCTGAAATGTCTTTCGGAGAATCAGATCAACCCCACGGCGGCTCGTCTGCAACAGAAGCTTCCCGGGTACCAGATTCGCCCCATGGGCGAATTTGTTTCGCAGATGTCTGAAGCGTATAGCAGCGACGTGGCCTTGCGCTACTTTCTGGCAATTGTAAAATTTATAGCCATCGTCGTGGGACTTTTTGCCATTTTTCTGGCGATGTACACTGCCATCACGGAACGGACGCGGGAAATAGGAATCCTAAAATCATTAGGGGCATCCAAAACTTACATTTTGACTGTCTTCATGGAAGAGGCCTTTCTTCTCTGCCTCCTAGGCTTTATTTTCGGGATTGCCCTTTCCTATTTGGGCGTTTGGGCTGTCGGGCAATGGTCCAAGAACCTGCCAATTTTGTTGACTCGGGAATGGATTATCAAAGCTGGATTGATTACTCTGGCGAGTGCCTCCGTGGGTGCTTTTTATCCCGCCATTCGGGCGGCCCATCGAGATCCGATCGATGCATTGGCATTTGAATGATTTCGTGCCGGTTGAATGAAACCGGCTCAGTCCGGCGCAGGGCATAAACTCCAGGCGGAAGAGCGCTCCTGGCAATAAATAGGGAGTGCCCGGAGAGTGAACTTAAGCTATAATTCTGAAAAATTGTTTAGTTCTGAGTAGGATTCTGGTTGATGAAGATTATATTGGAAGCAGAAAATATCACGAAGACTTACCGTATCGGGAAGGTCGATGTGCCCGCATTGAGGGGGGTCTCCTTTAAAGTGCGCGAGGGAGAATTTATTTCTATCATGGGTCCGTCGGGATGTGGAAAATCCACTCTTCTTCACATCTTGGGTGGATTGACTCATGCTTCGACGGGAAGAGTATTGATCGACGGCGAGGAAATTTCCTCAGCCAAAGATGCCCACCGCACCAGCATCCGCCGGCGCAAAATTGGATTTGTCTTTCAGCGGTTCAACCTTCTTCCTACTTTAACGGCTCAAGGAAATCTGGAAATTGCGCGGCATATTTACGGGAATGGCAAACGTGACTCAGGCCGCATCACGGAAATTCTCGCATTGCTTGGCCTTGATAATAAAATTCGCCACAAACCTTCGGAACTTTCCGGAGGCGAACAGCAGCGGGTGGCAATTGCCCGCGCCATTGTCAATCGGCCAGCTATCTTATTGGCCGATGAACCGACGGGAAATCTGGATTCGGAAAATTCCGACTTGGTTTTAAAGATGCTGCAGGAATTGAACCGGCAATTCACTCAGACTATTGTCATGATCACCCATAACCCGGAAGCCGCCGCGGTGGCGAACCATCTGATCGAAATGAGGGACGGCCGAATCGTGCCTCACGAGCATGATGTCAGTTGGAGTCCCACGCAAGACATACTCGGCATTTAGACCAATCGGGCAGGGCCATTTCATGTTCTTGAAAAATGTGATTTTTTGGTCCTATGGGCGCGGGACGATTCCGTATGACATTTTGTGCGCCTTAATTTTGATTTTCATTTTCTTGACTCCTTCCTCCTACTTCCGGGATTGGCCGCGAGTCAATGCTCCACAACAATTTCAAACCGGGCATGCTCTCATTCAAACCCGCGATAACATGGGCCATGTAGTGTACAATGTCAGACTCCCGGCGGATTTGACATCTGTCGCGCCGGCGGTCCTGCACAAAAATATTCAACTGTTCTTGGCAAGACAGCTGAATAGGCCTTTGAACATTACTCGAGTTCAGCCCATCTACGGCGGGGAAGGGGACATCGTTGGTTTTTCGGTTTGGATCGACGATAAATAAAAACCAGTCCCTGAGCATTCGTCCCTTTTTCAGACTCTTGGAACCTTCAACTCACTTTCGTCGGTCCGGGAAATGGTAAGGAGTCAAAGCCATGTCGATGCGAGAAATCGAGCGAGTCGTTGCGCTTTTTGGGATTTTTTGGGGGCTGTTGTACTCCAACACCTCTTCAATTAATGCCGATGAAGAACTCACCGCGGACACTAAGAGAGTGCTGACCCAAATGGACCGGGCCAACCAGTCCTTGATCGATCTGAGTGCCGATTTCAAGCAGACCAAAATAATCGTGGTAGTCAACGATACTTCGACAGACACAGGAAGACTCTTTTTTAAGAAAGAGAAAAAGGGAAACAAGATAAAATTCGAATATATCTCACCCGATCGCAAAATAGTTTTGATCGATAAAGGCAAAGTCCAAATATACGAGGCGAAGATCAATCGGTATTATGAACCCAATTTTGGGAAGAACCAGGCCGAATCTGAGTTTTTCCTGGTGGGGTTTGGCGCCAGCTCCAATCTGACGCGAGTTTACAACGCACGCTATCTGAAAGACGAAATTGTAAATGGCCGGAAGACTTCGCTGCTGGAACTGAAGCCAAAATCATCCAATTCCATGTGGGTGAAGATCCAACTGTGGGTGGATCAGTCCAGCTGGCTTCCCGATCAGATTCGACTATTCGAAACCACCGGCGACTATCTCACTATGTCCTTTGAAGGAATGAAAATCAATCCGGGATTGAAAGACCAGATTTTTAAAATTAAAAAATGATCGTCCCCTCCCTGAAAATCACCTCCGTCAGAGGGGAATAGGTTTTCATCATCTTGAGTTGACAACAGCGCCGTCATAAGCGGCTCCCTTGAATCCCCGAAAAAAAACCTCCCGTAGTTTGTTATTTCCCAGGCAGAGGAATCGCCGTCCCATATACTTCTATCCAGTCGACTCTAGAAGAAGCGGGAGATCCTCCTCCAGCCATCAAATCGGTCCAGCCGATTTCTTCCACCTGGCTTAAATCCGGGGAGGGGATCCATTCCCCTTCCACTATCTTCGTAATGTCCAACCGCCTCCAATGGATATCGGCCATGTTGAATTCCCGCACGCGCCAATCCAGGGACTGATCGTCAGCTTGGTCGCTGATTAGCCACATCCCGCTCGATAGTTTTAAAATTGGCCGCAATTCGCGATAGCCGGATTGTTTGCTTCTCCAACGAATTTTGGCCTGCCCCCTCAGGTCGGCTAAGGCATGGCGATGTCGCAGAGCAATCGCCCAATTAGCGGAGGTTTCTCCCGACCAGATATAGTACGGATCGTCTGCCGGTTGATCGTGATGACTTTTTTTGATTCCGGCCGCTCCCGGTCCATAAAGGGTGACGATTAGATCCGGGTTGGACACATGCTCCTGTGTTACCGGAGTAACAGCGGGAATTTCCTTCCAGTCTTCCCGGAAAAACAAGCCTGGCCGATCTTTTGCCCAGATATGAGAAGTCATTGCGAGTGCGGCAAGCAGAAAGAAAAATTGAATCTCCCGAATTTTCATAGCTGATCACTCCTAATGTGAAGATGATTTATTTGTGAACGGCGTCCAGAAGCACGACGTTTCAACTTGATTCCCGCTGTTATTGAACCCTTCATCCCACCTCAGATGAGGTTTCATAATAAGACTCCGAATCCCCCAGAAATTGTCCATGGAATGCGAATCTTTGTCCAGCGGGATCTCGCCCAGCCCAGCCGATTTATAAGCAAAGGGGAAGGGGATTTTGTTTTGAAAAATTATGGACAGCACAGGTCAAAATATATAAATATGCTTACAGCCGCCGTGACTCTAAATCCTCAAGGGGTGAAAACCGTGAAACATTTTGGCCTCAAGAACCTGTCTTCGTTTTTGATTCTTTGTTTGATTATGGGGAGCGTCTCAGCGTTGCGCGGTCAAACCGTCCAGGCGCGGACCGCTGCCCAGAAAATTTCTAGCAACGCAGAATCAAAACCAGGGGAATGGTTCAAGATCGAACAAGTGGCCGACAAGGTATGGTGCATCGATGATCACGGCGCCGATAATATGTACCTGGTGGAGGGGAGAGATAAGGCATTATTCATTGATACGGGCACCGGAGCCGCCAAACTCAGGGACTGCCTGAAATCGATCACTAAGCTTCCAATCATTGTCGTGAATACCCATGGGCATCCCGATCATGCCGGCGGCAATTTTCAGTTTGAAAAAGTTTATGCACATGCGATGGACTTCGAAATGATCCGGCGATTTAATCAAAAGGAAGAACGCAAGAATGTCGTTCAAAACATGCTGAGGGGTTCTACGGTTCCGGAGTCTTTGGTTTTGAAGGATTCAGACGACCAGAAACCGGCTACACTCGTGCCTGTAAAACAGGGATATGTGTTCGACCTCGGTCAGAGAAAACTTGAAGTAATTGAAGTCCCGGGCCATACCATGGGAAGTATCTGTCTGCTGGATTCTAAAAATAAGATTTTGTTTACTGGAGATAACGACAATTTATTGGTATGGCTATTCCTGGATGGTTGTGCTCCGCTGGAATCTTATCTGCAGACTCTGCAAAAACTAAATCAACGATCTAAGGAGTTTGACATTTTGATGCCCGGGCACGGTTTGCCCATTGATAAGGCGTTTATCGGCGAGCAAATAACTTGTGCTCAAAATATCCTCGATGGAAGTTGCACGGGCAAGCCCTACAAATCTTTTGCGGGGAACGGATTAATCTGCTCTTACAAGAGAGCCGGAATTGCCTACAACCCCGATAATTTGCGGGCAAAAAAGTAGACTTGTCCGGCGCCCGAGTCCCCGTGGCAGCGAGGCTTAAATCATATTGGGGACGCCGAATTGCGTCCCTGACTTCTCTTTGTCCGGGCAAATTCCTCAGAGGCTCCCTAGGTACGGAGTAAGTACGAAAATTGTTGCGAGTGTGGTGTCTCATAAACGCCTGGATTTTGATTGACCGCTGACATTCATCCCTATGAACCATTGGGTGCCCTTCGAGCGGAGAAATTCAAATTTGCCGACTAATTCGGCCCATGTGGACTCTCTGATAGCTCTGTGGGAAGAGATTGACGATCATCTTTTTGAAATCCATTTCCGAGAGCGCTTTTTTGGAGACCTACCCATCAGCCGTATCCAAGCTTTGTCCGTCCTTCGAGAGAAGCGAATGGAAATCCTCGCGCCAGCTTCAGGACCCGCTCCTTCCCCCGTCGAACATGACCTCGGCGAATTCTCCCGGGATTCCCTGACGCCGGATTATTCTTTGGCGGTGGATGTTATTCCTTTTGGATTTCCACGGGGGCCTATGGTTGCTTCCGTGCTAATTCATGCCATGATGGTATTGCTGATCGCCCTGGGACCGCTTTTCCCATACGCTCAGCCCGTTCTCAGGATGGAAAATCAGCAGATCGTTTATTACAAATTATCCGAGGGATTCCCCGATATTTCTCCGTTCTTACCCAAATCCGCCGCCGCTCCTTCATCTTCACATTCCTTCCGCGGCAAAGCAGGACATCGTCGGGATGTCTCAATTCATCCGGACGAGAAAGAAGTTCCGCTAGTGATTGAGCAGGCCAAGGTTCAACCTCTCAAGCAGCTGCCGCGGCTGGAACTGCCCAATATCTTCTTAAAACAGCCGGAAATGGCGAACCCCCTCGCGCCGTCGAAGGAACAGTTGCTTGCGGAGGAAATGAAGAGGTTCGCCTCAAAATCGCTGGCAGAGCCTTTGCCGGGGCAGAGGGATTCGTTGCGCGCCAAGTCGGAAGATCTCTCAAGGTTCTTCGAGTCCCCCGGAAAGATGCCTGCGCCGTTGTTAAAAATTCCCGAGGCGCCTGCCTTGCCGCAGACTCTGCGCCGCCCGCCGAGCCAATTTCAGCTGTCGGCCATTTCCAGGCCCGAAATTCCGCTCCCAATTTTGAAGGTGCCGGAGGCGCCAAATGCTCAGGTTCAGTTGCCTTTTTCTCAGCCACAAATCTCCGGGCCATTGCAAATGGGGCAAACAGCTCCGGTGCCTTTGATGAAGATTCCCGAAGCTCCAGTGGCATCGTCCTCGATGCCCGTGCCACAAGTGCAGCCGGGCTGGCAGCTGCAGGCGGGACGAAGCATTCCCACGCCTCTTCTAGCTGTGCCGGACGTCTCGGCCGATCCCAATGCCGGCGACCGCCGATTGGATCAAATGGCGGTTGAAGCAAGCCGTCTGGGGAGTGAAAAACCTTCCGCGCCTGCCCCTCGGCTGGCAGTTCCTTCTGAAGATTTGTCTGAATCCAGGCTTCAAAGTGCGGATATCTCCGGAAGCGCTCCGGCGAGCCTGCTGGTATATTCTCTTCACCCCAGCATGCCTGCGCCCAATCTCTCGGTCCCCAAAGTCTCGTCGCGGGGAGGAATTCTGTCATCGCGGGACGACAACCCAGCGAGTCCGGATGGGAGTGGAATTTCATCTGCCCGCTCTCCAAATTCCATGCCGGACGTCTATATCCGAGACTCTCTCTCTATTCCCGCGGGACAGACGAATCTGCCCATCGTTCAGAGCCCAGCATCGGATCCTCCGCTTCATCGGAAGGAGATTGCGTCAGCCTCCATTCCCGGTCCCACAAGGATTCCGCCCCCCTCGCTTAAACTGCCCGATCTAAATTCGTCCAGGAATATTCCATTATCCCCCTCTCCGCTGGCCAAGTTGGAACGGCAAGGAGTCAAGGTGTATACAGCCAGAATCATGGCTCCCAATTTCTCCAGCCGCAGAGGAGTCTGGTACTTCCGTTTTGCCCGGCGGGCAGACCATCGAGGACAAAATCCGGAGAATCGGGCCTTGGCGGGATCTGAGGGAATGCCAGAGGATGATTCTGGCTTGACTGCTCCCAGCGCTGTTCTCCAGGTGGATCCACGTTATCCGCCGGAGGTGATCCGCGAAAAAATAGAAGGGGTTGTTATTTTGTATGCAGTTATTTTGAAGGATGGGACCGTGGATGGGTCGAGTATCAGAATCCTGCAAAAGCTTGACTCCCGGTTGGATTCTTATGCTTGTGATGCGATACGCCAGTGGAAGTTCAAGCCCAGCCGGCAAAATGGAGATCCGATCGATATTCAAGCTGAGATTACCATACCCTTTTATTTTCGGTCCATGGACCTCGCGCGAACTCGATAAAAAAGACACATCTCCCTTTGGCCAGATCGGGCTGCCGCATAATTCAGCTTATTCCCGTGAATGATGCCACATGCACTTTTGGCTTGTCTGCAAAAAGGTCAGTTGGCCATGGTTGCCAAGTGCGGCGCAAAAGCCGGCTTTTTGCCGATTCGGCGCAGGGTTTCCACGATCCGCTTTGGCCTTCCCCAATCGCACCATAAAAATTCATCCAGTTCCATGACCGCGGTCTGATGGCGCGATTGTTGGAGTAATCCAGACGAAAAATCCAAGGTTGGCATGGCCCTGTAAATCTTCCCTAAAATCGACTCCTCCTCTTTAGTCCCAATGCTTTTTGCGTATTGCTCGAACAATAAAATCATCGAAGGAAAATACTGGCATCCAAGTCCCCACAGAGTTTCTACCCTGGAGGCGAGAATAAAAGTGTTCCAAAGGGCGCCAGAGGCCAAAGCGGCCATGCTTTTGTTCAAATCGGGCTTTTCCAAAAAGTCGTCCACTGCACAAATCCGCCGGCCTTCCACCCTGGATAAATTCACTCCAGGGAAAATATATCCGTAATCCGACTCGGGCCCATCTGGTTTTATCCCCAATAAAACCAAACGGTCCCTCATCCTTTGCGCAATCGAGATGGCCTTCTGCATCGTGGCAATGAATTTCTCCTCCGGAAAAATGAAATGATCCGAAGGCAAAATCAAAACAGTGGCATCAGGGACTCTAGCCTTTATATAGGTGATGGCCAGGAAAATCCCGGCCGCCGTCCCGCGATTCTTCGGCTGCAAAATCATTTTTCCAGGATGCCGGTCCCCTATTTGCCCCGTCGCCACTCTGCAATGGGGACGGCCGACTACGATCACTTTCTGTTCAGGGGCCGTGATTCGATCTGAGCGATCCAACGTATGCTGAAACATGGATCGAGTCCCTACGAAGGTACAATATTGTTTTGGTTTCGGACGGCCCAACCATCGGGAAATCATGGGCCTGAGCCTCCTTCCCTCACCACCTGCCAAAATAATTGTCCAAAGCTTTATTGCTCCATCGGGATATTGCATTCTCACGCCCTTTCTTTTCAGTCAAATGTGTTTGAACTGCGCTAAAGCGGAAACACGAGGCGCCGGTTTGCCGTTTAGCGAAAATTTCCCCACTAATCTTCACCTATTCTTGAAATTATGACTGGCAAGCATAATGCCAAATGACAGGGCTTATTGGATTCATGACCCCAACCCTCAAAACTGTGAATGGCATGAAAACAGGCGAGAACTCTGGATATGGATGCAACCTGTTTCTCTATAGGAATTTAAGGTGCGATATTGTGGATGACGACACTGCGGTACCACCGCGTTGCTTCAAAGGGAGCGATCATGCCTCTCATCTTGCCGTTGGCCTCTGGGGGGATATTCAACTGTGGATAGAGAACATTTTTAACAGTCCTGTGAATTTATTACATGGCGAATCGACGTTTTTGGTTTACCTCATTCTCATTCCAGCTTCATTGTCCACCAGTCCATAAAATCAATGACCTTTTTGGACTGATTGAATTTTGAAGGAGACGAGGAAGAAAGGAAGCAGGCAAATTGGAAGGCAAAAAAAACACGGAGTCAAGATTGGACTAAAACGCCTGATGCTGCCGCTCACCGGCGCGCCACTGTTGGCGCGCCCGGTGGAGTTCTCTGTTAGCAGATTTAGAGCAGCTCGGTGAACTCATCCACCGATATTTTTGCTTGTTTGAGAATATGGGCCAAGGTTGATCTTTTAATTGGACGGTGTGCTGGCACAATGATTTTCAAGGTATCTGCTGAAGTGTGTTTTTGTAGACGAATATGGCTTCCGCGTTGGCGAACCACAACCCATCCAGCTCTCTGCGGTGCCTTGACAACCCGTTCATAAGGTAGGTGTGGAACTTTCGTCATACAGCGATATCCAGCAGCTCAGCATTCGAAGAGCAGGACAAATCGTCTTCCACTGATTCAAGATAGAGCTCGATTGCCTCTTTGATATTGAAGAGGGCCTCTTCCCTGGAATCACCTTCACTAATGCATCCGGGCAGGGAGGGTACGATCGCGGTATAACCTCCATCTTCACTCGGCTCCAGGATTATTTTCAGTTTCATAGCCACCTCCAAGCCCATTTTAGCGAATTCAGCGCCGCACTTCAATCAGTCATGCCCTTGAAAAAATCTGCCCGCCAGTGAGCTGTGCTGAAGACAGATTATTTAAAGTCCTTATAGAAAGTCGGTTTTTTGGGAAACCGCCCGTCCAATGCAGTGGGCATGATACGATGATACCGATATTAGGTTTCTTCGGTAGTCGACGCTGTTCTAGAGGTCCTTCTGCTCGGGAAAGAGGCAGGCGGGCGGTATATGCTCCCTCGATGTGGCGGGATTCTCACGGAAGCAGCAGACTTCGGGCCTATGAACTTGCTCCCTTTGCCTTCTAGCAACCTGCGCATCAGCCCCCGCAGGCGAATGGAGCGAGGCGAAGCCTTTCGGCGCTGGATATGCTAGTCGGACATGATTACGGGGCACGCTTGAAGTGGTTACGACTGTAAATCTCGAATGGCATTCCAGGCGGTGCCAGCTCAAAGGTCTCAATAAACTCGTTGTTTGAAATGATTTCGTAGGTTTCTTTGCCCCTCCACGAGTTGTCAAAGTTTTCAAAATGCTCACTCTCCAAAACCAATAAGGTGGAACTGCTGGCTGATTGGTTGAGCGAATAAAGATTGACGAAGCCTTCTTGATGAAACTGCCGCAGCACAAGTGTTTTGCGGTTGCGGTCATGGCTCAGGAAGCCCAGATGCTGATGCACTTCACCCGCTTTGTTCCGTTCTTGTGGCGGGTAAGTGGACGTGTTGCGCTCCTGAATGAACTTGCCACCCAAAATGAATTCGTAACTGCGCGATACCGTGCCAGTGCCGGATTGACCTGAAGCTGTGCCTTGCCATTTGCCGACAAGAAAGCGGACGGGTTGCCACGGGTCATGCGTCTTGTCCTGCGAATAGACGCCCGCTGCGGCAAAGGCAAGGAACAGAAACGCTATGATAGATTTCAACACGGGACTTTCCTTTCATGTCCATCAATTCCGCTCACCGGTCCGTCAGCTGACGGATTCGGTGCAGTGGAATGGTTGGAATTCTATTTTGCAAATTGCCAACATCCCAAAGAGATGAAAAATTCAATTATTTAAATGCGGCGCCATTTCCCGGGTATAATTCAAAGCGCGACAGGATAGAGGGTGTGTCAAGGGATGGAATGCACGGGAGGGCGAGCCTCCCGGCGAGCCATTTGTGTCCCGTGTGCCATCTCTACCCGGACTGGTTCGGTGGGCGGAGTCCGCCTTGGAGGAAGCCTCGCCCTCCCGGCTATTGCTCAGTTCAGCCGATCAATGCGACTTGGTCCACCCTGTCGCACTTTGAATTACACCCCCATTTCCCTTCAGCATTTTCCCTTGGTTTCACCGCGATATTCTTTTACTTGATAGAGCCAACCTTCCCCCCCGGCTCCCTGGACCCTGGCACGGATTCTTGGAACGACCACACCGCTTGAATCCCTCGGTCTTGATGGCTGAAATAGTCAGTCGAGAGTTGATCGACGGGAATTTGAGGGGCAAGCCACGGACGGCGGTCATTGGGGGCGCTCTTTTGCCAATAAAGACGGGACACCATCACCTTGATACCGCTCTGGGCCAGCGTCTCAATGTTCGGATCGGCGTGGTGATTCGGCGGCGCACCGGTTGGTTCTCCCACAAAGAGCACCTCGCATTCATTTTCAATCCACACAGCGCATTGCAGCGCCGCGCTGAAGGTTTTTCTGCCAATCAGCACGAACAGATGCCCCCGCCGGTTAATCCTCTCATGTCGAATGATGCCGTGCAGCAAGGGCTTAAGGATATCCGTCGTCCCCCCCAAATTGTTGCGCAAATCAATAATGAGCTTGTCCGCATTTTCGTTTTCCAGCTGCTTCCACATCCGCCGGCTAAATGTTTCGAAGTTCACGGTGCCATCGTTTTGGCATTCATTGAATCCCAGATAGACAGCCTTCCGCTCTGGAATATACTTGAACCAGTAAGGCTTTTCATAATTCTGGAACAAGAGCGGGAGACTGCCCGTGTTGTCATTAATCACATTCACATAATTTACGGCGGGCACGGCGTTCTTGCGCCAAAACCAGGCGGCAACCATGTCTGAGAAAGCATCTTGAGATTGATAGGGTTCCGCCAAAACCTTGAGGTTTCCTCGCATTCCGTTTTTGGCCACGATTTCCAATTCCAGCAGTCCCTTCTGATCCACATACCCCAGCGTCTGCATCACCGAAAACATCATCAGATATTTGGGTGAGAGATATTTCGCCCCCCATTCATTGTCGGCGGGGACAACCGCCTTGACCCGGTTCGTCACCTCTTCGATTGCCGTGTTTCCAATTTTGAGAACCCTTGCCCCATACGACTGTAAATATTTTGTGGATGTCGAGGTGATGAACCAACCATCGGCAAAAGATTCGATTCTGATTGGAAACCATTTTGAGGTGAGCTTATCACCCAATAATTGGGTGTGCCCATCTCCCACCAGGGCGACAAGCTTCATCAGCTCCACGATTATCTGGCTATCAGACCAAAGTGGAATTTGTGTCTTGATATGAGCAATGTGTTGATCAAAAACGTCCTTGGAGGTTTTCCAATAAGGGTGGGGATGGCGGGTGCAAAGAAGAAGCGCCAACGCGTCAAGATCGCTTGACCACTGGGCATCGCTCAGCTTGCGATCATTTCGCTGAGTAAGATTGAGCGGGAGGTTTGACGTCTCAAATCCCGATGGAGAGCCCACGTTTGCGAAAAGAAACAAAACAATGATTGGGGGCAGAACATTCTTTAGCGTGAGCATGGGGAAATACCTCCATTTTATCCGCATTCATCCTTGACTCTTTGATTATTCCATCGACCCCGCTCACCGGCCAGCGAGCCTTATGCGCTGGTCAGGTAATGTGGGCTGGTGGGTTTTGTTTATTCTCACGGAGCCACAAAGTCACGGAGGAAGATTTTTTTCTCATGAGGCGAGAAGCATCAAATTTCTTTTTCCTCAGTGCCTCCGCGTCTTTGTGAGATTAATTATTGGGGCCAACGACTCCGCTCATCGGCGCGTCAGCTGACGTGCCCGGCGCAGTGGCGTTGTTGGGGTTCAACTCCCCGATATATTGAAATATTAATAATGGACAGTATCAGTATTACCTTTCCTTGCTCACTTTCTGGATAGTCAGCTTCGTCCAACGCGGAATGGAATCCAGAAAGCGCTGGTAGGCCTGGGGGGGATCGAGAGGGTCTTCCAATTTCATCATCTCAGTGCCGTTGTGATCGAACAGCACCAACTCGCGCCGCTCGAATTGGGTGCTATGACTCCTGCCGGTTGATTTCCTGACGTAGACATCCACCATTTTCACGGCTCCGACTTCCCGCCAGGCAACTTTCTTTTCGTGGAGCATCGCCTGGCGATCCTCCCTCTCCTCGGGTGAGAGGTCGGGCTTATCCTCCTCGATAAATGAGGTGTCGAGTGTCTTGTTACGTATCTCGATGCCGTTGGCATCCGCAACGATGCGATCGAGTTTCCGATCCCTCGCGGTCATCATCATCAATGCCGTCAACGCCAGCAAAACCAACACGCCCGGATAAGTGAGCCACCATCTCCCGCGAGCGTCAGGGAAATAGACCAGGCAAATAGCCGCCACCATGTATCCAAACGCCCAGAGCAAGGTTTCACCGACTTTCTGTTTGTTCAACTGCATGGTAATCGGCTCATCCTGAATTGCCGAGGTGGAAGCGGACCGTTCCGGCTCAGTGGGAACTTCCAGACGATTCAAAGATCGCAGCATCCAGAGGCTCATGAGAATCACGCTGGCGCCAATGATGAGCAGAAACCCGGCTGGAAACCATTGCCTGTGCATCATCTTCAGATAAGCCAGTACAAGCGCTGCTGCGCTGCCTAACCACAAAAGAATAAAACCCGGATTCTTCATGATGACCTCCACGTCGGCGGAAATAAAGGTTAACCAAAGCCGCCTATTTGCGGCTAAACGTCTCCGCTCCCCCTGCTGGAGATTTCTAGGCATTAATTGGCAACCAACTTCATCTCGGCGACTTCTCCAAAGTGACTCCCCGCGGACAGGCAAGAAATGCATGTCTGCGCCAGTAGTAAAATGTGAGTTCCTGGGCTTGCCCTGGAAGATTAAAATGATGAACCTTTTTTCTAATCGCTACCTTCATTTGATTAGTAAAAGTGTGCCGGCATTAAGAATTGTTCCTTCAAGAAGGTCAGGATTCTCGTCCGGCAGGACTGGATGGACCAACTGGAATGGGCCGCGTTGTAAGCAGCGTGCTCATAATGAAAACGGAATCCGTTGTCACGCAGGCGTTGCATGATCTGCTGGGACATAAAAGTCGAAGGCCAGATTTCATCACGCGTGAATGAGGCCAAAAGGATGGAGCCTTGGATTTTCTCGACCGGTATTGCCGCCTCTCTCACTTGCCGGGAGTTCTGAAGCGCTTTCTCAAACATCGGTGTGCGTTTGCCGGTAATCATGCCTTGAAGAGTGGTCCAAGAATAGGGCATCGCCACAAATGCGAGTTCATGCCCATTGAGACTCCAGGCCGAATGTTGACCCTGCAAGGCATCTAGTATGCCTGTCGGTGGTCCAGGGAAGACGACCGAGCTTGGTGCAATTGCGACGACGGCCTTAACTTCGGAACACCGGCTGCCCAATAGCAAGGCTAATTCCGCCCCACGCGAAACGCCCACCAGCGCGTATTCGTTGGGTATGACTGCTTCCTTTTGCATCGATAGCCAATGAAATGCCTTGGAAAAATACTCCAGCGGAATGCCTCGGAGCTGACTGGGAAGATCGTCAGCTCCGAAGTAGGCCAGCGACAAGACGCAGGAGCCCTGGACAACGAGTTCTTGAATGAACTCTGGGTGGTCGCTCCAACTTTTTCCTCCCTCAGATCCCCCCAGGAGAATCAGTGCCTTTTGCGGCTTGTCGGAAGTCCCGTGGAAGAAATCGGCATTTATCCCATCGATCCTTAGAGACCTCATGGCTATCCCCTTGGGATTGTAAACAGGGCTTGCGGAACTGGACAGAGGCCGAGGCGCGGCATATTGGGTGGCCAGCAAGATAACGAAGCAGAGGAACGCAACACCGGCGCTCAGCTTCTTCCGGATCGCGGATTCCCGTGGGAATTTTGCCTCTGCAGTCATATGAATTCGCATTGTGGCGAGATAGTGCCAAACATCCCAGTCCACCTGCGCACACTTCTTGCGCGTCCGGCGCAATGGAATGGTTGGGATTTTATTTTTCCAGTTTGAACAATAAATAATCAGCGCGACACCATTCTTCCTTTAGCCCCATTTAATGTCTTTTGCCAGCATGCAATGCGGTCGCAGAATTGAAAACCAATGTAGCACCATCTCCGAAGTGTCCCCGGCATTCTTCGCGTTCAGCTTTTTTCCTGGCACCCAAGGGCCTTGCGGAATCCTGGATGAATGCAATACGCGAATTGATTTATTGAGCCTTGCATTTTCTTTATGTCATGCTGAAATCTATATGAGTATCTCTCTTCATCCTCATTGACGTATAATCCCAAAAAACCAAACCATAAAAGGAGTTCGATAGCATTTTCCAGTCTTTCAGTAGGAATTTTGGCATCTGCAAGTCGTTGTACTATGTCATCTTTTGATAGCAATACTTTGCTGCCGATGAATGCGTAGGGAACGTCAGCATAGTCCGGACTGACATCTTTCAGCTCAAAAGTTACGTCGACCAATAAATCATCAGAATATGTTTGTTCCGCTTGTAAAATGTCATCTTGCGTCACTTTTTCATGACCTCTATTAACCGCAACGTTGATGCTTTCACGAGTGAATCGCAGGATTTCTCGGGGTCTCAAAAGTGTTCGGTCAAGAATATAAGAAAAAGATTCCTCGCCATTGATATGGGTTTCAAAAAAATATGGCCAAAGAACATCAAACGGCTGCTCCATCTGAACACTGTAAATGATTCTCCTCCTGATGATCTCCTTGAAAGTTTCAGGATCATTCCAGTCGAGGAGTACTGCTGTCTCTTTACCTCTATCAGCAGGATCGCTAAGCAAATGTTGATAGATGTCATTGCGAATGAAGACAATAGAATGAAATTGTACTTTTCTCGAATCGAACTGTCTTTCGATCTTTCGTGTTGCCTCTAGCAGGCACTTCAATATCATAATGTCTTCGGAAGTGGCACAGGTTACGGGCCAGCCTTTGTCGAGGTTGTCGAAGAGCAGCCACACGTCCTCTTTCTTACTTACCTTAAGGTAGCCGCTTATCGCATTGCTGAGCGGGCTAATGTCCTGCTTATAGACAAGTTGAGTAACATCGCCCGTGCTGGATATTTTCTGCAAGCCTTTCCTTCGTTCCGAGATGTCATCGACAAGACGCAATAATCGCTCAGAAAAGTCGGCCTCCTCAAGTTCTTGTTCGCCACCGTAGGCATTGATGACTCTTTCGAACGCTTCTTTAATTGCATAATCGCGATAAGCATGGCGCGCTTCTGCCTTGATTATTTTATGCGCAATCTCCATGAGGAGCACGTAGTTCCAAAAAGCTGTGAGCACGTGTTGGCGTAATCCTGGTGATAATTCCTTTAGGATCGTTTCGCGCAACTTAGTAAACTGGTGGCCCTCTGGTTTTAAGTCTAAAACCAAGTGGTCATTGCTCGGTTTGTATGCACTCCTAACACTATAAAAAATAGCTGTCTTACCCGCGCCCTTTCGGCCAACTACAAGCCTTGCGTGCCCTCTCTTAGCTTCATTATATTGCCCTGTTGGTACAAAATATGTGCGAAGTGCTCCAATTTCGTTTTCAGCCGCTAAGTCACCAAGATCGATCTTCTCCAGTTGTCGAAGTGGTAGTGCTGTGGCAACGAATCGTGTTTCTTGTAGTTTCTCAACGACAGATCTGATAAGAGGAATGAGCAGATCGGGAATATTAGAGGCTCTATTGTAGGATTTGATGATATCCCTATAATCGATTGGTTGCCTGGCTTCGGTCTCCTGAAGCATCAAAGTAAATCTTCCTGAGGCCATTGACATTCCCGCGAGAAGTGCACATCTGGCGTTGTGAGCAAGAGCGCCTACCCTACCAGGGTGGATTAAATGAGCAATCATACCAAATGATGGACACACTTGTTTGAAAGCTTCATGCAGAGAAAGACGGGATGTCTCCCGTGGGTCAAATGTTCGAAACCGAAGTCCCGATTTTTTTAGTGCTGACATCAGTTTGATCATTCCCTCGTTTTGAATGTGGCTCTTAACTAGGTAGAGAGGCGACTCTGAATTGATAGCCGGATATTTGTTGAATGGTGGTGTATCACCTTGGCGCTGGGTCACACCTTCCATCAAGATTGTTGAATTCTGGAAGTCAATATATCCGAGCGTATCAAGTAGCCCTAACTCGTCAAATATTTTATGATCCCTGATGTAACTTGCATCTCTAATGGGAAGGACAGGCTTGCCAAGTCCGATGGCGTAGCCAATTTCAAAGAGCAGGTTGAAATTGAGAGTGGTCACGTCGGCAATCACAAGCTTTGTAAATCGAAGTGCCTTGCAGATTTTGCAGAAAATGATTTGACCTGAAATATCCAGGTCTTTCCAAGAAACCCAATGCTTTCTTTCAGTGGTAGATTTAAGTTTTGCAATAGATTCTTCTATAGTGCTGGATATGATCTCAGGATCATTTGCGTAGACAAAAAACCCATCGGAAATCGTAGGATTACAAAATGTTTGATCACAAGTTCCTCCAGCATAGTCACAGAAATTGGGAGGTTCTGTAACTAACGGTCTACCAGATTCCTGGTCGTTTTCCATTTTGCCTCACTCCAATGCCCATTGAATTCACTCCCGTCCAACGCCTGTGTTCAGCGGCGTCGCAGGAGTCCGTTGCAGCGCGAATGGATTTGTTTCCGATTCGCTGTGGCCGCTGATAATGTTTTCAGATCCAATTCTCGTGTTTGAATTTTTTGCCGCAGATTAACGCGGATTTGCGCGGATGAAATGGGATTCATGCTTTGTCTATATCCGCGTTTCATCCGAGTTCATCCGTGGCTAATTGATTATCCCAACCATTGATTGACAGGCAATTTTGCCCGGTGTCAATACCAAGGGGTAATATCTCGATGGGAGTAATCTAAGAGATTTGTCCTTGCAGAGTCAAGAACCGAAACTGAAAATTGAGCATTTCTCCTCAACCCCCCTGATTCAAGACCGGTTCATGCGAGATCAATCGGTATTCTGGTGAAACGGATAATCTCCCAATGCAGAAAATCACGCTGAGTGTTATATTTTGTCTGTCCCCTGGAACCCAGCCCTGTCAGGAATTTTTGCTTTCCAATAATGGCGGGCATTCTGCCTGCTCCCTGGAGGAATAAATTCATGGGTCTTCTCATGCGACAAAGCAAATTGGAGGAATTCCTCCTCATCGTGATTTTTGCTTTTTCCGGGCCACTCATTTTTGCGAACGGAGTTTTTGCCGCGGATCAGGTTGTCTTGCTCTTTTTCTCCCGGAATGGTTCAGCTCTTACGCCGCAACAGGTCCGTTCGATTTCGAACAATGGAAACAAACGCCACGACAATGATTTCCTGGTCGATCCCGTGACCCTGCGGGTGATTCGGGCCAAACCGCTTCGGGTCTCGGGAGCAAATTATGTTTTTGACGTTTCCGGCAAGCCTGCCGCCCTCGCTTTCAACTGGCCTTCCGAACCGCAAGGATATTCCTTGGTCCTGCTGGATAATGGAGGAAAAGGATTCACCAATTCTGCCACGGTAAACTTCACGGATCAGGCAGCCCGAGATGTAAAGTTGAAACTGGATGCCGCGATAGCAGCCCGGCCGGACTATCAGCCATCCGCAAAATTCCGGCAGGCCTATGACGATGCCGCCAGTCATCTTGCCGCCGCCGATTCAAGCCGAGACCAAGCCATCAAGGGTAAAGAAGGTCAACTGGCGCTGGATCGACTCGCCATCGCCTACGATGATTTACTGACCGAACATGGGCCTGTTTTTGCCCGAGCCAACCGCGGTTCCCTCACTCCCTGGCTGGGCCTGACGATTGATCGAATCGCCAATTATCCGGCGAATCTGGACATGGCTGTCTCTCTGACGCAGCCTTACGGCTGGGTGCGCATTGTCTTTGACGCGGGCAAAAAGCCTTCCGATTATGGCGCTCTCATTCGTTATGCCAAAGACAAGGGATTAAAAATTATGGGGGAACCGGTAGATTCATTTTTTGATAGGCGATATAGCCGCGCACAATACAAACAACGTTTTATCGATTGCCTTGATGCTTTTCCGCAAGTGGATGCCTGGGAAGTGGGGAACGAGGTCAATGGAGGTTGGCTGAGCCCTGAAATTCCAGAAAAAATTGCCGATGCGGTTCAGGAGGTTAGAAACCGAGCTCCCGGAAAACTCACGGCCCTCACTCTCTTCTGGCAACTCAATACCCAGAAGGCCGAATACTCTATGTTCACCTGGGTTGAGAAAAACTTGCCCGCTTCGGTTCGTCAGAAACTGGATGTGGTGTTGGTCTCTCTATATCCGGAACAAGCACCCATGGGGATCTTTTTCGACCAGATGATGCGAACCCTGCGGATTGAATTTCCCTCACAAAGAATCGGCATTGGAGAGCTGGGATATTGGATTCCTAAACAACAATTCTGGTGGGCTTACGACAAAGCAGATCCAAAGCGTGCGGGGAAACGCGCCACCGCATTTCGTTACTACAACGCAACATTCGATTATTCAGGCAGCCTGGGAGGAGGATTCTGGTGGACTTATCTTCACGATTTTCCCCGGGATCCTTCATTGCAATCGATTGTGCGCAACCTAAGAGACCGTTTGCAGAGCGGCAGGGAATGAAGAAGATGAATCAGTCATCTCATGCCGCAGTAGAGTGCGGATCCATGAACTCGTGCCGATGAGCTAGTGCCAGACTCGCAAAGTCGCGGACTTCCATGCCGAGGTTCTTTCTCAGCGAGTGTTTTACCCTTTGGTGATCTAAGGAATCGCAGATGAATTACCAGTACAACTGAGTTCCCCTTAGCCAAGCTGAGCATTACCCACATTTCTTTGACACTTTGATATTTGATAGGCAATTATTTTTTTTCTTTCGGAAGAATCATAAATAACTTTGAGCTAATTCAAAGCTCAATGTGCCCTGGCTTTAAGGCCTGAAAGGCCGTCCGTCAATAGCCAGGGGCGTCAGCCCCTGGCTTGGTTTGAGGAAGAGATTCAAGCTCCGAAGGAGCGACAGTCGGAGTGGTTACTGCCGCCCCGTGGGGGCTGGAATTGTGGTATTCCCTTTTCCATTCCAGGGGCTCACGCTCCTGGCTATTGACAATCACCCCGTTGGGGTTCTGGGAATTGCGAGTGCAGCACCTTCATTGCTTCTCTGGGGACATCTATACAGTGTCAAAAATCTGCGGGTAAAACTCAGCTCGTCGGAGGAGGGGAACTTAGTTGGACCGGTAATTTCCTAGCATCGCTATCGAGTGATGGGTCCGGTTTGCACGACTTCAAAAACGCTGCCGGGAACGGTTTTCAGTTGATTGAGATCTTCATCGTCCCAGCGCAAATCGGTGGCTCCGCTGATATACCAATCAGAACCGTTATCCGCCAAAATCATACCGTATTTTTTCAGTGCGGTGAGAATCACTAAAGCCGTGCCATGGAAGCGGGAGATGTCGTAGCTGGTCTTCAGCCGCAGGCGCAGGCCCATGGGCGGTGCATTCGGATCCGTGTTGTTGCTGGCGAAATGAGTGGCGGGATGAATAAAGGCGCGCTGTGTGCTTTGCACCGTAAAGCGAACCGCATGGTTAATTTCCTGTTGGGTGACTGCTTCATCATAACGGACCAGTCCGGGCAAAATCGGCAAACCCGCGGCATCCGCCGAAGTCCAGTAATCGGGACGAAGCTGATTGGTGATCAGGTCAAAGATGGCGCCGGAACCGCAATGCCAGCCCGGCCCAGTGTAGTGGGAGTCCCAGGTTTCATATAGGCGCCGATTGTCCGAATCCAGCACCAGCACATGCCGGTCCCCAGTAGATGAGGCCGTCCCTTCGATGGGGGCATCGGGCGGAATGGGGTACGGTCCCGGATCGCTGTCATCCGCGTAATCAAACACCATCGGCACTTTGGGTTGTGTCCCGGGAACCACCACGTATGGAATTCCCCACGCCAGATTGGCCCCGAAATCCATGTGCAAATATTTTGTCAATCCATTCATGTGGGCAATATAGTTGTCGGAATTAAGATCGACGGGATAGCCCGAGACGTCCAAATTCCAGGGATTATCGTCCGGGAAGATTTGACAGCCGTTGATCCGCGGGGGTTGGGGACGGCTGGTAATCCTCGCCAGGGGAAGCACTACGGCATCCCCGGTTCCGTTGTCTATTTTCGATGCATACCCATCCACCATTCCCCGGATCAATTGCACTTCCACCCGCGCATTCGGTCCGACAGAGGCATTGGCAAACCAGGCGGCGGCATTTTGCTGGCTCCACTGGGAGGTCTTCAGGGAAAGGGGCGTGGCCGCTTGTTGGATCCCCGACTGGTTGTACAAAATGAGATTTCCTTCGGCTCCCGCACTGCCAGCCAAAAACGCCAGATTGGTTCGATACCCCTTGTTTCCCGATTGCTGGTCGATTCCCACAAAATCTCCCCGCTCGCCAGGGGAGAGATAACCCAATTTAAAAGAGCTGGACCGTTCATAAGCGCTGAAAGTGCCCTTGCTCGGGCAGGCGGGATCGCTGTTGACCGTCCGGCCCGCCGCCAGCAACGGACCATTGGCGGCAAGGTGCAGCCCCCCGGCAGTCCCTTCGCCACAGCCAAATCCGTCTGCCCCCAGAATATTGTTCAATTCCATCAGGCTTCCGGCCAGGCAGAGACTTGATCAGTGAAGCGGCGCCACAACTAATGCCCAACCCTTGAATCATCACATCCACCGGCTTGGCCGATGGATTGAAGAGACGGATGCCTGTGCTCCAATGCGTCCCGTTAACTCCTGGCGCCAATGCCGCGCCATCCAGCAGCAGGTCAGACGGATTACTGCCCTGCAGTTCCGCCATTACCGCGATGCCATCATTGGTCACATTATCGACCACGGCTGTATATCCGACGGCTCTTCCCTCAGTGACCGCAAATTCCACCCGCGCCAGGGAAGTAGCTTTATCGCCAATCAGGTTGGTGATGGGAATCTGCCAGCTCATGGGGATGGAGCTGTTGATGGTTGTGCTTCCCATCGTCTGGCCCTGGGAGTCAAAGACCGTCACTTTAACGGCGCTGCCGGCATCGAGCAACGTCAGCGCCACATTGGTTCGGAAGTCGCTCCCCTGGCTTGCCCAAATAGCGTGGCCCGAGTAACCTGCCGGGATGATGGTCTGCGAGTTGCAGGCCTCCAATGCCAGACCGTACGTGCCAGCCGGGTTAGCCACGTTGGCCGTGGTGAGCCAAAGTCCTAGGTCATTTTCGCTTGAAATCACCAAAGTGCCCGCGTCACTCGAAAGTCCGAAGAGGGCATCGAGTACTGCCGGGATGGAAGCAGTCTGTCCGGCCGCCAACTCCCGGACTGCGGGCGCGGGAGCAGTTTTTCCTTCATAAGGGATCAGGGAAATCTGCAATGTGGCCGCGGAACTATCATGATTGCAGAGGAATAGGGTGGAAGAAAAACGGGCGCCGTTCATGCCCGCGGTTTCCGCGGCTCCGGGCAGGTACCAGGTTCGTGATTCCGCACTCATTAAAAAATGCGGGATCATTAACAAGCAGCCGCTGAGGAGCAAAAACAATCTGGATTTCATAAATAACTTTCGCCTCGCGATAGGATTGAAAGAATCATATTCATGGAAAGCGGCGTTAAACTCCGACAAGGATTCTTCAATTAGTTTTAGAGGGTGTTTAAAGAGTACATTGGGCATCCACCGCGAGGTAGGGCGCTTTCGCCGAAAGCGCCAACCGTGCCAGCGATGCTGTGCATAGACGGACGGCTCGGCGAGCCGTCCCTACCGAATCTTTTTAAACACCCTATAAGAATAATGGGCAAAATCAATTCTTCTTTTGAGAGAAATATTCAATCATGGATCGGGCCATTTCATGGCCAACCGAACGGTATACCTCCGGTGTGGTCAGCAGATTTTCTCCTCGGGTGGTTCGGATCTTCAAAAGCGGATTCTCCGTAGTGTAGGATAAAACCCCAGTCTTGGAGGAGTAATGCCGAGAAACAAAATAACATGCGCAACCTTTGGGATTAAAGGGCTCAATCGAGAATTGAAAAACCCTGTTCAGATAATCCCGGGCAAATTCCATTTGCCTCCGATTGATTTCCGGAGAAACCAGTGTGGAATCCATCGGATATATCCACAAGCCATCGCTCAAAGGTGTGTGGCAATGCATGTCAATAAATAAGTCCAGCCGATTCCCCCGAACAATCCACTGTTCCAACGCCCTTTTTACGCAGGCCACTTCAGGCTCAGGAGCGGCTCGATCGGCATACCCTTCAGATTCAGTGTCCCAATTCCGGTTCAGATCGACATCATGCATATTGTAGCGAAATCCGCCATGAGCCATAGCGTCAGGATTCATGATGGGAACCAGTTTGAAAATAAAATGTTCCAGCATGCCATGGCGGATCCCTTCATCTAAAAGGGTTCGGACAATTCCTTCACAAATGGGCCCTCCCGCCATTTCATAGCCGTGTTGTTGAGAGATCAGCCAGATGGTCCGTTTACGCAAATTGGGAACTTTGGGGTCTGTCACTGTAATCAGTTTGATGTCTCTTCCTTCGACACTTTTTCCCGCGGTATCCGCGTGCCAGAGGCTGCTTTCCGGCAGACGGGCTAAAAATCGTTCCAAGTCGCTGCTGGCATAAGGAGGAGACCACGCCAGATAGACTGGCGACTTGGAGAATTGATGACGCAGTGTCAGGGAACAAGTGGCGGCTTCATAAGTGAGCTTGGCGTCTTGAAGGCGTTCCCAGCGAGGGTTCGAGAAATCGTAATTCACATAAGGGATGAATTTCTCGTCGAAGGATTGATCATCCGCGTATGGGGTCACGGAGGGGGGAACCTTGCGCTCCGGCCCATAACCATAAATTTTCAGACTAATCGGAACGCCGGCGACATTGTCCAGCCGGATATACCATTGCAACCCCCATTGATTCCGGAAACAGAAATCCGCTTCTCCCTTGTTAACGGCTCCGCTGCGCCCGCCTTCAAACCGATCTACCAGCGTAGGCCCCCAGTCCGCGGGAGAGAGAACCTCGATCCTTTGGATGGCTTGGTCTGTTCGTCCCGTTTCGTCTTTAATCGTCAAGACTGCATTGTAGCTGCCCACCTGGTTGTAATAGTGAGCAACTTTAAGGCCGTTAAAATCTCTCTTTAAGTTATCCAAGTTGTCGAAATCCCAACTCGCGGACGCCATGCGATGTCCAGCAGATGTGCGTGAGGCGGAACCATCCAGAGTCACGGCCTCTCCCAGTTTGATCGTGACATCCGGTCCGCAAATTGCTTTTAACGACTGGGCATGAAGTGCTTCGTGGCAAAGAAGCAGAAGTCCAATTATCAGAGTGAAGGCGCGCATTAGTTCCCTCCGGGAGCCTTTTCCAGATGGTCAATTCTAGCATTTATCATGCCTTCAGCTCTAGGGTCCAATTTATTCGGGATGTGATCAAAAGCGAGAGAAAAATTGAGTGGCCATTGCCATAAATGGGGGAGGCGCATCCGCAACCGCCGACATTCGAGAGTCAACTTCCGGCCAGCGGGCCTGTCCTAACAAGGGAATGAAAATGGGATGATGGAAGCGGCCTGCCCTCAGGCCGTCTCAGCACGCTTGGCATCACGGACGGAGTGATGGCACCCCGCCTCCATCCACGCAATTATCTTAGGAGCCACTCATGCCAGCGCGGCTGGCTCAACAAGAGGATGAAAATATTCAACATTCCCCTCATCCGATCCTCTCCGCTAAAGGCGGATCGGACCACCTTCTCCCCCGCGGGGGAGAAGGCATGGATCACACGGCCCTCGCCCCGCATCAGCGGGGAGAGGGTGGTCCGTCAGCAGACGGACCGGGTGAGGGGCGATTTGGACCCGCCCGCTACCATTGTCATGCGTACAGCAGCGATTTTCTGAGGAGCCAACCATGATGGCCAGCTCGTCAACACTGGTGATTCTATTGCAAGGTCTAGGCGCCCGCACGCTTAGTGGATTCTCCTTTAGATTTGTCTGAGATCTTTGGCCTGATGTTTTGATTTACCCGGAAAAAATTTCCCGAATCGTATTTGGCTTTTATCGCAGCCAGGCGATCATAATTTCCTCGGTAGGTTGCCTTGATCCGCTCCTCTCCCTCCTCCATCATAAAATTCACGTAGGCCCCTCCAGCGGAATAAGGGTGCAAAGCTTCCCAGTAATTCCTGGCCCACTCGATCAGCGCCTGGTTGTTGGCGGGATTTGGATCGACACCCACTATGACTTGCGCCCAGGTAGTGTCACGATAACTCCAAGCCGTCTCATGGGCTCCAACTTTATGCGCCGCCCCATTGACGGGGTAAAGATGCATCGTGGATAGCGGAGTGGGAAGCTCTGAGCCGTGCTTGACGTGAAGCTCGACAGCTTCATCTTTCAGTTCATTGACGAAGTCGGCTTTCCAATACCATTGAAGACCGGGCTGGTAAAGAGGATCAAACATGCTCTGCAAGGCGGGATGCGGGATGGGGCCGACTAGATCGAGCGCTGGGGGGAGGAGTTCCCGGATGGGTTTGAATATTTTCTCAGCTTTGTCCAGTGCTCCGCAATAGCACCAGACGATGCCGCACATTTTCCGGTTGTGAAGTGGTTGGGGGAATGGCTCTCCCGGAGGGACGGTCAGGAAGGCAAAGAAGCCATTCAAATCTTCCGGCGCTTGCACGATGAAATTGCGATACCACTTCATCACTTTGGAAGCTTGGTCAAGGTTCCAGAGCATGGGGCCGGCATAGTTCGTCTGCACGGGCCTGGCTTGAAAGACAAAGGAGGTGACCACTCCGAAATTTCCTCCTCCCCCTCGAATTGCCCAAAAAAGATCGGCGTTGTGGTTTTCATCGGCGGTGACAACACTCCCATCCGCCAAGACGATTTCCGCCGAAAGCCAATTATCTATGGTTAACCCATATTTCCTGGTGAGATGGCCCAGGCCGCCCCCCAGGGTCAGCCCGCCCACTCCCGTGCTGGAAATGATCCCGCTGGGAACCGCCAAACCGAATGTGTGAGTAGCCTGATCTACGTTGCTCCAGGTACAGCCCCCCCCAACTTTTACCGTCCCATGTTCTTGGTCCACGCGAATCTCACGGATGCGAGAAAGGTCAATGACCAAGCCATCGTCACAAATGCCGAGCCCGCCGGCATTGTGTCCTCCGCCCCGAATGGACATTAGCAGTCCATTTTGACGGCCAAAGTTCACACCAGCCACGACGTCTGCTACATCGGTGCAGTAAGCGATCAGTTGTGGACGTTTGTCGATCATGCCATTGTAAACTTTGCGGGAGTTTTCGTATCTTGGATCATTCGGTTCAATTAGCTCTCCCTTAAATTTTGATTTGAATTCTTGGATTGCCGTTTGATTCAACATATTTCCTCCAATTTGATAATCCATCTTGATTAGCGCGCTTGAGCCTCAAAAGTTGCGTTAATGAGTTAGGTTTTTTTTATTACCATCTGTCGATCCCTCCGGGCCGAGAGGAAGTCCAGTTGGGGTTCCGTAGAAGATCCGCTACTGTCGGCAGCTGAAGCCTCAAATTTTGTCGTCCAGGCCAACTCCGGAGATCTTTGGAAGAGATGGTTGGATGGGCACGAGCTACAGCGGTACAGAGCAGAGCGAGGTGAAAAAGATGCTGATCCGCAGCTGGTTTTGGCTTTTTGATTAATATTGTCCCTTTTGAAAATACCGCAGGAATCGAGAATGTCAAATTTATACCGAAGGACTCTGATGCGGAATTTACTCCACCCACTCGAGTTGCCGGGGCCTCTGGTGTGAATCTCGCTCACCGAAGCCAATCGTGGTTTTGGCGCAAATATTTGCACATACTGCTTCCCGATTTGTTCTCTGCCATTGCCATACAAGGGGAGCTGAGGGATTCATTTACTGCGTTGCCAAGATGCGACATTCCAAAACGCGAAGTGTCGACAAATGTTCAATGTGGCCCAACTTGTGCTGTCGTGGCTTTTGTATTGCCTCCCCGATCACTTGCTGTCGCTTCGTGCTTTTTGGCTAATCGAGGTTGCCCCGTATCACCAGGCCTAAAGCGCCAAGTGCTAACGAGTGTTGTAAACGACATTTCAAACTCCGCGCTGTGCAGGTCTTGCACCACGACCTCGATCACACGCCTTTTTTTGTCCTCTCCGGCTTCATCACCTTTATGCAGGGCGCTGAACAATTGCGAATATTTGCCAACCTCAGAAATGGACGGAAACCCGCCGAAATGATTCCTTTATCGTTCCTTCAATTAAATGCTCCCAGCCACGGCTTGCAATTCTTTACAAACCCTTAACTAACTTCTAACGCGCAAGATTTGGCATCCGCCGAAAAGACCATTAGACAAGGGGCATTTCCTCCTCGCGAATGAATTCCAGCGAATCCATGTCAACGCAAATGGACAACGGGGGATGAATCGTTGGTGAATTGTCAAAAGAAGGAAAAATAAAACAATCCAGGACAGCCAGAATCTGTGTCGTTGAGGTAGAGAAATCAACAGGCTCGGCGATTAATGCCTTAACAATCAGAGCAGGGAGTGCAAACTCAAGACAGCTAATAAAACAACTGAAAGGAGATCACAATGAACATTGGAGTCAACAGGTTGGATGCAGGAAGTTTGTCTGACATGGCCCAAGCCATGTTTAAAAAGCTTGACACCGACAAGAGCGGCGGAATCACGAAGGAAGAGTTATCCGCCGAGATGCAAAGCAAGAAGGCCAAAAAAAATGATGCAGGACCGAGTGTGGATGATATTTTCAATAAAGTCGACACCAACGGAGATGGAGTGATTGATTCGGAGGAGAACTCGGCATGGCTTTCCAAAATGCCTGAGCGTCCGCCTGATGGCATGGGGACACCAGATTCTGTTTCTCTTTCGCAAATGAGCCAGGACCTCTTTAAGCAGATGGACACAGACAATAGCGGGGGGATCAGCAAAGAAGAGTTGACTCTGGCGATGAACAACTTGAAAGAACAGAAAAAGCCCCAAGGGATGGATATCAGTCAAATATTTAGCAAGATTGATACGAACGGCGATGGAGTGATTGACGCAGAGGAAAATACCGCCGCTTTTTCCCAAATGGCGACAAAAAGAAAAGGGAACGGATTTAATTCCGCGGGAACTCAAACTTCATCCATCAATATTCTCGGTTGATCGCTCTGTGAGCCGCGGAAGCACTTACGAACTCGCCACGTCCGAATGGAAAAAGGTCAGTGGGCATGGCAGATATGAAGACAACCGGAGGCGGCCTAAATCCTTGATCGGAAGCGGGACGCTTTCGTTTGCGGGGAGGTTGGTAAGAGGCGCCGTGAGGACACGGACCCGAGGATTCGCATGGCATCTTGGCTTCGCTTTTCAGAAGCGCGAAGTGCCAATGCACAATTAGAACCGCAGGAGCATGAGCAGATTGCATCGCATGGCCCGGCTCACGCACTGCCTCCCTTGTCACTGTCTAGCGCTTCGTGCTGTTTGATTGGACGCAGTTGTTTCGTTTTGCAGACCACAGCGCGAAATGATGACGAGCGATCAGCCCAGCTCTGCTGGCTTTGCAAGGTTTTTGTTCAGCAGAGCCGATCACTCGCTGCCGCTTCGTGCTGGTTGTCATCCCTGGTTCCCCCCAGCTTTCTGGCGATTTTTGCACAAGGTTTACAAATCGTTACTCTCTTCTAACGACAAATTAACGCATCAGGTTTTCCCAATGGCATCCAATGAGATAAAGCAGGAAGCATAGGCTGCATTTTTTTCATTTGCCCAAGAGGAGAGCATCAATGGACATCGGCTTGAAAAACTTTGGCAGATCCGCTCCGGCAATATTTCTTTTTATGTCCGTGGGGCTATTATTGTATAGGATGGTGAACAGTGCTGGATGGGAGCCCAAATTCGGCAGCGATGACGCTCCAAAAACCCGCCGCACAATGTCGTTTCAACCCCAATCCTTTTTGATCAAATCTTTCAACATTCAGCCTCCCGATGAATCAGGATTTGTGGCCAAATGCGACGAGAGTTGCCTGCTGCTTCAATCCAATTGTGTCATTCTGCGGAAGGAAAACGCCAATGGCTTTGCGGATGAGGCGGCCTGTCTGTTGTCTTCCCAACCTCCGACTCCGCCCCAGTTGGTTTTTCGCGCGGAGTATGTGGGGATGAACTCCACTCCAACTTGGCAGGCTACGCCGGCCGGAGGAAGGGAAGGAATTCTTGTCCGCGCGGGGAAAGGGGGGCTTCAAATCTCTGGAGAAAAGTACGATTCAATCCAGTGTCAGGAAATTTATCCGGGAGTTGGCTTGATGGTGCGGGGAGATCAGAGCAGGGTGGAATATGATTTTGTTGTGGCCCCGCGGATGAACCCAGGCAGAGTAAGGCTGCGCTTTGCCTGGAATCCCGCCGTTTCTGATGAGAATTCGCTTCAAAGTGCGTCGGATGGCCCTGGAAAATGGCTTCCAATCACGAGCCGCATTGAGGCAGGGGGAAGCCTTCGGTTTGAAACTCCCCGCTGGGTAGCCTTCCTGCCCCGGCCTTGCGCCTATCAGGAAATCCGGCATGGTTGGCAGTCCGTACCGGTGGATTATTATTTGGAAAAGCCAGACATAGCTGTTTTTCAGGTGGGCTCCTACGAGAAAGACCATCCACTTTACATCGATCCCCTTTTTTCCAACGTTTCTTTTTATTGGAAGAATGTGGAAATGCCCGCGGGGCAGGCGTCTGTTCCATAATGGAAGGATTAGATCGGCTCGCGGATGCCGTTCGAGGAGGCTTGGAGAATTAAACTCTTCTGGAGAGAAACAAGTCAGGAGGGTTGGCCGGAAACCGCGGCTGACTCTCTCGCAGTATACTGGTATCCCACTCCTCGAATGGTCTTGATCCGGAGAGTCCCATCCGGGTGAAGGCCTAGTTTCGCGCGCAAGTTGCAGATGTGCACATCAATGCTTCGATCGCAAGGATCAAAGGGGCGATCGAACACTTTCTGGAAAAGCTCGCTGCGAGGGACAACCCGGTCATGGCGTTCGAGCAGCAGGGCCAGGATCTTGAATTCGAGGACAGTCAATCCGACAATTCTTCCAAGACATGAGACCACCCAAGAATTTCGATCAAGCTTGACATCTCCGACGGTCAATTCCGGGCGAATGGGATTAGCGCCAAGCGTTCCGCTTCCCTCCATCCGTCTCCGGATGGCGCGGAGCCGGGCCACTACTTCCTGGGGGTGGGCGGGCTTTTCCATGATGTCATCTCCGCCGATTTCCAAGCAGACGATGCGATCCACTTCGTTCCCCTCTTCGGTCAGGACCAGGATAGGCGCATTCGTCGCGGTTCGCAATTGGCGGAGCAACTTCAAGCCGCGCATCCGGTCGTGTCCCAGATCGAAGATAAGGGCCAGAGAACTGGAAGCGACACTCACGGCTATCTCCTGTTCTGAGGCGGCCGTCGGCTGCACTTCATAGCCCTCAGCCTTCAGTATGAATTCAAGCGGCCCGAGAGCATCCATCGAATTACTGATGAGTAAGATACTTTCCATCGATTGGCGATTTTAGAAAAATTCAAGATTAAATGCAGGCAGGACGAGGAGTCAAACCACACTGCCCTCTTTGCTTTGGATTGTTGTTTGCGGAAATGAGTTGCCGCAAATATTTCTAAGGGAATGTAATGAATTGTAAACCGAGCACAGGCTATCTCGTTGCCGCTTGAAGTTGCTGCCGCTGACGTTTCCTTACGCAATCCGAACAGACTCTTAATGTCGTCATCCGCTTTCCCCGCATCTCTATTCACAGGCCCGAGATCGAAGGCAATCCTGATCCATGGCCATCCAAGGGGCTCCCAACCGCCATCAGGCAAACAAAAAGCACCGCGAAGACAATGTCTTCGCGCGGAATTGTAGAGTTGGAGGAGCCGTTCCACATCACTAGATTTGCAGCAACTCTGGACCAGGCGGCGAAGAGACTCCCGAAAGCGGAAGCTATGAGGCGCTCCGCCTTTGCCGATCCCGGTTGTAATGGATTAGCCAGACTCCTGCTGCGTGGCGTGCAGTCTCATTTTTCTCCATCAAGGCGCTAAAAGGAGCAAAAGGAAGCCAATGAAAAAAACAAAAATCATCCCGGCCGGCATTTTTATTGTGACCGTTTTGCTGGCAATGTCTCTCCGCCTTCAAGCGCAGGAACTTGACGGCATCATCAATGGCAAAATTGTCGATAACTCAAATTCAAAAAGTCTTGAGCGTGTCATGATTACGGCCAAGAACCAATCCACGGGCGTCATCATGAACACGGAAACCACCCCGCGGGGTTTTTTTGAATTTCCCCATGTTTGGAGTGGGACCTACCGGATTGAGGCGGATTTAAAGGGTTACAAAAAGGAGGTTTCCGAACCTTTTGTCATTTCCGCCAATCAGACTGTCACGCTGAATCTCTCCCTTCGACCGGAAACCGCGGCAGCGGGGGCGGAGGCCAAGGTCAGCCGCTCTTCCAATATCGCCTTTTCCGCCATTCTGAATACATTGGAAGGTTCCGTTCTATTGGATTTACCTGCTCCAGCCTGGGATTTGGAGACTCCTCTTCTCAGCTTTACTTCTCTGTTTCCGGCTGTGGCCACTTCGCCGGGCAGCCTGGTCAAATCGGGTAATTCCATTGGAGGATTGCGTTACACTTCCAACGTTTTTGTTCTCGATGGAGTGGAAAATACTGCCCTAAACACGGGGGGCGCCAGCCTTCCGCCGATTCTGGAAGCAGTGGATTCGCTCAACGTCCAACCGTCTTCGGCAAATGGCTCGCTGGCGGCGAACGGGGCCAGCCAAATCATTGCGACCACCAGGACCGCAACCAATGAACTGCATGGCAACGCGTATTTGCTGGGCACGACTCGAAAGCTGAATGCCTTATCTCCCTCCGAAAAGGCCGCTGAGGCCAGTGGTGATACCGATCCGCAAAAGCGCTTCGATTTTTTGCAAGGAGGCGCCACTCTGGGCGGAGCCATTATTAAGGAGAAATTGTTTGGTTTTGCCGCTTATCAATATCAATTCCTGGGGCTCTCTCCGAAAGCTTATTACGGTCAGAGCATCACCAATGATGGATTGCAAACCATCGAAGATGACATCAAGGGTTTGAGCAGCACCAATGTGGACATTCTCAAAAACGACGCCATCTGGCCCAAAGCGCTGGTCCCGAACGGCAACTATGCCAATGTGACCGGCAGCGACGGAGTGACGCACCAAGTCGAACTGGGCGATTTGACCGGCTCGGCCTCCAGGTATGTCCAGCAACGCAACTGGATGACCAATGTCGATTACCAGACTGAATTTCAACAAATCCACGGACGCTTCCAGTTTTTCAATCAGTCTGAGCCCAACATCAATAACCAATTCGCAAATTCTTTGTTTACCGGCGATATGCCTCTGAGCCAATGGCAGATGGATGTTTCGCAATCTTCTCCCTTCAAACCCACGTTCCTTCGGGAGACCCGGCTGATTTTTCGACGGCTGGACCAACAACAGAACGCCCCTTCCAGCTTGACCACTACTCCGACCTACATGATTAGCAGTCTAGGTCTTTACTTCGGGGCCAATCCAGAAACCCCACAATCTCGAAAAGAGAACCTGCTCCAATTCATCAACAACTTCACCGCGCTCAAACGGCAGCATACATATCGCTTTGGAGTGGAATATCGCAAATGGAACGCTCCCACGATCAGTTTATACAACTCGCGCGGCTCCTACGATTGGACGACCTTGGATTCCTTCCTGAAGGATAAAATCCCCACTGGAACCAATGGAGCCACCCGCGGCGTCGGTACGACCAATTTTCTGGATTCTCGAGCCGGCATCTATGCCTATTTCCAGGACGAATACAAAGTGCGTCCCCGCTTCAACCTTAATTGGGGAGTGCGCTATGAATATTCGGCTTTGCCCCGCGATGCCAAGCTGCAGGCTGATAACGAAGTGGCTTCCATCCCCGGCACCTTGGATTTCCGCGCGCCCAAAGTGGACATCAACAACCTCGCCCCCAGGATTGGGTTCAGCTATGACCTTTTTGGAAGCGGGAAAACGATCCTTCGAGGGGGATACAGCCTGAACTATGACACGCTGGCGGGCGATTATTTTCGCTTGAGCATGCCTCCCCAGTTTCAGCAAGTGCTGACCCCGGCGCTGGCCTGCACGGAATTGGATACCAGCCCCAACTACTGCCGCAATCACAGTCCCGTCGGGCCTCCCAATGCCAGAGGTTTCCTGGTGTCGGGCGGACTGCCCAGCACTTCCATATCCCCAACCACCGTCAAAAAATCCCGCGCCTTGACGACGAGTTTTATTCCCGACATGGTCTCCCCAACCATCTATAACTGGAACTTGACGCTTCAGCATGCCTTGCCCAAAAGCTGGATGGTTGAAGCTTCCTATGTGGGTTCGCGCGGTTTGCATCTGCCAGTCCTCAACAATCGCAACTCCGGCATCCCTATTCCGGAAAGTCAAAGACTGCCCACCTATTTTAGCGCTTCACAAGTTCCCTCCAATGCCAGTGGCGCTCCCAGCTTGGCGGATGTCTTGAATTATGCCGGCAGCGGCCAGCGGCTTCTCTCGTCGTATGGATTCACCGGTGACGTCCTCGCCTATGATCCCTTGGGGATTTCCCGTCATCAGGCGGGATCTCTCTTCGTGCAAAATCGGGGGATCAAGGGATTGTTCTTCCGGGGGGGATACACGTATGGGCACACGACTGACAACAGCTCGGGTGCACTGTACGCGGCGGGAAGCGGACCGTCCAGAGCGGAGGACTATTTTAATTATGGGAACGAAATGGCCAATTCGGCTCTTAACCGTCCCCATCATTTGAGCTTGGCTTGGACTTATGCTTTCCCGAAATTTTCCGTTCTTCCCGGTTGGGCCAATCATGGTTTGGAGGGATGGCAAATCAATGGGATGTTCCTGGCGGAATCGGGCCAACCTATTACTCCTCTGAGCGGAATGGACGTCAACAATAATTTGGACTCCTCGAGTGATCGGGTGGCCGTTAATCCCAGCGGAGATGCCAGCCTGGGGACAACCACCAATTATGTGGTACGGGACTCCCTGGGGAATACTTCGATCGTTTCCACCGCTCCCTCTGACCAGAATTCCATCGTTGGCTATGTGGCGGTAAACCCCAATGCCAAGTGGGTTGCAACCCAGCTGGGAGGCCAAACCAGTTCAGCCAGAAACGTTTTGACACTGCCCAGAACCAATTGTCTGAATTTTAGCCTGTTCAAGAAATTCTCGGTCTCGGAAAAGGCCTCGCTGCAATTCCGCGTGGAATTGCTCAATGCGCTGGATCACCCGCAATATAGTATGAGCTGGGATCCGCAAGGCAGCGGCAGTTCGGTCCTGCAAAGACAGACGTTTTTGACCAACCTCTACAATTCCTATGCCACGGCTTCATCCGCCAACTTTTTGAGCAATTCCACGCTGACCTCCAGCGGGCGCATGCTTCAAGTGGGAATCAGACTCTATTTTTGAGGTAGCCATGATCGATCTCCGCAGGATTTTTCTAATTCCCGGCATGCTCTTTTTCCTCCTGGGAGCTCCCCTGATACAGGCACAGACGGAGCCAGGGGAGCTGATTGAGGATATTCAAGTCAAAGGCATGCGCCGGGTGCCTGCTGAAACGGTGAAGCACTACATTAACAGCCAAAAAAATACTCGCTTTGATGCCGCGTTGCTACATCGGGATTTCAAAACGGTTTGGGCAACGGGTTTTTTTGAGGATCTCAAGATTGAGTTGGAGGAAGGGAAGACCGGGAAAATAGTAATTTTCTGGGTCAGGGAAAAACCCTTCATCAGGGAGATCAAATATGAGGGGCTCAAATCGTTAACGCTTACCGAGGTGTTGGACAAATATAAGGAAAAAAAAATCGGGTTGTCCCTTGAATCCCCTTACGATCCGGCCAAGGTCAGACGGGCGGTTGTTCTTCTCGAGGAGATGCTGGCTGGGAAAGGACGCCAATATGCCATTGTAAAGCCGGAAGTGGAGGATGCGGCACCCAATGGGCGCGTGATCCGTTTTGTGATTAATGAGGGCCCGAAGGTCAAAGTCGATAAAATCCGTTTCCAGGGGAACACCGTTTTCACAAATCGGCAGTTGATTGGTTCCATGAAGTATCTGCGGGAGAGCGGTTTTTTCTCCTCCTTTACCGGGAAAGCCACCTACGATCGTGAACGGCTGGATGCCTCCCTGGAAATGGGTGTGCGCGCCAAATATAGCGAAAGGGGGTATGTGAGACTGAATATCGCGGAGCCTCGGATCGACATTCGCGATGTCACGGGAATTTCTCTTTTCTCTCCGCATTTTCGTTGGTGGAAATTTTTCCCTATCCCCTATGGCACCTGGTCGGGCAAGCGAGTCAATATCGACGTCAATCTGGAAGAGGGCAGCCAGTACCGTATTGGCCCCATCCAGTTTACCGGGAACAACTTGTTTAGCCGGGATCAGCTTCTTCATGTTTTCGGGATGCGGGAAGGGGAAATCTTCAACGGGGAACTGATCAAAAAAGGATTCGAGAATCTGAAAAAAATATACGGCGCTCGGGGTTATATCAATTGGACTCCCATTCCCCGCCAGGATTTTGAGGAAGAGGATAAAACCGTCGCGCTCACTTTTGACTTTGATGAAGGACGCCAATACTGGTTGCGCACGCTGGAATTTGCCGGCAATACGACCACGCGCGACAAGGTGCTGCGCCGTGAAGTCCTGCTCAATGAAGGAGAAATCTACAATACGGCCCTGCTAGACATCAGCTTGATGCGCTTGAATCAGCTTGGCTATTTTGACGCGATTAAAACCGAAGACGCCCAGGTGCAGCCCGCTGCCAAGACTCCTGAAGTGGATGTCACGCTCAAGGTCAAAGAAAAGGGGCGCCAATCCATTGGTTTCAGTGGAGGCATGAGCGGATATGGCGGCAACTTCCTGGGGATTAATTACGGCACCTCCAATTTCCTGGGAAATGGGGAAAGCCTGGATTTGCAGCTGATGGGAGGGACGCGAAGTTCATCCTATGTGTTGAGCTTTACCGAACCTTATTTTCAAGACATTCCTCTCTCGGTGGGCTTTAGCATCTTCCACCGCCGTTTTAGCAATCGCCAGGGAGACCTGTATGGGGGGATTTATGGATATACTCCGATGGGGCGAGAATTGTTTGGGCAACAGAGCACGGGCTTTTCGTTGTCAGCGTCGTATCCAATCAAGCCCTTCACGCGGCTGGGTGTGTCTTATTCTTTGGACCGCTCCAACACTAAGTTTGACTCGCAGCAGACCCAGGATTTCTTCAATCATTTTCAGTACTCCGACATGTTCACCGGCTATAACAGCTACTCGGGGATCCTGCGAAGCAAAGTCACCACTTCCCTGATGTATAACACGGTGAACAATCCAATGACCCCCAGCCGCGGAAAGAGTGTCACGGCAGCCATCGAAATGGTGGGAGGGCCGCTGGGAGGCGGCTTAATGTATTACAAGCCCATCTTCGAGGCCAAGTATTTTCGTCCGGTAAATAATCGCCGCAATGTGATTGCGGCTCGTGCCATGTTTGTGCATGTGAGCGGTTACGGTGGATTGAAAACTCCGGTTTTTGATCGCACTTACATTGGGGGCGAGGATACACTCCGGGGATTCGACTTTTATTCAGTCAGCCCCCTGGCTTTGGTCACCCAGGGCACCACGATCCAGGTCCCCAACCGGGACCCCAACGGCGCCCCCCAAGTCGATCCGACCACCGGTGAGGTCAATACCCGGAATTCCACCACTTATGCTTCTTTTGTCACTCCTGTCGGTGGCGACACCATGGCCGTCGTTAACTTGGAATATCGCATCCCGATAATGGGACCTGTCACCGTCGCCCCTTTTTTGGATTTAGGAGGGAATTGGGCTTTGGATAAATCGGAATTGGCCATTGCCAACGCGGCCAGTTCCGTTTATTACAAATATGAAAATGGCGTTTTCCGGCACTTTCAACAGGGAGACGCCGTGGACTTGGTCCATGGATCAGACCGCATCCGTTCCACGGCCGGTCTGGAATTTCAGGTGGTGCTGCCCGTGGTGAATGCTCCATTTCGCGTGATTTTCGGCTATAACCTCAGCCGCTATAATGCCACGATCGCAAGGCCGGAGGGTGGGACTGATTTTCTGTATCGCGAAAATGGGCGCGAGTTCCGCTTCACCGTGGGAAGGACATTTTAACGGAAGAGGCATTCGGCGATCCGAAGCCTTGTGAGCCTGTTGAGGCTGGCAGGCGGCGGGATGTTCCGCCGCTCACGCCCGCACAGCTGGCACAACAAGAAGATGAAAATGGGATGATGGAGGCGGCCTGCCCTCAGGCCGTCTTCAGCACGCTTATCACACTCAGGCGGGTAAGGGCACCCCGCCTCCATCCGCACTATTTTCTGAGGAGGACTCGTGAGGAAGATTTTGCTTTTTATCAGCCTGCTTTTCACTCTGACGGCCCTGGAGGCACTGGGGCAGTATATTTCCGTGCCATCCAAGAGCGGCCCGATGGCTTCAGATGTCGATCCAGACGCCAACCTTCTAGTGGTGGCTAACCGGAATGCCAATACGGTCTCAATCATCGATTTAACCAACAACCAAATCCAGAAAACCCTTGCCGTGGGGACCACCCCCACCAGCGTGGCCATCAATCCCCGTACTCATCAGGCGGTGGTCACCAATTTCGGCAGTGACGATATTTCCATCATCGATTTGGAGTCTGATGAAGTAGTCGACACCATCCCCGTGGGGAACAGTCCTCGCGCCGTGGCCGTCGACGTTAACAACAACCGCGCCCTCGTGGCCAATATGAACGACAACAGCCTCTCGCTGATCAATCTTTCCACGGGCGGAGATCTTCTGCCCACCCCCATTCAGGTGGGGAGCTTTCCCATCGCCGTTGCTTACAATTCCGTGAACAATACCGGGCTCATTGCCAATTATCAAGATGGTACCGTCTCAGTCGTGAAATTGGATATCGACAATGTGAAGAAGATTGGCGATGTGCTGGTGGGGCTGAAACCGGTGGCCATTGCGGTTTGCCCCGAGATCAATCGCGGCGTGGTGGTCAATCAGGATTCGAATACGATTAGTGTTCTTCAACTTTCCGATTATACGGTGGTGGCTACCGTGACCGTAGGCAGCCGGCCGTTTGGAGTTGCGATTAATCCGAGGACCAAAATGGCGGCGGTAGTCTCCAACGGCGATCAACTGGTTTCGCTGGTTTACTTGGGAGATGGATTTTATAGCGACACTATTCACGATCCGAATGAAGTGGATCATCGGAACACGAAAATTTCCACTCTGATTCCGAATGCGGGATCGAATCCGGTTTATATTTCGGTTAACCCCAATAACAATACGGCCTTGGTTTGCAACATTACGGACGACAGAATCAGCGTCATTCCCCTGGATTTCATCGGCAGTGTTCCCTTCGCTTTTGATACAGCTGATTTTCGTTCCAATCTGGTGTTGACCAACTTGGGCTGGGAAGATGCCACAATCGCGTTGTCCCTTTACGACAAGGACGATAATCTGTTGGGAGTGGGAGAAGTCCAGCTCCAAGCCAATGAGTTTAGACAATTGAATAATATCAACCGGATTCTGACCGGAAGCAGTGCCATTTCCAATACCTTGGGAGTGCTTCGGATCACCTCGAATCAACCTTTTTCAAGTCAACTTTCCCTGGTGGACAATCAAACCAATGACCCGGCCATGACGGTGGATCGTTCCTCGGGTTCCAGTCATTGGCTTTTTAATTCTCTGCCCAACACCTCAAGCTATCGGGCCAGGCTGGTGATTTGGAATCCCGGAACCACTGCCTCTACTGCGAAACTGGTTCTGAAAAATTCCCTCGGAGCTGTTTTAGCCACTCTAGATACCGTTACCGTCCCTGTGAAGGGATTTTATTATAGTGAGAATATCCTGACGGATTTGGGTTCATCCAGCCAAGTTGCGTCTTTGGACGTCAGCGCGCCCTATCCCATTATTCCGCTAGTCTATTTGCAATCGACGCAACATACGGGAGGCTTTCTCGAGGCCCAATTGCTAAATTAGTGAGATGAGGTGAACGAAATGCAAAGTCATATGAAATCCAGGCGGGGGAATCTCTGGCCCGTCATGGGCGCAGTAGTGTTGATTTTGTTTGGGTGCCTCGCAGTGACGGCTGCCAGTGACTCTTCCGCTATCAACCCCATCTTGGGTTATTCGACGGTGATGGCCGGAACCGGCGTTGATCGACCGGCTGCCATGGCTACGGATCGGGAGGGAAATGTCTATGTGACCGGGTCAACCGATTCGCGGAAGCTTCTCTTCTCTTCCTCCGCCAGTCCGGTGGAACTTAATCTTGCGGGCAACGGCACGAACGCCTTTGTCATGAAAGTGAGTCCTTCCGGGACTCCTCTTTATATTGTCTACCTGGGAGGAAATGGAAATGATCAAGGCTTGGGAATTGCCGTGGATGAACATGAATGCGCCTATATCCTGGGGGGGACGGATTCTCCAGATTTCCCTGTCACGGCCAATGCTCTGCAACCCAAGTTGAGTGGTAGCCGTGATTTTTTCCTTGCCAAAATCAATGCCGCGGGCAATGCCCTCGAGTTTTGCACTTATCTGGGTGGGAGTGGCAGTGGGAAGGCGGAAGGAAATGAAGGCGCCATTGTCCTCGATTCCCAGGGGGCCATTTATATCACTGGCTCCACCGATTCAGAAGATTTTCCAGTGACCTTTGACGCTTATCAGTCTTTTTATGGGGGAGGAGATTCCGACGCTTTTGTCGCCAAGCTCAGCCCGGATGGGAAAAGCCTGGCCTTCGCCACTTTTCTCGGCGGAGGCGATACGGATCTGGGACGCGGCCTTGCTCTGGATTCGGCAGGACAAATCTATGTGACCGGTCGGACTCAATCGCGTGATTTTCCCACCTTCAATGGGTATCAAAACGCCCGCGGCGGCGCCTCTGCCGATGCCTTTGTTGCGAAGCTCAATCCTCAGGGCAGTATGTTGCTTTATGCCACTTATTTAGGGGGGGAACTTGACGATGATGGATACGGAATTGTTGTGAAAGATGAAAAAAGAGTATTCGTCACGGGAGAAACTCGCTCCCTCCGTTTCCCTGTCACCGACAATGTTTATAAGAACCAGGATGACCGCGCCAATGAAACCGCCATCGTATCCAACCCCAATGCCGATATTTTTATTTGTGAGCTTGACACTTCAATTGACCCTGCTGTAATGGGAAAGAATTCGCTGCTCTATTCCTCTTTTTATGGGGGAACCGGAGATGACGGGGCCCGCGGAATCGCCATCAATTCGGCCGGAAATATTCTGATAACCGGCTATACTCAGTCCAGCGACTTTCCAGTAGTGGAGGGCGCCGTTCAAACTTCTCCCTCCGGAGGATCGGGGCAGGATGCCTTTATTATCAAGATGAATCCCGAGGCTCTGGTGACAAGGAGTGGCCAGACTACCCCCACCCAGAATGCAGGAGCAGACCGCATCTATTCCACCTACCTGGGCGGGAGCGGGAGCGATGAAGGCGTCTGCATTGCCGTTGACCCCAATGGACGTGTCTGGAGCTCAGGTGTAACGAACTCTCCGAATTTCCCTATTACTCAAAACGGACAGGCCGCCATCGATTCAACGGAAAATATATTCCTTTGCCGCCTCGACTATCCGGGCAGCGGACCGGCACTCCCCGTCATCACCGCTGGAATCACCCTGACCACGGACGCTCCGTACGAAACCAGCCAGGAGGTGATTGGAGAATTTACTCTCATGAATCAGGGTGGGGCGCCCTTGGTCATTAAGTCCTTGACTATTGCCAGCGTAAACCGAGGACACGATCTGGCTGATTTCACCTGGGCTAACGATCTGGCCTTGGAACCCGGGGAAACTTATTACTACAGCGGTTCATTGACCCTCAACCTGGTGGGGACTTTTGATATGCAGGTCATCTACCAGACTTCCGACGGCGAGTGGCATTCAGGCTTGAGCGCCGCGGAGGGCGCCAAGAACACCATCAGCATCGGCGTCGCCAAACAAACCACTGGAAGCATAGCCGCCAATACGATCGATTCCAGTTCGGAAAACGACCAATGTCCCATCCCCTTCGGGAAAAACGCGGGCACGACGATCATTACTTGGAAGAGCATCAACGCCACTATCGATGAGATCAAAGTCTATGTCCAAGATGTGGGTGCGGGGGGAACTCCTGAATTGTTTCAGGATAAAGAGGTCAGCGGATCGAAGCAGTATACTGAGATTCAAGGCGCGCCACATGTTTACCGATTCTACATGGTCCAGGAACGGGGAGGCGTATCGACGGTGCTGGCCTCCGTGGATGTGACGGGTGTAGAAGATGATCCTAGTTCCTTAGGAAAAGCGGCCATTTCCGCGGCGCCCCAATCCTGCACGCTCGAACTCGGGGAAACAGCCTGTTCCACCGTGATCGCTTGGGATGCTCAAAATGCCGCGTCTTACGCGCGGGTGATGGTTCAGGATGTGGGGATTGACGCTCCGGCGGAAGTTTTTTCACTGACGGATGCAGTCGATCAAACGGAGGCCGATAAGCTGGCCATCGCCGGAGTTCGCGAAGCCCCTCAAATTCAGGCGTCCCCCCATCGATACATTTTCACCCTCTATGCCGTCGATTCCAAACACCAAATATCGCAGCAGCTCGCGGCCGTGGAGGTTACGGCAGGCGCCGCCGGCGAAATCTCCAATGCGTCTGGATTCCTGAGCGTCACGGCCAATTCCTGCGAATATTCAGCGGATGCGGATCTGTATTATTGCAGTGCCACGGCAAGCTGGACGACTCGGGAGTATGTGCCGACGGCTCGAGTAGTGTATGAAGATTTGGATTCAAACGACGGTCCGAAATTATTGGGGCGAACCCTGGTGGGAACGGCAACAGCCACGGAATTGACTCCGGGGCATCGTTACCGGTTCTCGCTTTTTCAGGTCGACGCCAACACGCTTTTAACCCTCGCTACAGCGGATGTGGTTTTGTCCTCGATTGAAGACGGCGCTGCCGCTTCTTTAAGCCGTCGCCAGATCATGAGGGATGGCGCCATTGCCAACGAGACCGTATGGCGAAAGAGGACTCGGCAATAACTGCAGCGTAACCCTTCAGGGTCGGATTGGTTCGCTCTATTGACCGGAAACGTAGGTGTAGCCTGCGCCGCGGATGGTCTTGATGCCCGATTGGCCTTTGGCGGGAAGTCCCAGCTTTTTGCGCAGCTTGCAGACATGCATGTCGATGTTTCGGGCCAGCGGATCATATTCGTTTCCCAGGATGCTCCCCATAATCTCTTCCCGCGAGACCACATTCCCTTTCTCCTGAAGCAGGCAGAAAAGCAGATTGAATTCAGTGGCCGTCAACTCAATATCCTCCCCGCCTTTTCGAACTGAAAAGTTGCGCCGGTCGACTAGCAGGTCATTTACCTGAAGGAATGTCCTGCGCGTTTCGAGGCTGGAGGAAGGTTGGCTGGCTTGGATATTGCGTAGGAGTGCGCGCAGCCGGGCGGCCAGTTCGCGCGGATTGAAAGGTTTGGAGAGACAATCGTCCGCTCCCAATTCAAGCAGGACAATCCGCTCGATTTCGTCATCCTCGCCGCTCAATGCCAGAACCGGGATATCGGACTGTTGGCGAATCTTGCCAAGCAGATCATATTTATTTCGCTGGGAATGGCCGATCTCCAACAGGATCAGTTCCACCTCGCCCCGGTTAATGCGTTCCAAGTCATTTTCCAGATCACCCGCCAGCTCAACCTCAAAGCCCTCCATGGCCATCTGGTGAAGGGTTTGCAGTGAAGAACCATCAAGGTCTCCCATTAAAAGGATTGCAGCCATATTTCGTCCTTACTAGGCCTCCTTGATTCGCTAAAGTTGACGATTTTGAGTCATTTTTTTTTGTGTTACTTCGGTCGATCTCAACAATAGGGTGCTTAAAAAGTACATTGGGGAAAGCTAAAGCAGTATCCCAGCACCAGAAATTCGACTCTCATAACAAAAGAAGAAACGGATGTTTCTATCCACCGCGAGGTAGGGCGCTTTCGCCGAAAGCGCCAACAGTGCCAGCGATGCTTTGCATGGACAGAGGGTTCGTCGAGCCGTCCCCTCCGGACCTTCTCAAACACCCTCTAAGCCGGGAAGAAGTTTCGCTAATTTATTTCCAACCTGAAGCCGACGCCGCGGATGGTTTTGATGCTCACTCTCCCTTTGTCCACGGCATTGATTTTTTTTCTCAAATTGCTGATTTGAATGTCGAGACTCCGGTCTTCGCTTCGGTAACCGCGCTCGAAGAGGGTCTCTACCAGCTCCTGCCGCGTCTTGACGGTGCTGCCGGCCACCATCAGCAGGTTTAAAATCTTGAATTCCATGTTGGTGAGCCCAAGGGGGAGCCCCTCATAAGTGACCACCCAATTGGAGCGGTTTAGAACCAGTGGGCCCTCGGAAAGAATTTGATGAACTCTAGTTGCCGTAATGTAATGCCTAGGGCGTTTCCAGCGACGCTGCAAGGTGTGGATGCGGGTGCAGAGTTCCCGGAAATTCACCGGAAGCACCATGCAAGCGTCCGCTCCGATTTCCAGGGCTCGAATTTTCAATTCCTCATCCGGGTGATCGATCAGCGCCATGATGGGGGCCGGCTTTGCCTCCCGCAGTTGCCGCAACAGGCTTAAGCGCCGGGTCTGCATTTGGATCACGATAAATTGAGGAGCATTCCTCGAAAAATGAGAAAGGCATTGTTCCGCTTTGACCGGCTTGAGCTGCCAACCTTCCGGCGACAACTGGCGCGCCAGGTTTTCCATGAAATTGGAATCGCAATCGATGAGGGAAATTTGAGGATTCATGATTTGTCAAGGCTCCCTAAAAAACCCGCAGGATAAATAAGCATGGAGATTCTGCGCGAGACAGCCCTTCGATGCGAGGCTGATAATGATCGATGAAATTATTCAGCGCATATTAGAGCAATCTCTCCAGAAAATCCCAGCTAGTAAAAGGTGGAGCGGGCACTCCGTGCACGCTAACCCAGCGGGCTAGGCTGGCCAGACGACGCGCAATGGGTGACTTCGTCACACTCGCGCGTCCCACCTTTGGTTTGCCAAGCTTGCTGAGACGGCCTGAGGGCAGGCCGCCTCCATCATCCCCTTTTCATATTCTTGCTGTGCCAGATGCGTTGGCATGCGCGGCTCCTAAGAAATCCCGGTGCCAGAGACCTCACAAGACTTGGAAACCTGTGAGGTCTGGAGATTTTCATTCTCTCGCGATGAGGGCCTTGCCGTCATGTTTGGCTCCCTTGAAATCCCGAGAAAAAGAAAAATTCGGCCATGCTTGGGAGGCAGGGCCGCTCAAATCAACCGCTTTTTTTTTCGTCCCCGCCGCGGACTTCTGCTTGGGATACGGGAGCACGCGGCAGTCTCAGGATAGCAGTGGTCCCTTCCTCCAGTTGGCTGGTGAGGTGCAGTTGGCCGTGATGAGCTTCCGCCAGACCGCGCGCGATGCGCAATCCCAGGCCGCAATGAAAGTCCCCCGGGGATCGCGCCTGATCGACACGATAAAAGGGATCGAACAGATAGGGCAGATGTTCCGCCGCGATCCCCTTGCCCGTATCGGCGACCCGGATTTCAATGGGATCTCCCGGCACTATCGACACCTGGATCTCAGTGCCGGCGCCGGTGTGAGATATGGCATTGTTAATCAGATTATCCAGGATTTGTGTTAGACGATAGGGGTCCGCGAGGACTGTCTGCAGCGAGCCGGGTTTGAGCTCGCGCAAAATCACTTGATGCTGTTTGGCCATTGCCGCGTGATTTTGCAGAACTGTCGTCAACAGTTCCCGGAGCTCAACTTCCTCAAAGTGGATGGGCAATTCCTTCAGGTCCAACTTGGCCAGTTCGAGCAAATCGGTCACCAGACGAGTCAACCGGTCTGCCGCACGCGCGAGAGATTCCATGGCCTGTTGCCTCCGTTCAGGCTGCTCCGCCAACCCGCTCGCCATAGCGGTGCACATGGTCTGCATGGTGGTTACCGGACCCCGGAGTTCGTGGGCAACGTCCGCCAACAACTGTTTGCGCCGGGCGGCATCTTTCTTTAGTTCTTCAATCTGAAGACGAAGCTGTTCGGCCATCCGATTCATGGCAGAGGCCACCTGCGTAAAATCACTTTCCCCTTGCAGCGGAACCCGGTAATTCAAATTGCCGGATTGAAAGGCCATGGCCCCTTTGATCAATTCACCCAAGGGACGGGTAAATCGATAGCTCAGCCAGGTCCCGGCCGCCAAAGCGAGGAACAAGGCAATGCCGGCACGGCTCAATAAAAAGCTGCCAAACCATGGATCTAACCTCCCACGGGGCGGGAGTCCTGGGGGAAGCGGCATCCGATTGGGCCTGTCCCCCACGCCAAACGGCGGGCCACCCATGGGAGAGGGCAGGAGTTGGGCCCCTCCGCTGTGCTTGTTCTCTCCGCCAAGGGGCTGGCCCTTCGCCGGGCCCGACGGGCGGTTGGCCCCCAGGGTGGGCATGAAGGCTCGGGGACCCAGAAAAAATCCCTTCCATCCAAATTGAGGCTCAGGAATAGGGACTGGGTAGAATTCCGGGTGCTCCAACATGTGTTGGCGCATGGAACGGACCCGCTGATAATGCAAATAATTGGAGAGCCCGGCACTGAGCAGCCACGAGCAGACTATGGTTGCCAGAATGATAATGGTTAGCTGGACTCTGACACTATTCCTCGGGGCGAAAGGCATAACCTACCCCCCGGACCGTCGCGATCGGACAGTTTTCCATTCCCGCTTTGGTCAATTTTTCCCGCAACTTGTAAACAAAATTGTCCACCAGACGAGGCTCCGCCACAAACGTTTCCCCCCAAAGCCGGTCGATCAGCTGATCCCGCGTAAAGACGATCCGCGGCCGTTTTATTAGCGTCGATAATAGGTCAAATTCCATGGTGGTTAATGGGACCGCCTTCCCCTTCACGGTCACCTGGCGCTCATCAAAAAAAATCTCCAATTCCATCCAGGTCAATTTTCGGGCCGGCGCGGATTGGCGCTGCACCCGCCTCAGGAGCGCCTGAATACGGGCTACCAGCTCCGTCGAGTAAAAGGGTTTGGTCAGGTAGTCGTCGGCTCCTTTGGTCAATGCTCTCACTTTGTCAATTTCGCCATCCCGCGCCGAAAGCATCATGATCAAGGCTTCGGATTCATTCCGGATGATCTCGCATAATTGGACGCCATCGAGCCCCGGCATCATGATGTCCAGAATGACAAGTTCCGGATGCAGTTCTCGAAACTTTTCCAAAGCTTCTACTCCATTCAATGCGGCCGCCACCTGAAAACCCTCGGCTTCCAGGTACCAGCGCAATCCTTCGATTAAGTCCTTGTCATCGTCGGCAATCAGGATTTGAGTCATCTGAGTCCCTCCCTTCACGCCCGCCCAGAAGCGCACGTCCCAGCAATTCTAACGCTTGAGCGAACAAAATTAAACGCGAAGGTATAGGACAAAATCATTTCCCGCATTGTCTGGCTCCCTGAACGGGTTTCCGCCGCGCCTGCAACGCTCCTTCCTGGCAATATCTTATTTTTCCGCCTTGGCCAAATCTTGCAGGGGGATTGTCTTAACGTCGCCGGTTTGATAGTCAATCGTCAGCAATTTCCCGTGTTGCAGGATAAATAGTCTCTGCCCTTTGATCTCCACTTGCGGCATGGGCGGAAAAGGCGGCAGCATGGCATACGATCCGAAGGGACCGGCGCCAGGCTCAAAACCTCGTCCGAAGCCACGCCCTCGCATATGTGGTGGCGGCATGGGCCCCATCGCAGGCCGCCCTCCGGCAGGCGGCTGTGGTTCAGAATCAGGGCCAAAAGCAGGCCCGGAGGCTGGATTCGCGGATTCATTTGGTGGCATGGGCGGACCATCGGGGCCCTCTGGAGGAGGCTGTTGCCCGGACTCCTTATCCCCCACACCAGTCCCCTTGGTTGCCCTTTGCCCTGGCCTCTGTGGTGCGGGCAGGATAATCGGCTTGGGCTTGTTAAAGGCGGCGGGATTGATGACAAACAGCCGATTGGCTAACAAAACCAGCAACGCCTCTGGCTTGCCGCTTCCCCCGGTCGGGATCAACATCCCCGTCGGCTTCGGACCACGCTGGTCTTGTGTCTCTTCAAAAGATATCGATCCGGAGCTTTGATAAGTGATGGGGTTCAGACGGTAGAGCACGGGCCCCTGAAGAATAAAAAGGTAGTCGCCACAGGCCTTCATGACGGAGAACGCGGGCAAGTGCGCTTGTTCCGTGGACGGAGGCGCCGGAGGTGGGGCCTGAGCGTTGGCACCCTGCATGGATAATAGGAGGAGGAAAAACAGCCCCGCGGATCGCTTTGGCAATTTCATTTTTGTGATTTCTCCTTTGTCTGTTTGGCCGTCCCTTCGCCAGAATGGCGCATTCCTTGTCGACAGCGGATCTGTTGTCGGGTTGTCAGGGCCGCTTCTCACAGTCCGCTCCATTGCCGCCGAGCAGAGTAGGCGATGAAAATCGCGGAGAAATCGCGACAATATCGTCTTTATCTCTTTTTTGGATTACTCAGGCTCGGGCTCAGCTTTGCGCGGATTGGCTTGCGATTCGCGCGCTGCTACCGCAAACACTCGCTTACGCTTTGGGTGTATTGATTAGATCGATTGGCAGAGAGCCGCGAATGCCAGCACGGCTGGCGCAACAAGAAGTTGAAAATCTCCAGACCTCACAGGTCTCCAAGACCTGTGAGGTCTCTGGTGCCAGGATTTTTTAGGGAGCAGCAGTGGAATGGAATCTGAAAAAGTCGGTCTCTACTTGTCAAGAAAATTAAAACCTGATAAAAAACTGCGTGTCATATTCAGCAGCGAAATAAATTCGAACAATAAAAATGTAACAATAGTAATGAGGTCTGCTCGGACGATCGAAGACAGGAGCAAAAGCGGATTGTGTGCTGACCGTTTAAAAATCCATCCAAGCCATCGCGAGAGATCATTGGGCGGAATGGCATAGTGCTTGATCGCCAAGCGGATCAAGCCAGTGTGGTGAAGTTCCAGATATATTGTACTTTTCGAACGGAAGGATTTTAGGGCAAAGATTGCCGTTTGCGGAACTTCATCCTCTCGCCTTCAGTTCCAAGTGAAAAGCATGATGTGTGTCGGAGCCAAGGGTTAAATAATTGAAAAGTGGAACTCAGCCGATACTTGTTCATTGGCACCCGGGATTTCCAAGGAGCTCCACTTGCCAGCGCGGCTGGCACAACAAGCTGATGAAAATATATTCCCCCTTTGAAGGGGGATTTTCTGAGGATCCGCGAATGAAGATGGTCCATCACGACATAATGAAAATGGGAAGCTGGAGGCGGCCTGCCCTCGGACTGTCTGAGCAAGCTTGGCAAACCCATGCGGAGTAAGGGCACCCCGCCTCGATACGCACTATTTTCTGGGGGGGGCGTTAAGCCGCTGAATGGAATGTAAACAATTCTTTACAAAATGATGACGATTTATTTACGGTTCTCGGCTTTTTTGGCGCATCAAATGTCATAATTGCCGCTCTCTCGCATGAATGCAGGGTCAAAGGGCATCGCAAGGGATCAAGAAGAGGGCTAAAAAATTACTGGAGGATATCGATGAATCCCCGCAATAAATGGATAAGTTTTCGAAGTTGGATGGGAATTGCGGTCCTGGCAATTCTCTCAATGTCTAATAGTTTGGCGGTTCTGGCCATTAATCGCGACAAGGTTGCCGGACCGGCTCAAGAAAGCTCGATCTCTGCCGCAAGCGCGGCGGCCTCGCGGACGCTGCAATCTTCCAGTCTGGCCGCGGATTCTTCCGTTGATTCCTCTCGCCAGAAAATGTTGCAGAATTTTCAGCCGATGGCTGGCTCATCGGCAAAGGTGAAGTGGAATGCACAAACCGGTTTGCCCGCCAGCCTTTATAATTTTCGCGAAACCACCTCAGCCGCGGATCCTGAACAGGGCGCCCGGGAGTTTCTGCAAGCGCATAAAGATCTTCTCCTGAATAATGAAAGTGACGCGCAACTTCATTATATGAGAACCCGGCACTCGGGAAATATGTCGCATGTGGATTTTCAGCAGTATTACAACAATATCCCTATTCGTCACGCCATGACCACGGTCCATCTGAATTCCAATCAAGTCACCATGGTTCAATCCAACTATCTGCCTAACCTGAGCGGTAGTACGACTCCGGTTTTGACCTCGGAGGAAGCTTGGAGTGTCGTCAAAAAAGAGCTGGGTTCTACGGTCGTTTTGGACTCAAAACCCATCGTTCCCCAGTTGATGATTGTTCCGCAAAACAAAGTTCCCGTGCTCTGTTGGAGGATTGCCGTGCACGTTGTCATGCCCTTCGAAGGTTGGGAATTTTTGATTAATGCCAATAGCGGAGCAGTCGTGGAAAAAAACCGGCTTGACCGTGGCGTGGATGGGACAGGGCTGGTTTATTTGGACAATCCTTGGGTGACTCCTAATCTCACCACCGTCCCCTTCAAATATCTGGATGGAACTGGATATTTAAAGGGATCCTATGCCAATCTGATGAGCTATGTGGGGCCCAACAATTTTAAGAATATGGCGTACAGTGCCAGTTTCACATATCAATACAAACCCAACACCGCCACCACGGGGTCCCCCACGGAAGTATTTTCGGAACAGAACCTGTTCTATCACATCAACCAGATCCATGATTATTTCAAAAACAACTTTGGCTATTCCGACAGAGACCAGGCATTCCCGGTGATTGTCCATTATCCCGACACTAATGGCAGGGCGATGGACAATGCCTATTACGATCCCACGTGCGAGTGCATTGCCGTGGGAGATGGCACCGGCGTTGCCGCCGGGGGCGACAACGATTTAGCGCGCGATGCCGAGGTGATTTATCATGAGTACACCCATGCAGTCATCGACACGATCACTTTATTGGGAGATTTCGCGAACGATTATGGGTCTGCCATGAATGAAGCTTATGCGGACTACTTTGCCTGCACGCTCTTCAATGACCCCCATATTGGGGAATGGACCACGGGGAGCAACGACGGTTTGAGGGATCTGGCGAACTCCAACAAATATCCGAATGACATCCTGAATCCTTCGACCCAGCAAATGGAGGCCCACTACACGGGCCAGATCTGGGGTGGGACGCTGTGGGATCTGCGAAATGCCTTGGGGAGTGGGGTGGCCGACCAGATTATTTTCAACACTTTTTACTTTTTGCCCCAAAGCGGCGACGCGGATTTTGGGGAGGGGTACGTAGCCTTGCTGGAGGCCGATCAGGCGCTTTATGAAGGAGTCCATGCCGATCAAATCAAAGCCATCCTCAATCAGCGCGGCATATATGAGCCCACGGCCGTCAGCTCCAATTCACTCGCCAACCAGGCGGTGGTGCAAGGGTCCATAGCCGCAATCCCGAACGGATATACGATAGGGTCTTATGCGGTTCTGGCCGATCGGCAATACATGGTGTACGTTCCGGCGGGAGGAATGCTCCAAGTGGATTTGCAGGGGCCGACGGGCAGTGATGTGGATCTGCTCGTACGAAGAGGGTTGCCGGTCACCATCGATAACAACGAATATGGATCTTACGATTATTCTTCCAGTTCTCCTTATGCAATTGAATCCATCACGGCAACTGCCAGCTCCACGCCGGTTCTGACTGAAGGGATCTACTACATCGCGGTGGCCAATTGCACCCCCGCCGATGTCACTTATGCTTTGATGGCCACGGTCACCAACGGAGCTTCCCCGCGCAATGTCAGCATGCTTCCAGTCGTTTTGTCCAGCGCGGGGGCCAACGGATCTTACTATACGACAGAAACAACGCTGGCCAATCGCGGCAGTGGCAAGTTAACGCTTGCGGTCACTTATCTGCCCAGTTTCCCCTCGACCGGCTCTGATGCTGGGGCCGGGACGGTCACTGTCTTATTAAACGCGCATGAGCAACTCATCATTCCTGACACAATTGTTTTTCTCAGGTCCCTCGGTTTGCCCATACCTGAAACCGGGAACATGCTGGGGATTCTATCCATTCAGCCAATGGGAGCGGATGTTTCTCAGCTTGCCGCCATGGCCCGTACCACCACTAAGACTATCTCCGGAAGAGCGGGGCTTTCTTATTCGGGGATACCCATTGTAAATGCGTTGACCGGTCCAGTTCTTATTAGCGGCTTAAGGGAAAACAGCCGGGATCGATCCAATCTTGCGGTTCAAAACCTGGGGACTACCGCTGATGGCAATCTCACTTTGCATTTGACGGTGTTTGACGGAAACACGGGTACTTCTTCTTTCGCCATTCCTGATATCACGCTGACTCCCGGCCAGTTTTATCAAATTTCCAACGTTCTGATTTCGAATGGACTCTCTCTGACCAACGGCTACGTCAAGGTGGAGCGAGCCAGCGGGACGGCCCCTTTTTATGCCTATGGAGTCATCAACGATCAAATCAATTCCGATGGGTCTTTTATCCTTCCCGTATCGGTCGCCCAGAACGCGATGACCCGCCTGACCCTGCCCGTAGTGGTGGAATCTGGCAATTTCACAAGTGAATTGATGCTGACCAATTGGTCCGGAGTGGGAAAGAATATCAATTTCGCATTTTCAGCGGATGGACTCACTACCTCTGATCATATGTTGCGCTATTCGATGACGGTTGGCGCTGGCCGGCAGATTTCAATCCCTGCCTTTATCGCATATCTGCGGCAGCAAGGGTTAACTGAACTCCCCCCCGCCGGCACCAGTTTGGCTGGACCACTGCTCGCTACCAGCGGCGATGGCAGTATGAACGGCATCTCTCTGGGGGTCAGGACTTCAACCCCCGGTGAAGGCGGATACTTTGGAGTCTTCAATGCGGCCCTTTCCGATAGCCAGCTTGCCATTGGAAGCGCGGGGCTCTTCGACTTGCAACAAGATGCTACGAATCGCTCCAACCTGGCCTTGGTCAATTTGTCTTCCGCCGGAAGCGGAACGGGGATTTTTACGATCGACATTTACAACGACGCAGGTTCCAAGGTCGCCAGCTTCGATCAAGCCGTGGACCCCTTACAATGGGTGCAATTGAACTCTATCCTGGCTGTCCATGCTCCAGGCACCACCTCCGGTTATGCGATCGTGACGCGGATTTCGGGCACGGATCCCTTCATCCTTTACGGAGTCATTAATGACGGAGGCTCGCCCGGACAGCGGACTGGTGACGGGGCGTTCCTAAGCGCAACGAACTGACGGTTTGCGAGTGCCAGATTGAGATGTTGCTTCGGCAACAGACCGTATACCCGGAACACAACGTCATCAAATCTTCAGCCCTTCATCTGAGGAGCCACTCATGCCCGCGCGGCTGGCACAACACGACAATGAAAATGCGGCGATGTCATGAATCCCCTCCGACGGAGGGAAGGCGTGAAAAAATCGCGAAAAGTCAAAAAAAGATTGACTAGCGATATCGCTAGGTGTATACTTTTTCCATCTTTGACGCGGAGAGTGCCGCATGGGTTATCAATCCAAAGTTCAAGTCATCGAGCGGGCCAAGGGGCAAAAGCAATTTTACCTGATCTGCCCGGCGCCGCTAGCCCAAGCCCTGGAGATGGAAAAGAGCGAGACCATCGAATGGATCCTGGAAGACAAGCACACGCTGGTCATCAAGCGCATCGAGGCAGCCGCGGCGGCCCGCAAGGGGGCCCATGGACGCTGCTAAGTCTTCCCCGCAAAACGCCCCGGTTCGTCCGATGAGCCGGGTGAAGACCGCCAACCGGGCCCAATTGGTCTTGCGGATGGTGGATGTCGAGAAGCTGATTCCCCTGCGCCATCCGGCCCGGATGATTTGGCAGATGGTCGGACAGTTGGACTTGAGCCCCTACGAGGCCAAGATTGAGGCCGTGGCCGGGCAAGCGGGCCGACCGGCCTGGGATCCCCAGTTGTTGATCTGTGTGTGGGTTTATGCCTACAGCAAAGGGATCAGCTCGGCGCGGGAAATCGAGCAACGCTGCAGCTACGATCCCGCCTTTCAGTGGCTGACCGGACTGGACGTAATCAACCATCACACGCTGTCGGACTTTCGCGGCAGCCGGGAGGCGGAACTGCGGGAGCTGTTTGCCCAGCTGTTGGGAGTGCTGAGCCGCCAGCAGCTGATTCGGCTGAAACGAGTGGCCCATGACGGCAGCAAAATCCGGGCCTTGGCCTCGGACAAGAGCTTCCGCCGGGGAGAGACGCTGGAGCGTCATTTGCAGCAGGCGCGGGAACTGGTCGGGCAGCTGAGCGAAGCCGGATCGGAAGAGCAGAGCGCCCGGCGCCAGCAGGCACGGCAGCGGGCCGCTCGCCAACGAGTCGAACGGCTGGAAGAGGCGCAACGGCAGCTGGCCCAGCTGCAACAGCGCAAACCAGACCCGTCGAGCCAACAACCGAGGGTCAGTGAGAGCGATCCGGAGGCTCGGATCATGCGGACGGGACATGACGGTTTTATTCCCGCTTACAACGTGCAATTGTCCACCGACGAACAGGCCGGGATGGTCGTGGGGGTGGCGGTCACCCAGGAGGCCGCCGACGTGGCCCAACTGCAACCGGCGGTCGATCAGATCGTCAACAATCTGGAGCAAAAACCGGAACAGATGCTGGTCGACGGAGGGTATATCTCGCAGGCTAATGTGGTTTCCCTGGATCAGCAAGAGATTGACCTGATTGGCCCCTGGGTCGATCGGAAGGACACGGGACAACAGAATCTGAAACGGCGTCAACTGGATCCGGCCTTCTATCCCGAAGCGTTTCGGTATCAGCCGGGGTCGAACGCGTATCAATGTCCAGCCGGCCAACTGTTGAGTTACGAAGGAAGTGAAGACCGACCTTTTCAGACCCGGCATCGCTATCGAGCCACCGCCTCGACCTGCCGGACCTGTGCCCTGCAGTCGCACTGTTGCCCGAACACTCGAAAGGGGCGTTCGCTGGTCCAGATTGAGGCCGCCCCCGAAGTGAAGGCCTTTCAAGAGAAGATGCAGACCCCCCAAGCCCAGCAACTTTACAAGAAACGGGCCCCGCTGGCCGAATTCACCAATGCCTGGATCAAAGAGAAAATGAAATTGCGGCAATTCCGAGTGCGGGGGTTGAAAAAGGTCTCGCTGGAAATTTTGTGGGCCTGTTTGAGCTACAACATTCAGCAATGGATCCGCTGCTGTCGGCGAGGGCCCCTGATCCCAAGGCAAAGCCCGGCCTAAACCCAAGCGTCCAGAGTTTCGCGCTTTCAAAGGCGCTGGCGAGGGGGAAAAGAGTACTACGGTCCCAGGGATCTTCGGATTGGGAAGAGGGAATGACATGAAAATGTTCGCACCCGGTTGAATTTTTCTAATCGTCACAAAAAACAAGCCCGTCTAATCCCTAATTTTTTCACGCCTTCAGGGGAATCCGTCCGTCAGCTGACGGACGGAAGGGGAGGGTTCAATCCGGGAAAGCCTTCCCTTGATGAGACCCACCCCTGCGGACTGAAGTCCGCGACCCCTCCGTTGGAGGGGATTTTCTGAGGAGAAGAATTTCGAACCGGTATTTTATTTACTATGCCTTAAGATGCCTCGGATAGTGTCTCCCTGCTTGTCGCCACTTTAATCATCTATTCCCCTTCATTTAATCCCGCGTCTGGTGTATTGTTTTTTAAATGGGGACGCTTCTTCTATTTCGTCTGATTTCTGGAGTGCGTGTGTCTAGGGGGAAAAGTCGTCGCAGCGGAGGATTTCTTCGAGTCCTAGGTTTGTCCGCGCCTGGATTGGGGTGCATACTCCAGCTGCTTTCCTTCTTCTTCTTTTCTTTGGATCCCATTGTCTGGGGCCAAACGCTTCGCGAGAATTTGGCGGATCCCGCGGTTGTATTTCCTCCCGGGGAGTCTCTGGTATATGAGGTGAAATGGGATCCACCGGCTTGGATGTTCTTTCTTCCTGCGATGAGCGCCGGGCAAATGACTCTGCAATGCCAAAAACATTTCCAGTATGGGGACCGGCCCGCCTTTCTTTTTTCGGTGAATGCCTTCTCCAGTGGCTTTCTCCCCAAGCTGACCGGATTGACGGTGAATGATTATTTTGAATCCATTGTGGAAGCGCAAAATTTTTGTTCCATGCGGATGTATAAAAAAACCCAGGAGGGCAAAAGACGCTTCGAAATGACCCAGACTTTCAATCCCGGCCAGACTACCGGCCACCTGCTGATCAAGGATGATAGCAAGTCACCTGCCCGGACTACCCGGGATGAAGAGGTGAAGGATCTCCCACCCTGTGTGCAGGATTTGGTTTCTATTGTCTATCATGCGCGGTTGCACCCCTTGCGGGTCGGGGAAACTTATCCCATGGTAATTTGCGAGACCGGGAAAGCCCGGAAATTTAACATTTTTGTCCGACGAAAAGAGATGGTGAATACCGCTGCCGGACCTGTTCCGGCCTTGCTGATCGAGGGTGAAACTCAGCCCGGAGTATTGTTCAAGGATGGAGGGCGATTCTCCGTTTGGGCCACGGACGACCCGCGCAAGATTCCTCTCCACTACGAAATCAACGTAAAATTGGGGAGAGTTTTTGGCGACTTAGTGTATTGGCCCGGGACGGGAAATCGGGTCAAGAAAAATCAGTGATCCAAATCGCTTTGTGTTTGAGCCTGGCGAGGATTTATATAGTGTGCTCCAAACATCCACCGTTCAAAGTGCGGCACTATCGAGAACGGCATGGCGCGGATCGTTTGAGCCTCAATGACGGGGAGTAAAAAATGCCTGGTCGACTAAAAAGAATATTCTTTTTTTTGATGTTGTTTCTTGGGCTGATGAATTTGGGCCAGGCGGAGAAAGCCAAGGGATCGGCTGGCGACAAGCCCGAAGTGAAAAAAAAGGAACCGGGATCTGGCTTCACCATCAAGGTTCCGGTGGATGTCGTGGTGGTCAATGCTTTGGTGACCGACAAAAAAGGGGACCCGGTGAAAGACCTCAAGATGGATGATTTCAAAGTTTATGAAGATGGCAAGCTTCAGCCCATCCATACTTTCACCTTGGAAACCTATCGTCCGGTGCAGGAACCGGCGAGCGCCGCGGCGGTGGGCGCCGCGCCGGCGAAGGATGTCCAGGCTCCGTCCTCTTCGGCGGAACCCGCGGCTACCCCCCGCTACTTCAGCTTGGTCATCGACGATCTGAATTCACCCGAACCGGATCAATTTTATCGGGCAATCGAGGCCATGAAAAAATTCGTGGCCAATCAAATGCTGCCTGGAGATCTGGCGATGATCTATGCAGTTTCGGGGAGGGCGGAGTTCCCCTTTACCAGCGACAAGGCGGCTCTGGTGCAGTTTCTTTCCGAGTTGTATAAAAAATTGAACCTCCACCGGACCAATAAAAATGATTGTCCGCAGATGACTGACCTGCAGGCCTATTACATTGCGACGGACCGGAACGATCCGGAGGCAATGTCAGTGGCCGTAGACGAATATTGCGGCAGCTGCGGCCTCGATTGTAGGACCACGCCCCGGGAGGCAATCGAGCAGATTATTAAGGGAATGTCGCGGAGCCAGTATTACGAGGACCTGCATTACCGGCAGATGGCCTTGGCTTCTCTGCGGCAGCATGTCCGGAGCCTGCGTCACTTCGAGGGACGCAAATCAGTCATCTTATTCTCCCCTGGATTCATCGCGGAGGATGTGCGGTTTGAGATTCAAGAGGTGGTAGACCGTTCTTTGCGCTCGGGGGTGGTTTTCAATTCGATTGATGCCCGCGGCCTCTACACGACGGGATTTGAAGCCGCCGACCGAGTCAACTTGTCCTGGAATAATACCGGGCTGGTGGGCAGAAAAACCTCCCTATTGCAAAATTCAAAGTTTGCCCATGCGGATCCTCTCTCGCAATTTGCGTCTGAAACCGGCGGGCTTTTTTTTCATAACAACAACGACTTGTTTGCCGGCCTTAAAGCCGTGGCTGAGCGGCAGACTTATTACTATGTGTTGAGCTATGCATCTCCCAACAACAAGAGTGACGGACGGTATCACAAGATCAAACTGGAAATTTCGCGTCCCGGGATCGAGGTGAATTATCGCAAAGGATATTATGCGGCCAAGGAAGAGATTAGTTTTGAATCCCGGAAGAAGGAAGATATCTTTGAAGCCATGAGGGCGCCGGGGGATATCAACAAAATTCCCATCCAGGTTTCATTTAATTATTACCAAATTGACGACAGCCATTACCAATTGAGCGTTATAACCCGCGTCGATGTGCATGACATCAAGTTTCTTTCCGAGGATACCCGTCATAGAAATGTGATTAATCTTGTCTTGGCCACTTTTGATGAAAAGGATCATTATGTGGATGGACTGGATAAAAGCATCGAGTTCAATCTCTCCGATCCCAGCTTTGCCAATTTGATAAATTATGGTGTGACCTCAAAGGTGGAAATGGCCGTCCCTCCGGGCCGATACAAAATCAAATCCGTGGTGCGTGAAGGGGCACAAACCAAGATGGGTTCGGTCACGAAATGGGTTGAGGTGCCATAGCAGTTTCGCAATCCGAGTCCGTGCTTGACCGAGCATTTTCCTATGATGATCATCGGGATGTCGAGGTAACCGCTGCAATCTTCCCCATGCGGGAGGTGTCCCAACCGGCGGCTCTGTATTATCCCGCCGCTCTCCCCAACGGTTGTGCCTTGATATATTGCCATTAAAGCATTCTAGAAAGTTCATCCTTTTAATTGATGGGAGGCTTTGAAAATTTGGCTCCTTATGCCTTCACGATTTTTCTCTCCGCTTTCCTCTTGTTTCAAATTCAGCCTCTAATTGGCAAGTATTATCTGCCCTGGTATGGTGGATCTCCAGCCGTCTGGACTTCCTGCATGCTTTTTTTTCAATCGCTGTTGCTCCTTGGTTATGCTTATGGCCATTACCTGGTGAAGAGGCTCAAGATGGAGAAACAGCGCCGTCTTCACCTTGCGGCCCTTGGCCTCAGTTCCACATGGCTAATCTTTTTTGCTCTCCTCTGGAATTCACCGCTTTTGCCGGATGCCCGCTGGAAACCGCAACCAACCGGAGTTCCGCTGATTCATGTTTTGCTTTTGTTGGGTGTAAGTATTGGTTTGCCATATTTGATCTTGTCGGCTACCAGTCCGCTGATCCAGTGCTGGTATGGCCGGATGATGCCGGGACGCTCCCCCTATCGGCTCTATTCATTGTCGAATGTGGGTTCCATGCTGGGTCTGATTACTTACCCAGTGCTGGTGGAGCCCTTTCTCACACTGCCTCATCAGGCTCTTCTCTGGACAATTTTATGGGGAGTATTTGCCGCTGGTTCTGCCTATTGCTGCTGGCAAGCAACTCGAAGAGGGGAAGTTGGACGATCGGAAAACTCTGCTGGCTCGGCCGGCATGGAACAAAGCGAAGGGTGGAACGCGCACTCCGGTGCGCGTTCGCCGAGCCAGCCGGACTTGCGATGCGATGCGGAGAGTCGTGTGATCCACCACGAGGCGGGCACGGATCAAAGGGAAGAGCAGCCGGGTTGGAGCCGGAGATTGTTCTGGATGACCTTGGCCGCTTGCCCTTCCATTCTTCTGATCGCCACTACCAACCAAGTATGCCAGGAAGTGGCGGTCATCCCTTTTTTGTGGGTGCTTCCGCTCAGCCTCTATTTATTTTCCTTCATCCTTTGCTTTGACAATGAAAAGTGGTATCGGCGAGATCCCTTCATGGCGCTGCTGGCGCTGACAGTCGGCGCCACGCTGGTTGCCCTCTTTGGCGGGATGCGAGTTGGCATTTTCTGGCAGGTGGTAATTTTCTCTTCACTCTCATTTGCCGCGGCCATGGTGTGCCATGGGGAACTGGTTCGCTTAAAACCCTCGCCCCGGCATCTTACCTTGTTCTACCTCTGGGTGGCTCTGGGCGGAGCGCTAGGCGGTGTGTTTACGGCCATCGCCGCTCCTCTGATTTTCGACGGCTATTGGGAGTTCCATTTTGGCTTGCTGTCGGTTTGCCTCCTGGCGTTACTCCTTTTGTGGAAAGACAAGAATTCCTGGATTCATCGATCCTTTGGCTGGCCTGCCGCCCTATCTCTCTTTTGGGTGGGGATCATTGCTCAAGCGGTTTTTGAAAAGGAGTTCATTCATACTCCCTTTGGCGCGCTTTTTCACAAAGCTTATTCCACGACCAACCTTTTGCTGGCATTCCTTCTGCTCCTATTGCTGGTGGCTGGATGGGCTTTGAGAAATCGATGGGCATGTCTCCAATGCTGGCCGTCCATCATTTTTAGTGTTGCTACCCTGCTCTTGATTGCCAGTTTATTGTGGCTGCAAATTCACGACACGCTCTTGGGCGCCCGCCGGGTGATGCGAAATTTCTATGGGGTTTTGACCGTTCTGGATGAAAATGCCGACGATCCGGAAAATCACCAGCTTCGCTTGCGTCACGGGCGGATTACTCATGGCCTGCAATATCAGGCCGCCGATCGGCGCCGATTCCCGACCGCCTACTTCGGGATTCAAAGCGGCATTGGGTTGGCCATGCGCGTTCAAAGGCAGAGGGCCTTGTCGGCGGGGACCGCGGGAATGAACATTGGCTTTGTTGGCTTGGGTGTGGGCACCCTGGCTGCTTATGCACAGGCGGGGGATAATTTGCGAATATACGAGCTAAATCCCGCCGTTGCGGATTTGTCTTCCGGGCCGCATCCTTTCTTTACTTATTATGCCGATTGCCCCGCCCGCAAAAGCATTGTGCTCGGCGATGCCCGTCTCTCCATGGAGCGGGAAGCTGCGCAAAATGCTCTGGGACACTTTGATGTTTTTGCCATCGATGCCTTTAGCAGCGATTCTATCCCTGCGCATTTGTTGACCCGGGAAGCCATGGCAGTATATCTTTGGCATCTGAATCCCAAAGGGATCATTGCCTTTCATATCACCAACCAATATCTAAATTTGCAGCCGGTCATTTATGGGTTGGCAGATTATTATCACTTAACGAAAGCGACCATTTCCTCACGGGGGAACATGTTGACCTGGAACAGCGATTGGATCCTGCTCAGCCGGGACGAAGGGTTTCTCAGCGATCCTTTAATTTGGAGCGCGAGCCAGGTAAGAGCGATAAAAGCCAGGCCCAATCTGCTTTGGACCGATAATTTCAGTAATTTGTTCTATTGTTTAAAATGATTTGTCTGCGGCGCTTATGGAGGTGGCACACATACTCTGAATCAATCATGCGGCCGGCTTCGAACAACCCTGCGCTTCCGTTCAAATAGTAGTTTATTTGGCGGAGCATTCCCTTGGGGCAAGGAAGTCCCGCCTCTAACAGGCTGCTCGTCCGCCGCACGTTTTATGTGCTGGCCTGGTGAGGTGGGCCGATTGGATTCTTATTCTCACGGAGATACAAAATCGCGGAGGAAGATTTATTTTCGCAAGAGGTCAGAAGTATTAATTTCCTTTTTCCCTCGGTATCCCCGTTTCTGAGAGATTAATTAGAGTCCTTGTATAAAGGGATGATATTGAGCCGCGAGGAATGACCTTCCTTGTAGGGCGTTTTTGTAAAACGCCGGGGAAGCAGCCCCGGCGGTTGACACAACCGCCCTACAGGATGTGCCGCTTTTGCCGGCCTTCTCATTATTTGTCGAAAACGGACTCTATAAATGGACTCTAATTATTTTGGCCAACCAGGTTTTGCACCGCTTGCGGTGGAATCTATTGATGGGTCTTAAGGTGGACTGATCAAAGATAGGGGAGGAAGAAATGCGAGAAAAACATCAAGTCCATTCCGCGGTTGTACTCCTAATCTTTATTATGGGGACGCTGGGACTGATCGCCCTGCCAGTCAGATCAACGGTGGCATGGCCGGTCATCGGGCGAGACAAAGAAGTCGGCGAGAATACCGGCTCTCAGGCCACGGCGGCGGCCCAGTTGCCTGAAGTTCGTTTGGATGGAAATTATTTCTCGCATGGAGGCCGACGCTTCCTGGTCTTGGGAGCACATTGGGTGCCCGCCAAAGCGGCCATGCACTGGCCCCTCCAATGGGACCCGCGGGAGATAGAAGCCGATTTCGCCAAAATGCGTGAACTGGGTTTCAACACGGTTAGGTTTGATTTGATGTGGGCCTGGTTTGAGCCCCGCCCCGGAGATTATAACCCGGAGGCTTTCCGGCAATTGGATTTCTTGATTTCGCTGGCGCACCGTTATCAAATTTATCTTCATCCCACGTTTTTCATCGGTGGAGAAGTGGGGGAAGCTTATTGGGATGTCCCCTGGCGTCATGGACGGCACCCTCACGCCGACGCCGAAATGTTGCGGCTGCAAACCGATCATGCGGCTGAATTCGCCCGCCGTTACGGCAGTGAAAGCGCAATTCTGGCTTGGGATTTGACGGATGAACCACCCTATTGGATTGTTCAAGGAAGCACGACCGATGCCATGGCAATCAATTGGACCCGCCTGATCTGCGGTGCAATTCGACGGCATGACACTTTGCATCCCCTCGTGGTCGGAACCAGCCAGGAGGATATTAATCATGGCCCTTTCCGGCCGGATAACATCTCTCGGGAAGTGGATTTTTTCAGCGTTCATCCTTATACCATATATGTTCCCGATTTATTCCCCGATCCCATGGTGTCGGAGCGGGGCACCTATGGCGCTGCATTTCAAACGGCGCTGTCGAGCAGTGCGGGGCGTCCGGCGATTGTCGGGGAACTGGGAGCCTCCTCGGCCCAGTACACGCCGGAGCGGATCGCCCTCTACGAACGAATGAGCCTCTATTCCAGCCTGGCGGCAGGTTCGAATGGCTTTCTGCTCTGGTGTTACACCGATGCCGCCCCGGAACAATATCGGAAGGTGCCCTATTTGCGATCGCCGCATGAAACACAGTTTGGTTTGACTACCTGGGACCGCCAGGATCGTCCGCAGGGATTGGCATTCAAAGAATTTCAGCAGATTGTCAGCCGCATGGATCTAAGTGGAGTAGAACCTGCTTTTGCCGATGCCGGGATTATCGTGCCAATGGAGTGGGCGAAACCGCATGGCGATTTCTCCCGTTCTGGTTTGACCGGCCCGGAAATTACTCCCTACGTATCTGTATCCGACGGCGATGCCATGCCCGGCCAATCCCCGCCGAATTTGTCGGAGGCCAACCAGTGGCTCCGCGGCTCCTGGCTCAACGCTTTTATTCTTGCGCGGCGAAGTGGATTAAAGGTGGACTTTCCCCGGGAAGGGGGAAGCTGGGAAAAACGGGCCATGGTTTTTCTGCCTTCTCCCCTGACCAGCACAAACACCCCGCTGGTTCATGTCCATTCTGATTACTGGGCAAAGGCGGAGAATTATGTCCGGCAAGGAGGTTCTCTCTATGCTTCGGTTTGTGCGGACGCGGCGATTCCAGGGATGGAATCGTTATTCGGCGCCCGGCTGCTGGACGCGGCTCCGGTCTCGGAGGTGACCCTGAAAATAGTGGAGCCCTTTGGAGAGTTGAAGCCGGGGCAGACTTTTCACTACGTGACCGCAGGAACCACACCAAAGTTTTGGGGGGCTCAATTGGAAGTGAAGGGTGGAAAAATTATCGCCGTTGATCAGTTTGGACGCCCGGCGCTTGTTACCAACGTTGTGGGCTCCGGGAAAACCCTGCTCTGCGCTTACCCGCTGGAAACCTATCTCGCCAATCTGCCGGCTGTTTTTGACAAGCCAGAAGAGACACATCGCCTTTATCAGGCCTTCCGGCACTGGGCGGGTGTTAAGCCCGTGGTTTGGACGGATGTCCCTTCAGTCGAATCCTCCGCCCTGAATGCAACTCGGCAAGGATACATCATCCTGGTTAATCACAGCCCGCAGGCACAAGTGGTGAAAGTGTCGACAGCTCTGCCTGTTCATTCCCTGCGACAGCTTGTCCCTCAGGGATTTGAGACGATTTTGCTCGATGGCGCCAATTGGACCATGAAGTTGGAACCTTACAGCGGAGCTGTTGTGGAATGGAATTGACTGGTGGAACGCGCACTCCCGTGCGCGTTTGTGCGGCGACTTCGTTTTTCGGCGGAGCGGAATCGCGCGAAGGATCGCGCGATCCACCACCCATCTGTCTTATGGATTTATATACATTGCCAATGATAGCGAATCAGCGACCCATGGCCAGTCTTCCGGTTTGTCGCAAAGCCCTTTGGCTACTGGATTTCTGCGAATTTATTCCACTTTCTGATGAAACTCCTCATTATTCCTGATCCGGTGATCGAAGTAGTTCTCCTGCCAGATTACACCATGACTTTGAGCATGGTATTTCTTCCAACTGCCGATCACACGGCTCATATTTTTATCTGAAGGGAAAACCAGAAGACCATGAAGGTGATCGGGCATGAGAAGCCACAAGTGGCAATACCAATTTCTTTTGGCAACATAGAATCCTACGGAATCCAAAAGTGAAGAGCCGAGTTCCTTGGAGATTAGAGATTCCTTTGTCTTTTGGGACGCGCGAATCCGGATGTGGAAAATGGCCTCGGAATTTACCCAGAGAGGAACATAATGGCTTAGGCGATGCCATTGTTTCATTTCAGCCCCCCAGCCCAAAATTCCGAGTTGATGTGAGGCCATTATAGGGGTGAGTTGGCATTATTATCGAGGGAAGATTTTCCAGCCAGTTTTAAAGTCCAATAGTTCTGATAGCCGAGTGAAGTAAACTCGCCCGGTGCACTCTCCCTTGCCAATCTTCTTTTTCAGCAGATACGCTAGGGGAATCGCGCGAAGGATCGCGCGATCCACCTCTAATCGTCGTCATCTTTGGCCATTGCCGTCGTGGCCCATTTGGGATAAGGGGCTGAGCTGCCCTTCATGGCATGCCAAAGAATTCGATTCAAGATGTCTTCCGGACAGGCATCCACTTGCTTGAAATTCAAATGGGCGGATTGTATGGCGTTTCTGCGAAGCAGTGAGTCCGTGATTTCTTTAGGTGGCGGATTCATCTCATCGAGAGGAACTAGGTTGGGGAGGGCCGTAAAGGGCGTCAAGTCTGCTTTTTCAACAAAACAGTCGAACATCGGGGTGGCTGTGGCATCGAATTGATTCATGGGTGGCAATTCCAATATTTGCTCGATGGTTCTGAGGATGCTGGTGGTGTTGTATTGCGTGCTGACGACTTCTCCCCGCTTGGTGTAAGGGCTCACGCAAAAAGCCGTGGTCCGATAACCGCTCACATGATCCCATCCATCCTGGGGATCGTCTTCAATCGAAAATATCACGGTCTCCGGCCAAAATCGGCTATGGGTGAGGGCTTCAACGATTTGTCCCATGGCTAGATCGTTATCCGCAACCATGGCGGCGGGAGTAGGAGCGCCGTAACTGGTTCCGCTAGTATGATTATTGGGAAGGCAGACCAGTACAAGATTAGGGAATTCTCCTTTTTTTTCAAATTCTTTGAGCTCTTGAATGAAAAATCGCGCCCGAAAAGCATCCGGCACATTTAAGTTCCAGCCCACTGAATTCATGGCAAGATAAGGTCGAAGAGCCTCCACCCCCGGAGTGCTTCCAAAAATAACCTCTCCTTTGGAATCCGAAAATTCCTTCCAGCAGGCCATCCAATCAGGTTCCTCCGGGCGGTTAGAGGCAGCCCAGCGCACGGCAGGCAGAGCGAATTCACCATAATCGCGCAAGGTTTTCCCATGTTTCAAAAGATTGTCCCAGATGAACCCAGTCGGCGCATAAGCCAGGGCATCGATTTCATTCTCTCCCATGCCATCCGGATAACTGCGCGGCCAGCCGGCAAACGACTTTTCCAGATAGTCGGTGCCGAAGGCCGTGGTGGACCATTGATGGCCATCAGCGCTCAGGATGCCGCTGCAATAAGTGTTATCTAACAACACAAAATCCCGGGCTATTTTGTGTTGATTCGGGGTGACACGCTCTCCAAAGATGCACAAAGACGGGTCCCCATTCCCTTTTCCTATAGCTCCCAGAACTTGATCGTAGGTGCGATTTTCCTTGATGATGTAAACCACGTGTTTGAACAGGCTTGGCTCGCCGATGTGTTCGGGAACGGGCCTGGGCGGTTGTCCTGGCCTTGCCGGCAACAAGGCTTGGACCATTTTTTCATGCTGATAGTATTTGAAGACTGCTTCAGTCATACGCGCTAGTTCTGACATGCCAGGAAGGGGAATGAGTGACAGCGAGCCATGAAACTGACGGGAATTGAACCCCTGCCCGCCACTCCTCGAGTCCTTCTCTTTTTGTGGGGTAATCCCCTTGATATTCGCTACACAAAGTTGTTTCAGCGCGGGGTGAACCACCAGGGCGCCGGGGAACCAGCCTGTGGGGATTAATCCCAAGAGTTTGGATTGGTGCCGTCGCCCATCGAAGGCGATCACGGCCACCGCGTTTTGGGTGCCATTGGCGACATAAAGTCGGTTGCCTTTCTTATCGAAGGCCAGGGCGTTAGGGGATGCGCCAAACAGCGCGGCAGGATTTGGTTTGACCCAAATGGTTTCCACAATCTTATCGGTAGCTGCGTCGATCACGCTCAGGTTATCGCTGGCGGCATTGGCGCAGACGATCCAGCGGAGATCGGGCGAAACGGCCAATGCCGAGGCATGCAACTGAACGACAATTTCCGCTCTCAAGGCACCCGTAGCTAAATCAATGGAGGAAATGGACCCCTCACTGGCGGCGCCAGTTTCGGAGGAAATTTTTGCCTCTGTGCCGCGCCCAGCCGGCCCCTTCGCATCCGTTGCCCGCGGCCGGCCTCCACCCCAATTGCTGACGTACGCTTTATTTCCCACGAGGACTACATCATAAGGTGCAACTCCCACCTCAAAAAAACGCAAAGGTTTTCCCGTCTTGGCATCAAACTCCCCCAACCGGTTGGAGAGATTCATGGCCACATAAAGCTTTTTATCGTCCTGTGAAAGAGCTAAGCCCGCCGGGATCTCTTCTTTGCGGCGTGGGGCATTAGCCAGCGGAAGCTGAATCGAAAAGATTCCTTTGATAATGCCTTTTTTTGAGACGTCGAATACTTCTACGCTGCCGTTAACGTTACTGAGAAAAATTCGGCTACCCGCATGGGAAAAAATAAGTCCTGTATAGCTTAGTTGCCCCTCTTTGGGAGGTTCCAAAATATTTGACGAAGCAGCGGCCGGAGGGGGATTTACATCCGACGGCATTCGCGCACGCTGGAGAATGGCGCCGCTGTTGGGATCCAGCGCCACGAGTTCATGAGTCAATCCCGAGACGACCAGCAACCTTCCATTGGGACTGAGCGCCAGCGCCTGGGGACGCATCCCCGGCAGGGGAATTTGCTTTCCCGCCTGCAATACCCATTGATTGACTGGTACCACCAACTCGCCAGTTTCCTGGATCCCCACGGTTTTTTGATCATGATTAGTTGCGGAAGTCTGGCCCTGAACAGAGAGAGTGGCCAATATTGCGCCTATCGAAAAAGAAGCCACAAATGAACGGCTTAGGACATGAGACATAAATGAAAAAGGTTGGGGGCTTTGGATCGAAGATTTCTGGTTGGACAAGGAAAACCTCACATTAAAGAAAATTGCCGGGATTAACCAACAAGGCCCAAACATGATCAACCTTTGCGGCTGGCCGTCGACCGGCGGGAGTGGACAATCGCCGTGTATAAATCGCCGCGAAAGGCGGCAGTAACCAATTCTACCGGAATATCATGTTTGGAAAAAGTCTTCCGATGAACGATCAACACGACGGAGGTGGTCGGTAAATTTAACAATTGTTTTTGTTTGCGTGTGGGACGCGATGCCGATATTTCTTCGACACAACGCGTCAGGTCGAGATGGTACTTCTGCTCGATGGTTCGATATAAGGAATGCCGGGATAAATCATACTGATCCAATCCGGGACACAAATGACAGGGAATTTGAACTGATTCTAGGGCGAGTGGGATCCCATCGCTTAGACGCAGTCGCCGAATTTCGTAAACATAGTCGGCGGGAGAGAGGTTGAAAAAATCTCGCGTGGCCACGGAAGGCTTAATCTGTTTGAAGGAAAGCAGACGGCTGGAGGGACGGCTGCCTCGCGCCTGCATCTCTTCGGTAAAACTCCGCATCTCCTGTTCCTGTTTTTGTACCTTGGAGGTCGAGACAAAAGTGCCTCTGCCGCGTTGGCATTCTATCAACCCCTCCCGTTCCAATAAGTCGTAGGCTTGGCGCAGGGTCATCCGGCTCACCCTGCACGTGGAACAGAGGATTCGTTCCGGCGGAAGGCCTTTCCCCGGCGCCAAAATTCCTTCCCGGATGAGAGACCGCAGCCCCTTGGCAATTTGCAAATAGATGGGGGTGGGATCTTTTTTGTCCAGATGAAGGGCCAGCGCCAATTTGAGCATTTTCTCCTCAGCCAAGGCAAATTCTCCCTAGAAAATAGCGTGGATGGAGGCGGGATGCCCTCACTCCGCCTGAGTTTGCCACGCTTGCTGAGACGGCCTGAGGGCAGGCCGCCTCCATCATCCCCTTTTCATTTTCTTGCTGTGCCAGCCGCGCTGGCATGAGTGGCTCCTTAGAAAATCCCCCTTCAAAGGGGGAATAAATTTTCATGCTCGTGTTGTGCCCGCTGTGTTGGCATGTGCAGATCCTTAGAAAATTTCCGCCGCACGGTGCCAAACGGAAGGGCGCTTTTGCCGAATGCGCCTACGGGGTTGGCTTAGTCGGACGGTTCCGCGAATCGTTTCTCTTTTTCGGGCTTTCGGCATCGCCAGCGGGATAAGGGCATCCCGCCTCAAAATGCCGCGCCTTAATTCACCAGCCCCTTGAGGTGATACTGGTCGGAGACTGCATGGAAAGCTGAATTTGAGCCGCCGCGTCACGTTCCAACTTTTCCAGCAGCGCGGCTACTGCACCCAACACTCCACTGAAATACCCCAGCCTGGAAATCTGGATTTGGATTTTCCTGAGATCCCAGACCGAAACCCGCCCTTGCAGTTCTTTCTGAAAATGCTCCAGCAACAGCGAGTTGTTTTCCATTATTCCTCCGGAAAGAATGACCATTTCAGGATCCAGAATATGGATGATGCAAGCCACTCCAGTGGCCAAATGAGCGGCTAAAGTCTGGACCGCCCTGACAGCGGCGGGATTCCCCTGAGAGGCAGCGGCGATGACCTCTTCAGCCGTCTTATATTTGTCACCGGCAAAACGGAGCAGGGCACTGGCATTGGCATACGCCTCCAGGCAGCCCTTTTTCCCGCATGTGCAGGGAACCCCCTCGGGAACCAAGGTGATGTGCCCCAGTGCGTTGGCAAAATAATGGGATCCTCGATGCAGATTGCCGCCAATAATACAGCCTCCCCCCACGCCGGTTCCCAGCGTGATACAGACGAAATTATCGACTTTCCGCCCGCTTCCAAATTGTTTTTCAGCTAAGGCCAGCGCATTGGCATCATTTTCCACGGCGACAGGCAAACTTGTTGCCGATTGCAGTTCCTGGGCGATTGGCGCACCGGTCCAGCCTGGCAAATTCTCGGTGGCATAAGCCACACGGCCCGTGAGGTTATCCACCCACCCCGCGGTGGCAATTCCCAATCCGGCCGGAGAAAGCCCTTTGGCTTGCGCGGATTGTAGAGCCTGAAATGCCACGCGCTTCAGGTGATCGAGTAGAACCTGGCGTCCGCCGCCAGCAGGTGTGGGGACCGCCGCACTATCGAGGAGTTCTCCAGTTCTGGAAACCGCGCCCCATTTGGTGTTGGTTCCGCCAAGATCAATGCCCAGGAAGTGCCGCTGCTGGTTGGTTTGAACCTCCTCCAAACGCAGTCGTTCGACAAACCGTTTGGTGATTTCACGCGGGCAAGTCACGGCAGTGCCGACAATCACCGCATGGGCTCCGGCCCTCAATGCCTCTCTGGCTTGGTCTGGAGTGGCAATGCGGCCTTCGCTGATTACAGGCACCTTCAGCTTTTGCGCAAGCAGCGCGACAAAGTCGGTTTCAAAAGCCAGGATGTGCTTGGTTTCCAGTGTGTAGCCCCGCAGGGTGGAGGACACCAGGTCGGCGCCGGCTTTTTCCGCCGCCAGGGCCTCCTCCAGAGTGGCAATATCGGCCATGACTGGGACTGCCAGTTCTGTTTTGATTTTGCGTATTCGATCCAATGCCCCTCGCAATTGTCCCCGCGAGGAACAATCCAATGCAATGATGTCTGCGCCAGCTGCCACTAGATTACGCGCCTCTTCAAAGGATCCGGTAATCAGCCACCCCCCTTCCGGCAGAGGAGTCTTGTGGATCCCGATAATGGGAAGATCGACGGCTTTTCGAATGGCCCGGATATCCTCCGCTCCGTTGGCCCGGATACCGGCAGCTCCGCCATCGCTCGCTGCCACGGCAAATCGCATCATGGAATCCGGCCCGTGAAAGATGTCCCCCTCTGCTGCTTGACAGGAGACTATGAGCTGCTTGCGGAATTTTTCATATATTGATGGAAATGAATTCATGAGACTCCTAATTTGGAGGCCGCCGCACAAAATACGATGGCCAGCAATATGGTAATAATCCCAAAACGCATAAATCGAGCCGCTTCACGCGGCGCCTGGCGCCACTCGCCCAGCCAGACTCCCATCAGATTCGCCACCAGCAACCCCACGGCAAGGCTCAAGGGCCATCCGATCGAAGGGCCCATCTCCCCCAGCAGCGGAGTGGCGGCGCCATAGAGGAAAATGCTGCCTCCCCACAACAATCCCATCACTATGCTCAATCCCCAGGCTCTTCCGCCACCCGCATGGATTAAGAGACTCTGGGATTTATTCTTCCGTATCAGGTAGTAACAAAAGCACAGGTTCGGCAGGGAACCCGCCGCCAACATTAACAGCCAGATGCAATTGGTGGCGGCAAACCGCGAAACCCCCATCTGGACTCCCACCTCGGCAATGGGGAGGGCAAGAGTGTACCCAATATTGAATATGGCTGAAATAATGCCGGAGCCTATGCAAAAGAAAAAGGCTTGAAAACTTCTTCGGGCAGTGGCCGTGGAGGCAGTGTTTCCTTCTCTTTTTCGGCCCGCCACCCCGCACAGCGTCACTCCCAGCAAAAAAGTCACAATGCCAAAAAGCAGGAGACCAAGCCGTGCGTTCCACTGGAACTGGTGCTGCAAAAGAAGGGGAACCAATGATCCAAGGGCGGAACTCAACCCAATGACCAAACTATTGGCCAACGATACTCCCAGGCGGTCCACACTCAAGCCGAATAGAATCGACCCAAATCCCCAGACGAACCCGAACGATAGGGCTGCGGCCAGGGCATTGCCGGGTGAGGCGGAATAGATGCCGAAAACATCGGGAACCATGAAAAACGCCATGCAGATCGGCATAATCAGGCAGGCAGTCGCGATGAAAACCATCCAGATGTGTTCCCACTTCCAGGCGGGAATCAACTTCATCGGAGTTGTAAACAATCCATTAAAAATTCCCGACACCACAGCCAAAAAAACTCCAAGAAAAATCATGATGTCCCCTCCCGCTCAAAAGTGGCAAATGGTTTGCTAATCAGTCCAGAGAAAAGCGTCAACTCTCTCCTCGGAATAAGTGGGTATATTTCAATTTGCGCAAACAAGAATTCTCCATTCTGATTTTTCTTGACATGAAAGAGGCCCCTTGCTATCAATTGGTCTAGACAACTAGACCGTTGTCATCGTAGCAAAGCATCTTAGGGATGCCAAGCGAAAAGGCGGTTTTGGCGTGTCGCCCTTGCATCAAACCCTCCTTTCCCGGCATGGTGCTCACATCCCCATCGGGATGAGCTTCCATGCCGGGTTTACTCTGGAGGCGGGATGCCCTCATTCCGAGGGCAATTTTTCCAGACTTAATCAATTTCGCTTTTCCCCCTGCCTTAGGTTGTCGCGGCAGGGATTTTCTGAGGAGCTTCTCATGCCAGCGTGGCTGGCACGGCAAGAAGATGAAAATGGGATGATGGAGGCGGCCTGCCCTCAGGCCGTCTCCGCAAGCTTGGCAAACTCAGGCGGAGTGGGGCGCCCCGTCTCCATCCGCGCTATTTTCTAGGGAGCTTCTCATGCCAGCGTGGCTGGCACGACAAGAAGATGAAAATGGGATAGTGGAGGCAGCCTGCCCTCAGGCCGTCTGAGCAAGCTTGGCAAACTCAGATAGGGCACCCCGCCTCCATCCACGCTTTTTTTAGGAGAGATTCTTGGAGGAGATGAGCATGTCGAGATTGATGAATCGGCGCAAAGCCTTATATGCCTTGGGCCTCGGCGCCACTTATTTTCAGAGCCCCGGGAGGAATGGCTTTTCTGCTCCCTCCGCCATAACAACCAAACCAATTCTGGGGAGCTGGTTTGAATTTCAGCATCACAGCCCGCAAGAAGGAGTTCCCTGGAATCCGGCTTGTGCCAATTTTACTTGCGAGCAATGGGACGCCAAGATCCGGGAGATTGCCGAAATTGGAATGGAGTACTTGGTGCTCTTATGTACGGCCGTCCATTTTAAGGCTTTCTTCCCGACCAAGATTTTCCCCAAGTATAAGCTGAAATGTGAAGATCCCCTGGAGAGTGTGCTCAAGGCAGCGGACAAATATGGCGTTAAATTTTTTATTGGCGGCGGATTTTACGGGGAATGGACGGACCCGCATATCATCATTGATTCCGTGGCCACTCGAAAACGAATGCAGGCCATTGAAGAACTCGCCAAGCTTTACAGCCATCATCGTAGCTTCTACGGTTGGTATTGGCCGAACGAAGCGGAAATCAACCCGTACTATTCCGAGGAGTTTATCGGCTACGTCAACACCTGCTCAAAACTGGCCCGTTCATTAACTCCGAAGCGGAAAATTATGATCGCTCCTTATGGGACGAGAGTGGCAAAACCTGACGATAAATATGTCCGGCAGTTGGAGAAAATGGATGTCGATATGATTGCCTACCAGGATGAAGTGGGAGTCCGAAAATCCAAGGTTTCAGAGACCGCTGCTTTTTATGAAGGCTTGAAGAAAGCCCACGACCGTGTTTCCAAAGCGAAGATTTGGGCCGACGTCGAGGTTTTTGAATTTGAGGGGAAAGTATACGACAGCTCACTGCTTCCTGCCTCTTTCGCGCGAGTCCAAAAGCAATTAGAGGCTGTCTCTCCATGCGTGGATGCCATTTTGATTTATCAATACCAGGGCATGATGAACAAGCCCGGATCACTGGCCTTTGCGGGCTCTCCCACCTCTACTACTCTTTATTCCGATTATGTGAAGTGGCTGAAACAGAATTATCCCACCATGTTGACGAAAAAATAAAAGCGACGGGAGGGCGGGCCTTCTCGCGAGTCGTCTTGCGGGATTGGGGGAGGCAAGGCTCGCGAGGAGACTCATCCTCCTCAAGGGCAAGGAGCAACTGGCACATCTTAGCAATCTCTTCCGTATCGTTGAAATATCCTCAGGCAATCTGGAAAAAAAACGTTTCATAATTGCAGAGTCAGATAATCATCTCCGCGGGAAGGCCGATAATACGAGGCGCCAGAGTTGAGCCGTTCCTTTGTCGGTGATATCCAAGGCATTTTCGTATTGCTCGTGATGGCTTTGGTCTTCGGGGGTGACAAGCCTCACGAAGACCATGTCGTTGGCGGGATCCACGAGACAGATATTGTGAAAAGCCCCCAAAAAGCCATATCCGCGAGGGTCCACGCCCTCCCAAATTCTGTTGGTATTGACGAACATTAGCCATCCATAACCGCGGCGGCGAAAATCCTGTTGCCGGGGATCCGTGGTGACTCTTTGGAGCAGCGGGTCGTTGACGATGGCTTGCTGGATGAATTTCCTGCTCAATAATTGCCGGCCATTCCATTGGCCATTTTGGAGGAAAAACTGTCCAAAGCGGCAGAAGTCCCGCGCGCTGGCCAGCACGCTGCGCCAGGTGAGGCAATCCCCTTTCCGGGAGCGGAGCCAGTCCGTTTCTACGGCCCCAATTTGATTCAGGAGACGCTCCCGCAAAAATACGATGGGCTGTTTGCCGGTCAGACGCAGAATGATCGGGCACAAGGCCTGGGCAGTGGCCTGCTCATAACACCAAACAGTGCCCGGCTGGCGTTCGAGCGGCCAGGCGAGCGTAGCGGCCGTGGGATCGGCCAACACCTTGAATCCCTCATAATCGAGCTTCAATCCCGAAGTCATGGTCAGCAGGTGCCGAATCGTGATCTCGCGGCGCTCATCTCCCGCCCATTCCGTCAGGATGCGGCAGGCGGGATCGTCTATTTTTATTTTTCCATCATCCATCAACAAGCCGATGGCGGCCGCTGCATAAGCCTTTCCAGCGGAGTACACGTCAAACCGCGAACTCGGACCAAACCCGTCCCAGTAGTATTCCCAAACCAATTTTCCTTTCACCACCAGGGCAGAGGCCCCAGTCTTATTCGCTCCCATGAGTTCCTGCAGAGGGCCATTCAAGATGTTGCCATCGAGGCCCATTTCTTCCGGCTTGGCTAAAGGCCAATCTGCATTCATATCCTTATGGGGTCGACTTGTCCCTTTTGCGAGGGCTGCAGGGATCCTCGATGAGATGGCTATTCCGCCCATGGTGGTTCCAACCAGAGCTTTTCCCGCGGTTCGGAAAAATTCTTGCCGCGTCATTCCTTGATTCTCCTGATTATCTTTCTCAGTCACGGTAGCTGCTCCTTTCCTGAAAATTCCTGCCTTGCGGCAGACTACAATAAATTGTTGCGTGGAAGTCGCTTGCGACTCCGCGGCTATTTGCCCAACGAAGTGCCGCGGTTTGGCTGGGGCGGATCGCCATCGCGGATCTAGACGACAGATTGGACCCAAGCTGCACAAAGCAGAAATCGAATCTGAGGCGCTTCGACGGATCCTGCCATTTTTATCCGCGGAAGATCGCGAAAATTTCCTGTCCATCTCAGCATAATTCAATGTCTCTGGTCAAACAATCGATGAACCAGGATTTTTTTAATGGATTATGCAGAGACCGGTTTATACTGAAGGCGATTTCATGAAGAATTTCAAAGGGGCGGCTTTTCAAAATGAGTTTGATTCAAATATCCGAATTGCCCCCATTGCCGGATATATAAGGAGAGTCAGTTAAACGATCATTGGGCAATGAATCAGGATTTGTAACACTCAGCATTCCCCTGTGTGGCAGCCATGTTCGAGCGCATTTTGCGAGGCGTGGAGATAGACATCATAGGTCAAAGCCCACGGTTTCCGCCTAAAGCGGACTCACCGTAGCTACTAGTCATCCCGGGGGTCTGAGTAATTACCAGGATTTATTGTGATTTCCCGCGAGGTGAAAAAGAGAGGAGGCTGTTCGTGAAAATGCTTAATTTGCGATGGCGAATGCTGGTCTGGTTAATTGGATTCATCCTGCTGCTTCAAGTGCCGTGGGGGCTGGGGGAAGCCAAAATTAAAGCAGGGCTGGCCAAAGTGGATATCACTCCTCCCGTCGGGGGACAATTGTGGGGGTATGACGGAAGAGGGCCCTCGACGGGTGTTCATGATCCGCTCTTTGCCAAGGTCTTAGTGTTGACTTCCGCCGACATCAAAGTCGCCATCGTGAGCTGGGATGTTTGTGAGTTTCAAGCTCATTGGTTGCGCAAGAAAGTGGAGGAGTTGGGAATTTCATACCTCCTGCTCTGTTGTACTCATACGCATGCAGGTCCTTTTTTGTATCAAGACGACTTCCCTTCCAAAGAGAAACCCTGGCTGAGGACAGTGGAAGAAAGGATTCTGGGCGCGATTCAGGAAGCAATGCGCACGCCTTTCTCCGCCTATATCTCAGCGGGGGAAGGGAACATTCAGTTGGGCTATAACAGGCTTCACCGAGAGCCCACCGGATTGGCAACGACTTATTTCGAAAATCCCGAGCGTATTCCCTTTGGCCCGGTCGATCCCACCGTTGGGGTAATCCGAGTTAAGGATGGTGAGGGCACAATTCGGGCTGTCCTGGTTCACTATGGCTGTCATGCCGTGGTTTTAGGGCCTGAAAACCGGCTCATCTCGGCCGATTATCCAGGCCCAATGGCGGGAAAAATAGAAAAGGAAGTTGGCAAAAATGCCATGTGTCTTTTCATCCAGGGCTGCGAAGGAGACATCAATCCGCTCTTCCTGGCGCGCGGGCCGAATGTGGATGAAAACTTTGCGATGGTCAAAAAGATGGGGGTGCTGCTGGCCGAAGAAGTTTTGACGACTCTTGAGTGGATGGACAAAGGGCCAGGCCGTTCCGAACAATTGTTGGCCCTTTCCAGCAATGTCGTCATTCCCCACCGATATGAACCCGGCAAAAAACTTACGCTGGGCGTTACTTCGCTGTTGATCAATGGGGAAATCGGATTTGTCACTTTTCCGGGCGAGCCGTTCAATCTCTTTCAACGGGAGCTCCGTCAAAAGGCCGAATTGCCACACCTTTATCTCGCCGGATGTGTCGATAATACCGAAAGCGATTGGCCTAATTATTATCTGCCAGATATCGCCTCCGCGGCCCATGCCGGTTACGGGGCCAGCGACAGCTCCATTGCCGGATTGGGCGCGGGCGAACAGCTGATGAACCTCGGCTTGGTTCAGCTCTATCAAATGCGGGGCATGTTCAAAGACAAGCCATGGCGGCCCCCGAGTTGGTCACCCAAGGGGACGGAATAAGACCTCGAAAAAAAATCGGTTTGAAATTCCCCTCCTCGGACGAAGTTGTTAAATCCGTCCTGACGGAAGGGGTGGCCGAGACGAAGTCGAGGCCGGGGTGGTGCGAGGCTGCCGCTTCTCGCCAGTCAAAAACCTCAGACCACCCCTGACGCAGCCTGACGACCGCGTCTTCCCCTTCCGCCGAGGCGGATTTTCCAACCTTGTCTAAGGGGAGCTTAGTTGTACCGGTAATTTATTTACGATACGAAGTGAATCGAATCCAGAGGTTGGGGGATGAACTCATGAAATTTTTAATGACTATTACTACGCTCCTGCTCTGGGTTTCAGGGGGACTGGCGGAAATCACTTATCCCGGAGCAGAGCCCGGGCCGGTGAAGGCGACCCTCGATAATGGCACAATAAAAATAGGGAACAACTTGTTGTCCGCCGCATGGGTGGCTGGCGCCAAAGGGATTCAGGCGAAATTGCTTCGGGATGAACAAGCCTCCCAATCCGCAACTTTGAAGGGGGAGCTTTTCCGAATTGTACTGGCGGATAAAACCATCTATGCGGCTTCAGCTTTTATTCCAGTGAAACCGCCGCAAGTTTTGCCACTCAGAGCGGAGGCTCATTCGGCGCGATGGGGGGGACGTCTGCAAGGGAAGGCCGTGGAAATTCCCCTCGAGTCTGCCGACAAACGGATCCAAGTGTTATGGCGCGCCATCGGTTTGGATGGCAGTAACTATGTGCGGCAGGAGATTGAAATCTCTTCTGTTCGCGAAGACCTGTCGATTCAAGAAATCGTCTGGTTTGACGAAAAGCTTCCGGGTGCAAGGACTCTGGGCCGGGTGGACGGTTCTCCTGTTGTAGCGGGATCTTTTTTTTTGGGCAGCGAAGATCCCATGGCCACGAATCTCACGACTCCGCCGGGAGCCATAGTCTGCCGGCTATATCGCAACGCCAGGCTGCCCAAGGGACGTGCGCTGTTGCAGAGTTTTGTGATGGGAGTAGCTCCCGGCGGCCAGCTTCGGCGGGCTTTTCTTTATTATCTGGAAAGGGAGAGGGCCCATCCTTACCGCCCCTTCCTCCACTACAACGCCTGGTGGGACATTTGCTGGCCCACGGTTCAATTGAATGAAGCCATGTGCCTCGACGCCATTCGCGGTTTTGGCGAAAGCCTGATCAAACCTTATGGTGTGGTGATGGACAGCATGGTCATTGACGATGGCTGGGATGATCCCAAGACCCTCTGGCAATTCAACCAAGGATTTCCTCGCGGTTTCAACGCCCTCAGCGAACTCTGCCATCTTTATGGAACCCGCTCCGGTGTCTGGCTTTCTCCCTTTGGCGGGTATGGAAAAGCGAAAGAACAGCGGATCGAATATGGAAAAAAAGAAGGGTATGAAATCAATCGGGCCGGCTTTTCCCTGGCGGGACCGAAATATTATGAAAGATTCAAAAGCGAATGCATTCAGATGATTCGCCGGTATGGGGCAAATTATTTCAAATTTGACGGGATTGCCTCAGGCATGTACGCCAATGGATCCGGTTCCGAGTTCATCCTCGATACTGAAGCGATGAGGCGGTTGATGTTGGAACTGCGCGAAGAATCCCCGGACCTTTTCATCAATTTGACCACGGGTTCCTGGCCCTCTCCCTTCTGGCTTCGCTATTGCGATTCGCTTTGGCGACAGGGGGAAGACACCGCCTTTGCGGGCAAGGGGACACCGCAACAACGATGGATTACCTATCGCGACAAAGAGACCTTTCAAAACATGGTGGGGAAGGGACCACTCTATCCATTGAATTCCTTGATGACCTGTGGCGTCTGTTATTCGCGATATGGCGATCCGGGGAATCCGGAATTCAATTCCTCGGGATTGAAAGAAGATATTCGTTCCTTTTTCCCGGCGGGAAGCCATCTCCAGGAGCTTTACATCAGCCCGGCAAAAATGAAATCGGATGATTGGAAAATTCTGGCGGAAGCGGCAAAATGGTCTCGGAGCAATGCGGATGTCCTGGTCGATACTCATTGGATCGGCGGAGATCCCAATCGAGGCGAAGTGTATGGTTGGGGCGCCTGGGCGCCCCGCAAGGGAATCGTCACGCTGCGGAATCCTGACGACCGGATTCAACGATTCCCGCTGGATCTGAAAGCAGCGATGGAATTGCCCGCTAATGCGCCGCGAAATTATAGCTTAAAGAGCCCCTGGGCCGAGGATGCGGCGAAACCAACATTGCACACAGTGGCTGGGATCCCCCTCGAAATCACATTGCAGCCTTTCCAAATTCTGACCTTCGAAGCATTGCCGGCCAATTAACAATCATCGATCAAACTGTAGCGCAGAGTCGTAGTTTGACTCTGCGGCAGTTTGCTCCGCCTTTGCGGTGGGACAACTCATAACGGCGCGGCCGTCCACCAAGAGGATGAAAATATTCAACTTCAATCATCTGGTTCGGAAAAGAGAATGTCTGGCGCGGCTCCCTTCCTTGGACAAGGAGGGGCCGTCCGTCCCTGGACGGACGGGGATGGTTGGATGCTGGCTGGGGCATGCTGTCGCACCACCCCGTCCGCTAAGGCGGACACCCCTCCTCGTCGGAGGAGGGGAACATTGCCTATGCCTTCGATAACCGCTCGGCAGTGATTTTCTTAGCAGCAATGTAGTTTGGCCAAAAGCCGCGGACTCAATCAACGAGTCTGCGCTACAGCCATGGCCAAAATTGGTTCAGGGTCTTGTTCGAAGAGGAAATCCCCTTGGCAACTTATAGTCTGTTCGGTCCACGGCCAACCGGCGCCGTGCCGCTTGCAGGTTGGCTAGCCGAACCATTTCCACTAAATCAGACTTGGGCTGGTCGGCAACATCCACCAATCCGAAGGCGAAATCCTCTCCGTAAACTAAATCTTGCCCCTGACCTGGTCCGCGTCCGCTCACCGGTTCATCCCTGTATTGAAACCAACTGACTCCCACGCAATATGGATTTCGACGCGCCTCTTCCACCCACTGGAAATAGAGCCGTCCCGCATCCGCGGCATCCACTGCATTGGCCGCCGGGTAGGCTCGAAAACCACGCTCCAGGTTGTAGGTGGGGGGGAAAGAAAATTCTCCGAGGAATACGGGCTTATTCGTCTTACGGATTAATCCGTTCATCCAGTCGTCCGTAAAAACCGGGCTGTATCGGTCATAACCTATGATGTCGCAATACGGAGCAATCAATTCCCAGTCAGTCTCATTTTCCCACCAACCGGGCACAATCCAGAATCCGAAATAGAGATGATTGGGATCCAGCTCTTTAATGGTTCGATAAAGGAAACTGTAGTACTGGTGGGCAAAAAACTGGCGCAGAGCTTCAACATCGGCAGCTGAGGGAGTGGGTGTGCTGGCATAGATGTCGCTGACAGTGGATGCCTTGATTTTCCAGGCCGCGGCTAGGCTCGCCACATTCGACTGGTACAGGTTCTTCAGCGCTTCGTCCACCAGTGCTTTCTTAGCGGCGATGGCCGAGGAGAGAGGCAACATGTTCTTGATTTCATCAGCGGTAATGATATCGTCATACTCATTGTGCAGGGACCAGCCAACGATGAGTGGGTCTTGGAGGCGCGGCACAATTTGAGCCGCAAGGACGGACTGCAGTTCCGTTTGGACGTTCGGATTGAAAATATCGGGATGCCGGTCGAGAACCGGGACGCCGTATGTGTTTAGAACCGGCAGGATGGGAAGACTCCCCGCGTCGCTCGACCATTTGCCGAAACCGGAAAAGCCCCAGGTTTTCAGGCGCTGCACGGTCAGGTCAGTGGCTTTGTCCTTCCAATTATCGCCATACTTGCGGATCATGTTCACGGTGTGGAAGGCCACATCTTCCGTGCCATCGTTTTGTCCCCAGGAGTTGATCCCCCAGGCAAAATCCCATGGGGCGGTTTTGGGAGGGAGCTCTTCAAACATCCAGGGTCGGCCCGTTACGGGAGTCCGGTCCCAGTTCAGGGCCGGAGCGTCGCATAGTCCGATATAAAAACAGGGATTCCCGGTGGGTGTGATGAGCCACCAAAGGCCGTCATGCTGAGCGAGGTGGAAAAAACCGGTTGCCGCGTCCTTCCATGCGGACTGCAAGACCCCTCCAAAGGCGTCGAAGCTGCCGCGAATTCCCCAATCGTCGAGCTGCTGCTTTTCGACTTGGGCGGCTGCCTTCAGATCCGCATCGCTCTTGACTTTTCCAGGCCAATCTCCATATCTACACTGGCCAAAACGATCTACATACGGGGCAAAGCTTCGAGGATCTGGAGTGGAGATCACCCGGAATTCCGCGGTGATTGTCAGCGTTTGATCCTGTTCAGTTGCCCAGACGACGCTGGCGCTTGATTGAGAAGTCAATAGGATGAGGGGAAGAGAACGATCGAAGTTGAGCTCGATCTTTCGTCCATCACTGGCTTCAACAGTGAGGTTTTTCTGAATGGCCAGATACTCTGCCGGACTGCTGGCCCAGGAGGGAACCTGGCTGGCACTCAGGTTCAAATCATTCCGGGGAGACAGGCTGCCGATGCTTTGTCCTACGAGTTCCCCGTCAAGGTTCAATTCAAAAGATTGGGGGCGAATCACAGCCTTCAAAGTGTAGTTGTGATCGAGCTGCCAATTCCTGGTTTGAGTTATGAATCGCCACTGTTGCCCGTCTGCCACTCCCAGAGCCACTTTGGCGCCATTCAGCTTGCAGGGGACACCATCCGGCGCTTCACTTTCAAGGTCGAAAGAGAAACCGGTTTTGCTCTCCCAGTCATACTGAGCCGCAAAATAAAGCCGGTACGAGGCGCCAGAAACTGGCCAGGAAAAAGAGAGCATCAGGAGCGCGATCACCGAAGGAAATTTTAATCGGAGACGTTTCACTATGGCCGCCATGGTAGTTCTCCCGGTCTCAGCTTATCAGGAAAACCGGCTCCTTTCTAATTCTACTTCGTTAATTCACCTTCCCTTCCCGGCTTGCCTAGACTAACGAAATGGAAATAAGACCCTTTTGATGAGGAGTTAATTTCGTGCTGGGTTGCGATTCCGAGCGAGGGGTACTCTCGTCGTGGAATCTGCCAGAGCAACCCGTTTGTGACTGGAGATTCCCGCGGGAAGATTTAGCCTTGTGGCAGGGGCGACCTGTCGGCAACGAATCTCGAACCTTCAGGCCGCTTATGGCGGAACTTAAAAAAGAGGATGAGGCAACGGCGCCACCCGGGCATGAGCCTCGCGGATTCCCCATTCATGCCCCGGCAATTGCGCACAGCTTAAATCAATTCAGTTCCAGGACGATCGAGTCGATCTGGTAAATTCTTGATCCCGTTCTTTGGTTGTTGACGACTTTTCCCCGATTAAAATACAACGTTTTTCCATCCGGAGAGAGAGTTGGAGCAGTTTCCCAGATATCGGAATTGACCTTGGGACCCAGATTCTTCGGAGTTGACCAGACTCCATTGTTTTTCTTACTGCAGTAAATGTCGTACCCTCCGAATCCACCTGGACGCTCGCTCGCGAAGAGTAGAAGATTCCCATCCGGAGCGATAAAGGGATTGTTTTCGTCGTAGCCGGGCATATTAATGGGATATGGCAATTTGGCTGGAGTGGAATACTTGCCGGCAGTGAGTCTCGAACAATATAGATCTCCCAGCAGGGAGAAATAAAGTGTCCCATCGCTTGAAACCGCGGGCATATATTCGTGGTTGGAAGTGTTGACTGGATAGCCCAAATTCTGGGGGGTTCCCCAGCCATTTTCCGTTTTATCCATTACCCAGATGTCATCATCTTTAATCGTCGTGCCTGAAATGGGACGGCCGGACACAAAAAATAACTTCATGCCATCCGGCGAAACGAGTGGGCCAAAATCTTGGATGCGTCCGCCGTAGCTCTTGGAGAATTCCGCCAATACAGGGGTTGTCCAGTTTCTATTTTCGAATTTTGAAGTCAGAATTTCCAGTCCTGTCGCGCCGCTCCTGTTGTTCCCTATGCTTCCCATGTATAGCGTGTTGCCATCCGGGGTGAAGGTCAGTCCCGCACTTTCGATTCCAGCAAAAGTCTGTCCGCCAAAAAGGGTGGCTTCAGGCAGGAATTCCCGATGCAGAGTAGGCAACAAAGTCCGGGGATCGTTGGTTACGTTGTCGATCGTCGAGGCATAAGCGGAAATAGCCCCGCCCGCGGTCAAAATCTTTAACGAAAGGCGGCCCCCGTCCAGGCCAGAATCTATTCCAAATTCTTGAGCCACGACTCTATTGAGCTGAGTCATCCCGCGGGGATGCAGCGTATATTGCCTGGCGCCTAATGAGTGGCCCCCGTTATCGAACAGGGTGGCTTCCACGATGAGAGATAAGTCGGTGGCATTGGCCAAAATTAAATTCGTTCGAAAATTTGCGTCTTCTCGAATGGCGGCGATGGATCCGGGCGTCGCACAAGTGATTAGGTCTTGAGTTGCGGTGGCGGGGACGCTTTGCCCGAAAGTGCCTCCGTTGCCGGGCGTGGAGGTCTGTCCCGTCATATACAGTCCGGGGTTTGACGAACTTGCGGCGATAGCGCCCCATCCAGAGGCTAATCCGAATAATTCACCCAAAACGTCGTCGTAGACGAGAGATTCTCCCGCGGGCAATATCACATTCTTTTCGATCCCATCCCGGCCATCGATATTGTTCCCCAGAAATTTCATCACCACCGCGGTTTCGCTCTTGCTCTGGTTGAAGAGAGCTAGCCTGGTTGACCAGAATGCATTCCCCTGGCCCGAAACTCGGGCCGAAGATGGTAATAACCATCCAGACTCCGACAAAGGCAACAATGTCCGAGGATCATTGGTGGCATTGTCAATGACGGAAGCATATGCGCTAAAGACTCCTCCGGGAGTAGTTGTAGCTAATAGTAGATTGGCGGAACCGACGGGATCATTCCAGCCCAATTTGCGGATGACACTGGAAATTTGAGTCATCCCTTGCGGAAAGAGCGGATAACTATTCTCGGCGAGCCTGTTGCCTTGATTATCGATTAAAGTGACATTCACATCCAGCGGTTGAACTGTTGGATTAGCCAGTATCAAATTGGTGCGAAATGCCAAATCGTCCCTGACCCCTAGAATGGCATGAGGCGTCCCTTCCACGAATCCAGTCCTTGCGGCTGAAGGCTGGGACGCTCTGACCATAAGTTCCTCCCGCTCCGCCCGTGAATGTCTGCCCGAGCATGCTGAGGGATGAGGAGGAAGAAGCCACAAGGATGGCGCCATACCCGCTGGCAATCCCAAAGACCGACTGTAATACATCCTTGTAGGTGATGGATTGGCCGGCTCCCAACCGGCAATTCTGCTCTGGCCCTAGGCTGCCTTCTTGATTATTGCCCAGGAATTTCAACATGACGTCCGCATCGGCGATTCCGTAATTGGCTAGAGTGAAATCCGTGACCCAAAATGAATTTTGGGCCCCTGACGAGCGGGCGCTGGAAGGGAGAATCCACAACTTTTGCTCACTCTCTGTTTTAACAATTTGCCCCGCACCGTTTGGAATTATCCAAGAGATGAGTAGTAATAAAACCAAAAGAATGGACAACCGTCCAAAACCGGCGACGACTCTTTTTCCTTTGCTGATCATAAAGCCTCCGCTATGCTGCCTCCTAAATCGCCCTTTGTCCGCCAAGTCGGGATATCCTAATTAATATAAGCGGAAAAAGGTGGCTAAAAGATGAAGATTAAAAAAATCTCTGGAGACGAGGCCCACCTATGCGTTTGAATTAACCTGCCTGCGAAATGCCAGAATCTCATGTTTACCCCGCCACGATCCTCTATGCTGGGCTGCTTGATTTTGCCGATAAGAGTATTCAGGTTCTCGGGTTGGAATATCCTTCCTGGAATAGAGGCTCGCGGATGAAATTTAAATCAAGCTGGCTGTTGCTGACATTGTGGGCGCTGTCTATGCCTGCCACTCTGCTGGGTGACATTATTTATTTCAAGGATGGCAGTGTCCTGATTGTGGAAAAAGCCTGGGAAGAGGGGGATCAGGTCAAATACCAGACCTCCAGTGGCGTCAAAGCCATCCCACGCAACGCCGTTTCCAAAATCAAAGCCCAGCAGCCCGTGCCTTCCCCTGATCCGTCCGCCCCCTTCGGGTTGGCCATTCCCGCGGAGAGTATCTCCAAGCCACCCGCCACCATCCCTTTACCATCTGCCCCTCTTAGCCAAGAGCAGGTTTCCGATGACCTTATCAAGCGGCTCCGCGAAGCTGCATTGTCAGATTCTTCCAACCCGATGGCGCGCAGGCGTCTGGTGGAGGCTTTGAATATTCATGCTTCCGTGCAGATGCTCAAAGGAGAAACCCGGCAAACGCGGGATTTATTGCTGGAAGCTTATAAGTTGGACAAAAATTTCCGGCCGACGCTGGTACATTTGGCAGTGGTGAATTATCGAACCAGCGATTACCGCGCCGCGGAAAACCTTCTGCTGGAAGCTCTCCGAGTGCAAGACCGGGATAGCTATGCCCATTACCTTTTGGGTGAAGCCTATTATGCCCAAGACAAAGTTCAGCCAGCGATCCAGGAGTGGAAAACCGCTCTTGACCAAGGGGCGGACCCGGCTTTATCGGCAAAAATAAAGAAGGCTGAGGAAGAGGCTGGAGTTCACAATGAATTGGGAGCCCTTCATAGCGCGCACTTCATTCTTCGTTATGACAGGCAGATTTTCGATTACAGTCTTGGAGAAAATATTCTGGTAACCCTGGAGCAGCTATACCGTCGGCTAGCGGCTCAGTTGACCGTTGAGGCGCCTGAGACTGTTGCCGTCATTCTTTATACGCAACAGGCTTATTTCGATATCACCCAGGCCCCGCAATGGAGTGGAGCTCTCTTTGATGGAAAAATTCGCGTCCCGGCCAAGGGGCTGATGGGGGTGTCCAAGGATTTGGAGAATGTGCTTCTGCATGAGTTGACCCACAGTTTTCTGCAGTCCTCTTGCCAGGAGCGTTGTCCCATCTGGTTTCACGAAGGAGTGGCCCAATGGATGGAAGGCAAAAGCGCTGCCACTTACAGGAAGATCTTGGTGGAGCTTTCCAAGAGCCAGAAGATTCTTCCACTGAACCGGTTGGAGTCGAGTTTTATGGGGCTGCCCCGGGAGCTGGCCACCGTGGCATATATCGAAGGACTTTCCGCCGTGGAGTACCTCGTCGAAAAATATGGCGCCAAGATACTCCAGGCGCTGGTAGAATCCATGCGGCGGAATTTCACGTTTGCGCAAGCATTCGAAGCCTCGTCAAGCAAACCCTACAGCTCGCTACAATCTGACTGGGAAACCTGGCTGGGCGAGTGAGCAGCCGTAGGATGCGATGGCTCGAAGAGCTTAATGCATCTAGGGCCTGTTTGATGTGCTAGTCGCTGGCATACCTTTCGTTTGAGTTCATAGCGTGATGCTTGGCACGCTAAGACGCTTGTGTAGTGTCTCACGAATAACTGTAGATAGGGGATAGACACCTATAACAATTGATGAATTACATCACCGTTATTTTCCCGAAGTCCTGAAAGGACTGTACATTCCAGCCCAGGGTTGGCGCCAAGGGCGCCAACCCTGGGCTGAAAAGTTGTGCGCCTTCAGCGCACCCATATAAAACTCCCGGAGTATTGGTTCTTAAAGAGCTGAAACTCGCCACTACATTCACAGGAAATCGTGGCCGAGCAAAAATAAATCCAGATATTTATGAGACACAACAGTAGCCTATACTAATCATATCCACGACGGAGACTTAACATGGAGCGGATTCACAAGGGATACCTGTATTTGCTGGCGAGCATTGCCGCGCTGGGCGGATTTCTTTTCGGCTTTGACATTGCCATTATTACGGGCGCAATGCCTTTCTTCGAGAAGCATTTCAACTTGACTCCTCTCGAATTGGGGGCGGTAAACAGTTCCTTACTTTTTGGCTGCATCCTCGGATCGGCCGTGGCTGGCTGGGCGACCGACCTGTGGGGCCGGAAAAAATTGATGATCCTCGTTTCCTTCCTCTTTGCCGGGACCTCTCTTGCCTGTGGGATTGCGCCAACCGCGGTAATTTTGGCCAGCGCGCGATTTGTGGGCGGTTTGGCCGTAGGCGCCATTTCGATGCTGTCCCCCATGTACATTGCCGAGATCGCGCCCGCCCGCGTGAGGGGCCGCCTAACCTCGATGTATCAACTCTCCATCACGATTGGAATCGTCATTTCGTACTTCATCAATTACCTGCTCCGCGATATTCCCTATAATTGGCGCTGGATGTTCGTTACGGGAGTTCTTCCCTCGATCCTTTTTCTGATCTTCCTTTTGTTTGTTCCGGAAACACCGCGTTTTCTTTTTAAGATCGGCAAAGAGGCTGCTGCCTTTCAAGTTCTCAAGGACATTGGCGGGGAAGAGTTGGCGCAACGTGAATTAGAGGAGATCCGCGGGAGCTTTGTGGAAGCGCGCAATGGGTGGGCAGAGCTGAATCGCCCCGGCATCCGGCGCGCCCTGTTGGTCGGTTTTGTTTTGGCCGTGCTCGTCCAGATTTCAGGCATTAATGCCATTATCGATTATGCCCCGCGCATTCTGCAAACCGCCGGTTGGAAAATCGATGCGGCCCTCTTTAGCACGTTTGGTTTGGGGATAGTCAACGTTGTTTTTACGTTGGTGTCGGTTTACACTGTCGACCATAGCGGCAGGAAACCACTCTACCTCATTGGTTCGATCGGCATGACCATTGCTTTGTCCCTTCTGACCATTCTCAGCGGGGCCAATGCCTTCACCGGCGTGTTTGTCCTCTGTCTCTGCATTGTCTATTTGATATTCTTTTCTTCCTGCATCGGTCCAGTCTTTTGGACCCTGATGTCCGAGTTGTTTCCCAACCGGATCCGCGGTCTGGCCATGTCCATTCCAGTCTTCACACAATGGTTTTTCAATGCTATCGTGGTGCTGCTTTTCCCCTGGATGTTCCACCACGCTCAAACTCTCTCGTGGGGTCTGCTGGCTCTCATGGCTCTTGCCCAGGTCCTATTCACCTGGTTCTTCGTTCCGGAGACCAAAGGCAAGTCTCTCGAGCAAATCGAACATTTTTGGCACCAGCAGGACAAAGCATAAGATGCATTCGATGGTGGGAGAATGCGAGTATGAAGGAGTGTGCGTACAGGCCCGGTTTTTCTTTTAAAAGCAAGCATGTTTTGTGAATGCTCAGTAATCCTTCGCATGGTAGCCACGCTGAGTGTATTTTACGAGGCGTGGAGCTTGGCTGATTTGCCAAAAGCCCACGGCTCGCGGGAAGACGCTCACCGTGGTTACCACTTTACTAGTAGAGGCAATCTCGTGCCTCTTGGGCAAAGGCCTCTATCAAAGGCAGGTCCGCCTCGAAGAAGTGGTCGGAGGGGCTGAGAATGTAGCCGCCGCCTGAACCTGCGGCTTCGAAGCAGCGGCGCACTTCTGCTCGTGTTTGTGCCGGCGTGCAACTGGTGAAGAAATGGAACTGATCGAAGCCGCCGATCAGACAAACCTTGTCGCCGATGCGGCGCTTAGCTTCAGCCAGATCGACGTCTCCCCCCATGGCAGGTGGAGTAAAGGTTTCCATGGCATCCGGCCGCATGGAGGCGATCCGCTCCAGCAGCGGCATCATGCCGCCGCAGGTGTGGTAGGCGATTCGCTGGCCGGCTTCGTGCGCTGCGGCGATGATCTCAGAGTCATAGGGCGCCACGAATTCCTCAAAGAGGCGCGGTGAGATCACCGTCGAAGAGGCATCGCCACCGCCCAATTCAATCACATCATACGCTGCCCCCTGAAGCGACCGGGTGTAAACCAACTTGCGCCGTTGAAGGATCTTCAACAGGCTGTGGACCCAGGCAGGATCATCGTAGCTTTCCATGATCAACCGCTCGATCCCCACCAAACAAGCGGCATCCTGCCAGGTGCCCGGCTGTCCAAAGACATCGAAAGTGCAAATGTGCCCGCGGATCAGGCCCCGCTCGCCAAATTCTTCCGCCTCACGGTTGACGGCATTTATCTCGCATTTCGGAGCCGTGGCATATTCGCCAATCAAATCAATGTCCGTTTTTTTTTCGATCAGGTGCTTCGCAACCCAAGAGGTATGTTCATTGGATTGCAGAACCATGGAGAGTTCACCCTTTGACGTGACAAAACGGTAGCGTGTCGCCGGCCATTCCTGGCCGTTCAACTCTTCGGCAAATACCCGCCACTGGTCACTCGCTACACGGTGTGCTTCCAGAAATCCAGGAGTGCCCTGCAGAGGATCATAGTATTCGCCTGACATGGGATCGGGGCGATGGGCCACTACCCAGTGGATTGCATCCAGTTTGAATCGATCGAAGAACGCCTGGCTGGAGGCATTCCCCAGGTAATGGCGCCGGAAAGAATCCATGAGGTGATGGGTAGTAACGGGTAAACGATCCGATTTTCCTCTCTCGAGAGCACGAAGCATGCGTTGCCTGGAAGTCATCGTCGGAAATCCTTCGTTCTAGGAACTCTTTACCGGAAATTTTCAACGAGCATGAGATCGCGAAGAGAACGATCGATTTGGGTGAAAAGGAAGGCTCGTTCGTTGGAAGAGACGGAGAAGCCAAAGGATGCCCCTTTGTCGGGAAGCTGCACAAGGCGGTGGATCTGACGATCGGAAAAGCTCAAAAAACTAATGTTGCGTTCGGTTTTTTCCCAAGGCATAAAAAAAATCCCCTGATTGGCCACCGCAAAATTATTCGTCTCGATGGAATCCAGCACCAGGCTTTCGTCTCCCCCCGAAGCGGGCACCTTCCAGAGTTGCTTGATCCATTCCCGGCCTTTCAAAAAATAAACATACGCTCCATCCGCGGAAATGGCGGGGAATGATCCGCCATTGCGGGTGATTTGGACCGGTTCCCCTCCATAGGCGGACATCCGCCAAACCTGGAACTGCCCAGTGCCGTCCGATCCGAAATAAATCCAGTTGCCATCCTTTGACCAATAAGGAGCCTCCTCGTTGCAAGGGGTATGAGTCAGCTGAATCGGTGTACCCCCTTGAGCTCCAATCATGAAGAGTTCCGTTTGGCCCTCTTTAGCCGCGTGGAAGGTGATCCGCCGGCTATCCGGGGACCAGGAGGGCAAATCCGGCACCGGGCCTCCCAAGGAGGTCAGCTGCACACAATTCTGTCCATCGGCATCGCTAATCCAGAGTTCCGTTGTCCCAGAACGATCGGAAATAAAGGCAATTCGCCGATCGTCAGGTGAAAATCTCGGCACATTTTCACCCCGCTTGGAAGCAATCAATTCCCGAGGCGGAGAGACAGGATTATTCCCGAGTGGGCTATCATATCGCCAGATGTTGATATCCAAAACAATGCGCCGAAAAAGCAGGCGATGGCCCACTCGGGAAACCACGGGGGCGTAAGCGTCCTCCGCCAAAAAGGGAAGTCTCTCGGGGCGTTGCGGATCCGCGATCTTGAGTCTCCAGAGCCGGGCGAAGTGCCATGCTCCGACGCCGAACAAAACTCCCTTTCCGTCCGGAAGCCAGGTAGGGCACATCGTCAGCTGGTTCTCGCGGGTCAGTTGCCGCTCCTCACCGTCCGGCAGGAAGTCACTGTTCAATCGCAACAGGAAAAGCTCGGTGATGGAAGGGGCGATCCAGCGGACGAAGACGAGATTCCGGCCATCCGGCGATACGGCGGGCGAGTAGTCTCCTCTGCCTCGAGGCGAGGTGAGTCTCTTTTTTTCTCCCGTACCGAGGGAGATTAAGAATAATCCTCGCGGACTGTCGGGGGGATCTTGATCGGGCAAGATTAGGAATTTATTGTCCGGGGTCCAGGCCAATTGAACATCGAAGAAGCTGAACAATCCTTGGATTTCCACCAGTTGACGCTCTGAGCCTCCCAAAGGCGGCATCAGCATGACCGCATGATGCCCCTTGCCGAGCGATCGCAAAAAAGCGATAGACCTTCCGTCGGGAGACCAGGAGGGGCTCCGATCGGGACGGGGATCGCGGGTCAAGCGCAGGGGCGGCCCTCCGCCAATCTGTTTGATATAAATGTCGTACTGCCCCTGATTTCCACCTTGCCACGAGTATGCGACTTGGCTTCCGTCTGGAGAGAAGCTGGCTTCGGCTTCATCTCCTTCATTGCCGGTAAAAGGGACAGCTACCAAAGGTATGGGTGAATCCCTCCGATGAAGTGTAGACCAAACCCACCAGGCCGCTCCCAGCATGATGGCCAAGATTCCCATAACCAAGGCAAACCTTTCAAGCCGGTAACGAGGCTTAGACTGAGGCAAAGCGCTAACCTTGACGTGGGTTTCAGTGTCGCGTTTGAGATTTCTCAAATCGACAAGCAGGTCTTTGGCCGATTGATACCGATCATCCTTGTCTTTTTCCAGACACTTTCGGATGATCCGATCCAACTCTGGTGGAACCTTGTGGTCACTCTTGAGGATGGATAGGGGTTCAGCGTGGAGGATCTGATCCATCGTTTCCGTGGGACTATTTCCTTTAAAGGGCAGCTTACCCGTTGCCATTTGGTAGAGGGTTATTCCCAGAGAGAAAAGGTCGGTTCGATGATCAATCTCCTGTCCCAACAACTGCTCGGGGCTCATATATTCTACTGTCCCCATGACCAATCCCGGAGTAGTTCGCGATTCCCCTGGATTGCTCAGACCTTCTTTCTGGCCCTTGCCGGGAATCTTTTTGGCAAGACCAAAATCCAGGATTTTCAAGTGGCCCTTCTTCGTTACCATCAGGTTGCCGGGTTTCACATCGCGATGAATGATCCCCTTATTGTGAGCTTCCTCCAGCGCATCGGCGGCTTGAACGGCAAGGTGAACCAGTTCCTTGAAAGGAAGAGGGGCTTTTTGAACCAGAAGCCCCAAATTCTGTCCCTCCACATGTTCCATTGCCATGAAATGGAGGCCTTCCAGTTCTCCAATTTCATGAATGACCGCAATGTTGGGATGATTTAATGCGGAAGCTGCCTTGGCTTCCCGCTCGAATCTGCGCAGACGGCTAAGGTCTTCGGTCAGATGCTGGGGCAGAATTTTGAGGGCCACGGTTCGGTCCAGCCGGGTGTCCCGGGCCAGGAATACCTCACCCATCCCCCCCGCTCCCAGAAAAGCCAAAATCTGATAGGCTCCCAATTGCCGGCCTACCCAATGGGAATTCTGCGTTTGGGCGAAGGTCTGCGCAGCCGATACCATGGCGGATTCTTCCAGAAAGTCGTCCGCCTTTTCATGGTAGGCCAACAAAGCTTTCACTTCATGGAGGAGTTCCACATTCCCGGCACAAGCATTTTTCAGAAAGTCAGCACGCTCAGCCGCCGATTTATCGAGAGCTTGCTGGCAAATTTCTTCCAATTGCGTCCAGTTTTGCAATCGTATGCGAGGAGGATCCATCGAATCTTAATGCTCCACAAAGCAAAGTCGCTGCATTAATTATTTATAGAGGAAAGGTCCCGATGAAGTATGAGGGAATACTTCATTCCCGGTTTAGAAAGAAAAAATCGCGCTCAGGTTGCCTGGCAATCGGTTAAGAGTGTTTTCCCCCTTCGCTGATTTCGCGGAGCAACCAAGCTTTGGCCAAGCGCCAGTCTCGTTTTACGGTATCGCTGGAGACTTTCAATACCTCCGCCGTTTCTTCTACGCTGAGTCCGCCAAAATAACGCAATTCCACAACTTTGGCTTTCCGCGGGTCTACTTCAGCCAAAACTTTTAATGCGTCATCGATCGCCACTAAATTGGACTCTTGCTCAGTAGTCAAAACCAGCGCTTCATCCAGAGAAACTTGCGGAACATTCCCTCCGCGTTTCTGGCTGTGAGCTGCCCGCGCAAAATCGACCAGAATCTGGCGCATCAATTGCGCGGATATGGCAAAAAAATGTGCGCGGTTTTGCCAGTCGGATGGCTGAGACCCGGCCATCCGTAAATAGGCTTCGTCGACGAGTGCCGTGGTTTGGAGGATATGCCCGGGATTCTCCCGCCCCATGTAGCGGTGGGCCAGCCGGCGCAACTCCTCGTAAACCAGAGGGATCAGTTTGTCGAGCGCGCTTTGTTCACCGCGGCGCCAGCATTGAAGCAGCACGGTGACCTCTTGCGGCAATAAACTCTCCATTCCTCCTCCCTGCCAGGAGACAGCCGTCACTCCTGCTTGGCTTAAGAAACTCCGGGAGGCTGAATTCCGCGAAGACTCGCCTATCTGAGCCGGTGTCCAGGCAATGGAGCGGATTGCGGAAACTTTTCATCAGTGGATGTGTCTTGAGGAGCCGCCGCCGCGGGCGAGTTCTGCTGCTGGATTCAACCTTTGCCAAAATTGTATTACAGCACAAATTGCGGGCATTTTCGATCTGAATAATAACTAAACGAATGTTTCTAAATTTGCAGCTACTCAGGTAGACAGAATTCAGGAGTCAGAATCCAAAATGTCCCGCGAATAGGCCCCTAAAAGATTGCACCAAATACTTGTAACCCTTTTGCCACGCCAGAAAGTCATCAAATCTCGATGCTGGCGCGTTCATTCTGACTCCTGAATTCTGACTACTGGCTACTACCTGAGTAATTACCTAATTTTTTTTTATTTGTGTTTCACCTTTTTTTTTCGCCTTTCCGCTTTAACGAGTGAAGGAAATTAAAAAAAGGAGCTGATTATGAAAAGCACATTCTTGAAGGTTCTTGGGATGGTCGCCGCAATAATCTTTTTGACCTCTATGGCTGGATTGGCGCAATCCCAGGTGAAAGCGAACATTCCGTTTGATTTTGTGGTGGGCAATCAAACCTTACCGGCTGGCGAGTATGAAATTGGCCCGGCCCAGAATCGGGATTCATTCATCATCTGGGTGAAGAAATTGGATGGATCCGCCACTACCAACGCCATCTCATATGGCTGGAACAATCCCGCAAAATCATATAAGGCTTGTCTGGTTTTTAACAAGTATGCGGACAAATGCTTTTTGTCGCGGATCTGCACGGGGAACGACGGATTGGGCCGAAAACTATATGCCTCGAAAGCTGAAAGAGAGATGGCCTTCGCCGCCAAGAGCCACTCCGCAATGACTGACTCCGCAGTAAAGGTAATTACCGTAGCTGCGAAATAAATCGTGCTTCCCGCGAGGGGAGCTCAATCTGGACGCAGCCTCACCAGAGGGGGCTGCGTCTTTTTGTATTTCTATTGACTCGATCCAGCATCTACGTTGCGCACGGTCTCATAACTTCCAAGACTCAGGAAAAGTAACATTCTAAATTACTCAATTAAGGAGGGTGGGAATGAATGTATTGAAGAGAAAAAGAAGGTTGTGGTTTGAAGGATGTGTGGGGTTATTTCTAGCGGCCTTTATGCTCTCCATCAATGTCCCGCTTTGGGCGCAATCCGGCAACGGCAGCGTGCGGGGGACCATCCAGGATGCATCCAAGGCCGTAATTCCCGCGGTGGAAGTGCTTTTAACCAATTTGGCCACCAATGGAGCATTGAAAGCTCAGACCAATGAAGCCGGGATATTCACCTTCCCCAGCGTTCCTCCAGGCCAGTATCAACTGGTGGCAGAAGTAGTGGGCATGGAGAAATACCAGGCCAATCTCACCGTACAAGTTTTACAAAACCTTTTTTTGGATGTGGTCCTAAAAGTCAAATCGGAAGGAACTTCGATTGATGTTTCCATAGATGCCACGCCCTTAGTGGTGGCTGATAATCCGAGCCTCGGCCATACCTTGGACCGCCAAAGAATTGAACAATTGCCCATCAATGGAAGAAGCATCATGAATCTTCTGACGACAACTCCCGGGTTGGATCCCAATGGCACTCGATCTTCCGGGATGATGGTCGGCACTTCAGATTTTGTTCTTGATGGCGCTGCTCTGTCCGATCCTTTAGATGGAGCGGGAACGTTAGTGCGTCCTCCCAGTTTGGACACAATTCAGGAGTTCAACGTCAATGTGAACAGTTCCTCGGCCAAGTATACCCGCCCCACCACCGTGGTGATGTCTACCAAAGGCGGGGGCAATATTTTCCACGGGACCTTATTCGAGACCAATCGGAACAACGCTTACGGTGTGGCCCGAACCCGTGACAAGACAGTCGGAACCAAACCCACCTTTCTCAACCGGAATGAATATGGGGGAACGGCGGGAGGGCCGGTCTTCATCCCCAAGGTTTACAATGGCAAGGACAAAACGTTTTGGTTTTTTGCTTTTGAAGGATTGAAAGAACGCAATCCCAGGTTCGTCACCGGCAGGGTTCCTACCATGGCGATGCGCCAAGGTGATTTCCGTGAACTCAAAGACAGCCAGGGGCGGTTATACAAGATTTATGATCCCTTTACCACAGACCCTGTGACGTGGAATCGCCAACAAGCCAGCTACAACGGCCAGCTCAACATGTTCGATCCCAGTCGAATCAGCCCATTGGCCCAATACATGTTCAGTGTAATTCCAGAACCGACTTTTCCTGACCGCAATCCGCTGTTGGTGAACAATTTTGAAGGAGAGGGGCGGCAATTCCGGGATCAATGGACGACTACCCTCCGGATCGATCACCGAATTTCCGATCGGGACCAATTTTATGCTCGCTTTACTCAAGGGAATCAGACCGCGATGACGCATCCCGGATCCCCTGTCATTCCCATGTTGGATGAAGTAGCCAATTTCACGCGCAGGCCGAACAACAATAAGAGTCTGGCATTATCCTGGAATCGAACATTCTCCGCGACTTTCTTCAATGAAGTCGTGGCCAGCGGTTCACGCGAGAACAGTTTCGGGGTTTCGGGAGATCCCACCAAAGATTATCTCACTGAGTTGGGTTTGCCCAATCCTTTCGGCGTAACGGGATTCCCCACGGTTTTCAGCAGCATTGGGATGGGGTCGGCCAATTATTTCCAGGGCTACAACACAAAAGCCAAATGGTTTAATTATTTCATTGTGGACGACAATGCCACCAAGATCGTGGGCAAACATGAATTGCAGTTCGGCGCCCATCTCCGCTACGACCAATTGACCATTCTTCCCCAACAACGGCAGGCAGGAGGATCTTATTCCTTCAGCGATGCCTCCATTACCGGATTGTTCGATCCCAGCCAGGGCACAGCCGATCCTAAAGCGTCGACTCGAACGGGACATCCGATTGCCAATGCCTTCCTGGGATTGAATCGATACCTACTCTACATGCGAAAAGGCAGGTACTACCTTCGCGCCCACGAGAATGCCTTTTATCTGCAGGATAATTACAAACTCTCTTCGCGCTTAACTCTGAATTTGGGGGTCCGCTGGCAATTGACCCCGTTCCCCACCGAAAAATACAATGTCCGCAATGGGTTTGACTTAGCCTCTAAATCGATCGTGCTGGGGCAGCCCTTGGATCGGCTGTATCAAATGGGGGTGACTCTTCCTTCCATCATTGCCCGCCAGCAAGAATTGGGCGCCAAGTTCATCACTTATGATCAGGCGGGACTTCCGAAAAACATGGTGAAGAACAATTGGTTCGATGTTGGACCGCACCTTGGTTTTGCGTACCGGGCTTTGGATGGTGCGAAAAGCTTCATCATTCGCGGCGGATACAGCATTGCCTATTATCCCGATCCGTATTTTGCCTGGAATGACGATAATTTGGGCAGTGCGCCTTTTAGCTGCCAATTTGAGAACAATCTTTACTCCAACGCTGCATTTTCCCCGGATGGATTATCGCGGTATGGAATGCGTTCCGTCCCATCGTTGGTTGCGGGGCTTAACAGTCGAAATGCGATCGATCTGAATAATGCCTCGAGCATCGCTCGCGGGTCCCTTTATTCCTCCTTTTTTGATCCGGATTATCCCACCTCGCGCGTCCACAATTTGAACTTTACCTTAGAAAAAGAGGTGATGAAAGATACCTTGGCGCGGGCGTCGTTCGTAGCGAACCGGGGACTCAAACAATCTCAAATGTGGAACCTCAACGATCCCACTCCTCAGTTTGTCTATCAGATGACCACCCGAAATCCCATGCCCACTGGAGAATATTCCGATGTGGCCTTGCAGCCGCTCGACAATATCGTCTATGGCGGGATCAACCAATTGCGCAAGACGGGCCATTCCAATTACAGTGGCATTCAGTTGGAGCTTGAAAAAAGATATTCGAAGGGTTTCGGCTACCAGCTCAGTTACGTGATTGGCAATTCCTATCGGGACAGCGTGGGAGGTTATGCCCCTGGCGGTGGTGGAGGTTATGAGGCGGCTGTGCTTGGTTCTAACCAGTTCATGCCGGGGACGGTTCCGGAAAGCGACAACGCTCGGAATCATTTCCTCAGTTACCAACGGGATTTCAGCGTGCCCAAACATCAATTCCGCTGGAACTGGATTGCGGATATCCCGGTCGGCAAAGGCAAATGGATTGCCGGCACTCCCAACAGCCGGGGCGCCAAGATCCTCGACAAGATTATTGGCGGATGGCAGATGTCGGGCATGGGCGTGTTGAATACCAGTTGGTTCCGGCTTTCCGATAATGGTGCAACGTCTTCCTTCGGCGCCAGTGGCAGTGGAAAAAACGACGGCACCGCCAGCCTTTGGCCGACTGGAAACAAAATCGAGTATTATGGATACAAATATCCTATCCAGGACTGCACCAGCGGCACTTGCCTGCCTGGATACCTCTGGTGGAATGGTTATATTCCGGCAAACAAGATCAACACGCCGGACGGGATCATGGGTGTTCCCGCTGACTATAAACCCGCCGTCGCTCCTTTGATTCCTTGGGGAAGCACAGTCACCCCGGCCAATTTCCCCGCTGGAAAGAATCTGGAGGACTACTGGGATTCCAGCACCACCTTCATTCCCTTGAACAATGGCGATGTGGCGGAATTGGATTATGCCCCCGGCATCAATCCCTTCCGGAACCAGTATGCGCCAGGGCCGCGCGTTTGGAATATGGACGCCTCTTTGTCGAAGGAATTCAAGATTAAGGAGAATGTGCGGTTCCGCTTCAACTTGGATGCCTTTAATGTGTTCAATCATCCCAATACGGATTTTGCCGGTCAGTTCTACATGGACAATGGGATCATGTATACCAACACCCAATTAATGCAGACCACGAACATGGCGCAGTTTGGCGGAGCCCGGACGTTGCAGCTGTCGATGCGTTTGTCCTGGTAATATCGGGCTGCGGCAAAAGCGTGGTGGTAATGCGACTTTCCGGAAAGACCTGATACTTCGGGAAGCGGTTCTTTCAACAAGGCCCGGAGGATCCTCCTCCAGGCCTTGTTGTTGTTGGGGTAGGAGGAGAAGGGATGCGTTCTCAATAGCCAGGACAACTTTCTGGCTGGCTTGATCAGCGGACTGGAGGTCGTAGCGCAGAGTCGTTTTTTGACTCTGCGGCATTTTCTTGGCCGGGAGATGCACCAGTGTCGTGCTCGGCCAAAAGTCCGGAGCGAAGCGTAGGATCCGCCCCGGCGGGCCGCAGACTCGTTGGAAAGCACGAGTCTGCGCTACATATAAGTCTCGCTATAAATGTCGATTAATCATCATCAATCGTTCAACTGCAGCCAATGAGCTTGGGTTCTAATATTCCTTGCTCATGATTACGCCACTACCCGTCACTTCTGTGTGCACCGGGCGCCATACTCTATCTTGACTCAAGGAAGGCTCTGGCATACGCTAGAGCCTTCTTGTTTTTGTGGAACAGTCAATCTTAAATGATGCGGGAGGAAGAATATGCCGGGTCCAGGAGCTTTTTGGATGGGAGAAGAGGAAAAAGCCGAAGTGCTGGATGTCCTTTCCTCAGGTTATCTCTTTCGTTATGGAAAACCTGAAGACAAAGCATTCAAGGCCAAGACGTACCAGCTAGAGCAGGTATTTGCCCGATATTGCGGCGCCGCGCACTGCGTCGCGGTTTCCTCGGGGACTGCCTCATTATTGGCGGCGCTTAAAGCCATTGAACTGAAACCGGGAGACGAGGTGATTGTGCCGGCTTACACCTTTGTTGCCACTTACAGCGCGGTCATTTTTGCGGGTGGAGTGCCCGTCCTGGCTGAAATTGACGAGAGCTTGAATCTCGATCCTGCCGATATCGAACGGCGGATCACTCCCCGCACGCGGGCCATCATGCCCGTCCACATGCTGGGCAATCCTTGCGATATGGATTCGATCCTCGCCATTGCCAACCGGCATGGACTTCCGGTTATCGAGGATGCCTGCCAGGCCAACGGGGCCTCCTATCATGGCAGAAAAGTGGGGACACTCGGGCTGGCCGGAGGATTTTCTCTTAATATTTTTAAGACGATTAATTCGGGAGATGGCGGCCTTTTCATTACTTCCGATAGAGATCTCTATGAAGCTGCTTTTGCTTTCCACGATCAGGGGCACAAGCCCAACCGGACCGGGGTGGAAGTAGGCGCGCGGAAAATCTTGGGGCTGAATTTCCGGATGAATGAATTGACTGCGGCCGCGGCTTTGGCGCAACTGCGAAAAATAGATAAGCTGGTATCCACGCTTCGCGCCAAAAAGAAGGCATTCCGCGATCGGATCGGAGAAATCCAAGGCATGCGGTATCGAACGGTTCATGATCCCGCCGGAGAATGCGCCACCTTATTGACGGTTATTTTCGATTCCGCGGAAAAAGCCAGCCATGTGGCGGATCGGCTCGACTCGCTTACCGTAAACCACAGCGGATGGCATGTATACAGCAATATGGAGCACGTCCTGGAATTTCTCAAGGATCACAATCAGCCGCATGCGCTTGGAGCTTACCCCCGCACCGATGACATTCTTTCGCGGGCCATCAACCTCAGCGTTGGCGTAGTGGATCGCGGCCTCGGCGCCGCCTTTGGCATCAACATCAATTCCACCGATGAGGAGATCCGGCAGGCGGCGGAAAAATTCCGAATCGCGGCTTCATAATAATGCCAGGCAAGAAGCACGAAGCGCCAGCGAGTGATCGGGATGGTGGGGCAATAAACAATGAGTCCCCGAACAACCGATCATGCCACACTACTCGCTCATTGACGTTCCGCGCTATTTGCATGAGGAAACCGGTAGCGCAGAGTCGTTTTTTGACTCTGCGGTTTTTCGCCTTGGCCCGCAATGGACAAAGGAGAGATGACAACGCTAAAAACCGCAGACTCGTTGAAAAGCGCGAGTCTGCGCTATATTTTTATTGGCCCGCCCGATGAATTGCCATTAGCTTGGCGATAACCCGGCCTGAGGCAACCGCGAAATTTTTCCCACTTTCAGCTTTTGATTTATCTGATTTTAATTTTTCTGAGGAGGCATTCATGCCCGCTGTTACATTGCCAAAAGTAAAGCGCCCAGTTGAGGAGGGGGATTGGAACATGGCTTATCTCTTTCCCGATGAAATTGCCAAAGCCAGGGATCGGCAAGGTCTGGTCATTCTCCCCATCGGCCCGGTGGAATGGCATGGCCCGCATCTCACCATGGGCTGCGACAATTTGCTGGCCCATGATTTTGCGCGCCGTCTGGCCCTGAAGCTGCAATGCCCTTACTATCCGCCACTGTTTGTCAGCACCGAGCGGGAGCGGAATCCCAATATGCTGGAAGCGCTCGGTTTCAACCGCGATGCATTTGTCGAAGGAATGGATTTCCCCAAACTTCCCATGGCCAGTGCCTATTTCCGGGAAGAGACTTTTGCCCTGGTGGTGCGCGACATCCTCAGCATTCTGCTTTGCCGGATGCGCTTCAAGCATGTCCTAATTGTCAACGGCCACGGCGCCGACAACCAAAAAGCCGTGCTGAGCCGGCTCTGCACGGAATATAATGCCGGTCAAAGCGAAAAGCGCGTGATGTGGGTCTACCCGGCCTTTCCCCGCTCGCTCATTGCCGGAGCCATCGGGCATGCGGCCTCCCATGAAACTTCCATGCTGGCGGCCGCCTGGCCTGCCTGCGTGGATCTGACTCGATTGCCGGCCACGGGGAAATTGAAAAATACGGACTATGCCGTGGTGGATGGAGAAACCTTCGATTTGGCGCCCACACCGGACCACACTCTGCGTGAAGAACAGGATCCCCGCACCAAGACTGATGTCGAGTGGGGGAAAGCCCAAATTGATAAGGCTGTAGGCGAAGTGATTGAACAGGTGAAGGCGGAATGGTTTAAAACTGAAAAGAAATGAAGGCAGGTCCGGTGCCGTTCGCGTTGCCTGGCGGTAGGGATGATATATCCGCAGACTGGCGGATTTGCCGAAGCGTCCCTCTATAGATTTGTGCGGACGACGCTTCCGTCGGTGGCGGCTGTCACGCCAGCGTCGAAAGCAGCAGTTGAGGCACGGCAGGGATTTCTGAGGAGCCGCCCATGCCAGCACTGCAGGCACAACAAGATGATGAAAATTTCCAGACCTCACAGGTCTCCAAGACCTGTGAGGTCTCTGGCCCCGGGATTTTCTGAGGAGCTGTGCATGCCAGCACGGCTGGCACAACAAGACAATGAAAACGGATGATGGAGGCGGCCTGCCCTCAGGCCGTCCGAGCAAGCATGGCAAACTCAGGCGGGGTGGGGGCGCCCCGCCTCCATCCACGCTATTTTCTTGGGAGGATATGCCGATCATGAAGAGGAATTTTCTAAGCTGGTTCTTACTTGCCCTTTTTCCGATGTTGAATTGTGCATCTGCTGAATGGGTGCCGGGCAAGGCGGCTCAAATCAAGCCGCCGAGCTCCAGGCTGGAACAATCGCGCGCAGTTCGCCTGCCTGACGATCCGGCTCTATGGTATGACATCCGTGAATTGGAAATCGAAGGCAAAGGATGGCAGGATACCGAAGAATTTTATGACCGTCTGCCCTTGCGCGCCAAAACGGTGGTCCGGAAAGAAGTCTGGGATTTGGGGCAACGCTCCGCCGGCCTTTGCGCCAGGTTTGCGACGGATGCCACGGCCATCAAGGTTCGTTGGAGCTTGCGCTTTGACCGACTGGGAATGGAACATATGCCGGCCACGGGGGTTAGCGGCCTTGATCTCTATATTCGCGATGAAAATGGAGGCTGGGGTTGGGTGGCGCAAGGACGCCCCTCGAAATTTCCGGACAATCAAGTTGAACTAGTCAAGGGATTGCCCCCCGGTTGGCACGAATTTATGTTATACCTGCCGTTGTATAATGGCGTCGCTTCCGTGCAAATCGGGATCCTTCCTGAATTTTCTCTGAGCAAGCCGTCATCGCGTTCCCCCGAGAACAGCCGCCCCATTTGCTTCTACGGTACTTCCATCGTTGAGGGTGGATGTGCTTCCCGTCCGGGCATGGTCCATACAGCCATCCTGGGTAGAAGGCTGGATCGGCCGGTCATCAATCTCGGTTTTTCTGGAAATGGGCCAATGGAGCTGGAATTGGCCAGATTCATGGCTGAATTGGATCCGGCTATTTACGTCTTGGATTGTCTCCCCAATATGGAGCCGGAGCAAGTCACGGAAAGAGCTATCCCCTTTGTGAAAATATTGCGTCAAGCCCGGCCCAACACTCCCATTGTACTGGTCGAAAACATTGCTTACCAGGGGAGTCCCTATTTGCCGGAGCGCTTCAAGGGATATATGGCGAAGAATGCCGCCCTGCGCGAGTCTTATCGACAAATGGCAGAAAGCGGATTGAAGAATATTTTCTATATCCCTTGCAAAGATTTGCTCGGACATGATGAAGAAGCCACTGTGGATGGGACTCATCCCACCGATTTGGGATTCATGCGCATGGCGAATGCCATGGAGCCCATTCTGCGCCAGGCTTTGAAGGCGGTCAAAGCGGCAATTCCATGAAACGGAAACGCGCGCCGGCTCCGTCATATTGACGAACGCCCTGGGATTCGGTTTATGAGGCGATCTGCTTTTTAATGTCCTGAAAGGACAAAATATTCCAGCCCAGGGTTGGCGCGAGGTGACGGCCGTCACCTACGCCTACCCTGGGTCATTTCGCCTCAACCGGATGGCGTTCCCTGTAAGGCATCGTAAATAAAATACCAGTTCAAAAGTCCCCTCCTCGGACGAGGTTGGAAAATCCGTCAAGGCGGAAGGGGTGGCCGAGACGAAGTCGAGGCCGGGGTGGTGCGAAGGCTGCGGCTTCCCGACAGTCAAAGACTTCAGACCACCCCTGAAGCGGCCTTGCGGCCGCGTCATTCCCCCCCTTGTCTAAGGAGGGGAGTTTAGTTGTACCGGTAATTTATTTACGAGCCCTAAGGGAACAATAATCGATCAAGCCCATACATGGCGCTCATCAAACGCTACCTCATAACGGCGCAGAAACTCGCAGTATTCATCGGCCAACTCCGAGACTGAGCTGGTGCCGTGCAATTGGCATAGGCAATGGACATGATCTGACACGCCGCCACTTTGGAGTGCATGGCATGGCTGCTAGATGGCATATCCCGGCGATGTATCGGGGGTGGATATGGGGTCGGACCAAGCAAAAGCCTTGCGGCAATTGGGATTCAGTTGATGTGCGGGATCTTTTTGGGCCTTAAATGGCCCTTTTTGATCCCCCAATGCGCCTTTAAGAAAGAAAACTGCTTCTCGCCCGTCTTCTTCAACCGACCCTGCGTGACTTCAATTGGAGTGTGTGATCCACAAATTGGTCCGGAGTCCAAAGCCGGTCCACGATTTTTCCCCAGTGATTCCAATTTTCCCCATATAATCATCTCCATCCTGGCTTGGAGGCACGGTATGCTTGACGAAACAGTACTCTTCCGTGAGACGCAATATTTTCGCAAGTGGTGGCTGGTTTTGCCTATTCTTGGAGAAATTGCATTGCTTGCCTATATGGCAGTCCGTCAACTGTTGTTACATCAGCCCGTCGGCGACCGTCCTGTATCTGATGCTGTCATGTGGCTTCTATTTTTGATCTTTGGCATGGCGTTGCCTGCTTTTTTGCTCTCTATCCATCTCTCCACCGAGGTACGGACAGACGGCTTGTATATTCGCTTCTTTCCATTTCATCTCGGTTTCAAGAAGATCTCCGGAATTCGAGATATTGAAGCATGCCAATATCGTCCGATTGCCGACTACGGCGGTTGGGGCATTCGTTATGGCAAGTCGGGAAAAGCTTACACGATGTACGGAAAATCTGGAATTATGATCATAACCGAAGACGGACAGAAGTTGTTAATTGGTTCTCAGCAAGCCACAGAGCTTGAAAATGCCCTCTCCACTGTATTGTCGAAAAAAAAGTCGTGACTGCACGTTCAGCTTGCCTCTTAATTTTCTTTCCACTTCTCAAATTGAATTTCCGCTTTAATGGATAAAGGGAATCAATAACGGAGGAGGGAGGAGGCAGATTGAAAATTCTCAGGCGAAACCCTTGATTTGAAAATAAATAAATATTCCTGGAGGGATGGCGCGGAAGTTGCAGAATTTGACAAAGAGCGAATGCCTCAGTGGCAGTCGATTTTTTTTTCGCTCTAGAATGAAGGGATTCTGCATTGATTCTATTTTCGCGTTCCGCCTTGCCTTAATGAGGGAAAAGCGGACATTATGACCAGGATCATCGAACATTTGTAGAGAGATCTTCGGTTTTCATGCTCTCCAATGAACCTGAACCCCGATGATAGAACAGAGTAACCTGACGCTGCTTTTCCATCGCACTCCTCTTGAGGATAAAAAAACATGATTCAAGCTCTGATCCTAAGTGTATTCATTGCCAGCACGGCATTTGCGGAAGGGGCTTTCGATGCGAGGCTGATGCGTCAGCCTGACATCTCCCTCCACACAATCACCTTTATTTATGGCGGCGATTTGTGGATTGCTCCGCGCGGCGGCGGACTGGCGCATAGGCTCACAACAACAGCTGAAGCCGAGAGTTTCCCGAAGTTTTCACCCGACGGAAAGTGGATCGCTTTCACGCGTCACGGAGACATATACTTGATCCCGGCCCAAGGCGGCGAAGAGCGGCAACTGACCTGGCACCCATCGAATGACCGTGTCGCGGGCTGGACCCCGGATGGCCGAAAGCTTCTCGTTCATTCGGACCGGCTGCGTGGAGCCATGACCGAGTTCCCGCGCCTGTTCCTGCTGCCGCTGGAAGGAGGCATCCCCGAGCCGCTGCCCATGCCCCGTGCGACCAACGGCAGCTTTTCGCCGGATGGTGGAAAAATCGCCTATGGCCCCAATCCGGAACTTGTGCTCTGGCTGCCATGGAAACACTATCGTGGCGGTTCACTTGGGTATATTGCCCTCTACGACCTGGAGCAAAAACGGTACGAGGAGCTGCCCCGCGTTGCGGCGAACGATGTCTGCCCGATGTGGCACGGCAGTTCCATTTATTTTGTCTCGGATCGGGACCGGATTATGAATCTGTACCGGTATGACTTGGCATCGAAGCGTACCGAAAAACTGACACAGTACACGGAGTGGGATGTAAAAAATCCGAGCCTTGGCCCTGGGGCGATCATCTACGAGAATGGAGGCAGGCTTTATTCCCTCGACTTGTCGAACCGCTCCATCCTGCAGATTCCCGTATCGCTGCCTCCGGAAGCGCTGCCGGCGGAGGCAGATCGCACAAAGTGGAAACAGGCGCTCGAGGACGTCTGGCGGGCGTATCGAGATCATGCCTTCAGTCCCGCGCCGGGGTGGGACCAGGCCAAAACACGTTATGAAGAGCTGATGAACAGCGCCGCGCATATTAGCGACGCTGAATACGTTCTGAAAGAATACCTAGGCGAGGCGAGCCAGTCCCACATTATTCTGGAAGGGGGTGGTGAAGAAGGGCGCGCCAGGCCAGGCATGCTCGGCTCCGACTTCCGAGTTGAGAACGGGTACTACCGGATTATAAAGATCTGCCGCGGCGAGGAAAGTGACGGACCAAAAGACTGGCCGCTCGGGGCGCCAGGTCTGAAGGTGAGCGAAGGCGACTATTTGCTTGCAGTAGATGGCAAACCGGTCCGCGCCGGAGTGGACTTGTGCACGGCCTTTGAGGGTTTGGCCGGCACGGAAGTGAAACTGACCGTCAACAAGACGCCATCTATGGAAGGCGCATGGGAGATCGGTGTCAAGACGGTTGTCAACGAGACTTCGGTCAGATATGCGGACTGGGTGCGGACCAACCGCGCGCGCGTCGCGGAAGCGACTAACGGCAAAGTGGGCTACATTCACTTAATGAACGCCGACGACATTGACGGATTCAAGCAGGAGTGGGACGCGCAACGCCACCACGCGGCAATAATCATAGATATCCGGAACAATGTGGGAGGGGGCCGCGCAGACGAGATCGTCGATTGGCTTGGAAGGATGCCTGCAAGTGTAATGTACGACCGCCGCGGCCGGGTCCCGCCGGCCGGCCACTATCTTGACGGCCCCAAGGTGATGATCGCCGACGAGAAAGCCGTATCCGGGGGTGACCAATTGGCGCTTTTCTTCAAGCGTGCAAAGATTGGACCCCTGGTCGGAACCAGAACCTTCGGAGGAATGATCGGCTCAGGAGCGCCCTACAAGATTGCGGGAGGCTGGGTGCTCTTCGTTCCTGAATATGGCTTTTATATGCACGAGGCGGGCGCATGGTCGCCGGAAAACTTCGGCGTTGAACCGGACTACGTTGTACCGCTTAGACCCTTCGAGTTGAGTGGGGGGCATGATCCTCAGCTGGAGAAGGCGATTGAATTGGCAACTGAAGCGGTCAAGACTTACAAGAGCATGCTTCCCAATCCACCTCAGTACAGGCCAGTGCAGTAAATTGCGAGGAGCCCCCCATGCCAGCCGCCTTGGCCTTCATCGCCATTCCCGCCCCGCATCCAGTGCGGGGTAAACTTCAGCGGGAATCCAGAAGCAGGCCAACCCAGCAGGCACAAGATGATGAAAATGGGGTTGAAGCACGGGCAAAAACCTTGGTCGACCTTTCTTGTTTTTTGCCCGTGGCACCCTGAGATTAGTGATAGTTTACCCGGGCCGGCCGCCGTCACTCGCTTCAAGCCGGTTGTTGAACTGAGCCGTGGAGCGGCAGTCGTGGCTTAATGGAGCGAAGCACCTCCAGCCGTCCTTTTGACGGACGCCCTGGAATTCGGTTTATGAGGCGATCTGCTTTTTAATATCCTGAAAGGACAAAATATTCCAGCCCAGGGTTGGCGCGAGATGACGGCCGTCACCCGCGCCTACCCTGGGTCATTTTGCCGCAAAATGTGGTGCGCTCCCAAGAGAACCATCATCGCCGGATAGAACCCATGCAGGGCGAAACCATGCCAGCGGCCCGCTACTTGGCAGGCGGGGGCGCGGCCACCGTCATGCCATGACGCCGGAAGACCTCCATCATCTTGGCGCGGTCGGGCGGGCCGCCGGTGGCGCCGATTACTTCGGCAGCTTCGCGGAAGTACGTGGGGCCCATGATCGCAGGGGTAATGACGGCGAGCTGTTTCACATCCACGCTGCCGAAGTTATCGAAACGGTGCACCGCGCCGCGGGGGATGCACAGCGCCTGCCCGGGACCAACCTCGATGGGCGTGCCGTCAACCGTCCAGGTAAGGACACCCTCGATCCCGTAGAGGATCTCCTCATAGGCGTCGTTCTTGTGGGCCCGCGCCGCCAGCATCTGCCCGGCGGGGACGAGAACCTCGAACACTGACGCGCTGCCGTTGGAATCCTCGCCCGTGAGGAGAAACCGGATCCCCAGGGGACCAATCTTGATGGTCTCTTCCGAAGGATTCACTCTGGTCGTACTTTGGTCCATAATTGTGCCCCCTTTGAGCTAATTCCAATGAGCTTTCATGATGAGTTCACTATTGCGATGAACACCAACGAGTCCATCCACTGATTTCGCTCATCCTTCGACAAGCTCAGGATGAGCGGCACTCCAATCCCCGCTCGTACTGAGCTTGTCGAAGTGCGAGCGGGGGCATGTGCGATGAGTATGCACTTCACACCTGAATTGTGGATGCATTAGTCTCAGCTTGAACGCTCCTTGGAATAAGTTACCCCACATTTCTAGTCTGCGCCATCCCTAGCGTGAGCAGAGTCTCTGTCGTGTTGTAGCTCATGCTTGTGTTTCGAACGTCCCGTCTGCTTCTTGAGATGCCCAACAAATCCACTCACAGGCCCGTCAGCTGACGGACCTGGTGAAGTGGATGGTTGGCCTATTCGATATCAGGGATACCACGAGCCGCATGCCAAATCCGGACTATTTTTACAATCTCTCTATCCATGCAAATTCGATAGACGATCCGACAAGGACGACGAATGATTTCTCTAATTTCGGGTGTGTTGAATT
>CAWDMN010000079.1:0-26825 GCA_963803155.1 uncultured Acidobacteriota bacterium
CGGTCATCGAAATCAAGGATCTGGTGAAAGATTATAGGCTCGGCGAGGTGCCGGTGCATGTGTTGAAGAACATCTCGTTTGAGATCGAAAGGGGAGATTTCGTTTCCATCATGGGGCCGTCCGGATCGGGAAAATCCACGCTCATGAACATCCTCGGGTGCCTCGATAAGCCGACTTCCGGGGCTTACAGGCTGGACGGAATCAGCGTCGCAAATCTGAATCGTGACCAACTGGCGGAGATCCGGAACAAGAAGATTGGGTTCGTATTCCAGCAGTTCAACCTGCTGGCGCGAACCAGTGCGGCGGAAAATGTGGAACTGCCGCTGATGTACACCGACGCCCCAGCCCGTGAGCGCTACGAGCGGGCGAGAAAGGCGTTGCGCGCCGTGGGACTCGCCGGACGCGAGGAACACCAGCCGAGCCAGCTTTCCGGCGGCCAGCAACAGCGCGTGGCCATCGCGCGGTCGCTGGTGAACGATCCCAGCATAATCTTGGCGGACGAACCGACCGGAGCGCTGGACTCGAGGACCAGCCTCGAGATCATGGCGATCTTCCAACGGCTGAACCGCGAAGAGGGGATCACCATGATCGTGGTGACACACGATCCGGATATCGCGGCTTACTCAAACCGGAGCATCCATTTCAAAGATGGCAGGTTGCAACTCGACGAGAGGCTGGCCCACCCCCGCGAGGCGCGGAAGGACTTGGAGCAGCTTCCCGCCGAGCAATCGGAGGAGATAGTCTCGTCATGAATAAGATTGTTGCCAGCATCAAGATTGCGCTCCGCGCGCTGAAGGTCAACCGCATGCGCTCGGCGCTTACCATGCTGGGTATTATTATTGGCGTGGCGGCAGTGATCGCGATGGTGGGTGTTGGCTCGGGAGCCACCGCGCGGATTGAGCAGCAGATTCAGAGTATCGGGAGCAACCTGATTATCGTGCTGCCGGGCAGCATCAGCAGCAATGGCGTCCGGCTCGGCTCCGGCGCGGTAGCATCGTTGACGCAAGACGATGCGAAGGCAATCGCGGCCGAGTGCCCGTCCGTCGCTTTCGCCGCCCCTGCCGTGCGCGGCGGAGTACAAGTGGTTTGCGGAAACGCCAACTGGGCCACCAATGCGCAGGGGGTGACTCCTGAGTACATGACGATCCGCGATTACACCATGATGTCCGGCCAATTTTTCACGACGCAGGATGTGGATGCGGCCGCTAAAACGGCCGTGTTGGGTGAAACCGTCGCGCGGAATCTATTTGGCGACAGCGATCCCACGGGGCAGGTGGTCATCATCAAGAATGTGCCGTTTACCGTGGCGGGTGTGCTGACACCGAAAGGACAGTCGCCAACGGGTCAGGACCAGGATGATGTCATCCTGCTGCCGATCTCCACGGCCACGCAAAAGGTTCTCGGCGCCAACAAGGCCAATGCCAAAGCGGTCGGCTCGTTGATGGTACAAGCCATGAGCCCGCAGGCCATGGACCAGGCGATTCAGGAGATGGAGGCGCTGCTGCGCGAACGGCATAAGATCTTGCCGGGCCTGGAGGACGATTTCACGATCCGCAATCTCACCGAGGTGTTCGAGGCCCAGGAAACGTCGGCGCAAGTGATGTCGATTCTGCTTGGCGCGATCGCGTCAGTCTCGCTGATCGTGGGGGGCATCGGAATCATGAATATCATGCTGGTGTCGGTGACCGAACGAACGCGGGAGATCGGCTTGCGCCAGGCAGTGGGCGCCAAGACGCGAGACATCCTAATGCAGTTCCTGGTGGAAGCCGTGACCCTCTCCCTGCTAGGCGGAATTGTCGGAATTGTGTTTGGGCTGGCCTCTTCGCTGCTCATCTCGCACTTCGCGAAATGGTCGACTGAGGTCAGCCCTTTGTCGATTCTCCTGGCATTCTTATTTTCCGCGCTGGTGGGAGTATTTTTCGGCTACTACCCTGCGCGCAAGGCGGCCTTCCTGGATCCCATCGAGGCCCTCAGGTATGAATGATCGAATTCGCCAAGGTGCAGCGGATCGCGGCAAGGCGGATGCTCCTTGAAACCGAATATGAACCAGAAAGGCACATACTTGTCGTTTTGTCTTCGCCTGCCAATCCTTTTCGGGACAGTCGGATTGCTGCTTTTTTCGAATGCCTGCCTGATCGGCCCGAAGTACCAGCGCCCGGGCGATGCGGCACCGCCGGCCTTTAAAGAAGAGCTTCCGGCCGGTTGGAAGGAAGCGCAACCCAATGATGGGGCGCTTCGGGGCCAGTGGTGGAAGGTTTACAACGATCCCCGGCTCGACGCGCTCGAAGATGAGGTGAGCATCTCCAACCAGAATGTGTTGGCCGCCGAAGCCCAGTTCCGTGAAGCCAAAGCGGCCGTGCGCCTCGCCCGGGCCGGCCAATTTCCCACGGTGGCCGTCGCGCCATCTGCCACACGTTCCGGACCGGCGGTGGCTTCCCGCGTGCTAAGCCTTTACACGATACCCTTCGATTTTTCCTATCAGATCGATGTGTGGGGAAACATCCGGCGCGGCGTCAGGGCAAATTCAGTCATCGCGCAGGCTTCAGCGGCGCAACTGGAGAATGCCCGCTTGTTGTACCAGGCCGAACTCGCCATGGATTATTTCCAGATTCAGGGACTGGATGCTTCGCGGCAGTTGCTGGACGCCACGGTGAAGTCATACGAGCAATACGTTCAACTGACCCAGGACCGGTTCGATGGGGGTGTCGCATCGGAGGGCGATGTGGCCCTGGCTCAAACTCAGTTGGAGACGGCCCGCGCGCAGTTGGCCGACCTGGGGGTTCAGCGAGCCCAATTCGAACATGCGATCGCGGTGCTCGTGGGCAAGCCCCCTTCGGATTTGTCGATCCCCGCCGCCCCGAACCAGTCTCCGCCGCCGGCATCTCTGATCGGGATCCCTTCCACCCTGATGGAACGAAGGCCCGACGTCGCTGCTGCCGAACGGCAGGTTGCGGCCGCGAACGAACAGATCGGGATTGCCAAGGCTGCGTTCTTCCCGTCATTGACCATCAGCGCCAACGCGGGTTCGCAAGCCACCGTTCTCGGCGATTTGCTCACATGGCCAAGCCGCTTCTGGTCCGTGGGACCCCAGTTGGCTGAGACTCTCTTCGATGCGGGCAAGCGCCGTGCTCAAGTCAAGCTGACCCAAGCCGCCTATGATGCCACCGTGGCGAATTACCGGCAGACGGTGCTGACCTCATTTCAACAGGTGGAGGACAATCTGGCCCAGTTGCGCATCCTCGCCGAAGAGGCTGAAATCACCGACCGGGCGGTCAAAGCCGCGCAGCGATCTCTTGAAATTTCAACAATCCAATATCGCGGCGGGCTCGCGAACTATCTGCAGGTGATCACCTCGCAAACCAGCACGCTGCAGAATCAACGGACGGCCGTCGATATTCTCACGCGGCGCATGGCCGCAAGCGTATCCTTGATCCAAGCCCTTGGCGGCGGCTGGGACATATCGCAGCTGCCCTCTTCCCAAGACATACGACGCTGAGCGAATGGAGCTGGAGCCAGTACTGCAGTGACCGCACCGGCGAGAGAAGCTTAATACGCGCGGTGGTCCACGGCTCCGCGCCTCTTTCCGCCCGGAATCATAGCGCGGACGTCATCAAGGCGAAAATTCTCTTCCAGTTCACCGCCAGTGCCGAATTGCTGTCTGTTGGCGAATATGAATTCCACATTGATCTCAAGATCGATACTGTGAGAATCGCCAGTTGGTCCATGGAAGGCAGCGCCAATGTGTTGATCATGACGCGCCTCGCCGCAAAAATTCACTCGACCACAACAGATGCTCACATCGTGTTCGATAAGATCAGGGAGGCCTATGCGCTTTCAGAGTTGTGGGAACCGGAAAACGACGGCATCCTGAGGCACGCCACCAAGGGAAAACACGAGCACCCTGTTGTGTATGTGCCACGCTAGTGTTTTATCGCGCAAGTTTGCGAAAGTATTTCTCAATTGAGAACCTAGAATCCGAAGTTTCTTTTGTAATAAGATTCTTCGCCTGTGATGATTTCCTCCTTGCGCTGAAGCCAAATCTCCCGTCAGCCAAGTCCAGTTGAATCCATGAATTTTGGAAAAGTGTCCTTGATTTCTCAGGCGGGTGGCTTAGGCCACAGCTAACATTGTCGAAGATGCTTAAGTCAGCCTCCTCGATCCAGATGTAGAGTCCATGAAACGCGGAAAACAGGAGTGTCTCATCGAGAGCGAATTCGATTACTCAATCCCTCGCTATCAGCATTTCCTCATGAAGATCGTCCAATACTCCTCTCACAAGATTAACTTCTAACCTCAAAATTCACCCAATTTCAATTTTGGAAAGGGAAGGTCGGTCTTATCCGAAAAATGCTGCCTTTTGCGCGCCACAATATCGGTTTCCATTGCGGTTGATCCTCGGTTGAGAGTATGTCTCATGTGGGATGCCACACACTGGATCTCAACGGATCGAATGTGTGGCACCTCGCGGGCTTGATTCTTGGGGCCTCTCTTGATGGGAACGTTTAGGATTGCACCCTGAGGTTATTGGTGACGGAAAACACTCCCGGCACTCCGTTGGCCTCCATGTTGGCAATGATTTTATCCATGGAGCGGCCGACATAACCCTCCAGTGTTACATTCCCGTTCTTTACGATGATTCGGATCGGCGACACGGGCTGAATAGCGTACAGTTTCATGGCCGAATCGGCATAGATTTTCCGGTAGGTCATCAACCGAATCCGGTCATCGTTGGGGGAAGTTGGCAAAACCTCCACATGATTAATCACCTGGCCGACGCCCTTAACTCTTTCCACGGCTCTCTGCGCGTCTTTCGCCAGGGTCGGTCGGCTCACCTGCCCCGAGAGTTCCACCTTGTCCCCATCGACTCTGAATGTCAGGTTGTCGAAAACACCGTAATAGGGGAGCATGATCAACTCATGCCGCACGGCATCTTCCAAGGGGGATAGGGTCGGCGCTGGAACAGCCTTCCCCTGATCCGGATTCGAGTTGTGATGCGCTTGTGCCCGATCCGCCATGGGTAAAAGAATCAAAGCCCAAAACAGAATCGCTCCAGTCAAACAACGGTATATTTGGTTTTTCATAATTCCTCCTTTTTTAGCAGCAATTGATTGCCTTCCAAGAGGCGAAGTTTTTTAGTTTTCTTGAGTCCATGTGCGGTATAGCCAAACTACTGGCCCCGCTTCCATCCTTAACAACGTCATTCACGCATGCCTCGTTTCCCGATTCATGTAATACACCGCAAAAGGTCCGATATTTTATTAGTGGGCTGTAATCTCAGTCGCCCTAAGGTTTCCTTCCATTACAGCCCAGAAAATTAAGCGTTACTCCTCTTGTGGCATTTCCCGGTGTTGCGAAAGTCATGCCACTTAAGAACTAAGGGTTAGCTTCGACACGCAGTTCTGGACGAATGTGCAGCGTTTTGCCCGCCACTACATAGACTTTTTCCGCGTAAGGAGCACGACCTGGAGCGCGAATTTCCAGATCATATGTGCCGGGGTGCAGCCGAAACGACTTCAGCTTTCCCGTGGTCCCGGCATAGGCCCCATTCACGAGAATATCAGCATCCCTCACGTCAGTGTCTAACTTGATTTCACCACTGTTCTGGTTAATCCCCATGTAGTATGGCCCGGAATAAGGACCATAATAATACGGAGAGTACCAGCCCCATCCCGGATACGCCGGACCATAAAAGAAGCCCCCCACGATACGTCCGCGGGCTTCGGCAGGCATTGTCAATATCAGCAGGAAACCGAGCATCACAACGGAAGTGAAAACTGGTTTTGCGAGAGTCAGTTTTTTCAGAGATCTCATAGTGAACCTCCTTTGAAATACAACTTCATACAAGCAACATTGTCGCCAATCTAAATTCTTTGCTATTCGGCGTTCACTCCAGCGTTGTGAGTGCAGGTTAGGCAGTCCTGGCCTCGTCCAGCCGCTTTGCGTGGGGTTTCAAGTATTCACCCAGCAAAAAAATTCATGCCGGGATTGGCTGCTTTCAAGCAGCGCCCTTGGCCAATTTCAACCATTTCGGTTGCTTTCAGGCACCAATCTTGTGTTTCGACGAGCCTTCCAATTGCCGCTTGTAATTTTGTGACTGCTGATGACTCAGCTATTTGGTTGGATGCGGAATAAAGCCGGACCATTTTCCAGGCGTTGTGACGCCATGAAGATCGGTTGAAGCAAGACGTGGAGTCTGTTGGGAATGCCCAGCCGAAGGCGGAATAGTCAACTGAAGCGCCGGCCGCAGCTCCCAATGAACCAAGGATTAGGATTATTATTTTTAATCACTCTAAGAAAGATGTTGGATTTTGCAATCTTTTTAAAAACCGAATGTTCTCAAACGATTTATAAACGGTGCCGTTTTTTTGCGGTAACCATTCCGCCGATGTACACGTCAATATTGCCGGGATGACCGGAGACTGATTGCAAGAGGCCAATGGACATGGCATTCATCATAAATAAAATCATCCGGCCCTGGGTAAAAAGGAGCAGTTTCTCAGGGGGGATTCTTGACTTCGTCACTAAAGAAAAGCCGCGCAAACCTTACCAAGGTTCGATATTCTAAGTTTCGCATCCAAGAGCGTTTATTCATATCTTCCAGTGGATTCCTTCTTTACTCGTAAATCCATCTTCGTTGTTATTGATTACTATTGCTGGTTCGATTTCCTTTATGGTCCCGTTTTTTAAAAAAGCATGGCATATGATTCAGATAGTCTAAAGAAGAGAAGTCTTTGACAACGATATTTATCATTCCCAGACTTAGGCATCCAAAACCAACTCATTAGGTTGTCCTGGGATCGCTAATGGCAGCGAAGACATTGCCATTTAAAAAAGTTTTCCTGATATGGCAATAGGAATTTTGCTGTGGTGTCATTCAGAATAGCCAGGATCCCACTGATATATAAAGTGCCGCCCTCGATGGCGTTGATGTCCTATATTGTTATAATGACTCGACGCCATCTTCGACCGGCGCGATTACCGTGATCAATCCCAACTCGCGTTACGACGAGCAATACATAGTTTTTCATAATCGTAGAAGGCCGCCGTCTCTCTCCGCCAGAAGAAGCAGCGAAAAGGCGGACAGATTTGCACTCTAGTCAGATAAGTGCCGTGGTTTTTGGGATGGATGTCCATCGTAGGGATATTGTCAAAATTATCAGATATGTGGAGAATGCGTTGAAAAATTCGAAGACACCCAGCTGTCGCGGATATCGGTCTCCACCGGAGATCATAAGCCATGCCGTTTGGCTCTATCCCAGATTCTGCCTGAGCTTCCGAGATATTGAAGACCTCCTGGCGATTGATGACGGATCAGCTGAGAGGTTGCGGCGCAGCGCACAAGACCCTCATGTCATCTGTCATCCATGATATCGACTGCGACGCCAACCATCGGGATGAAGTCTCAGACGAACCAACTCGACAAGGAAAGAAACCAATGTCAGGATCAAAATCCGCAGCTCAAGTGCGACGAATCCTGTCGGTTCAAGGAGTCATTTGGGATCCAATCCGATTCGGATGACACCTGCTTCGATCAGCCAATCACGGTAAATTGCGGGACTACTCCTCCTTTGGTTGGCATCAAGCTACGCGTGGCGGATGAATCCATACGTCGTCCGCCGGTCGCTGCTTCCTCGACCCGATGTTGATACGTCGAAAATACCAACAATAGACCGACCGTTGTTTTTTTAATCTCAACTTCGCTATGAGGAATGAGAAGTCCATTTTTTGTTGGGATCATCCACTTTGCCCGATTTTATCACAGCACTTTTTTCAATGTATCCATCTCCTGTGTTGCCCGTATCTATTTTTAGGGAGAACTTGGAGCCATTTCGAATTTTGTGCAAATTTTAGAGTGATTCACTTTTTCACAGTAATCCGGGCAATTAAATTCAAATAATATTACCAGATAAACGTGGGAAAAAAAGTTGTCGCCATGGACTATGTGTTTAGGGCGAGTTTCCAGAAACCCTCTGTTGCTGAGATTAGTGAGATAAAGGAGACTCCAATGAAAAGTTTTGCTCCAGAATTATCCAAAAATTATGTCACAAACAAAGTCATCCTATTTGAAGAGTTAGGATTTTTTGCGGCCATCGTGATCTGCTGGCTGACGGAACTCATCGATCCACCCTTTAGCTTCATGCAAGTCATTATCGAGACCGTCAGCATAACCTTGCTTGGTTGCCTGGTCATTTCGACTACTTTGAATTTAATCAAAAGGATAAAGTACCTGGAGGGATTCGTTGTGATCTGCTCCGAGTGCAAACAAGTCAGAATAAAGGAAAAATGGCATCCTATTGAAGAATTGGTGGTCCCCAAATCCGATATTCGAATTTCTCATAGTATTTGTCCTCCATGTGCACAGAAACTCTATGGGGAGTTCTATGAAGAAAGCAGGGGCAATTAAAAGTGAGAGAGAAGGCAAGCTGCGGAAGGCCAAAAGTGGGAGGCGGACTCGCTGCGGCGATCCCTATGCCACTTTGCGGGTGACGGTGGCCACGCGTGCGCCTCCCACCTTCAGGAGAGTCTTCTTTTCCCCAAATGGCGAAAATTTAGGCATTGTTCTTTCACTTTTGATTAGACCCGTGATCATATGGAAAGGGTAAAAAAAGTGGGAAATTGTGTATTGAGCGAGACGTATTTCAATTTCGAGTCAGCCTACCACGCGAAAGATTGCCGCTGTTTTGCCGTCACCGGTGCACGCTGGCTGGCCAGGGGACGCGTGACGGGTGACTTCGTCACACTCGCGCCTCCCCCCACTTTGCGATTTTCATCCTCTTGCTATGCCGGCCACGCTGGCATGAGTGGCTCTTCAGAAAGTAGCGTAGATGTAGGCGGCCTGGCCTCAGGCCGTCTGCGCAAGCGTGGCAACTTCAGACGGGTTGAGGGCACCTCGCCTGCATCATCCCATTTTCATCCGCTTTGGCTGAACAAACTGGTTTTGGCGCAGGTGACCAAAAACGTTCGCGGTTACGACACCCAAATCTGACGTCGATGTCAACAGGAACATCGATTCCATCAGGGTTTCGGTAAATCTATGTTTGTTCCCGCAGGAGAGATGAAATTCAAAGCATGATTAGGGTCTATGGGGAATTTGTACCAAATTCAGAGTTCCATCCGATACAATCCAATCACTATATTTTGACAAGACAATCCCTCAAGGCATTGTGGCGCGGCTATTCCACTGTCACGCTTTTGGCAAGATTGCGGGGCTGGTCCACATCGCAGCCACGGCGGATGGCAATGTAATAGGAAAGCAGTTGCAATGGGATGATTTCCAGGATTGGCAGCAGCAAATCGTTGCTGGGCGGTACTTCAATGTAGTAGTCAGAGGCTTCGATTGCTTCTTTATTAAAGGGAGTCACCAGAGAGATAACAATCCCGTCCCGGGACTTGACTTCCTTGATGTTGCTTAACGTTTTTTCATAGAGCAGCTTCGAACGATGGTTATTGATGCTGCTAGTGGCAATAACGACGACGGGGAGAGTTTCGTCAATCAAGGCGTTGGGGCCATGTTTCATTTCGCCGGCGGGATAACCTTCGGCATGAATGTATGAAATCTCCTTGAGCTTAAGCGCTCCTTCAAGGGCAATGGGAAAATGAATGCCGCGGCCCAGGTAGAGAAAATTGGTGGAGCGGAAGAAGAACTTTGAGAGTTCTTCGAGGTATTCCACTTTGCCGAACACCGACTCAATTTTCTGAGGAATTTTGGTGAGGTCTTCGATATGCGTGAGCAGCTGTTCCGCATCCAGAGTCCCGCGGACCTCCGCCAGGTAGAGGGCTAATAGGTACAGGCCGGTCAGTTGAGTGGTGAAGCTTTTTGTGGCGGCCACGCCGATTTCCGGTCCGGCGTGAGTATAAAGAACTCCATCAGCTTCGCGGGTGACTTGGCTGCCGACTACATTGCAGATGGCAATATTCTTGGCCCCTTTCTCCCGCAACTCCTTTTGAGCGGCCAAAGTATCGGCGGTTTCTCCCGACTGCGTAATGATTACTCCCAGAGTGTTCGGGGGAACAACCGGGTCGCGATAACGGTATTCAGATCCATAGTCCACTTCCACCGGGAGGCGGGCCAGGGTTTCAACCATGAATTTTCCGGTCAGAGCCGCGTGCCAGCTGGTGCCGCAGGCGATGATCCTGACGTGTTCGAGCTGGCGAACCTCCGCGGTGGTGAGTTTCATTTCGTCGAGCAGGATGGTTCCGGTGTCACGCGAAACCCGGCCCAGGGTTGTGTCGCGGACCGCGCGGGGCTGTTCAAAGATTTCCTTGAGCATGAAATGTTTGTAGCCCCCCTTTTCCGCCATGATCGGATCCCAGCTAATCCGCTGGGTTTTCAAGGTAAGGGGATTTCCGTCCACGTTGGTCAATCGAATGCCCTGACGGGTCAGGATCACCATCTCCCCATCTGACAGAAAGGCCACCTCTCGCGTATGGGCCAGGATGGCGGGGATGTCGGAAGCGATGAAAAATTCTTCCTGGCCCACTCCCACTACGATGGGAGGGCCAAAACGGGCGGCGACGATTTTTTCGGGGTCGAGGGCGGAGATGACGACAATAGCGTAAAGGCCGGTCATTTGCTGAATGGCCTGCCGCAGGGCATCTTCCAGGGATCCCTGGAAATGTTTTTCAACCAGATGGGCGATCACTTCGGTGTCGGTTTCAGTGGCAAAAACGTGCCCCTCGGCAATGAGTTGTTTTTTCAAAGCAAGGTAGTTTTCGATGATGCCGTTATGAACAACGACAATCTTTCCCTTACAGTCCCTGTGGGGATGGGCATTTTCCTCGGTGGGGCGCCCGTGGGTGGCCCATCTGGTATGGCCGATTCCATAGGATCCCTCGCAGGGGGCCTGCTGCAGCGATTCCTCCAAGTTTCGCAGTTTCCCGGAAGCGCGACGGATGCGGACTTCGGGCCCGTCTATCACCGCAATGCCGGCGGAATCGTAGCCGCGATATTCCAATTTCCTTAACCCTTCAATGAGCACAGGGACTACAGCTTTAGACCCCAGATAGCCAACGATGCCGCACATAAGCCACCTCGCTGAATGAGGATAATATTTCGCCCCTGGTTTTTTGGAAATGACTCCATATGGCCCTCTTTGGGCGATTCGATTTCAAAGGGCTCAGGATGAATGGTTCTCCCGATAAAATCCCAGCCAAGCAAAGGTGGAGCGGGCACGAGTGACCGCCGTCACCGGTGCACGCTGGCTCGGCGGGCAAGACTGGCTCAGCGACGTGCGACGGGTGACTTCGTCACACTCGCGCGTCCCACCTTGTTTTCATCTTCTTGTTATGCCAGCCGCGCTGGGATGCGGTGCTCCTTGGAAAGATGCACCGTCTTACTCGATCCCAGTTTCGGGGGAGACGGAAAAATAAGCGCAATCCGGGTGGTGGAATACCAAGGCACTCACGCTGGCTTCCGGATCCATCATCATTCCTTCCGTCAGTTGAACGCCGATATCTTCAGGTCGAAGCAATTTCCAAATTCCCGCTTGGTAATCCAGGTTGGGGCATGCCCCATAGCCAAAACTATAGCGCTTCCCCCTGTATTTGGAAGTGAACCTTTGCTGCATGGTCATGCCGGGAGCATCCGGGAATCCCCAATCTTCGCGAATTCGCCGATGCAGCCATTCGGCGCAAGCTTCCGCCGTTTCAATGGCAAGGGCCTGCAGGCCGTGGGAACGAACATATTGTCCCTCAGTTTTGGCCTTTTCCGACCGTTCCCGAATACCTTCTCCTGCCGTGACCACCATCAGAACGAGGTGATCGCGCTGCCCCTGGGAAGGCGGCAACAAATAATCGCTCAGACACAAGCCATCCGACCGGTCCTGCCGCTCGAATTTGAAAGTATGCACAGGGGAGCCCGATCCTGCCGCAAACAGGTGAATTGCGTTGCCCTCAGCTTCAGCTTCCAGAAATTGCCAGACTGCCCGGACTCGCATGAATTGAGATGCCTCTTTCTTTATGTCTTCCACCAAGCTGTGGAGTTCCAACGCTTTTGGATCGTGCTGGCCAAGCATCTTTTCGATGTTGCCTTTGAAACCCAGATGACGTCCATAGAGCATGAAGGGATTCACGTAACTCCAAATTTGGTGGAGATCCGGTATCTCGCGAATTTTACGCTCCAAATAAGGAGCCTGGGGAATTGGCAAATCAGCCCGGACTCTTCTGGATCGTTGCGTGGAAGAAATCCGCACTGGAAGAATCTCTCCGACGCTGGCTGGTTCCATCGGTGCAGGCCCATTTTGTCGCAGTGTTTCCTCGCGGGTAGCGGAATCGGCAAGTTGGTTCATCAAACGCAAACCGGTCATGGCATCTTTTGCATAACAGACCGCATTTCCATAGGCGGGAGTAATTTTATGCCGGGTGAATTTTTCGGAAAGGGCTGCTCCTCCCACCAGCAATGGGACCTGGATCCCCGCGGCGCTTAAATCTCCCGCCGTAGTCACCATCTGCTGGGCGCTTTTGACCAGCAGGCCGGAAAGGCCGATGGCATCCGGATGATGCTCTCTCCAGGCGGCAATCAGAGCTTCCGGTGGAACTTTGATGCCCAGGTTGACCACTTCGTAGCCGTTGTTGGAGAGAATAATTTCCACCAGGTTCTTGCCGATGTCATGAACGTCGCCTTTGACGGTGGCCAGGATTACGCGGCCTTTGCACGCGCTCTCGTTCTTCTCCATGAACCCTTCCAGGTGCCGGACCGCCGCTTTCATGGCTTCGGCCGATTGGAGCACCTCCGCGACGATGAGCTGATTGTCATTGAAGAGGCGCCCGACTTCGTTCATTCCCTTCATCAACGGCCCATTGACAATTTCGAGCGCGGAAGATCCCTCTTGGAGCTTCAGATTAAGGTCCTCAATCAGGCCATCCTGACTGCCTTCCACGATGCATCGGGCCAACCTCTCATCCAGCGGAAGCTGGACCCCTTTTTCCACTTCTTTCCTAGTGTTGGCGCGGAAATGTTCCGAGATGGACGCAATGTTCGACTGATTGATGCCGGCCTTCTGAGCACGGCTCTGTTCCCGCCAATCCGAGGATGCGCCCCGCGGAAGAATGGCGGTTGCCCCATCCGCGGCCGATAATTCGGGGGAGTGATTGAACAATAGATTTTCCGCCAGGAGCCTTTCCACCTCGGGTAGGGAGGCAAACCGTTGCAGCTTTTCCGCATTCACGATCGCTAGATCCAATCCCGCGCGTGTGCAGTGATAAAGGAAGACCGAATTCACCACTTCTCTGGCAGCCATCGGCAATCCGAACGAAACGTTGGAAATCCCGAGGATGGTCTTGCACTGGGGAAAATGTCGCTTGATCCACCGCACCCCTTCAATGGTTTCCACGGCGCCGCCAATGTAATTCTCATCGCCAGTAGCGCAAGGGAATACGAGGGGATCGAAAATGATGTTTTCGGGGGGAATGTGATATTTGCCGGTCAGCAAATCGAAAGAGCGCCGAGCAATGGCCAGCTTCCGTTCCCGTGTGAAGGCCTGAGCTTGGACCGGGTCTTCGTCAATACAACCCACCACGAGCGCGGCGCCATAATCGCGGGCCAAAGGGCAGATGCGTTCGAATTTTTCTTCCCCGTCCTCCAGGTTGATGGAATTAATAATGCTTTTCCCCTGGCAATACGTCAATGCCAATTCCACGGCCCGCGGATCCGTGGTGTCGATCATGATTGGATTTTTTATTTTGCGGATCAGACGGTCATAGAACAGCGGTATATCCTTGAGTTCATCCCGATCCGCGCTCTGCAGGCAGACGTCGATAATCTGAGCGCCATGGCGCGCCTGACGGCGGGCTATTTCCGTGGACTCTTCCCATTTTTCCTCCATGATCAGGTTTTTAAAAATCCGGGAGCCAATTACATTGGTTCGTTCTCCCACCAGAAGCGGACGGTTGCTCTCCTCAGCTTCCACCAGTTCAATGCCGGAGTAGAAAACTTTAAGGCTTGCCGGAGGAACCGTTCGGGGTTGTTTCGCCTTGACCATTTGGGCAATCGCCTGAATATGGGCGTCCGTAGTGCCGCAACAACCCCCGATTAAATTGATCCAGCCATGGTCTACAAACCTCTCCAGCTCGTGAGCAAGCGATTCCGGAGTCTCCCGGTAGTTGCCTTCCTCATCCGGCAGACCGGCATTGGGATAACAGGAAATGCGGGAGTGAGACAGTTGATGTAGTGTTCGCAGATGATCGGTCATGAATTCCGGGCCAGTGGCGCAGTTCAAGCCCACGGAAAGCAAATCGAAGTTTTCGATGGAGACCCATAAGGCGTCGATCGACTGCCCGGCCAGCATGGTGCCAGTGGGTTCGATGGTGATGGAGAGCATCGTCGGGACGATGAAACCCAATTCCCGTCCCAATTGGCGGATGGCGAGCAAGGCGGCCTTCACATTCCGTGTATCCTGGCAAGTTTCAACCAGGAGGAGATCCGACCCTCCTTCCATCAACGCCCGTGCCTGACGGTAAAAATAGCCGCGCAATTCCTCGAAGGCCACCCCGCCGGTAACGGTGATGGCTTTGGTGGTGGGGCCCATGGCGCCGGCGACGAAGCGAGGCTTCGCGGGAGTGGAGAACTCATCCGCCGACCTGCGGGCCAATTGGGCGGCAATCCGATTTAGCTCGGCTGCTTGATTTTCCAAACGATATTCAGCCAATACGAGTTCGGTTCCCCCGAAAGTGTCGGTTTCGATAATATCGGATCCGGCGGTCAAATATCGCCGGTGAATGTCGAGAATAATCTCGGGGCGAGTTTTCACCAGGTATTCATTACAGCCTTCAAAGACTGATCCTCCAAAATCGCCGGCATGGAGGTTTTTTTGTTGGAGCATTGTCCCCATGGCCCCGTCCAGAACGAGAATCCGCTCATTCAGGCATTTTTCCAATTCTGCTTTTGAGTTGCGCACCAATTCTTTAATCCCTTTCGAGCTCAATGCAAAGCGTCAATCCATCGAGGCAAATTAAATGCTCTATTTTAACAGTCCAACCTCAGATCGCAAATATTGAAAATGCGTGATTGCTTAATGTGGTTGGCGTGTATTAAAGAGTGCGGTTATCTTGTGGCTTTCTGCATGATGACGCTTTAGCGCGGCTCTGAATGACTTTCTGACACCCAATCATGGGACCAACTTGGTCTCAGGTGGGCACTTTCTCCTACTTAGACTTCATCTCCATGGTCATGAATTCACGATTTAGCCGCCCGGCGGGACATCCTGCCTATTTGAAGATATATTTGTTTCTGCACCGTTGATGGCTTAAGGTTCAAGATGCCAATATTTTTTTATTTTGGTAGGATGGGCACATCTTTCGACCAAGGTGCTTTTTACGATGAATGATTTGCAGTGGCAAAGTTTATTGGCGATTCTCAATGGAGATATTTCGGATCCGCTTCCCGTCGGAATGATTATTGACAGCCCCTGGCTGCCGGGATGGTGCGGAATTTCCACGATGGAGTATTATTCCAGTGAATCGCGGTGGCTGGAGGCAAATCTTCGCGCCATCGAACGCTTTCCGAATATTCTCTTCATGCCGGGGTTTTGGGCGGAATTCGGAATGTGCACCGAGCCGTCGGCTTTCGGAGTCAAATGTGTTTGGCGAGAGCTGGATTTGCCATTTGCGGAAAAGATGATCCATTCCCTTGAGCAAATACCTGAGATTGCCCAGCCTGACCCGCGCACGGATGGACTGCTTCCCTTTGTGATTGCCCGGTTGCGGCAATGCCATCCAACACTGAGACAAGAGGGACAGGAGATTCGGTTTGCGGTGTCTCGCGGTCCTTTGAATATTGCCTCGTTTCTAATGGGCGCCACTGAGTTTTTGACCGCACTGAAAACCAACCCTGAGGTGATCCGCCCTTTTTTGAAAATGCTGACCTCGTTCGTGGTGGAATGGCTGCAATATCAAAAACAGATATTTCCCTCCATCGATGGGATCTTCATTTTGGACGATCTGATCGGGTTCCTCGGCGAAAAGGATTTTCAGGAATATGTATCACCTCATTTCAGAGAGCTCTTTCATTCATTCCCCGCCGCCGTGCGATTCTTGCATAATGATGCCGCGGGCTTGATCACGGCGCGTCATTTGGAGGAAATGGGAGTGAATCTCTATAATTTTAGTCATCGGCATTCCATGGAAAAAATCCGGTCCCTGGCGGGTTCATCCGTGACGTTATTGGGAAACATCCCTGCGCGAGATCTTCTGGCAGCCGGGCACTCCCGCGGAAATCAGACTATGGGTGGAGACGGCTTTGGCGGAAATGAAAGATTTTCGAAGGCTCATCTTTTCCTGTGGAGGTGGCATGCCTCCGGGAGTGCCTTCTGACAACCTGGAAGCTTTTTATGACGCAGTCATTAAATTCAAGGCGTAAATCATCATGAAAAAAGTGATCCTTGCTGTATTCTGTATTTTATTTGCCTCGATGGCGCAAGCGGGGACAAAGAAAGTTGCAGCTTCACAATTCATCGTTCTTTCCAAGTCTGTCCTATTCGATCTGCCGTTTGAACTCTCCGCGGATTTCCTCCGTGAGCCCCCACAAGCCTCTCTGGGGACTATCAAGAGCCGGAAGAGCGCCAATATTATTCTTCAGTCCACTCCGGGCTTTTTTCAACCCAAAAGTGCCGCTGAAATGGCGGAGACTTATTGCACGCTGGTCCCGGAGAGTTTTCGGCCGGGGAAATATAAGTTGCGTTCCCTCCTTAACGAAGATTCCCCCTTCAGCTTTGAGGAAATGGAAGGGGGACGATTGAAACTTTGGGAGGGGAAGGAGCCGGTGCTGGTTTATAACCATGCTCCGCAATTGGCGGCCGGAGTCCCTGCAGACAGAAGGCGGTCTACTTACATCCATCCTCTATACGATTTGCATGGGAATTCATTGACCGAAGATTTCCCCCCAGATCATTTCCATCACAGGGGTTTTTCCTGGATGTGGCAGAGAGTTTTGGTGGATGACCAGGAATATGATCTCTGGACGATTAAAGGAATCCATCAGCATTTCGAAAAATGGGTCAGGAAGACCAATGGACCCGTCTGCGCATTACTTGGAATTCAGAATTCCTGGAAGGTTGGAGAAAAGAAGGTCATGGAGGAAATCGTCTGGTTCCGGATTTTCCGCAAAACCGGGCAAGGACGGGCCATCGACGTCTATCTTGCTTTGACTGCCGTGGAGCCGGTTCAGATTCTCGGTGAAAAAGACAAAGGATATGGCGGACTCTGTCTGCGGTTTCCGGCACGAAAAGAAACCGAATTATCCACGCCGCAAGGCCGGGAAAATCAAGACAGCAATATGAAACGATTCCCCTGGGTAGATTTCAGCGGGATCTTTCCTGGCAGTCAATCTCGCTCGGGGATTGCGGTATTTCAGTTTTCTGAGCATCCGGATTTTCCCGCAGGATGGACTCTGCGCCCCAAAGATGAATATGGGTTCGCCGGAATTGCCTGGCCCGGAATGGATAGAGCAAAGCTCGATCGTGGAAAGACATTGACTCTGCAGTATCGTCTCTGGATTCACGATGGTGATGAAGTGGGAGGATTCGTAAAACAGGCATTTGATGGATGGATTCATCCTCCCTTGATTCATGTTGAATAGAGACCTTACAGGATTCTCCCTTTTGCAAAGGCCGATCTGGACCAGGGCAGCTATCCGAGGAGAATCAGAGTTTCCAAAAAGGAAATGGCTCAAATCCATCTCGTCACAAATTCGTTTCATGGAGAGTGGGATTATTCAATTACCCTAAAATTTTGCTCAAAAGTGAAAACCTGCTTTCGCGCAGCAGTTTTATTTGCGCGTACTAATCTCACATTAAGGAGGAGTCCTATGCCGTTTGAATTGTCAGCCTTGCCTTATGCCTCGAATGCCTTGGAGCCTTATTACTCTGCTAACACATTTAGCTTTCATCACGGGAAACACCACAAAGCTTATGTGGATAACCTCAACAAACTGATTGCGGGTAGCGCCCTTGAAGAAAAAGCTTTGGAGGAAATCATTAAAGAAAGCTCCGCCAATCCTGCTCAAGCTGGCATTTTCAATAATGCCGCGCAAATTTGGAATCACACCTTTTTCTGGAATTCCATGAAAGCTGGCGGAGGCGGAAAACCTATCGGCGATTTAGCGGGAAAGATCGAAAGGGCTTTTGGAAGTTATGAGAAGTTTGCCGAACAATTCAAAGCTTCAGCCGTAAGCCGTTTTGGGAGCGGATGGGGTTGGTTGGTGGCGGAGGGAGGAGAATTAAGAGTGTTGAACACTCTCAACGCGGAGACACCTCTAACCAAAGGACAGGTCCCGCTGGTAACCATTGATGTCTGGGAACATGCGTACTATTTGGATTATCAGAATCGTCGTCCAGACTTTGTCCAAACTTTTCTGGATCATCTGCTTAATTGGGACTTCGTTGCGGCCAATCTTCGGAAAGTATGATCGTTAAAGATGATTGAAAAGAATGACCGGATCGCGCATTGCATTATCGTAACAAAACCTGGAATAGCCTGGGTTGTGTCACAAATTAGAGTTCATTTATGAACTCTCTGTTGGACAGAATTCCTCGCGTAGCGAGGATTCGAGGGTAGCCGTGGGATTCATCCCACGGGAATCGGCACCCCATGGTCGATGCGTCGCGTCGCGACGTTTGAATTTCAGCCAGTTGCCCAAATATCCACCGCCGCTACACGACGCATCCACAAGAGGCAATCCAAGCCGGCCTTGAAAGGCCGGCCTACCCTCGATCGCCGCTCCGCGGCCCTAAAATGTCATTCCTGCACTTGCCAGGATCAGGCGGCAAGGCACTCCCCGGGTTGTTAAATCGGTCTCAAGTATTACCTTGAAACTGTGAGCTATTCCGTTCTTTCAAAAATTGTTGAGACTCCAGCGGTCTGCCCCACATTTATATTCAATCGGAGTCATCGCTCCAGAGCCCCATCTAATGATGAAAAATATTCAAAATATCGACTTTATACAAAGACTCGAATTAACAATTCGCCAGGGACACCCACTGCTGGCACCTTGACAACCCCGGAACAAGGCACACCGTTCGTTTCCACCCCCTGGGTAACGATATCGACTATCTGCCTAATCGGTTTGCGGAGGTCGAACCACAAGCCAGAGGATTGCTTGATCGTTTTTACGGAATATTTCTACAGGCGGGATGAATATTGTAGAATTAGCCATAGATGTCGCATGACAAGACAACTTCGGGGATATTTCAAACTCAGTTGCTGAAAGGATGCCTGAAACAATCATGAAAATTGACAGACGATTGATGTTAGCAACCCTGGCGGCGGGCGGTCCCAGTTTGCTGGCGCAGGAACCGGCGAGAATCGATCCCTCCTTATATATTCCCAAGGCTCACCTGGTGGAGGATCTCAAATTCCTGCATGACTTCATGGACGAGTATTCGTTTGTCGATCTCGTCACGTCTTCTCCGACGCTGCGAATCACGCATATCCCGGTGCTTTTGGACCGCTCGGAGGGCGGTTACGGCAAGATTTTTGGACATATCTCACGGCAAAATCCGCAGTGTCAGACCTTCGATGGACGCCATACGGGCGTGATCGTCTTCCGTGGTCCCCACGGCTATATCTCGCCGGCCTGGTATGCCAAGAAGGATGCCGTGCCAACGTGGAACTTCGCCGTTGTTCACGCTACGGGCCTGCCGCGGGCCGTCACCGAAAAATCCGCCTTGCACGGTTTGCTCGCGCGGTTGATTGACAAATATGAGAAGTACCAGGGCTCTCGCTACGACTTTTCGAAACTCCCGGACAGCTATGTGTCCTCTTTGATGGAAGGTCTCGTCGGATTTGAAATGCAGATAGAACAGTTGGAGGGCAAGTTCAAACTCGGCCAGGATTGGAGCGGCGACATTCAAAGGCCAGTGCTGGAACACCTACGCCAGACGGCGCGGCAGGAGCGGTCGTTGTATGATTTCTCGGCTTCTTTTTTCAAACGCCCGCTTCAAAAATAGGAACCACCTTCCCGCAAAGCTACGTGCAGTTGTCGAGAGTATGCGGATATGTGCCGCCATGGGCTGAGCACGGCCAGCGGGAAGACCATCCACTCCTCGTGTGAAAATCTCACAAAAGCGCCGTCGGCGTTGTTGGAAAAAACGGCTGCCCAAAATCTCGCCTTTGACTGCCAACCGGTGTCGTTGGTCATCGTTGAGGCGGATACATTTTTCCTCGATGTTTTGTTTCTAGACTTGGTTTTCAGCCTGCACGTATTCAATCCTTTCGCTCCCAGAGCGCAAAAGGATTAAAAAAACAGCTACGACAATTTCCTTTGCTTTGGCTTCTTTGATTTTGCCACGGTCTTCTTTTTGAGATTTTTCCCGGATTCTTTTTTTATGGATCGAGCCGATTTGCGGCCTGACGCTTTTTGGTCCTCTTGGGGAACTGTTGTGGTTGCCGGAAATTCGGGCTTTGCGGCATGTTCATCCGGCGCCCTATCCATCGTAATCCCAAAGAGCTCCGACAGTTCGTCCTCATTGGCGGCAATGACCCTCTCCCCTTTGGTTTTGGCCCGCTGGAGCAGCTTTTTACTTTCCTGTTTGACCATCTTCCCCAAGAAATCTTCCATCCGGATGCCGCGCAATACAAAAAAAAGCTCTGGCTTTTCATCCAACCGGACAGCCGTTCCATAAAGGGCCGCCGCGACGTGCTTGCACATCGAGGCCCAGTCGGGGCAGGAGCAGGAGAAGTTGATTTCATGAGGAGCCGGGAAAAGCCCTGTTCCCTGGGCAAAAAACAACTCCTTCAGGTCGGAGGGAAAATCGCCAGAAAGCAGGGCCTGCATGGAATCCAGGGACGCTCTGCTCTTGGCCATCAGGGCCTGCTCATTCTTCTTGTCGAGCGGATGGAGGTTAATGATGATTTTATAGGGTTGCGCGCGGCTTCCGGAAACCAGCGCGGTGATCGTATTGGGAACAATCTTCAAGTCGAGCACGGCTCCGCTTCGCACGTAGGTTCGTCCCCGGGGCAGCCGGTTTTCATAATCCGCATACCGCTCCAGATTTTGATTCCAGGATTTTCCCCACCAAGTGCGGGCGATTTCCCGTCCAGACAATTCCACCGGTTCCAAGAATACTCCCTTCTTCTTGCGTAGCGCGGCCCTGGCCTTTGCGGCCCGGCGCATCTTTTCCGCTTTGGTGACATAAGTGTATCTTCCCCAATAGTCCCACCCCATAAATTCTCCTTTTAGCAAAATGGAAGCCCGGCTATCCGCGGGGTTCTTCAATCCCTTGCACTCTCTTCTGGTCCCAGTGTCAAGCGGAACAAGTCGCGCAGTTGTCCATCATTAAGTTCGGTGATCCAGTTTTCCGCCGTGGCCGAAATAAGCGAGCCCGCCAGTTTTTTCTTATCGTCGATCATGACGTCGATTTTCTCCTCGACAGTCCCTTGGCATATGAACTTGTGGACCATCACGTTTTTGGTTTGTCCAATGCGATAGGCCCGGTCCGTCGCCTGATTTTCCACGGCCGGGTTCCACCAGCGGTCAAAATGTATCACATGGTTGGCTCCGGTTAAGTTTAGTCCGACGCCTCCTGCTTTGAGCGAGAGGATGAAAAAGGGGATGTATTGGCGGCTCTCATGGAAACGATCGACGGATTCTTTTCGCTTTTTTACGGAGGTCGAGCCATCCAGCGTTAATCCGGCGGCACCGAAGATTTTCTCCAGAAATCCCGCTAGCGGGTCGATGATCTCCCGGAACTGCGTGAAGACCAGCATTTTTTCCCGCTTTTCCCGGATGCTTTCGCACAATTCGGACAGGCGCTGGAATTTTCCACTCTTCTCCGGCTGATAGATTCCCGCTCCGGCGTAATGGTCTGGATGATTGCAGAGTTGCTTGAATTTTATCAAGTAGGCCAAGATGGTCCCCCGGCGCCGAATTCCATCCGTTGCGGCCAAGTCGTGCTCCAGCCGCTCCACCAGGTTCTGATAGAGGACCGCCTGCGTTTTGGACAAGGGACAGTAAGCTTTCATTTCCACCTTGTCGGGCAGATCCCGGATCACGGATTTGTCCGTTTTAGAGCGCCGGAGGATGTACGGATGGATCACGCGCCGCAAGCGGCCATACCCCTCGGGATGAGCTTCCAGTTTTTTGGAATAGTTTTTGAACTCGGCGATCGAACCGAGAAGCCCCGGATTGATGAAGTCAAACAGGGACCAGAGATCGGTGAGCCTGTTCTCAACGGGGGTGCCCGTCATGACCAAACGGTGGCGGCTGTGCAAGGATTTGACCGCCTCGGCTTGCCTTGTGCCGGGATTCTTGATGGCTTGGGCCTCATCGCATATCACATAAAACCAATTTTGTTGGCCAATCCAGGCTGAACGACTCAGCATGCCATAAGTGGTGATGGCCACATCGTAGGAGCAGATCCGGCTTTGGAGTTCATCCAGTGAGGCGCCGCCAGCCGCCTGCGGGTGAAGGAGAACAGCTTTAAGATCCGGCGTAAATTTTTCAACCTCCTGGCGCCAGTTTTCGAGCAGGGAAGCCGGAACCACCACCAGGCTCGGCAGCCCCGCCTTGCGGACTTTTTGGAGAAGCGCGAGCACCTGCACCGTTTTGCCTAAGCCCATATCGTCGGCCAGACAAATCCCGAATCCCAGCGTATGCAGGAAGAAGAGCCAATTCAATCCATGCTGCTGGTAGTGGCGAAGCTTTGCTTTTAGGGAAGGGGAGGGTGTTGTGTCGTGGACCATGGCCGGATTGGTCATCTTTTCCAGGACTGACTTGAGCCAGTCTCCACAGGTGACTTCAATTCCTTCGGGAAGCAAACTGCTAGTGGAGGTCTTCGTCCCCATCAGCAGCCGCATGGCCTCGGCAAAAGTAATCTGTTCCCTTTCCGAGATTTTTTTCGCCTTTTTGAGAAGCTCGAGTGTCTGGCCCAGGGAAGCGGTGTCAACGGCAACCCACTGCCCGCGGAAAAGCGCCAGTCCGTCGGTTTGTTCCAGAAGTTGTTGAGCCTCCTCCTCGGAAATAGCTTCTCCCCCCAAATGCAGACTGGCGTGGAAATCCAAAAGCGCCTCCTGCCCAACGCGGGATGGAGTCTTCTTTCCAACCGTCAAGGCGACAGCCACCTTTCGTTTTTCCCCCTTCCACCAGCGAGGGATGCGGCAAAGAATGCCTGGCGCTTTCGAAGTCCGGCACGCCGCTCAAAAACGTGAAAGCATCTCGTGGAGTCAACGCCACGGGGTGGAAAAGCTCGCCGGAGTCCAAGAGGCTGGCGATGACCGGATTTTTCTTCGCCACCTTATTCACGGCTGCCAGCAGTTCCAGCAGCTTGTCTTGCCGCTCATGATACTCTTCCAACGCGCACTTGAGAGGCAAATGCCGCGTGCGCCCTCCCGCATCGATCCGCGTCGTATAAGTGGCAAGAAAAGCAAATGGCCGCTTTTCATCCCGACGGTTCTCGACCAGGTGGAAGTGAATCCTATCCACCTGGCTGGGGCTGGGGGCGAGGGTTTGGAACCACTCTTCCACGCTGCCTTTGAAACCGCGGATTCCCGCCCGAAAGGTCTCCTGAAGGCCATCCCAGACATCGGCAAGGAAGTGAGAATTGGCGTAATCTATTCCAACCATGGGGGGCATGTTCGCCAAAAATTCCGAGCTTTCCTCCCAGCTCAGGACGGTTTGGAAAACTTCACGTTTTTCTTCGCTTTCCGGATTCGTGCGGACCCGGCGGATCCAATGGCTGGCAAAAGTGCGCCAGAACTCGAGCGAAGGAGAATACGAGACACCTTGGTCGGACTGGCCCAGCGCCACCAACCATTTTGCGCTATGGCCGTTCTCCTCTTTTTTATAGATATTCAGCAGCAACTTCTCCCCATGCAGGCGGCCGCTATTCTCCGGGTGTAGGCTCTCTTCCCACTCCAGTGCCAGGGTCCCGCCGAAGAGGATGGATGTGACGAGTTGTTGAGACATGAAGCCCTTCCAATAGTTTTGACTGCCAGAATTCCCGCTATCCGGTAAATCTTGACGGAATTGGGGGCTTGGGTGCGGATGAATAGCAGTTCAATCTTATAAGAGTTCTTTAGAAGTTCTTACAACATCCAGCGCATTCTCCTAAAGAGGAAGGAGTGTACACTAATTCAATTGCGGAACTAAATTTCATTTTTTGAATGTTGCTCTCGCTGAATCGTCGGGGTGGAAATTCAGGCTATATCCACCAATTCGCCCTTGGCCTAGATTATGATAATTACTGGTAATTTGTATACAGTTCCGGAGCGAGATTTGACGTTTAGGAGTCTGCGCATGACCGGAATCTGCAGAGGGTCACATTTGTGAACATGCATTTGACGTTGGTTGTGGCTTATGTCGTGGCAGGCGGCAAGACCTCCACCAACCGCGTGGGTTTGGGATCTGGAGTGGCGCTGAACGCGCATTGTTTTGTTTAGTCCGGGGAGATGCCATGCCAATGTTTCCTGAAATGGCCCGATCGAAGTCGAAACAGCAGAGTTTGGATCGAGCGCCTCCGCGGCATCCCAGCCGGGCGCTTGAGATCTGATATCGCTGGGATGCGAAGGATTCTGCGCATTGAAGGCGCGCATATTGAACGAGTCGGCAGTGAATGGAATCCATCGAGAAGAGAACAATCACAATTTTTTGTGATAAATTGATCATGTTCTCGATTTTGGCGGAAGAGGATATTATTATCTTCACAAATGGTAATTACTCAGGTGGTAGCCAGAAGTCAGAATTCAGGAGCCAGAATGAACGCGCCAGCCTCGAGATTTGATGACTTTCTGGCTTGGCAAAAGGCTTACAACTATTTGGTGCAATCTTTTAGAGGCCTATTCGCAGTACATTCTGGATTCTGATTCCTGAATTCTGTCTACCGGAGTAGTTACCACAAATGAATAAAGGAGAAATCAATGAGCCACAACCCGCACCGTTTTGAAACGCTGGCCCTGCATGCCGGGCAATCGGTGGATGCCACGCAATCGCGCGGGATTCCCGTCTATCGGACCAGTTCTTATGTTTTCAAGAGCACCGAACATGCGGCGAATCTTTTCGCCCTCAAAGAACTAGGTAATATCTATACCCGCATAATGAATCCGACCACCGACATCTTGGAACAGCGCGTAACGCAGTTGGAAGGAGGGGCTGCCTCAGTGGCCGTTTCGTCCGGGACCGCGGCCATCTTCTATGCCATCATTACGCTGGCGCAGATGGGAGACGAGATTGTCTCGGCTAACAACCTCTATGGCGGCACCTACACTCAATTCGAAGCTATTCTTCCCAAGATGGGGATTAAGGTCAATTTTGTGGACCCGAAAGATCCCACGAATTTTGAAAAAGCGATTACCGACAAAACCCGTGCCCTTTACATAGAAACCATCGGCAATCCGGTGCTCGATTTCACGGATGTCAGAGCGGTCTCCGCGGTAGCGCATCGCCATGGCATTCCCCTGATTGTAGATGGCACCTTCACGACTCCCTACCTGCTCAGATCAATAGATTTTGGAGCTGATATCATTGTGCAATCGTTGACGAAGTGGCTGGGAGGCCATGGGGCTGGCATTGGCGGGATTGTCACCGATGCCGGAAAATTCAACTGGAAGAGTGGCTGCCATCCCTTGTTTACGGACCCCGATGACAACTATCACGGCTTGCGGTGGGCACTGGATCTTCCGGAACCGCTGGCGCCCATCGCTTTTGCCTTGCGCCTGCGGACGGTCCCTTTGCGCAATCTCGGCGCGGCGATTGCGCCCGACAATTCCTGGATTTTCCTGCAGGGAATCGAGACCCTGCCGGTTCGTATGGTAAAGCACTCGGAAAACGCGCTCAAGGTGGCGGAACATTTGAAGAAACATCTCAAAGTATCCTGGGTGAGATACCCGGGCCTCAGAGACGATCCCACCTACTCGGTTGCCAGTCAGTACCTCCATAAAGGCTTTGGCGGAATGGTGGTTTTTGGTGTCAAGGGTGGATATGAGTCGGCGGTGAAAATTATCGACTCAATTCAGCTTTTCTCGCACCTCGCCAATGTGGGAGATGCCAAGAGCCTGATCCTGCATCCAGCCAGCACTTCTCACAGTCAGCTTTCGGCGGCACAACAGTTGGAAAGCGGCTTGAGCCCCGATCTGATCCGCTTGTCTATCGGCTTGGAACATCCAGACGATTTGATCGAAGCGCTTGATGAAGCACTGGCGAAAGTCTGATCGACATTGGTCGGAGGGATTTTTTCTCTTGTCTGAAAATCGCGCACATGGAGGCGGGGTACCCCCATCCCGCCTGGTTTTGTCAAGCGGCTGAGACGGCCTGAGGGCAGGCCGCCTCCATCGTTCCATTTTCATCCTCATGTATCGAAAGCCCGTCCGTTATTGGTGACTCCATTCCGCGCAAAAAAAAAGGCGACTGGATCATGCTCGCATTTGAACAGAGAGTCATTGATGAATTGATTGCGCATGCCCAAAAGGAGGCACCCATGGAGGCTTGTGGCTTTTTGGCGGAAAGGGAAGGGGTGGTTTGTCTGTCTCTGCCATTGAGCAACATCGATGCCTCGCCGGTACATTTTAGTTTTGATCCCCAAGAACAATTTGCCGCACTGAGGGCGATCAGGAGTAAGGGGCTTGCTCTCTGCGCCGTTTATCATAGCCATCCCGCAAGTTGTGCTCGGCCCTCCAAGGAAGATATCCGTTTAGCGTATGACTCATCTTTGAGCTATGTGATTATTTCGTTAGCCGCTCCGGAACCCGAACTAAAATCTTTCAAAATTGTAAATGGAGAAGTTACGCCGGAGGAGATCCGCATAGCCAAAAATCTCAACCCAGGTCAACCCGGGAAAGAAACGGATGTTCTTTAGCCTGCCGGCGACATTGCCTCAAGAAATCGGAAATCTAGAGGTGTG
>CAWDMN010000080.1:0-19242 GCA_963803155.1 uncultured Acidobacteriota bacterium
CACCAGATACCCATGCGCGCCGTGACTTTTAAGTAAACCGGCGAGTTGCGCCAGCAGAAATTCGCCGGAGCGTCAATTAACGCTTTATCGAATGATTCTCCCGACTGTTTCGCCAAATCCCTTCCTGCCGCTCTTCTAGAATTATCACCCTAAGTTTACTCTTTCTGCGTTGGAAAAAACAAAAATATCACAGCATTGCAGGCAGACAGCGTTGCGGCAAAAGTATTATTTTTTGACCTGCATCACTATTTAAATGAATAGCGTTTGTCTCGAGCGGTCGGCCATTTCCAGCATGGAAGCCACGCCGCAGACTCCCTGAACTTCGGGAATCAGGTCTTCGGCTTTGATCTCCATCACTTCCATGCTCATCTGGCAGGGATGGAATTTCACTCCGAGGTCCAACGCCGCTTTGCGGAGTTCTTCCAGTGGTGTGATGTGGTGATTCTTCATCATCTGCTTGAACATCCACCGGCCTAATCCCCAGAAATTGAACTGAGACGGCCCGATACGGTTAATGCCGCCGCGGTTCATAATCCCCATCATCTTCCCGAAGAAGCTGCTGCCGGTGAAATTACCCTTTTGAATGGCTTTCAAACCCCAGAAAGTAAAAAACATGTTGGTTTCTTTGCCCATGGATGCGGCCCGAATGCCGGTCACCAACGAGATGATGCCGCACATCAAGTTACCGACTGCCGTTGCTACGCGACTGGCCCTCCGCTCGCCCAAGCCGCAAAGCTCTTCGGCCTGTTGCAATGCGGATTTGCAATTGCCGCCAGTCCACAAACTCAAGCTATAGCCGAACAGGACATTGGCCAGCGCGTCTTGATCATCCAACTCATCGCATAGCTGGCGCGCTCGTCCGAGAGCGCCGAGCGTTTGCGGCGCGGTGTAGCCGGCGCTGGCCATCATGGCTCTCGCCAGCAACACCTGCAACCTCAGCTCCAGCCGACGACGATCGTCGGTTTCCTGCATGGTCGACAGCAACGCCAGGGCGTCGTCGAGTTCGGCTGATGCTTCCCTTGAAGCGGAGCGCATGAACGCCCGCTCTCCCGCTACTGCAAGATACGAGACCGCGTGCGCGGAATTGCCCGCCGCGCGATGGTGATAAGCGAGAAGCTCAGGCTGCAATTCGACAATGTCGGGAAATTTCACTTCGAGCGCTTGCGCCACTTGCGCATGAAGCTGGCGCCTGCGCTCACGTACCAGCATGTCATAAGCTGCGTCGCGCACGAGCGCATGTTTGAATACGAAAGTTGCGTGTGGAGGCGCGCCACGGCGGAAAACAAGGCCGGAGGAAACGAGGTGGTCGAGCGCATCCGCAAGCGCAGGCTCGTCAAACCCAGCGATCATGCGCAACAGTTCGAAGGAAAATTCTCGGCCTATGACCGCACCGGCCTGCGCCACCACCTTGCTGCGGTCGAGCCGATCGAAGCGCGCAAGCAACAGTCCGTGCAGCGTGCTCGGGATTGGGCTTATGCCTACAGTCGAGGTGCCGACTGCCCCGCCATTGTGGCCGTCAGAACTGCCTTCCATGACCGACTTGGTCAGCTCTTCGACGAACAGCGGAACGCCGTCGGCGCGCGCGATGATACCGCCGGCGACGGCGGCGGGAATCCGGCGTTCGCCGGCAGCTTGCTCGATGAGCAAGGTAGCATCAGCGCGGTTCAGGCGTGGCAACGTCAGCGTCGTCAGGTACGAGTATTCCGGCCAGGGCGGGATGAATTCCGGTCGCGCGACGATCACCAGCAAAAGGCGCATTGAGCTTGCTCGTTCGACCAACAGCGCGAAAAATTCCAGCGAACTCGGATCAATCCAGTGCGCATCCTCAATCAGCGCTAGCACCGGCTGCTGCGCGGCCATACTCTCGAAATCGCGCCAGCAGCACGGAGAAGGTCTGTTCCTTGCGCCTTTGCGGCGAAAGCTGCCTCAATCGCGGCGGTGCGTCGAAGGGCAGGCCGAGTAGCGCGCAGCCGAGCGCTGCTGCCTCCGCTGCATCGCCTCCGATCGCGACGAACTGGCTTTGCAGTTTCTCCACTCTCCGTGCGGCGTCGTCGCTTTCGGCAAAGTCGGCAGCGCTTTGCAGCTCTTCGATGAGTACCGACATCGGCGCGTCGGCGCGGTACGGCGAGCCCGAAAAGCGAACCACGGCGTGCGGCTCGCCGCACAGCCGTTCCTGCAATTCGAGCGCCAGACGCGACTTGCCGATACCGGCCTCACCGGTGAGCAGCACGACCTGCCCGGAGCCGCGCTGGGCCTTTGACCAGCATTGCCGCAGCCGTTCAATCTCTGCTTCGCGGCCGACGAAGTCCAGCATGCCATCGCGCCGTAAAGCCTCGAAGCGTGGCATGCCCGCGATTTCGTCTATAACATGCCACGCCGAGACCGGTGGGGATCCCTCTTCCATCTCGACTGGCGGGATTTCACGGTATTGGAAGAAGCGACCGATGAGGTTGCGAGTACCGGCCGCGATGACCACACCATCAGCTGGCGCGGCCTTCTGCATGTGCAGCGCCAAATTGAGCGCTTCGCCCATTCCGCCGGCGTCGCGGCTGCCCATCGAGCCCAGTTCTCCGACGAGCATCAGCCCGGTGGCTACTCCGATCCTGGTTCGGAAATTGCCAATTTGCGCGGCATCGATCTTGTGGACCGCGCGTGTCAATTCGAGCGCCGCTCGGACCGCCCGCGGCGCGTCGTGCTCGTGCACTTTCGGGTAGCCGAAATAAGCAAGCATGCTGTCGCCGAGCGTACGCACGACCGCGCCTCCGAAGCGGGTGATCACCTCCGCACAGGCGGCGTAGACTGGCCCGATAGTCCCGTCGAGGTCCTCGGGATCCAACTTGGCGGCAAGCGCTGCAAAACCGAGGATTTGGCAGGACAGGACTGTAATCTGCCGCCGTTCGGCGCGCTGCGTCTCACCTCGCCCATGTGACTCCAGGGGCGCGGCCTTCGTCGGTTGACTGTGGCGAACATGCGGAGTGAACTTGTAGCCAACGCCCGGCACGGTCAGGATGAACTGCGGCTTGCTCGGATTGCTCTCGACCTTGCGTCGCAGGCGCGCCACCAGCATGTCGATCGAGCGGTCGTAGGATTCGGCGGTGCCCCCGTCGGTAGTGCCTCAGTTTGAAATTCCGACCGGCTTGCGCATGACGCCAGAGTCACCATACTGCGACCATGGCCCGCCGTCGTCCCCAACGCCCGCGCGACCCCAGTCAGCTTGGCAAGCTGATTGTCGATCTATCGGTCGGGGAGGTATCCGAGTCTATAGCGCCGCCCCAGAACCCGGCGACAGAATTTGCTCGCAAAGGTGGCTTGAAAGGCGGCAAGGCTCGGGCGGACAAATTGACGCCACAGCGACGCCAGGAAATAGCGCGTCGGGCGGCCAAAGCCCGCTGGAAATAACTGATCGCCGGAGACGATTTCTAACTAGTCCACATCCTCTGATTGGTGCTCAAAGAGCGAACGCGTAACCGGATTCTTTTCGAAAGAACGTCACGTTCTCATTCCGAATAACTACTGCCGCGTCTTTGTTCTCCCCGATCCTGACGATCCTACGCACATTTGGGGGTTCTATACTCTATCGCCTTCAGTCCTTGCGCGAAGCTTGGCACGAAATCGTGAGCAGCGCTCAATTCCAGGCGGTCTTCCCATACCTATGATCTTGATCGGCTTTATGGGCCGCAGTGATCATTCTCCTAAAGGACTTGGCGAATCTCTCGTTGTTGACGCCGAACGTGCCGATGAGCGACAAGGGCACGACCACGCTGGGGATCACCGTGGCCCAAACATTGCGCAGGAAAAGGAACACCACCAAAATGACCAGGGAGATGGAGATGAGCAGGGTCCTTTCCACATCCTTGACGGAAGCGCGAATGGTGGTGGTCCGGTCATTGATCACCGACAATTTGACGGCCGCGGGGACTGAGGCCTGCAACTGCGGCATTAAGCCATAGATCCGGTCGACGGTTTCGATGATGTTAGCGCCCGGCTGGCGAAAAATGATGACGACGATGGCCGGTTCGCCATTGGCCGAGCCGGCGTTGCGGACGGTTTCCACCGAGTCTTCCACGCTGGCAATATCCATGAGCCGGACGGGGGCACTTTGGCGGTAAGCGACGATCAGAGGGCGGTATACCTCGGCTTTGAGCAACTGGTCATTGGTGCTGATTTCCCAAGCCAACTGATCGTCCGCCAGCTGTCCCTTGGGGCTGTTGGCGTTGGCGTTTCTGAGGGCGGTCCGGACCTGATCGATGCTGATTTTATATTGGGCCATGACGTGGGGATTCATTTCCACGCGGACGGCCGGCAATGACGCTCCCCCTACAATGACTTGGCCAACTCCTTCGACTTGTGCCAGCTTTTGCTGCAGAATCGTCGATCCCACGTCGTAAAGGCGGCTCATCGGCAGGGTTTTGGAAGTGAGCGCCAGCAGCATGATGGGCGCATCCGCCGGATTGGTTTTCCGGTAGTTGGGATTGTTGGGCAAATTGGCGGGGAGTTGTCCCCGTGCGGCATTGATGGCGGCTTGAACGTCCCGTGCCGCCGCGTCGATGTTCCGGCTCAAGTCGAACTGCAAGGTAATGGAAGTGGACCCGAGCGTACTGGACGAAGTCATTTCCGTCACTCCGGCGATGCGGCCAAACTGGCGTTCCAGTGGAGTGGCTACGGAGGAGGCCATGGTTTCCGGGCTGGCGCCAGGCAGGCCGGCGGAGACCTGAATGGTGGGAAACTCCACTTGAGGCAAGGGGGAAACCGGCAAAAACCGGAAGGCGATGGAGCCCGCCAAAGCTAGCGCTACAGTGAGCAGCGAAGTGGCCACCGGCCGTTTGATGAAGGGGGCGGAAATGCTCACGATTCCTCCGCGATTAAAGGCCTATCGGCCGGAATACTTCGCAAACGCCGGGCCAGCCGGTCGAAGGCCAGATAAATGACGGGAGTGGTGTAAAGGGTGAGCAATTGGCTCAGGAGCAATCCCCCCACGATGGTGATGCCCAAGGGACGGCGCAATTCCGATCCGACGCCCGTTCCCAAGGCCAACGGCACTCCGCCCAACAAGGCCGCCATCGTGGTCATCATGATGGGGCGGAACCGCAGCAGGCAGGCTTCATAAATGGCTTCTGTCGGAGGTTTGCCCTCCTTGCGCTCCGCCTCCAGGGCGAAGTCGATCATCATAATGGCGTTCTTTTTCACGATGCCGATCAGCAAAATAATGCCAATCAAGGCGATCACGTTCAAGTCCGTGTGGCATAAGAGCAAGGCCAGGATGGCGCCCACGCCGGCGGAAGGCAGCGTGGAGAGGATTGTCACGGGATGAATATAGCTCTCGTACAACACGCCTAGAACAATGTACACCGTGACCAGGGCGGCCAGAATCAGCCAGACTTCATTAGACAGCGAAGTGCGGAACGCCTGGGCGGTGCCTTGGAAACTGGCTTGAATGCTGGGTGGCAAGCCGATTTCTTTCTCCGCCCGCTGGATGGCGGCCACGGCGTCGCCCAAAGCCGCGCTAGGGGCCATATTAAAGGACATGGTCACCGCGGGGAATTGGCCTTGATGGTTGACCGCCAAGGCGGTCTGTTCTTTTTCAAAATGGGTAAAAGAACTCAAGGGGACCTGCGCTCCGGTGGAGGGCAGAACGTAGATGTTTTTCAAGGTGTCTGGATTGCGCTGCAGATCGGGCCGCACTTCCAGCACCACATGGTACTGGTTGAGCTGGGTGAAGATGGTGGAGATCTGCCGCTGCCCGAAGGCATCGTACAGCGTGTCGTCGATCATCTGCGGAGTGATTCCCAAGCGGGAAGCCGTATCTCGATCGATCACCAACGAAGCCCGCAACCCCCCGGTTTGCTGATCGCTGGCCACATCCGTGAGTTCGGGAAGCTTCTTCATTTTTTCCAGCAATTGGGGGACCCAGGTTTTCAATTCATCCGCGTTGGCGCATTCAAGGCTGTACTGGAATTGGGTGCGGCTGACCCGGTCTTCCACCGTCAAATCCTGGACGGGCTGCATGAACAAGGAAGCATCTTCAAGGACCGCCAGCCGGGGCTGCAGCCGGCGGATCACATCGCTGGCCGAGATTCTTCGCTCATCCAGCGGTTTCAGGTTCACCATGATCCGTCCCGTGTTCACCGTCATGTTCACGCCATCCACGCCAATAAACGAAGAGAGGCTGGCCACCGCTGGATCCTCCAATATCAGGCGGGCCAATTGTTGCTGTCGTTGGGCCATCCCCGCGAAGGAGACGGTTTGTGGGGCTTCCGAAACTCCCTGGATAACGCCGGTGTCTTGTACGGGGAAAAATCCCTTGGGGACGATGATGTAGAGCCAAAGAGTTCCAACCAGCGTGCCCAGAGCGGCCAACAAAGTGGCGGACTGGTGGCGCAGCACCCAGCGCAACGTGGTGCCATACAGCGCAATCACGCGATGATAGAAGCGCTCCGAAACGCGGTAGAACCAGCCTTGAGCGGATTCCGGCCGGTGCCGCAGCAGCCGGGCGCACATCATTGGGGTCAATGTCAGCGAAACGACCGCGGAGACCAAAATGGTGACGCTCAGAGTAATGGCGAATTCCCGGAACAACCGTCCGACAATGTCTCCCATGAAAAGCAAGGGAATCAACACGGCAATCAGCGAAACGGTCAAAGAGACAATGGTAAAGCCGATTTGCTCGGATCCCTTTAATGCCGCCTGCAATGGGGATTCGCCCTCCTCGATATAGCGCGAGATGTTTTCAATCATGACAATGGCGTCATCCACCACGAAACCGGTGGAAATCGTCAATGCCATCAGGGTGAGGTTGTTGAGGCTGTATCCTAGCAGGTACATGACGCCGAAGGTGCCCACCAGCGAGAGCGGCACCGCAATGCTGGGAATGATCGTGGCCGAAAAGGTCCGCAGAAAGAGGAAAATCACCATGACCACCAGGGCCACGGTGAGCATCAACTCGAATTGCACGTCTTCCACGGATGCGCGGATGGTCGTGGTTCGGTCGGTTAGGGGGAAGACCTGGATGGATGAGGGCAATGAGGCTTTAAGCTGCGGCAGCAACTTTTCAATGCGGTTCACAACGCTGATGATGTTTGCCCCTGGTTGCCGCTGAATATTGAGCACCACGGCGGGAGTGGTGTTCATCCAGGCGGCTTGTTTGACATTTTCCGCGTCATCGACGACGGTGGCGACATCGGACAAACGGATCGGGGCGCCATTCCGGTAGGCAATGATGATGGACTGGTAATCGCCGCTCGAAATCAATTGGTCGTTGGCGCCAATGGTGTAAGCCTGCCGGGGACCGTCGAAATTGCCCTTGGCCTGGTTGACGTTGGCTTGACCCACGGCCGTGCGCAGAGTCTCCATGCTTATCCCATAAGAAGCCAAAGCGGTGGGATTGGCTTGAATGCGGACCGCGGGCTTCTGTCCGCCACTGATGCTGACTAATCCCACTCCGGGCAATTGGGAAATCTTCTGGGCCAGCCGCGTGTCAGCAAGATCTTGGACTTTGGCCAGTGGCAAGGTGGGAGAAGTCAAGGCGAGCGTCAAAATAGGAGCGTCCGCCGGATTAGTCTTGCTATAGATGGGAGGATTCGGCAGATCCTTGGGCAGATAATTGGAAGCGGCGTTGATTGAGGCCTGCACTTCCTGCTCGGCTACGTCAATGTTGAGATCCAGAGAGAACTGCAGCGTGATGACGGAACAGCCAAAGGAACTGATGGAAGTCATCTGGTTCAGGCCGGGCAATTGTCCGAATTGCCGTTCCAACGGCGCTGTCACGGAAGACGCCATAACCTCCGGGCTGGCGCCAGGATAAAAAGTCTGCACTTGGATGGTTGGATAATCCACCTGCGGCAAAGCAGAAACCGGCAATTGCGTGTAGGCCACGGCCCCAGCCAGAAGAATCGCCGCCATCAGGAGCGAGGTGGCGACTGGACGGAGAATAAAGGTGCGGGAAGGATTCATTTCGCGCCCCTCCGGCCGGTCCTCTCTTTCTCTTTTCCGGTGGGAATGCGGACTTTGCTGCCGCTTTGTAATTTGTCGACGCCATCCACCACCACCGGGGTGTCCGCCGGCAACCCCGAGGCAATCACGACTTCATTCCCCTCGGATGGTCCCAACGTGACGGAACGCGTTTCCACCGTCTGGTCCGGTTTGACTATAAAAACAAATGTCCCTTGCGGGCCGCGCTGAACGGCCACTGTCGGCACTATAACCGCCCCCTTCAGGTTGTCGAGCAGCAACCGCACGTTGACGAATTGATTGGGGAAAAGCGCATTGTCAGAATTGGAGAAGACCGCCTTGAGGCGGGAAGTCCCGGTACTCGAGTCGATTTGATTGTCGACGGTCAAAAGCGAGCCCGTTGCGATTTTCGCCTTGCCGCTTCGGTCGTATGCTTCCACCGGCAGGCGGGACCCGGCGCGCAGTTTCTTCAGAACCGGCGGAAGATTGTCTTCGGGCACGGTAAAGAGCACGGCGATGGGTTGTACTTGCGTGATGACTACCAGCCCGTTCTGGTCGCTCGAATGAATGATGTTGCCGGCGTCCACCAGGCGCAATCCCGCCCGTCCGCTAATGGGGGCGGTCACTTTACAGTAAGTGAGCTGAAGCTTGGCGCTGTCGATTTGGGCTTGGTCGGAGCGGATCGCTCCTTCATACTGCCCCACGGTCGCGGCCTGAGTGTCCAACTGTTGTTTAGGGACGGAGTCTTGCTCCACAAGTGTCTGATAACGGAGCAGATCCACCTTGGCATTGTTCAATAGCGCTTGATCCTTGGCTAGCTGTCCTTCGGCCTGGGCCAACAGGACTTGAAAGGGGCGGGGATCGATTTCCGCCAGCAACTCGCCTTGCCCGACCATTTGGCCTTCCTTAAAGGCTACGCGATTCAATTGTCCATCCACGCGGCTTTTAACGGTCACCGTATTAAAGGCGGTGACGGACCCCAGTCCATTCAAATAAATGGGCATGTCTCCCGCGCGGGCCGGCGCGACGGCCACGGGAATAGCCGGACGAGCCAGCTTCTCCGCGGATTGGACCGGGGTTGTCTGAAGGGCCGACTGCTTTTTATGCCATTGGTAACCCCCGGCAGCTAAAATCCCCAGAGCTAACAACCAGAGCCACCAAAGGCGCCGGCCTCGCTTTTCCCGCGGGTTGATCGCATTCTCTAATTGGGGCCCTGTTTCAGTGGGACTCTTTGTGGCGGGTGAATTCATAATCATTTTGGCATCCTTAAATAATAGTTCCGTGCAAATCGTCAGCCTTGGGGCAAATCATCCGTTTGTCAGGAGGAGGCTCCTCCTTCACGCTATAAAGACGTGAGAAAGAGAAGTTGGGTTATAAAAAAAACATGTCAGGGCAATAATTGCAAAAGCAAACAACCTCATCATCTTGCTGAATGTTTACTTGGGTCTCTCCCCATTGGGACCGCACCTCAACAATTCTTTCAACACCTGCAATCCATTGATCAATTCCACTGCGGTCTCTTCTGGAATGTTGGCCACCACTAGGGCCAAATGCTTTCGGATGGAGGCGCGTATTTTCAGCCAGTTCGATCTGGCCGATGGGGTTAAATGGAGCCTCAGCAGACGCTGGTCATCGGGGTCTGGACGTTTCTCCACCAACTGGCGGCGGCTCAAAGTCTCGATAGTTTTGGAAACATGCGACTTGGCCATGCCAAGCTGCCGCGCCAGCTCGCTGGTGGTGATGCCGGGATGCTCGTGAATGGACCTGACGACGATCATGAGAGTGAAGGGGACTCCATGCTCGTGCACGACTTTTCGCATCCGTTCGGACAGGCCCCGATGCACCTCGCGCAGCAGATCGACCAACATAATGTGTCGTGGCATCGCCTCTTCCTTTGTTCTCTATAGAACGTTCTATATCGAACGCAATATACGGTGGGCAAAGCCGTGTGTCAAGTGGGACATCATTTCAGCGGTAACCGTTCAGGGGGGGGGACTGAACCCTTCGGGTTCCCCTCTGAACGATTACTTTCAGCGGCAGTTCCGCAGCACGGTGAAATTACCGTCACAAGGGACAACAACGGGAGGATTATGCTCGACAAGAGGACCAGGGCAAATTCTGAAGGGAAAAGATGGGAAGATTACGATAATCCAGGGTGAACCGCACTTGAGGTCAATGGGGTTTTCATATCGTTGAAAAACAGGTCAAGGGTTCGTGTTTCTGGGAATGTGGACTTCTGGATCCTGACCGCTGGCCCCTAACCACTGCGAGGCTGCACCTCAGACCAGGCAAAGGACATGCGTCTTAAGTCTGGGGTGTAGCCTAGCTTTGAGAGTGAACTTTTTATGGAAGCAGTTGTCCATCGTCGATCGGCAGTAGTCCCCAAAGGGCTGGAGTCGCCGCCAGAAGCCATCCCGAAAAGATGCCTGCCTGGCGAGATCGCCTGATTCGTTTCTGAGACGACTGAGTCTTTATAGTGCGGCCCCAGTGTGTCCGCGGTGAGCGCCATTCTGAAGAGCGGAATCACTACTCGTAGTGCAGCGCCACCAGCGGATCTACCCGTGCGGCTCGGCGGGCAGGGACCCAGCACGCAACCAAGGCTACCAATAGGAGCACTCCGGCAATCAACAGGAAGGTGGCTGGATCGGAGGGCGTTACGCCATAGAGCTGGCTCGAGAGCAGGCGCATTGTGACCAATCCCATTACCAGTCCGCCCGAGACACCGATCAAAACCATCATCACTCCTTGCCGCATAACCATTTTTATAATGTCCCGCGAGCGAGCCCCCAAAGCGCGCCGAATCCCAATCTCTTGGGTTCGTTGGGAGACGATGTTGGATATCACCCCGTAAATACCCGCCATGGCGAGAATCAGGCCCAGGAAAGCGAATATAGCCATGGTAGTCATGGCGTAGCGCGAAAGTGAAGCCTTGTCGGCCAGGTGTTGGTCCATCGTGCGGACATTTTCCACCGCGACATTAGGATCGAGGGTGTGTACGGCTTCTTTCATCGCTTGAGCCAAGGAGAGAGGATCCTGAACGGTTCGCAACACGGGCAACAACATGGAGAATCCTGATTGACGATAGGAGGTGTATAGTTCCGGAATGGGCGGCCGCGCGGGCCCCTCCTGCTTCACATCGGCTATGATGCCGGCTACCTCATACGACGCTCCGCCGTCAAGTCGCAAATGCGCTCCGAGGGGATCCTTATTGTTCCAATATTTATGAGCCAGAGACTGATTGATGATCACCATGGGCGGGGAAGAGGCATTATCCCGTTCCGTGAAATCTCGGCCCCGCAGCAAGGGAATCCCCATGACGCTAAAGTAACCGGGGCTTACCCTGTGAATCAATTCGATATCGGGTCTCTGAGAGGGAGGCATGGGCCTTCCCTCGACCACGACCCCCGTAACTTCATTGACACCCGTGGGGGGCAAATCGCTGGTCAAGGCCATACTGGTGACTCCGGGCAGATTTTTCAAATGGTCAGCCAAGCGGGAATAAAAATCGATCGATTTTTTGGAGTCGCTATATTGCGGCAAGGGAAGAGTCGTCTCCATGGAAATGACATTCTCTGGCTGGAAGCCGGGAGACTGCTGCCACGTCTTGATGAAGCTTTTTACCAATAATGTCGCGGCAATGAGAAGCACCGCGGACAAAGCTGTTTCGGCCACCACCAATAGCCGATTCAGACGATGCCGCCGCAAGGAGGTGCAGGCAGTTTGAGAACCCTGTTTCAAGGCATCTATGAGATTTGTGGAGGTGTGCTTGAGGGCGGGAACAATGCCAATCAGCATTCCGCTCAACAGACTGAGCAGCCCGGTAAAAGCCACAATCCGATAATCCACCCTGATATCAGGGAACCGAGGGAACAGGCCGGGGGTGGCCGTCAGGCTGATCTGGTTGACCACCACGGCAACCCAGTAGGCTAACACGATGCCAAGGGCTCCTCCACAGCATGACAATGCCAGATTCTCCGTCAACGTCTGGCGGAGCAGCCGCGCTCGACAAGCTCCGAGGGCCGTTCGCACTGCCATTTCCTTTTGCCGGCCCGCCGTGCGGGCCAGAAGCATATTGGCAACATTGGCACAGGCGATCAGCAATACCGTGCCCACCGTCGTTAACAGAATAATAAACAAGGGGCGGCTGTCCCCGAAAAGGGCATCCTGCAAGATTTCTGCCCGCACTCCTAAACCTTTATTGCTATTTGGATATTGAGCCTCCAGCCTGCGGGCGATGGTGTCTAGCTCGGTCTGAGCCTTCGTGAGCGAGACTCCGGGCTTGAGACGGGCAGTAGCCCTTAAGTTTAAGGCGCCCCGGTTTCCCAGGTAGGGGGTAAGATCCAGGGGAGTCCACAGTTCAGCGTCATACCAATTCTGGGGATAGAGGTAAAATCGAAAAGAATCCGGCATTACGCCAATCACCGTGTGAGGGGCATTGTTTAAAACAATATTCTCGCCAACTATATCCGGACGGGCCCCGAATCGGTGTTGCCAAAGCTTGTGGCTGAGTATGACGACGTGGTTTTTGCCGGCAGCGCTCTCCTCCGCTAGAAAGTTGCGGCCCAGGAAGGGCTGCACTCCAAGCATTTGAAAGTAATCGCCGGAGACGCTGACTCCCAGAAACCGTTCCGCTCCTCCCGGGGAATTCAAGAAAAAATAACTTCCAGGATCGGAAACCGCCATACTTTCAAAGGTGGTGCTCTCTTTTTTCCAATCCAGAAAATTCAGGTAGGAGACACACATCATTGAAAATTGCGGAGAGCTTTCCATGGTGGAGCGGAGGTTCGCCACCCGGCCTGCCTCTTTGTAAGGCAAAGATCTGATCAGCACTGCGTCCATGACACAATAAATGCCGCTGTTGGCTCCAATACCCAAAGCCAATAGAGCAATCACGAGCCCTGTAAATCCAGGATTCTTTTTGAATTGCCTAAAGGTGTAACGCAAGTCCTGAACCAATGTGGTCATTCTGCCTCCAGGAAGCAAAAGCTGTGATCAATGGAAGATCAGCAAGAGTTTCGAATAAGAGATGCTTCAGGCCAAGGCCGCATCGATATCCCAATTGAATCAAACTCACTCGAATTGCAGCCACCAATTCATCTGCCTCTACGTAGCTGCGATTACTGCTTGCTTATGCAACTTGCCTGCCAAGTGAGCCCCTCTGCCTAAAACATTGATTTTTTTTGTCCAAGAGAGGAGACAAGTGAATGAAGCAGGGGAAGAGAAATGTCCACGTGTCCGCATGCGGGACATGGCCATTCCAATATCGGACACCCGGAGTCGAAAAACAGCGGGACTCCTCAGAAAATCGCTGTAAGTTGTTGATATAACACGAGGGTGCCACGGGCAAAAAACAGCATGGTTTACCAGAGTATTTGCCCGTGCTCGAACCAATTTTCATTATCTTGTTGTGCCAGCCGCGCTGGCATGGGTGACTCCCTAGAAAATAGCGTGGATGGAGGCGGGGTGCTCCCCACCCCGTCTGAGTTTGCCAAGTTGGCTCAGACGGCCTGAGGGCAGGCCGCCTCCATCATCCCGTTTTCATCGTCTTGGTGTGACAGCCGCGCTGGCATGTGCAGCTCCGCATCTGTATTGCTGAATTTCTTGTTGATTCCTCCCGACTAAATACAATTCGAAAATTGTAACTTCTCAGGTTGTAGCCAGAAGCCAGAATTCAGTAGTCAGAATGAACCCGCCAGCAACGAGATTTGATGCCCTTGTGGCGTGGCAAAAGGCTCATAAGTTTTTAGCCCAATCTTAAAGAGGCCTATTCGTAGGCCATTCTGGATTCCGACTCCTGAATTCTATCTACATGAGTAGTTACCGAAAATTAAGTACGGCGACAAAAACAAACTCTCGCTGGCACGCTCCAAAAAGAATGACCCCTTTTAAGGCGCCTTCTGAGACAATGTCAAAAGGGAGGACAAGTGATAAGGATTTCATTCATGATATGGGGGAGGAACGATCGGAGTAACCAGCCAATGAAGAATTGGACAAAGGATTTTGGCGGAACTTGTTTGAGTGGGAATGGACAATGGATAAGGGGATCTAAATGGAATGGTCCTTCAGCCGCCCTATTGTTCTCCGCCTTCCTGTTTTCCGCCATTGCCATCTTCCTTGCTGACAACAAAATTGCCAGTTCCTTTCCTTCTACTACCCTCCGCCTGCTCAAAGGGCAAGAGGCCCTCACGGTTCACGTCTTCGATCGCGAGACCGGAAAGCCGCTGCCGGCGCGCGTTGTCATCCGTGACGAAAAAAGCCAGGTAGTGCAGAGCTACTATCGTCACCTTCCGGGAATATTTACTGACGACAAGGGATTTTTGGAACAGCCGCTGATTCCAGGCCATTACCTGCTCGAAATTCATCATGGGATCGACTATGTTTCACAAAATCATGCCGTTGATGTTCGAACGGGCGCTGGAGTCGAGGCACGGATTTTTCTTGAACCCTGGATCAAGCTGAAATCGCTGGGGTGGATCAATGGCGAAGGACATTCGCATGTCGACTCCACTCAACCCCGGAATGATTCGATAACCGAAACGGTTCGAAAAATATGCCGTGCTCAGGGAGTTGATTTTATCTGCGCCTGCCAGCAATGGGCCGGTTTTAATGACGCCAACTGGCGGGAGGGATTTGCCAAGCAGTCGGATGAGAACTTTCTGCTATCGTATGGCGCGGAAATGCCGAAGTACCGCAGCGGACATACCTTCTGGTTCGGTCTCGGTTCGACCCGGGGCTATTTCGATGCTGCCATCGATTCAACTTATGAAACTAGATATTATCAGTCCGTCTCGATGCAGGAATGGAATTTCGACACTTTACCATTTCCGTCGATTCCCGATGTCGAGTTGGTTTCCCGCCTGAAAATTGCGGAAAATGCTGCCGCGATAATTCCGCATCCCACCTCCTGGTGGTGGCAGAAACGGGGGGATATCGAGAAATATGTGACCAACGCGGCCGGCTACTTGGCTTTCAACCTGCTCGCCGGCGGCCTCTGGGACGGAATGGTGGTTATGGGGTATGATCGGGACCAATACTTCTATCAAAACCTCTGGTTTCATGTGCTGAATCAAGGGTATCGCCTGACACCGCTGGCGGAGTTGGATGGTGGCCTTACCCCCGAAGACCGTTTCTATTACGGATCCAAGCGTACGTACTTTCAAGCCGGTCCTGCATTGCAAATTAATAATGTAGTTCAGGCAATCAAGACCGGGCGGACTTTCGTGACTTCCGGCCCCGTAGTGCTGGCCAGCGTGGATGGGCGATACTCTTTCGGGGATGAAATTCCAGCCGATGGAAGAAGCCGGACGCTTCGAATCAACGCCTTATCCTCGGGAGAAAAAGATGACAATTTGAGCTATCTGATCCTTTTCCGCAACGGGCGGATTCATCAGCTCTGGGATTTACGAAAATCCAAGCCGCGGAAATTTGAAGCACAGGTCACCCTTCGCGAAAACGAAAATGCTTGGTATGTCCTCAAGGCTTATGGCCGCCAAACCAGTCTTGTTCCCGAACAGCTGGATGTGATGGCCATTTGCGATCGCATCGTGAGGGGCGACAAGTCCGCGCTGCAATTCATGGACAGCGATGTTTGCCTCACCAGCCCTATTTATTTTCGTCTTCAGGAGAAGAACTTTCCTGCTCCACTACTCTCGCACCTTCGGCTGCATCTGGTAGATCCCCACACGGGAAAAGCGGTTCAAAACGTGAAGATTCAAGTCCTGTTGGAAAATAGGCTGATTCAAACAGTGAGGGCCGAAGGAGGATCCGTGGAGCTGCGGATTCCGGTCCATTCTATTCTCAATTTGCAGGCGCCGGGCTATCCTACCCTGCATAGGACCCTTTATCTTGACTACCTCCCCTTTCGTGCGCTCCTCGAGAATCTGGCGAATGGCACCTGGCTGAATTGGTACGGCGGAAAGAAAGGATTGCAGCCGGGACAAATCCCCTGGGAGGCTTTCCAATTTGAAAAAGCCAAGGCGGTCCTCACTGAAGTGGATTGGACCCTCTCTCTTCAGCTCAATGAACGGGATCCGCTCTGGCAAAGTTTCAACGGACTTTTTGAGAAAAAGGGATGGCAATATAATATTCGAGGAAATCAGAAAGCAATGAGAGTCGGAAGGAGGTGGGATGACCACTAAAGGGGACAACCGAAAAGGGATTAATCGTAGGACTTATCGAAGAATGCCGCAATTGATTTATATTCTCTTGGGGCTAGTTGTTCTTTTTTATGGCTCATTTAGGATCCGGGCTGCCCAAAACCCCCAGATCAGCGTCATGCCGGAAGAATTCCGGCGCCAGGCGGAAATAAGATATAAAGAGTATGGACCCCGGTTGCATGAGTTGGTCAGCACCGACGATCCGAAAATCAACGCGCTGATCGAACGGGTTTACCGGGAATGTGTTTTGGGAAAGCTCTTCGATCCGATGCCGCCTGAACTTCCCTATCGCTGGCTGGCTCCCGGGGGATCCTACTATCTCGGGCAGTGGCTGTGGGACACGATGTTCGTAGTCAATGCCTTTGCTCCACTCAACGATGACAAGGTAGTCAGGGAGGTTTTTGAAAATTACTGGTACACCATTGAGAATAACCCGGATGCTCCCAAGGGCAGTTTCCGTTACGGCATGGTTCCCAATTTTCTGGGGGCCCGCACGCTCCGCAAAGAGGGAAAAGCCTGGCCACCAGTCGGCTATTCGCAAATCCCGATTTTGGGCTGGGGCTGTTTACTGGCATACCGGCAAACCAATGACCGGCAATTGATTGAACGGGCACTGCCTAATCTCGTGGCTTTTGATGAATGGTATTCCACCGAGCGCGATACGGATGGGGACGGATTGATCGAGTATGGCGCGTATGAGGCGGTGGACCGCAACTCTCTCCTGCAGACGGCCAGGTTCGAAACTTTCGACTTTCATCTGCCTCTGGACGAAATGCAAATGACATTGCATCCGCGCAGGAAAGAAGGCGGAGCATGGTATGGAAATGTCGAAGGAGTGGAGCAAACCTCTTTCCTGCTGATGACGGAAAGGGCGATTGGCGAGATTGCCCGGGAACTGGGCCAAACCGAGTTGGCGAGTCGCTATGAAAAGACGGTGGCTCGCCGCATCCAGGCTATGCAGCAGAAGATGTGGAACTCCCGCGATGAGTTTTTCTACAGCCTCGATCGGGACAGCGACCGGCAGATTCCGGTGCGGACTATACAGGGATTCCTGACTCTCGCCGCCGGAGCCGCCACTCCCGCACAAGCCGCGGCCCTGGCGGCGCAACTCAAAAATCCGCGGCGCTGGTGGGCCCCCTACCCGGTCCCTACCTGCGCCATGGACGAGCCCAAATACAATCCTCGTGGATACTGGCGCGGCGACATGTGGCCTCCCACCACCTACCTGGTCGCCCATGGACTCCGCCAATATGGGTACGACGAATTGGCTATGGCTCTAACACTCCGCTTGCGCGCCTTGATTGAAGAGAAGGGCATCAATGAAACCTACGATAGTCAGACCGGCGAACCTCTTGGAGTGAGCGGGCTGGGGATGTCGTGCGCCATATGGAATATGATGGTGGAAAACCTCTATGGTGTGCAGGAAGACTTTCGAACCATCCGCAGACCCGCGGACGCCACAGGAAGGCGGCTCATACTCGGCAAACTGAGGCTAAATTATCCCACCAGCCGTTCCGTGGAAGTTCAGTCGGAATTTGACCGGGATTTCCACATCAGCTTTCCATCGTTCAAGGGATCCGGTGTCCCCCGTGTGACCCGTCAAGGAAAGCCCGTGAAGGCGGATGGCTCTCCGCGGGAAGTCCGCTTTAAGGCGATTGCCGGCAAGCCATACCGAGTTGAATTTTAGGAGGGGGGAAAGTCTAATGCTCGGCTTGGCGCTTTCTTGATCACAAAGGCCAAAATGGATGGGCCGAACATAGGCTAATTTTCTTTTTTTTAAGGAAGGTTTCCCCCAGCTTTCGTCAGTCGGCGTGCAGTTATCTACAACGATTAGGAGGGTTGTATGAATGGATATGATCTCTTTCACGAGCATGGATTGGTGACGCGGCGTTACTTTTGCCAATTGGGGAGCGTAGCGATCGCAGCTTGGAACGGTTCTCCGCTCGCCGCCAGCAACACCACGCCCGACGCTCAATTGCAGGAAGCCATGTCCAAACTGGAGTACCTGACTCCCTTGAGCCGTGCCCACATTTTGGACAAAGGGAAAGCGGGTGTCGCCCAACTTTCTCTGGAAAGGCTTCGCGATGTAGGTCTGGTCCCGGAGACGTGGTCCCTTGAAGTGGTCCCGGATCCTGCGAGTGATTCTGTTGTGGAAAAACCCTTCTCCCGGAAACTCGGCAACGCCCTGGACTGGAATGGCCTGATGAAATTGGCCGACAAGCACGGCACCCGTTTCCTGCAAGTTTGTACCTGCACGAATGGCCCCGATCCATTTCACATGAGCCTGTGGGAGGGGGTGCCTCTCCGGGAAGTCATCGGGCTAACCCGGCCCAAGGACAAAGTCCGCCGGGTCTATTACCAAAGCTACCACCCCGAAAACCTTCCCCCATTTCAAAGTTCTTTGCCGCTGGCGCAGATTCTGGAAAACCCTCCGGGGCAGATGCCCGTCATTCTCGCCTATAAGATGAATGGCCAGATTATTCCGGCCTCACATGGGGGACCGGTGCGGATAATCGTTCCGGGCGCATATGGCAGCAAGCAAATCAAGTGGGTTCACCGAGTCGTCCTCACCAACGAATTCAAGGCCAACGATTCAGACGCGGATTTGAACAATGATCCGGAAAACGCGCTAAAGACCAGGGCTAGATTTATCAATGCGCCCGCTGAGATTCCCGCCGCAAAACCTTTCGCCCTTACGGGTATGGCACAGATCGGCCTATCGAGCCTTAGCAAGGTTCAGCACTGTGTGCATTCTCTGCAGAACCCCTGGCCGGCGGACGACCCATATCTTTCCAAAGCCGATTGGAAAGACTGTGCCATTCTTCCGCCTCCCGCCAACTGGGGTGGAGATCTTCCGGGGGGGAAGTTGCCTTCCACGGCCCAGACTGATCCGGCCACCGGCGCGCCCCTCCAATGGCCGATACGCTACACCATTGTTCACTGGGCGTCATTAATCCCCGGCTTGCCTCCCGGCAATTACGAATTATGCTGCCGCACCATCGACGGCAATGGCATAGCACAGCCCCTGCCGCGCACACTGCCCAGGACCGGCTGGAACGAAATCCAGCATCATTCGCTCTTTGTGAAATCGTAAGGTTGGTGGCGGGCTTGAAATGCGCCAAGCAAGCGTGGCGCATTT
>CAWDMN010000081.1:0-67896 GCA_963803155.1 uncultured Acidobacteriota bacterium
TATCAAGCAGGGCTTGCTTTCCACATTGTGTGAAAGAATCAATCTCAAGGCCCAGGAAATTCTTCAGCAAGGCAATTCCTCTCCACACGAAAAATATATGGCTCTCTATCGGCATATCATGGAGTCTGATGCCATCATTGCCGACTGCTTCGATGACTGGAGGCGTTCCACCCTCTTTTCAAAAATCGCACAACTCTATCATCATGAATTGCTCTCAGAAGAACAGCTCCGCCATCTATCCGAAAATCCGCGGTATCTTCTAACTAAATTAGTCGGTTCGAGGGATGAAAATGGCTGATCTTGAGTCGAGTTGTGGTTTGCTGATCCAACAGGTCCATTTAATCTTGGATCCAGTCTCGGTACGTCAGTGGAGTCATGAAATGGAAAATGAGAAAAATCCTTTCGAAATGGAAATCAGGGATTCCCATATGTAGTCAATTTTCCACCCTCGACTTTTTGATCACACCAGAAAAAGTAAAGCCAAGGGATTGCCTCGATTGAGGGTGGCTGATCTTCTTGTACATCACCTCTCCGCCTTCCTAGTGAAATTTTTATCCAAACAGTTCTCCGAAAAAAAGTCTCACTTCGGAAGTCCGTAGGAGTTTGTAATAATATTTCTATCAAAATCGTATATTTTAGTAGTATATTTGTACAATTCTGGCGAGGATTGTTCCTCTCAGAGTTAGTAAGATCATCCTTAATTCTCCTATTTAAATTGAACCGTTTTATCTCCAGGGAAATTTCTTCCATGCAGGCAATGAATGGCTTATTAGATCCCATCGACTTGAGATTTCCTGGGACACGATGCAAAAAAACCTGCCTATTTCATATCATCATTTTAATTTTGTTGGAAATGCCTGCCGTTTGTTCGGACCACACCCGAACCATTCAACAATTCACCACAGAACAAGGTCTGTCTCAGAGTTCCATCAGCAGCATTTTACAGGACAGCCGGGGTTTTGTATGGATTGGCACTCAGGAAGGACTGAACCGATACGATGGAAATGGCTTTGTCGCCTTTCAGAACGACCCCCTGGATGCTGCCTCTTTGTCGGATAATTACATATCTTCGCTTTTCGAAGACTGTTCAGGCACGCTCTGGGTCGGCACCAATAATGGGGGGCTCAACCGGTTAGACCGGGCTTCAGGCCATTTTATCCGGTATCTTCATGATCCGCAAAATCCCCGCAGCCTTGCGGGGAATGGAGTCCTGGCCATCCGGCAAGACCCAGCGGGGAACCTCTGGCTGGGCACCTGGGGCGGCGGCCTGAGCTGTTTTCATATGAGCGAAGGCTATTTCGAAAATTACCGGCACGACCCTGCCGATTCTACCAGTTTAAGCAACAACAATGTCTGGACAGTATATATCGACCAACATGGGACAGTATGGGCCGGGACTTACAATGGGCTCTGCCGCCTTGATCCGGGCAAAAAACATTTCCAAAGATACAACCACAATCCTGCTGACAAAAACAGCCTCCCCGTCAACAACATCGTCTCTCTATTAGAAAGCAGCCCTGGGATTCTCTGGATTGGCACGTGGGGAGGCGGACTTGTCACATTTGACCGGAGCACTGAAAAGTTCCATTCTTATCGGCACGATCGCGCTAATCCAAACACCGTTAGCTCGAACAAAATCTGGTCTCTGGGCGAAGACCGAGAGCACAACATTTGGATCGGAACAGCCGACGCAGGATTAAACAAATATGACGGGAAAACCTTGGTCCGGTTTCTACAGCCCGGAGATAAAGGGGCGCATGATTTCAATGTAGAGGGTGTGCAGGCGGTCATGGTGGACCGTTCCGGAGTAATCTGGGCCGGGACCAATGGAGTGGGTCTCTTTCGGATTCTTCCAGACTTGAAACGTTTCCGCCGTTTTTCCCATTCGCCTGACGATCCGGGAAGCCTGAACCACAAAAACGTCTATGCTCTGTACGAAGATTCCGCGGGAGCCTTATGGGCCGGGACCTTGGGAGGGGGAGTGAATTGCCTCCATCCGGGCGCCTCTCAGTTTATGCGCTTTCAGGCCGGCTCGCGGGAAGTTGAAGCCATTCCCGACAATGACATTTATAGTATCCAGGAAGATAATGCCAAAACTCTGTGGGTTGGCACCGGGAAACGAGGACTCTTCCGATTCAATCGAGCGAATGGCAAGTTTGAATCCTTTCCTATCTCGGGAACCTCTCGGAATGGACTTTTTAATAATCCGCTCATGGCACTCTGGGCAGACCCCGACGGGACACTCTGGATTGGTTCCTTAGGGCGGGGTCTATTCCGCCTCGACACGAAAAGCGGGAATCTAATCCACATGCCCGCCAATCCGGCGAAACTTGGCGCACAAGCCAGCAATGCGATTCTCTGTTTGAGGCGAACTCGGGATGGGGCTCTCTGGATGGGCACTTTCGCGGAGGGTCTGGAGTGTTTCTCCAACGGAACATTTGTTTGTTTCCGGCACGATCCCGCCAATGCCAATTCTCTCCGGAATGACCGGATTCTATCTCTTTATGAAGATCCAAGTGGAGCGCTCTGGATCGGAACCTGGGGGGGGGACTGAACCGGTTATCCCCGGACCGTAAAACTTTCACTGCTTTCACTGAGCGGGACGGACTTCCGAATAATACCATTTATGGGATCTTGGGCGATCCGGCTGGGAACCTCTGGCTCAGCACCAACCGGGGAATTTGTCGATTTTCCCCTGAAACCAGGAATGTCCACGCCTATTCCACCCGGGATGGGCTACAAGATAACGAGTTTAATGAAGGGGCATATTTTCTCGGGAACTCTGGCATTATGTATTTCGGCGGCGGGAATGGGATTACGGCATTCCATCCCGAGGAGATCCTTGATAATCCACACGCTCCACCTGTTGTAATCACGGCTCTACGACGTTTTGGATTAATGGACCCTGAAAAGAAGGAATATCCCGCAAACGAGGAAATCCGGCTCCGGCATTATGAAAACTTTTTCTCCCTGGAATTCGCCGCCCTCGATTTCGTAGTGCCGGAAAAAAACCGGTACCGGTTCCAATTGGAAGGATTTGACGTCCAATGGAGTCCGCCTGACTCGCGCCATGTTGCCGTGTATACTAATGTCCCCCCGGGACGCTATACCTTCCGAGTACAAGCCTCCAACAGCGATGGGCTTTGGAACACGACTGGCGCCGCTCTTTCCATCGTGATCATTCCCCCGATTTGGGCGAACTGGTGGGCATATATATTCTACGCGTGTGCGGCAGGTTCTCTCATTTTTCTGTTTTACCGAAGCCGTACCCGCGCCCATGAACGGGAATTGGCGGCCCAGAAGGAGGAGCTCCGCCGGGAGCGCGAGTTCGCCGAGACATTGCGGCTTCAAAGTGCGGCTTTGCAATCCGCGGCCAATGCCATCGTAATTTCCAATCGTGACGGCGAAATTCTCTGGATCAATCCCGCATTCACCGCCATGACTGGCTATTTGGATGAGGAGGTGCGAGGAAAGAATTTGAAGTCGTTCAACGCCGGCATTCAAGCTCCCGATTTTTTTGCGGAACTTTGGGAAACCGTATTGGCCGGAAAAACCTGGCATAATGAATTGGTGAACAGGAAAAAGGATGGAGAAACTTACATCGAGGAAATGACCGTCACTCCGGTATTCGACTCACACCAGGTCATCACTCACTTCATCGCCATAAAGCAGGACGTCACCGAAAGGAAAAAACTGGAGCAACAGCTTCTGCACTCCCAAAAAATGGAGAGCATAGGCACGCTGGCCGGCGGGATCGCGCATGACTTCAATAATCTTTTAGGCATCATTATTGGCTATACGGGCCTTCTTTCCGAAATGAATCCAAAAGATTTGGAACTGGCCCGTTCGATCAATGCCATTGAGATAGCCGCCCAGCGCGGGGCTGCGTTGGTCCGGCAAATTCTTACCTTCGCGCGGAAATCCGCGGTTTCTTTTCTCCCCATCGATCTGAATGTGATCATCCGGGATCTGGTCGAAATGCTGTTGGAAACATTTCCCAAAATCATTGCCATTCAAGTCAACCTCCAGGACCCTCTTCCCCCGATTAATGCCGATCATGGACAAATCCATCAGGCTCTGCTCAACTTAAGTCTGAATTCTCGCGATGCTATGCCCAAAGGGGGAATGCTTGAATTCACCACATCCACACTCGATGGCGCCTCGCTACGGGCACGGATTCCAGAAGCTCGCGCCCATCGTTATGTCCGGATTGGCGTTCGCGATTCCGGCCCTGGAATGAATGAAGTGGCCCGCAGCCGAATCTTTGAGCCCTTTTTTACCACCAAAGAGCCGGGACGGGGGAGCGGACTGGGATTAGCGGTGGTTTACGGGATTGTCCAATTGCATCACGGCTTCATCGAAGTGGAAAGCCAGCCCGGACACGGCGCCTCTTTCAACCTATTCCTGCCCGAGGCCACCAGCATGACTGCATTGCCGGAAGCCCCAGCAGCATCGGAAAGCAAGGCATTATCCGGCCAGAGCACTATTTTGCTGGTGGAAGATGAACTCCTTTTAATCCAAATGCTGGATTTAGCCTTTAAGCGGGATGGTTACAGAGTGATCAAAGCTCACGACGGGATGGAAGCGCTCAGTCTTTACTCCAAACATCAACACGAAATCGATCTGGTTCTGACGGACTATGGTTTGCCGAAGCTCACGGGGGATCTGCTTTTCAGGGAACTTCACAAAATTGAACCAATGCTTCCCGTGGTAGTGGCAAGCGGGAATTTGGATCCGGAACTCCGTGAAAACCTTCTGCGGCACGGCGTCCGTGCCATCGTCCAGAAACCTTATTCCCTTATGGAAATTCTCACCGTCATTGGCAAAATCGCTAAGCCCTAATTCCGATCTTTGCCTGCGGATAAAACTCCACGGAACCGGCATGATGCCATAGAAAGTTCCACGGGGTGTGATTAAAAATGAGAGGAAAGTTCTGACGTTAAGGCAGGGAAAATAATAGATATCCAGAATGAATACTATAGTCCTTCCCGGCCCGCCGTGCCAACATCCTTGGTAAGGGGCAGCCCACTAGAGAGCGTCAGTGCCCTGGCTCGGTCTAGCGTTGTGGCTAATAGCCATGTTTCAGCCTTTCAACCGGCTTGGTGTGGCAAAGGATGATTTCGTGCGGTTGCTCATTTGCTGGAAGAGTGGCTTTGGTATGGTAGCATTGGCTTTTACATGAGAGCGACCAGCCTGTAAATCAAATTGCCCTGACCTTCCGCCGAATTAAAGATCCTCTCACTTTTGATTACACCAAATTCCACGCTGACTCTTGCCATGAAGTATCTGGCAGTGTTAATGAGAAGCCACTCATGCCAGCACTGCGGGCTTAACAAGACAATAAAGATGGGATGATGGAGGCGGCCTGCCCTCAGGCCGTCTCAGCAAGCTTGGCAAACCCAGACGGGGTGGGGGCACCCCGCCTCCATCCACGCTATTTTCTAGGTAGCTACTCATGCCAGCGTGGCAGGCACAACAAGAAGATGAGACGCGCGAGTGTGACGAAGTCACCCGTCGCGCGTCGCTTGGCTAACCTCGCCTGCCGAGCCAGCGTGCACGGAGTGCCCGCTCCACCTTTGCCCAAATTTGATTTTCTGAGGAGGTACGTTCAGGCAAATGGATCGCATTAAACCAAATTCCCCGGGAAATCACGTATAGTGGCGCCTTCATACCGTCCACCCCGGAATTAACAGTCGGATGCAAAGCTCCATGCCATTGACCAGTGCTTTTCTCTGCAGTCATCTTCCCTCCGCCTGATCGCTCATTAAACAACAAGCCGTCCCAGGTTCCATGCCCTTATTCTCCATACATGCCGCAGAGCCGAGAGTCCGGAAAATCCTCCAGGATTTCTCCCTTGGCCGGGTTAAGCTCTTGCCTTTTTTTATCTCCCCAATAAAAGGCGTCATCCGCTATTTGGAAGTCCAATCAAACCATTCGACCGCCCATTGAATAATGCTGACCTTTATTGTCTTCGATTTATTCTTCCGGCTTGTTTCCCCTGCGAGTATGGGCTGGGAGGGGATTCCGGCATCTGAAGCGGAGCCTGCTTGATCCAGCCCGTTTCTCACCTTAGTCACCCTCCCGGTCCCAGCACCATTCTCGTCCTCTTTCTGGTTGCTTCGAATGCCGCTATTGTTTATCCTTTTTGCCATACATGGTCTCAACTCGTTCGCTGCCGTTTCAATGGACCAATGGAACTTCGCGATGCAGGAGTTTGCCATCAAATTTAATCCAACGCGGATGCCCCCCCTATGGTATTTAGCTCGCATATTTTTCTTTTCTATTTCCTTCCGCTGGTCCTGCTCTTTACTTATTCGGTCCGGTTTCGCTACCTGTCAGCGGGGCTGACGTTCTTCAGCTATATTTTTTACGGCTGGGCCAATCCGGTTTGGGTGTTGCTGATGCTTTTCAGCTCCTATGTCGATTATTTCTGCGGCCTGGCGCTGGTCAGGTTTTCCGGCCTCTCCTGTTCCGGTTTGGACATGCCCTGGTTGCCCAAGGATCAACCACGCAACGGAGCGCAGAAGATCGCCCTGGCGGTTTCCATCATTACCAATCTCAGCATTCTCGGATATTTCAAGTATTTTGATTTTGCCGTGGGCAATTTGAATGCCCTGACGGGAGCTTTAGGACTCGACCAGCTCTCAGCCGGCCTGATTCATGTGGCCCTTCCCGTGGGAATTTCCTTTTATACGTTTGAATCCATGAGCTACGCGATTGATGTGTATCGAGGCAATGCGCGGGCCATGAAGAATCCCATTGACTACCAATTCTTCGTCGCAGATTTCCCCCATCTGGTGGCCGGCCCCATCATCCGGTATCAGACGGTTGCCGAGCAAATCCGGTTCCGGATTTTCAGCTATGAGAAGTTTGCCCGCGGCGTAAGCTTTTTTGCCCTGGGGATGGCCAAGAAAATCCTGCTGGCCAATCCCATGGGTCATGTGGCGGATAGCGCCTTTACCGCTCATGCCCTCCACTGGTATGACGCCTGGTACGGCGTGGTGGCCTATGCATTTCAGATTTATTTCGATTTCTCGGGGTATTCCGACATGGCAGTCGGGTTGGGACTGATGATCGGCCTCTTGTTCATGAAGAACTTTGACAGTCCCTACCACTCCGACAGCATTACGGATTTCTGGCGGCGCTGGCATATCTCGCTTTCCACTTGGCTGCGCGATTATCTCTATATTGTGCTGGGCGGCAATAAAAAGGGCCATGGCCGAACCTATGTCAATCTGATGCTGGTCATGCTGATTGGCGGGATGTGGCATGGCGCTTCCTGGAGTTTCCTGATTTGGGGCGGCATTCAGGGGGTTATGCTAGCGGCCGAACGCATGCAGGGGAAAGAGAGCCCTTATCGCCATCTTCCCCGCCCCATGCGGGTCTTCATCACCTTCTTCATTGTCTGTTTGAGTTGGGTTTTTTTCCGTGCCGAAACGCTTCCGGCCGCCTGGATTTATTTCAAATCCCTGTTTGGCCTGAAGGTTGTCCCCTGGGGGAGCGAAGCCGTGGCGGCCAGTATCTACACGCCTTATCACCTGCTCATCTTTCTGCTCTGTATTTTCTTTGTCTGGCGCGCGCCTCAGGCTTGGAACTTCACTCAGAAGCTGACGCTCCCCAAAGCCGCGGTTTGCCTGGCCCTGCTGGTGGTGAGCATCCTTTTTATGTGGACCCAATCAGTCAATCCCTTTTTATATTATCAGTTTTGAGGAGACGTGATGAGCCGGCAGGATGATACTTATAAAGAAGCAAAAAGCCAGGCGGAACTCTCTTCAACGGAAGTGAGCCGGAAAACCGCCATCGTTATGTCCTGGGCTTTCCTATTATTGATTTCGATCCTGCCTCTCGCGCAGGGATGCCTGGAAATCTCGTCTGGAGAAACCCCTCAAGTTTTTTCCCTATTCCGTCCCCTCCAGCAGGCTTGGGCGCCCGCTCGGGCTGGACAATGGAGTCTGGCCTGGCAGGCGCTGCAGCCCTTGTTTGACCGGCGTGCACTGGGCCGCTATGAGAAGGCTTTGGATCAGCAATCCATCGCCCGCCGTTTTGTCCAGCCCCGGCTGCAGGCCTTTTTGACCAGCTGGCTTGGGGCCGGCAATGAAAAGGGCATTGTAGGACGGGATGGTTGGCTTTACTATCAGCCGGGATTAGCCTATCTAACCGGCCCTGATTTCGTGGATGACAAAGAGCTCTTGATCCGCACTAAACGGATGGTGGATAAGGAGGGCGAAACCGAACCGCATCCCGACCCGCGTCCGGCCCTGCTGCAGTTCCAGCGGGATCTGGCCCAGGCGGGGATTCGGCTGGTGGCTTTTCCTACACCCGACAAGGCCATGCTGCAACCCGCTCAGCTGGCCCGCCGAATGGGCGAACAAGAGGAAGTCCCCGTCCCCAACAACCGCGGCTATCGCCGCTTTGTGGAGGAGCTCGAACGGGCGGGAGTCGATGTCTTCGATCCAGCGCCTGTGCAAGTGCGCCGGGATCAGATCCGGTTCCTGCAACAGGACAGCCATTGGACTCCCGACTACATGGATGAAGTAGCCGGCCAGCTGGCCGAACATCTCAAGAATCGGCACGGACTGGCGCCCTCGCCCGAAGCGGCAAATTATAGACTCTGCCCCCGGCAAGTCAGCCACGTGGGCGATTTAGTGGATATGTTGAAACTTCCCGAGGGACAGCGCTTTTTCCAGCCGCAGACTGTGACGATTCAACAAGTGGTGGATGCCAGCACGGGACAGCCATGGGAAGCATCATCTGAAGCCGACCTCCTCCTGCTGGGCGACAGTTACACCAACATTTATTCCAGCAATTCGCTGGGATGGGGGACGGACGCGGGCTTCGCCGAGCACCTTTCCTACCGGCTCCACCGGCCGCTGGATGTGCTGGCCATGAATGGAAGCGGCGCCACCGGAATTCGGCGTGAATTGGCCCGGCCCGAAAACAAGGATCGCCTAGTGGGTAAGCGAGTCGTGATTTATCAATTTGCCATCCGCGATCTGGCCGTGGAGAATTGGGTGCCCATCCGCTTGATCATCCCTGCTCAGACGGCGACCTCAAGGCAGGAAAAAGCGACTGCACCTGTTGGGCGTGGACTCGTTCAAGCCGGATCGGCAGTCCCAACCGGCCCGACTGGCGCGGCGGCGCTCACGAAGCCGGCGATTTCCGGAAAGCCCGCAGCTTCCGGGGTCCCCGCTCCGCCAGCACCTGTCGTGCCTACCAAACCAGCGGGAGCTGGTGCAGAACTGATTATTGCCGGCACGGTCCAGAAGGTTTCGGCGTTGCCGGAGCCATCCAGCGCCCCCTACCCGGATTGCCTGACCTTCTTCCAGATTCGCGTGGATAAGGTTGAATCAGGACAGTACACCGAAAGCATCCTGATCGCGGTCTTTTTGGGGATGAAGGACAACAAGTGGCTGGCGCCTGCTCATTACAAGCCCGGAGACCGGCTGCGCATGCGCCTGGTCCCCATGAAGCAAGCGCCGGAGGAGATCCGCGCCACGCAACGGGTGGATGAGCTGGATGACTTCGATCACATCCCTTACTTTGTGATTTCTGGAGAGATTCTGTGAAAAGACTTTTACTTATCGGAATGGCTTTATTGCTATCGGCCGGCGGAGCCTCGGCGCTGCAACCTGATTCAAAATCCGCAAAGGGAATTCCCCGCGACAAAGCCATCGCCGATGGGATCCAGCACATTGAGCAGGAATGCAACCGCAATGGCGGAGGCAACTGGAGCCAATGGTTCGCCAAACTGCAGCCGTTCCGGACGCATTTGGAGCTGCGCATCAAACAAGCCAAAGCCTTTAATCCACAAGCCAGCGGCCCTTTTGAAGGGCGCATGCCGGTTCTGGAGGCCAAGGGCGAGCCTCCGCTTTTTGAAACCGCCCCAGCCAGCTACATCCCTTATCTCTATGATGCCGCGGACATGGACTCCTGGCTGAGCAAACGGCCGGTACTTAAAACGGTTCCGGAGGTCTCACGCTGGCTCAAGAAAAAAGGGATTGACCTGATTTTCGTGCCCGTGCCTAAAGCGACCGAGGTTTATCCGGATCGCCAGGTAGAGGAAACGCCTGCCGACCGGTTGGTAGCGCCCCATATGCGTAAGCTGGTCTTGGAGCTGCTCCAAGCGGATGTGGAAGTTGTGGATCTGCTTCCTCTTTTCTTGAAGGCGCGGGATGAGAATCCGGAGATGCTTTATCTGCCATCAGACCCCCATTGGTCCAGCCGGGCTCAGCAGATTGCCTGCCGGGAAATCGCCGCGCGCCTCCGGCGCTACTCCTTTATACAAGAAGCCCTGAACCAGCCGCCCGCATATCAGCTGGTCAGAGTCCTCATGAGGCCAAGGTCCGCGGGATATGAGGCGCTGACCCCGGACCAGAAAAGGCGCGTGGACTCCATTGATTATGCCATCTTCCAGCTCAAATCACTCAAGGGGCAGCCCACACTCTCGGCGGATTCCCCTGTCATCCTGATGGGCGATAGTTTTACGGATGGCGTGATGCAGACGCTGCCACAGCACCTCAATATGCCCATCAACAATGCCTCCAATCCCGGCCAGATTACGGAGGCGATCAAAGACTTCGTGCGGGATCCCAGCCTGCTGGAGAAATGTAAAGCAATCGTCTGGATCAGCAATCATGCCGCCTTTTCCCATGAATGCTGTTGGAGCATTCCGCCGCTGCCTTGACCAATGCCTTCCAAATGCCTTCAAATGCCGCCAATCGGCCCGGATGACTACAGGGTGGACTCCCACCACCTCCGACGCCATACATAAAAAATCGACAGCTTCCTGTGTAGGCTAATCACTCCGATGTCAGAAAAACCAATCCTTGCCTTTCCTCAGTCTCCCTGATAATAATGAGTTCACTATGAAGGTTGATCTGCTGTTTTCCTTTGTGCGGATCATACTCAGATCATCCATCCCAGGGGATTCTTCATGAATCTGGCGGTAATGATCGAACAAGGGTTGTCGCATTTCCCATGGATGGGGAGATGGTACTGCCAACGGGGGGGACGACTCAAACGCCAATATTGTCTCCTGCTTGCTCAATGGGGGAGGCTAAAACCTGCCACTTTTGTCCAATGGCTGGCCACCTACCAATGTAACTACTCTTGCCCTTTTTGTGAGGCGTCGGCTGGCCGTTGCGCCCCTGACGAACTGACTACGGAAGAAGCTCGCGCGCTTATTGATGACTTGGCGGCGATGGGATTGAAACGTTTTCTGATCTCTGGTGGCGAGCCATTTCAACGACCTGATTTGCCGGTTCTTTTGAAGCACGCTTCTGAGAAATCGCTCCAACTTGGCGTGGTCACCAATGGCTATTACATATCCCAGCATTGGAAACAATTGAAAGGGCTGCGCTGGTTTCTATATTTTACCAGCTTAGATGGCCTCGAAAAAGATCATGATCGCTGGCGGGGAGTGGAAGGGAGTTTCAGCCGGGCTCTGGATGCTTTGAGACTCGTTGCCGATATTCATGTTCCGGTGCGAATGGTCAACACCGTCGTTCACGAAAATAATATCGATCAAATGGCCCAACTGATCCCCATTCTTAGATCGCATGGCGTCACGCATTGGCATTTAACCCCGCTCATGAACATAGGGCGCGCCCAAAGACAAGGGATTTTCCACCTCTCGCAGGCAACACTCCACACCCTATTGGAATTCGTTGATGCACATCAGTCCATACCTGGTCTCCATATTGCGTTGGGAGAATCACACGGCTACCTCCAATGTTTTTCGGAAAAGCATGTTGGCAAACCCTTCTTCTGCGGAGCTGGCTTGACCCGCTGCTCGATCCTCCCCAACGGGGATGTCTTGGGCTGTCATCAAGTTTATGACTCCCGGCTGGCGGAAGGGAACATCCGCAAAAATCCTTTTTCCCAAATCTGGAAAGAGGGATTCCAACGATTCCGGCAACCGCACATCCCCTCGGCATGCACTGAATGCCAATATCTCGACCAATGCCAGGGAGGGTGTTGGGCCGAAATGGAAAAACAGGGACAATGTCTTAAGCCTCTCTGGGAAGGGCGTATTACGACGGATGAATAAACAGCTTCTCGAACCGCCTCCCGGCGTTCTTTTTCAATTCTGCAGCTGGACCAAGCGCATTTGGCTTCTTCCCCGGACACTTCAAATCAAGCGCTGCCAGTGGCAATGGATCGCTAAGGATCAAAGACAAAAAGCCGATTTTGTGTACCTGGGAGAAGGGGAAAATCTCCCATATTTTTTGACCCTTTTGCCTGCCTCCGTCTCCTCCCAAGACTCCGATTCCGCACACTTCACCCGCCTCAATGCACAAATCCCAAGCGAACTTGCCAATGGCCGGATCGTTTTCATTGAGCATAATCGCATGCTGGCACCGCTGTTTCCCGCGGGCGGACTTGTGTCCTACCCTTGGGTGCGCCAGGAGATTGACTTGGCCAGTGAGCGATATCATTCCCTTCGTCCCGCCATTGAAGCCAATTACGGGCGCAGGGTCCGCAAACATCATTTCATGATGGAGATTTCCAAAAGCGCAGCTGAAGTCGACCTTTTTTATGATGAGTTCTATGTGCCGCATTCCCAAAAACGATTTGGAGCCCAGACTCACCTGCGTAGCCGCCATGAGTTGCGCCGGGCAGTTCAAGCCGGGTTCCTGCTCAAAGTGATGTATCAAGGTCAATGGGTGGCGGGCGATGTCTGCCGGATTCACGAGAAACGTTTGATGGCTTTGGCCATCGGATTAAGGAAACGCAGTGAGACTCTGTGGCATATGGGAGCCATGTCCTCGGTCTATTATTTTATTTTGCAGTGGGCCGAACAACATCAAATGCAGCGGATTGACTTGTTCCGGACTCGTCCCCATATCCGCGATGGAGTTTACAACCATAAGTCTCGCTGGGGAGCTCTTCCGCGGGTGGATCCTTGGGTTCACCAGCAAATTCGCATCTACCTTCCCGCGGATCATTCGATTCCAGGGCCTTTAGAAGGTTTGTTGATCGAAAGGGCTCCGGGATTGATCCCACTGCAGTCCCTCAAGATTAAATAAAGTCGAATGTCAAACATAGGGCTCGAATCCCCTCTACTGGATCGAATTTCTTCTACGGTACTAAGGTCTGGCCATGGAGAGAATCAGGATCGTGGATTCGCTCCACAATCCAACTCCGCGATTCCATTATAAATTCAATCTCTTAATTACGCCCTCTCCTTCGCCCAAAAAGGAAAAGCCGGGAGGTTCCCCGGCCCTATCAAATCAGATTCACTATGTTTCTGCTCCGTTGCCGTTCTCACCTTTGGAAGAAATTTAACAAATAAATGCGGCACCCTCCCGCCTGGATTCACATGCTCCAGCGGATTATTGTCGATGCAGGAATATCGATAAAATGTTCGAAGATCTTCAAGTTTATATGGCCCAGGATCTGCGCTGGTGAAGCGTTCCTGGGGGCTTGAGTAGCATCAGGCGCCGAAGTAATCGAGGCCTGACTCATTATCAGGTTCTTTCGCGGTGAACTTCTGCCGGGGCGCAGAAGTTCTCAATTTTGAGCATTGGGAAATCAGCATCAGATTCCGCCGCCGGAATTTTCAGAGGGGGGACGGGAAGTGATTGCACTCTTGAGGAAATCACGGTTCATCAGGGCAATCACATCCAATTTGATTCCTTTGGGGCAAACGGCTTCGCATTCGCCAATATTGGTGCAATGGCCGAAGGCTTCCGCGCGCATCTGCTTCACCATGGCCATGGCGCGCTCGTACCGTTCCGGTTGTCCCTGGGGAAGAACATTGAGATGGGAAATTTTGGCCGCGGTAAACAGGGAAGCCGACGCATTCGGGCATGCGGCGACACAGGCGCCGCAACCGATGCAGGCCGCGGCGTCCATGGCCCGTTCGGCGTCCGGCTTGGGAATGGGAATGGCATTGCCTTCGGGGGCGCTGCCGGTGGGAACCGACACGAATCCTCCCGCGGCAATGATCCGGTCCAAGGCGCTCCGATCCACCACCAAATCCCGAATCACCGGGAAAGCGGCTGCCCGCCATGGTTCCAAAACCAGTTCATCTCCATCATGGAATTGACGCATGTGGAGCTGGCAGCATGTGGTCCCAGGCTTTGGGCCATGGGGAATTCCATTGATGACGAATCCGCACATGCCGCAAATGCCCTCGCGGCAATCATGATCGAAGGCAACCGGCTCTTCCCCCTTGGTAATAAGCTGCTCATTGAGCACGTCCAGCATTTCGAGAAAAGACATGTGTTCATTCACGCTGGTAAGTTCATAGCGCACCAGGCGTCCCGATTGCTGGGCGGATTTCTGCCGCCAGATGTGTAAGGTGAGCTTCATGCCGGCTTCTCCTTTGTTTCAAAGTGCTCCTAAAAGTTATTCCGATGCACTATAGATTATTGCCTTGCAGGGGGCCGACAGAGTTTCGAGGCAGCATACCCCAGGCATATTGGTCTTTAACCGAACGCATTCCTGAAGTTTCAACATCTTTACCGCAACGCGGTAAAGGATATTCGCCTGGGGTAAGAGCGCGATTGATGCGCTCTTACCCCTAGTAGAGTGAATCTGAAATAGGTTCGCACTCCGCAGGAGCGCAGGAGAGGCGGGGGATGATCTCCTGCACCCGTTCCGGGTGCCGTAACGACAAACACGAATCAAGACCTGTGGTGCGCGGCACAAACCGCCGCGAACCACAGGCTAATTTCCCACACCGCTTCGCGGTGCCATCCGTAACACCAAATTAATTCGTTGAAACCCAGCGATGCGTTACGCTCTTCGAGCCAACGCATCCTACGTCTATGGCCTTTTATTTGTAGCTGCGCTGTGCGGGTTTGACAAATTCAAACTCGAGCGTCTCCACATGCCGGAGCGGTTTTTTATTCACCCCCTGATACTCCCAAGCCGCGCCATGGCAGAAATGAGCATCATCCCGCAAGGCTTCACCCTCGGGGGTCTGAAATTCCTCTCGAAAGTGCCCGCCGCATGATTCATTTCTCTCCAGGGCATCCCGGCAGATCAACTCCGCCAATTCCATGAAATCGGCCACACGTCCGGCTTTTTCCAGCGACTGGTTGAGCTCCTCATTTCCGCCCAGGATGTTCACATTTTGCCAGAATTCCTCGCGCAACGCCGGGATGCGCTCAAGGGCTTTTTGCAATCCCGCGGCATTTCGTCCCATGCCGCAATATTCCCACAGCAGCTTTCCCAACTCACGATGAAGACTATCCACGGTCCGTTTGCCCCGTATCGAAAGAAGCCGCCTGGTCAAGGCATTGGTCTGTTCGAGCGCCTCACGGCAGGCGGGATGGGCATCGCTGACTTTCTCAAAGGAATTGGACGCCAGATAGTGTCCGAGAGTATAAGGAATGATGAAATATCCATCCGCCAGTCCCTGCATGAGAGCACTAGCTCCAAGGCGGTTGGCACCGTGATCGGAGAAGTTGGCTTCGCCCAGTACAAAAAGTCCGGGGATGGTGCTCATCAGGTGATAATCGACCCAAAGTCCTCCCATGGTGTAATGCATGGCGGGGAAAATCCGCATGGGCGCTTTGTAGGGATCTTCCCCGGTGATGCGTTCGTACATGTCGAACAAGTTCCCGTAGCGCTCCTTCACACCATGCTGGCCCAGCCGCTGTATGGCATCAGAAAAGTCCAAGAAGACTCCCAGTCCCGTTTCCCCCACCCCCCGCCCTTGATCGCACACCAGCTTGGAAGCACGGCTCGCGACATCGCGCGGAACCAAATTGCCAAAGCTTGGATAACGCTGTTCTAGGTAATAGTCCCGCTCCTCTTCGGGTATTTGGTTCGGAGGCCGCGCATCCCCTTTCTTATTCGGGACCCAAATCCGGCCGTCATTACGCAGCGATTCGCTCATGAGCGTTAGTTTCGATTGATACTCACCACTCACCGGAATACAGGTGGGATGGATTTGAGTAAAACAAGGATTGCCGAAAAGAGCTCCACGTTTGTGAGCCCGCCAGATGGCCGTGGTGTTGCATCCTTTGGCATTGGTGGACAAATAGAAAACATTCCCGTACCCCCCCGTGCCTAATACCACGGCATCGGCCAGATGCGCTTCAAATTTGCCGGTGATCAAGTCCCGCGTGACGATGCCGCGAGCTTTGCCATCGATGACTACGAGATCCAGCATCTCAGTCCGCGGGTGCATTTCCACTCCCCCGGCGGCAACTTGGCGCTGTAGTGCCTGATATGCCCCAAGCAATAATTGTTGTCCGGTCTGCCCCCGGGCATAAAATGTGCGCGACACCTGAGCCCCGCCAAAAGAGCGGTTGGACAAAGTCCCCCCATATTCGCGGGCAAAAGGGACTCCCTGGGCTACGCATTGGTCGATGATGTTGACGCTCAACTCGGCAAGACGATAGACATTGGATTCGCGCGCTCGAAAGTCTCCCCCTTTGACCGTGTCGTAAAAGAGGCGGTAGACGCTGTCGCCATCGTTCTGATAATTTTTGGCGGCATTGATTCCCCCTTGTGCGGCAATGGAATGGGCACGGCGAGGGGAATCCTGATAGCAGAAACACTTCACGTTATATCCCAGTTCCGCCAAGGTGGCGGCTCCCGCACCACCCGCCAATCCTGAACCCACCATAATCACGGTATATTTCCGCTTGTTGGCGGGATTCACCAGCTTCATTTCAAACTTGGTTTTGTCCCAGCGCTTTTCGATGGGACCGGAAGGAGTTCGTGCGTCAAGCTTCATGGCCACCTCACTGAATGATCCCGGCCAGAACAGCGACGGGAATGGAAACGTTGCCTATGCCGATCAAAATGGCGAATACCCGGGCAGAATTCTTCAGAACCGCATCATAGCGTGGCTGGTTAAGACCCACGGATTGGAACATGCTCCAAAGCCCGTGGTAGAGATGAATCGCAAGGAGAATATTAGCCAGAATATAGAACGAGGAGGCCAACGGCTGTTGAAAACCGGTTACGACGTTGTGGTGAACGCTCAGGTATTGAAAAGCTGGATGAACCGAGCCAACGGTGAAGTGCAACAAATGATAAACCACGAAGGCCCCCACGATGGGACCACTCCAAATCATCGTGCGCGATGCATAGCTGGAATGTGAATTATCTTTCTTGTTGTACTGAACTGGTCGCGCCGCTCTGGATTCCCACCACAACTGAACGGAAAAGAAAACATGCAACAGGACGCAGGCCAACAACACCATCCTGGCCGCCCAAATCAGCGCCGGCTTGGAATGCAGCAATTCTCCGTAGTGGTCAATGGCGTAGGTCCCATCGGCAGCTGGCGGAATAAATATCTGCAGGTTGCCGATCATATGGACCAGCACAAAACCAAACAAGACAACTCCGGTGGCCGCTATCAAGGCCTTCCGGCTGACCTGTGCATCCCAAAGTCCCAGTGTGCGCCCCATGCTGATTGCCGTGGTGTTGTTCATAACACGAGTCACCCCTTCTAAAATCAATTTCCCTGCGAATCAATCATCTTTGATTTACATCAAAAAACAGCCAATTGTCCGATTTTCCACGCAATCCGGGAGATTGGAGGAGTTGGCAATCCCTGGTGATTTGAATCCCACATTTGATCGATGAGTGACAGCGGGTTTAGGCAGAACATCCGTTGGTTTTGTGTCTGGCGACTGCCGACAGGATAAATGATCCCTCGGCTAGCAGATTCTCAATCCTGAACTACTATAAAATAACACAACCTAATCCTTTCTGCCTCGAAGTCAGGTCGATTATTTGAAATTTCTGCCAATCCGCTTAAGTCACCATATCTTTCGTCGTCCTATTTGGGGACTCCCTGGGACAAGCATGGATGGAGGCGGCGTGCCCTACCCCGTCTGGATTTGCCAAGCTTGCTCAGACGGCCTGAGGGCAGGCCGCCCCACCATCATCCCAATTTTAATCCTCTTATTGAGCCAGCCATGCTGGTTTGAGTACCTCCTCGGACTTAAACCTTCTCCGCTTGTCCGCGAATGTTTTTGACTTTTCCAATTTTGTTTTTATAATAGTCTATTAGTTCTATAGTTTTTATATTAAAGGATTGGATGTGCTATCTAAGAAAGCAAAATACGGTTTGAGAGCGGTGCTCTATCTTGCCAAGGAACAGGGACGGGGGCCGATTTTGATCTCCGAACTCGCCACGCAGGAAGGCATCCCTAAGAAATTCCTGGAGCAGATTTTGCTGGAATTGAAGAATCGAGGCGTCCTGCAAAGCAAGATGGGTAAAGGGGGTGGCTATTTTCTCGGCAAATCACCCAAGTCTGTTACCCTGGGGCAAATTGTCCGCTACTTTGATGGCGCCTTGGCTCCGGTTCCTTGTGTCAGCGTAAATTTTTACAGCCGTTGTGAAGAGTGCCGCGATGAGGCTTCCTGTGCGATCCGGCTGGTGATGAAAGATGTGCGCGATGCCATTTCCGACATTCTGGATGGAACCACACTGGCCCAAGCCATGGAGCGGTCGACTAATGCTGCCAACGAAGCTGCCGGAAATGTGATGTATTACATCTGAATTTCCTCCTGCAAATTAAATGCGAATTCTTTGTTGGGAGGATTCGCAAGACTATCGATTCTCGAGAAATGGCTGGCAAAGATGATTTATTCGGCGATTGTCCTGAAAGCAGAAATTGTGAAGTTGTTCTAGGACTAATCTACTATTTCCACAGACATAATATTATTAAAGAGAATTCAAAAAATGAAATCTTCGATTCCCATAAGTCTTGCAACAGTCTCGCTGTTGATCTTAAGTGTGGAGGCATTTTCCGCGCCGCCAGCCATCACCCTGCTGAATGTCTCTTATGATCCCACCCGGGAACTCTATCAGGAGTACAATGCATCCTTCAGCCGCTATTGGCGAGCCAAGACGGGGGTAAACGTAACAATCAACCAGTCTCATGGCGGATCCGGCAAACAAGCCCGGGCCGTCATTGATGGATTGCGGGCCGATGTGGTTACCCTGGCGCTCGCCTTTGATATTGATGCCATCAGTGAAAAAAGCGGTTTGCTCCCTAAAAATTGGCAAAGCCGTCTCCCCAATAACAGCGCCCCTTACACCTCGACCATCGTATTTCTGGTGCGCAAGGGAAATCCCAAAAAAATCAAAGACTGGAATGATCTGGTGCGGCCAGGAATTTCCATTATTACTCCGAATCCGAAAACGTCGGGTGGCGCACGGTGGAATTATCTGGCGGCGTGGGGTTTTGCCTTACGGCAAAACCATGGCAACGAAACCAAAGCTCGTGAATTTGTGACCGCGCTTTTTAAGAATGTGCCCGTCCTCGACTCGGGAGCCCGAGGTTCCACCACCACTTTTGTCCAGCGAGGCATTGGCGATGTCCTGCTGGCTTGGGAGAATGAAGCCTTTCTGGCCGTCAAGGAACTGGGCAGGGATAAATTTGAAATCGTGATCCCGTCGGTGAGCATTCTAGCTGAGCCTCCTGTTTCCCTCGTGGATATGGTGGCCAATAAGCGAGGCACGGCCTTGGTGGCCAAGGCATACCTGGATTATCTATATTCGGAAGAGGGTCAGGAAATTGTGGCAAAACATTACTACCGCCCCCGCTTGAAATCCGTGGCAGACAAGCATGCGGCCCAATTCCCCAAGCTGAGTCTGTTCACGATTGATGAGACTTTTGGCGGATGGCAGAAGACTCAAAAGAAGCATTTCGACGATGGTGGAGTTTTTGATCAGATCTATCAACAGGCTCAGTGAAAATAAGGGGACTTGGGAACACTAATCAACGTCTAAGACTGTGGGTCCTGTTTATGAGGGAATGAAATGAAGCTGGCTTTCAAACAACGAAATATATTGCCTGGCTTTGGTCTCACCATGGGCTTTGCTCTTGTCTATCTGAGCCTGTTGGTATTGATTCCGCTCAGTTCCATTTTTTTGAAGACGGCTACAATGAGCTGGGCCCGCTTCTGGGGGACCATCACCTCCCCGCGCGTCCTTGCCTCTTATCAGCTTACATTTGGAGCCTCGCTGATTGCGGCGCTGGTGAATGCGCTAATGGGATTTCTGGTTGCCTGGGTTCTGGCCCGCTATCGTTTCCCGGGGAAAAGGCTAGTGGACTCTCTTGTGGATTTGCCCTTTGCCCTCCCGACCGCCGTGGCTGGCATCGCCCTAACGTCGCTTTATGCGGAAAATGGATGGATTGGCCATTTTCTGGCGCATTGGGGAATCAAGGTGGCTTTTACGCCTCTAGGTGTGCTGGTGGCCTTGACTTTTATTGGACTGCCCTTTGTGGTTCGCAGTGTACAGCCAGTGATCGAGGATTTGGATCAACAGACGGAAGAAGCCGCCGTCAGCCTGGGAGCATCCTCCTGGCAGACATTCGGCCGGGTAATTTTCCCCGCAGTTTTGCCCGCATTGCTTACGGGCTTCACCCTGGCATTTGCCCGCGCTTTGGGGGAATACGGCTCAGTCGTATTCATTTCCGGAAATATGCCCATGCGGACGGAAATTACGCCGCTTTTGATCATCACCAAACTGGAGCAGTACGATTATGCGGGGGCTACAGCTCTGGCTGTCGTTATGCTGGTGGTCTCTTTTTTATTGTTGTTGGGAATTAATTTCCTGCAGTGGCATAGCCGCCGGTTTCAGGAGACACGATGAGAGAGAGTGTGCCGGGCGCCGGAAAGCAGGTATTAGGATTCAAGAACGGGGCGTTAATTTCAGGATGGACCGCTCCAAAAGTTCCGCGGGTGGGAGAATCTCCATCGGTAAGGTGGATTTTGATCCTATTCGCATTGGGTTGGTTATCCCTGATCTTGATTCTTCCTTTGGTCACGGTTTTTTTTCAGGCCTTTGAGAAAGGCTGGCAGACTTACCTGGCGGCGTTACATGAGCCGGATGCCTGGTCGGCCATTGAGCTGACATTGCTTACGACGGCGATTGCCGTACCTTTGAATCTTCTTTTTGGATTGGCCGCCGCCTGGGCCATCGCCAAATTTCAGTTTGTGGGAAAAAATCTTCTTCTCACCTTGATTGACTTGCCTTTCGCGGTTTCCCCGGTTATTTCCGGGTTAGTCTTTGTGCTCCTGTTTGGGCTTCAGGGCTGGATGGGGCGCTGGCTGAACGATCATGACATTAAAATCATCTTCGCGGCTCCCGGAATCGTGTTGGCCACCATCTTTGTCACACTCCCCTTTGTGGCGCGCGAGCTGATTCCCCTGATGCAGGCCCAGGGGAAGGATGAGGAAGAGGCCGCGCTGGTGTTGGGTGCTTCAGGCTGGCAGATGTTTCGCCGCGTCACGCTGCCCAACATCAAATGGAGCTTGTTTTATGGGGTAATCCTCTGTTCGGCCCGCGCCATGGGTGAGTTCGGCGCGGTTTCAGTGGTCTCCGGGCACATTCGCGGGCAAACCAACACTCTTCCGCTTCAAGTGGAGATTCTTTACAACGAGTATAACTATGCGGCGGCATTTGCCGTAGCTTCCCTGTTGACCTTGATTTCCCTGGTCACCTTGTTCGCAAAAAAAGTGGTGGAGTGGAAGACTCAGCGGGCACATCAGCGCGCGTTCGCCCGAGTGGGAGAAGAAAGATACGATGAGTATTGAGGCCATTCATATCACCAAACATTTCGGATCATTTCCCGCGTTGCGGGATGTGAGCCTGCGGGTCTCCGCCGGAGAACTGGTCGCCTTGCTCGGGCCCTCCGGATCGGGGAAAACCTCTCTGCTGCGGATCATCGCGGGGCTGGAGGCCCCCGACAACGGGGTTATCCGTCTGAATGACGAAGATGCCACTTGGCAGAGTGCCGGCCAGCGCCATGTCGGATTTGTTTTTCAGCATTATGCCCTCTTCCGGCACATGACCGTTTTTGAAAACATCGCTTTCGGCTTGCGCGTAAAACCCCGCCAGGAGAGACTCTCCAGGGGGGAAATCCGCGACAAGGTGATGCAACTGCTCAAGTTGATCCAGTTGGACTGGCTCTCCCAAAATTATCCCCACCAGTTGTCGGGCGGCCAACGCCAGCGCGTGGCGCTGGCCAGGGCACTGGCGGTCGAACCCAAAGTGCTTTTGTTGGATGAACCCTTCGGTTCCCTGGATGCCAACGTTCGCAAGGAATTGCGCCGCTGGTTGCGCCGCCTGCACGACGAACTCCACGTGGCCAGTGTCTTTGTCACTCACGATCAGGAGGAAGCGCTTGAGGTGGCAGACCGTGTGGCCATCATGAATGAAGGCAAAATACAGCAGATCGGCACCCCGCAAGAGGTGTACGATTCCCCGGCCAATTCATTCGTGTGTAATTTCCTCGGAAACGTCAATTTATTCCATGGACGCATTCAATCCGGACAGACACGGATGGACCCATTGGGAATGGCGGCGCCGAAAACTCAAGTGCATTGGGAGGGACCAACTGTGGCTTATCCCCGTCCCCAAGCTATGGAAATCAAGCGCCAGTTGGACCCTCTGGAATCTGGTTTGCGGGCCGTTATCTGCGATATTTCCACCGCCGGACCCCGCGTAAAAGTGGAGTTGAAGCGCTGCGACAACAGTGAATTGATAGAGGCAGAACTCAGCAAGGACTGCTTCCGGGAACTAGCCCCGAAGATTGGAGAGAGTGTTTTTGTGAAACTCCGCAACTGGCAAGGTTTCAGGGAAGATTATTCCATTTAGCCGGACTTCGACGCAGTCGACAGGAATCGACCGTTTTGGCATTCCAAGGCTGGCTTCAAATTGGCAAACTTTTGCGACTTAACGAGGCTAAAGACTGCACGCGGAGGACAATTGCTTCAACCGTCTGCCCGCCTCCAGAAGCGTTTCATCTTTTTTGCAGAAGCAAAAACGGATTAGCCGAGCCCCATCCTGAGGATTCGAATAGAAGCTGCTTCCGGGAACCGCGGCAACGCCGATCTTTTCAATCAAGTAACGGACAAACTGGATATCGTTCCCCATTCCGAAAGAGCCAATGTCGGTCATGATGTAATAAGCCCCTTGCGGCCGATAACACTGGAAACCTGCCTGAACCAGCGTCGCCCACATTTGTTCCCGGCGTTGCGCGTATTTGAATTGCAGCGTTTGATAATAATCCGCCGGCAGCCGGAGAGCGTAGGCGCCAGCCTCCTGCAAAGGGGCGGCAGCTCCCACCGTCAGAAAATCGTGCACTTTGCGAATGGCGTTGGTGATTGCTTGATTGGCGATGAGGTAGCCCACCCGCCATCCCGTCACACTGTAGGTTTTTGAGAGACTGTTAATGGTGAGGGTCCGTTCCGCCATTCCCTCGAGAGTGGCCAGGCGGACATGTTCCGCGCCGTCATAAAGGATGTGATCATAAATTTCATCGGTAATGGCCAAGCAGTCAAAGCGTCGGCACAATTGGGCAATCAGGTCCAACTCGGATCGGTTAAAAACTTTTCCCGTGGGATTGTGGGGCGTATTAATGATAATGGCTTTGGTGCGGCCGTCAAAAGCCCGCTCCAACTCCAACGGATCAAAGCTCCAGTCAGGAGGCCTTAATTGTACAAAGCGCGGCCGCGCCCCGGAGAGAATCGCATCCGGACCGTAATTCTCATAAAAGGGTTCAAAGACAATGACTTCATCGCCAGGGTTGATGATGGCTAGCAAGGCCGCCATCATGCATTCGGTGGATCCACAGCAGACCGTGATTTCCTTTTCCGGATCAATCCCCACGCCCGTTACTTCCCGCCACTTTTCCGCAATGGCATTCCGAAAATTTTTGGCGCCCCAGGTGATGGCATATTGATTGATGTCAGCCTGGACGGCACGGACGGCTGCCTCTTTGATTTCCAGTGGAGCGGGAAAATCGGGGAATCCCTGGGAAAGGTTGATAGCCCCGTGTTGCAGCGCCAACCGGGTCATTTCCCGGATGACAGATTCGGTAAATTTCAAAGCTTTGGATGAAATTAATTGTTTTTCTTCCATGGAATATGCCTTGATCAGACCGTGAGCGGCCTGATGACGCCACCTCCGAAAGGCAAAGTCGAATTCCGCATAGACATGGGAAACTGCTCAAGCCTTTCAGATATTACCGCACCGACGAATCCATGACCACAATTTTGGTGGTTCTGGAAAAAACTCGCGGGCTGGGGGCTTCCCGCCTCCCACAGCAAATCCTCCAGCAAAAATGGCTGTAATTCAAAGTGCGACAGGGCGAACTAGTCGCGTTGATCGGCTGAACTAAGCAATAGCCGGGAGGGTGAGGCTCCCGCTGAACTGGTCTGAGTAGAGATGGCACACGCCACACGAGTGGTTCGCCAGGCGGAGTCCGCCTAAGCGGAAGGCTTCCCCTCCCGTGCATTCCATCCCTTGGCACTCTATCTATCCTGTCGCACTTTGAATCGCACTTAGCAAAAATCCCAGGGATGACAAGCACAGTGGATTGTGATATTCTGCCTCTGGTATGAGAAGCGCTATATTTGCCATTCAATTAAGAAAGTTCGTCCTCGCCTTTCGATTTACCAGCGGGTTTTTCGGGCTAAAGGCTCGTTAGACCCAATCCGCCTCGATATTTTCTATTCACACTCAATCAACCGCAGCATTAATACTCTAAGGGGATGGGGATTTTTCCAATGAGGGAAGATATCCGATTAGCCTCAAAGGCAGACAAAGAAAAAACCATTATTGAAATTGGCGGCCTCAGGATCGGCCGGGATTTGGCCATCGTTGCCGGGCCCTGCAGTATTGAAAGTGAAGGGCAAGCGCTGACGATTGCCCTTCTGGTTCAAGCAGCGGGAGCAAATTTATATCGGGGCGGCGCTTTTAAGCCGCGCAGTTCACCCTACAGTTTTCAGGGACTGGGCCTGGAAGGGTTGAAGATCCTGCAAAAGGTCAAAAAGGAAACCGGGCTTCCCACGGTGACCGAAGTGCTCGACCCACGCGACGTCTCCTGGGTTTCTGAATTCGCGGACATACTGCAGATCGGCGCCCGAAATGTGCAGAATTTTTCTTTGTTGAAAGAGGTGGGACGCTCGGGGAAACCGGTCATTCTGAAGCGCGGCATGTATTCCACTCTGCTCGAATGGCTGCAGAGCGCCGAGTACATTTTGAAGGAAGGAAATCCCCATGTTGTCCTATGCGAACGCGGCATTCGCACCATGGAGACCTATACCCGCAACACGCTTGACTTGAGCGCCGTTCCCGCGCTGAATGAACTTTCTCACCTCCCGGTGATTATTGATCCGACACACGGGACGGGGCGTCCCAGTCTCATTCCAGCCATGACCTTGGCCGCCATTGCCGCCGGCGCGGATGGAATCATGCTGGAGGTCCATCACAATCCGGTGGAGGCCTTGAGTGACAAAGACCAGGCCCTGCTGCCGGATCAGTTCGCTCGGTTGGTGCCCAAAATGAAAGCCGTGCGGCAACTGATGGAATCCTGGAAAACAACGGAGGGCTTATCATGAAAATAAACATTTCCGACATCCGCAAAGAGATCAGTCGCATTGATTTTGAACTCCTCAAGCTCCTGAACACCCGGATGGAATTGGCTTTGAAAACCAAAAAATTCAAACTGGAGATTAATGACGACTCCAGGGAAAAAGAGGTCCTGGCCAGTGTGGGCCGTCTATCGCCTTACCTATTGGAACCCGAATTCAGTCAGAACCTTTTCCGGATGATTATTGAGGAGAGCAAAGACCTCCAGAAAAAATATCAAACGTTGATCGGATTCCAGGGGGAGCATGGAGCCTATGGCGAGCTCGTGGCCCGGCATCATTTCCCAGGCCAGGTTTATGCGCCATTCGCGGAATATAGTGAAGTCTTCGAGCGTCTGGAAGATGGCAGTATCGATTATGGTGTGGTCCCGGTGGAAAATTCCGTGGGCGGACCGGTCACTCAAGTCAATGAATTGCTGCTCAAGTCGCCTCTGCAAATTGTGGGGGAAGCCAAATTAAAAATTAACTACTGCCTAGTCGCCCTTCCGGAAACGGATTACCGCGACATTAAAGTCGTCTTTTCTCACCCTGAAGCCATCACACAGTGTTTGGATTTCCTAACCCGGAACAACCTGGAAGGCAAACCGCACTACGACACGGCCGGCGCGGCCAAAGACCTCTCCGAATTGCGTTGGAAGGCGGCGGCCGCCATTGCCAGCCCGCTTTGTGCCCAGCTTTATAATCTGCAAATCATCAAGGATCACATCGCCAATCATGACCACAATGTGACCCGCTACCTGGTGTTGGGACGCGAATCACGTGACCAGCAGGGCAACAAATGTTCCATTATCTTCTCCACGCAGCACAAGGCCGGAACGCTCTTCAACACTTTGAAACTTTTCGCGGACGCTGAAATCAACTTGACCAGAATTGAATCGACCTCGATTATTGACGATGCCATTAACTATGCTTTCTTTTTGGATTTCCAGGGTTCAGACCAGGATCCGAAGGTTCAGCAGGTTCTCGAAAAAGTCAAACAAGCCTCCCGGATGTACAAATATTTGGGATGCTATGCTGAGGCGCCCATACGAGAAATGTAAGACCGGGATTCCTTCTTAGCAGGATTCAAGATCAGAGGCAACAAAGAAGGGGAGCGCAATTGAAGCTTTGCCTCGTATGGATTCTTAAGTTCCGGCCGCACATAGTTCGCCGGACCATTCGTCACTCAGAAAGCAATAGTGTGGACGACACTCGCGGCGATCTCGCCCTGCCACATGGCAGTTCCTCAAAGGCTCTCATGTATTTCTAATTATTGTGTTCCTGGTCGGAATGGTTGGAGGGCGCCCCTAAAACATCCATGGGGATGTTTTTCTTGTTGCTGAATACCATTTGGGCGATGTAAAAATGAGGGGAGATCTGACGGACATTGGCGCGTAGACAGTAAAATGGTTCACGAATCTGTTTTCGGGATGGAAGCGAGCGAATAGCGGCAAGGGAAAATCGGATGCCATATTTCCGGAGGATCACAAAGATCCCCAGGAAAATCAAAAATCCCGCTAGAATTATGGCGTAGACAACTGGATCATTCATCTTGCCCGATCCCTGGAACCTCTAAAATCGCATGTTCAATGGCCAGATTTGGATTAGAGGATCTAATTAAAATTTATGCCAGGTTCTACTCCTTGTCAACCGATTTGCCAGCGGCAAGTAATTCAAAGTACGACAAGTCAGAGAGGTGGCTGCGGGATGGAAGCATGCGAGAGCGAGTTCGCCTCCCGCAGCGCACTCCGCCTGGCGAGCCGTCAATCCGCGTTATCTCTAACTAGAGTCCATTTATAAAGGCATAATTTTGATCTGTGAGGAATGACATTCATTGTAGGGCGTTTTTATAAAACGCCGGGGAAGCAGCTCCGGCGGTTGACACAACCGCCCTACAGGATGCGCCGCTTTTTCCGGCCTTCTCATTATTTGTCGAAAACGGACATTATAAATGGACTCTAGCTAGAACGGCTCGCGGGAGCTTCGCCCCCCCCCCCCCCAGCTAAGGCCACGGAAGAAAGAGAGGATTGAAAATGAAAATATTGACTGCCTCCCAAATGCGAGAGGTGGATGAGCAAACGACCGAACGCTTTGGAGTTCCCAGCTTGATTTTGATGGAAAATGCCGGGATCGGTGTAGTGCGCGAAATGGCGAAGCATTTCGGAGATTTGCGCAGCCGGCCGCTCGCCATCCTATGTGGCAAAGGCAATAATGGGGGTGACGGTTTTGTCGTGGCTCGTCAGCTCATCTTGCGCGGACTGCGGCCGGAAATCTTCCTGTTCGCGGATTTAACGGAGCTGAAGGGAGATGCGCGGATCAATTATGAAATCCTCCAAAAATCGGGACAGTCTATCACTTCGGTGTGCGGTTGTAACGAAGAAGCTCTCGAGTCTCTCTTCTTGCGGCTTCGTCATTATCTGGTTGTGGATGCGCTCCTGGGGACGGGGACAAGACTTCCGGTGGAGGGCTTCTTTGCGCTTGTCTTGAAATATTTGCGGACAATTCCCCATCTCGTATCCATTGATGTCCCGTCCGGTTTGGAGTGCGAGTCGCTTCTCTTCTCCAAGTGGGAGCTATTGGCCCCTCTGGCGGAATTGACCGTCACCTTTACCGCTCCCAAACCCGCCCATATTTTTTCTCCCGCGGCTGACTACTCCCGCCAGTGGATTGTCGTGCCGATTGGCTCGCCGGACGCCCTCCTTGAGGATCCAAAATTCTATCTCAACTATTTCACCAGTCTGGAGGCCCAAGCCGCCCTGAGGCCATTCCGCCGTCCGCCGGCTTCCCACAAGGGAACCTATGGTCATCTGCTGGCGATCGGTGGCTCTTTGGGAAAAACCGGAGCTGCTTCGATGATGGCCCAATCCGCGCTCCTCTCCGGGGCCGGGTTGGTCACTCTGGCTACTGCTATTCCTTGTTTGCCCATAATTGCTTCACAAAATCTTGAGGTGATGACTGAACCCCTTGAAGCCACTGAAACTGGAGCCATCTCGCATCGCGCCTTTGAATATGGACGAATGGAATCCGTTCTTCAGGGGAAAGACCTGATTGCCGTGGGCCCCGGCCTGGGGACACATCGGGAGACGGTGCAATTTATTTCCGAGTTACTCGACACCACGAGTTTGCCCGTCGTTCTGGATGCGGATGGAATCAATGCCTTTCACGGCCGCTTGGAAAAACTCCAAGGGAAAGACCGCCTTTTGATTTTGACACCTCACCCTGGAGAATTCGCCCGTCTGGTAGGAGTTTCCACTGCTTCCGTCCTGGAAGACCGGATTGACTTGGCGCGGCAATTCGCGCTGGAAAAGCAGCTGCACTTGGTTTTGAAAGGACACCGAACCATTTACGCAGCCCCGTCGGGGCAGCTTTTTGTGAACTCCACCGGCAATCCTGGCATGGCCACCGGCGGTTCGGGGGATGTTTTGACGGGATTGCTGGCTGGCTTGGCAGTACAGGCTTTGTGCCGCCAAATCCCACTGGAATCCACACTGGCGCTGGCTGTCTATCTGCACGGCTTGGCGGGTGATTTGGCTTCTCAAGCGAAAGGCGAAGCATCCCTGATCGCTTCCGATTTGATGGTTTATCTTCCCGGCGCTTTCCTGCAAACGCTGGGCTCCGGGGTTCAGTCTAATCTCTCTTGAAAGAAAACCTCAGCCCCGTGGTGAGCAAGACATCATTTTTCTTATGGCCAGGGACAGGATCGTTTAGGAATCGGTCGCTCAGGGTCAGTTGCCACGAAAGCCATTTCTTAAGGACCGTGTTGGCGCCTATATCAAAATTCATCCGATACTGGCCGGCATCTTTCAAATTGTCGAACATCCGAAAAGATTGGGTCAAAGTTGTGGCCTTCGAAAATTTGCGCGAAAAGAGGTTCCCCCAATAACCTTCAGCGGAGTTGCGAGTCAATGGAGTGCTGAATTTTTCCCGACTGTAGTCGAGGCCGCCCAACAGATCCAGTTGAGTGAGATCATTTTTCAAAACGGAATAGCCGGCCCCTCCGCCCAGCACAAACCGGAGATCCAAGCTTTGAAAGGCGTCATATTCATAGTCGTTGAATAGATTTAGGAATGCGCCTCGTTTAAGATTCCGATCATACATCCATCCCCCCCGGACAGCTTTTGCCGTGGTGGCCTTTGTCCCGTCCGCCAGCTTGCCGTTGGAATAAATCTGGTTGAAATAGGCGGAGGTCTTGTCGTTCCGGCTTTCACGCGTGGCTTTTAAAGCGGTGGCAATCGTGCTGGTCACGGCGTTTCCACGCGCAAAGCTTGCGCCCAAGTCCGCAAAACCGCTCCATAGCGAAAACACACCAGGATTCTGCAATCGTTCCCAAGCCTTCTGTTCTTCCGCATTGCGGATTGCCGCCACCTGTGGCATGGCGATTGACTCTGTAGCCGTCGAGGTCTTCACCGTCAGTTTGTTCTCTTCGGTCGCAATTTTGCCCTGCATGGATTTCCCGCCCGGCATCACCACCGCCAGCGGCTCCTCGGAAGTCACTTGAGTCACGGCTTCCCAAGGAATGGTAACCAGGCCGAAAATATCACTCTTAATCGTCAGGCTCGCACCATCTTTTTTCTGAATTTTTCCGGTAATCCGATCTCCATTTTTCAGAATCACCTGATCAGCCTGCGCACCCAATTGCAGCCCCAAAAACCAAAACAAAATAAAAATCCCTGAAGTAGTTTTCATAGAGCCCTCGCCAGTAACAAAAAAACATGTCAAGCCCGCCGCTTTTTTCTCTCCCGAAACCAGAAAAATACGCTTGGGCATAATAAGGCAACAACTATCAAAATTATAACACCGGAATTCCAGCGAATTGCGGGAGGATCTTCAAATTGAAAATGCAAAGTCGCAGTTGAAGGTTCTTCTCCTACAGCACGGTCTGAACGCGTTGCGCAGAGCTGCCTTTTGACACTGTGACGATTTGCCGAGGCCGAAGGAGTTGCTTGGATTCCGTGGAAAAAAGTCGCAGCGCAGGGTCAATTTTTGACTCTGCGGCAGTTCGCTCAGATCGTAGCTTGGATGAGGCTCAGGGAAAAAGCCGCAGACTCGTTGGGAAACACAAGTCTGCGCTACGGCAGCGTCTTTTTATGCCCCTCAAATGTCAAATGATTGAGGTTTTTTATGGGAGGCGATGCTATACTTCGGCCATCATCAACAGGATGCTTCTGATCGAGAGACTGTCATGAGCCAAGACCATGGCGGGTGGATCGTCCGATTCGGTGTTTATGAAGCTAATCTGCGTACCGGGGAGCTGCGCAAGCAAGGCGCCCGAATCAAACTCCAGGAACAGCCGTTCCAGGTGCTGGCGATGCTGCTGGAAAAGCCCGGAGAAATTGTCACGCGGGAGGAGATGCGGCAACGGCTTTGGCCCGAGGACACCTTTGTCGATTTCGATCACAGCCTGAACAAGGCCGTCAATAAGGTCCGCGACGCGCTTTGTGACTCGGCGGATAATCCCCGGTTCGTGGAAACCCTGGCCCGGCGGGGCTACCGATTCCTTGCACCCGTCCATTATCCTGATCCAGAGGGAAAACATTCCAAGGATTCCGGCTCAAGCCCGGCCGTGATTGGCGCTGACGCCTCCGTCGGTCAGACCGGTCCCGGTCTGATGACAACGATTCCGGCGACCAAGCAAGAACCTCCAAAAATTGTAGCTACACCAGTGGTACATCCTCTTCCCTGGTGGCGGAGACACATCTGGACTATCGCATTCATCGGCCTGTTGGTATTGGCTTCAGTCGCCTATCTTTTCCGCCCGGAAATGCCCGTGCCCAGAATTGCTCGTGTAGTCCAATTGACTAACGACGGTATGGCAAAGACTTGGCTGAATTGGGGTGGTTCGAAGCTGTTCTTTAGGATGGCTCGGGAGGGGAAATACAGGATTTTTCAAATGCCGGATGCGGATGCTGGAGGAACTCCCCAAGATATCAGCCACCTGTTTCCAGAGAAGGTGTCTAATTTTCTAATTTGGGATGCCTCAACCGATGGCAATCGACTGCTTCTAACCTGTCTGGAAAATATCGCCACTGAATCGGATTTCCCGGTTTGGACGTTTGACTTTCGGAACCAAGCCTTGCAGCGCGTTGGCAACTTGAAGGGGAGTTGGTTTCGCATGTCGCCGGATGAGAAGAAGATTGCTTTTCTTAGCAACGGAAGAGATTTGTACCTGGCTGAAGCTGATGGCAGCCAACTCAAGAAGATTTATTCGTTTAAAAATAGATCCGCATTTTTGAAATGGCATCCAAATGGAAAAGCGTTGCGGGCTTATTCTCGCCTCGATTCGGATCAAAATTGGGCGATTTGGGATATTGGCTTGGACGGAACTGGCCTACATCAGATTCTCCCGAATTGGAAATTAGAGCAGGGAATCGGAGACTTCACTTGGGATGGGAAATATTATGTTTTTTTGGTCATTAAGTCGGTGAACGAACTCTGGGCGCATAACGAAAAAGCGGATTTTTTTCACCGGCAGCGCCAGGCACCAACTCAAGTCACGTTTGGTCCGGAAGATTTAGGTTCGAATGCAGCAAGCAAAATCGCACCCATTTTCTTTGCCACTGGAAATATATCCCGGCAGGCAGAAATGATGCAAATTGATTTGAAGAGCGGCAAGAGAATTCCTTTTTTAGGTGGGATATCAGCGGACTGTCTCGATTTTTCCAGGGACGGGGAATGGATAGCGTATGTGACCTACCCTGAATTTGAGATGTGGCGGAGACGGAAGGATGGGAGTGAAAAACTGAAACTGATCTCCAAACCGAACCTAAGCTATATGCCACGCTGGTCGCCGGATGGGACAAAAATTACATTTTATTTTCGCCCACCAGGAAAGCCTTGGAAAATTGCGCTCATTCCACGAGATGGTGGAGAGCCCGAAATCTTAATCCTTGGGGCTGAGACGGATGTCGACCCCAATTGGTCCCCCGACGGAACCAAGATTGTTTATTCCCTTCCATTGCCTACTGTTTATCCCAGTAAGATGGAGGAGGGAAAGATATGGATATTGGATTTGAATTCAAGAAAAATAACAGAAGTCCCAGGATCGCAAGGACTGTGGTACCCCCGCTGGTCGCCGGATGGAAAGTATTTGAGCGCCCACAATATAGAAATGAAACTCAAATTGTATGAATTCAAGACCAACCGCTGGACGGAATTGGTGCATTTTGGTTGTGGTTTCCCGAATTGGTCTCGGGATGGGAAATTCATTCAGTTCGGACATGTTAATCCGGATTCAGGGATTTATCGAGCTTGGATTGCGGATGGGAAAGTGGAGAGGATTGTTGACCTTCGGGAAATAAAAATGACTGGCAACTGGTTCCATTGGTTGGGCATGACCCCCGAGGGAGACCCCCTGATCCTGGAGTCGCGCGACAGCAACGAAATCTTCGCCTACCATCTCGAATATTGATTCACCCCCCCCTGAAGAACCAGGCTCCGCAAGGTTCAAACACCTGTAATCTTGCGGGCCTCTTTGCCTAAAGTGAAGGGGCCATTGTGCAAAAAAGCAACGCCTCCCGCGTCCCTGCCGGGACGCAACAACGAGGGGCGCGAAAGATCCAGGGACAGCGCGCGTCCGGCAGAGCAAAACCTGATCAGGCCGCGCTTGTCCCTGGTTATTCTCCGATGTCCCTCCGGGACAATCGTGGCGATCACTCTTGAAAAATATCCGGGAGCGGCACGGTCAGGCGATATTGGCCCCGGAGGGGCCAGGGAAAATAGCCAGGGACAAGCGGGCCGATTGAGGTGCAATGCGCCCAAAATGGCGACATTGCGATCGGCCCGCGCCGTCCCTGGGTTTCAGCGGGAAAAAAACGGGGCGCCCCGGCAGGGGCGTGGGAGGCGAAGATGCCATCAACTCACGTGGGCCTCTATTTTCACTTGATTTTCAGCACCAAGGAGCGTGTTCCGATGATGCACGAATCCTGGCGGCCACGGATGCATTCCTACTTGGGAGGATGTGTCCGAACCACGGGAGGTGTAGCCTTGGAAGTGGGAGGCATTGCCGATCATGTTCATCTTCTGGTAAGCCTGAAGGCCACCCAGAGTTTGGCTGAACTGCTAAAAGAGATCAAGCAATCCTCCTCGCTATGGGTGCATGAGGAATTGGGAAAAGCTAAATTCAGCTGGCAGGAGGGATACGGCGCATTTTCCGTCAGTCCATCGCAAATTGAAGCGGTACGCGATTATATTGCAGACCAGGAGGATTCACCATCGCAAGCAAAGCCTTCAAGAGGAGTACCTGGAATTCCTCAAAGAGAGCGGAATTGAATATGATCCCAGGTACCTTTGGTGAAATTCGGATAACGATAATGGTGGGCATCCCCTCCAGCGTCCCTGCCGGGACGCGACAACATGTGGCTCGAAATTACCAGGGACAGCGCGCGTCCGGCAGAGCAAGACCTGGGCAGACCGCGCTTGTCTCTGGCTATTGTCCGCTGTCCCTCCGGGACAATGGTGGCGCTCCCTTATTCCACGCCAAGTCATGGTAGGCAATTTTAAGAAGATATAGTTTTAAAGTCTGGCGCTTGCTGTCCTACCCTTGCTATCCCCCCGGGAAAATCATCGCGCTCCTTGCGCTCCTTCATTCCATGCGGGAGTCATGGCAAACAATTTGAAATTGATGTGGTTTTCAAATCAGAAACGCAGAGTCCAGCCATAATCTGAATCCACTCTGCCGCGCCCATGGGGCCGATCATTGACTTGGCGTCTTCTGAAAATGGTCACTCTATTCCGCAATTCTCAACAATCCTCAATCCTCACCCTCCCATCTTCTTCCACTCTTTGATCAGGTATGGCGGAACAGCAGCAGTTCCGCTCCGGGTGGTGAATCCTTTCTGGACAGTCGGATCCCATTTTAAATCGAGCTGGGTCAGCACCCCCTTGGAGAGGTCCCAGCTGGTTCCATCTTCTTCAAACAAAGTGCAGGGCAGATGTCCTTTGCCATACACTTGGACTGTAAGCTGGAGGCTATTGGGATCGCCGGTATGAAGCGTCGCTTCAGCCAGAGGCAAAAGCGTTCCGCTTTGGACAAACACCGGAATGCGATCAAGGGGGACTTGCATGGTGAATTTTTTCCCCCTTTTATCTTCTGGTTCGTCCAAAAATCAAACCACTCTCCTGCGGGGAGATAGATTTCACGCTGGCTCATGCCTGCGGTGACTGGCGCCACGACAATGTTTTCACCCATCCAATATTCATCATCCACCACCCAGGTGCCCGGGTCATCCGGATTGTCCAAGACCAGTGCCCGGAAAGGGGGAAGTCCTTCGCGAAAATAGCGCACAAATGCAGCATGCAAATATGGAATGAAGCGCATACGCCAGCGCAACAACTCTCTGCAGGCGCTTTCCAACTTTTGCCAGTCCGCCGCCAGTTGATCCGAGTTGTTTTTCTTCGCCTCGACTTGCTTCCAGGGAGGATTTTTGATGTACCAGGCATTGATCATTGCCAGTGGAGAAAATACAACTGTCTGCATACGCCGGATCAAATCCTCCCCGTTTTCGGCATCCCGCACTTCCGGGCACCAGAGCAGGCCGGAAAATCCACAATTTACCACGCCTCGAATAAAGTCTTGGTGGCCATACAAGTCGCTATAAAGCACAAAGGGGAAAGGAGCGGCCAGCGCGTGCGAAGAGCGAACCAAATTGTAAGTGCGGCGATTATGGCGCTGGAAAATTTCCAGGATAGTCTGCTGATATTTGATGCCATAAAACGAATGCATCTGTTCTCCATCGGCGCCCGACGGGAACTGACTGATCTCGGGGAAGGCCCACTGTTGCACCATGTCCGAGTTGTCGCATTCGTCCAGTTTGTAGCCGGAAATGCCGATTGAAACGTGCTCTTTTTCCTGGAGCGCAGCGAAAATTTTTCGCGCTTCAGGCATCAACAAATCCGGGGCAATGCCACCCATTCCCTGATAGTCCCCGGAAAGAGGATGAAGATCGCGGTAGATCGGGGAACTGGGATGGATAAAAGCGTGCTCCCATAGATTGAGTTGATATCCTTGCCGGGCAAGGCTTTCCACAAGAGTTTTAGGATTTTTGAATTTGTCGCTCCACAGGAAAGTGCAAGGGTAGGCATGAGTCTGCCAACCAGGTTCCAGGCCAAGCACATCGCACGGAATCTGACTGCGCCGGAGTTCTTCCGATGTGGCCAGCACCTTAGTCTGATCGAAGCGGAGATCGCATCGATACCAGAAGCCCAGTCCCCACCGGGATGGGAGACAGCCACCTCCCGAAAACAGGTTGTACCTCTGGACAGCCTGACGCATTGTGGGTCCGGCAAAAATATATAGATCTACTCCCTGAGAGGCGGGAATTTCAATGATCATGCGTGAGGCTTCACCACAGTTAAACTTGAAATAAGCTTCCGGAACTCGTGATTTATCCCACCTCAAACGGCTCTTCCGAGCTGATTTTTCCTTTCCCACCGGTTCTTTCCGGCCTTTGCCACCACAATAAAAAGTGGCATATCGCGCCGTATCGACCAAGATACCATAGCCGCGAGTAGTCACATAAAATGGGACGGGGGCATGAGAGTCTCCAAGGTCGACCTTGGGATCGGCATTCACACGGAGCGTCTTCTTGGTTCCCCGCTGCATAAAAGAAAGCAACTGGAGACCCAAGCCATACACCAGCTCATCCGGCTCCAGAGGCAGGCTGACCACAAAGCCCCGTTTGCTTGCATGTCCCTGAATTTTCTCGTTGGGGAGTGGGGAGGAAGCTTCCGGCAACGACCGCATCGCGGTCTCCGCGGGAGAAAAAGCTCGTTGGTTCACGGGCGTCAGTTTTTCCGGCTCGCCAAATCGAACTTTCCATATTCCGGGGGCTATATTCTGCCAGACTCCGCTGACCGCATCGGCAAAGTCTTCCACTTTCTTAGATTCTCCACAACCGGATACTACGGCAGATCCCACTAAGGCGGAATGCGGCAGTGGAGGCAAACTGCCGACGATTCATTTTCATTTTGGCTCCAGTCATGGATTAGAGTCTTTTCCAAATTTTAGCCGCTCAGATAACAGGATGAGTGGCAGCCACAGTGAGCGTATTCCAGCGAGTCGTGGGCTTTTGGCCAGGCCGCCAGGCTCCACGCCTCGTAAAAGGCACTCAGCGTGGCTACCATTCACCGGCACACCTGAGGAGATATGTCTTTTCTTCTTATGAGCGCAATTCAGTCTGGTCCAGGCTCCCATCGAGGACCAAACCGCGAGGCCGCAATCCGGCGCGGACTGGAGGATATCGACGGCTCCAGACCAGGAAGATTAATTTAGATTCTGCTTTGTCACGAGCATTACCGTTATGTCATCGGTGGGGCGCGCGGTGTCACAAAACTTCAGAACATCCGCGATTAATGCCGGGATAAACTCAAAAGGTGGAGAGCCACGCCGGTCTCTAAGAAATTTCGTCAGCCTCTCCAACCCATACTCCTCCTCCCTGGGGTTGAAAGCCTCCGTGAGGCCATCCGTATAGAGAACCAGCCAATCACCCGGCTCGATCCGCACGGTTCGGGCTTCATAAGGGGTCTCTTTCAGAACGCCCAAGACCAGGGAGGTGCTATCCAGCTTTTCAACGCTCCCATTTTGCCGCAACAGCAGCGGAGGATTATGGCCGGCATTGACGTAACTCATCAACCCGTCGGTTGTGTTCAATTGCGAGTAGAAGAGAGTGATCAGGCATTGGGGGGGAATACATGAACAAAGATACTCATTGAGTTTGGCCATGAGCGTGGAACCGCGAAATCCAGCGGTGGCGAGGGTTCGGAGACTCCCTTGCAGCAGGGCCATCAATAGGGCCGCCGGCATCCCTTTTCCGGCCACATCGCCCATGACAAGCGCAGTCTCAGTTTGTTCCCGCAGAGAGATGATATCGTAATAATCGCCCCCCACTGTATTGGCGGGCCGCATCCGGCAATGAATGGCAATCGCGTCTTTCTCGAAAAATTCCGCCGGCACTAGGCCAAATTGAATCTCCCGGGCAATCGTCAGATCCCCTTTCAAATCCAGCTTGTCGCGCAACTCCATGAGCAGCAGGATGCCAAATAGGACGATCGATATAAACCAATAGAATCCTCCGCTGCCATAGTGGAGAACAAAGGTCCCTTCTTCAGAACTCCTAACCGAAAAGCTCAGGAACCCAATCAATCCGAAGAGAAAACAAAATATGGCGATGGCAAAGGCGATGCGCCGCGGAGGACTGAGCCGGTACGCCATTTCAACGAACACGAACCAGGCAATCAGAGGATAGCGCTTGAACCTGGGAAGGGGCCGCAGAGATTCAAAATCGACATTGCGAGTAAAAAAACGATAGGTATCCCGAGTCTCTTGCTGAAGGAGCCTGCGCATTTCATCCCGAGTCACATCACGGGTAAACAGATCGCGAAGGCTACGCCAAATTATGCTCCAGGTCCCCCCCGGCTGAGCGGAATCATGTCTTCGGGCCCATTCCTCCGCCTTCCCTTCAAAGCTGTTGGCCAAATCGGCCATCCGCTGGTTGAAATGACTGAAGTTATGATGCACGCTCATGGTTTACTCCATCATTAAGGGTTAAAAAGAGTAAATCATTATTCTATTGCGGGAGTCAACGGAAAGGCAATATCGGGTGCAATCTGAAGTAAGAGAAAGATGGTAGCTCTTTAACACTCGGGCAAAGGGAACATCTCCGGAATGTGGGAGGCGCGCGCATAAGGCAGCTCCTCTTCACAACAGGGCTACCTATCGGAGTCAATCCCTCTTTCAGTCAATTCTCAAAAATCCTCTGATCTTTATCGCCAGTTCAAGTTGCTGCCGCCGGGCTTTTGATGATCCAGTGAACTTCAATGTTTTCGCGGCTTCTGAGCCGATCGATGAGCTGGCCGGTATGATGCTGGAGATGGCGAATATTGTAAATTTGGAGCCCCAATTTATTGAATGGTATCCAAGCGAATCCCGATTCAGCCTCCCATTGGAGATGAGGCACCTTCTGAATGATTTCATTTTTGCAGAGCGCCAGGTACTCCAACAATTCTCCCGGAGTATAGGCATCGGCAATAACCGGCAATTCTTGTTTCCGCCAAGGCAGAGGGCCCAGGTACTGATAATGGGTCCGGTATTTCACCCACGGAGTAATGCTTTGCTGCGATTCTTGCAGATAAAGGTGGGTATAGTAGAGCGAATGGAAGGCAATATGCCAAAACCGATTTGTGTACTGGTCATTATTCCACAAAGATTCAGGACATTTACAAATGGCTTCCTCCAACATCAGCATTGCGCATTCGAATTGATCCTGAATCATCTTCGTGATTTCCATGGCGGATTCCTCAAAGAGCATGACAAGGGATTTCCGAGCGGACGGCCGGGGCTTTCTCAAGCAATTTCTTTCACTCCCCATAGATTGCGGATGCTCGGCCAAGAGTAGATTTGCGGCCTCAAGAATTTCCGTCGGACATTTTCGAGTTTCTCGCCGCGCACTTCAATCTCGTCCAGCCGTGCCGGTTTCATGCCCGCTTTGTTGGCCCATGCAAAGGTCGGGATTTCTTCCGGCTCGAAACCCATCAGGTTGGCGGCGACCATGTCGGTTGCCAGCGGATTCGTTCCGGCAATAATCAATCCCATTTTCACTGGCGTCCCTTCCGACGGCCCCTGGCCCTCCATCGCCGTGGAGGCATCCACCACCACCAGGCCGAGCTTGTTCGCCCTTACCATGTCCACTACGGAGGCAGCCGTACCCGAAGGCTCGACCTTCGATGCGAGATCATGCATGCAGGCTCGAACCGAACAGTAAACCGTTCCGGGGAACACACCGACGAGATTCTTCATCCCCAGCGTGACCTGTGCCAGCGCGTGAGTCTTCATGATGGGCACCGAGCAGAGCAGGTCAATTTCAGCCAGCGAGCGGTGGATGGTCACTTCGTCGAAGACGAAACCGCCTGGCACTCTGACCTTTGTCATCTCGCCAGAATGCAAGTTGATCAGCGGGATCCGCAATGCCTTGCCCAACTCGGTATATCCGAGCCGATCGAAGATATGGTTCTGCATGCGGCTCAACAGATCGCCATCCCTGGTTCGGAACACTTCTTTCCCATGGGCATTGAATCCTTCAGCCGCGGCAGATCCCTCGCCGATGGTGACTTCTTTGTGAGCAGATTTCATGAGCTTGGCCAGAGCGGAAATGACCTCGCGGTTGGTCGTTGCGCTAGGGGACGGAAACACTAGGTTGGGCTTGAGCATAATGCTCCCTTTCCCCCTCGTTATGCTCTCGATACCACCGAGCAGGTCCACGGCGTGCTCCACGGCTGTCTGCACGTTTTCGTTCTTGATCTTGACTACGCTGACGACGGGGGGTTTTTCCAACCCGCCGACTGCCAGTCCCGCGAATCCCGCAAGCCCAACACCGAGAAAATCACGGCGCGATAATTCAGACTGCATCACTTTTTTCGGATTCTTCATCTGAGCTTTCCTGTTTGCTGGCATTCGGGCCGTGAATAAATTCCCGATACATCTACGTCCCCCCTAGATAGATAATGGGGTGAATGGAGGTGGGGCGCCCACACTCCCCCTGAATTTGCCAAACCTGCTGAGACGGCCTGCGGGTATGCAGCCTCCATCCACCATTTTCATCCTCGTCCGAGGAATTTAGAACTGGCATTATATTTACGATGCCTTAGCAGCTAACTTAGCTGTTCTTTTAATCTGCACTATTGACCGGCCGGCTTCAGAAAAAGCTCTTCCCCGCCACGCGAAAAAAGCACCCACAGGGAGTAAATACTAAGAATGGTTCCAAATGGAAAATGAAATAATCCGAAAATCGAAGCAATGATGATCAGGATTCTGGCCCAACTGCGCTTTTTGAGCAATCCGATTCCCCCCACCAGTTGAGGCAGTGAGAGAATAACCAAAAAGATGAGGATCAAAGCTCCTAATCCAGGGAAGAAGAGGCGAAAAGGGAATCGATCAATTTGAGGATCCATATGATTCAGGTAGGGGATGCCAACGCCCAGCAAAGAGAAAAAGCCAAAAACACCGAGCCCCACCAGAATTCCAATCGAACCAAGAACGATATTGAACCAGGCAACTAGTTGGAGATGGCCCGACATATTGGATGACTGGGGACTGACCGGGGAATAATACGGTCTTGATTGAATACCGTATTTCTGCCCGCATTTGCTGCAAAACTGGCTCCCTATAGGAATCTCTTGACCACATTGGCTGCAAAACATAGCGTTATCCTTTCAAAATAAAAAAGAATCCTCTTCCACCCTATCAGAAAGCTGAACTCATCCACACTTGTCCTCATACGTACGCAAGGATCAGGCGGAGAGTTCCCCTCTTGGGGAAAAACAATAAAAAAAGTGTTGAGAGCTGGTGGGAAATTTCCGTCCAATCCCAATTTCAAATGATTGGTGTATTTTAAAAAAAAGATTGCATTCTGTCCACTTCCCAATTGGTGGCAGTTCTAAAAGAGGATTGTGAAACGGGTAGGCTGGCCCGGAGAGGAATCGAGGGAAAAATCGAATCCATGCAAGCTGAGAATTTCCTGCACCAAGGTTAATCCAATCCCCTGGCCGTTTTCTTTGGTGGTAAAAAATGGGGTAAAAAGCTGCCCCTGGATTTCGGGAGGAATTCCGGGGCCGGTATCTTCAATTTCGACAAACGGTCTGTGTGTCTTTTTTCCCAAGCGCACTGTCACTGTCCCGTCAGTACCCACGGCCTCCATGGCATTTTTCAGGATGTTCACCACGACCTGTTCCATTTGGTTCCAATCCATGGAAACCGGTGGCAGCGAATCGCTGATTTCCCACTGCCATCGAATCCGCCGGCGATCGAATTCCATGCGCAACAATCCTTCGATATCTTTTAGCAAACTCAAAATATCGCGGGGTTGCATCATGGGGCGCGGAAGGCGGATCACATCGGCAAAACTCCGGGTGAAAGCATTGAGATGGTCGGTTCGAGAAATGGCAATCCGTATGGCGTTTTCAAAATCGGACTGGTCATCCGGATGAAGCTGATTTTTATAATTGAGGCAGGAGTGAAGCAGAGAGTTGCTGGCACCGATAGAGTTGTTTACCTCATGGCTCATCATGCGGATAAGCTTTTCATAGGCGGCTTTTTCAGCCCGCCTCAACTCCTCGGTCAGCTCCTCGATCATGATAAATTGCCGGGGAAAACCCCGATCGAGAAACACCGACTTTTGGCAGCGCAAGCGGCGCCGTCCAAAAATGGGCAGTACGTGAGCTTCCCCCACGGGCAAAGGATGAAGCAAGCGCATAAATTGCGAGTCCACCTCGTCCAACCGTTTGCCCAAGAATTGGGAAGAGGGGATCTGCAGGATTCTTTCAGTGGCGGGATTAACCAAGGCGATGCGTTCATCAAAGTCCAACGTGAGGATGGCGGAAGGGGAGGCGGTCAGTATCTTATCCAGAAAATAATGCTGTTCCCGAACCCGCAGCCGTTCCTCCCTGAGATGGTCGATCATCCGGTTGTAAACGTCGATCAACTCATCCATTTCCGGCTGGCCTACATTTTGAAACCGGGAGGTAAAATCCTTTTCCTGCATGAACTGCGTTCCAGTCCGGATCAGGTCCAGCGGGCCAAAGAAACTCCGCACGAGCTTGATGCCTATCAGAATGGAAACGACAAATAACAACTCTACCGGCAGCAGCCAAAGCCGGTTCTTCCACAAGACCAGCAGGGCTACACCGGCCAACAGCAGGTGGATGACGCCAAGGTACAAAATGATTTTGGCTCGCAGGCTCACGGATTCAAACCATACTTTTCCAGGCGGCGGTAAAGGGCAGGGCGGCTCAAGCCAAGTGCATCGGCCACCTTGCTTAAATTTCCCGAGTATTGTTCGAGCCTCTGGATGATCATCGCTTTTTCCATCTCATCCAAAGTCATGCTGCCTGCCTGCGGCAGCATCGTCTTCTTAGGTTCGGGGGATTCCATTTCAGCGGTCAAATGAAAGTCTTCGGATTCCAAATTCGATTTGGAGCTGATCAGCATCGTGCGTTCAATGAGATGTTTTAACTGGCGGATATTGCCAGGCCAGTCCTGCGATTTCAACCATTGGAGCGCTCCGGCGCTTAACTCTAAATCCTCTCTCCGATAGACCTGCTTCATCCCCTCGAGGAAATGCCGGGCCAGCAGCGGAATATCGTCGAGGCGATCCCGAAGCGGGGGGATGTGAACCGCAATCAGATTGAGCCGGTAAAGAAGATCTTCCCGGAATTCTCCCCGGCTAACCAAGTCGGCCAGATTGCGGTTGGTGGCGGAAATCACCCGGACATTCACGGTGCGCGCAGTGCTCGACCCGAGGACCTCATAAGTCCGGTCTTGAAGCACTCGAAGCATTTTCACCTGGGAGCTCAAATCCAGTTCCCCAATTTCATCCAAAAAGATGGTTCCGCCATGGGCCAGTTCAAATCTCCCTTTCCGATCCTGGCGCGCATCGGTAAAGGCGCCCCGGACATGCCCGAACATCTCGCTTTCAAACAGGCTGGAGGAAATCCCTCCTAAGTTCACTTTCACAAAGGGAGCCTGTTTGCGGCGGCTGTTGCGGTGAAGGGCCTCCGCGATCAGCTCTTTGCCGGTGCCACTCTCGCCGGTGATGAGCACGGAGGCCTCGGTCGCGCTGACCCGTCCAATCACATCGAGCACTTTCAAAAATTTGGGATCTTTCCCGATTAGAGATTGAAAGTCGTAAAGAGCGTCAAATTCTTCGCGTTTGAGAAGAGAAGCCGCCTGAAAGTTTTTGGAAGCCGCCGCCAATCCCAGCAGGGTTTCCACCGAATGCAGCAACTGTGGGTTGCTCCAGGGCTTGGTGACGAAATCGCTGGCGCCGGCCTTCATCCCATCCACGGCGAGAGAAATGGACCCCCAAGCCGTCAAGAGGACCACCGGGACCTGGGGCTTCCGGGCTTTGATTTGAGCCAGCAAGGCTAGACCCTCTTCGCCAGTAGTGCTCCGGGAAAAATTCATGTCCTGGATGATTAGTGAAAATTCCGTTAGATCCAGCTTCTTCAGGGCCTCTTCGGGGGAGGAGGCCGATTGAGAGCAGTATCCGGCCTGCTTCAGCAGCAATGCCAACGAAGCTGTTACCGAAGAATCATCATCGACGAGGAGAATCATAGTTTCAGTAGTCAGTTGGCAGTGATCAGTGGTCAGTGAATGGTGAGGAGTATAAGCCAGCAGCGTTCAACTTTCAGCCGTCAGCGATCAGCTTTTTGGGGTTGCCATTGAGGGAGCCCAGCCGACATTTCGAGGAATCAAAACCTAAGCTCACCTGCTACTGATCACTGACCACTGACCACTCGTCACTGTTCATTCATAGTGCAAGGCTTCAGCGGGTTGAACCCGTGCGGCCATCCAACTGGGATATAACCCGCAGATTAAAGTCAAACCATAAATTAAAAGGGCGGAAAGTGCAATCCCCAAGCCATAGCTCCAGGCGCCCAGGAAATCGGCCAGGTGAAGCAGCGGCATCTGAACGACCAGCAAAGTGCCAGCTAACAAACCGGTCGTTGAGATCAGCATCAGCTCACCGATAATCTGGTGATAAACGTTCTGGCTGGTTCCACCCAAAGCTCTCCGTAAACCAATTTCCTTGGTCCGCTGAGTCACATTTTGCCAAAGGACTCCCACCAAGCCAAGCCCAACCATCAAGATCAGGAAAAAAGCCACCGTGGCGCCGGCCAATAAGGGGGTCAAGCAGAATCCCAGATAGGTCTGGCGGCTTTGAACCAGCGGAGTCAGGGTAAAAGACCAATCCTTGGAAATAGATTGGACCTGTTTCATCAACTTTTCTTCAAAATTGGCCGGCGTTCCCGGGCGCACTTTTATCAAAATCTGAAATGGCACTTCGCTCTGTTGTCCCTCTTGCCCGCTCCAGTCGCGGCGGCGGAGCACCCAGGAGGCGGGCGCGAAAAATTCTCCGTGTTTCCGATAAGCTGAAATCACGCCAACTACCCGCATTTGACGGGGAGAATCGGCCGGAGCAATATTTTTCCCCAAGGGATCCTCCGCGCCAAAATATGTTTCCTGAGCTGTTCGATTGATGACTACTGGAAGCCAATCCAGAGCATTGTCTTCAGGCTGAAACCAGCGGCCTGCCACCAACTGCAGATTTAAGGTATCTTTAAATCCATCCGAAACCCCATCCGAGAGCAGCGATTCTTCTTTTCCCCTCAACTGGTACTTATCGTTGCCGACGTTGGGAGCATAGGGACTGTCTTGGCTGCCTGAAAAAGCCTCGATTTCCGGAAAATTTTTTAGCGCCAGAAACAGCTGTCGCGCCTTTTCTTTGTCATCGTTCTGCCCCAAATAGGCCAGACTCTTCTCCAGCCGCCAGACGTTTTCGATGGAAAAACCGAGAGGCTGCCGGTAATTTCTCCAGAAATAAGTAGCCGTGATAAACACAGCGGCCAGGACCAGGAAAGAAAAGAAGATCTCTACCACAATCAAAAAATTTGCCCGTTTCCGGTTCCAAACCATTTTTATGAGATGTTTTAACATTGGGTCCTCCCTCGCAATGCCTCCACGGGATGCAGTCGTGACATTTTCCAGGCGGGGTATACGCCCGACAAGAGCCCGAAGAAGAGGGCCAGAAGCATCCCGATCAGGAAAATTCGAATATTCATCTGGAACTGCGCATACTTGATCCATCCGGCGTAATTGAACAATTGCAATACAAAGTGGGAACAGACGAATCCGATCAGCCCGCCCACCAGGGTCAGCAAAATATTTTCCACCACAAACTGCCCCACCAGGGTGCGGGAGGAGGCGCCAAAGGCTTTGCGCACGCCGATTTCAGAAGAGCGCTCCCGGATGCGGCTGATGTTGATGTTGACCAGGTTCACCGTGGGCAGCAGCATAAACAGCACCGCCAGCATGAGGCAAATTGTCCAAAGCCGCTTGGGGTGCGTCTCAAGAAAACTATTCAGGGAACCGGAGAACACCCGGGAAACGGTATCAAACAGACTTTCAGGGCAAGCCGCGACAGTGCTCTTCTCCTTATCATCCAGATGCACTTGGGACATTCTCGAACGGAATTCTTCCTGGATAGCGGGGATATCCCCTCGATTGCGGGCCAGCAGCGACCCCATGCTCAAGGCAAGCATTTCCTTGCGATAACCATCGGTTTTGCTTGTCGTATAAGGCATCCAGACGTCCGCAAAGGGAGTGACCCGCAAGGCCGGCACATTCGACACAACTCCCACCACGCGGAATTTCTGGTCATCTAAGACCATGGTTTTCCCTACAGCGGGGGCCTCTCCGAAAAACTTCTTTTTTGTCGCTTCGTTGATAACCGCCACAAAATCACCCCGCTTGAAATCCTCAACGGTGTAAGGTCCACCTTCCAGGAAATTAAAAGTGAAGATATCCCAAAAGTCACCGTCCGTTTTCTTCGCGTAAGAAGAGACCTGTGTCCCATTCAAGAAAGAGATGGCGCTGACGGGGTAACTGTGAATCGAGAACTTCTCGACCCTGGGGATGTTTCGTCCATTTTCATCTAGAAGCCGGTAGCCGGGGGCCGTCAATTGATCCAAATTCCCGCGCCGGCTGGCAGCCGCCCAATACACGGTCAACGTCCGGTCCAACCGGCCTTCCGGGGAATGAGGGGCAAAGATATGATCCAGCAGCGCCGCCACCACCATCAATACCACCAGGGTAAAACTGATTCCGAACAGGCTGATAAAAGTGAAAAATTTGCGGCGGAATAACACTTTAATGGCAATTTTTAAGTAATTTTTTAGCATGTCAATTTCTCCAGTAGAGCAATCAGCTTTCAGTTATCAGCGATCAGCTTTAAACTATCCAAATCTACGCTCACACCTCAGACCACTGACTACTGACCACTAAGCACTGATCACTTAATTTACCTGCCTTCCGTCGAATATCCGGATAACCCGCGTGGTTTTTTCAGCCATGCGTGGATCATGGGTGACCATGACAATGGTCGTTTTCTCCTCTTGATTGAGCTTCATCAGGATCTCCATGATTTCATCCCCCATTTGGCTGTCCAGATTTCCAGTGGGCTCATCCGCCAGCAGAATGCGCGGTTTCCCCACAATGGCCCTGGCAATGGCCACGCGCTGCTGCTGTCCGCCGGAAAGCTGGGAGGGAAAATGGAATACACGGGAGGCAAGCCCCACCCGTTCCAATGCTTCCAAAGCCATTTTCCGCCGCTTGGAACCGGACATATGGCGGTAAAGCAGGGGAATTTCCACGTTGTCCACCACGCTCAGATCGCTGATCAGATGAAAGGTTTGAAAAATAAATCCAACCTGTTCATTGCGGAGCCGCGCCAGTTCCTTATCGCCGCGGGATGTGATGGGATGGCCGTTGAGCTGAACGGTCCCGGCCGTGGGGATATCCAACAACCCCATCACGTTCAGCAGGGTGCTCTTTCCGCAACCGGAAGGCCCCATGATGGAAACAAACTCTCCTTCAGGAATTTCCAGGTTGATGCTGCTCAAAGCCAGGGTTTCGATTTTGTCGGTTCGGTAAATTTTCTCAATGTTTTTCAGGATAATCATTGCTTTTTTTCTCCCTTCGGGAAATTAATTGGTCCCTTGGATAGTTCCGGTCTGAACAAACAGATCAAATCCAGAACCACCGAATTATTTCAATTTCACCTGCTTTAAATTTTGGTAATCCGCCATGTCGGAGATGATGACCTCATCCCCTTCCAGCAAGCCGCTCACGACTTCAAAAGTATCGAAGTTCGAGATCCCAATGGTGACCGAGGTTTTCACGGCCATATCGTTCCGTACCACGAAAACATTGTGATTCCCTTCCCCATTGACAAAGGGGCCCCGCTGGATGCGGAAGGCTCGATCCTTATGATCCGTGACGATGAAAACATCAACCCGCAAATTTGCCCGAAGAGTGCGGCTAGTCTTGTCTTCCAATCCCACTTGCAAGGTCATCACTCCATCTTTGATCGTGGGCAATATATTGGTTATGCTCCCCTGCAGATACATTTCATCCACTTTCACCTTGACCGGAAGGCCTACCATCAGCTTGGCGGCATAGACATCGGAGATTTTAGCGTCGACGCGGAAGGAATTGAGGTCGGCAATCCGGGCGATTACGTCTCCCTTGTGCACGGCGCTCCCCTCTTCCAGTACCACCCAGGTCAGCACTCCGTCCCGGTCGGCTCGGGTAGTGGCCAAATCTAATTGGCGCTGCGCTTCTTCTTGTTCCTGTTGAAGAGTCTTGATTTCCATGGCCAACCCTTCCAACTGGGCCTGGGTCGCTTTGCCCGCATTAACTTTCTCCTCCTCCAGCTGCTTGACCTCGGTTTGCGCAGTCTCATCCTGCACTTCTGCTCTACGCAGCTGGCCTTCGGAAGTAAGCCCGGCTTCCCAAAGTTTCTGCTGCTGCTTAAGTTGGAGCTGGAAAGATTTCAGGTCCAATCGCTTCACCACCAGCTGACTTTGCAGCTTGATCAACGTGTCTTCGAGTTCCAGACGCCGTTGGGCCTGCTGATTTTGTTTGATGGCAAGCAGTTGCTTGATTTTGTTGAGATCCAGGACTGCCTGACTGACATCCAGTTCCAAGATGGCCTCCCCTTTTTTAAGCGCAGTACCGGGCCGTTTCAAAATCTTCATAACACGACTCTCGATCGGGGAAGAAAGCACCTGTTCGAATTCCGGCACCACGGTCCCGGAGGAGGTCAGGGTAGCCTCTATCGGCCCGGAATCCACACGGGCAAGGCGGACGCGGCTTCTTGAAACGGAAGGCTGAATCCAACCGGGGATCCAGGCCACCAGTCCTAGCGCCACCAACACTGCCGGGATTCCAATAGCCAATCGTTTGATCATTTTGCTTCTGAGATAATTGTCATCAATTGGTCGATCCATGATTCCCTCCTCGCCGATGGATGTTGCAAGCCTCGGGCCAAAATATAAGGTCATATAGATCAATCGTTTATTCTAATTCAGGCCCAGAAAAACGTACAACATCGGACAGGCGGTCGTCCGGAATCGTACAGTCACTTTGCAGGGCAACGCCGCCGCTCACTTGCCGACGCACCTTACGTCCGGCTACTGACAGTTCGGAGATCCGGCCGCTGACGGATCAGCTGAAGTGGGCTGGTTGGAAAAGATTTCCCATTTGCTGTTGTCCCTGAAAATGGAAATCTCTGGTTTGATTTTCTAGCCGCGGATTAACGCTGATTTGCGCGGATGCAATGGGAATGGTTTTTCTTCATTAGTCCGCGCTTCATCCGCGTTCATCCGTGGCTATTATATTTTCCAACAATTAATGTTCAGGGAGGTCACGGGAAGGAAATTTGGAGCAGATAGGTTTCCAGGGCATGGCCGGCGGCTTTGCCCAAAAGCATGTTGTGATCAACTTTGGCATCGTCGATTGCTGTTTCGATGTGGGTAGCATGTTTAGCTGCCGCGATTATGTATTTTTTCCATGCCACCTCAAAATTGGAGCTTGCGTCCGATTGATTCCAGACTCTCAGGGCAATTCCTGCCTGAGTGACTCCGTCCTCGGCGGGTTTGAGCGACCAAAGGAGCACATTGGGATCGCTGATGGAGAGCAGGCTGAACGATTTTTCGTCGAATGAATCCGCGGTGCCTCTCACCAGGCCTGTTACCAGAGGATTCTGGTGCTCCAAACCGAATCGCATGGCTTGAGCTTGACTGTAGGCTCCATGAGTTTGAAGGGCAAAACGCTGGAGAAAATAGCTGTCGCCTCCTTGATTGAGAATCCCCAACTTCGCGCCATCGATCTGTCCGCCAACTAAAACATTGATCTGGGGGGTAGCGGAATCCAGAGAGGTCAGCGTGCTTCCCCCCGTCTTCAGGAAAAGACAGTCGGAATTAGCCAGTGTCACTCCCCTTTGTCCACTGCTGATGTCGGCAAAATGGTTGAGCGTGAGCCAGTCATATCGGGCGTGATTGCGGGCATAATGTCCGATGGGTTCAAGTTTGGTCCGAATAACATCCCCCACCTCCTCATGCCAAATGTCAGGTGAATCTAAATTGAAGCCGAAGGCCCAGACCGGCGGAGCGTCCCCCTGGGAACTGAAGTTCTGCGTAATCTCGTTCTGGATGTCAATGCGATTGGAGTGGTTATAGAGGGTGATTCTCGTCGTGTGTTTGAGCGGAGTGGGCACATCCCGAACCTTCAGTGTGACAGACACCGGACCCACATTTTCCACCTCCCGCGTACCCGTACCCTCTCCAAGATCATTCAACCAACGGCCACTGATCTTTCGCCCAAATTCTTGTTGGCTGGTCTTGTCATAAAGACCGGTGATCGATCCATTGATCCCAACCTTCAGGGAATAGTATGAGTTGGAAAAAGCGCCGGTCTCCGCATGCACGGATATGCTTCCATGCGCGAGAGCATCGGCCCCTAACCGTATTTCAAAAACTTTGTATCCAACGGAAGGCACGCCACGCGCCAGGATTCGAAGAAATTGCCGCTGGTCGCCCATCGTCACGATTTGGGAAGGGGTCTCCTGATTAGAGGCGAGATCTATCACATGGACTGGAACCGATCCAGAGTATGGGAAATCAGCTACGTCGGTGCGCTCCCAACTCAATGGATTGAAGACATAGAAGCGGGGGTTTTGACCGCCTTTCCGGATCAGGCCACCCAAGAGTGAAGAAGCATCGGCTTGAAGATTATCGACATACTTCTCAATCTGAGCGGCCAGCTCTTTTGCCCACTGTTCGAAGGCTTTGCGCCAGGTATCGTCTCGGTCGCAAGTCCAGTCGTGATTGAAGTAAAGCCCCATATTCATAAACGCCAGATCGCGCGAGGATTTCCGGTCATCCATGAAATGAGGATTTTTCAAGCTCACTAGGGTAGCCATTGCTTCCGCGGTGCGAAGCTTTTCAATGCTGCGTTTAACACGAGCCGAGACCTCGGCCATTGAAGCTGGGTAAAGGTCCCATTCATTCCCGAAAGCCGCTGAATAGTAAGGGAACTTGGGGTCTTGAGCGTAAGTTTTTTCAAAATCCTGGAAGAAATCGATTTCGTTGGAATTGATCACCCGCCGATTGGCTGTACTCTTTTGGCGGGCTGCTTCCTCAAATGCACGGGTCGTGGTTTCAAGCTCATCCCCGCCGAAACCAAATGCCGCCTTAACCAGCGGGTAACGCCAAAGGGAATTCTGCTTCGCGTCGGTTTCGAGAAAATCGACAACCGCGGCTGGCCCAGCTGCAGGAGAGAGGGGCGGATCAAAAAAAGGGATACCGGCGGGGGCTGTGAATTTGTCAAAACGGGCCTCGGCATATTCACCGATGGTATAGGATTTATCCAGATCAAATCGGCCGGAATTCCATTTGATCAGCAGTCGTCTGCTTTTGTCGTTGCTTTGCCACCAGTAAATCTCATGGTCCCGTTTGTTCTTATAATCGGACAACCGAGTGACACAACCACAAATAGCCATCCAACAGTATTTGGCCCCGGAGCCAGCGAAAAGTGAACCCACTCCATAGGGCATTGTCTGGTCTTCCATGGGTTGAGCCGTGAGGAAGCGCAAATTGTACAACCGCTCAATCCGCCCGGCGTAATACATTCCACGAAGCACCCCCTCGGCGGATTGGGCGCCGTAACACAAGGTAATTGGCGTTAATGGCACACTGATGTGGCCGTCTCGGATACGGCGGATGAGGCGGGGAAAATCCCCGGGGTGGTTTCGTTCATACTCCCACATCCAAAGACTGCCATCACAGTTGAATCGGGCCTGAAAGTCGGCCGGCTGCTGGTCCGTGGCATCAGCCCGATCCAAATAAAATTTAATCATGTGGCCAAATGCCGTCTTGTAATCAGCAACATTCCCACTCCACAAGTAGTCGGTGTGATCATCGTTGCCGAGGTAAATTCGCGGCACTTCGGCGGCGGAAAGAGGAAGGCAGAAAATAAACAGACACAACGGAAATAGCGTTTTTCTCAAGTCTTCGCCTCCTCAACATATTAGAGTGTCAGCTGCGGCGTTCTTTTGTCACAGGTAAATGCTGGTTGGACCTCATCGTTTATCCCAAAGCTAGACAGATCAGACAGGATCTCCCGAATCTCAGACTGGCCCACAATCTTGGCGGATCCTATTTTCGACTGACTAAGCTCCAGCGCTGGGAAGGTCAAGGCAAAGAAGTACAAAGCGAAATAGCATCTCAAAAAAAAAGGGTTGGGCGGCCCGTCCAATCGGCCGCCGGGCACAAATCCCGCAATTTTACTTCTTAACCGCAAATGGCAGCGGAGTCGCCGGAGGAACCGGCAATGGCTGATACGATTTGATAATGGATTGATAGACCATGGTCTGAAACCGATCATGCAAGTCTGAGTTTCCGGCCGGCAACAACTGGGTCATCAAGAGAGCCACCATTTTTTCCGTGGGATCCACCCAGTAAGTAGTATGGTAGGCGCCTCCCCAGCCGAAAGAACCCACGGTTCCCAACTTGGCGGCTCGGCCAAGGTCCTGAGTAATCCAAAATGCCAGGCCAAAGCCCTGCTCCCCGAATAGAGAGCCCACCTGGTTGACGGTCATCAACTGTACGCTCTTCGGACTGAGAATCCGCACTCCATCAAGATCCCCGCCCCGCCGCAGCATTTCCAGAAACCGGCCGTAGTCTTCCGCGGTGGAAAGCAAGCCGGCGCCGCCTGAATAACAGGCCCGCGGACCCTTAAAATAGAGACTTGTTTCAGGCGATTCTTTCAACTCCAGCCCGCCTTCTTCTTTGACTCCATATACGGGGGTGAAGCGGTTCAGTTTGTTTTCCGGCAGATAAAAATCAGTATCCACCATTTCCAGCGGCTTGGTGATGCGAGTCTTAATGAATTCCGCCAAACTCAGGCCGGAGGCTTTTTCCACAACATGGCCCAAGATATCCGTGTTATACCCATAGATAAATTTTTCGCCGGGTTGGGCGTCAAACGGCAATCCGGCGAGCTTCTTGATCCAATATCCCACCGGTTCAGTTTTATCGGCAAAGAACCAACCATGAATTTTTGCAGCTTCATACTCCGCTTTGGCTGGACCATCGCCATAGGAGGCACCAGAAGTGTGGGTCATCAAATCCCGGATCGTTATTTCTCTGTTGGCCGGGACTACGCTGTAGCCTTCTTTTCCTTCCTCTTTTGCCGCCACCTTGGTTTTCTTGAACTCCGGGATATATTTGGAGACTGGATCGGTGAGCAACAGCTTTCCCTCTTCCAAAAGGATCATGGCGGAAACACTGGTTAAGGCCTTGCTTTGCGAGGCAATCCGGAAGATGGCATCGGCAGGCATCGAAGTCTTCTTGGCCAGATCCAGTGAACCATAGTTTTTCAGGTGAACGACGCGCCCATCGCGGATGATGAGAGTCACCAGCCCGGCCACTTTGCCATCCTCCACATATTGGTGCATGGCTTTTTCCAGGCGTGCCAACCGCCCGGTATCCATTCCCACATCTTCAGGCTTCAATACCCGCGGGAGTTTTGCGGCCCAAGTGGGGAGGGCCCATAAGATCGACAAAAGAATTCCAAAACAAATTGAACGGTTCCACGAAACGTTTTTCATCTCATCTCCTCGTTAAATGGAAATAATAGATAGTCGGATAGGATCGGAGCATTTCTTTTTTGATTCGGAAATCATCAAACGACAACGAACAGATCGAATTATATAGAGGATTGTTGCCGTTCGGCAACCGCTTGAATTGCGTATGGGATAGAATGGTCCGTCTCGGGTGAGCCCAAGCACGTCTGGTCGTGGTTTGAGTAGACTGGTTCGAGGAAAAAGGCTTGCTGAATTATCCAGGGCTTGATAGTTTATTTTTTTGCGGCAACTGGCTGCCCGCACTCTTAATTATGGTTTGGCAAATCCCAATTGAAGACGTTGTTACAAGATCTGCCCAGGAGACATTTCAGCTGGCGCATTCCCTGGGTGAGAAACTGGATCGTCCGCTGATATTTTTCCTCGAGGGTAGCCTTGGGGCGGGAAAGACTGTATTTGCCAAAGGGTTGATCTGTGGTCTGGGCCATCCAGACCCAGATGACATCCCCAGCCCTTCTTTTACGCTGATTAATGAATATGAGTTGCGATTCAAGGTCTACCACATAGACCTCTACCGCATCGAAGGGAGATTAGACTTGGCCACACTCGGGTTGGAGGAAATATTTTCAACCCCCGCTGTAATCCTGGTGGAGTGGGCCGAAAAGCTGGAAGAAGAATTCCAAGATGAGGTTATTGTTGTTAAAATTGAAGATTTGGGGGAGGAGGATCGACGCATCTGCTTTAGGCGGCCATAGAACCGTTACAGCCATTTTTCATAGGTTGAGCCGATGGATTCATCGGCCAATAACGGAGGAATTCGTCAGGCATCTTCGATTTACCTATTGCGGACTATTCATTATTCATTGCTCAAATGTTGACTGCGTGACTTTCATTATACTTCGTATTGAAAATCAATTTTAAGGATGATTGCACAGAGACAAAATGGCCATGAAACTTGATGTTTTAGTATTCGGCGCTCACCCCGATGATGTGGAATTAGCCATGGGCGGAACTTTGGTCAAATTGGCGGCCAGCGGCTATAAAACCGGGGTCATTGATATGGTTCGGGGAGAGTTGGGCAGCCGCGGCACGCCGGAACAGCGTCTCCGGGAGGCCAAGTGCGCCGCGAAAGTGATGGGATTGGCTTCGCGGGAAAATTTGCGGCTCAAAGATGGACAAGTGTTCAACACTCAACCCGCCCGCTTAAAAGTCATCACTGCCTTGCGCCAATATCGCCCTGATCTGGTTTTTACTCATCATTGGGATGACAATCACCCGGATCATGTCTACACCAGCCGGCTGGTGACCGAATGCTGTTACTTGGCCGGATTGGCCAAAATCAAAACAAAGCATGAGCGGCATCGTCCCAAGAATCTGTTTTTTTTCAAGCTGCCTCATTATGTGCCTCCCTCTTTTGTTGTGGATATTTCGGAATTCTTCGAGAAGAAGATGGAAGCGGTTCGGTGTTATAAATCGCAGCTTCATGATCCCGGTTCAAAGGAACCTCAGACCTATTTGAGCGTGCCGGAATTTCTGCCCAGAGTGGAGAGTGTGCACCGCTATTATGGGTATCTGGTTCGCACGGGATTTGCCGAGGCCTTTTATTCCCGGCAACCGCTGGTGGTTCATGATCCCGTGGCCTTTTTCACCGGAAAGAGTTCCAGGCTCCAGGATTGAATTATCAGCCGAGCCTGGGCTTGATTAGACCCAAAAAAAACGCTGAATCGAGACGCCGGGCACTCCCGGCACTCGGTGTATAAGGCTGGCAAAGAGCGGGATGAGGGCATCCCGCCTCCAAGGGCCGCAAATCCAAGAAGCAGGCCCAACTCGTCATTTTTATAATCTTGTCTTGACGGCTTGGTCGTCTTGGATATGAATATCTAAATCATTTAGCCCTCATTAATTCCCAGACTATGAATCCTATGAAAATTGGCATTACCTGTTATCCCACGTATGGCGGTAGTGGCGTGGTCGCCACCGAAATGGGCAAAGAACTGGCACACCGGGGCCACGAAATTCATTTCATCAGCTCATCCATGCCCATCAAGTTGAACAACCTCGGCGAACGGATTCACTTTCACGAAGTGGAGATGCTCGATTATCCAGTTTTTGAACATGCTCCTTATGCGTTGGCCCTGGCCACCAAGATGGCGGATGTAACACTCCGATACAACCTGGACCTTCTGCATGTTCATTATGCCATTCCCCATTCCGTCAGCGCCTACCTGGCTAAACAGATGCTCCTCCCGCGCCGGCTCCCCATCATTACAACCCTGCATGGCACCGATATCACCTTGGTGGGCAACGACCGCTCTTTCCTGCCCATCACCCGTTTTTCCATTGAAAAGAGTGATGGGGTCACCGCCGTTTCCAGCTTTTTGCGCGATTTAACCTACCAGGAATTCGAGATCAAGCGCCCCATCGAAATGATTCCCAACTTCGTCAACTGTGACCACTTCGTCCGGAAACCCAATGCGGAATTGAAAAGCCATTTTGCGCCGCGCGACGAAAAAGTGCTGGTGCATATTTCCAACTTCCGCCCCGTCAAGCGGGTCACTGACGTGATCGATGCCTTCGACATGATCCGTCAGAAGACTGCCTCAGTCCTCTTAATGGTGGGGGATGGGCCGGAACGAGGCAATGCCGAATGGCGGGTTCGGCAAAAGAAGTTAGGGAAGGATGTTTTTTTTCTCGGCAAACGGGAAACCGTCACCGAGATCCTGGCAATATCTGACTTAATGCTCTTCCCCAGTGAGAATGAATCCTTTGGCCTGGTCGCCCTGGAGGCTATGGCTTGTGAAGTTCCCGTGGTGGCCTACAGGGTGGGAGGACTCCCGGAGGTGATCATCGACACTGTAGATGGTTACCTGGTCGATCCTCTTAATGTGCAAGCTATGGCGGACCGCGCCATTCAGCTTCTCAACGATGAAGCCCGGCTGCGGGCCATGGGCGCCCTGGCTCGCAAGAATGCGCGGAAGAAATATTGTGCCAACAAAATCATCCCCCGTTATGAAAAATATTATGAAGAGATTCTGCACCAAGTCCAAGGTGTTCATTCGGAAGTTGTGTAGGCAGTTGGTAGTTGACAGTGGAAAGTAGACGGTAGACAGTGGACGGTGGGCAAAAAGCCGCGGACTTTTGGGAGTCGAACTCAAATCGAACGACAGGAATTCTGGTTTCTGATTTCTGAAATATGAATTCAGGATTTGGCAAGTCAAATAAATCGTTCCGCTCCCTGTCCTGGCAGCTGAAAGCTGATAGCTGACAGCTCAATGCTGATTACTTCTCAACGGCACTCGTCACTTATCACTAACCATGTACCTTATCGATGGCAACAATCTGATCGGGCATACCAAGAGTATCTCGTATCATGATCCTCTGGCACGCCAAAAATTGTTGGACCGGCTGATGCCTTTCCTGGAAACCAAGAGGCACAAGGCCACCGTGGTGTTTGATGGACCTTCTCAGCCTTTGCGAAAGAATCATTGGATCCAGTTGGTTTTTGCCGGGTATCTCAGCAAGGCGGATGACCGTATCCGTCAACTGGTGGAAAAAGCCAAATCTCCGCGGGAAATATGCGTGGTCAGTTCCGACAATCCTGTATACAGTTATGCCCGGACCTGTGGTGCCCAGGCATTAAAATGTCATGAATTCAATCGACTGTTCCATGAGTCGGAAAACCAGACTGCCTCGGCAGAGAACAGAGAAATTCCCGTAGGGGATATTAAAAAGTGGTTGCGGTATTTTGGTGAAGACGAGTGAATAATCCCTTCAGGGCTGGATCAAACCCGATTATCTAGCGAGACTTCGTCTCGGACTATAGGGACTTGCTAATTCCAATGAGCTTTCATGATGAGTCTGTTGCTTCGATCCACCACAGGGAGTCCATCCCCTGATTTCGCTCATCCTTCGACAGGCTCAGGATGAGCGGCATTCCAACCTCCGCTCGTACTGAGCTTGTCGAAGTGCGAGCGGGAACCTGTATGATGAGTTTATACTTCAAATCAATCGTGGATGGATTAGTCTCATCTTGAACGCTCCTTGGAATAAGTCCCATCCCAAAACTTGACTCAAGATCGTCGACTCTTGCAGCTCAAGCAAACGAGGAAGCACCATTTCAAAAAGGTGTAAGGTCCCATCGATTGCGGATTCCCACGCCAAGGAAAGGATCAGTAAAAGAGTCCGAGTTGGAGCCGGGCCGCTTCCGTCATTTTGCCAGGGTCCCAGGACGGTTCCCAGACTACTTCCACCCTCGCGGAATTCACTTCTGGAATTTCCCCCACCTTGAACTCCACTTCGGGTGGAAGAGTCTCCGCCACGGGGCAAGAGGGAGATGTGAGCGTCATGCGAATGGTGACATTCAAGGCAGGGTCTACCTCAATCCCATAGACGAGGCCGAGCTCATAAATATTCACGGGAATCTCAGGATCGTAACAAGTCTGAAGCACCTGGATGACTTTTGCCTGAAGGGTCCCGCTTTGATTGGTTTTCGTTTCTGTTTCCATGTTCATAATGCCGCTTCACTCCGTTTTTGCAGGCTCCTGTTTTTTCTCCAAGGCAGCTTTAAGAGTGTGCCAGACCAAGGTGGCGCATTTGACGCGCACGGGAAATTCCCGGACTCCCATAAAGGCCGCCAGCCGGTCCAAGCCCGGCACGCCTTCCGGATTCTGGAGTTTTCCGGTCACCAGGTCGTGGAAGCCCTCGAAGAGAATCTTCGCTTCCTCAACCGTCTTCCCCTTCACCGCCACAGTGAGCATCGAAGCGGATGAGGTTGAAATAGCGCAGCCGGTCCCTTCGAAGCCGATGTCGATGACCCGCCCGCCTTCCACGTCCAGATAAAGCGAAACTTTGTCGCCGCAAAGTGGATTGTATCCCTTGGCCTCATGTGTCACTTTTTCAATTTTGTGATGGTTGCGGGGCCGCTTGGTGTGATCGAGAATGATCTCCTGGTAGAGATCGCGCGTATCGTACATAAATGAAACCTTTTCCCATAAATTTTCCAGCGGAGCTCCATCCCGGATTATAAACTCCTCAAGAGGTGACAACTCAGCTTCGCCACAAAAGTCCCGTCTTTTCCAACTTCAGCAGGCTACTGAAAAATCTCACGAACTTTCGCAAGTCCGGCCATCAATCGATCCACTTCTTCAAAGGTATTATAGAAAGCGAATGAGGCCCGCGCCGTGGCTGGCAAGCCCAGCCGATCCATGACCGGTTGGGCGCAATGATGCCCGGTCCTTATGGCAATCCCTTCCTGATCCAGGATAGTGCCGATGTCGTGTGGATGAATTCCATCCAAAACGAAAGAGACTACCCCCGCCTTGTGTTGCGCTTTGCCGATGATCCGTAACCCGTCAATTTTCCCGAAAGCCTCGGTCGCATATGCCAAGAGATCCTGTTCGTGCAAAGCTGCATCTTCAAATCCAATTCCGGAAAGATAATCCAGTGCGGCGCCGAGTCCGATCACTCCCGAAATGTCCGGAGTTCCTGCTTCAAATTTGTGAGGGATTTCATTGTAAATGGTTTTTTCAAAACTGACCGATGCGATCATATCCCCGCCCCCTTGAAAAGGAGGCATGGATTCCAACAGCCGGGCTTTGCCATATAAAACGCCAATCCCCGTAGGGCCATAAATTTTATGTCCGGAAAAAGCGTAGAAATCACAACCCAGATTCTGAACATCCACCGGGAGGTGAGCTGCCGCCTGTGCTCCGTCGATCAGAACCGGGATACCGCGCTGGTGCGCCAATTCGATGATTTCCTCCACCGGGTTAATGGTGCCCAAGGCATTGGACACATGAACCACCGACACCAGCCGGGTCTTGGGATTCAGCATTTTTTTGTATTCTTCCAACAAAAGCTCCCCGGCATCGGTCATGGGTATTACCCGCAGAACCGCGTCCTTCTCCTGACAAAGCATCTGCCAGGGTACAATATTGGAATGGTGTTCCATGGCGGAAATGATGATTTCATCGCCCGCCTTCAGGTTGGCGCGTCCATAAGTGGCAGCCACAAGATTGACCGCCTCCGTGGCCCCCCGCGTAAAGATGATTTCGCGGGCTTCAAGAGCTTTTAAAAAATGTTGAACTTTTGAACGGGCCCCTTCAAAGGCATCGGTTGCCCGCTGGCTCAAGAGATGGACTCCGCGGTGCACATTGGAATTGTCTTCCAAATAATAGCGCTGGATGGCCTCAATCACGGCCAAAGGCTTCTGCGTGGTGGCCGCGTTATCCAGGTATGTCAGCGGATGGTTCCGAATCATTTGTCGCAAAATCGGGAAGTCCCGGCGAATAGCACGGACGTCAAACCTGCCATGGGATCGGCCCTTCTCCGCCGCAACCAAATCGGTCACAATGTTCATAATCCCTCCAAGGATTGCTGATCGGAGGCCAATTGCCGGAAAAGGTGATTCTCCAGTTCCGCGCGAATCGAGGGGATACTCAATCGGCTGGTAATGTCGCTCGCAAAAGCGTAAGTAAGCAGTTCCCGAGCTGCATCCAAACCGATGCCCCGCGACCGTAAATAGAAGATGACATCCGCATCGAGCTGCCCGATCGTCGCTCCATGCGTGCATTTCACATCGTCCGCATAAATTTCCAGCTGTGGATTGGTATTGACTAGCGCTTCCTCGGAAAGAATCAAGTTCTTGTTGGTTTGCTTGGCGTCCGTTTTCTGCGCTCCCTGGCGGACATAAATCCGACCATTAAAGACGGCCCGCGCCTGACCATCCAAAATCCCTTTGTAGAGTTCATGGCTGGAACAATGCGGTTGATTATGGTAAATCCGGGTGTGATTATCGGCTAAGCGCGATCCATCAACATAGTAAAAACCGTTCAGAGTTGCTTCCCCGCCTTCACCATCCAAAATGACGTTAAGGTCGTTCCGCGAGAATCCGCCTCCCAAGGTGATGGAGTGTGTCTTCAGGCGGGAATCCCGCGAGAGTTGGAATTGGAGAGTCGCCAGGTGGTATGCTTTCGTGCCTTCACGCTGCAATTTATAATGTTCAAGGTTGGCGTTTTCACCCAGCACTACTTCCGTCACAGCGTTGGTGAAATAGGTAGAATCCGCACCCCAATAGGTTTCAACTATTTTCGCCTGGCTGGAATCTTCCAAAATTATGAGATTCCGCGGATGTGAGACCATGGGGAAGGAATCCGGACTGGAGACATGGATGATGGAAATCGGCTCTTCTATTACCACTCCCCGAGGGATGCTAATGAAGGCTCCATCCTCGATGAATGCTGTATTCAAAGCCGCAAAAGCATTTTCGGAAAGATCAATCCGCGCACCCAAATGCCGTTCCATGGAATCCGGGGATTGCTTGAGCGCTAAAGAGAAGCTGCTGACGTGAATCATGCGGTTCAGTTTCCCCAGCAGGGAAAGTGATCTGGAAAATTTCCCGTTGATAAATACCAGGTGACACCCGGCCCAATCACCCAGCAAATCCTGACGAGGCGTCAAGGAATCACCCCAATCCGTCTTATCGCTAGCGCTTTCAAAATTTGTCCGGATCAAGGGAGCAGGGTTAGTGAAGCGCCATTCCTCCTCATGGACGGAAGGAAATCCTCTCCGTTCAAAAAAATCCAGCCCCTTTTGCCGGAGAGACTGGAGCCAACCGGGCTGTTTTTTTCCCGAGCGTTTTTGAAAATCTTCATATTGGGAAAAATAGATCTCTTTTTCCGTGCAGATTTCAATCATATTGGTTTTGTTCCCTGCTTCCAGCCCGATCGTCTTCGGGCCAATTTTGTGAAATTCATTGCGATTCCCCCGGCGCAATTTCCAGAAGGAGACTCAATCTCCAAATCAATCCAAACGACCGGTTCGGCGAACCGCCCTGCCGGTTGGCGCAGGTCCCCCTCAGTAAGCCGGAACGGATTCCCGCGATTCTTCAAGCCATCCGTAACCCTTTTCTTCCAACTCCAAGGCAAGTTCCTTCCCTCCCGACTTCACAATATGTCCGGCCGAGAGGACATGGACAAAATCCGGCACGATGTAATTCAAAAGCCGCTGGTAGTGGGTGATGACGATGACTGCCCGGTGATCTGCATGCAGCGAGGTGACGCCATTGGCGACAATTTTCAGCGCATCGATGTCCAGGCCGGAATCCGTCTCGTCCAAAATGGCGAGTTTAGGATCGAGCACGGCCATTTGAAAAATTTCGTTTCGCTTTTTTTCTCCACCAGAAAACCCCTCATTTACATGGCGGTTCAATAGGCTTTCATCCATTCCCACCAGCTTCATTTTCTCACGCACCAGTTTGAGAAAATCAATGGCATCCAGTTCCTCGATCCCACGGTATTTGCGGATTGCATTTAAAGCCGCCCGCAGGAAATAAGTGTTATTCACGCCTGGGATTTCCACGGGATATTGAAATGCCATGAATAATCCTTCCCTGGCCCGGTCTTCTGGAGAGAGTTCAATCAAGTTTTTCCCTTCAAAGATAATTTCCCCTTGGGTGACTTCGTATAGATCACGTCCAGCCAGCACATTGGAAAGAGTGCTTTTGCCGGATCCATTAGGACCCATGATGGCGTGAATTTCTCCGGCATTCACCTTGAGGTTGATGCCTCGCAAAATTTCTTTATTACCGATTCTGGCATGCAGATTCTTGATTTCAAGCATTGTCATTGTCTCCAAAGTAAAGCTCCGCTGATGAGTGGATGGTGAATAGTGAATAGTGGTGAATCAGAATTGTGTAGTTGGCCGTGGATGGAGGATTATTGTGCTTCTCAAAAGGAAGTCACTACCCTCAATTCTTCCAACTGATCCGGACTCTCTGCCGACATGCATAATATTTCAACTCACTCTGTTCCACGCCTATTCATATACTACATTTCCTTTTTCACTATCCACTATCCACTTGTACTTCACTACTCTCAACCCATTCCACCTACCCTACGCTTCCCTCCAAGCTGACTCCCAACAATTTTTGAGCTTCCACCGCAAATTCCATGGGCAATTCGCGGAACACTTCCTTGCAGAATCCGTTTACAATCATGGATACTGCGTCCTCCGTGGAGATGCCGCGTTGTTTACAATAGAAAATCTGGTCTTCCCCAATCTTGGAAGTGGAAGCCTCATGCTCCATCTGTGCGGTGCTGTTCCGGATCTCAATATAGGGAAAGGTATGGGCGCCACATTTGTCCCCGATCAATAAAGAATCACATTGGGAATAGTTCCTGGCTCCCGTCGCGTTTTTCAGCACCTTCACCATTCCTCGATAGGTGTTCTGTCCGTGGCCGGCGGAAATGCCCTTGGAAACAATGGTGCTGCGCGTGTTTTTTCCAATATGGATCATTTTGGTCCCGGTATCGGCCTGCTGATAATTGTTGGTTAAAGCCACCGAGTAAAATTCGCCAACGGAATTATCCCCAATGAGAATGCAGCTTGGGTACTTCCAGGTAATCGCGGATCCGGTTTCAACTTGAGTCCAGGAAATCTTGGAATTTACACCCAGGCACTTCCCCCGCTTGGTAACGAAGTTGTAAATTCCACCTTTCCCTTCCTTGTCTCCCGGGTACCAGTTTTGTACCGTGGAATATTTGATCTGGGCATTGTCGTGCGCGATTAGTTCCACGACGGCGGCGTGGAGTTGGTTTTCATCACGTTTGGGCGCCGTGCATCCTTCCAGGTAACTGACATACGCACCTTCGTCAGCCACAATCAGGGTCCGCTCAAATTGCCCCGTGGCGGCTGCGTTGATTCGGAAATAGGTGGAAAGCTCCATCGGACAACGGACGCCTGGGGGAATGTAGCAAAAAGAGCCGTCACTGAATACGGCTGAATTCAAACTGGCAAAGAAATTGTCGGTGAAGGGGACGACTGAACCCAGATATTTTTGAATCAGTTCGGGATAATGCTGGACTGCTTCGGAAAATGAACAAAAAATGATGCCGAGCTCGCCCAATTTCTCCTTAAAGGTGGTCGCCACGGAGACACTGTCGAATACCGCATCCACCGCAATTCCCGCCAAAAGCTCCCGCTCTCTTAAGGGAATCCCGAGTTTTTCATAAGTATCGAGAAGTTGCGGATCCACGTCCTCCAGGCTTTTGGATTTATTCTGAGCCGTTTTGGGGGCGGAATAATAAATGATGTTCTGATAATCAATCGGGGGATATTGAACCTTGGCCCACTCAGGGTCTTTCATGGTGAGCCAGTGACGATACGCCTTTAATCTCCATTCCAACAGAAAAGGGGGCTCCTTTTTTTTCTCTGAAATTAAGCGGACGATATCCTCATTCAAACCGCGCGGAACTGCCTCTGATTCGATTTCAGTGACAAATCCATATTTATAGTCTTGACCTACCAATTCTTCAATGGTGTTGGTCGAAGTTGACATTTTATCCCCCAAGGCCCAAATTTAATTTCCGTGAGTTGTTTACCACAAGCTCGAATCCCTTTTTACCGCTCACGCCTCCAACTTTGCGGGCAGGGCGCAAGCCCATTATTTCTGGAGGGGCAATAAGGAGCCCGTCCCTTCGGGAACTCCCGCATTCGCGATCATTGTTTTTTCCTTCACCGGCATCTTCCGCTGCGTCAGCCATTGATTGCTCATCTCCGCAATGGTGGTCTTTTTCAGCATGGCAATGACGTTGTCATTCAAGCGCTGCAAGGGTGTCTTGACCGTGCACTGTTCAAACTGGAGACAAAAACCTTGTTTGGGAACGCAGTGAGTGAGAGAAAAAGGTCCTTCCAACGCTTCCACCACCTCCGCCACCGTAATTGATTCGGCAGGCAACGCAAGCGTATAGCCGCCATTGGTTCCGTAGAGCGGGCTTAGGAAACCCTTTTGAGCCATTTTTTGAAGAATTTTGGCCATCAGTTCAGAAGGCACATTGTAGCGTTCGGCTATTTCTCGGGCTTTCCAGGAGGGCTTCTCTGAATGTCCGGCCAAATGCATCAGGGCAATCAGCCCGTAATCCACTTTTTTTGACAACTTCAACATACGCAGCCCCCCTTTTCAAATAGGCGACCAATACAGTCGCCTATTTAGTTATAGAGTAAAAACGCCTCTTGTCAAGTCGGCTAAGTGAATCCTCAATTTTTTTTGCGAGGAACAGGAATGTTTATGGGAAAAAGAGAAATCAGCACATGGCGAACATAAAAAGAACATTGAACACTATTCCAAGTTTTGGTTTGATCTCAGCGCGAGGCATTGAATCTTGCCGTTGAGCCACACTTTTCCGGCGGAAATGTGGCGTCCATACCACAACTCACCCTTGGCCGCTCACGGGACAAAGAACAAGTATCCTATTATGTGCTGGTTGAGAAAAATATTAAAACTGGTGATCAAGATGCTAGGATATTGAGGATTATTGAGAAGTGGAGTACCGCTTAATACTGGGGAGGCTTCATCTTTGCACCGACAAACAACTATAAATTCATCCATTGAATTCGAAGGGGTCGGGCTTCATACGGGTGAATTTGCTCATTTACGAATATGTCCGGCTCCTCCTAATACGGGAATAGTTTTCTGCCGTACGGATTTGGACTATTTCCGAATTGAAGCAACGGCGAAAAATGTAGCTAAAGTGTCTTATGCCACAACCTTGATGAAACAAGGGGTCATGTTGTCGACCGTGGAACATCTCCTCTCAGCTCTGTCGGCGGCGGAAATTGACAATGCTTTGCTGGAAATTGACAATTTGGAAGTTCCCATTTTGGACGGCAGCGCGCATCCGTTTGTTGATAAGATTCTACACTCAGGGCTTCATCGTCTCAATGAGTCCCGCCAATATCTCCAAATTCAAAAACCGGTGCATATCAAACATCAGGATAAAAAGATTTCTATCGTTCCCTCGGACCAATTCCTGGTGGAATATTCCATCGATTTTAAACACCCCTTAGTGGGGAGACAACAGCTGGAATTTTGCCCTGATCGAGATTCCTACGCAACCGACATCGCCCCTTCCCGAACCTTTGGATTCTTAAAAGAGGTGGAGGAACTCAGGAAAAATGGCCTGATTCGAGGTGGGTTTTTGGAAAATGCCGTGGTGTTGACCGATACGGGAGTAATCAATGGCCCTCTTCGTTTTGTTGACGAATTTGTCCGGCATAAAATATTGGATTGCATCGGAGATTTGTCCCTGGTGGGTCATCCGATTCTTGGCAGAATCGTAGCCAGCCGCGCCGGACATTCCATGCATACCGAATTGGCCTCAAAAATCATGGCTGAAAAATCTGCCTGGAAATTGGTTATGATGTCCCGCAAACCAGAATTCCAGGCCGAGATGTCTTCCATGGCCATTCCTGCTTAAAAACCCACCTAAGAATTTGTAAATATGTTAACTGTCGTCCTGATCGTTGCTACGAAACGGGAATAGACACTTGGATCAAAAAAACGAAAGCCCACCACCCTCGCCCCGTGTTGGCGGGGAGAAGGCACCTTCGCTCGCATAAGAGATTTCTCCCCCGTCCCCTTCAGTCTTGCGGGAGGACCGAGGTCACGCGTCCGATCCGGCCCGCGCCATTTTCACCTTGCTCCGCGCCTGGGGCTCTTCTATACTAATTTGGAATATGTTACTGGCCTTCCACTATTTTCCAGCCTTTCCTATTCTTAATATCCTCAGCGGATTATCAGCCGATAATAAGAAAGGGACTTTGCCGTCCGCGTGGGATGAAGCGGATTTGGCATATGTTCCATCTCATCCCAATTTGAAGGCATGCGGAACTTTATCCCGCGGAACCAGGTGGGAAGCCCATTATGTGGCGAAGCCGATTTTTTTCTTGAAGATTTTCCCGCTGGAGGAAATTGGCAAAGGCACGGGTGGAACGGCCAGAAGGAGCGGCTCGTTTTTGGAACAACCAATCACGGGCGAGAGGAGACTGTTATGCAGGAGCTAGAGTCCATCCAGGAAACCAATCCATTTGATGCCATGGTGGCACGGTTTGACGTTGCCGCAAAAAAGCTGGGATTGGATGAGGGGCTTTATCAGGTCCTAATTACTCCGGATCGGGAAATCTGCGTGGCCTTGCCAATTCATATGGACAATGGTTCCCTAAAGGTTTTCAAGGGATACCGTGTGCAGCACAATCTGGCCCGGGGTCCCGCCAAAGGGGGAATTCGTTTCGCCCCCAATGTGACTTTGGATGAAATCCGCGCCCTGGCCGCCTGGATGACCTGGAAATGCGCGGTTGTCAATATCCCCTTCGGAGGAGCCAAGGGTGGAATCATTTGCGACCCGAAAAGCATGTCCATGGGGGAACTGGAACGACTGACGCGGCGTTACACGGCATCCCTCATTGATATCCTGGGACCTGATCGGGATGTGCCAGCTCCCGATATGAATACCGACGAACGGGTGATGGCCTGGATCATGGACACCTATTCCATGCACGTACGGCACACGGTCACCGGCGTAGTGACGGGAAAGCCGCTGGATTTGGGTGGATCGGTGGGACGGGTGGAAGCCACCGGAAGAGGCTGCAAAATTGTGACCGACCGTGCAGTCTCCCGCTTCGGCATGAATCGGGAACTCACACGGGTGATTGTGCAAGGTTTCGGAAATGTGGGTTCCATGGCGGCGCGCATCCTCTTTGAGGCCGGGTATTTGGTAATTGGCGTATCCGACGTGAACGGAGGAATTTATAATCCTCTCGGCTTGAACATCAACAAACTGCTCAGCTATTTCAAAGAGAACAAGACTGTGGTGGGTTTTCCGGACGCCGACCGCATCAGCGGCGAAGACTTGCTGGAACAGGAATGCGACGTGCTGCTTCCCGCCGCCACCGAAAATCAAATCACCAGCAAAAATGCCGCCCGCATCAAGGCCAAAATAATATGCGAAGGCGCTAATGGTCCCACGACGGCTCAGGCCGACGACATCCTTTTCGACAAAAAAATATTCATTGTCCCGGATATTCTGGCGAATGCCGGAGGGGTCACCGTTTCTTATTTCGAATGGGTTCAGGACCGAATGGGCTACTTTTGGAATTTACGTACGGTCAATGAGCGTCTCGAGGAAATCATGGTCAACAGCTTCGATACCGTGGCCGCCTATGCTGACCGGCACAACGTCAACATGCGCATTGCCGCTTATATGCTGGCGATTGACCGCGTCGCGTACACGGTCAGGGAGAGAGGGATTTACGCCTGATTGCGGACTATTGAGCGAACATCTCTTGAGGAGCCGCACATGAGGCATGTCCGTCGCAATAAAATTATGAAAATGGCCAAATGGAGGCGGCCTGCCCTTAGGCTGTCAGAGCAGGCTTGGTAAACTCAGACGGGGTGTGGGCGCCCCGCCTCCATCCGCTCTGTTTGCACGGGAGCCAATAAGGACATTTTGAACGGGCCGCGAATTGTCTCAGTGTCTTTGGTTATTGTATAATTGCCGATCCTCCAGATAAATGAGGAGAAGCTCCTCGATGCCTTGCGCCGGGTGAAGATCACCGCCAAATTTTGGGAATATAAGCCGCTTCATTTTTAACTCGATGCTTATCCCTTCAAAGGAAAAGACCATAGCATGCTTGATCTTTCGTTTATTCGTGAAAATCTGGAACTAGTCCGGCAGACCATGGGACAGCGAAACGCCTCAGTGGATCTGGATGAATTCGAAAAACTCGACACCCAGCGCCGTCGTCTGATCATCGAAACCGAACAACTCAAGGCCCTGCGAAATCGGACGAATGATGAAATTACGGGCTTGAAAAAGCAAAAACAAGATGCTTCTTCCAAGATTCTGGAAATGCGTGAAGTCTCTTCCCGGATCAAAGGCTTGGATGAGGAATTGCAGACCGTCGATGAAAAGCTGAAGGCTCTGCAATTGACGATCCCCAACATCCCTCACCCTTCGGTCCCCATAGGCACGGACTCCACGGCCAATCCCGTGGTTCGAGTGGAAGGCAAAAAACCGGAATTCCAGTTTCAGCCCAAGGCCCATTATGATCTGGGTCCGGCCCTGGGAATTCTGGATTTCGATCGGGCCGCCAAAATAGCCGGCGCGCGCTTCGCCTTGTACACCGGGCTGGGCGCCCGCCTGGAACGAGCCTTGATTAATTTCATGCTGGATATCCACACCAAGGAACATGGTTATCTGGAGGTCCTGCCCCCCTTCATGGTTAACTCCAACAGCTTGTTGGGGAC
>CAWDMN010000082.1:0-108029 GCA_963803155.1 uncultured Acidobacteriota bacterium
TGCGCAGGATTTCCCTTTTTTTTCGCCCGCCGCCGGCCCTTGGCCACCCCCCGACCGGTCGCGCCGGCCGGCGTCGTCGGCCCATCTTTCTTGCGGCCAACCACTTAGGCCGAGACGCCCGTTTGACGAGTGTAGGAATAGACGGAAAAAACGCCCCGCTGACAAGGGGTGGCACGGACTTATGCCCGAACACTATTTGGCACAATGTCCAAAGCGAACGACACGAATCTGGACATTGTGCCAAACCGTCACGCAATTTCCCGCACACTGATTGTTTTCGAGCGACACTTCTTGGCAGAAAGACCTTTTTCAAGTCGATTCTTCGCACGATGTCATTTCTCCGGCGCGATTTTCCGCACAATGTCATTTGTGTGCGACTATATCTCGCACAATTTCAGTTTTCAAACGCGTTTTCGGCGCGCCCTTGCGTCATAACCAACTTCATTGCTTCCTCCCGTGGTTGAATCCACATCTTATGTGGAACCAGCCTCCTTCATTCAACCGTTTTTTGGACGACGGTCTTCTCCATTGCTCTCTGCCGTCTTATCTAATCAATAGACGATGGGAAATGAATAATATTAACAGACGTGCCGATCATGACAGAACATTAGCCCCAACAAAAGGATGAATATAGGAATGTGGGACGCGCGAATGTGACGAAGTCACCCGTCGCACGTCGTCTGGCCGGCCTCGCCTGCCAAGCCAGTGTGCACAGAGTGCCCGCTCCACCTTTGCCTAACTGGGGTTTTCTTAGGAGAAATTGCCCCTCCCTTTCAGGAGGTGAAAACAAAAGGAGTGGGGAATGGCAGCTTCCGCGGTCGAAGACTCTGCGTGGCCACGGGATGGGAAAGAACGCTTCTGGCTACCGCTCAGTTTGTCTTCCCCAATTTTTTCTGAAAATAGCCGATGGTGGCATCGAGCCCCTCGCTCAACGGGATGGTGGGACTCCAACCTAATTTTTGCCGAGCCAAGGAAATGTCCGGTTGACGCTGAACCGGGTCATCCTGCGGCAATGGCCGATAAACCAAATTCGATCCGGTCCCAGTTTTTTCGATGACCTTCCGAGCCAGTTCAAGAATGGTAAATTCCCCGGGATTGCCTAAATTGACGGGACCAATAAAATTCGGACAATTCATCATCCGGATGATTCCCTCGACCAAGTCTGAGACATAACAAAATGAGCGCGTCTGATTACCGGCGCCATAGATGGTAATGTCCTCACGCTTAAGCGCCTGGACAATGAAGTTGCTTACTACGCGTCCGTCGTTTTCAGCCATGCGCGGCCCGTAGGTATTAAAAATCCTTACGATCTTAACATCGACCTGATCCTGCCGGTGGTAGTCCATCATCAAGGTTTCCGCGACACGCTTGCCTTCGTCATAGCAGCTGCGCAGTCCGATCGGGTTGACGTGTCCCCAGTAGTCTTCGGTTTGCGGGTGGACTTTGGGATCTCCATAGACCTCGGACGTTGAAGCTTGCAGGATACGAGCTTTCGTCCGTTCCGCCAATTGCAGCATGTTGGCCACACCCAGAACATTGGCTTGCACTGTCCGCACCGGATTGAATTGATAGAAAACCGGAGAGGCCGGGCAGGCCAGGTTGTAAATCTGCTCTACTTCGAGATCGATAGGATTAATAATATCGTGCCGGATCAGCTCAAACAGGGGATTGCCGCTGAGATGCAGGATGTTCTCTTTCGATCCAGTAAAGAAATTGTCTAGGCAAAGAACCTCATGGCCTTCGCCCAGCAACCGTTCACATAAGTGGGATCCAATAAAACCGGCGCCGCCTGTGACCAAAATTCGCATGATGACTCCTTAACCCCTAGTTAAGTGGACCCGGTAGGGGACTTATTAAAATAAACACACAGATTCAGATCATTGTTTACGCAGACGTATGAGCGGCCTTTGTTCCTAATCATCCGTATGCGTGCCGCCAGGGCCTTAGGTGCCAGCGGAACACTCCACCGCTGGTTCTTTGAGGTTGAATTTTAAAGGCCTGTCGCTCACTGCTTGCTGGATTCTCCCCCCTCATCCGGCCTTGAACCGCAAGAATAATATCCCACCCCATCTTTGAGACGACTCGGATTTATTTCTTCTTGAGTGTAACACTTCCCGGCGCGGGGAAATTGCGCGATGCATCATCGAGCACCAATACCCAATCCAAGTTCTCCCCATTCGTAGGGCAGAGAAATTCCTTTTCTCCCCGGTTGGGAAACTCACCGATCACGGAAGCTTCTCCATTGCGCGGATTAAACCACCAAGCCTTCACCTTCGTTCCGCTAATCTTATCCATCCGGACTTTAAAAGCTCTCCCCGTGGGCACATAAACCATGGCGTAGCTTCCACTCGAATCGCGCGTGGCGATAAACCGCTTCAAGCCGGCTCCTGGGACGGAAGTTGCCGGGATGGACGGCACAATCACCGAATCATCCGGGATCCGGGTAAGGAAGGGGCGGGATTCGAGCAAGCGGCGGCCATATTGCATTTGAACGGCACCGGGCTGATCGATGGCTTCGTACCAGGGCATGAGCGGATTATTGATGGGCTTGCGATTGGGGGTCCACATTTGCCAGACCGAATGGTGTCCGTAAGTATGGCCACAAGCCCCGCCAAACAGGTCCCAATAGAGCGGACGACGAACATCCGCCGCCACGGAATGACCGTTCTTCTCGGCATCAAACGCAATAGGGTGGCCTTCATAGATGGGTTCGCCATCCAGAACCGGTTTAACGGGGATGCGATCGTAATCGGCACGCGTGGCAGCATAGCGAGGATTGAATGCGGTCTCGTGCCCGTTCTGCCGCATATGAAAATCCAGCCAGTCGGAGTTGGGAAAGTAGTCAGAAGATCCCTGTCCGCCCGTGGGATGCAGGGTAATCAGATGTGCGCCGCCGTCCCCCTTGCGCAGGCCCTGAGCCATGGATTGCAGAATTGCGCGCTGTGAGTCATTTTCCACCGGGCGGTCGCCGCCCAGGATCCAGATGATGTTAGCCGCCTCGCGGTATCGTCTGCCCAGCCACTCACCATATACGGCGGCATTTTGGGCATTGAAAATCTCGGGCCCGTCGCCCCACTTCTTATTCCACTTATCTCCCCAAGTGGGAAGGAATCCGATGAAGAGTCCCAGTGAATCCGCCTTTTTTACGATGAAATCCACATGGTCCCAATAATCGTTGTCGGGACCCTCTTTCACATTCGGACGAGCAGGATCGTTGTTGATTAAAGGCTGGTGTCCATAGGCATTCTGTTCGTTCAATCCCTCAAACTCGGCCAGCGCCACGGCTTGGATGACGGTAAATCCTTTGGACGCGCGGTTCTTCAGGTACTTCTCTGCATCTTCCCGGTTGAGCCGGTGAAAGAGCTCCCAGGCGGTATCTCCCAAATAAAAAAACGGCTTGCCATTTTCATACACCAGGAAATGCTTATTCTCGCTGATCTTCAGGCGTTGAACCGCGCCTGGCAAAGGAAGTTGGAAGCAGCCTAATAAAATTGCGCCTCCCAAGAATGTCCAAAGAACCTGTTGGACAAAGGAAATCTGATGAAATTTACGAAAAATTACTGTCTTGAGCATAGCGCATTCCTCTTGTTGGAGAAGGGATGAATAATCTGATTACCGCGTGCTGGTGTGTAGTATAAACCGGCGTCATGGCGAAGAACAACAGGGGATGTAGGATTCCGGATCGCAGATTGCAGATTGCAGAGTGCAGATTGTTGGGCGAAGAGTACAAAACGTTGAATGTTGCAACCAGCCAGAAGGGTATAAATTTTCCTTGTCAAAATCCGCTGGCACGGCATAATCTGAAATTAGAAATCTGCAATCTGAAATCAAGCCTATGAAATACCAGCATTTCGAAGATCTGCCTGTATGGCAATGCGCTGTCGATTTGAGTGTTTCGGTCTTTACGCTGACTGCTGCCCGCCCGTTTCGATTTCAGGGCGATCTTGCCAACCAACTGCAAAGGGCCGCCCTATCAATATCCAACAACATCGCGGAAGGATTCGAAAGGGGAACGACTCAGGAATTGATTACATTTCTCTATTATGCTCGAGGCTCGGCGGGGGAAGTGCGGTCGATTCTCTCGGTGGCTCTGCGGATGGAAGCGTTGAAGGATTTCAGATCGCAGATTTCAGATCTCAAAGGAAAGGTCGAATCGATTTCGCGGCAACTCTCCGCGTGGTTGAAGTCACTCAAAGAGACTGATATCGGCGGCGACCGATACCTTACAGAGAAGGATCGCAAAAGGAAAGAACGGCAACGGGAATCCCGGGATTTCTTAGAGCAGCTCCGCAAAGAGACCGAAGAACGACGCAAAGCCAGCCAAGCACGAGGCGAAGAGCCCCGGCAGAACAACGGATCCGATAATTGAAAAAGGAAGAACCACTCTACTCCAGCGCGGGAGAATCAATCTGAAATCTGCCCTTGGTAAAGAATGCAATAAACTCCATCTTGAGCAAATGAATCAATCTGAAATTTGCTATCAAAAATTTGGAATTCTAAAATTTTGATCCGTGGACAGATCTCCAAAAAAGCAGACAATCTTTTCGATCCTACGGATTCTTTTTTCAGCCACTCGGATAAGCCACGAGCGGCAGGGAGGAGCAGGGACCGCACAAGAAGAGAAGCGGTTCAAATTCTTCTCCTTTGTGCAGGCGGTTCAGAATAACAAGGATGAGACGGGCAGATACAGACCTCTTATGTGTAAAGCGGCGGTGCGTGCCGCATGGTTGAGAGCCTCACGCTCAGGCCGCTGCTCGTGGAACCAACGAGCCAGAAAGGCGGCAAAAAAAACATCTCCCGCACCGGTTGTGTCGGTGGAATCCACCAAAGGCAGCGGTGCATAGGGTATCTCGGAGCCATCCCGGGCCACCAACCTGCCGCCATTGCGGCCATCGGTAATCAGCGCGCGCCCGATATCGAATCGCTCCAGAAGCTCCAATATTCCTATTCTCAGAACGTTCGTCACTGTCTGGATTTCAAGCTCATCCCCCTTGATAATATCCGCCGCGGACAGGGCAAGAGAAAGAACGTCGATCTGTGGCACGCCGGGTTCCACCTTTCCCCCCCGAACCTTCCGCACATACCCTTGTAAATCCAGACTTTTGAACGACGGCAGTCCTTGGATTGTCCGCAGCAGATCTGAAGAGATATCTTCGGGAAATAGAGGACCTAAGTGCACATGCCCGGCCTCGGAGTCCGTCAGAATCTCCACGCCATGCCGGATGGGAGCGGCGGTGGCGGGCAATTCCTGGACACGTCCGGAGGGAGACTCCCGATTCACGAAATGAGTAGTTGCCGGGGTCTGGCCATTCACTAAATTGAGGCCGGCCTGTCGATAAGCGACGAAATGAGCAAGGTCACATTCGGCGATATTAGTAAGGACTGTCACGGCAATCTCATGTCGGATGAAGGTGAGTCCCCCATAAGTCGGGACGCCGCCTATTTTCCGAACGATTCCATCGCCAGTCACCACGGTGTCGAGCGTGGCCGGACCAACGATTACAGTCTTATGGCGCGTTGAGTTTGTTTTCATGATGGAAAGGGTCTTGCCTTCTTAAGCCGCAAGAGTCGACAAGCTTGACTCAAATCTTCATGGGTCTTGGTCACGGGAAGTGATAAGCAATGGCGGAGTCTGAATTGTCATATGGAAATTAATTCCATCCCACCTTGTATTGAAGGACTTTGTCGTCTTCCGTAATGTCCTTCATCCGCCAGGGAACGACGTGCTAGTATGCCTTATTTCTCGGTCCTTTTCGAGAAAAGAGTAAGGATGCAACAATGAACAAACTTCCTAGGAGCGCGGAAGTACTCGTCTCAAGGAGATGCGCCCTTTGATCGACAGGAAGACGCCATTTTTTCATCTTCACTCAGAAAAAAAGGATTCATGTTAGCCAGTCTTTGATGGTTTCCAGATAATGTGTTCTGAAATTCGTCGACTTTTGGCCCTCAAAGAAGTTAGCATATTTTTTCTGCAACCAACGCGGGCCTGCTTGTTGACGGGCGCCACGAAAAGTCATGAGCCAATATGCTGAGATGAAATGGGCAGTCATCAATGAGCGCTGTTAATCCTGTTTCGTTAGCTTATGTCAGCCGGGATGGCGAGGCTCCCGCCGAGCTTTGCCCCGTCCCGCCCGTGCACCGGCCCGCCGGAGGCTTGCCCTCCACTCGGGCCGGGGTCCTCTGCCTTTGCCGACGCTCCAGGGGTCCCCACAATACCAGCGGATCTGGAAAGGGGCCGTAAATTGGCGAATTAGAATCCATTGTTAGACATTAAACTCGCACTTCGATGCTGCGGGAGGAGATTAACCATGAGCAAACGGGCCAGTCATATTTCTCGTCGCATGTTTCTGGGTAGTGTCGGAACCGCTGCAATTAGCGCTGTGGAGGGAAATGCCATGCTTAATTATTCGACAGGAAATGAAAACGAAACCAGCTTGACAGAAGCTAAGGGGATCGCATCCTCGAAGTTTGTCGATGGTCCGCCATCCTCCTTGTTTTCTCCAATTCCGTTGAAGGGGAATTTTGCCCCGCAAGAATTGGAACTGAGCGATCTTTCAGAAACCCTTCGTAAAAACATAAAGCATGCCCCTTCCGGCCAGTGTGTGAGTTGGGGGATTCCATTCACGATTGACAAATTGGCAGTGGCACGAAAAGGGCCACTGGAATTGAAGTGGCCTGCTCTCCAATCTCCTTGGTTGATCTTCATGCATACCACCGACATGGCCGGACAGGAGATGGACTCCCACAAATTGATTTCCGCGCCTCATGGCCCGGGTTTGTTAGGTGAACTTGTGGCGGATTACGTGATTCTGTACGCAGACGGATCCGAAAAGCGCCTTGCGATCCGCCGACAATTTCAGGTGGGGATGATGTCGCGCTCTTGGGGCATCAATTGTTTTGAAGCTGTTGCACATCAAAAACCCTACCCGGTGCGGCCTCTCTCCGAACAGCCACAAAGCGGCACGACCTGGGGTGAAACACAATATCGTCTCAGCCAGCCGGACGCGCCGCCCTGGGTGAATTGGCTTTGGGCGTGGCAAAATCCCTACCCTGAAAAAGCCTTGGCCGGCATGCGAATTGAACCAAAGGCTGGCACTCTCCTTCTATCGGGTCTGACAGCGGGAAGAGTCTCCTCCACTCCCCTGCGCTGGGATACTCGCCGCAAGGCGATTCTCGGGCTGCCTGAGGGAATTGAGTTTGATCCGGACCTCACATCCAAGGGCCTCTCGAGGCATCTCCAATTGGATTTGGGCCAAGTGATCTCCGCACTCCCACAAGCCATTTACCCCAATGAGTCCTGGGATCAGACCTACAATAACAAACCCCCGGAATTGTCCCGCCGGGAGCTCTTAGTTGAATATACGGCTCATTGTGAAGCATCTTTTCATTTTCCCGACGGGAGCCGTTTACCCGTTTCAGCGGCGGAGAAATCTTCCGCTGGACAGCTAACCCCCATTGCTCCAGCCAGCCAGCGTGTACGTCTGCGCGTAGTCGAAAAAGAAAGCGGAAAGCCGGTGGCTATCAAGCTGCATATCCATGGGGAAGGTGGTGAATACCTTGCGCCGGTGGACCGGCATCGAATCCCGAATCCCTATTGGTATGAAGACTGGAGTGTGGATTACTTCAACCCGGAAGGACACTTCTGCACTTATGTTCCAGGAGAGACTTCTTTGGATCTTCCTCTGGGACAAGTGTATTTGGAGATTAGCAAGGGATTTGAAATTGCCCCTCTGCGGAAAAAAGTGAAAATTGAAAAATCGACCACGGAGTTGGAATTCAAACTTGAGCGGATTCTTCCCTGGAGGGAGCGAGGCTGGGTGACCGCCGACACTCACGTTCACTTTCTTTCCCCTTCTTCTGCACAATTGGAAGGGGCTGGAGAAGGCGTCAATGTGGTCAACCTGCTGGCCAGCCAGTGGGGAGAGTTGATGACCAATGTGGGTGACTTCGATGGCAAAACCACTTTTGGATCTCGCGAGGCGGGAGGAGAGGGTGAATATCTGGTGCGAGTCGGCACAGAAAATCGTCAGCACGTTTTGGGTCATATCTCGCTTCTGGGATATAACGGCTCGATCATTGCCCCCATGACGACGGGAGGCCCAGACGAATCCGCCTTGGGAGATCCCGTGGAGATTCTCTTGACCGAATGGGCCCGCCAGTGCCGCAAACAGGGCGGTATTGTCGTACTTCCTCATTTCCCCAATCCCAGAGCCGAACACGCGGCGGCTATTGTCGGCGGGGATATCGATGCAGTGGAAATGACTTCCTGGTCCAATCTTTATGGGGGAATCGATCCCTATTCCCTTGCCGACTGGTACCGCTACCTCAACTGTGGCTATTTTGTCGCCGCGGTCGGCGGAACGGATAAGATGCAAGCCAAAACAGCGGTAGGCGCCGTTCGCACCTACGCGAAACTCCCGCCAGGAATAGTATTCGACTATGAAACTTGGAAGACTGCCGTGCGATCGGGACACACATTTGTCACCTACGGCCCCTTGATGGAATATTCCGTCGAAGGCAAACCCCCGGGAGCAAGACTTACCTTGAACCACACCGGCGGAACGTTAAATGTGGAGTGGAAAGTGGCCAGTGTGACCATTCCGATGACTCGCGTCGATCTGGTAGTGAACGGCGAAATTCAACAAAGCCGCTCCGTCAATCCGCGAGAGGACGCGGGAAGCTGGCCGGTAAAGGTGAACTGCAGTTCCTGGATTGCGCTTCTGGTGAGAGGGAATTACCCGGACAAGTGGGAAATCATCACGGCCCACTCTTCCCCCGTCATGGTAGAGGTGGAGGGAACTCCATTCTTTGCGGCCGCGGATGCCGTAACCATCCTCGACCAGATAGAGGGAGCCATGGCGTATCTTGATACGGTGGGAACCCGCGCGGAGACGGGAGCTTACAAACGGATGCGCTTGGTTCTGCAAGGGGCTCATCGGGCAATCCATAACCGGCTTCACCAGCGGGGCGTCCTACACGAACACACGCCGGCGGAACATCACGAAGAGCACCGCTCCTCCGACCGATGAGACATAGGGGAAAATTCGTGGCAACTCCAAAAAATTCCGACAGCCCGCTGCTGGGAGGCAACGAATATTCCCACCACTTCACTCTGAGCCAGCAGAAGCGAAAGTGGAAATAGTCGGCATTAAACATACCCCTCGGCCGGGCTTCGGCCAGGCCTGATGTCAGCACATTGTCTCAGCATTCCTCGAAGCCCTCGGAATCGTTGTAAATGCGCGGGACGCGGCCAGATATTGCACAAAGGATTTCATAGGGAATGGTTCCACTTGCCTGTGCCACATCCCACGCCGTAATCTGTTCTCTCCCGCTAGTTCCGATAAACACGACATCGTCACCAACCAGAACATCCCCGTTGTTCCCAACATCAATCATCACTTGGTCCATGCAAATGGTTCCAACCGTTGGGAACCGTTTGCCGTTGATGAGAACCTGAGCTTTATTAGCCAGCTGGCGGTTCAAACCGTCGGCATACCCAATCGGGACGGTGACAATAGTGGTTTCCCGCGGAGAAATATATCGTCTTCCATAGCTGATGGATGTTCCAGCGGAAATCTGTTTAATGAAGCTGGCTTTCGATTTCACCGCCATGGCAGCCCTAAGAGCAATCTTGCTTGCGGTTAAAGGCGAAGGGGTATACCCATACATGAGAAGGCCCACGCGAACCATGTCTAAGCAAGAGCCAGGCAGATTTAAAATTGCGCCGCTGTTCGCGCAATGCGCGACTGTATAGGCGATTCCCCGATGCCTCAATTGAGAGAGGGCTGCACGAAATCGGTTCAATTGAGTTTGAGCAAAAAGAGGGTCTTTCTCGTCAGATGTCGCGAAATGAGTGAAAATGCCTTTGATTTGAATTCCTGGAAGCTTGCTCACCCGAGACGCAAATTCCGCGGCCTCATCCGCGGCCACGCCAATCCTGCCCATTCCGGTGTCCACTTTTAAATGGACTACGGCGGGCTTGCCGGCTGAATTGGCGCGGGAATTTAGCGCCTGCGCCATCGCGATTGAACAGAGGGAGACTTCCAAATCGTGATTCAAGTGCTCATCCAATTGATAATCGAAGGGAGGGGTGAACACTAGAATGGGCGCCGTCACTCCGTGTCGCCTTAAGAAAATGCCTTCTTCGACAATCGCTACACCAAGACAGCTGGCACCCGCCGACAGAACAGCCCTCGTAACTTCGAGGATTCCATGTCCATAAGCATTGCCTTTTACCACTGCCATGATGCGAACTTGTTTGCCGACGAGTCGTTCCACTTCCTTAAAATTCGACCGGATGGCCAGCAAATCGATCTCCGCCCGCGTAGGTCGATTTAGAAGGATTTGATCATACTCGCAGAGTCTATTTGTCCGATTGGAATTTTTCATTTTCATACAAAATGAGAACAAAGTCAGCTCTCCAGCCATGCGCTAACGATGAATCACAGGGGCCAACCTCCGCATAGAGCAGTCAAGGGGGGCAACAAGGCGATTCGTCCTGAGGCTCCGGTGGCGGCAAAAATGTTTGCTCAAGAGGTGGGAACAGTCTTGTGCAGAGAGGAAATTTGGAACGCCTGGGAGGGGGAGATGGGAGGCATTCTCGCCGGCTTTATGGTCCATGTCTGGAGCTGAGCCAGCCGCATCAGATTCGGTGCATGGAAGCCTTGTGGGAATATCGGCCAGGACCACAAAGAGGGGGAATCTACTGAAGCATATTGCGCGGCAGTAAAACGACCCCGGCGCAACGTCACATTCCGGGGAGGGGGCTTCCTTTCAATTTGAACCTCAATAACGCTTCCCAGGGTGGCCAAAAAATCTTCTGGGGAGAGTGCTTGTGTTCCGATGCGGATCGTATGTGGCAGTTGGAGGCACTCTTCCAAGAGTTGCCTGTTCTCCCGCAAGGCTTGAAGAAATTCCGTCCAGGAAACTGTCCGCGCCGATGGATTCATTTGAATCTGGTCCGCTGGACCAAAAGGCGTTCGGAGACCATTCGGGAGGAGTTCAGTAATTGGCTTGAAAGGAGCAGCCATCCAATTCGTCAACAAATAAAATATTTCCGAGGCGCAAAGGAAGACTTCACCCACTTGTTGGAAAGTGATCTCTTGCTGAACCTGGCGCGCTAAAATCAAGATCTCCTTCTCGCTGAAACTCCATTGTAGCGCCGGATCGAGATATAGATCGAGCGCTCCGTGAGCGTTGATAAAATCAAGCTGCCGATGCGATTGCATAAATTGGAGAAAGCTCTTGAAATATTGGTAGCCGGATTCTATTTCTTGAGCTGTCCGCCGCTCCGGCTCGTGCCAGTCTTCGCGCGGCGTATTGGCGCCTTCTCCATAGTTCAGCACCTCGGGAAAACCGCGGCATACGAATTCGAGCGGGTGATAATAGACGCTGATCACTCCTCCCCCAAGCTTTTTCAGATGACGATAGGCTGCTTCAAACGAGGCGCACGTCTGGCGGAAATCTTCAGGACCGCCAAACTCCATCTTGATTGTGTTTCGGCGCAAGTTGAAAACATGCAGCATGCCTTGAAACCAAAAAGGCTGTTCGTCCGGAAGACCCACATGGCCCGATTCATCCAAGTAGAGCTGGACTCCCCATTTTTTCAAAGCCGGATAAATCTGCGGCGCCCAGGATGAGCCGGGCTGGCCAAAGCAAATGGGAGCAACGCCAAAGATTTTTTTGACATCCTGGAATCCCGGCAATTCGCGACGATCGAATTCCTGCACTCCCTTTTCCCAATTCATGTCGCGCAAATAGTCCGCCAGGGTGGGCGGGCGGCCATGCCAGTCCGTATGGTATCCAATGTCATGGCGGGCCATTGCTTTAATCACATCGTTCCGGCCGTTTCGGGCCAACGCCCTTGCCTTTTCGCCAACTACCTTAAAAGTCAAGGGCACGCCCATTTTGGCAGCTAGCGTGATGGCATGCATCAAGGGATCATCTTCTTCCGTTGAAGAGTATTCTTCAATGTCAAACCAGATCAAGACGTGAATCTCGGCTGGCTTTTCGGTTTGCGGAGGGTGTGACTCTTCCCGCGAAGTCAATGAATAGTCAGAGTCCGTATCTAGCATGCTTCTCTTTTGCTCTCCTTTTAGGCGCCAGCCCAATTACCAAGATAAATCCGCCAGCTTGTTTTTAAAACCGCGTGTCAGAACGGCCAGATAGATAAACCCCATCAGCATCCATAGGGCTCCAAGTTTCAACGACGATCCGGAAAGATTCAGCCAAATATAAAAACAAAAGCAGAAGCCGAGGACGGGAAATATAATATTGAGACAAAAAGGAATCCCTCCGCGTTTTCTAAGATGTCCGTAGTAATGCCATATGACGGAGGCATTGACGGCCATGAAACCGATGAAAGCTCCGAAGTTCACGATCTCGGCAGCTTCGCCAAATTTGAAGAGCAAGGCCCCCCCCAGTTGAATCCCAGCCAGGAGCAAGATGCTGTAGATAGGAGTTCCGAGTTGGGGATGGATGTAGCCAAAAATGCGTTGCGGCAGCAACCTGTCTCTTCCCATGCCATACATCATGCGCGAGGCGCTGGCCTGGCCGGTGACGGCGCTGGAGACTCCCGCCACTACCAGCACAAAGGAAATGAAGTAAAACAAGGCGGTCCCTCCCACCAACCGGCTGATATCCATGAAAGCAGTCTCGACGGGCGAAAACCTCGTGTAATCCGGCCACACCATTTGTCCCAGATAACTCTCCAAGATGAAAAAGCCTCCGCAGAGAAAACAGGTCAGAACCGTGGCAAGCCAAATGTCACGTTTGGGATTTTTGGCGTCTTCCGACAAAGTCGAGATGCCATCAAATCCCATAAAAGAAAAAACTGCGATAGAGGTTGCGCCCATAACGGCGCTAAATGAAAAAGAGTGAGGATTGAAGAACGGCTCCGTGGAAATCAAAGCGCCCTTGCCCACGCCATGTAGAAGGGCATGGATGGACATAGCGATGAACCATATTAGCGAGAGCCCCATAAGAAAATTCATCACGGTGTTGGCTTTGGCCGTCATTTCAATCCCGCGCAGGTTTATGGCGGTAATCGCCACAACGCTGAGAATCACCCAAACAAAATAGGGGATGTCGGGGAACAGCTTGTTGGCGGTTAATCCCAGAAAAATGAAACTGAGCATGGGGATGAGGATGTAGTCAAGAATCATGCCCCAACCGGCAAAGTAGCCAATGGTGGAATTCAGGGATTTTGACGCATAAGTATACGTGGAGCCGGACTCGGGAAAGGCCGTCGCCATGCGCCCATAGCTGATCGCCGTAAAACTCATGGCCACCATCGCAATCAGGTAAACCAGAGGGAGGTGTCCGTTCGATTTCACCGTGGCGATTCCAAACATGGCATACGGTGCGGTGGGAGTCACGAATGCGATGCCAAAGAGTGTCAGGTCCCAAAGCGAAAGCACGCGTTTGAATCCGCCTTTGGGTTTCTCTCCGGAACCCTGCGTGACATCGGTCCCCCCGAATGAAACATCAGCCAACTTTGACTCGGTCATTTAAAACTCCTCAAGGCATCTGCTTGGAATGAAGCTGAGCGAAGCTCGTTAGAAGATGATTTCTTTCTTAATCTGCATATAGACGCCCGGCTTGGTTTGCCAGATCTCCGGAATTTGATCGAAGGGGTCCACCACCGCGTAAACCCAATGGCGGCCGGATAGTCCGGCGGTTTGCCATTCCACTCTAGCCACGCCGAACTCTCCGGGAGCAATGGAGGGAATCACCGATTCTCCGATGAGCTTTTCATCCAAATGACCGTCCATCGGTTGTCCATCATAGAAACGCACCACCACATTGCGGGCTTCACGAGCACGCGGCAGCAACCCGTACAAATTCTGATTACGAACCATGCCGCTGATCAGGACTTTGTTCCCCCGCCGGTCGAAAGCAATAAAGGAGGGATCGATCAGGACTAGATTAGCCTTGTTATAGACGACCACTTCTCGCCAAGCAAGATTGTTGGATTCATTGATTTCCTTAATCTTGTTCTCGGGGTCCACTTGCACATAAAGGGTATTGTTCATGTAGCCAGCCTGGCGGGCGTTGTGTGATATGGAAAATCCATCGACGGCATTGAGCTGTCGCTTTACGGCCTGCCATTTTACTTGGGCTTGCCCGGTTTCACCCGGAGCAATCTCACGAATTATTTGGTCCTCTCCGATTTGCAGGCCGCTGGCTGCCGGATCTCCATCGAAGAAACGGACCCGGACCTGACTGGCCGGCGAATTACCTGTGTTCTTGACCAGCGCCGACACCATCACCGTGTCTCCTTCGCAGGGTTTATCTTCGGAGAGCAAAATGTTGGTGTCCTCTTGCCAGTTGAAGACGACTTGACGCTGATGATTGCCAGTAGAACGGTCGGAATAGACCAGTTGATTGATTCCACGAGATAGCGCGGGAAGAATATGCGGGCGGTAAAAAAGATCGGTCAAGATTCTTACATTAGTTAGACGGACATCGTTTGCGGAATGGGCTGCCTTGAGGTTTATCCGCACCAGATACGAGTATTTATTGGGACTGTACCAATTCACCTGCTGGGTTTGATCCGTGGAAGCCTCAATTTTCTGCGTTCCCGTGCCAGTGGCCTGCCAGAGAGGCAGCCAGTTCTGCCCCTCATCAGTGGATAAGTCCGCGCTGATGGAATCCTCCGGAGTGGCGCGGAATGCCGAGGCCTCCAAGCGCATTGATGGAATGAAGTAGGGAACACGCACCCGGTAGGTCACAAATCCAGCTTTTTGGACGGCCACTGGATGAAGCTCATTGGATTTGCCGCTCGCGGGCAAAATGCCGTCCGATGCCTGGGCCTGCTCTTTTAATTTCGACAGGTCCGGTCTGAATTCGAGAGTCCCATTGGAGTAGAGCAGCGGTGGCGCGGTCCAATTGTCGTTCTCTCCCGGGCTGTGCAATTTGTTCCACTGGGGACACAGGTCCTCGCGGTTCCACCACTTGCCCTGATTGTCCCACCGGAGAGTCAATTTCTCGCCTGCCCTCAGGTCCAGGCGCGGGTCCCAGACTGGGCAATCCGTGTTGAAAAGTTTGGCATTGTCAAAGTGCGCGTTAAAGCCATCATACCAATCCGATTCCGCATTGAAATAATTGACCATGACGGTGAACAAATCCCAGTGGTTGTTCATGTGGTTGGAAAAATCAAGACCGCGCCGGATCAAATTGTCATCCCGATCCAAGTCCAAAAGCGAGGCAATCGTATGGTTGTCCCAGTCCAAGAAATACCCTCGCAGGCGCGAATCGAACATGTGCCATTGGTGATCATAATAGACCGCCGTGATGGCGTGCCCGGAGGGCAGGCCAATCACCGGGTTGAGAAAAACAGTTTGAAAACCGGCGGCTTTCCATAGGGCATTGAGAAGCAGCCCAAAATTTCCGCAATAGCTGTGTCCCCAGAGGCTGATGTATTCCAGCGGATCATCGCAGCCGGCTCCTCCGCGGTTGTAAAGGTGGCAAATCGCGAAATAAAAGCAGGCCTTGACTTTCTCCTCATCGGTCATTCCGGGAGAGATCAAACTTGAGGACAAAGCCTTGATGGAGCTGAAATCCAGCCCACCTTCCAAACGCAGACGGATATCCTCCGCCGGGCCGGTGATCTCGATGCTCTGGTTGACGGGCGGAGTGCGGCCCGCCACCTTGATCGAGAATTGAGCGTTCCCCCCGGGGATTGTCTCCGCCCAAGTTTTGGCGATAGAGGCGACATTTAGATCTGGCGCTCCCATGGCGGGGCTTGAGGCCAGAATCAGCGCGGATAAGCAGTTAGCGGCAACTTTTGTGCGTATGAACATGTCGGTATTCCAAAGTTAGCGGTCAGTATCCAGTGATCCAAAGTTGACAGGCAATGCCGATGAAACGCCTGGCTGTATTCGAAAAGCAACCATTAAGGCGCCATCAGGGCAATACAGGTCACTTGTTCCTATTCGCCTCGTACCACTCGTTCCATTGTGAATTGTTGAGGCCGAAATTCTGACCTGTTAGGGTGAATAAAGCCTTCACAATCCCCCAGCAGGCCCAGTCCAAGCCCTCCTCGGAACGATGATTTCGCGGTTCGGCCAAAGCTTCGATCAGCGGCTTTACGGCTTTGAAATCGCCCAATTTGGCGAGAGCGAGGGCCGCTTCCTCTCGAGTGAAAAGCGAACCCTTTGCGAGCAGTTCGATGAGAGGAGTATATGCTTCACGGCTCCGCCCTTTTGCCAGAGTGCGAGCCGCCGCCAGCATCACCCGTTCATCATGATCCTCGAGACCCTGCTTGAGCAGGAGGTCGATTCGATCCGAAGCCGGGGCTTCAGGATGAACGACTGTCCCCAGGACCTCAAGAGCCGTTGCTTTGACGCGCCAACTCGAATCCACCACCAATGGCGCAAGGTCGTCCACGGCATCCGTGGCACCCAAAAGGGCTAAGGCCTGGACGGCACGCCAACGCACAAACTCATCCTGATCCTTGAGTGCCTTTTTGACCGAAGCCAGGGCTTGAGGATTGCCTGAGATGCCCAGCCCTTGAACAGCCCGTTCCCGCACCAGCGCATCCTGGTCTTCGGCTGCGTGGAGCAGAAAAGGGAGAGATTGCGAAGGAAAACCAATGGCTACCCTTCGGATTGCGTCTAGCCGTGCTGCCGGTTCCGGAGAATCCAGCGCCTGCACCAATTCGGACGGCACTTGAGCAACCAGTGCCATGGAGAACGTCATAAAAAGCATCAGGTTGGGGAAAATCCATTCTGATTTCATTTTCTTCAGGCACTCCCTAGAAAATCAAAATTGGGCAAAGGTGGAGCGGACACTCTGTGCACTCTGGCTGAGCAGGCTAGGCTGGCCAGGCGACGCGCGAAGGATCGCGCGTCCCACCTTGTTTTCATCATCTTGTTGTGACAGCCTCGCTGGCATGAGGAGCTCCTCAGAAAATAGCTGTAAGCTGTTGATAATACGTAAATGAAAATCTGGGATTTTCATTATCTTGTTGTGCCAGCCGCGCTGGCATGGGCGACTCCCTAGAAAATCCTGGCTCCGTAATAATGAAATCTAAGTCCTCTCATCCTGAGCTTGTCGAAGGATATGCGGACGGGCAAAACAAGGTTCACCGGATGATGCTAAGATATCTACTCCCTTCGCCGACTCGGCTTGCCACGAAAAACCCGTTCATCCTTCGATCAGCTCAGGACGAACGGTTCTTTATCAGTGTCAGCACCCCATTTTCATTGTCTTGTTGTGACGGCCGTACCCTCATGGTCAGCGCCAGTTCTCCGGCAAGTTCTCGATATCTTCGAAAGCACACGGCACGCCGGAAGCTGGACCGCGGAAAACGCTCCCCCCATAAGTTGTCAGGTAAATCAAATCGGGATTCCAGGGATTCAGGTTGGGGCGTTGACCCCACTTGAACCTGTAACCTTCAAGGCGTTTCCAGGTACCTCCGCGATCATCGCTACGGAAGGCGGCGTTTTGAAAAGTGTTGATGAAAATCGTCCGTGAATTCCGCGAGTCGATGGCTGCTGAATTCACCCGCACAGTCTCATTGAATACACTCTTCCAGGTTTTGCCGCCGTCCTCAGTGCGGTAAAGTCCCCCGTTTGCATCTTTGCCATCCACGGTTCGGGTCCAACAACTGAGGTACATGCGAAGGGGATCTGAGGGATCAATTTGAAGGTCATGGGGCGCGTTGACGCCAACCGGCAGCGGCAGGGATTGCCATGAGGCGGCCTTATTCTTGCTCCCATACAGCGCCCCATCGATGGTTTTGTGGCCGCTCCGGCCACGTGCCAGCACCAGGAAAAGCTCTCCAATGGAATTGCGACGCATCTGCCAGGCAAACCGGTTGTCTCCCAGCCCCTGATTAGCGGCTCTCCATGATTGGCCGCCATCCATTGATTTGTAAACTCCTTGCTCGAACGCGCAGACAAAGAGAGTCCGCGCGTTCTGGGGGCTTTGGGGGTCCAACAGCACATGCGTGCAAATTGATTTTTCCGGCATCCCGGCGCTGCTTTTTTTCCAATGGAGTCCCCCATCCTCAGTGATGGCAATACCTCCCGAGGCCCATCCCAGCCCATTTCCGCCGAACATTTTGTCCCGTGGCAAATCATGGGCCATGGACCAGACCGACCAAGCCCGGCCCTTGACCCGCGGATCGAACTCCAACCAATAACAGGTGTTGACCCAATCCTCAGGCACTCCCGTGATTGAGTGGCGCCAACTCTTGCCGTCATTGAAGGTATGAAATAAGCCGATATCCGTATAGCTGATAAAAAAATGGTCGCGATCGAAAGGATCAAAATGGACTCCATAGCAAGTGGTGACATCCAGTCCGCGGCTGGACACTGAACCGTCTGGCTGGTCGAAGCTGTAGACCTGCTCCCAGGAGCGGCCGCCATTCACGGTCCGATAGGCCCGGCCATTATCCGTGGCAAAACAGATGTCAGGATTAGAGGGGGCTATACCTAAATCGATAGGACTGCCGCCCCAACCAGGATTGTAGCTGCGGTCCAGCCATGAGCCAGAATAATTATCGCCAAACACATGGTGGTTATCCGCCAGATAGACCGGGCTCCATCGGTTTCCGCCGTTCTCAGTTTTCAGGATGGCATAATTGGCAATCGGTTCCCTGGTCGATCTTGCCGGATCGAGGGAGCGAGCGAGATATGCCACATCCGGCCTCGTTTCGCAAACAGCCAGCGCGCTGAACTCCAACCTGGCTCCATCTGAAATTTGGTCAAGCAAGCCCTGATTCATTTGAACCCAACTTACTCCCCAGTCATCACTCCGGTAGATGCCGCCGATCGCCTTATTTCCCTCGAGCTTTATCGGCGACATGAGGTAAATCAGGGGCCGGATACCCTTTCCGGCTTTGACCGCGCTGAGTTTCACGACAGGCAGAGGTACCTTGATCTTTTCTCCAGTGGACTCTTTTATGCGGAAACAATCCGTCTCGGTGAAAACCATGACTTCATCTTTGTGGCCGGCCATACTCCCAGGGAGAATCTGCAATACCCGAGTGCCAGGGACTTCAGCCAGAAGAGTCCAGCTTCCCCCGCGATCCGCAGACACTAGAATTTTCACCGAACGATTCCCGGTAACTGAATTCTCCATATAAGAAATGAGCGGCGCTACTCCCAAGTGCAGCTTCCGGCTGTCGAGCGGATCGATCCGGATCTTTTCGATCGTCCCATTCAGCATGCCATCGAGGGATTCGAAGGGCTGAGGCTGCCGGCTTTTCAGCGCTACACCAGGTGCGGTTTTGGCCGGGTCAGGATAGATGATATGCCAACGCTTGCCGCGGTCCGTGGAACGAAAAAGCAGACTATGTCCGGCCCCCCGATCTTCGGAATGCAGATATCCCCGGGACGCGATATAGATCACATTAGCATCCACTGGATCGAACTGGAAATCGCTCGGCACGGTCCAGAGGTTGAATTCACGCCAATTCTTTCCTCCATCATTGGTCAGGTAAACTCCTGTCATATCGCAATGGGTGAGAACCATATTGGAATCGAAGGGGCTGATGGTGGGCAAGAAAACGCCGCCCCCACCGCCCGGGCCGATGACTTCCCATCCTGACGCTAACGGAAGCGATGGATCCTTCTTCCTGGATTCATCTCCAAGGAGGACTATGCCAAAGATAAACACCCAAAAGAGGACTTTGAATATTTTATGGGAGCGGCTTGTCATCTTGATCATATTCTCCCTAGAAAGTCCCAGTGCCCGAAGGCCTCAAAGGTTTTAAAAACCTGTGAGGTCTTGGGATTGCTGGAGTGTGCGGCTGTTTAGTAAATTTCCCCCCAGACCAATTTGCCCTTATCCTTCAATTGTATTGTGAGTGATTTGTCCGGGTTGAGCGCTTGCGCGCAGGCCCACTCGACTGGCCGGGCAACACCATTGGTTTCCAGCTCCGCGCGGATTTTTATTTTTTGGTCGAACAGTTCACGGGGCAGGATGAATCCAGCTTGACGAAGTTTGCCTGCGTAGGGCTGGCCCGCATCCAGGCAGCCGGAAAGCTTGAAAGATCCTTCAAGGTCTTCCACGGCTACTCGCAACACTCCCGGCACGCCTGCAACTCCATCGTTCGCGAAAGCCACAATCAGCTCCGGGCAGCCATAACGTTCGCGTTGCCAGATCCAGGAGGGGCGCACCCTATAACCCATGCGCTGTTGAAGCGTGGCCAAGACTTTAGGATAAAGCTGAAAATAGCGGGCTAGATTATCGGCCTCAGTCCAGAGGGCCCAGTAGTTGGCCCCCAGATCCAGCGCGTGGAGCATGGATTTATCCTTGGCGGTGACTCCCGAGGCGTCCAATGGAATTTTTTCCACATCGTGGTCCCGTCGCCAGCCTTGCTCCATGATTACGGCCAGCCAGGGTGGACGGTTGGCGAGTTCTTCGATCTGGATTGGTTCATCATGGATGATGCTGTCCGAGCGCAGCCAGCAGCCTGCCCGCACGGCCATGTCTTGCACTTCCCGGTTTCCCACCCGGCTGTCGTCTGGTTGAGTATTGACCGCCAGGGGCACTTTCTTCCAAGCCTCGAGTTGCAGCCGGGTGATCTCGGCGAATGTCTTTTCGGCCGTGGGGTAATCGGGAAAGGGGCTGGGCAATCCGCCCGTATGGCCTTCCCCCCAGTAGCCGTACATCATCAAGTCCATGAACTCCACCAGGGGATCATTATCGAAACGATCAGCCAGGAGTTCATTCAGCTCATGAAAGGCTTTCAGGAATTCCGGGTGGTGATATTGCGGCTCGACCATGTCTATATCGCGGGTGGGGTGCCGCCCGATTTTGATCAGCGGAATTTTCTCTTTCAAAAAATCCGGAAGCGAGACTTGCTTGGGCTGAAAATTGGGACTAGATAGCTGAATCCGGAAGCCCACCCTGAGCCCATAGGTTTTTGCGGCATCCAAAGTGAGCTGCCAGATTGGGCTGAAATCAAGCCGTCCAGCTCCCTTCTGTACATCACGCCAGTCGCAACGGATATAGAGTTGATCCACGAATGGCAAGCGGGCCAGCTTTTCCACATGCTGCTCCAGGGTTTCCTTCCCCTGTCTTGCCGCTATCGATGGGCCGCCTTCTTCCCAGGTATAGCCTACTAAACCCAAACCGAAATTCTTGATGCGCTTCTCCGATGGGGAGGTGCTGCCGATGGTGGCCCAGGCATCACTCTGGTCAATGCCAAACGGGCCTTGATTCAGCCGGTCTTTAACTCGTGGACCCGGACCGAAATCATATCCGGCCCAAAGATGGTCGGGCACATCCGCCTTGGTTTTGCCAGCCATAAATCCACCCAACAGCGTAGATGCCGTTCCTGCCATGATAAAATTTCTTCTATTAAACATTAACATCCCTTAAATAGAGTCCATCTACGAGATGAGAAAGCCGTTTTTGCAGGATGGAATGGCGCGTCAGCACGCAACGTATCAAAAGGGCCAACCTCTTGCCAGGCTGATGGGATGCGCTCTGCGAGCTAATCCATCCTACGAGTAGTTCATTCAGCGAGCGCCTAATTGAATTTGTAGATGCAGGTTTCCCCTGCCGGGATGGTCACATTACCATCGGTCAGGTTGACCTGTGTCCTTAATTCATATAGCTTCGGCTTTATGCGGCCATCGGCCTCAATCCTCAATTTCGCTGCTTTCCGATTGAAATTGACGATGTAAAGGAACTTCCCTTCATCCCGTGATGCATAGCGAGCTTCCACGTCTCCGGGCCAGCCTCCGTCATCCCCTCGGACCCGAATGGGTCGGTCGACTCCGGAAGCATCGAAAATCCGGTCCAACAATATCCTCAAGCTTTCCTGGGGAAAACTGGTTGTCGCATAGTAAATGACGCCACGCCCCTTGGGAAGTGAGACCAATGCTGGCTGTCCATCCGGAAAGGCGGCAAGTTTAGTATGAGGACCCGCAATGGAGATTTTTTGCCTTGTGCCCTGGGCCTGCAATTTGAGCGCGCCCTTGGCAAAGATGCCCACTGGCTGAGGAGATAGTTCAATAGCTTGCGTTGAACGGTAGACCACCCGTTCATGAAAACTTTGGTCATAGGCCTGTTCCAACTCGCCGACTCGATCGACCGCTGGCTGTTCAATCTCGCGAACCTGGATTCCCCATTGGTTCAAATAGCTGGCTGCACGATTATATTCGTCACTGAGGAGCGAAGAGGGAAGCAGGATCAATGAGCCTCCCTGTTCGACAAAACGATTCATCGACTCCACGACTTCAGCTCGCATGTGGGAAGCTGCTGGCACCACCAGGATCTTGAATGCCGCCAGTTTTCCATCCAGAATCTGTTTTTCGGAAACGAAAGTTATGCGAGTGTCCAGAAAGCGGCTAGCTTCATAGCAATTTTCCAATTCACGCAAATAGGGAGTCGTATGCCAAGTCAACATTTCCGGAGGAAGCTGCAACATGGAAGTCTTCGAATAAAGAAGCGCCACTTGGGCCTGAGCAGCGGGGAAAGCCGCGATCTCCTGGGACAGCCTCCGCCCGTCCAACACCGCGCGGAACAGGGCCGACACATCGGAAAGCGGGAATCGCCAGCCGTGGGCGGGAGAATCGTTAATCAGATGTGGATACTCATTGGGAGGCTGATCCGGCCAATGCCAGAGTTGCATGACGGACTTTCCGTGCAACATATGGGGCAACAGGTAGCGGACCTCCCCCAAGCTCATTTCAGGATCGCAAAGCGGTTTGGCTTTCTCGGAGAGTGCCAATTGGAGATCCATGCCCATGGTTGAGCCACTACCTTCGTGAATGATGACGTCGTCCACCCGGTTGATAATCTGCTCTTCATCGATCCCGGAGGTGCCATTACCTCCATAAAGCATGCTGAAACTGCCGCCCGCCGCTAACGGCGTCACCTGGTCATAACGGCGAATCACACTCTTCACCCAAACCAGGTAATCGCTGAACCGGTCTTGATTAAAACAAGCCCAATCGTACCATTGAGCGCGATTCGTTCCGGGCAAGGGACGCGCATTCTTCGTGGGTGGCGCCACGATATTTTCGAAGCTTTTATAATTGGCCCCCCAGGCATAATTTAAATGCTCCAAGTTCTGATGCTTTTTCTCGAGCCAGGCGCGGAACATCTGTTGGGAACGCTCACAATAGCAAATATATTGAAGCTCGTAGGCCATGATGTTGTAAAGCAGATTGGGATTCTTCAGCCACTGCTGGGCTTCCCGCTCGATATAGCGTTCCACAGCCGCCCGAATTTGCGGACTCTCCAAACAAATAACCGTGTTTTCCTTTTTCCCTCCCATCGAGTCCAAATCGCGGATTAGATGTCCGCACCAACCATCCCAACCTACGCGATGAGAGTCTGGATATTTTTGGAATACTTCATAAACAGGAGAGGTATCCACCGTCCAGCGCGACCCGCCTCCAACGGAATAACTTTCGATATGCTGCTCCGGAGTCGCGAAAAACCTCTGGAGCGCGAGACTCGGGCCGTGCAGGGAGATGATGAACAGCGGTCGCCGCTGGGCATCTTGAAAGAAGCCATCTTCCATCGACAGGCCATGCAGCTGTGGATAAGGAGGAACGAGAGGGCCCGCCGTCTGTGTGTCGTCCCGCTCCGGCAAGCGGACTTCGCCCGTCAACAAGCGCTCCAGACGGTCGCGCTCCCTTCGGCACGATTGGACCACGTAACGAAACATGACCTCTTTTTCCCGGTCGTTGTTAAACCAAGCCAGCAAAGGCCGAAAATAAATCCCCAGCTCCGCCGTTACCAGCTCTGCCTGGGAATAGATGGTGTCCAGCCCCATAATTTCAGAACTCGCGATGGCCGCTTTTAACGATTGATATTCCTTTTCCGCTTCTCCCCGAAGAAGCCGGACAGAATCGCTTTCCGGTATTTTATCCCGTGGTCCAACCTGGAGGATGCTGACCCAGCGGCCTTTTAGCCGGGTGAGAGTGTCTTCAGGGGACATTTTGGAGACTGACGCGGATCCTTCATTACCCGCGACAAGGCGGAAGTTGTCAAAGTGCAATGTCAATGGCAAAGAATTTGGGTTGGCAGAAATCGTGAACCGCCGAATCCGGTCCAAGGCCAAGGGACGGAGCTCAGAGCTGGCATTAAGGTTCGTAAGAACGACCTCAACATGAGTCCGCCCAGATCCAAGGAATAGCTTTTCTTCTCCCCAATAGTGGTCGAACCGGTCACTGTCCGCTCTGCTTTCACCCACGGCATCAAACAGACTGAAGGTCAGAATACGAGGCTCGGACTCTGAATTGAAAACGTCGAACAACAGCCGGTCATGCCCACTCCAGTCACCGCTTTTGACTTGCAGCGAAACAGACGGCGAAGCCGAGATAAATTTCACTTCCAGACTGCTCTTCCCATGGGCTGGATGGGCCTGCGAGAGTTGAATTGGACCCTGCCAGCAATTCCTGTCCAGCCCGGTTTCAAAATCGTCGATGATGCCAACCTTAGGCGATTCTATGGATAAAGTTGGCATCCCCGAAAAGATCAAGAAAGCCCCTATTAAAGATACAATCGTCATAAAGGATTTGTCGTTCCGTTGGATTGCCAGATGGGCCATAATCATTATCCTCAGATGAGCTTTTTAATAGGCGTCTGCTAAGGAAGCCGCCCAGAATATCTGTTTGGGGTGAGTTTCATGGAACCGCTCCGCGACAGCTCTGTTGCGCCTGAGTTTTATCCACTCTGTCCCGAAATCAGGAAAACCCCATTGGTCTTCCCGCTTATGCTGATTATTTGCCGTAAACATTGAAGGAGCTGAGAGAGTGGCTTGGCGGCTGATCAAACACACAAACAGACACAGTCTGTAAAAACATCGCACTCCTCATTTTTTTTGCATTTTGCTTGCCTTATTTCTCAAAGGTTTTCGCGCCAAAGCTTGGAACAATGCGTCGCGAGCCGATTCCACAGTTTTAGGATCGGAGGCACAATCTTGAGTAGTCCGGGCCACCTGACGAGCAATCGACCTCGCCTCAGATTCCATTCCTCTATCCTCCAGCAATCGCAACAGTTCGGCATCTTCAAATCCATCGCGAAGATTCTCGAAGCGAATCGAGGAAAGCGGCTCCCCGTCTGGTCCCGGGTACATCAGCCAGCCATCGCCGAGTGGCCATTTGGTTCTCAGCCAATCCGTGCGAGTCAACCCTTTTCGGAAAGGAGCCCAATCTCTTCGTCCCGCATTCGTCCCCCACTGGTTCAATCCCCAATATTCAAAACCGGATACACGGTAGATATAACTCAACCAGCCCAGCAGGCGTGCATCCATGGCGGGATACTCGATGAAGAGGTTGGGGTGTTCATGAGGATACACACAAACCGCCCAAATAACTTGTTCCCCATTCTTACGTCTGGCCTCAATCCCCGATTTCTCATACTGCTGGACGTACACATCCCAAATGTCAGTAAAACCGGCCAGAGCTTGTACTCCCTTGATCTCATTTAGACACAACCACACCTTTAGGCTTGGGTCTATCTGTTTGATGAAGCCAAAATTCTTCTTTACCGTATCCCACATTTCCGGGCCCGGCTCATCGGCATTGTAGACAAAAGCTGCTTGGGCCAAGTCCTGCTCTCGCAACCAGGCGGTATATGCCCTCAACAATTCAGCCATAGCAGAGCGAAGCTGGGGATTCTGCTTTTCCCATTTCTGATCCCGATCAAAAATGGCAATGCAAAATTGCTGTAATCCATATTCGTTACCCAACCGGATCAATTCGCGGACCTTAGTGAAATCGTACCCCATGGGAGTCTGCCGCACTGGCCAGGTCACACAGCTTCCGCCTTCCATATGATTCCCTTGTGAGATCATTTCAGGAGTCGGTCCAAGACTGCCCGCCTCCAGCGGGCCTCGCATCTTGGTCTGGTTCCACCCCATTAGCATATCAAAGGCGGGCCCCAAGTGGCGCCGAAAGGCAAAATCTGCCCATCGCTTGTACATCTGGAGGAATTCGAGGCTTTCCAGGCCACCGGGCACATGGTAATGAGTGTTGAGATTGCCGGCAGGCATGAAGGCTGCGTTCCGGAAGGTTTGCTTCTTGGGAAGCTCTACATCGAAGAGTTGAACCTGGTATTTGTGCTCAGGAATATGATGCTGGCTGGTTTTTACGGAGAGTCTCCCTATGTAGGTTCCCGGCGGGGTTCCTGGAGGCGCGAATAAAGTCACCCAAACCGGCTGCGTTTCGCCCGATTTCACGTCGAAAGGACGGCTGGGCAACAGTGGGTCGGGCCACCATCCAATTTTGACGGCTTTTCCCCAGGGGCGGCGATCATCCGGAAGAGACTTAATGTATCCAACCAGGCTGAGCTCTACCTGGATAGCCGGTTCTTCACTTACAACGCCCGCAATAGCCAAAGGTGCAGCCATAACAGAGACGTCATGCAAATCTTCTCCTTGCGCGGTCACAAGCATTTGGAAAGATTCATATTCGCCGCGCGCCATGCGGATTTGATATGACGAGAGGCCCCTTTGGCCGGATTCGTCCAAAAAAACTTTCACGGTGGGGCTCTGGAAAGACACAATAATTTTTGCTGCTGCCTGATCCGTAAAAATCAGGAGAAAGAGGAGAAAAGCCTCTGCCCATCGAAGGGTGACTGGATGCCCCAATCCGTGCATTGCCCAATTCTCCGAGTAGAACACACTCTTTGCCAATCAACACTCATCGGTATCGAGGTGTTGGGCACCCGCGAAATTATTATGAATGAGGGTGTGAGAGAAAAGGGCCGAATTCTATGCCGCGGTTAAAATCCACGGCAGTGCAAATTCGGCCTCCCGTTAGTATTTTGCGAAAGGACAAACCGGTTTCTTAAAAGTCAATCCGCGCGCCAAGGACGAGCCGCCTCATGCCGCTGGCATACCTTGAAACCAAACCAAAGGAAGCGCTGTTGATATTCGTATTGGGATTCCCAAAATTTGCCCGGTTAAAGGCATTAAACGTATCGCACCGAAATTGCAGGCGGGCATTCTCCTTGATCTTCCAATTTTTGGCCATACTGAGGTTCCAGATCTCCTGGCCGGGACCAGTTAAGATATTGCGCGCTGAATTTCCATAGAATCCACGACCTGACTCAGGTCTGACGAAGGCAGTCTTGTCGAGAATTGGCAGGCCGGATTTGATCATCTGTCTCATGACGCCCGAAAGCATTCCATCCCCGACTCGGTCAGGTCTTCCACCATATTCATTGGTGTTGGCGGGATCCGTTCCCGAAAAGCTCGGACTCAAGCGAGCTCCAGACTGCATCGTGGTAATGCCCATGACCTCCCAGCCGCCTAGGAAAAAGTTTGCGAATTTTGGAACATTATTCAAAAATTGCCTGCCCTTGCCAAATGGTAAATTGTAGACGAAGCTAAAACGTAAGACATGTCTTCGAATCGCTGAATCATCGGCACGCTCCAGGTAGCGGGCGTACTGGTTCTGTTGTGCGCTTGGACCAAAGCCGGCAAGGCTGACGTCACTGAGTCCTTTAGACCAGCTGTAGTTGGTGTTAAACGAGAGACCTTTGGACAATCTGCGATCGGCCTGGACATTGAATCCATGGAAAATCGAAGACCCACCCGTCTGGATGAGATTGGCAGGATTGAAGAGTTGGTAAGGCATGCGCGCGGAATCGTAAGGGGTGGTGCTGGGATGAAGCAAGTTCAGGTTGTCGGTATACGGGATGTGAAGGGCTCTTGTCCCCACATAGCTAAGATCTATGGCAGTACCCCAGATCTGCCTGCCTACCGAGAAGTTCCACTGATAGCTCCTTTCCCATGGGAAATCCGGGCTGACTCCGGTGGCAGAGTATAGTCCCGCGTAATCATTGGCTTTGATCGTGAACGGATTTGGAAAACTGATTCGGGGGACATTGTTTTCAATATACCAGGATTGGTTCGATTGCCATGGCCCCCCCGTCAATCCCATCGTCAAATTCCCTTGCAGCATTTGAGTGTAGAGTCCAAACCCGGCTCGAATCACCGTAGTCGCATCCGAGAAGGGACGGAAAGCCAGGCCCACTCGCGGACTCCAGTTATTGTGATCTCCATGGATTAAGCTGCGCGTCGGATAGCCGGCCGATGAAGCTGGCGTGATTGGCAACGCAGCCGCAACTTCAGGAACCATATCCGCGGGAAGTGAGGATCCCGCCGTTACCAAATTGCCTGTTTTGGGGTCAAAATTGTATAAGTGATTATATTTTTCGACCCAAGGTGTCTGAACATCATAGCGCAAACCATAATTTAGGGTGATCTTCTGGTTGATCTTAAAATCATCCTGAATATAGAAGCCCATTTGCCAACTGCGAATGTAGGCGTTGGGCCGAGGCATGCTGCGCGCGGAATAGCTGGGATAGCCGAGCAGGAAATTGGCATAGCTAAAACCGCTCAGTTGATCATCAAAAGCGAAAGAGCCGCGTACGGAGAGATCTTTGTACTCATCATTGTACTGATACCGCCGGCCATCAAAGCCCATCTTGAAACTGTGCCGCCCCCGATACCAGGAAAGATTGTCGATTAGCTGGTAAGTATTATCAGCTTGGCGCAGGGTCGCCCAGCCGCTGTTGCCGGAAAATCCGACAATGCCACTGAAACTGAATCCAGGCATCCCGCTAATCGCCGGGTCATTGCTGGGATTGTCAATCCCTTGGAGCCCAATTTGCGAAAGGACGTCTTGTCCATAATTGTAGTCGGAATAAAGCAGGCCGTTCCGGTTAAACGCAAACTTGGCTTCATTCACCAGATTTGGATTGAAGGTGTGCGTATCTGAAATCATAACATTGCGGCTTGGTATATTCTGTTTTCCACTCCCGTCTCCAAACCCCCCCTTTAAAGGGCCCGGATTGATGTCCTGGTTGTGTCGAATGATCCCTATCCGGGTAAAAAGCGTGTTCTTGTTAGACAGGTTGTGGTCTACACGAATATAAAAATTGTCGGCATTATATTGGTTACCCGGGTCGTTGGTATAGTTCTCCGTCAGTCCGAAATCACCCGATCCCACCAGGTTGGGGTCCGGATAAAGCAGGTCCTGCACTTTTTGGGACACCGAACTGATACGGTCGGAAGGTATTTTGTTGTTCAGGAAAGGCAGTCCCGTAAGCGGATCTACAATCTGAACTTGAGGAAGCAGAGCTGAAAAATCTCCCTGGCGAAAGGCCGGAGTCGGAATGGTAATGTACTGGCGGCCACCATAACGGTAGCGGGACCCAGAATAGTCAAAAAAGTAAAATGTCTTGTTGTGCCCATCATATACATGCGGAATATCCAGCGGGCCGCCAACATTTGCGTGGAACATGTTGTGGTTTTCGAATGACGGTTTGCTCGGATCGTTCCAGGCATGTGCGGAAAAATAGGAGTTGTAATTTGCCCAATAGACACTGCCGTGCAAGGCGTTTTCTCCAGATCGAGTGATCGCGACAAACTGGGAGACTTGGGAATATTCCGCCGAACTATTGGCCGTGATTACTTTCATTTCCCTAAAGGTTTCAATGCCCGCATTAAATCCATTGGCACCCACGGAGCTGAACACCGGGCTATTCACCGCCGAGCCATCCGTGGTGAAATTGACTCCCGTATCGCGCGCTCCATTGACAACATAGCTATTTTGAACGCCCGCCGTAACTTTCGCTACATTCGCCCAACTGCGGCCCAAGGGACTTTCCGGCAGCTCGTCGAAGTCCCGCGATGTTTTTACGTTTGAGAGTGTCGCGGTCTCTGTTTCTACTTGTCCCAAACTTCCTTCCACTGAGATGGTGCTCGTAATTTCCCCCACCTCGAAGCCCACGTCCACTCGTTTGATTTGGCTTGAGTTGAGGTCGATTTTGCTGTGCACGACGGATTTAAATCCCGGCGCGCTGGCACTGACCTGATAAAAACCGGTTTCCAGGCCAGCAATCCGGTAATCCCCATTGGGATCGGTTACCATGCTTCGTTCCGCATTGGTGCCCTCATTTTTGACTGTGATCGTGGCGCCGACCACCACGGCTCCGCTGGAGTCTTTGACTGTTCCCAAGATTGTGCTTTGAACCTGCCCCAGTACTTCAGCGGCTGGGACCGCCAAAAGCCCAAAAAACAGGAGCGCCCCAAGAAACTTATGAAGTCCCCTCATGACACAACCTCCTAAATTGAAATGCCGCGAACCGGCTTGAGTTCAAAACGTCCTCCACTCCTCCGGAGTTGGGGAATGCGAATGAATTGGCAATGGTTTGGAGTTGGTGTTTATTAATTAATTCATTCAATGAATGAATCAAGTGAGATCATAAATACTCCCCTTCTTGCTGTCAAGAACTTTTTAGCAGAACTGTTATTTTTTTTTGTCGGCTCCGCTCTCAGAGGGGTCAGGAGGGCACCGCCGCTTCCTTTTGCTGCTGAAACAATCAGCGGGAGGCAGATGAAACAAGCCCGTTTGCCTTTGCACGGATGGATTAGCTGTCAGAAAGATCAGCCATTTTAAGGGGATGGCAGATGACATTCTTCCGGTCAGGATGCCCCATATCCTCACTTCTTCAGCGCCACCAAAAACTGCATCACTTTTTGTCGCGCTTGATCGGCTTGCTCTTGGGTGTTGAGCTTTTCGAATAGATCAAACTCCGCCAGCGCTCTTTTCTTATCCCCGAGCCGTTTATAAGCCTGCCCCAACCGGAAATGTGCCATTGCGAGTTTGGGATTGAATTGGAGAGCTTTCCGCAATCGGGGGATGCTCTCTTCCTGGTGGCCTTCATCCTGAAAAATGATGCCGAGCAACAAATGGGCTTCGGCCAAATGGGGGTCAAAGGACAAGGCTCGGTTCAAGTTATTCTTCGCCAGCTGGAATTGAGGCTGAGGAGAGCTGTGTGCATGATCATATAAGATGTTGCCATAGTGATAATAAGCCCAAGCATCCGTGGGATCCTTTTTCAAGTAGGATCGTAGCGCCGTCTCGATGGCAGCTTGAGATCCTGGTGCTGAGTCGTAAAGCTTGCCGAGGAAAAAGTATGCGAACTTGTTCTTGCCATCGAAATGAATTGCATCCAACAAGGCAGTGGATGCCTCCTCCGGCTTTCCGGAAAAATAATAGGCGGATCCCAATCCCAGTCGCATCCTCACAGAGTTGGGAAAGTCACGGACTCCGGAGGAAAAAATGGCAACTGCGGCTGAATTTGTCTGATGGGTCAAAAGTTCAAAACCATAATCGAATCGGAATCCTTCATTGCCTGGTTCTAATTCCGCCGCTTTCTGGAAGGCTTCTACTGCTTCCAAATAATGTTTTCGCTCTTCCTCAATCATGGCGAAAAGGTTGTATGCCTCTGCCCGGGAGTGTTGCTTGATTAATGACCGAGCAGCTTGTGCGGCCTTTTCAAATTGTTTGGATTGGAAATAAGCAAGCGTCAAATTGTACTTAATGTCGTAAGAATCTGGAAATTTCTCCCTGATTTTCTCCATGATCGGGATGGCGGAGGAGTAATCATCGTGGCTGGCCAACAGGCTTGCGACTTCAAATAGGCGCGGATCCTCCGGCTTGAGCAGGCTTTGCAGCTTTTCAGCTGTATCCCGGATTGCCGAGCGTTGTCGCAGCAATATCTGGCATTCGAGAATTTTGGTCAGTGGCGGAATATCCGTTGGCCGAGAAGCGTAGACTTTCCGGAAAAATAACAATGCCTTCGCGGGATCATGTTGCTTCAATGCAATTATGCCCAGCTGGTAATTGGCTGCCACATCGTTGGGATTGGACTGTAAGATCCGCAATGCTTTTAAACGCGATTGTTCCAGCTGTTGATCGGCAGGATAGGAATGGACAGGCGGAAAGAATAAAACTGCACAATACAAAAGGAAAACAGCCCATCTTTTAAAAATAGAATGATTCATGATGAATCTTCGGACTCCTGTCGAGGTCCTTATTGCCTGAGCGAAAAACAACTCCATGTATCTACATGCTTGGCGCTTCTCAAAAGGATTCCTTCCTTCTTGGAGTCATGGAGAGAATTTCCTGCCACCTCCCTATTCTTAATTCTTATGGATACTGTTGCTAATATTTCCAAATCTGTAAAGCTTCCGGCAGGCTGTCCGCCTGGGCCAGGTTTGATGGTGTTCCTTGAAGCGCATAAAGACGTCGGGTGTAATTATAAGGTTCCGGCAGGTTTGTAAGAGAGACAATTCGTCGTGGCGCAAAAGCAGCCGCAACTTCGGGGATGTCCGTCACTCTCAAAATATTCAATAATGCCGGCCTTTGCCAATGGGATGCGGGAGGGTCCGAAAGGATTACCTGCATGACACGTTGATCGAAAAGGGCTGCATAGAGGGCAAGAATTCCCATGTCCTCTTTTCCATAAAGCGAAATAGTCGAAGTGAGAATCCCGGCTTCGCTTGCGGCCCACTCTACGGCACGCAAAATGTCCCAAACCTGCATTGAGCCGATGGTTCGGCCCACCCACGAGGCCGTCCTTTCAATCTCCGCGTATTCAAGAGCGTTCAAGGAATGTTCCGTCAATCGCGGGTTGAGTACCATCACATGATACCGCCCCAACACTGGCAGCAACTCATCGTAATCGAAGAGATAAATCGAATCGCCAGGCTGTTTGACATAAATCAGGAGGGGAGCCTTTTTTGAGTTGTCTTTGAGGGCAAAGAGCTGGGCGCGTATTCGAATTCCCGGTTCACTGGTAAACTCAACTTCTTTGTAATTGGCATAACGTGCAGCCCAGCCACCATCAAAGGGGAGAAGAGCGGTTTGAAAAGCAATCTTCTCCTGAGGGAACCAGCGAAAAACCTTATCCTTAAGCTGTTCTACTATTCCACGCCGCCGCGACTGCCAAAGTCTAAGTGAGTTCCACTCCTGAAGGCGCGCAGTGGGAATGAAAGAATTATGAATTCGATAATTGATGGCATCCACTGGGGGCTTGGCAAGACAGGCAAGGCTCTCAGGCTTTTCCATCTGAAGCGACTCTTCCTGAAATGGACCCGTATCCCCGTGCAACCACTGGCCCATCCATTCTCGGACCTTCCGCAAAAAAAGTGGCGCATAGGTGTGGCCAACTTCGTCGTCAACTTCCTGGATTTGGGATGTTTTTATGCCTCCGTCGAAGTAAAGATCATAAACTCGCTTCACTCGTTGGTAAACCTCATGATATCCATCGGGTGGAAAATCCGAGTCTTTTCGGCCGCTGCAAAGGATGAGAGGGCGTGGGGCAATCAGGGCGCCGACTAGTGGAAAGTCTTCCAGATAAGTATTGTGAAAATAGATGCAGTCGCACTGGCCAGATGCCACCCAATGAGCGGCCTGTGAACCGAATGTGTAAGTGGCACAAACGGGCGCGGCAACGGCAACTCTCTCGTCCAAGGCCGCGGTAAACCAGGTGACGGATCCGCCCCCGGAGATCCCAGTCATTCCTATCCTTTTCATGTCAACATCCCGCCGCGATTCCAAATAGTCCAGAGCGCGCATGGCGTTCCATACCTCAACCCCGACCGGCGTATAGCCCAAAGAGAGCCAATTCCATAAATTCAAATCGTGGATACCATGATGAATGCCCGCCACTTCCCCAAACTCTAAAGTATCCAATACCAGACAAGCATAACCATGGGACGCAAACCAGATGACACGCTCTTGATAAAATGATTTTGCGCCGAGAGGATGCGGAGAATGACCACAGACATATAGAATTGCGGGATACGGAGCAGATCCCGTTAGGGGAAGATAAAGGTTTCCGGTTACGTAGAGTCCAGGGAGGCTTTGATAGACAATTTTTTCAATCCGGTAAGCGGCAAGTTTGACTGTTCCCGTTATCCGCACCTTGAGCGGAGTTCGCCTGGGTAAAGGATCCAGCCCAAGCATATAGCGCAGCCGTTGTTTAAGCAGCGAGCGCTGTTTTAGCCAGGTATTCAGGTTGTCAATGGAAGAAAGACTTTGGGAGGAAATCCGGGCAGCTGTGGCCTGGAGATAAGCGCGGACCATTTGATGGCGATTCTCAGCGCCGTCCTGCGTCCAAACGTGATGAACTGGCCAAAGCACAAGCAATAGAAGCCCGAATCCTGTCATTCGAGAGGCATTGCTTCTCATGGATTTTTTCTCAAGGGTTTTTGGAAATGGAAAAAACATTGGCCAAGACCAATGCAACAGCTCCTAACAATGTCGGTGATTCCTTGATCGTTGAGGCCTTGATTTTCAATCCTTCCAAATAATAAGGGGGAACCCGGCCCTGAACCGTTTTCAGGATGGTCTCTTCCATCAGATCCCAGGCCGTCGCTAATTCATCCCCAAGGATCACCATCTCCGGATTTAATCCCAAAATAAGGTTGGTGATCCCCAACCCCAGATAACGGGCGGTACTATCCAACGCTTTCCGCGCGGCCTCTTCACCCTGGCGGGCGCGCTCGATGACATCAAGAATGGAGATCTTTTCGGGCTTTTGGAATGGGAGTTTAGAATTATCGAACGCGTGGATATACCGTTTGATTGTGGCTCGGTCGGAGGCATACATTTCCCAGCAACCATAATTTCCGCACACGCACCGTTCTCCGTCCGGGAAGAGCGAAAAATGCCCAAACTCCGCCGCCCCATCGCGCGCGCCGTTAAAGATTTCTCCATTGAGAATAAGGCCGGTCCCCAAACCATCGTGAGTGGTAACATAGACGAGATTCCGCGATGCCCCGTTCCGGCTTTCGCCGAACCAAAGCTCGGCAAAAGCCGCCAGCTTGGCGTTGTTCTCGAAATAAATCGGTTCCTTTATATGCTTTCGAAGCTGTTCCCCGGCCGCGATGTTAAACCAGCCAAAGTTTTCCGCCGCAATGATCTTTCCGCTGCTTTTTTCGATATAACCCGCCAGACCAATCCCTACGCCGGCGATGCTAACCCCCGTGCGGCGGGTGGATTGGGCGGCAAATTTGCTGATTTTTTCCGACAGATGAGTGAAGAACTTGGGATCGTCCGTTTTAGTCTTGATGTGTTCCCGGCTGAGCAGCTTTCCATTCAAGTCCGCCACGGCCAGCGTGGTATCCTCCCGCCCGATGGCGACGCCCAACGCATGGAACTGCTCCTCGTTCAAATAGAGATTGGTGGGGCGTCGGCCTCCGCTGTAGTGGCCGGTTTCTCCCTCATAAATCCATTTCCGTTGCTGCAGGCGGTTGGTAATAATGGTGACCGTACTTCGCTGCAATTTGGTCTTTTTAGCAATCTCCGCCCGGGATATGGGTTGTTGTTCCCGAATCAAGTTGAGAATCAACTTCTGGTTAATCTCTTTGATCGTGTGCTTCCCCGCCCGTTCGGAATTGTTCAGATCGATCTTTCTCATCCAGACTCCTTATTCATTCAATGAATTATTATACTACTTCATCGCATTCGTCAATCTCGTTTTATTCCCCCATCGGCGGAGCTGGCCAGATTGCGGAGGTTGTGCGGGAATTCGGCGGCAGGTTCTTGTGTGTGGCTTCGGTTGTATTGCGGAACAAATTTATCTGAAAGGGGGGCGAGTTTGGAGTCCAACCATTAGGTTGGAAACTGAATAGGCAGTAATTCGGATCCCAAACATCATCCATTTATTTGGCAAAATTTACATTGGACGTTCCGCCGTGCGGCAGACTTTCAGGCCCACCCGCAGGTCCTCATAAATCCCAGTAGATAGGTTTCTCATCGATGTCAAATTCCGACCCACTCCGCAGAAAATCAAATTTGGGCAAAGGTGGAGCGGGCACTCCGTGCACGCTGGCTCGGCAGGCGAGGCTGGCCAAGCGACGCGCGAAGGATCGCGCGTCCCACCTTGTTTTCATTTTCTTGTTGAGCCAGCCGCACTGGCATGTGCAGCTCCCCGGAAAGTCCCTGCCGCGCGATGAATCATGTCAGGGCGCTTTCGCCGAAAGCTCCGTCCGCGTATAAATCCAAGGCGGACGAGCCGGTTCGTCCCTACCGCCAGGCAGCACGGCAGGCATCTCGCGCGTCCCTCCATTCGCCCATTTTCATTCGCTTCTTGTGCCAGGCGCGCTGGTATGAGCTGCTGCTAAGAATTTCCCGGCAACCTCTCATTCCGGTCATTCTAACTGGATTTTATACCGGCATTAGCACTCATTTCTTTGCGGGAGCGAATCGTCTCGTTTACGATGATGGGACGAGCCCAGAAACCCACCGCCAAGATCCAGCCTATGGTCAGGTAGAGGAACATCATTCCATTCCGCAATCCGAACCAATCGCCCAGGCGTCCGATGATCAGCGGAACCGCGGCGCCTCCCACGATGCCGCTGCAAAGGATTCCGGAAAACGATCCATGATGTTCGGAAACCGAATTCAAGGCGAGCGAAAACGTGATCGGCCACATGACTGAAATACAAAAGCCCAACAGCGGAAAGGCATAAAGGGAAATCTCAGCCGGGCCAAAAAGAGCCAGCGTGAGGCAAACCAGCGCGGAGGAAGCGAACCCCTTCAGGACATGCCGGCTGTCGAAGATTTTGAGCAGTCCCATCCCCAGCAGGCAGCCAATGGTCATCAACCCCCAGAACCAGGAAACAGCCGTGGCGCCCGTGGTCTGGGGATCATAATGATGATAAGCGGAAAGAAACTGGGAGATCCAATTGGCGATTCCCTGTTCGGATCCGACATAGGCAAAAATGCTGAAGAAGAAAAGCCACACCACTCGTCGGCTGAATAAAAGCCGATGCGTCGTCCAGGTTCCGACGATTTCCTCATCGGTTCTTTTGACCACCGGAAAACGAAAGGCAAAAATTAACAGCACCATCAGCAAGGAAGTCACGGCAAACACCCAATACACCGACACCCAAGGGAGATTCGAAGGGACAAGCCTGGCCAGGATTCGCAAAAGGCCATTGGGTTCGACGGGGGGCTTGGTCAGGTTTTGCACCAAATAAGAATAGATTTGAGGGCTCAAAAAGGAGGCAGCCCCAAAAATCACCTGGGCGAAAGTGGAATTGAAGGCAAAATGCTCTTCTCCACCGGCGACGCGAAGAAGCGGATTGATCGCTACCTGAAGCATCGCCATGCCGGCTCCGATGACGAATAAGGAGGTGATCGCCACGCCATAAACCGGGAAGAGCGCGAAACCAAAGGCGCCAAGCGAAGCAATCAAAAAGGAAATCAACAATACAGGCTTCTCTTTGAACGCTTCAATCAGCATGCCCGCGGGGATGGACATGACTCCATAGGCGACAAAAAAGGCAAAAGGAAGAAAAGCGGCGGCGGTGAGGCTCAACCGATAGCTGTTAATGACCTCCGGGATGATCGGACCCAGAATATTGGTCAGCAGCGAGATCACAAAAAAAATCAGAAAGACCAGCCCCACCAGGATTGGGCTACGTTGCATGAGAAAACCTCCGGTTATTTGTGACAAGTTGAGGCAGCCAAGGAGCTTTCAGCGATCAGCCGTCAGCTTTTTTAGCATACAAGTTTAGGTCTTTTTCTTCGAAGCTCGTTGGAAAAAATCTCCCCACTCTCAGTTATGTTATCGTCGAGCCCTAAAGCCAATTCAACCGACTATCACGTCCAGTTGCTAACGCCTGATAACTAATGGCCAATCGCTCCCGAGCCACTCGTCACTTGTTACTTATTCCCTACTTCCACGTCTGCACCTCCACCATCGGCTTCTTTCCCTCCAGATCCTTGATCCGGCAGGAGGCCTGAATCTGGCGCTCTTCACCCGGCAGGAGAGAAATATAATTGTCTTCCCAAAGCACGGGAAGAACTTCCTCGCCATCCGCTCCCCTTTTGAGTTTCAGCCGGAGGAGGAAGGCCAGATGCGCGGAATCGTTCTTCAACGTCACCGTGGCTATCTGCTTTTCGCCGCGGACAGAGAAATTGCTGTTCATTTTTACTGAAGGTTGCGGAAGGAATTGAAGCGCCGTGAAATCCGCAAAGGCGGATTGGGGGGTGTAGTACCAGGTGGATTTTGCATCGGCCAGCACATCCCGCTGCGTGGAAAGCCAGTAGAAATTGCGGCTGACGACCTTGCCCGCCTTGTCCTCCAACTGCAGCTTCAGGAAATAGGTGGTGGAAAGATCCGGAATTTCGGGGAGCAGGAGTACTCTTTGCGTGCCATCGGGAATGGAACTCAAAGATTCAATCCTGGAAAATTTCTCCTTCAGGTCCAGATTATATATTTGGACCTTGGCCTTCAGCCCGGCGAAAGTTTCCAGAGTAGAGTTCACAACCACAACGGACCGGTCGTCGAAGGAATACTGGATGTGGAGCGGCTCACAAGCTTTTTTGGCGCCAAAGTAAGAGCCCCCCGGACGCAGATAGTAATCATAGAGATGCCAAATCATGGAAGGCCAGGCGTTGTTGAGCATCCACTGAATGACTCCAGTGGCATTGGGTTTGTTCCGGCCGAAGGCTTCAAACATGGCCCGATGCGAATCATAAGCCAATGCCTGAGCTTTCATCGCATAATCTTCCACACCCTTGGCTGTTCCATACTCGCGATTGAGCGCCGTGCTGAAAATATTGAGATCCTTGAATGGTCCGCCACCCGAATGAAAACTCCAATACTCATTGATGGGCCAAAGCTTGTCGGCGGGCAACATGCGCTTCAAGCTCTCGATCGGCGGCACGGCAGGCCCTGGGCCGGTCTCCGTATTGAAGCCGAAAGCTCCGCCTTTAGTGGTGTCTACGTACCAGTAAATCGGCGGGACATAATCATAGGGGCCATTCATCTTGACTCCGCTGGCGCCGCTGAATTCAGCCTTTTTACCGGTAGCCGAGGAAACGAAGGGATTCGGCCAGGCAAGGTCGTGTAATATTTGGATGTACATCTGTTCGACCTTGGAGGGGGGGGGATTGTCGCTGCCGTTCATCCAAGCCAACAGGCTGGCATGACGCCGCAGGCGATGAATTTGATCTTTGAGAGACTCCGCGGAAACAGTGAAATCTTCCTCCTTCCAATTCTTCCATCTTTCCCAATGATCGCAGCAGCACCAGCCGGCCAACACCAAAATTCCCTGCTCATCGCAGGAACTGAGGAAATGCTCGTCCTCCAACTTGCCTTCAAGCCGGATGGTGTTGAGGTTCATGTCTTTCACATAGCGGATTTCATCCTCCTGCCGCTCGGGAGTGGAGCGGAGAAGCATTTCCGGAGTGTAGCCCGCCCCCCGGATCAAAACATTTTTGCCATTGACTTTAAAGCCTAGATGCCCGCCGGGATTGAATTCCGCGGTGATCTGTCGAATGCCAAAGCGGATGGATTGACGGTCCGAGATTCGGCCATCGACAACAAACTCGAGTTTAAGATCGTAAAGATTCGGAGCGCCCATATGAACCGGCCACCAGAGGCGCGGCTGATTCAATACCAGTTGGGCGTATTGATCCGGGCGGAATTGGACTGTCTTCTTTTCTGCCGCCGCCAACGTCACAATCTGCTCAAAGAGAATGGAGCCAATGGAGCCTCGAAGAGTCCCTTTCACCTCATGAGAGGAAGAATTGAAGAGGTCGGCAAACACCGTCAATCGGGCTTTTTCCAAAGAGGGGAGATCCAATTGGGTATCTACAAAGGGATGGCGCAGACTGACTGGTCCGCTAGTGGTCAGGTAGACATCCCGCCAAATTCCCATCATTTTGTCGGGAGGCGCAGGATTCCAATCGACAAACGTGATAGCCAAATCGTTCGATTCAGGAGCGAATGTTTCCACGGCCAGGAAATTAGCCTGGCCTGGGCGGATCAACTCCGCGACATCAAACTCAAAAATCCGCCATGCTCCGGCCATCTTTTTCGAATCGGCTATCTGCTTCCCGTTCAACCAGACATTCGAGCGAAAGTTGATCCCGTCAAAATGCAGCCAGCAGCGCTCGCCCGCAGTCAAAGCCGGCCCTTTGAATTCCGTCCGGTACCACCAAGACGCGCGGAAAGGATTGTTCGCAGACATGGCCTGGCCAGAAAAATTTGTCCCAATTTTATAATCCATGCCAGGATAAGATCTCAGGTTCATTCCAAAATGCGGATCTGGATAAACCTGATTAGCCACCAATCCCGCCATCACCGTGGAGGGCAGAGTGACGGGATACCAGCCTTCTGGTTTGAATTGCGAGGAGGAAAGCAGCTCGCCGGTTTCTTTCACCTTTTGGGAGGATTGCAGTTGCCATCCCTGGTTCAAGAGGATGGTTCCAGTAGGAATCACTGGGGCACTCCGACCTAAACTCATGTTGGCCCAAAAAAGGATCCCGGCAAAAGCCATAAAATTCAAAAAAGTCCGTCTCATGGCAATTATCTCCTCCCATTGCGAATTTGGCAGCTTGGCCACTGAGAAAAGCTCGATGGCTGCATTTAAGATCGTAGGCGGATTATAACCCCATTGATTCTGGATTGCATTATTAACTACAGGTTAGAGGGAGTGTTCGCATGGGATCTCTTTTAGGGCGGAACTGGTCTCACATCCTAAAGGCAAAAATGCGTCCCCTTGATTTTGAAAAAAGTTCTTTCAAAAACTAATTTCCCGGTCTCAATTCCATTATCGGATAATGGCTTGATAGGCGGCCATTCAATAAATCGGAAAAAGCAATCAATAATTCAAACCGATTCATGAAACAACAGTACCGCTATGGTTTAAACCTTTTCCACCACTAGCCGATAAATGTCCTGAGTGTCTTATTATCATTGTTTACAGCAAGGAAGGAGGCTTTACTCAATTGCAGGTACTAACAATGGTCAATGGCTCAAGGCCTCCTTTAATATATGGATTCTCTGTGCTTCTCCTCAGAACGAGCATTTTCCGATCGATTCGGTTTCCATGGCCGGTTTTTCTAACAGCATTTTTTTATTGTCTTGTTTCTTACCCCGCCTGGCCGATCACTCCTTTTGAGCCCAAGGGGAAATACATCCATGATTCTTGGACTACCGATAAGGGGCTCCCTCAAAATTCCACCCAGGTGATTGAACAGACTCCGGACGGATATCTATGGATTGGCACTCAACAAGGATTGGTCCGATTCGACGGGCTGAAGTTCCAAGTTTTTTCACCAGGCAGCCGGCCTGCCCTGGATATCACATTCGTTTCCGCTCTAAAAGTCACTCATAAGGGCGATCTTTGGGTCGGAGGGTACGATGGCCGATTGGCCAGGATTCGAGGCGAGACGATTCAAATGTTTTCTTCGCCGCCGAAACTCTTTGGAAACACGATCAATTGTTTTTTTGAAGATTCCCAACAAAAACTTTGGTTAGCCAGTAATGGAGGAGGCCTATATTTAATTGATGGCGACACGGTGCGCTCGGTGCTCATCCCGGGCATTCCCTCGTTGCAGAACGTTACCACTCTCTGTGGGGACGGATCTGGAGGGATGTGGGTCGGCACTACGCTCGGTTTGTTCCACTGGAAAGAAGAAAAAATTATTCCTCTCATCTTCCCTCATGGCCATTCTTCCTGCCGAATCCGGCATATCATGCTCAGCAAAACAGGGATTCTTTGGATTAATACATCGGCTGGAATATATCAACTGCAAAAGGGGCGTCTCTCGAATTGGACTCAAAAGCTGAATATTGATACCAAAAGAGAAGAGGTTCACATCATTAAAGAGGACAGCGCGGGTTTTCTTTGGATCAACACCACCCGCCGTTTGATCCGCTATCATAACGAAATCCTGCAATCCCTCCCCTCCACGGATCGTCCCAGTCAAAACGTTCTTTCCTATATGTTGGAAGACCGCGAAGGAAGTCTTTGGGTTGGAACCAATGGCTACGGTTTACATCGATTCCGAAATGCCAAAATCGTCGGTTATGTGGGGGAAAAATATCTTTCCCCTCAAATCGTTAATTCAGTTTTTGAGGACAGCAAGGGAAGACTCTGGCTGGGATTCGACCAAGGGGGAATCGCCATTTGTTCCAAGGACAATATTCAATATCTTCGGAGAAAAGATGGTTTGGGTTCAGATGGCGTTTACTCCATTTGCGAGGACTCCGGGGGGATTTATTGGATTGGTACGGACAAAGCCGGTCTCATTCGTTACCAAAACGGCAAATTCCGGAGTTTCACCACTTCGGACGGATTGGCCGATAACCTAGTCCGGGGCATCCTTCCTGCAAAGGACGGAAGCCTCTGGGTAGGTTCCAACTCAGGAGTCACACAAATCAAAAACGGCCGATTCACAGTTTGGGATACCAGCAAAGGCCTCTCCAATAACAAAGTGTACTGTCTTGTCGAAGCGCCGGATGGAGCCCTCTGGATGGGCACCAATGCCGGATTGAGCTGGTGGAAAAATGGCCACTTCAGAGTGTACACCACCAAAGAGGGCCTTTCAAATTCCACTATCTTGGCGCTCCACTTGGATCGCGAAGGGACCCTCTGGATTGGGACCGACGGGGGAGGTTTGAACCGATTTCGCGACGGTAAATTTTCCGCTATCCGCACGCCCGACGGACTTGGGGACGATTTGAGCTACGCCATTCTTGAAGATGATAGGAACCAACTTTGGTTTAGCTGCAATCGCGGAGTTTTTCGGGTGAGCAAGCAAGAACTTAATGATGTCGCGGAAGGCCGAATTGCGTCCGTGCATTCGTATCAATATGGAACCGCGGATGGGATGTTGAGCGGCGAGTGCAATGGAAGCCTGCAGCCTTCCGCCTGGAAGACACACGATGGCAAGCTGATTTTTGCCACGGTTCGAGGGGCGGTCATTCTTGATCCCTTCAGCACTGCCACCAGTAGGGTGATTCCTCCGGTGATCATCGAATCTATCCGCCATGACCACTCATTGCATTCGGTTGTTTCCTCGTTGGACCTTCCTCCAGGCAGAGGTGATCTGGAAATTTTATATACGGCTCTCTCCTTTATTGATAGTGAGAACATTCAGTTCAAATACCAATTGGAGGGGCACGATCCAAATTGGATCGACGCGGGCCTTCGACGCACTGCCTTTTATACAAACCTCTCTCCCGGAGACTATCAGTTTCGGGTTAAGGCGCGCAATCATGATGGTATTTGGAATGAACAGGGAGCAATCTTGAGATTGCGGCTGCGGCCGCATTTTTATCAAACATCCTGGTTCTTCCTGATTGGCGGCGGAAGCTTGTTTTTAATTGGGACTACTTCGTACAAATGGCGGATTCGAGGTATTAAAAGAAGGGCACTGGAGTTGCAGAAAAAAGTGGACGAACGAACGGCTGAACTGCAAGGAGAAATCGTCCAACGGAAACGATCGGAGGAGGAACTCCAGAAGGCCAAACAAGAAGCAGATGCCGCTAATGAATTGAAAAGCCAGTTTCTGGCAAATATGAGTCATGAAATTCGAACCCCCATGAACGGGATTGTCGGCATGACCGAACTTGCCTTGGAAACTTCACTCAGCCCGGAACAACGCGAGTATCTGGAGACCGTCAAATTATCCGCCCAGTCCTTGCTCGCCTTGATCAATGATATTCTCGATTTTTCCAAGATCGAAGCTGGACATATGGAATTACATCGGGAACCTATTCAATTGCGGGAGACGCTGGGTGAGATTATTAAACCCCTGGCAATGCGAGCCCATCAAAAGGGAGTGGACTTGATCTACCTGATTTCTCCCGACGTTCCCGACCACGTTATTGCCGACGCTTTACGGTTGAATCAGGTCCTGCTGAATTTGATCAGTAATGCCATTAAATTCACCGCCCATGGAGAGATTACTCTTGAAATCCGCAATCAGGAAAACTCGCCGGATTCTCCGCCAGAGATGGAATATGCGCCTCGGGAAAAAGGCCAATTCAAATCTGCACATATCCTCTTTTCGGTAAGAGATACGGGAATTGGCATTTCGATAGAAAAACAGGAGCTAATCTTCAAGGCCTTTACTCAAGCGGATGGCTCCATGGCACGAAAATATGGGGGCACTGGATTGGGATTGGCGATTTCTGCCCGATTGGCGGAATTGATGGGTGGAAAACTAAAAGTGGAAAGTGTGGAAGGCCAGGGAAGCCGATTTTATTTTTCCGCTAAGTTTGGCCTCCAGGATGGACCTCAGGAATATACCAACGAGTCAGTAATAGCTTTGCGGGCTTATGCCGATCATCCCGTGGTGATTGTGGAACCTAACACGGGAGTGCGGGATGGAATGGCTGATCTATTAAGGTCTTGGAACCTAAAACCCTTCCATGCCCCTGATTTTGCTACTGCTTTGGAATTGATTCAAACGGTCAGAAATTCTTACCAGGGTTTTCCAGCGGTTCTTTTGGAAGCGGATCGGCCTGAATTGGATGGCTTCTTCATTGCCCAGCAACTCCTGGCCCGAGGTCATCCCCCCCATTCCATTATCGTCCGTCTGGCCGCAAGCAGTCAGATCAGTGAGCTCAACCGATGCCGGGCATTGGGGCTGCCAAATTGGCTTTCTCGACCAGCCAAGTATTCAGAAATTGCATCCGCGCTCTTGATGGCTTATCAGGGCTTGAAATTCAAAAAGTCCGTCGAAAAGCAGGCGAGCAACGTTGATCTCTCATTTGCTGGAAAGCCCATTCGGATACTACTCGCAGAGGACAACACCATTAATCAGCGACTTGCTGTCCGTCTTCTGGAAAAACAGGGATTCCTGGTAACGGCAGTATTCAATGGACGAGAGGCACTAGAAACGCTTGAAGAACATTTTTTTGATTTGGTTTTAATGGACGTCCAAATGCCGGAAATGGACGGGTTTCAAGCAACGGCCAAGATTCGCGAAAAAGAAAAAGGGTCCCAGAAACATCTGCCCATCATTGCCATTACCGCACATGCAATGAAAGGAGACAAGGACCGCTGCCTGGCCGCTGGCATGGATGGCTATGCCTCAAAGCCTTTCCAGAAGAATCAGCTTCTCTCTGAGATTGAGCGGCTGACGCCGCGCTTTTCCTCGAAGGCAGTTGAAAGCTGATTCCTTCAAACCAACTGAGGGTGCAATTCGCCGTGAGAGGAAAAAATAGTAACTGCTCAGGCCCAGGATAACTGGTAGCCGCGGTGAGTCCGCTTTAGGCGGAACCATGGGCTTTGAGCTGTGGGGCCAACCTCCACGCCTCGCAAAATGCGCCCGAGCGTGGCTGCCACACGGGGAAGCACTGAGCAGTTACAAAAAATAAAAGAAATGGGGGAGGAACGCCGGAGCGAAAAGCCGCAATCCACGAGGTTTTAGGATTGGCCTAAAATCACTGGAAGCGCGTCCGCCAACGTGGCACATTCGGCATGGAGCAGCGGGCGCACCCCGCTTTTGGCGATATTGCCACCGGCAATGCCCATAGCGGAAAAGCCCGCCAATCGGATCGCGACAACCCCAGCTCCCGAATCTTCCAGGCCGACGACCCGATGGCGCTGCTCTCGCGAAATCCCCAGACCAACATAGGCGGTTTCGGCATAAAGCCACGGATGTGGTTTGGGAGCCAACTCGCCCAAGGTGCCTGTCTGTCCGGGTTTTAACCGATCGCCGGCGGTGATGATGGCATCATAAAAATCGAGCGGGTTCCCCATGCCCATTACGCGAAAGGCCGAAAGGATTTCCGGCCAGGCTTTTTGGTAGAGGCCGGATGTCACTAAACCAATCTTGATTCCCCGCCCTTTAAGCTCCAACAAAAACTCTTTGAGCCCCGGACTGGGGTGAAAGGCATCGGCGCGGCCACGTCCCGCCATAATTTCAGACATTTCATGTTCGGTGATTTCATAATAATACCGGCGGGCAAGGTTGAGGTCCTGTCCCGAGCAATATTTGTCGATACAATACCGCAAATGTTCCGAGACGGAATGGCCTGAGACCTGCGGCTCATCTTCCGGCAGAAGTGCAAAGCCGGGATTACCCATCAGCCGGGCTATCGATTGCTGGATAATCCACATCCAGAAATGCTCACTGTGAACGCTGGTTCCATCCAAATCCATCAGTACGGCTTGTGCTGGCGATTCGAACCTGGCCTCCAACAAAGGATAAAGCGCCTCCTGTCCGAGCGCGGATTTCAAGAGTGCCAGCGTTTTGTCGGCAAAAATGATGAATTCCGCCTTGCGGTCATTGGGCGTTAATATCTGGACGACCCCTTCTCTTCCCACCTGCCATTGCCCATCACAGGTCTGGGACAATTCAACCAAGTCCGTTTTAAAAACCTCGGTGACTTTCCCCAAACCGGGAATAAATTGATCTACCATCCGGGAATCTCCAGAATTTTGCTGATGAACTTTTGACGGCCAAAGCAGCCCTATATGTCAGGCGCGGATTCGATGGGTTCCACCTCAAATTTAAATGTCCTGATTTTTTTCGGTTCCACCAAAAAACTTACCCCACATTGTTCAATGGGGACGGATTGGATAATGGATTCATCCATCCTGCAGAGATACGCCTCGCGAACCGGCCGGCCAAAGCGGAACTCCGCGGTTTGATTCTCCTCAAGAGTGTTGAAAAGCCTGACTAATAGCCCGCCCTCATCCTCCGCCTGTTTCACGCAGGTGATTTGCAGGTTAGAATTCGCCAAAGAAAACAGACCAGCCTCCAGCGGCAAATTCCCCTTGCCGCGCGCAGTTTCGATGGCGCGAACTGGAGCATGAAGCCGGGCGGCCCGGTTGGACAGCCCCGCTTGCCGCCAACTGCCTGGTCCGGCATAAATCGCATATTCAAATCGTTGCGGCCCAGGACACTGCGCACCCGGATCGGGCAATTCGGTTTGTTTTTCTTCGCTGACCGCCAACTGGAGGCGGCAAGACCGGATCAAAGTCAATGCCAACGTTCGCGATTCATCTTCGAGCACTTCATATTCAAATAATCCCAAGGGCATCACGGCAATGACATCTTGGCCATCCTGCAATGCCACGAAAGTTCTCAATGGATGTGTCCCTCCAGCCTTCTCTACCCAACCAGTGGAATCCGGAATAGCGATAGGCCGGGATAACACATCAAAATGGCTGTCGGCCCAAGATTCCGCCACATTCAGCCCTGACGGGAAATTAGCCCGCAACCAGTGGTCTTTAGCCCGGTTGTCGATGGTCAATACCACCTTCAATTCAGATGCATTGTACTCCAATCGGTATTCAACCCGCACTGGCAAAGGAATGAATTTACTGCTGCGGCCCCGCCCATCGCCATAATCCAGCGGGACCAAAAAATCAAACTCGGCGAAAATAACGGAAACCAGCGGTCCACTCTCCACCACGGCGATGGTGGCCTTCCCTCCAAGGCTAGTGAATTTCCGGTCGAATTGGGGGGAGACATGTTTCCACGCATTTCCGCATTCTCCCTGGTCGCTCAAATAATTCAATTGCGAATAGATTTTCCCAGTCGCTTTGACGAGCAGATCTACCGTGCCATTCGGATTGACCGTTACTTTCAAGTTTTCGTTTTCCATACTGTCCGGGCCGGTAACCAGAGTGTCTGGGGGGCGCAATTCCTCTTTCGACGGAACCACCCGATACGATCTATATCCCAAGGCCGGGAGTTTCTGCAAATAGGCATAGGCCTTAATGCGATGAGTCTCAAGAATGGTGGGGACATCCCAAATATTGTCCACAAAGCTGCTGGATTTTTCTTGGAGGATCGGCTGCATGAACACTTCCTGATCGGCAGCGCTTTCAAGCACAAAAGATTTGGCGCCCATCTCTCGGGGGATTTCGAGATCCGCCATGAGAATGGCATCCCGTTCGAAGGGCAGAGGATTATAAACCACCCACTGAACAGTCTCAGCAGATTGTCCTTTAGGAGATAGGTTTCGCGCTATATATGCCATGGCATCTTCGGTCACAATCTCGGCCACGTCCGCGACCTTCCGGTAGCGGTACTCCATGTCCAGGCAAACGGCATCCGGCGCACAACCACCATTGGCATCGTGTGTATGATTCGCCAATAAATAGCTCCAGCCGCGATCCAAATAGACCTTTGGATATACATCCCCGAGCCAACTGGCCAGAGATGCCAACGGTTCCGCTCCATAAACCAATCGCACGGTGGCCCGGCAATCCTGTTGCTTGAGATACGTGCGAGCACTGATGGTCCCCGGGAAGAGAAAGGTCCACATGCCCTGCTTGAGGTAGGCGCGCCGTTCTCCGGTAAGCATGGGCAGCGCGGCGATATCCAAGTGCTGCACCATCTCCGACCAATAGGACTCCAAATCGGTTTGTTCGATTGCATATTTGCCTTTGAAGAGTTCGGCGGCCTCCCGAATCATTTGCGCATCGAGAGGGTGGGCCGCTGAATTGTCGTGGCCGTGCATGGCCAGAAAAATATCCGAAGTAAAGTGCGGGCCTTCCCGTTCCACCATTTTCTCAATCGACTCCCGAAGCCTGGATTTATCGTAATTCACTTCAGGGGATTTCAAATCAAAAGCCAAATCTTCTCCAGACAATCCATCCGCCGCCCGAACAGGAACCACGTTGCGTTCTCCCCATCGATAATCTTTTTCAAAAGCCCTTCCATTGGCCACCAGTGGACGGTAAACCTGGTAATACCAATTGTAGCGGGCATAAATGGCGAAACGGCTGCCGAGCACGCAAGAGCCATCGGATCCCATCCAAATGAACTCCGCATCGCTTTCATGATGAGAGATGCCGCGATAAAACATCATCTTGGTCAATCCGAAATCCAGCAGGATCTGCGGCAGCTGCCCAGTCTGTCCCCACGAAGCCGGAGTATAGGCCACGCTGCCCCGGGGGGCCCCATACTTATCCATCGTCTTGCGGCCCCAGAGCAGGTTGCGGACCAAGGATTCCTGACCAATACTGAATTGCTCCGGTAATGTGAACCAAGGGCCAATAATCAACCTTCCCGCTTGGATTAATTTCTCCACTTGCGGGCGCCTTTCCGGCCGCATTTCGAGATAATCGTCGATCATAATGGAGTGCGAATCCATCGTAAAAGAGTGGTAGCAGGGATCCTTTTTCAGAATATCGAGAGTAGTATCCAGCATGGTGAGCAGACGGCGGCGAGTTTTTTCAAAGGAGTGGCGAAACTCCCGGTCCCAGTGAGTATTACAAACTACTTTGATCTGTTTGATATGAGAACCATCCGGTTTCATTCCTTGGATCTCCTAGAAAGTCACAAAATCGATACGAGAATAATATCGCACTTTTAAAACGGGGGAATCCCACGGATTTGCGCGGGTGTAATTAAAAGTGAGAGGTTGGGACTCGAAACGCAGTGCAGAATCGGCATTGCTTGGCAGGGGTGGGTGCGGTTCGTCCCTCCACTGACGGATTCACCGAGCCGGCTGCCTGTGTCAGCCCAGTCGGCGCTTTCGGCGAAAGCGCCCTGCCGTTGAAAGCTGAACGCTCAATGCTATTTCGTCACTGCTTGATAATAGTCCCATCCAAGCGGCGGATATCTCCCCAACCGCCGTTTAATTCGTGATAAGCCTCTTCCCCTTGTCCAAAGGGGAATTTGGCTGCCAGCTTTTCATTCACTTCAATGCCCCAGCCGGGCTTTTCAGTGGCATAAAGGTATCCACTCTTGAGCTGAGGACAGCCCGAGAAGATTTCCTGTTCTTTATCGTTGAAGGGGGAAAATTCCTGCACCCCGAAATTATAACAAGCCAGATCCAGCGCCAGATTGGCGGCATGTCCAACCGGGGACACATCTCCCGGGCCGTGCCATGCGGTATGGACTCCAAAAAGTTCGCCCAGAGCGGCAATCTTCCGACAGGGAGTCAACCCGCCCGCCTGGGAGAGATGAATGCGGATGAAATCGATCAAGCGTTCCGACATGAGGGGGGTCCACTCATGCGGGCTGTTGAAGAGTTCGCCCATGGCCAGCGGTGTGGCGCATTGTTGGCGCACCAGCCGGAAGTAGTCAATGTCCTCCGGCGAGAGCAGATCTTCCAAGAAAAAAAGCTTGAATTGCTCGACGTCTTTGGCCAGCTGGACCGCTTGCGGAGGTGTCACCCTCTCATGCACATCGTGCAAAAGTTCAATTTCGTCTCCCAGTTCCTTGCGGGCCGCTTCCAGCATTTTCAGGGACCGAAGAATGTAGGCCTTGGGCTCAAAGACCCTGGAATCATGCAGACTCGGCACCGGATAAGCCCGGCTATATCCGCCATAGGCCGCCATGCCGGGAATGCCAATCTGAAGGCGGATATACCGGAATCCGGCCCCCATCCCTTTCTTTGCTTTGTCGATGATTTCAGGTATTTCTTCTCCGCTCACATGCGTATAACAAGCGGCGGCCTCACGGCATTTGCCCCCCAAAAGTTGATACACCGGCAAGCCGGCCATGCGTCCTTTGATGTCCCACAGCGCCATATCCACGCCGCTGATCGCGTTGTTCAGCACCGGACCATTGCGCCAGTAAGAACTGTTATAGCAAGCTTGCCAAGTGTCATCGATCCGATCCGCCGGCTTTCCCAACAAGAATGGCTTCAGGTATCTTTCTACAGCCGGCACTACCAAATCCGCCCGCTGCGTGAAGGTGCCACAACCATAACCATAGAGACCGTCTTGATCGGTGATGACTTTGACGACCACCAAGCGTAGTCCTTTGGGAGCCGTGGCAATGACTTGAATGTCCTTGATTTTGGGCGAGGACAATCCTCGGACCGCTTTTTCAGCCATGGCTTCAGCTTTGGAAATGCGCGAAGGCACGGTACTGGCTATTGCTCCTCCCGCCAGTATCTGAAGCAGATTGCGTCGATTCATGGGAACCCCCTCTATTTTGGGATGTTGCTCAGAATAACATCAGTGCCACAGCAGCCACGGCTTGTCAATCCTTTCTATTCATATGGGAGGCAAAAAAGTTGCATTTTAGCTGGATTGATGCGAAAAAGAACCAGCGCTATGAAAAGAGCCGGTTACCAGACCTCCATTACCTTATTCATTTTTTGTTTCGGCTTGTGTATTTTCCTCTTGTTGGGAAATATCTCCTTTTCCGCACCTCCGGCAACAGGGAAGAAGCAACCATCCACGGAACCATCAAAAAAACCTGCCGCGGGGAGCCTTCAGTTTGTCGATGTAGCGCCCCTCTCCGCCATTTCCTACAAAACCAACAACAATTTCACCGGACGGAAATATTTTCCCCAACCCATGTGCGGCGGAATCGCCATTCTCGATTTCAACAACGATGGAAAACAAGATATTTTTTTTACCAATGGCTCCAAGTTGCCGGAGCTTAAAAAGAGCGATCCCTCCTTTTATAACTGCCTATTGGAGAATCTGGGGAACGGGCGCTTTCGCGATGTAACCGAAAAAGCCGGTTTGCTGGGGGCAGATCTAGACTATGGTTATGGTGTAGCCGCCGGAGATTACGACAATGACGGTTTCACTGACCTATTCATTTGCAACGCCGGCCGGAATGCCCTCTATCACAACAACGGAAATGGGACGTTTTCAGATGTTACCGACATAGCTGGACTCAATGACAAGCCCCGGGATCTTCTCAGTGTTTGTGCCGCCTGGTTCGATTACGACCTGGATGGGAGGCTTGACTTGGTGGTATCGCATTATACCTACTGGAATCCTCTTACCGATTCCCGTTGCCTGATCGATGGAAAAATCGATTACTATTGCAATCCCCGCACCGTCAAGCCCGTCGCACATTCGCTTTATCACAATGAAGGGAATGGCAAGTTTCGCAACGTCAGCAGCGAAGCCGGTTTTTCCGCTTCGCTGGGGAAAGGAATGGGCATTGGAATCGCCGATTTCAATGGGGATGGCTGGCTGGACGTTTTCGTGGCCAACGACACAGAGCCCAACTTTCTATTTATCAATAAAGGGAATGGGAAATTTGAAGAATCTGCCATGATTTACGGAGTGGCCTACAACGACGATGCCGCCGTAGTCTCCGGCATGGGTTGCGATGTAAGAGACTACGACAATGACGGCTGGGTCGATATCTTCTATAGCAACTTGCAGACTCAGGTTTTCGGTCTCTACCACAATGAAGCGGGTAAATATTTTAAATATGTCAGCCCGGCAAGCAGCGTAGAGGCGCTCAGCCGCCGCTTCTCCGGGTGGAGCAATGCTTTCATCGATTACAACAACGATGGTTGGAAGGATTTGTATTCCGCCAACGGAGATGTCGACTACCTCGGCTCCAACTCGGCCCAACACGACACTCTATGGGAAAACCGGGAAGGTCGAAGTTTTTCTGACGTCTCGGAAAAACTGGGGAAAGATTTCCTGCACGTGGGATATCAACGGGGTTCAGCTGTCGCGGATTTGAATAATGATGGCTTCCCGGATCTGGTGGTGACTTCGCTGAACGAGAGCCCGCGAATCCTGCTCAATTCCGGTGACAATGGAAATCACTGGCTCTGGATAGAAGCTAAAGGCGGAAAAAGCAACAGGGATGCCATTGGAACTCGCATGAAACTGGTGACCGGTTCAGGCCGCGTCTTATACAACCATCTTTCCCCCAGCGTAGGATTCATGTCTTCGAGTGACAAGAGAGTCCACTTCGGATTGGGGGGAGAATCCATGATCAAAGAACTGGAAATCCGCTGGCCAAATGGGGTCATACAAAAATTGACTGAGGTGAGAGGGGATCAGTTTTTGAGAATCGAGGAACCGGCACAATTGGACGCCAAACCCTAGTCGGCCACATTGGAAGCGTGCCCCCTTCCTTGCTTCTATCACTGGGGAATGGGCGCGTTGTAATTCTTCTGGGCTCTCTTCCACCTGCAAGGCAAATGAAACGGAATCTATTACGAAAATTCCTGCCCCGCAGTCAATCAGAAAGTACTCCAATGCTTAATCCGGCGTTCTCACTGCCGTGCGGGATGGCCCCTATGAGACGGATTCTCCGATCTTTCTCATCGCTCCCCCCTTTTGAATTGATTTCATCCACTTCTGGTGAATTTTCGCCTCCATGATTCTTTCCGGCGTAAAATACATCCTTGCTGATGAAGCATGGATAGCTCGCCAATCATTGGGATCAAATCAACGAGGGGACGGCAACGGCTGGATACTTCGCTATGCGCGCATGCATCGGAACAAATTCATTCGACGAAAGGACACAAAGTGAGAAAATTCTTTGGCATCCTGATGGCATTCATTGTATCGGCGGGCATTTGCGCCGCCGCTCCTCCAAAAAATGGACTCTCCATCCAGCGGCTGCGCTGTGAATACCTCACTGATCCTCTCGGAATCGATGTTGTGAAGCCACGGCTGAGTTGGATCTTGGCCTCTGGCCGGCCAGGGGATCGGGGCGAATACCAGAGCGCCTATCGCATCTTGGTCGCATCCAGCTTGGAACTGCTTCAAAAGAACAAAGGCGATGCTTGGGATTCAGGAAAAGTGAACTCGGATCAATCCACTTTCGTGGTCTACGGTGGCCAACCATTGAACTCTTGCGCTCAGTATTACTGGAAAGTGCGCGTGTGGGACAAGCAAGGTCACGTCACCCAATGGAGCAAACCCGCCATGTGGTCGATGGGGCTGCTTCATGCTTCAGACTGGCGGGGCCGCTGGATCGGAGAAGGAGGGCCCAAAAGCTCCAATTCCCCTGATGTAAAAGGAGCCACGCCGCTCCCGTTCCCGTGGCTGCGTAAAACGTTGACGCTGAAAGACAGGCCCGCAAGGGCCGTCGCTTATATCAACGCGCTGGGTTACTTCGAATTGTATGTCAACGGCCAGAAAGTCGGCCACGACGTATTGAGTCCCGCGGTCAGCGATTATTCCAAACGCAATTACTACGTAACGCACGATATTGCCAGCTACCTGGTGGCAGGGGAAAACTGCATCGCCCTGTGGCTTGGGCGCGGTTGGTACGTTCGGGGAAATCCAGGCGTGATCCATGATGGTCCATTGGTCCGGGCCCAATTGGACATTTCGCTGTCTGACGGAACTACGGCCCAAGTTGTGAGCGATGACAGTTGGAAAGTGCGCGAAAGCCCGATCACTCCACTCGGCAGCGGGATGCCGTTTGGCGACTATGGCGGGGAACGGTACGATGCCAGGAAAGAACTCGCCGGTTGGAACTCTGTGGGATTGGACGATTCTGATTGGGAGTCCGCAACCTTATTCGATCCGCCGACTGTCGTCACCGCGGCGCAGATGGTTGAACCCAATCGGATACTGGAAACCATCAAGCCAATCAGCGTGCAAAAGCACGCCAAGGGCGGCTACCTAATCGATATGGGCCGGAATTTTACGGGCTGGCTGGAGTTTCGCATTCCGAGCGATCTTTCGGCCGGAGCCTTGGTTAAACTAGAATATGCTGACATTTTGCGTTCCGGGGATGAACTCCAGATCTACAACCAGCGCGATGAAGTGGTAGTTCGTGGCGGAGTGGAACAGGTTTTCCGGTCTCGCTTCAACTACCATGGTTTCCGGTACGTTCTGGCCACGGGCCTTGATCGCGCGCCATCCATCGAGAGCGCCAAAGGTTATTTGATTGATACGGCTTTTGAACGGGCGGGTGAGTTTGAGTCGTCGAATCTGCTTTTAAACCGGATTTACGACATGGTGATACGGACCTATCGCGCCTTGACGCTCGGCGGTTATGTCGTCGATTGCCCGACTCGAGAACGGCTTGGTTACGGCGGCGATGCTGGAACCTCCTTGGAGACCGGAATGTTCAACTTTGCCGCTGGCGGGCTCTACAACAGTTGGCTTGCCAATTGGCGTGACGCGCAAGCAGAGACGGGAGGCCTGCCATATACGGCGCCGCATTTTCAGGACAAGGGGGGTGGAGGACCGATGTGGGGCGGGTTCGTAGTTACACTTCCCTGGCAGATTTACCTGCAATATGGGGACAAGCGGATTCTTGAGACAAACTATCCGATGATCCAAAAGTGGCTGGCTTATTTAGACTCGGAAACCGTGGATCATATTCTCGTGGCACACAAGAGCTATGCCATGAGTTTGCCGGAGTGGAACTTCCTGGGCGATTGGGTCCAGCCGAGACCGAAGGGAGATAAGGACCAAGGGAATCAAGCCCTTTTTATGCTCAGCGATGCCGGCGGCACAAGATTCATCATCAATCTGCACTACCTATACACAGTCCAAATCGCGGCCAAGATTGCCAGCATCTTGGAGAAGAATGACGATGTGGCGAAATACGAATCCACCGCGGCGGTGCTCCGCCGCATGCTTCATGAAAAATATTTCGATGCCGGGAAGAACAATTATGCCACGGGCGAACAACCGTATCTGGCCATTCCGTTGTTTGTGAATGTAGTTCCGCCAACACTGCGCCAGAGTGTGGTAGAGAACCTGAGACATACAATCCAAGTCCAGGATGCCGGGCACTTCAATGCCGGCATGCATGGCATTTATTTTCTGTTGAAGTACCTTATGGAATCCGATCAAAACGACCTAATCTATGAGATGACTGACAAAACAGATTTTCCAAGTTGGGGATACATGCTCGATCAGGGTGCAACAACCAGTTGGGAAGCCTGGGATGGGAGTGATTCCCATATCCACGATACCTTAATTTCAATTGGGTCCTGGTTCATCCAGGGAATCGGCGGAATCCGAATCGATGAAAAATCGCCCGGATTCAGACATTTTTTCATCCGACCGGGAATTGGAGGCGGCCTGACCTTCGCGCGCACAAGTTACCAATCGCCTTACGGCAAAATTTCCAGCAGGTGGCAAATCAACAAGGGGCTGTTGAAGATAAACATTACAATCCCCATTGGCACATCGGCAACGGTATGCATTCCAACCTCGGCACCCGATGCGGTGAGTGAAAGTGGCCGCCGTGCCGCGGAATCTCCAGGGGTGCGCTTCATTGGCGAGGAGAACGGAAGGGCGGTGTTCCTTGTTCAGTCAGGGAATTACACATTCGCTTCGCCGGCCCCGCTCCCCAGCTCGATCATCCAGAAATAGCGGGCCTGGCGCCCGGCACAAGAACCTTAATTCAACCTATAACGCTCGCCTTGGTTGTCATTGATGCGGGAGTTATGAGCGGTGATGGGCTGGAAGAACAATCCCATGGTCAATATTGTCCTGATGATTGGTGAAAAGTTCTTCCATTTCATGGTGAGAAAAAGTCCTCAGGCAACGATAATGCCCGATAATCCTACAGACGGGCATGAAATGAAAAATTGCCCGAGACGATTTCAATACATGACCCGGATTTCATTCTGTAAACCCGTGGGGGCAAGCGCATATTTCATGGGCTTCCCGTTCAATTTTATTTTTGGGTGAATCACATGATTATCATGAAATTTGGCGGCAGTTCTGTAAGGGATGCAGAAGGAATCAAGCGGGTAGTCAAAATCATTCAGCACCATCAGCCCTTTAATCCAGTGGTAGTGGTTTCCGCCATGGGCAAAACCACGCGAAACTTGCTGCATGCCGGGGAACTGGCTTCTTCATACCATACCAGCGAAGCTCTTGAAAAACTGGCTGAAATTGAAACCTACCATTTGTCGGAACTCTCCCGCCTGACCGGCATTTCCCGAGAGTCTCCCATTTATTCTAAAATCTCCAGTCATTTCGAAGAGATCCGCGACTTGATCGGAGGCCTTTCGATTTTGAAAGAGTTCACGCCGCGCTGCCGGGACGCCATGGCTGCTTATGGAGAATTGCTTTCTTCCGCCATCCTCGCGGCGGGTCTTGTGTCTCACGGGATTGATGCCTTGCTGATTGACGTCCGCTCACTAATGATCACCGACGACAATTTTACCCGCGCGGAACCCCTCGAAGAAATTGCCGTTGACCGATTCCGGCGCGCACTGCTGCCGGAGCTGGAGCGGCGGCGCACTCCGGTAATTCAGGGTTATATTGGCTCCACTCTGCAAGGAGCAACGACCACCCTAGGTTTTGAGGGCTCTGATTTCACGGCGGCCTTCATCGGCGCGGCTTTGGGAGTGAGTGATATCCAAATATGGAAAGATGTTCCCGGCTTGATGAGCACTGACCCCGCCATCATCAAGGAAGCCCAGACTATTCCCGCCGCCACCTTTGATGAAATGGCGGAGTTGACTTACTTTGGGGCCAAGCTCTTGCATCCCCGGGCGATTTGGCCGGCAGCCCGAAAACGGATCCCCGTCCACATTTTCAACTCCTGGCAACCTCAGGCGGAAGGCACGGTGGTTATGGATGGTTTAGCCGCTCCTCAGCAAGGGGTGCGCTCGATTGCCTTCAAGCGAGGACTGACTCTGCTTCAGCTGATATCCAATCAACAACAACCGCTTTCAGAATATATGAAAGGGATTTTTGACGTTCTGGATAGGCACCGCATCACCCCGGATTTGACCGCTATTTCCTCGATTCACCTGAAGTTGGTCCTCAGCGATGATCTTCAAGTCGAACGGGCATTGCCGGAATTCCGCCGGTTGGGTTCCGCGGAAGCCGCCACCGGGAAAGCCTCTATTTGTCTGGTGGGTCAAGGGCTCATTCAACAGACCGGCATTGCGTCCCAGGCTCTAGCTGCCATTTCCGGATTGCGGTTAGATGTGATATCCCAGGGATCCTCTCCCAACAGCTTGATGATAATTCTTGACGAAGATCAGCTTGACTCCGCGCTTGGTCGGATTCACTCCCAGTTCTTCCCAAACCACATCGATTCAAGCATGGCGCTTCCTTGACTGTTAATTGTGCAAATTGAATTGGAGCTGTAAATTGTCAGGGATCAAGTGCCCATGGGGTGGTCTTCTTCCGTGAAGGAGGATCTCCTGCATCTGTCTTTTTTCGTTTCACTTCATGTTTGGCCTCAATGACGTATTTTTTCCCAGGGTCGAACATTTCGTGTATTCCTAAAAAAGCATTCCCCATGCGTGTTGTGACCCCTTTGCTCTTCCTCCAATATATCCAGCCCTGTGACTCCATCCAAGTGGCGAGACGATCCAGCATAAATATGATCCCAATAATTCCTAGAATCCATGCTGCGGCCAAATACCATTGCAATGGAATTCACCTCCTTCCTAACATTCATCAATGCTTATTAAGCATATAAGACGGTGCATGTCAGATGGCAAACAGGAGCGCCAAATAAACTCAATCGATCCTTTTTTTTGTGCGTTGGTGCTCACCCCGCCCTTGCATGGCAGCTGTGCGGGTTGGGTATGCGGTTCTGGCGAACAGCGCAATCAGCCATAATCCAAATATTCAGTCAAAAATCATTCCTCTTCCAAGGAGATATTTATAGACATTAATTATGGATTTGGTATGTCCCTGAATTCCGTTTGGGTTCTTTGCGTATGAGGAGTTCCTTTTTCTACGATCTGCAATTCACCTAAAACCGGAGCGGATTACTTGACGCATGGGAGTCATTGCCTTAGTCTGGAAGGAAAGAGCGGGATCCTGATCATGGACACTGAGGCAGCGTCTCCCGTTTCTAATAGCCATGGCTCCCATCAACCATCTGGTAATTTTTATTGCGGGAGGTTTCCGCGTGAAACTCAGACATCTTCCGATATTGCCGATAATCTTCTTCCCATGTTTTTTCTGCATGACATGCTCACATCAAAAGCCGGCAGGAACAGAACCTGTCCAGAAAATTCGCGTCCGCCCTCCTAACCGGATCGACCGCCCGGTGTTTGTCAGCGCCAGCGGGACCGTAGAGGCCAACGAGACTTCCCATGTGGCTTTCCTGATCGCCGGACAGGCGTTGAAAATTCATGCGGAGGAGGGAATGCAGGTTAAAGCAGGCCAACTGCTCGCCGAGCTCGATCCCCGCGATTATGATTTCCGCCTGCGAGCGGCTGCAGCCCAGGCTGACACAGCGCGAGCCACTATGGAGAAAGCCAATTCCGCGGTTCGGGCCCAGGAACTAGCCCAGGCGAAAATCGACTTCGAACGCCTCGAGGATGAGTTTAACCGTCACAAGGCTCTTTTCGAGCGTAAAAGCCTGGCGCCAGCCGATTTCAAGAAAATCGAATCCGCCTATCTGGCCGCCAAAGAACGTTACAGTCTGGCGCTGGAAGGAGCCAGGCAAGAAGATCGGGAGGCCGCGCGCCTGGCTTATACCGCTGCCATGGCTCAAGCGGATTTGGCGCGGAAGATGCTGTCCGACACTAAACTCACTTCGCCCATCTCCGGCCTGATTGCGCGCCGTGAGCTTGAAGCCGGCGACCCCGTGGGCGTGGGGCGTCCTGTTTTTGTTGTCATGGATCTCAATCCGGCTAAAGTCAGAGTGGGCGTTCCAGAGGCGGAGGTAGTCAGAATCCGGCAAGGGCAGAAGGCTTCGGTCCTGGTTCCCTCCTTTGGGGAGCAAACCTTCGAAGGGCGTGTGGAGACTGTCGGGTATGCGGCAGATCCGGCATCCCGTACCTATTCTGTTAAAATTTCCGTCCAGAATCCAAACCTGCTCCTGCGAGCCGGCATGATAGCGGAAGCTCACATACAAACCGCGGGAGTCGTGCGCGCCATAACAGTTCCCGCCCAAGCCATCATGCGCGATTCCCAGGGAGCCACTTTGGTTTACATTTATTTCCCAGATAAAAGGCGGGTCTATGGCCGGCGAGTCTCCCCGGGCACCGTTTTCGATCGCGAAATTGAAATCAACCAGGGTCTTACTGGAAACGAGCTAGTCGTTGTTGCGGGACAAAATCAGCTTTCGGAGGGCTTTTTGGTGAACGTCGAGGAGGGAGCACAATGAATACCGTCCCCCCCTGGCTTCGCCACCCTCAAGTTACTCTTGTCTGCACCGTGCTCCTGTTCACCGCCGGCCTCTATTCGCTGTTAACCATGCCGCGCCGTGAGGATCCCAAAATCACGGTGCGGGTGGGCGTCTTGGCGGCATTCTACCCAGGAGCGACCTCCGAGCAAGTGGAGGAACAGGTCACTCGCGTCATTGAAGAGCAGCTCTTTCGCTATGAAGAGGTCCGCAAGTCCAAGACTTATTCCACCAGCCGCCCTGGCTTTGCGTTCGTCAATATCTATCTCGAAGAAGGGATCAAGCGCCCGGATATCTTCTGGTCCAAGTTGAGGCATGACTTGTACACCACGAAATCCATCAAACTTCCTTCAGGCGTGATTGGACCCATTCTCGATACTGACTTCGGAGATACGGTAGCCGTGCTTCTGGCTCTCCACGGGGAGGCTTATAGTTACCGGGAACTGAAGAATTATGCCGAAAGAATCGAAGAAGCTTTGCGGAGCGTGCGGGCCACTTCAAAAATCAAACGCTACGGCGAACAAAAAGAGCAGATTTGCGTCACGAGCACTTCGGAGCGAATTGCCCAGTACCAGGTTCCTCTCCCCCGTGTCATCCAGGCGTTACAAGCCCGGAATGCGGTGCAATTCGGCGGCCGTTTCGACGCGGAGACGACACGCCCTCCCATCCAAGCCAATGCCCCTTTCCAGACCCCGGAGCAAATCCGACGAGTGATTGTCGATGTCAGCCCAACGGGCGTGCCGATTTATCTGGGCGATCTCGCCTCGGTGGAGTGGAGGTATCAGGATCCACAATTTCTGACGCGGTATAACGGATCGCCCGCATTGCTAATCTCCGTGGAAATGCAGGAAGGGTATAACATTGTCGATTTCGGCCAGCAAATCTCCGGCAAGCTGGCGGAGGCCACTCGTCAATTGCCCCCCGACCTCAAAATTGACATTGTGGCCAATCAGCCTCAGATGGTTGAAAAACGGATCAGTAGCTTTCTCAAGGAATTCGGACTTGCCATTGCTTCCGTGGTCTTGGTCACCATGCTGCTCCTGCCCTTCCATGTAGCCCTGGTGGCCGCCGTGGCTATCCCCGTTACGGTTTCAGTGACCTTCGCGCTTCTGCACCTGGCCGGCATCGACTTGCAGCAAGTGTCAATTTCGATGTTGGTCGTGATGCTCGGCATCCTTGTAGACGATGCCATTGTCGTGGCCGACAATTACGTGGAGTTGCTCGACAAGGGGAAGACTCGTGAATTTGCGGCCGCACATTGCGCCCGCGATATTTTTGTTCCCGTGCTGGTTGCCACCTTGACCATCATTTCCGCTTTTCTGCCCATGTTGTTTACTTTGACCGGCAGTGTTGGCGAATTTGTTTACTCCATGCCAATCGTCGTCGCCATTTCGCTCAGCGTCAGTTTCGCGGTCGCAATTTTCTTTACGCCGCTCGTTTGCTATCAGTTCATCCATTCCGGAATTCATGCCAAAGGCGCGGCCAAAAATAAATTGGATGTCGTGGGCTGGATGGAAACGCAATATTCAAGAATCATCCGCCTGCCGTTGCGCCACCCGCGAACCACTTGTCTTTTGGGACTTCTATCCGTATTGGCCGGTGGCTTCCTCCTGATGCGCCTGCCCGATCGGTTCTTCCCCCCGGCGGAACGGGAGCAGTTTGTCATCGATGTCTGGCTTCCGGAGGGCAGCCGGATTCAATCGACTGACGCTGTCTTGCGCAAAATAGAGAAAGAGCTGACCACGAATCCCCAGGTAGCCAATTTCGGAACCTTTGCCGGCGCTAGCGCTCCCCGTTTTTATTACAACGTAGATCCTCAACAGCCCGCGGATAATTATGGTCAAATATTGGTCAATACAAAAGAAGTGAAGACCACTCCCGCCTTGGTTTATCAGCTCCGCAAACAATTTCGCGAAATCGTTCCGGAAGCCATGGTCATTGTCAAAGAGTTGCAGCAGGGAGAAATTTTTTCCGCCCCCATCGAAGTTCGCATTTCAGGGGACAGCCTACCGAGCCTCAAAGCTCTGGGAGCCCAGGTGGCGTCGATTGTACGGCAAGATTCCGGCTCTGATTATGTCCATCTGGATTGGCGCGAAGACCCCTATGAACTGCGCGTCAACCTCAAGGAGGAGATTGCCAACCGGCTGGGTTTTACCAACGCCAGCATTGCCCGATCCTTGGCCGTGAGTTTCGAGGGAACGGTCGTTTCCACTTTTTGGGAAGGGACACATGCCATCGATATTTTATTGAGGCTGGATGAGAGCCGCCGGCAAAGTTTCGACAATGTTCGCGATGCCTATCTGACTTCACCGGTGACTGGCGCCAAAGTCCCACTGCGGCAATTGGCCACGTTGTCGCCGGAGTGGGAGACCGGTCGAATCGTCCGGCGTAACGGGGTTAGGACGCTTACCGTGCGAAGCCTCTTCCAGGAGGGAGTCTATGCCTCAGGCGTTTTAAAACAGGCACGCGCCAAAATTGAGAAATTGCCGCTCCCGCCCGGTTACCAGATTGATTATGGCGGGGAATATGAATCCAAGACCAGCATGTCCGGCGGTATTATCAGGGCAGCCACGATTAGTGTCCTTTTGATTTTCTTGACGCTGCTTTTCCAGTTCCGCTCCTCGGTACAATCTTTGGTTGTCATGTCTTCCGTGCCCCTCTCCATCCTGGGGGCGGCCCTTGGGCTTATGATTATCGGAATGCCCTTCAGTTTTATGGCCCAGGTGGGACTCATTGGCGTGGGAGGCGTGGTGGTGCGCAATTCGATTCTCCTGGTGGGCTATATCAACGAACGGCGCAAGGAAGGAGACTCCCTGCTAAAAGCCACGCAGGATGCTGGCGCCCGCCGCCTGCGTCCCGTGTTCCTTACCACCATGGCCGCTGCCATGGGGGTCATGCCCATGATTCTATCAGGTTCACTTATGTGGGCGCCCATGGCCGCCGCGATTGCCTTCGGGTTGGTCATCTCCATGTTTTTCACCCTGCTGGTAGTGCCGGCGCTTTATCTTGTTACCGCCGGGAGAATAAACTCATGAAACTGAAAATCATTATGTATTTGTTATTAGGCGGCGTGGCCTGGAGCGGGGCTTGGTCTTCCGAGATCGAAGCCGGCGCCGGCTGACAAAATGCCGCAATCCCCGCTGAACCGACTCCAAGCGTCCATCTCACGTTGGCGGAGGCACAAAGGCGCGCCTTGGAAAAAAATCGGATGATCCAATTGGCCCGTCTAAAGGTCGATGAAATCGCTCAAAAACGCGCGGGGATCCGCGCCGAATACTTTCCCAAGGTCCTGGCGGACGGGAATTATTTCTCATTTAATAAACCGCTGAGGACCACGCTGAGCCTGGGAGGTTTGGGGATTCTCCCTCCACCTTTGCCCAGCATCCCCATTCCCATTGAAGTATTGCGCCAAGACTTCTTTCTGGGAGGCGGCGGAGTCGTGCAACCCTTGACGCAAATGTTCAAGATTCATGCTGGCGTCAATGCTGTCTCCGCTGAAAGGGACGAAGCCAAAGCCACCGAGGAAAAAGCGGAACATGAAGTCGCTTATGGGATTGAACAGTTATTTTATGGCGTGTTGATTACCCAACGCCAGAAGGAAGCGGCTCAAATAAAAGTTGCCGCGGCGGAAGAGTTGCTTCATGAGGTTGAAAACGCCGTCGACGCTGGCAAAGCGCTGCCGGTGGCCAGCCTGGGCCGGCGGGCCCAACTCTTGGAATCGAAACAAAATCTTCTGGCGCTCGAAATTCAATTGGCCGATTATGCTGAGGCTTTAAACAATCTGATGGGTGCCCCTTTGGCTAATCGCTGGGAATTGGTTGAACCGGAGCGTCCGTCTTCCACCCTAAATTCCCTGGAGGAGGCTGTGCAAACCGCACTGCAGATGAGTCCGGAAGTGCATGAGGCCGAGATGACGGTGTCGAAGGCCAAAGCCGGAGTGGGCGCCGCCAAGGCAGAATACCTTCCGGACATCAGCGCTTTTTTCACCTATTATTATCAGAACGGCATCCCAACCATGCCCCGCGATTTCAGCGCCGTTGGCGGACGTTTGTCTTATACCCTTTTTGATTTTGGCAAACGGGAAGCACAACTGAGGGAACGACGTGTCCAACAAAGGCAAGCCGAAGAAAAACTCCAAATGGTCAAAGAGAAGTTGGAAGCCGACGTAAGAAAGAGTTTTCGCGGCGTGGAAAAAGCTCAGGAAATGGTCGGGGTTGCGCGCGAAGCTGCCGCGCTCAGGAGAGAAGGAGAACGTTTGAGCAACGATCAATTCGACCTGGGCCTGGTTACCAAGGCCACTTATTGGGATACTCAAGCCGCCCGAGTCTCCGCCGAAGCCGATCTATTCCGGGCTGAAGCCGGCTGGCGACTTTCCATCTCGGAATTGAAGAAAACGGTAGGAATTCATTAGAATTCATCCACAAAGTAGAAGAAATCGCAAATGCGGGATGGGTGAGTGCTTCAGGTCGTAACTCATTAAGCGCTGATGAGACATTTAGGATGGGTTACGCTCTTCGTGCTAACGCATCCAAAGAGAAAAGGTACTTTTCAACAGGCCTTTGTTAATCCTTATGCCTCATCCTTCATCCATATTTCAACAGTCTCATTTGCCAGTCACTCATAATGAAGGAATAATATATGATCATTCTTTGTGGGAATTCGTGGAGGTCGCTGTGGAATTTAAAGACAAAATCAGTGCTGTCTTGGCCCTCAAAGGCGTTCAGGCTTGGTCGATCCATCCCGGAGCTTCAGTTTATTCCGCATTGGAAGTGATGGCTCAGAAAAATGTGGGGGCATTGCTGGTGATCGAGGAGGAACAATTGACGGGGATTCTTTCTGAACGGGATTATGCCCGCAAACTGATCCTGCATGGAAAATCCTCGAAGGAAACGCGGGTGCATGAAGTCATGAGCAGCCCGGTAACCACGGTCACTCCGGAGCATCGGGTTGATGAGTGTTTGCAAATCATGACTCAAAAGCACCTTCGCCACCTCCCCGTGATCGAGGGTGGCAAGCTGAAGGGAGTTGTCTCGATTGGAGATTTGGTGAACTGGATTATTTCGGCACAAGCCGCCACAATTCAGCACCTGGAAAGTTACATTGCGGGCAAATACCCGGCATGATTTTGGCGTCAATTCTCAAGTGCCAGGTGTTATGTATCGGTTTTCGGGAAGATAAAAATCCCTCTCATTTTCCAAGGTCAACTCTGTTCCGAGGTGCGGTGGAAATCCCCGCTCCTGCCCAGCAAAATCCAAATAATAGAGATGGCATATACTAATGGTTCGCCTGACGGAGTCCGCCTACGCGGAAGGCTCTCCCTCCCTTGCACTCCATCCCTTGGCATACTCTTTCCTGTCGCATTTTGAATTATACCTCGAATGATTAATGTTTTGGGCTTCCCCAATTCCATGATATATTGCGAACATTGGCAACCCAAAAAGAGAAGTCGCGCCAGCTTAGCGGAGCCGCTCATGCCAGCGCGGCTGGCACGGCAAGTAAAGAAAATCTCCAGACCACACAGGTCTTGGAGACCTGTGAGGTCTCTGGCACCGGGATTTTCTGAGGATCTCTCTCGAATTGGCGCGATCCATGGGGGCGCCGAGAACATGTCATTCTTGAGTGGATTTGCCTATTCCACAAAATCGACGGAGGGATCTATCCCGCCGCTTTGAGTGTAACAAGGGAGATGATTCTTTGACCTGGAATCACAAGAACAACAACAATTTTCCAAGGAGGTTATCATGAAAAAGCTTCTGCTCGTTTTGGGTATCGCTTTGGGACTGGTGATTTCAACAGCGGCAGCACCGCAGGGAAAAAGCAAATCGCCGGAAAAATCCATTGCGGCTGCGGCCATGGTGGATGACACAACGTTGGCCAAAAACGTAAAAGAAAAGCTGGCCAGTGTTCCCTCTATGAAAGACGCTCCCATTTCGGTGGAGGCGAAAAGTGGTGTGGTGACCTTGACAGGAGAGGTGAAAAATCCAGGGACGAAGGGGGCGGCTACTCGAATTGCTAGAAAGGTCGCCGGGGTGAAAAGCGTCGACAATCAGCTCAAGATTGCTCCTCATGCGGGAAAAGCCAAGACGGCAAGCAAATAGTATTCATTGGCGTTCCCCGGCAAACATCGTATACTCCCTTCGATCCGGCGGGTGGAGAGTGGCACTCCGCCGCTCCAGAGGATCGCTGTCTGCAATGGCGGCGGAGTGCCACCTTCTCATGAGGCAACATTATGCCAACTTGTAAGAGCCGGAAAAGCTGAAAGTATTGCGCTAAGTATTAAGTCGTTTTGCCGCTGGGTCTGCTTAATCCAAAGCAGAGTCTCGCTGCCGCGGGGATTTTTTTGGCATCGTCACCGCGATGGCCATTCGCTTTTCTAGGTCTTTCTTCATGCTCAAAGGGTTTTTCTTCTTACCTTTTTTTTTATTTGCGGGATTTTCTCCGTGTCCCGCGGTCCCTCCGGAATCCAATGAGGGGCTTTTGACCAAGTTGCAGGACGATACTCTGGTTATGACGCGAGTTGGAGAAAATGTAAGTATCAGTCTGCTTTCATTAAGGAATTTTTCATGTCGAGAACAAATCAGCGTTGAAGAGTCCGGGAAAGGCCTTTCTGGATCTACCTCCCGAAATTGGGTTTACCATTACCAAGTGGCGCTCAAAAAGAGCACCGAACCCACACTGCAGCGCATTTTTGAAGAAAATAGGAGGTCCGTTGAGCCATCCTCAAGCGAGGCTGCGGGAACGGTTCTTGATATTCCCACCCTGGAGAATCCTTTCACCGGATACTTGTCCGGCTTGTTCTCCCTGGAAAACCGTCTTGCCAATGACTATCGGGGCGCTGGGGAGGAAACTCTGAACGGAGTCAAGAGCCTAGTCCTGGCCTTTGAAACCACGCCTGAATTTGCCACTTTAAAAATACCCTTCCTAAACCAAAAGGCATCCTTACGACAGCGCGGCCGCCTCTGGGTGGATAGTCAATCTTATCAATTGATCCGCATTGCCGGCATACAGCAGAAACTTCCCAAAGGATGGAAGTCCTATCAGTACGTGGCGGAATATTCACTCTTTCCTGGGATCGGCCGGCAGGTGAATTTGCCCGTCCGGATTGAGATAAGAGCGGAGCGGAGTGGCCGGAATTATTTGGTGCGGCAGGAGTATTCAGATTTCAAACTTCTCCCCTGATCAGATTTTCCCTCGGATTTGGTGGAGATTTTACTCCGGATTACGCAGCATCCAAGAAGTGAAAGCTGTGTAAGCCGGCAATTTTTCCTCGGAAAAAGAGAAAGGAATCCCCACTTCGTGGAAAGGAAATCAGGTCAAAAAGAATCGGAAGCGAGTTGAGGGACAATGAGGGTGCCGGAAATGCGATCGTGCCAACAGAGCCTTTCCACATCGAATATAGACCAAAGAAATCCGAGCCCCAGACAGCCGGAAGAAATCACACAACCACAAGCGCGAAGCGCCGATTGACGCGGATTAGGGAAGCGGCCCTGAAAGTCAACCACGCGCAAATTTTGTTGATCCATGCCCAACGTCTTGCCCATGAAGGCGGTAAATAGGAACAGATAACCCAGCCCAAAAAAAACGAACGCCATAACCAAACCAAGCAGAACACTTCGGCTGCTGAATGAAAAATCCGGCACAAACCGGACAATGAGCAGGAAGATCAAAAAACTTCCCGTCAAAAAAGACAAATCGATCAATCCAGCCAGCAAGCGCGGTGAAATTGGGGCAGCGGATAGACCTCGCGACACCTGTGGGATTCCGGGCACGATGATGGACGGTTCCGTAACATCGAAAGGGAGCAGAGGTTGATTCAGGTTGATTTCAATTCTTTCAATTCGATCTGAATTTATGGCGGAACGCCGGGTTTTCCTTGGCGCCGGCGCGGGAGAGGTTGGCGGCTCTGGCGTCGATACTGGAGAAGAAGAGGGCAATTTTTCTATAGGCTCTGCCCCCACTTGTGCTCGTTTGAGTTTTTCCAGAGCGCGTTCGACCAAAGAATGATGTCCGGAAGGTAGGGGAACTTCAGCGGGGGCGGCATTTCCTTCCTGTCCGGGGCGCACAAATTCTCGATCCCATAAGGTCCCCGCCACTTCAACGGCAGCCGGAGTGGGCGCGGCGCTTGGGGATTTTACCTTTGCCGTTCGGGCAGCTGTCCCAGACGGAGCAGATCCCATAGTTCCACGCTCCGGCTGAGGCTCAATCGCTCCGGAGGAAGCCAATCCAGAGTAAGGCCGCACCAGATTCAGATCGACCAAACGCTTGCTCAGATCACTGACCTGAGGAGCCAGCGGTTTTTTACATTTCAAACAAAAGTTGGCGGTGGGAGAGTTGGAAAACCCACAGGCAGGGCAATTCACGTCAGTCGCCTCTTTAATCCAAATAAAGACAAAATCATCCTCCCGATGTTAACAAATGCAGGAGGGGGGAGCAATATTGAAATGGCGTCTTGACGCATGATAAATTTGTCCGTGTGGGAAGGCTCAAATGATGAAATCCTCAATGGCTACATTTCAGGGATTTGTTTCTTCTTTCGCGGACCTTGCGCTTATGCTGACCGGCGACACTGCCCGGAGCCAAAAAAAAGGTCATGCCCCGAAGGTTTTTTAGGGCATAATTCGGATAGTTCTGAAAACAGTCTCAGATGAGATTCTGACTGGATAAATCGAAAAACAGGGGCAATTTTGAAGAGAGATTTCGAAGTACTTCCAATCTTGAAAACAAGGATCAAACAGGGCTTCCTGCTGGCCGCGGGATTATCCATGATCGGCACGGTGGCGCGATCCCAGGCCCCCGCGAGCCTGCTTGAACCTCCAGTCTTGACTCTTCCTTCTGGCCCTAGCGTGATTATCGTCTCCTCTGACGAACAGGAAAAAATAGGTTCCAGCTTTCGTGCGCGGGGAAATGTCACGGTTCATTACCAGGACATGTTGATCAAGGCCGATGAGATTTGGGGAAACTACGACACACGCGAAGTCGAAGGTCAAGGCAACGTTTACTTTCAACAAGGAACTCAGCAGGTTTGGGGAAGACGGTTCCAGTTTAACCTGGGAACCAAAACCGGCGTGTTTTTCAATGCCCGCGGGAAAGTCAATCCGGGGCTGATCTTTGAAGCCGAAAAGATTGAAAGATTCGCGCCGGATAAATATCGAGTGATTTCGGGCAAAGTCACCGCTTGCGAAGACAATATCCCCAAGTGGAGCTTCCGGGTCCATAATGCAGTATTGAGTGTGGACCACCATCTTACCGCACAAAACACCTCCTTTTGGATTAAAAAGGTTCCCGTTTTTATCTTCCCTTATTTGGTGGTTCCCGCCAGAGACAGCGGACGCCAGACCGGCTTCTTGATTCCATCCATGGGGAATTCCACGATTCGCGGACGGTCGTTTCATGAGTCTTTTTTCTTGACGATGGGACGGAGCGCCGATCTGCTGGCTACGGGGGAATATTTCTCCAAGCGAGGGATGGCGGGGGGCTGGGAGTTTCGCGCGCGTCCCAGCGAGCAGAGCCATATTTATGCCCAGGGATTATTTGCCCGAGAATACCTTTTGCCCGAATCCCAACAAAACAATGGGCAAAGCGCCCGCATTATTGCAGACAACCGGTTTGACAATGGTTTCCGGGCGGTGGCGGATATAGACCTAGTCAGTTCCCAGGCTTTCCGCCAATTGTATGGCGACTCTTTTGCCACAATTGTCCGCCCCGACAAGATTTCGTTGGCCTACCTTTCCAAGGATTATCGGGATTTCAGCCTCAGTTTTTTGGGAGAACGGCGGCTGAACCGCTTTTCCGGATTCGATCAAATACCCACCAATAATGTGATGATTCGTTCTTTGCCCGCGGTGGAATTGTCGGGGCCCAGCCGCCCCCTCCACAAGTGGCCGGTATTTTTTTCCTTCGATGTGGAAGCTGCCGCCTTGTCCCGTTCCACCACTCTGGAGAATGGGGATTCATTGCAAGGGGGACTGGAGACTTCCCCGTTCGTAGGTAGAATCGACCTGTATCCTCGGTTGACCATTCCTACGCTGAGACTCCCCGAGTCAACTTGGACCAACTCCATCAGTCTACGCGAGACTTATTACACCGACAAATTCGATTCGACTCTGCCCGGACAAATCCGCCCCGAAGGAATTGCCCGAACTTCCTTTTATTGGGAGAGCAATTGGAGAGGCCCCGAGCTGGAAAAAACTTTTTTAAGCGGCGGAACACGCTTCAAACATGTCGTGGGGCCGGAAGTCACTTACCGCTACATCGCCGGTTCGCACAACTTCGATGAAATCCTCCGGTTCGATGAGCGGGATGCTTTGGGCGATACTAGCGAGATGGAGTACCGGTTGAGCAACCGTTTTTATTCAAGAAAAGCCTCCTCGGATAATACCGAGAGTGCGCATGAATTCCTCGATGTTGAAATTGGCCAGAAGTATTTTTTTGATCCCACTTTCGGAGGTGCTCTGGAAAACGGGAGGCGCAATTCATTTTTCCCGCTTTATTCTTTAAGCGCTTTCGCCTATGCCGATGGAATCCGGCATTTTTCTCCGCTGGTCGCCCGTATCCGCTTTACTCCCCACGCCCACTACACCGCGGATTTCCGGATGGACTACGATCCGGCGATTAATCAAATTCGAGCGACCAGCGTGGCGGGTTCGGTGCGCTTCAACGAAAATTTCCTGATGGCGACATACTACAACACCTCCAATCTTCCTCCCACCCAAGTCGGGTCCAACCAATTGCGCGCCACTTTGGGCCATGGCAATTCCACTCGCCGGGGCTTCAATGTTGCCTACTCTCTGGTCTTTGATTTTCGCCAGAGCGTTACCCAATACAGCACTGCACAGGTTGCTTACAATTGGGACTGTTGCGGGATTGCGCTGGAACAGCGGCGTTACAATGTGGGTATCCGCGTGGAATCTCAAACCCGGTTTAGCTTCTGGCTCAAAAATGTAGGCTCTCTCGGAAACCTGCGCAAACAGGAACGGATCTTTTAATCTGATTTCTTCCAGATTCAAAGGCAAATTCCGCCGAAGCATTCCAAGACTTCTCTCATAGCCGCCTCCCGCCCATCGGCGGGAAGCTGGTGCGGTCAGGCCGCCGACGGGAGGAGAGAACATGCAAGATGAAAAACGCGTCACACGGCTGAAAGATCGCCCCGTCAATTCGCGCGGCCGATATGTTCTTTATTGGATCCAAAGCAACAAAAGGGCGGAAAATAACTTTGCTCTTAATTTTGCCCTTTCCCAGGCGAATGAGTTGAACTTGCCGCTTGTGGTCTATGAACAAGTCAGTTGCAGCTACCCTTACGCTTGTGCGCGTTTTCAGCATTTCATCCTTGAAAATTCCCGAGAATTGGCGGGGCGATTTCGAAATCGCGGCATCCGATATTTCTTTAATTTGGAGAGAGACCGGAATCAAAGGCTGAAAATGCTCCCTCAATTGGGAAAGGATGCCGCGCTTTTGGTGACCGATGATTTCCCCGCATGTCTTGTCCCGCGGCAATCCCGCCAAATCGCCCGGCATCTCGACATACCTTGTTTTGCCATTGATTCTTGCGGCATCATCCCCTTCCGCGAATTTTCCAAACAGGAGTACGCCGCACGGACCATTCGCCCCAAAATCCACCGTCTCCTCCCTCTCTACTTGAAGCCGATGGAAACTCAGCCGCTGCAAAAAGATTCCACCGGATTGAGGCTGGATTCGGGGGAATTCCGATTTGGAAATGAGACGCTGGAGACGGTGGTATCTTCCTGCCCGATCAATCAGAAGATTAAACCTTCCCCGTTTTTCCCGGGAGGATATCAAGCTGGCCGGCAATTGCTGGGGGAATTTTTGTCGGACAAGCTTGACGAATATATCATGAGGAAAAACAGGCCCGAGTGTGATGGCACTTCCAACTTGAGTCCTTACCTTCATTTTGGAATTCTCTCCGCTCACGAAGTGGCGCTGGCAGTGCAAGCGTCTGGCGCGAATCCTTTGTCAGTGGAGGCTTTTCTCGAGGAATTAATTGTCCGCCGTGAGCTCTCCTTTAATTTTTGCCATTTTTCCAGCAATTATGAATCGCTTGAATGCCTGCCTCGTTGGATCCAGGCTACTCTGAGCCAGCATGCTTCCGATCGCCGCAATTATGCTTGCTCTCTCGCACAATTCGAGAGTGCTCAGACCCATGATGGCCTTTGGAACGCCTGTCAGCGGGAACTTACGGAGACCGGCAAAATTCACGGCTATTTGCGCATGTACTGGGGAAAGAAAATCATGGAGTGGAGCCAAACCCCATCTGAAGCATTGGAAATCATGATTTATCTAAACAACCAATACGCACTGGATGGACGCGACCCCAACTCCTGGGTGGGAATACTTTGGTGCTTCGGACTTCATGACCGGCCTTTTGGAGAGCGGCCGATTTTCGGGAAGATCCGTTATATGTCAGCCGAAAATCTCAAGCGCAAAATTGACATACCGGGTTACCTGGAGCGGATCAGGGCGCAGACAATGTGATTTGTAGCCTTGCGGTTCCTGTTCTCGCACCTGCCGGGCAACCCGCCATTTGGCCTCTTAATAAAATCGACTGTGAGGAACCTGGGAGGAATCCCAGGGCAAAAAGGGGGGACGATCGCGCTCCTGAGCGCGTTTGCTCTGCCCGTTCGGTCCGCAAGGCAAAGTGGAGAGTTGCGCGAGGAATCGCAACCCAACACATCGCGCCTCAGGCCGCACCGGCAAAGCATCGCAAGATGGAACACTCTCGCCAGCGGCACGGGCAATTCAATTACGACGCCTTAACATGAGGAAGACGCCTCCGCCAAGGCTTTCTGGATGGCTCGGACCATTTCAGGCAAGGATACCGGTTTGGCAAGCAAAGCCTGAAATCCGAGACTTCTCGCTTTTTCCTCGTCAATTTCCTCGCTGAAACCAGTGCAAATGATGACCGGCAGATCCGGACGGATTTTCCAGAGCTCCCGTGCCAGTTGAATTCCGGTCAGTTGGGGCATGGTTTGATCAGTGATCGCCAGATCGAATCGAAATGGAGAATCCCGGAAGGCTTCCAGCGCCTCACTGCTGCTGGTTTTCACTGTCACCTGATACCCCCTCCGCCGCAACATCTTTTCCGATAGCTGGGCGATGGTGATTTCATCGTCCACAAACAAAATGCGATCCCGTCCCCGAACGGCCACCGGGGCTGCCTCCGGCTTCGCCTCTCTTGTGACTTTCTCATGGCAGGGTAGAAAAACCGTAAAACAGGAACCTTCCCCCGCTTGACTCTCCACCTGAATCGCCCCCTGGTAGCTCTCCACGATCCCGTGCACTACGGCCAGCCCCATGCCGCTGCCTTCCCCCACTGGCCGCGTAGTGAAATACGGGTCGAAAATGCGTTCCTTAATCTCAGGAGTTATGCCTGTTCCAGTGTCGCGAACTTGCAGGCACAGATAGGATCCCGCGGGTATCTCCGAAGAACCGATCGCCCGGGGGCCGTCCAGTCTGCGCGGAAAAAGTTTCACCTCCAGCAATCCGCCAGCATCCCGCATTGCTTGATAAGCATTGGTGGCCAAGTTGATGAAAAGTTGATGGATTTGCACTGGATCAGCCAGCACGGGGCCACATGCAGCATCCAGCTTCGAGCGGATTTCAATAGTCGCGGGAAGAGTGGCCCGCAGCAGTTTTAAGGCCTCCTTCAAAATCGGCTGAAGCTGGATGGGCTGTCGTTCCTGCTCCAGATGCCGACTGAACGCCAGTATCTGCTGCACCAAGTCCCGAGCCCGATAACCCGCCTTGAGGATCTGCTCGAGGTTGGCTCGGGCTGGATGATCAAACGTTATGTCGTCAGTGGTAAGTTCGGCATACCCCAGCATGGCCGCCAGAATGTTGTTGAAGTCATGCGCGATCCCCCCGGCCAAAGTTCCGATCGCTTCCATCTTTTGCGCCTTCCGCAACCGCTCTTCGCTGGAACGTAAAGCCGCTTCCGCTTCCTTTCGCTCCGTGATGTCGCGCCCTATCCCCTGAATACCCGCCAACTGGCCGTCTTGATAGACCGGTTCGACGCTGATTTCCAACCAAACTTCCCCGCCCTCCTTGACTTTCACTCCGCACTCGAGCATGAAATTGGCATCGGAGGAGCGGTTCAGTCTTTTTTCCATCCAATCTTGATATAGCGAAAAATCTTCCGGATGCACCAGATCCTTGAAGTCCAATTGCAGCAGCTCATCTCGAGAATATCCCAAAATACGTTCGGCGGCTGGATTGATGGATTGGATCTTCCGGTCCATTGCACAACTAAATACGATATCGTGAGAACGTTCGAAAAGGTCCCGGTATTTTTTTTCAAGGGAATGTTCATGTTCCAGTTGTTGCCGGATCAGTTCGGTCTGGCTTTTCACGCGGCGCCTGAGCTGTCCCATCCATGAGCTGACGCCCACCACGACTGCCAGCAAAATCCCCGCAGCCCAAAAAGCGAATTGGGAATTCCACCATGGAGGCCGCTTCAAAATGCGGATGTCTCCGGAACCCGGCAAAAGGATTTGGAAGGCGGCGCTTTGCCGGCCTTCCCGCCGCATCAAACAAATCCCAGTCAGCTCAATCTCGCTTCCTGTCGGTATTTCGGGCGGAGCGGTCTTCATCGCTGACTCTTTCAGCCACGCGTCAAAAAGAATCTGCCCCTCCTGACTGTCTTGAAGGAGGAAACTGCGCACTCCACGCTTTTCGGATTGATCCAGCAATTTGGCCCGAAGCCGCACCAGATTCCCCTGGTGAAGTCCCTGCAAAAGCTCATTAGCGCTGACCATTACCGGCGCCGCCGGGAGACCATTCTCTTTCCACTTGAATACGGCATCTTCAAGGATAGGCGCAAACTCTCCAGGAGACGGATATCCCAAGACCGAAAGAACATCACCCGGCTGGACGAAATTTGATTGCCGGGTTCGTATGCAGATACAGCCGGTTTCATCTTTAAGATACAGTGCTTCTCCCGGCTCTTGGTGCATCACAGCTCCCCGGATGAGGATCCGGTGGTTTGTCTGTTCCTGAGGGGAATAACGCTGAAGGTCGCTGATGAGGCGGCGTGGCAAGGAAAATGGATCGGCAAGTTGAGGCTCCAAGATTTGAACATCTTTATCGGAAGAGGGAATGACCAAAAAACTTCTCATTTTCCCCTGGGAATTCAAATCCATCGCGCAGACGCCTTGCACACGAATTCGCGCATCTTCCATTCTCCCAAAGGACTTGCCCGAGATTGCTCCAGGATAGACAACTCGGATCCGTTTCCCTTCGCTCGCGATTTCCAAAGTGACTGGGTCAGGCTCCTGGCTGATGAAACGAACAATCCCTTCCACCATCACTCGCATAGAATCGTACTTCCCCGTGGCCAACTCGTTCAGATTCACTCGAACAGCGGGCGGCATGGGGGCGGAACCGATATGCGTGAATTGAGGCTTGGTTATGACAGGAGCATACTCACCCGGTGCGCTAAATCCTTCGATCCGGTATTTTTGGCCTGGAATAGGATGAATCGACAGGTTCCCCAAATTAATGAAGATGCCTCCCGTCTCATCCTGGAGAAAGGCAAAGTTGTATTTAGATTCGTATAAAGTCAAGATGCCGTTGATTCGCAGTGGATAGCCACGCTCAGCTTCTTTTTCGTCTAAACTCCGGACTTGGCGCACTTGGGTCAGCAGGGGCAGACCCTTTTCCTGGCGGCTGGAGTACTTATTGGAATTGTGATTTAGGTGGAAAGCATTTTCCAAGACAAGCAGGTTCCCTCTCCGGGCAGGGAATCCAATCACTTGGATCGGATCTCCAGGTTCGCACAATACTTTCTCGGAGGCTTCGATGGAGATGCTGCCCGTAGGGTCTTTTAAGAGAAAATACTCCTGGGCGGATCCTGGCAAAAAGATCCCTTCCATTCGGACCCGATGTTCGGGCAACTTATTATGTTCAAACTGGCGCAGTACAGCCACTGTGGAGAAGGGAATCGAGAAAAAGCCGCCCGGAGGCGGAATTAAAATGTCCACTTGACTTCCAAGGGGAGACCAGAACTCCAAATGAGTCGTCTTGTCCGCGGGATTCATCAGTGTCGCAATGACCCCACGAATTCGGACTTTTGCATCGATAAGCCCTCCGGGGGGAAAATTCAGTGAGTTCAAAACCCGCACCGGAATTTGGGTTTCATTTTCGACAAGACTAAGTACGGAAACATGACCTTCTTGGCCGGCATGATGGATGACTCCTTCCAATTCCACCCATTGGCAGTCATCCCGGAGTGCTTGTAGTTTGTTTATGGAAACAGCGCGGGGCGTCGGAAAAGGAGCTTTGTATAATGGCTTGATTTTGGCCTGAGCCACAATCGGTAAAAAATCGCCCGAAGCTGAAACACCCTCCACCTCTACAAGCATTCCGGGCTCTATAGGGACATCCCAGGTTTTTACGCTGACATATATGCCAAAGTTGGAATCCTGGACAAAGAGGACATTCCAATCCGGATCACAGTACGTCACCACCGCTTTTAAATGGACGGGATAGCCTTGCTTGGATTGGATGGGAGAAAGATGGCGAACATCCCTGGCTTGATTCAATAAGGGCAATTTTGCCTTGTCCCCGAGCTGAAAAAGACTCGGGTACAACCATATTAGAATAAAGGAGAGGACGAAAATCTTCCCGAGGATCTGCTTTAGAAATCTTGACCTGTTTCGATGCGCCTGTAAACCTAGGTGCGTCATATCCCCCGCCGCCGGACGTAATAAGGCATTCCGGCAAAATGTAAAAGGTAGAAGGCATGCCGAGGAAATGGTACCCAAGCTTTTTAGGACTTGTCCCTGCCCTCACAGTATTGCCATAGAGCTTTTCGGCAAAAATGCAATGGAAGATGCGGAGTTATTGGTGGTTAAGCCGTTGACTCGCTAAATATTCGGGCAAAGGACATGAACCATGCAATGCTTCGCGCACTATGGTGGAATCCAAGCTGATGCGGATTTAACGAGTGGAAACACCCAACAATATGATTTGGCTGGGCAGGAGTTTTTTGAGTTCATCGAGGGAGCCATCCGTTACCGGGATTGCCAGAGACACCAAGCCTCGAGGAAATCCTTGCCCTGGTAACGAAGAGTACGGGCATCGATCCGTGTCACTCCGGCGGGAAGGGTGGATTCGGGAAATAGTGTTGAACGGGTGGTAAACTCCACCTCGAAGGTTACGGGTCCTTCCACTTTAAAAGGGCGAATTTGATTCATTTTGGCGAAAGCTTGCCGAGCCGTTTTTTCGATTAAATCCCGTGCTGCTGAAGCAGAAAGAGATTGGCAGGAATAGTATCCAAATCCCTCCTTCACTACAGCCACTTCGGCCTCCGGCACCACAGCTTTCAGATCCTCGCTGGCGGCTTTATCTCCACTTAGCATGATGACGGGCACGCCGAACCAGCCAGCCAGGGCAGACCGCGTTTCAATTTCCCCCACCTCTTTCCCGTTCATTAGAATCCGTTGAATTCCCAACGAACTGTAACTATGCGCCATTACGGCATTCGATCGATTGGCATGGGCATGTTGTCCAATAAATGCAATCGCGGAAAAGCCACGATCCAGAAGCATTTTGGGACCAAGCTCGCCGGAGATCAGTTGTGCCCTGGGCTCAATGGTCTCGACGGATAGAGTCTGGCTGCCATCGTGAGCATCCCAGATGATGACTTCAGCCGCGCCCGCCAAAAAGAATCCGCGAGCAGCGGCGTTAACCTCCCCCGTGAGGAGCTTCTGCAATTCCACATTGGAGGGTTCCGTCTGACTTTGACGGCAAATGCCGGCGACTCCTTCCGCATCGGTAATCAGGAGAATTTTCGGGGGGGCGGCGTGAAGGGATGTAACCATCAACGAGATAAACAGAAAAACTCCGAATCGCATTGTATGACTCCCGCATTGCTATAATTAAATTTGAGTGGCCCATCATGAATAATGGCCATGAACCGGCAAGTTCAATTGAGAATGTATTGGGACACAAACAGATTTGAAAAACAAGCTTATTTGCTCGGGCTGGGGGAGTGTAATTTGCTGGGGGGGGCGGGGGCGGGGCGGTTGTTCTTGCCGGCTATTTTCGCTTGTCAATCCAAAATTGATGTGGTAAAAATGAAGGGTTTTATTCGGCTGGGGGCGCTTAACTCAGCGGTAGAGTGCCATCTTCACACGGTGGAAGTCACAGGTTCAAGTCCTGTAGCGCCCACCATCTCCTTTTCTCAAAGACAATTCCCACAAGATAATCAAAATGACATTACCGTCGGCAATAGTAGGCTTAAGCCGCGGAAGTTGGCGATTTTGAGTCAAGTTTTGGAATGGGAATCGTAAGTCCCTATAGTTCGATACGAAGTCGCGCTAGGATCTTATTTTAGTTGAAAATAGAATGAAGACTTCATCCCGCTGAGGGAGTACTGACACGAAGTGAGGGTTGCCCATTGGTATGCATCCGCCGGATATTATCAAGAAAATAATTGGCAAAAAAATTGTCGTGATCCAAAGAAGTCACTATCGAAAATGAAACCTTTGCCTCTTCGAGGTCACCTCTGAAGAAACGGATGTACCCGTAAAGTTGGCAAGCCAAGGGATCGTTGTCCGCTCTTATCCGCTTTTGTAAATCTAAGAGGACAGGACCAGTAAAGTCAGGATCCGAGAAAAAATCGACCGGCAAATGATCAGTCGCCCAATCGGGGTAAATTTTTAAGCCATTTTCCAGCGTTTTGCGCGCTTCATCGTAGCGGTGTAAGTATAGAAGACTATGTCCCAGTCCAAATGGGGCCAGAATTAATTCCTCGGGGATTTCAACTTCATTAGGAGTGTCGGAGGGGCTGAGGCTGGACAAATTTTGAGTTAATCTACGGTTGAGTTCCCCAAAGTAGCTTTTGGCCGCCAAAAAATTCCGGGAAGAAAAGGCCCGGTCGGCTCTGTGCAGTAACTCCCCATTGTCATATTCTTCCAGAGACTGCGGTATTTCCGCGGATAGAGGATGGAATACAACCATCAATAAAGCCCCTATAAGAACCAACGACTCAATTTTGCCCGGCCGCGGAATCATAAAAAAACTCCTTCACGAGCCCAATACACTCACCCTTCCACACTGCTTGATTCCCGAAAAAACTACCTTGAGCCAGCATTGACGCGCTCTCAAAAAAGTCCCAATCTCCAGAACAAGTGGAACAAAAAGTCTCCTTGCGCCAACATCTATCCACCTAAATTGGAACTCGAGAATGTGAATTTGTGCGCAAATTATTCAGCCCACCCCTATCAACAGCATTCCAAAAGAAAACCTCTATGTCAAACTTTGGGCAGCCTAATGCTGGTTCTGCTCCCTAAAAGTCAGATCACTGACATGAGGTATGATTATGCTCGGGCGTTTTGGGTTGTCTTGGCCAGTTGTTGACTTTAAGAAATTCCTGTCCCGGCAAAATCACAATCTGGGATCGCGGGGTGTAATCTGACATGCGACGAATCTCACCAGTTCCTGCTATTGCACAAAAACAGTTATGCTAGAATGAGATGGGCTTTTCGACAATACGAGATGCCCCAGCGGATAGACAAGGAAGACCTTGCGGAGTGAGAACCGTTACTTACTCGTTTTTGTGGCCTCCAATTTTCATCAACTTATGTGGTCGGCAGGGCTACTATAAGTGGCTTTTTCAACAAACTTTCTTTGCCAAATGAAGTCTAAGATTCTGGTGAACTTGCAGACAAAGAGCCTTAGTGGTTCTCAGGACCAAAATCGGCTTGAGAAATTTTTATTATTGAGGATGGAATATGGTTTTTCGCCATTCACTCCCGGCAGTTTCAGAAATGCGAATTCTTATGTTTTGTTTGATCCTGCTTATCTCGAATGGAGTTATCTTCCTATCTGGCGGGAGTGAGGCAGCTCCCTGGATAGTTGACCCCTCCTGGGTCAGGAGTCAATTGACGCGGTCCGAGCTCATTCTCGTCGATTGCCGAACGGATAAAGAATATGCCCAAGGACATTTGCCTGGCGCCATCTTGTTGGATATGTCGGACCTAGCCCCTAAAACCACCGAAGTGGAAATGGAAACCTTCCGCAAGGAACTGGCAAACAGGCTTTCACTATTAGGTTACTCTGGCAAAGAACAGCTGGTTTTTTATGATGATGGAGGAGGGACTAGAGCTCCCCGTTACTTATGGAATTTCCTTTTTGCCGGGGGTAAGCAAGCTAGCCTAATGCAGGGAGGTTGGAAGGCGTGGGAAAGAGCAAGCCTGCCTATGGCTTGGGATCGAGTGGTACGGCAACGCCGAGATTTTCCTTACGAGGAGAATCCAAATATTCTTGCCACCAGCGATTATGTCGCCAGCCGAATCAAGGATTTTTCGACTATTATTTTAGATGTCCGCAGCCGAGCCGAATATGACGGGACCAGCCAAACTCATTCAGCCTCACGGCTGGGTCATATTCCAGGGGCAAAATGGTTGGAATGGACGGAGTTGCTGGATAATGATCATCTTTTCCTGCCAGAAGCTCTACAGCGAGAGAAATTGGAAAAGGCTGGCATCACTCCCGACAAAGAAATTATTGTCTATTGCCATCGGGGAAACCGAGCTTCTAATACTTTTTTGGCCTTGAAAGTATCGGGCTATCCCAAAGTAAGGAACTACATTGGCTCCTGGGTCGATTGGGCCTCGCGCCTGGATTTGCCCCTGGATAAAAAGGAGCCAGATCCGCCCGAAGACAATCGATAATCGGGAAATTGAAACAGGGCAATCGTCTTTTTGATGACTGCCGACGTCATAACCAATGGAGTAGATTTTCTGCAAACTCGCCTGCGATTAAAAGAAATCCAAAGTGGGATTTAATATGCCTTGCGGTACGTCGATTTTCTCGAAAGGATTCAGCATGTGCAGACATCGTTTTCTCCGGCCTTTCATCCTTTTCTCTTGCCTGATTGGCCTGTTTCGAATCAGTCCGCTTCAGTCGTTGTTAATTGCTCAGGAAGCCACACCATTGTCTCAATCCAACCAAAGTCAACCCGGTCCGCCACCCGGCGTGAAATCGAGGCGGCACACAATATCCGAGCCATCTCTCTCCGCGCCACTTTTAGGCGGGGAAGCAGTCCAAGTTATTTATGTCGTTCCCATGAGAAATAAAATGGAAAGATACCTGGTTCGCGAGTTGACTCGATGGGGTCGCTTTCAAGTCACGCTAAAATCCGGGGATGCCGATGCTTTGCTTTCCGACACTCCAAACGTTGATGTGCAGGAAATCCTTGAGGGCAAGACTGCCGCAATTCGAACCAATGAGGGAAAACCCGGAAACATATATCTGATCAGCAGCCATACGGAAAGAGTACTCTGGGCCACCGGAGGAAGGACCACCAGCCACAATCCGCTGGCAGGACCCAAAACGCTTGAGAGATTAGCCGAAGGAATTATTGGGAATTTGCGGCATGATGTGAATGCTCTGGATAAAAAAGTCAAGAAAGAAGCGTCGACCGAGACCAATCCCTGACAGCATTGCTTTAGCCCCCAGATTTAGCGAATTTGGGCAAGAACAAAAATTGGCAATTTGAATTGGCAGCGCTAGACCAATAAATTGCTTGTTGTTATCCACTCAGGAACAATGGCGGGAAGAAGGCATGAAAAAAATTTGAAATCAGATGATTCGCCTCAAGATTATTTTAGGATGCTTGATCTCGGAAGAGTGGATTTAAAAACTGGGGTATTTGGCATAGTAGAGTCCGACTGGGGCCCTAAATGGAAACACGGCGGATTTTTACCCCAGATTCTTCAAACAGCCGGTAGGATAGATCATTCAGCGGGTAATCCACGCTGAACACTACCTCGATGATGCCGCTGTTGATAATCATTTTTGAGCACATCAGACAGGGAGAAAAAGTAGTGTAGAGGGTGGCCTCTTTTACGCTAGTGCCATGAAAAGCAGCTTGGATGATCGCATTTTCTTCCGCGTGGGAGCAGAGGCATTCATCCAGTTTTGTGCCGCTGTTGGCCAAGCTATTGCAACGTGGACAACCCCCCTCGTTGCAGTTTCTAGTCCCGCGGGGAGTGCCGTTATAACCCGTCGAAACGATCCGCTTGTCTCTTACGATGACAGCGCCAACTTTTCGTTTGATGCAGTTGCTCCGCATCGCCGCCACTTGGGCGATTTTCATGAAATATTCATCCCAATCCGGTCTCCCTTCGGCCCGCATGTGATGAAGAATAAGTCGATTCAAATCTTCGATCACCTGGGATTCCGGATCCTCGGGGAAAACCACCATGTCATACTTGATATGATGAGAATCGTTTTTGCCCACCAGAATCAAAATCGACTTCATTTCCTTCAGGCTGAGCAATTCTTCCGGAATGTGCTTTGAATCTAACAGGTAGTTGCGATCTTTTGCCAGCTGGCTCAGCTCCTGAGTATGGCAATCATAAAAGCCGCGTTTGATCAGATAATTGCGCAGCTGCAGCTTGAGATCGGATTCTTCTCCTAATAATGCCACTATCATGAGAACCTCTTATTTCGGACTTTTGGAAGCAGCGATTCACTTCGGGACTAAGCGCTGTAAGCAGGAATTGTGCCGGATTACCGTCAAATTAAAAAAGGAAAGTTCATGTTTCAAAACGGGCCCCCTTCATTTTTTCCATGGGGGTTACTTTAACCGTCCGGTCCTCTTTATTCCTCTTCTTCCTCCTCAACGCGATAGACTACTTTTGCGGTATGATCAGAGGGAATAGGCGTTCCCTCCTCATAAGCGGGAGCGAACTCCCACCAGTTCTTAACTTCATAAACCGCTCTTTCGGTTAGGCCAAATTCGAGTTGTTCTTCCGGCTTGACCTCCGTCACTTCTCCTTTGGCATCGAGGCGGATTTTCAGGTTGACCTCGCCCCCTTTTTTCTTCCGAAACGCCTGTTCCGTTTGGCGGGGCAGCGTGCTCAGCATGGTGATGGGACCGCGCGTTCCTTCGGCGGATCGGCTGGCGGGAACCAGCCTGCAGCGCGCCATTGAGCCATAGATATTTTTTCCGAAAAGGACCTTCAGATTAAAAACTTTCAGATACTCACTCGACACGCCCAGGTTAATTTTGTCGCAATTGGAACGGAATTCCTGAAACTCGGAAGCGCTTAATGGTTCACACCGGTACATGTTCTCACCCAACACGAAATAGACTTTTCGAACCTGGCCGGGGAAGTCAAAATTGTAGGCGAGTTCCCAACGGCGCCGGGTGCGCGGCGCCGCACAAGCTCGCGGACCTCCTTCAGTTTTCGAAGCCGATCCATCATAAAGAAACGAATCAAACTTGAGGATTTCACTCTTTTCGTTCCGGGCAAAAAGCCGATCAATATTGAGGCAACGCCGGTTGTCTCCCAGGTTGATTATTTCGACGAAGATCTCTTTTTGAGGAGTCAATTCCAGGGTGAGGATCAACTTGGAATCAATGTAGGCATGAAAGGCGCTCGGAGAAGGAATGAAATTGGGGGTCGCCAGTCCTAAGGCGGGAAAGAGACATACCGCCATCATCCAAGACCAGAATTCCAGCACTTTTTTCCAGATCATATCTTTTCCTCATGGCGGCCCGATTCAATCGAGCCAGGAGAAATGCAATTATTATAACTGCAAGGATGGCCTTTCGTGCGGAAAAGGTTGTTTTGGTTTCGAGCGTGACAAAATTTCTTCGGCTTCCTTTAGCCTGAGTTCAATTGATGGAGGGCATTTCCAGGGTACACATCAAGGATCTGAATGGCGTTAACTTGAGGTTTGATTAGTCCCGGATCAGAAAAAAAAGATGAGCCGTTGACTATTCAGATCGAGTGCTGATTGCTCTGATTATTCTCAAGCTTTTGGAATGGAATCCGCGGAGGCATCGAGACTTGTGATTTTATCAAGCCCCGGCTATTGGAATTGGTTCTCGACAAACTGTAACAGAATGTGGGCGGAGGTTGTGGCTTGGTCGCTATCCAGGCGGAAATAGTTCTGTCCGGGAGTCAAGTCAGGCAAACCATTCGGATACCGGGTGGGGATGTAGTATCGATCCAACCCGGCAGCCTCTTCATTGTAATGCATCAATTGGCCGTGAATGGGCTCAATGGGAAATTCCTGAATCAGCCGTTGCAGGGAATGTCCCCCAGGGTCTTCTCCAAACCAATACCACAATCCTTTTAAAGCTTTCTCCCCCGCCTGTTGCGCTAGAAAACACGGGTGAGAATACTTTCCCCCATCGCGCAGCAATTCCGCGGCTTCTAGGTCCTCAGAGGCCGGGGCGAGCCAACGGCGTGCTTCATTCCGGCACTTTTCTTGACTCATAAATCACCTGTCCCTCTTTGACCGCCTTGCGGATAAAAGGGCGGTGTTGAATATTGGAAAACTCCTCCGGCGCATAAATCAACAAATCAATTTCCTGCCCGGGCAAGGCTTGGTTAAGTTCCCGCAAAATCCCCTCATAGCGTTCGAAAAATCTCCGGCTGCCAGGCTGAATCACGATCAAGTCAATATCGCTGTGCCGAGTGCGGGAGTTGGCGGCGGTTGATCCGAACAGAATAGCTTTTTCTACTCAATATTTTTCCAGCACTGGCTGGAAACCTATGGTTATCTGCTCGATCGTAATCTGGGTTATTGGCTCCCTCATGGACAAAATATATCATGGCATTCCCAAAGAAGGGAAGGTCTGTAACGGGTGTCATTTAACGTGCGACAGCGTGAACCAATCGTGCTGATCGGCTGAACTGAGCCATAGCCGAAGGAGGCGAGGCTTCCGCCAAGGCGGACTCCGCCTGTCGAACCAGTCTGGGTAGAGAAGGCACATGCGGGAGGCTCGCCCTTCCGTGCATTTCACTCTCAATCCTGCCGCGTCTTGAATTGAGTCCTCTGTAATCGGCTATCGTCAAGATTGAGGTTAAGTGGATACTTGGTCCTTTTGTTGAAGATGAAGTCAGGGTAAAATTTTAGGGGCTGACCATTCAATCCTACGAGGGTGAATATGCGGCTGGGCAATTTACAAATCGATCCTACTGCCGTGCTTTCCCCCATGGCGGGAGTAACCGATAGTGTCTTTCGGCGGCTGATCAAACGCTTGGGCGGATGTGGATTGGTCATGACCGAATTTACCAGTGCGGCGGGATTGAGCTACCACTCCAAGCGCGGGTTGCGCATGTTGTACTATCACGAGGAAGAGCGCCCCATCACGGCTCAGCTATTTGGTTCAGATCCCATCCGGCTGGCCGAAGGAGCCCGGCTGGTCCAAGATCTTGGATTCGACGCCATCGATCTGAATCTGGGATGTCCGGCCAGCAAAGTCGTGAAATCCTGCGGTGGCTCGGCTCTATTGAGGGATTTCCCCTTGCTTGAAACGCTATTTAAGGCAATTCGAGCCGCGGTGAACATTCCTTTTACCATTAAAATTCGCGCTGGTTGGAGCGAAGAGGAAATCGTGGCGATGGAAGTTGGCAAAATGGCCGAGGACCTCGGAGTAGATGGCATCACCCTGCATCCACGGACGCGGGTGCAGGGCTATTCGGGAAAGGCGGACTGGTCTCTTATTCAAGAGTTGAAGGAAAACGTAAAAATCCCAGTCATCGGGAATGGGGATATTCTGACGGTGCATGATGCCATGTGCATGAGGCAGCAGACTCGGTGCGATGGGATTATGATTGGCCGGGGCGCATTAAAGAATCCCTGGATCTTCCGGCAGATTCATCAAGGGGACCAGGGCGATGAAATTTTTCAGCCCGGCACAATGGACAAATTTGGTCTCATCAAAGATTATTTTACTTTGCTTTTTGAGGAAGCCACTCCCGGCGCCATTGGCAAGATGAAGCAATTTGCCTCATGGTTTACCCATGCAGTCCCATTTGGGGCGGCATTACGAAAGCGGATCTTTACCTCCCAAAGTACGCAGCAGGTCATGGCGGAGATTGATGAATTCTTCCTGAATCCGCATTCCATATTACATACCCAAGCCCCGCCCGGCCATTCTCACTCAACCAACGAACCAGAGCCGGAATGTTTCCGTGATACGATGTAATCGGAATTTCCAGAAGCCTTGAGGAGGTTGTTTTCAGGCTGATCACCGCGCTTTTTCTGGGGCAAAATCAGCCCGGAGGCGAAACAGGCTGATGGCATCTCGCGATCTGCCTTCATTTCCATCCAATGGTGGAACACGCGTTTCCGAGCAGATAGTCGCGAAAGCGCTCGCACCAGCGGCACTGACGGTTCAATCGCGATGTCTGACCGCGGATTGGAAAGTGGAAAAGGTGACAACGGTCACCCGTTTCGTCCACAATTCGATTTCGATATTCAGATTCAAAACAGCCAACCGCTCTGCTGCTCCAAGGCGGAGTCTCCCGACGGATCGAAATCTTTCATTTTTTTCAAAATGGAGATCCCTAAATCCGCACTGCTAAAGAGGGATTGGTGCCCGGCAAATCCTTCAGGCCGAGGACCGGTCAAGAGTGTTGATTTATGATGAAGCAGCCGATACCGCAACACTTCTTCCAGCCAAACCTGCAACTTTGCCTTGAGCCGGTCAGCCTGATAATTCCGCACAAAAAGGAAATCGCCGCCCTTTGCCAGCGCAGGATCGAAAAGATCCAGATTGGCCGGATTTGTACGAGCGGGCAGACTGGACAAAACTTCACAATCCATCCAGAGGCATGAATATCCTTGGAGTCTGATTAGGTCGTTCGCGAAATCCAAAAGAAGTTGAGTGGCGTCAAACCGGTCAGAGGGAGGAATCCAGGCAAAAATTATGGGAGTGTCCCTCTTTGCAAGCATAGCTTTCAATGAATCCAGCAACGACGCTTCTTGCAGGGATTGAGCCTGCATTCCATTCAATCCGGCCGTCCAATAAGCTGGAGGAATGCCGGAGCGTCTTTGCAGACTGGCGATTCTCTCAGGGGAAATGCAGCGGCATTTTCGCGCTACACGCCGCCCATGATCTTCAAACAACTGGAACCCTATCCCATCACAGAGAGGACAGGATTTTTGCTGCCGGATTTCCCAAAAGCCGTCGGTTATTCTCGCTTGAAGTTGAGTCCCCATATGGATTCCCCCCCCCCCTTGCTCATCTCATCGGCCTAAATGCACTTTTTATTATAGGCGAACAAAAAGCGAAAATCAACGCATTTTTGTCGATTCCCCTTCACAAATGAGTTCTTGGCCAGCTCATGAACCCCTTGTCCTCCTTGGTTCCAAATTCTTTAAGTTCGATTTGACGGTGAAACCAGAATCCAATTTTCTGCATATTTGATCTGGATTTTCGCAGCTGAAGCGGTCCTCTTGACTCCAAAATCCCCACAAAATCGATTCGCCCCTCCCTCTCAGTCTCAAAAGATCGGATGCGATGGTCCCTCGATTGGTTGTCGGTTCGATCACTGTCAGCATGGCAGTTCAGCGCATTGAAAGTGACCGGAAGGAATTTTCTTGACGCCCCCCCCTAATAATTTAAGATACGCAAAAACTATCAAAAGGTTCATGGAAGGCGGCAGTGAAACGAGGAGGATTCAGCCAGCGGAGAAGCTGATTGCGCGGTGGAATAAAATGATCCTGGAGCGTATCACTTTACGCTTTCAGGGAAGGATTTCATGAAAATCTCAAGAATGTCCTGAACGAGGGCCTTTCGATTTCCAAAACAAATTCAAATTGATTACCTGTCGGAAAATTTGGGTGTATCATAAAAATTAAGTTCCAATAGAGATCCATAAATTTGAATTGGGACTCTCAGAGCCGAAGATTTCTTTCTGTCTGGCAACAAGATTAATTACAGGCCTCTGAGAGCAGAGCCAAGGAGTCGTTCTTCCATGGCGGAAGTGCTGGATAAGCGCAGTGGGAATGGAGGAATTATGAGGCTTAGAAAAGAGATTCTCTCGGTATCGTTGGTTATTGGGTTCCAACTTGGAATGCTTTTCGCCCTGCAGGAGAGTCCCAAATCAAAAACCCCAAATTCTAAAGGGGGGACTGAAAACAAAAAAGTGTATACCAACGAAGATCTTGAGCAGATTCCACGGAATGCGGAAATAAACCTGAATTCCAAATCCTCCGCTGGCCGCGGCGCTGCTCCATCTGCCCGGGATGCGAAGAAGACTCCTACGATGGATTTGGAGCATTTTTTAGATCGGAATGGACACGGCCGTGAATATTGGCATAAGCAGAGCCAGTCATTGCGGGACAAGTTGGAATCTGTCAACCGGGAGATCGAGGGTCTGGAAAAACAAAAAAAGGAATTGTCCGGATCCAGAGGGATTCGTGTCACTCGAAGCGGAAGAGCTCGAGCTTCAGGCGACGTATCTCGCGTGGAAACGCGATTGGCCTCTTGTCAGAGAGAAAAGGGCCGGCTGCAACGGCAAACGGAGCACTTGGAGGAGGATGCTCGCAAGGCGGGGGCATTGCCCGAATGGCTGCGTTGACGTCTTTCTGGCGCACATGATCATGGTTCATCCGTTTCATCTCCTCTGGCGGGATATTTCCCTCTACAAATTGCTGATCTTCTCCTAGCGAGGTCGCCGCTGCTATCAGCAGGGGACAAGCTGGGGAATTTTCAGTGTTATGATCAGGCCTTGGCTCGTGGTAAAATCCCATAGAATTGAAGATGATGATACATTGATGGATTTCAAGATTTATTGAGTAATGTGCCACCATCAGCATCAAGGAAGATAATCGGGAGTCAATGATGGGAAATGAATCGAATGAAGCAACAATGACCCTCCAGGATAAAGAATCAAGATTGGTTGAGATTCTTCAAGGATTGAAATCCGTCGTAGTGGGATTTAGCGGCGGTGTCGATAGTACTTATTTGGCCCACATGGCCAACAAAGTCTTGGGAAAACAAGCCCTTTGTGTGACGGCAATCAGTGCCTCCGTACCCTCGCTACAATTACGGGATACGATTGAAATCGTGAAACAATTTGGATTGAATCATCGGATTATCGATTCCGGAGAGATGGAGAACCCGGAATATCTTCAGAATAGTCCTGACCGTTGTTATTTCTGCAAAAGTGATCTTTTCAGCCGTTTGCAGATTTTGGCAAGACAAGATGGCTATGCGGCGGTCTTGGATGGAACAAATTATGATGATCTGGGGGATTATCGACCGGGACGGCGCGCCGCCGGCGAGTTCACGGTGCGAAGCCCTTTGCTGGAGGCAAAGATGACGAAGCTGGACATTCGCACACTTTCCCGGCAGGAAGGATTGCCGACCTGGGACAAACCAGCCTTACCCTGCTTGGCTTCCCGCATCCCTTATGGAAACGCCATCACTCCAGAAAAACTCTCCGTGGTGGACCGGGGGGAAAATATATTGCGTGGGTTCGGGTTCAGGATTTTTCGGGTTCGACACCACGGCGAAATGGTTCGCCTGGAAATTGCGCCACAGGAACTTTCCAAGGCACTGAATATGACAATGGCCGAAATACTGGTGAAGGAGTTCAAAGCTTTGGGATTCAAATATGTCACGCTGGATTTGGAGGGTTACCGTTCAGGCGCATTAAATGAAGTGCTCCCTGTTCTTCAGGAAGCCCATCCATAAAGCAGATTCATCCAAACGCTCCGTCGGCAAATCTTCATGCCGAATTTGAAGAGCCATCACGAAAGTGCCCATCCAGGTGGAATGAACATTCCGGCAACGGAAATGGCTTGTATACAAATGAGGAAGTATTCGGGCTGATATTTAAAGCTCCGCAAAACCCAACGACAGTGTTTGCATCTATTCCCGCTGCCGTTGTACTTGCTCTGATTCTTCAGGAACAGAATCGGATTGGTCAGGTCAGATTTTAGATACCATCGGATCAGAGTGTTCGAAGACCTGACTTAAAACATATGCCCTTTTAGACTCGAACAGGTTACTGGGGAGCTCTATCCCGCCAGTCGGAGAACGCGGGAATTCCTTCTTACGTTCTGATAAAATAGACTATCATTGAGATCGGCTTAGGTTCTGTTCCCATGAGGAATTCAGCAGAGGTGTTGCCCTATGTGGTCTAATGAACAGAAATCTCTTTGTGATCGAGAGCACATATTGCTCCTTGTGATTTATGCGGCCTTGATGATTTCCATCCTGATCTATGGTGGAATGGCGGCATTGATGCCCCCATCGAAATCTCCCCAGGAGGGGATCCCTGGAGCCGAAGTCCAGTGGAAGATTTTTTACGGAATTGGCGCACTTTTGGTTTTTGCCATTTTTGTTGTCCGACGACGATTTCTTCCTAGACTTGTGGAATCTGGCTCCGCCGAACTGAATCTCCATCCGATTCTATTGAAAAATCGGCTCGGTCATTTGATCATCTGGGCCTGCAGTGAAGCTGTCGGCGTATTAGGTTTGCTGATCTTTTTGGTGATGGGCGGTCGTGGGGAGGCTCTGAAATTCATAGGGGTATCCCTTTTGTTGATGCTAATTTTTTATCCTAGGAGAATTCAATAAATAATTATGAAGGTACTGGTCGTTGGTTCAGGAGGGCGGGAACATGCGCTGGTTTGGAAAATCCGCCAATCTCCCCATGTGAGCGAAATCTTTTGTGCCCCAGGTAATGGAGGGATTGCCCAGGATGCCAGACTAGTTCCCATCCGCGTGGAAAAAATCGAAGAGCTGGCGGGTTTTGTCAAAGAATACGGGATTGATCTCACGGTGGTTGGGCCGGAATTGCCCCTGACACTGGGGATTGTGGATTATTTTGAGAGGGAAGGATTGCGGGCAATCGGTCCCAGCCAGGCTGCGGCCCGGCTGGAAGGAAGCAAAATATTCGCCAAAGAGTTCATGCAACGACACGGTATCCCTACGGCGGCTTACCAGCGGGCCGCCGCGGCTGACGAAGCTTTGGATGCAGTGAGGCAGCCCGGGATGAAATTTCCGTTGGTCCTCAAAGCTGACGGGTTAGCGGCCGGCAAAGGTGTCATCATTGCCCAAACGCTCTCGGAAGCTGAAGCAGCCATCAAACAAATTATGCTACAGCGCTCTCTGGGGTCTGCGGGAGATCAGGTAATTCTGGAAGAATTCCTCGTCGGAGAAGAGGCCTCCTTTCTGGTTTTTTCTGATGGACTCCATGCTCTACCCATGGTTCCTTCTCAGGACCACAAGCGAGTCTTCGACGATGACCAAGGCCCCAACACTGGCGGGATGGGGGCTTACAGCGCCGATTTCATTCTCACCCCCCAACAGCACAAAGCGGTCATGCGGGAAATTGTGGAGCCAGTGATCCGGGGCATGGCAGCTGAAGGTTATCCTTATCGCGGGATCCTTTATGTGGGATTGATGCTCACTCGGGAAGGGCCGAAGGTACTGGAATTCAATGTCCGCTTGGGTGATCCTGAAACCCAACCTGTTCTTTTCCGCTTGAAGAGCGACTGGGTGGAGATTTGCGAGACACTGCTGGCCGGGCAGTTGGACCAATTGACTCTGGAATGGGATAACGGCTGCACCGTCTGTGTGGTCATGGCATCTGGAGGTTATCCCGGGACTTACATTTCCGGAAAAATAATTTCCGGATTGGAGGCTGCCGCGGCTTATCCGGCGGTGAAAGTTTTCCATGCCGGTACCCGCTTGGAGGATGGCTGCATTTTGACCGCGGGAGGACGGGTGCTAGGCGTTACCGCCAAAGGGGATTCCCTAGCCACGGCCATTGATCGGGCTTATCAAGCAGTGGAGCTGATCGCCTTCGACCAGATGCATTTCCGCCGGGACATTGGCGCCAAAGGCCTAAAAATGGCGGCTCCATTTGCGTTTCCGATTGGCTCACTCCATCGTTAAAACTGGACGCGAGTCGTTGTATTCACCCGAGGAAGACTTACAAGATTTCGTCTCGAATTCTAGGGACTTGTTGAATGAGCATGCCAATACTCGACTCAAGACCGTCGAGTATCACGGTTCAAATAGACTAGCTTCCATGCGAGGATAATATGCCACCATTAATCGGGATTATCATGGGCAGTGACTCCGATTTGCCCATCATGACTGAAACCGCTAGACAGCTGAAACAATTTGGCATCCCATATGAAATTGAAATTTCATCAGCCCATCGTTCACCCCTGCGTACGGCTGAATATGCGCGCACCGCAATTGAGCGTGGCTTGAAAGCGATCATTGTCGGGGCGGGAGGCGCCGCGCACTTGGCGGGGGCGGTTGCGGCTGAGACCATTCTGCCGGTGATTGGAGTCCCCATCGACAGCAGTCCGCTGAGTGGAATTGATTCTTTGCTGTCCACCGTACAGATGCCCGGAGGCGTTCCCGTCGGTACCATGGCTGTAGGAAAGGCCGGGGCCGTGAACGCCGCGGTATTTGCGGCTCAGATTATAGCCATTCATGATCCTGAGATTGCCCAAAAATTGAGCCAATTCAAAGAAAAGCTCGAACAAAAAGTCCGTGAAAAATCCGAGCACGTCAAGAAGACCTTTTCGGTTTGATCCATGATCGTTCTGCCGATGATAAATTCCCCTCATTGTGGATGCGATTAATCCTGTCATGCTGAAACGAATTCTGATCTGCCTTGGCCTTCTCTTACTCCTCATAACCGCCATATTTCTCTGGGCCTACTCGAGTGTCCCTGACGTTGAATCCCTGCGCCGACAGAATCCGCGGGAGACCGCCTTGATGCGCCAGCGCGAGGAAGAGGCTCGTAAAAAGGGGCGCCATGCCCGGCGCTATCAAGTGTGGGTCCCTTCTGGCGCCATTGCCGGAGCGCTGAAATCAGCCGTTTTGATTGGAGAAGACGATGCCTTCTTCCAACATCAGGGGGTTGATTATGAACAGATCAAACAATCATTCATAAAAAATTGGGAGGAGAAAAGTTTTGTCCGGGGGGGCAGCACCATCACTCAACAATTGGCGAAGAACTTGTATCTTTCCACAACGAAAAATCCACTAAGAAAACTTCGGGAATTTTTTATTGCCCGAGAGCTTGAAGATGCCCTGGGAAAGCGGCGGATTCTGGAGATTTACTTAAATGTGATTGAATGGGGCGATGGGATCTATGGCGTCCAAGCGGCGGCACTCGCCTATTTCCACAAATCCGCCTCGGATCTTTCCCTCAAGGAGGCGGTGCAACTGGCCGCGATGATTCCGAATCCCCGGAAGATGAGTCCGCTTCGCCCCACTCGCCGGTTTGTAGGGCGGGCCAACATGCTGCTGGAACGGATGCATCAATATCATCACATAACCGATGCTGAATACGAGCAGGCCTCGGAGAAAGAACCATTGGAAGCTGAAGGTCCGGAAGAAGGCAGGTGAAGATCTTTTGCCCTGGCAGGGTTGTGGGAGTTCGCAAGTGTTGTTGTCGATGGCATGGCCGCGGGACCTCTCGGCAATTAGCCAGCGAGGGCCAGCGGTAGCGAGGACGATGCGTGATCGCCTTACTGGCTCGGCGAGCTAGTTTTGAGACAGAAGGAATTCAGATCTTTGTCAGTCTCCCCCTGATTCGGTAAACTTCAAATGCGGTTCGAAATTCTTGAGTAGGAAATCGGATTTAATGCCATGATTGAAGTGCTCATTTTTGATTTGGGAAAAGTCATCGTTGACTTCGATTATCATCGTTCGCTTGAGGCGGTCCTGGCTTATAACCCAGCGGCGGCGGGCCGGATTCAGGGTGTCATGGGGGGACATGACTTGCTGGTAAAATATGAAACCGGCCAGATGTCTTCCGTCGAGTTTCATCGGGTGGTCTGTGAACAGCTGGGATTATCCTGCACGTTGGAGGAATTCAGGCAAATGTGGGGGGCCATGTTCTTTCCTGAACCTTTATTGTCCGATGAGTTCTTAGCTTCGTTGGCTCGACGGTACCGATTGCTGCTCCTTTCCAATACCAACGAATTGCATTTTGAATATGTGCTGGAACACTACCCAATCTTGCGGCATTTTTCCTCACTCGTGCTTTCATATATCGAAGGCTCCATGAAGCCGGATGTTAAGATTTACCAAGCGGCAATCCGGGCAGCCCAAGTCGATCCGGCGCGGATTTTTTTCACCGATGATCGTCCGGAAAATGTGGAGACCGCTCTTCAATTGGGATTGCAGGCGGTGTTGTTCCAATCCGAACCAAAGCTCAAGAAGAAAATGGAGAATTGGGGGATTATCGTGTAAGGAGCCTGATGCGGCACTTAATCCTAAGTGATATCCACTCAAACTGGGAAGCTTTGGAGTCCGTCTTGGAGACAGCGGCTGGAAGATATGATCGCGCTGTCTGTTGCGGGGACGTGGTTGGCTATGGCCCCGATCCAGGGCGGGTTACTGAGCAGATCAAATCCCTGCACTGCCAAATTGTCCGGGGCAATCATGACAAAGCCGTTCTGGGACAAACCGATATCTCCTTTTTCAATCCGCTGGCCCGGCAAGCAGTTTACTGGACACGCGAAGTGCTAGCTCCCGAACACTGGGCGTTCTTGCGCGAAATCCCTCCCGGTCCGGCAAACTTAATAGATTTCATCCTGGTTCATGGCTCCCTCCTAGATGAAGACGAATATCTCTTTAGCGAAAAAGAAGCCCTTACTAGTTTCCAGATGGCGTGGGCTCCACTGGTTTTTATGGGGCACACTCATCTTCAGGGGGGATTTGCCATGGCTGAGGATAGATCCCTTTCCAGCTTTTGCCCCACTTATCCTGACGGCCAATTGGAAAGTGAATTGAAGCTGGAATCCGGCATGAAATATTTGATTAATTCCGGATCTGTCGGCCAGCCGCGCGATCGCGATCCACGGGCAGCTTATGCGATTTATGACGACGAAGAAAAGAAAATCTGGTTTTGCCGGACCGATTACCCAATCGGCGTGACTCAAGCCAAGATGGAGGCAGTTCACCTTCCCGGCTACTTGATCCAACGGTTGAGTTTAGGTCGATAACCGCAAGACGGGAAAGTCGGGCACCGGCGCCGCATTTCCGGCTTGCTTCTTTTTGACTCGCCGTGCGGGCTGCATCGGAGTTATGAAAGAGTTGGGGGGGATCCGCTAAGTGTGCAGCAATTTCCTCTCTTGCCGCTTTTTTGGGGTTCATTTATCGAAGGACTACCTTGCTGACGCTCACTTCAGGCAATGCATAATTCCAATTAATCGGCAGTTTTTCAAACCCGACCTGAAACTCGGAAGTAGCTTGTGGCGCCAGGCTTCCGCCCCCCTTGTAATTCAAGGCTATGCGGACCTCTGCTGAAAGCACTTTATTTTGATAATCACTAAATTTAAACATCAACTCCAACTGCTGGACAGGCTTGTCTCCGATGTTTTTGGCTTTCCCCTGTACATAATAAACCGTATCCCCCAGATAATTCTCCCCTCGAGCCAATCCGAGATGAGTCAATTCAATTTTGGCCTTGTAGGCCACGGCCAAAGCTGCCAGTTCGGGAGAATTATCTCCCAAGCCGGCAGGCTTTCCGCCACAGGCAGCAAAAGAGCAAATAAGCATGACAACAACCATGCCAGCTCTCAGAGAGCGGAAAGAAGATATATAATCGGAAAGAATTTTCATGGTGAACCTCGAGCCATGTAAGAATCGATCCTGGCGGGGTTTCATTCTAGAGACACAAGGAGACTCCAGTTGGAGCGGCGGAACTTTTTACTCCTGAACGGCGGAACCGATTGCTGATAATTATATTCGCGCCGTTTCCATGTCTGCCAGACCGAGTGAAAATTAGCATTCCCACCCATTCCCTGTCAACCATGCCCTTTCGATGCAAATAGAGATTGAAGACTTCGCGGGAGTAGTGCGTGTCTCTCCAATGAAGACCAATTTCGTGGAGTGCTTGTGTGACCGCCATCATCCGAGCGGCAAAAGACAAGGGTCGCCGGATGGAGTCCGCCTCCCACATTAGTAAACCATTGCCGCAACTCATTTCCTCTCACTTTTAATTGCACTCCCCCGATCCCCATTCCTTGACAGGGGCAAAAGCCGATTGGTAGACTGCTTTCTTGAGATCCGTGGCGCGGTGGAACTTCGGCCCGCAATAGGGGTGGGCTGGTTTGGGATGAGAACACTTTTCTCAGAATCGTCAACTTCAGCAGTCCAAGGAGACGGGTGCAATTCAAAGTGCGACAGGGGGAACCAGTTGCGTTGACCGGCTGAACTGAGCAATAGACGGGAGGGTGAGGCTCCCGCCGAACCGGTCTGGGTAGAGATGACACACACGGATGGCTCGCCAGGCGGAGTCCGCCTAGGCGGGAGGCTCGCCCTCCCGTGCAATGCGTCCCTTGGCTCACTTTTTATCCTGTCGCAATTTGAATTGCACCCTCAAGGAGACTAGTGGAGAGCGGGGGCTTTATCTTAAAATGACAAGGTCCCGCCTCGGGATTGAAGTTCTGATTCTCCTCACAGAGGATTGGCGGAGAGGAAGGTCATTTGAAGAACCAAGCTTTGATTGCGGGAGTCACTTGTCTAATTTTTGGAGGATTGTTCGGATTCCTGGCGGGACAACAGGTGGAACGTTCCCGGCGAATCCCCGCCAGGGTAGAATCTCCCACCGAGACCGAACCTTCCAATCCCAGCCCTCCACAACTTCCGGAAGGGCACCCTCCCATCCCTTCCCCCCAGGAAATCGCGACTCTGAAAAAGACAGTTGAAAAAGCCCCGCGGGATTTGGCTCTGCTCACGGAATTGGCTAATAAACTTTATGATGGCGGCCAATATGGCGAGGCCGTCGAATATTACCGTCGCGCCCTGACCTTGGAACCAGGCAACATCGGAGTCAGCACCGATTTGGGCACGGCCCTTTTTTATTCCGGGAAACCTGATGAGGCCATTGCCCAATTCCAGCAGTCCTTGAAAATCGATCCCCGGCACGCGCAGACGCTTCACAATCTGGTGGTCGTCTATTTGCAGGGGAAAAATGATTTGAAGGCCGCCAACAAAACTCTAGATCGATTAGCCGCGGTCGATCCCGCGAATTCTTCCATCCCCGAACTCAGGAAAATGTTGATTCGGGGGACATCGAGTCCGGGGAAATCAAATCCTCGGCGGAGCATTTTTTGAACTTTATTGATTCTTGGAATTCATGAGTTAAGGCCATATGATGAGATTATTGATTCGCATTCTCTCCTTGTTATTTCTTTTTTTCCTTCTTCGGTACATCTTGCGTTCGATCTTAGTCCCTCCCAAAATCAAACCCGATGACACTTCTCAGGGCGAACAGCCGGGATCAAGCCCTCGCATGATGCACCAGGGACGGATGGAAAAGGATCCCATTTGCGGCACCTATGTGGATATTGCCTCTTCCCTCAGTTTGACCAAGGGAGAAGAAATCCGTTACTTCTGTTCGGAAGAATGCCGGAAGAAATTCCAGCAGACTGGCAATGCCGCCCAATAGGAACTATTATCGAAGCGAACTTCCAGCCTAGCGCAATCCTTGGATCGCGCAGTCCATCCCAAAACTCCAGTGACTCCATGAGGGCGTTCAAGAAAATTGAATTCAAGGGGCGATCAAGTTTAGGGCGGGAAAAAACGGCAAAGGAAGCAATTGTGGTCAGGCTGAGGAATCAACTTCCCTCTAATCTAGAGCGAGTCCACTCCACTACTCGGATTTCCGGCGCATTTCATTCAGATTTTGGAACATGGCGCGAGCCCCGCTGCTCATGAAATTGCCATCTGAACCACAGGCTAGGAACCGGTATCCTAAATCGTGGAACAGCTGAAATTGTTCTGGAGTCTGCAACAGAGTTCCGGCCGCTTTTCCATGCCGAGAGGCTGCTTCGGCAGTCTCTTTGATGGCATCCAAGAATCGGGGATTTTGGAATTCCCCAAAAATACCGAGTGACATGGACAAATCCGCCGGCCCCACAAAAAGGACGTCAATCCCCTCCAGGGAAGCCAGGGCACCAAGATGTGATAAAGATTCTTCCGACTCTATTTGGACAATCCCCACGAGGTTTTTCTGAGCATATTCCAGGTAATCGTCAAATGTTTCCCCGTAATTGCAGGCCCGAATCATTTTGGCGATTCCCCGAACTCCCCGAGGTGGATAGGCAATCGCCGCAGCGGCCTTTTGGCCATCTTCCAGGGTATGAACGCGAGGACACATGATTCCTTCCGCCCCCAGATCCAGAACCCGATGGTAACGCTGCCGTTCGCAGCTTTCCACCCGCACGATGGCCGCCGCCGAAGTATGCTCCAGGGCCTGCAATTGGCGCAGCACATCGGCTTCACTCCCCGCGCCATGCTCCAAATCGATCAGGACCCAGTCATATCCAGCCAATCCCACAATTTCCGCGGTAATGGCCGATCCCAGGTTGAGCCAGCATCCTAGAAGCGTTTCGCCCCGCAATAACCGCTGTTTGAGCCCTTTCACCGGCATTCCTTTTATATTTAAGGCGATTTATCTTGAGTCCCATCTGACTGCCTATAACCTTTTTTTCATCTTCGGCAGTTTAAGACAGTTGGGGAGGAGGGATTTCTGCCGAGCTATTGCATTTTACCCATCAAAAAACACGCTGTGCCACAGAGTAATCAACGGATCACTCATCGAATGCTGATTACGCTCACTTCATCACCGCAGGGTTTCTATAAACTACTCGCCCTGACACAAGCGTTGCGGCAACTCGGCCTTTTAGCAAAGTGCCATCAAAGGGTGAATTCCGGCTCTTGGAGCGGGTTTGCCGAACATCGTAAATCCATTCTGCCGCCGGATCAAAAATCGTGACATCGGCAAGTGCCCCGAGTCTTAACTCTCCGAGAGGTTTATGAATGATCCGCGCCGGGTTGGTGCTGAATAATTCAATCAGCCGAATCAAGCTGATTTTTCCGGTATGGACAAGCTTAGTGAGAGCCAGACCTAGTGCAGTTTCCAGTCCCAGAATGCCAAAGGGAGCCCGGTCAAACTCCAAGGCCTTTTCATTGGGATTGTGGGGAGCATGATCGGTGGCAACACAATCCACGGTGCCATCGGCGAGCCCTTCCAGCAGGAAAACAACATCATCTTCCGTCCGAAGAGGTGGATTCATTTTGGTGTTGGGATCGTACCCGCAACACGCAGCATCCGTCAGAGAGAAATGATGCGGAGCCACCTCACACGTAACTCTCAATCCTTTCCTCTTGGCTTCCCGCACAAGTTCCAGCGTGCCGCGGGTGGACAAATGAGCGATGTGAAGGTGTGCGCCGATCAATCCCGCCATTTGGATGTCCCGGGCAGCCATGCTGTCTTCCGCCAAACGGCTGATCCCTTTTAAGCCCAACAGAGTGGAATAGAAACCTTCATTCATGACCCCTTGCCGCGCCAGATGAGTGTCTTCGCAATGCTCGATGACTGGAATATCAAAGGGAAGCGAATACTCCATGGCCCTTCGAAGCAATTGGCCATTCATCACCCCTCTGCCATCATCACTGATGCCCACGGCTCCCGAGGCCACCATTTCGCCGATCTCGGCGAGTTTTTCTCCTTTGCTTTCCAGCGAGATAGCGCCGATGGGAAATATGCGACAGGCGGCCAGCCGTTCGGCCTTTTCCACAATCAATTGGGTGACGGCAGGATTGTCATTGACTGGTGAAGTATTGGGCATACAGCAGACCGCGGTGAATCCACCCGCCACGGCCGTCTGGCTTCCCGTTTCAATGGTTTCCTCATCTTCACGCCCCGGTTCCCGCAAATGCACGTGGAGATCGATAAATCCAGGGGAGACAACCAATCCTTGGGCATCCAGCAACTCCGCATCGGGCGCGGAGAGAGTCGAAGCGATTTTGCCGATCTTCCCCTCTTCAATGAGAAGGTCTCCCACCATATCCAGGTTAGAGGCAGGATCGATGATGCGGCCATTTTTGATGAGTAGCGTTTTCATGAGTTTTTATAAATTCAATGTCAAAAAAAACTGTCACCAGATGCACCCACGGAGACTCGACGGCTTGGGGCTTTCCCCGGCTTTTTTGTTTACCCAGCCATTTCAAACAGCAAATTATGCAACCTCTTCCCGGCTGCCTCCGGCCAAAAGGAACAGGACAGCCATCCGGACCGCCACGCCATGGGAAACCTGATCCAGGATCACGGAATGTGGGCCATCGGCCACATCGGAAGAGATTTCCACTCCGCGATTCATCGGCCCGGGATGCATGATGATTGCCTCTGGCTTGGCCCGCTTAAGCTTCTCCTGGCTCAAGCCATAAAGCCGGAAATAATCCCGAATCGAGGGGAAAAAGGCCTCCTGCTGCCGTTCCAGCTGGATGCGCAACATCATCACTACATCCGCATCTTCCAGCGCCTCTTCCATCCGCGTTGTGACCCGCAAAGTGCCCGGAGGGGGAGGCGGTACAGCCGCCGCGGGATCCGGCGAACAGTATCGGATGAGCTGTTGGAATTCCATTGGAATCAGAGTGCCGGGGCCGCAGACCGTGACATGCGCCCCCATTTTTCCGAGCAGCAGGCAGTTGGAGCGGGCCACGCGGCTATGAGCGATGTCTCCTATGATCGCCACCTTCAGACCTTCGAGCTGAGGTTTGTGCTTCAACATAGTGGAGGCGTCCAACAAAGCCTGAGTGGGATGTTCGTGGGCGCCATCTCCCGCATTCACTATGGAAGCCGTACAGATCCTGGCCAGGTAATGCGGCGCGCCTGAGTAAGAATGCCGGATAATAATAATGTCAGGCGCCATGGCCTGCAGGTTCTGTGCGGTATCGGCCAGAGTCTCGCCCTTTACTACGCTGCTGGTGGAGGCGGAAATGTTGATAGTATCGGCACTCAGCCGCTTCGCGGCAATTTCAAAAGAGGTGCGGGTGCGGGTGGAGGCTTCGAAAAAAAGATTGATGATCGTCTTGCCCCTCAGCGGGGGAACTTTCTTGATCGGGCGGGTGGAAATCTCTTGAAAGGACTCCGCCGTGTCCAAAATAAGCCGGATTTCTTCCACGGACAAAGCTTCGATTCCTAACAGGTCTTTGCTTCGTAAGGGCACAAGTTCCCCCTGTTTCGCGCATCCAGAATAGGGTCGGTCATCCAGCCAACTTCAGACTTGGTCCAAAACCAAGAGGGAATCAATCCCTTGAAGTTGGAAACCCGTCATTCCGCCGATGCAACTTTTTCCATCATGCGGACACTGTCATCCTGATCAATTTCCGCCAGATGAACCTCCACGACTTCCTTTTCCGACGTTTGCAAGGTTTTACCGACGTAATTGGCGGAAATAGGCAGTTCTCTCCAACCACGGTCAATGAGCACGCAAAGTTTGATCAGTTTGGGCCGACCATAATCAAGCAGGGCATCGAGGGCTGCCCGCACGGTCCGGCCCGTGTAAAGCACATCATCCACCAGCACTACGCACTTGCCGGTGATGGGGAAATGGATTTCCGTTTTGTGGATGATCGGCTGGGTCGCCACCAGAGAAAGGTCGTCCCGATAAAGATTCATATCGAGGCATCCGACGGGCACGCTGGTCTTCTCCAGGTCTTGCATAATCCGCGCCAGCCGCTCAGCCAGCGGGACACCCCGGCGCCGAATCCCAATCAACACCAGATTGGCGGTTCCCTTATTCCGTTCTAAAATTTCATGGGCCAAGCGTTGCAAGGTTCGTTCGATTTCATTTGCGGTTAGAAGCAGACTTTTTTCTCGAAGGAGCATAACCCTTTGTTCATTCCTGGACAGTGTGTAGTGCTCAGCGAAAGGATAGTAACATAAGCCCAATTCAGACCCAACCAGAAAGATAAGAACCTTAGTGCTATGGATGGAAAAAATTTTCGGCGTAGATCCGCCATCCCATTCTGCCTCAACGGGTCCGCGGCATTTAATCCATCCAAAAGCTGCAGACTCATTGGAAAGCACGAGTCTTCACTACGACATGGTACAGTCGCGATGCGGATTCCTCAGGGAGGAACTTGGCCAATGACAACCTGTGGTTCCCGAATTCCATGAAGAAATAGAGAGAAAATAACTCAAGATTTCAGCAAATTATCCGATGGTAAGGATGCGGAGCTATGAAGCCATTAAGTGTCTGCTCCCAACCAAAATTCGGAAATTGAGGTGGGTTGTGGTTTCAATCATCGGTATTGTATTTGTGACTTGTTGCGTGCTGGGCGGATTTGCCCTCGTCAAAGGGCCCTTTATGGCCCTGGTCCAACCCGCCGAAATAATAATTATTGGCGGGGCCGCCTTTGGAACCATTTTCATTAGTACTCCCATGCCAGTCATTAAAATACTCGCGGGAAAGGTTATGGGAATATTAAACAACCGGTTTAATAAACAAACCTATCTAGAATTGTTAACGTTGATGTATGAGCTGTTTAACAAGGCACGCCGGGACGGACTGATTTCTTTAGAAGCTGAATTAGCCAACCCCAAAGAGGGGGCCATTATCGGAAAATATCCCTCATTTCTGATGGACCATCATGCGGTTAATTTCATGGTTGACACTCTGAAGTTGATGGTCAATGGTATTTCCGATCAACATGAGCTGGAAAAACTGATGGATGCGGAGCTGGAAACTCACCACGAAGAAGGGGGATTACCCGCCGCTGTTTTGAACAAAGTGGGCGACAGCTTGCCGGGCCTCGGAATTGTGGCTGCCGTGCTGGGTATTGTGGTCACCATGCAATCCATTGGCGGGGCGGTCGAAGAGGTTGGACATCACGTCGGAGCGGCATTGGTCGGCACTTTTCTGGGAGTTTTGCTCGCCTATGGTTATGTGGGGCCGCTCGCAACTCGTGTTGAACATGACGCGCAAGAAGAAGGGAAATATCTGGAATGCATCAAAGCTGGTTTGCTCTCCTTTGCCGGAGGGACCAACCCCATGATTGCGGTGGAATTTGCCCGTAAAGTGATTTTCACCTTCAATCGCCCCTCCAACGATGAAATGGAAGGAGCTTGCCGTCAGGCGAAAGCCGGAGCATCACAACAACAACAGCAGGGGGCGGCATGAGCGAATCGGACAATAATCGGCCCATCATTGTCATCAAAAAGAAAAAGGGAGGCCATGGGCATCATGGAGGCGCCTGGAAAGTGGCCTATGCCGATTTTGTTACGGCAATGATGGCCTTCTTCCTTGTCATGTGGATATTGGGTCAGAGTAACAAAGTAAAGCAATCGGTCGCTGCCTATTTTAAGGATCCGGAAGGATTTTCCAAAAACGCCGGAATTCTCCCTGGAGGCCGCGGTTTGAATGAGGGAGGTGTCGCCCCCAAAGTTAAAGAGCTGGAAGCGGATTTTGAAACCGCGGTTCTAGAAAAAGCGGCGCGCCAATTAAAGGATACCATCGACCAAACGAAAGCGCTGGATGGCATCAAGAACCAAGTTGAAATGTCGATCTCCAAAGATGGACTGGAAATCCAGCTTCTCGAAAAAGCCAACCAGGTATTGTTCGATGTGGGAAGCACTACTCCCAAAGAGGCCACCAAAGCCGTTCTCGCTGAAATCGGACGCGAAATTGGACGGTTGCCCAATAGAGTCGTCATCTCGGGACACACCGACCAGCGTCCCTATCATGACAATGCTATTTATTCCAACTGGGAACTTTCCTGTGAACGGGCTAACAGCGCCCGGCGAGTCATGGCGGAAAGTGGTTTGCGCGTTGGGCAGATAGCCCGAGTGGCCGGTTTTGCCGACACGGTTCTCAAGAATCCTCAGGATCCTTTTGCGGCGTCAAACCGGCGCATCAGCATCCTGGTGTTGAGGAGCCAAGCGCCCATTGCCAGCAATCTGACGGGAGTTCCCGCGACCGCCTCAGAGGCGGGCCCTTCGGCCGAAAAAGGCACGGGATCGCCGTCTCCAGCCGCGAAAGTCAAGGCGGACAGCACTCTCACGGAATCCAAAGCCCACAAATAAGTGCCTGCAAAAGGGAGCCATTTTCCACTTGCCGACATCCCTCTCTCTTCCGGAGCCGGCTTTCGTTTTCTTGTTCCCAGCGTCTATTTCCGTTTCGCACCAATTGTCGGAATGACCGCTAATATGGCTACAGATTCTTATAGGTTGAAATGCCGCTGCAGTGCGAAATAGGGGGCATTTTCGGCCAAAAGACAAATAGCGGGCAGGACAGTCACTTCATTCACATCTCAGCGCCACCATCGGGTCCACCTGAGCCGCTTTGCGGGCGGGCAATGTGCAGGCCAGCGTGGCAGCGGCAATCAACAAAAGACTAACTACCACAAAGGTGGCCGGGTCAGTAGGCGTTACGCTATAGAGCTGACTGGAAAGAATTCGCGTGAGGCCCAACGAAAAAAGAATTCCAGTTCCAATGCCCAGCAAAACCAGCGACAATCCTTGTCGCAGCACCATTTTCAATACATCCTCTTTTTTGGCGCCCAGCGCCATCCGCAATCCTATTTCCCGCCTTCGTTGCGCCACCATATTGGCCAGGACACCGTAGACTCCGAGAAGCGTCAAAATAAATGCCAACCCCGCCATCGTCAACAGCAGAAACGTGATGAGCCTCAAGGAAAGCAAGCCATCGTTAATGACCGTTTCCATGGTGCGAACTTGAGAAACCGGATGCCTGGCATCGATGGAATAAATGGCTTCTCTGACTGCTGCGCTCATCGCTTGTGGACTGGCCGCGGTACGCACGGCCAAAATCAAAGAGGGATACAAGTACTGTGGAAAGGGCATGTACATGCAGCAACGGTAATCCATCGCCAAGTCTTCCTGACGAACATCTCCCACAACACCCAAGATGGTCCATTGTTTCCCACTCAAATTAACTCGCTGCCCCACGGGATTTTGGCCCGGCCAAAATTTCCTGGCCATGGTCTCGCTGATCAGAGTGACCCAGGGCGTATTTTCATTCTCCTGGTCCGTGAAGAGCCGCCCCTGTCGCAAAGGAATTCCCATGGTCTGGAAATACTGAGCGCTGGCGGGTTGCGACAGAACATATACGGGATTGTTCTTCATCTCCGGATGCCCCTCCGGGGAAAATGAAGTTTGGTTGAAATGTCCCGTAGTTGGCAGCGCTCCCACTAGACCGGCCGATTCCACACCAGGTAATGCGGGCACTTTTTCGAGCACGCGTCGCAAGTAGGCGAGGAGCGCCTGGTTGTCTTGAGCTCCCTCGTTCGTGAAATTAATGCGCATGGTCAGGATTTGGCGAGTCTGGAACCCCAGGTTGACGTTCCAAAGTTGGAGAAAAGTTCTCACCAATAGTCCGGAAGAAATCAGCAGAGGCAGGGTCAGAGTGACTTGAGCCACCACCAATAGGCGGCTCAGCCTATTTCGACTAAAGCGCCCCGCCTGGTTTTGTCCCTGGCGGAGCGCCGCATTCAGGTTGATTCGTGAAGCCAGCAAAGCCGGCGCCATACCAAAGCCAGCTCCAGCCAGCAAGGAAATGAAAATAGTAAAACCAAGAACTTGGGCATCAATGCGGGTTGGCGGAATGCCCACGAAGATGGCAGGCAAAAAGGCATTGAGCAGTTGGCTGCCCTGAACGGTCAAAAGCAGTCCCAATCCGCCCCCCAGCAGGGAAAGCAAAAAACTTTCGGTCAGGAGTTGGCGCAGGATCCGCGCACGATTGGCCCCCAAAGAAGCGCGAATAGCCAACTCGCCTTGGCGTCCCACTGCCCGGTTCAACATGAGGTTGGCGATATTGACGGAGGCAATCAGGAGGACCAGACCGACCGTGCCCTGCAAAATCAACAGCAGCGTGCGATACCGCCCGAACAGCGCTTCATGCAGCGGCTCGGCGGCAATCCACCAACCCTTGAAGTAATGTGGGAACTGCTGCTCGATACGACGGGCCACCAGATTCAAATCCGCTTGAGCTCGTGCCAGGGCAATGGCCGGTTTCAACCGCGCAATCAGATCGAATTGCATGGACTCTCGGTCCCAGTCGTCTTTTAAAGGAACAAATGGCGTCCATAATTGCGGCTCGCGTTGGGATCGGATCAGTCCGGAATGAACCCCCCAATCCCGGGTTGGAATGGAGGAAAAGCTGGCCGGCATGACCCCCGCCACCGTATAAGGAATTCCTTCCAGTGTCACATTTTTCCCGATGACTTCGGGGTTGCCCGGCAAAATGCTTTTGCCAAAGACTATGGCTGAGGACGACTACATGGGGTCCAGTGGATTTGAAATCTTCAGGCAGGAATCCACGTCCCAGAAAAGGGTTGACGCCCAGCAGTGGGAAAAACCCTTCACTGATATTGGCCGCGACAAGTCTCTCTGGCCCTAGGTCCGATTTAAAATTCAAATCGATGGCACGATAGGCAGCTACTTCTTCAAAAACCTGTTGCTGAGAGCGGATATCCTGGAAATCCGCATAAGAGAAATTCAGCTTGGGGGAGCCGAGGAGCCCGGCCAAGAAATTGTCCCCGGGAAGCGTAAAAAAAAGCTGCACCAGCCGGTCTGACTGCGCATAAGGCAAAGACCGCAAAAGCACGGCATTGACAGCGCTAAAAATGGTGGTGTTGGCTCCAATACATATGGCCAGAGTGATCACAATCACCAATGTAAAAGCTGGACGGCGGCGCAACAACCGAAGACCATAACGGATGTCCTGTAGAAGTGTTTGCATTTTTCCTTCTCCCCTGTTCGGTCTGTGTTCCGCTGGCAGCATCCATTTTCTATGTGAATGCCATGCGCACTCGTTAGACCTCGATGATTCAAATCAGCAGCGTCTTGATGATCCCAAAGAAAACGGGAACCTTTCCTTTTGCTCGCCCCATTGATATGCAGGAGCCATTATCCTTTTGTCCGGCAAAAAGACATTTCCCAAATGCCTGAAGGATTAGACGCAATCGATAGGCCAACGGGAACGTTTTTTTTATGTATTTGTTTATAAAGATATTAATGGCCTATGGTGTGTTGACGGGAGGGAGGAAGAAGGCTTCTTCCCTGTTCGCATATGGGATCGATGCGTCTCGCTTTCGAACAGGTCTGTTCAGCGCATCCTAGAAGCGAAGGGACTTGAGTGCAGCAGAACGGATCAGAGTGACAACTGCGGCGGATTGACGCAGGGCCGAAGTTGCCGTTACAGAAATTGGCGGATGTTCTGGGCCGCTGGAGCAGACTAGCGGTCTCACTTTCGCATCGGCGTTCGTGTCAGGTTCCACGAAATGAATCCGCCTTTAGCATCTGTGTCGCTGCCCGTAAGCGTGTCCATTTTCGGGAGGCGTCGTTCAATGACCGGAAGTGATACCTTGATTTTCCAAGGCACCTGGATCGGGGCGGTGTTGTTGTCATTCGGTTTCCCACACCCGCCGTCGTTGTGCTTGCTCTCTTTCACCGTCGTTGTGCCCTGGATTTCGGGCATGTCCAGAGCGATCCTGTACTGGCCGCTAGAGAGCGTTACCGAAACCTTGGATACACCGTTTCCCGATGCGTTTTCTTCTATGCGTGTCACATGATCCCAGCCGGCGCTCTTCCATTCGGGTGGGTGGTATGCTATGGTCGGGCGCCTGCAGTCGATTCGAACTTTTCCTATTTCTTGCGTTTCCGAGAGCGTGTTCGCGGTGATAAAGGCCTGCGGCTGGCCAGTCCAGCCGATCTTGATCGTGACGTCGTAGTTAGAGGAACTCCTCGACGTGGTGGTAACCGTCCCCTCACCGCTGATCGCCTTGCGCTCGCTATTGTCCTCGTGGTGTTGGGCTAGGCGATACGTGATGGCGCCCGTCCAAGGGTTGGTGGGGTCGCAGTTGCTCTTGGAAAACTGGGGGAGATTGCCCAGGCTGTCGACGAACTTTTTGGCAAACGCTTCGGCGGCATCGAACGCGGCCTCGCCCCCGCCAGCGACGTCGCCGGCTCTCTGCTGCGTCTTGCCGGTGTTCGCGTCCATGAAAGACGCATCCATGGCGGCGCCGCCCGAGCCCATCTCCGTGACCGTGATGGTAATAAGATATTTTACTCCGAGAGCCTGGGCGAGGCTTTGCATATCCGCATCGGTATCCGCGCCCAATAACTGTCGTTGCCGGTTCAAGTCCAGTACGTCGCGGACTGCCGACATCGACGTCGGCTTCGCGCACGGATATTTGTCCATCAGCTGCTTCGCGATCTGGCCTTCGAGCCAATCGGCGAGAAGTTGCGTTTCTCCTTTGGCAGATGCCGGCCTAGTGCGCGAGTGAGTCATCATCGTCGCAAATCCGCCCTGGGACAGCGCCACCATGGGGGCGAGAAGAATGCCGCAAAACAGAATACATAGGGTCTTCATGTTTTCTCCTGTGTGGAACCCGCGGCCGGCTGTTCGGCCATACCGAACCGTGCGGGAAATCCTGAGCCCGAAGCCTCGGAGAGCCACCACTCTCGGCCAGCCCGCGTGACCTAGCCGCCCACGGCGCCAAAACCGTGACGTGGCGAGAAGACCTTCGACTCTCTAGGGTCCCGATTTAGTCGGGCGCTTTCCCAGCCGCTCGTCCAGCGTCGCGATTTTGTGAATCAGGTACTGCGGTCTTTCATAGGAGTTGGGGTATTGTTCATTGAAGAGGCGCTCCGCACTTACAAAGGCATCTCTAGCTCCAGACAAGTCTCCTTGCGCTTCTTTGGCCTCTCCCACAATCATTTCGGCGCGAATCAGGTGCGGATCAGCTACTAAGGCCGCTTGAGCGCTGGCAAGTGCATTATTCCAGTTTTTGATTGTGGAAAAGTATTCCGCCCGCTGCATGTTCATGGCCGCCTTCTCTGTGGGAGAAGGTTTGGCGGGTATTGACGAGATTTTCAATTTGACGGGTTGGGAAGCGACGCGGCCTCGCCAGAGGTCCTGAGGCAGGGTGGCAGCGGCGGAGACTTCCAGGACGGCGATGACTGAATATTCGCCGGCGGGGACTTGCGCCGCAGCATCGGGAGTCAAGACGTAATCGAGTTGTGCGGTGGAAGTCGCATCCAGGGTGAGGCTCTTCGGTTGTGGTGGAGTCACCATCTGCATCGTCCAGTTTAATCGTTCCGGCTTGCCGCCTGCGCTTCCTGCTTCAAAGTGCAGGAATGTTTCCCAGCTCTGGTCGCCGGTTCC
>CAWDMN010000083.1:0-26961 GCA_963803155.1 uncultured Acidobacteriota bacterium
TTAGTTGTCTGTTCCTTTTCTTAATTCTCTGGTCTTGTTCCAGTTCCATCTCTTTTAATCATGTCCTCTGGATTGAAGGCGCCGCGGCAGCAGAGTTGGGGAATGACGCCAAACTCGAGGTTACCCTCGATCAAGCGGATGCCTGCAGCCAACTCTATTACAAAGAATTCCGCCAATTCATCGCACGAGAGAAACAAATACAAAAGAGGTATGACCGGAAGGGTGCTCTAGTGCAACAACGCGAGATCATCTCTGACTATTATGTGATCAGTCTGCCCAGCCACCCGGAAGAAGCCCTTGAATTCCGGGATACAATTTCAGTGGATGGCAAGGAACTGCCTCGGGATCCTCGCAGGTTAAAGCAGCTTTTTGATAGCCACACTACTGATTTGGAAAGTGAAATTCAACGTATTAACAAGGAAAGCACTCGATACTACCTCGCCAACCAAGGGCTTGGTGATTTGGCCGGCACTTGGTACCAGTACGCGAGTCCAGAGCACCGGGGGGCCATTGCCTGCCAACTCCTGCCGGGGCAAGCATCCAATGGAGAATCGAATTCAGTCGTGGAGTTTCAGGAAGCACCATCCAAGACGCTGATCCATTTTAAAGATCTCATGGGAAGAAGAACGCCAATTCCGGCGATGGGAAAATATTATTTAGCCGATCCGGGGGGGCGCCTGGTGAAGGTGGATATCACAATCAGCTGGGGAGGGAAACATCCTTACCCGTTAGGAAGATGGATTAAGGAGTTCGAGCCGGGACCGGAGGGAGTTATGGTGCCCGCCCACTTCAGCACCGTTTTGTATCAAGGCCACCAGGGGAAACACTTTCTGGAGACTGAATCCTCTTACAGCAATTTTCGGCGGTTTGCAGCAGAGGTGAAACTCATGCCAGCGGAACCGCTCGAAGGGCAGAAATAAATCACAGTGGCGATGGGTGGGAAACCAAAATAAAGGCTTCCCCACAAATGCGGTTAACGTGGCTGTTCACTTGCCAGCACGCCTTCCGTCGTCAGCTGACTGATCAGGTACAGTGAGCTTTTTGGCACGAGTTTTTCGGGTGGGACGGTACCCTAGCCCATTCCGGAGGTGTTTTAAGCTATGCATTCAAACGGCACTTTTAAGAAATCTTAAAGAAAGGCACTCATTTTTTGGTTTTATATTTCTCACGGGGCACAAAGTCACTGAAAAATATTTTTTCTTTGTGCCAGAATCATTCAATTTCTGTAACTGTTCAGGTAGCCAGCATTCAGAATTCAGGAGTCAGAATGAAGGCGCCAGTATCGAGATTTGATTACTTTGTGGCGTGGCAAAAGGCTCACCAGTTTATGCTGCAATCTTTTTGAGGCCTATTCGCAGGCCATTCTGGATTCTGACTACTGAATTCTGACTTCTGGCTACTACCTGAGTATTTACGAATTGTCATTTGCCATCCTGCCTTATGGGAAAATACTCAAATATCAAGGGCGGGCACTTGGCGCCAAATGTTGGATCAGGATCGCTGCATTAGGGATCGCGGTTCGGTGTTGGGGGCCGTTCGGTGCTTCAGCCCCCAGACAATAGCTTGACTAAGTTCGTTAGTGACGACCGCTGCCACCATGGGAGCCGCCCCCACCGCTATGACTGCTACTAAATCCACCGCCGCGGGAGCTGCCGCCCGAACGGTTCGAGCCACCGCCGCTAAAAGAACGGCTAGCGTTGGAACCGCCTCCTCTGTATGATGGGCTGGAGCGATAGCTGGGCATGCTGCGGTTTCCGCTGTAGTTGCCGCCGTAGGATGGGCTCGCGCGGTACCCGCTGCTGTTGCCATAGGATGGGCTGAAGCGATAGCTGGGCGCGGCGCGGTTCCCGCCGTAATTGCCGCCGTAGGACGGATTCGAGCGATACCCGCTGCTGTTGCCATAGGACGGGCTGGAGCGATAGCTGGGCGCGGCGCGGTTTCCGCCGTAGTTGCCGCCGTAAGACGGGTTCGAGCGATATCCGTTGCTATTGCTATAAGACGGGCTGGAGCGATAGCTGCGTTGTCCACCTTGGCTGGCGCCCCCCGACGGGCCGAAATGTCTCCAACCGCCGGCTTGAACCCCACTGGATCGGGGTGCCGAGTTGTACTGTCGCGCTGCATAGGATTGTCCGCCCAATCGCCCGGCACTGTAACCGCCGCGCGCCGATGAAAAACTGCCGTAGCGGTGATTGAGCTCACTACTCGCATAGCGGACTCCCATCCGATGGCCGGGATCGTGCGCCCAGGTGGCGCCAAATCGATATCCATGCCCGCCGTAACCGTAATGATCGAAAAAGAAACGATTCTGATAGATTGAGCAATGGAACCAGTTCGGTCCCCATCCCCAACCACCCCAACCCAGGCCGCCGAAAAAGCCTCCAAGGTAAATGCCGGGGCCAAATCCGAATCCAAAGCCGAAATAGGGGTAATCCCACGCGGGATAATAACCGTAGAGGGGCGGCCCCCAGATGTACTCAGGATTGTAGTAAGGCACGTAGACTACCTCGGGGTTGGTTGGTCGAATCTCAATTACCGAGTGATCCCCTTCCCTCTCGGTCGTGACGGTTTCCTGCGAGTTGGATTGCAGCTTGCCAGCCGCCTGGGCCTGAGCCCGCATCCGCTGCACGGCATTCATGACATCGGCCTGTTGTGAGAGGAATGTGTTGCCCAGATCGGTGGTCCAGCGGATGTCGGCGTTCAAACGGTTGATCACATCGGGGAAAACCACGAGGGCCTGGATACTGGGATCCCAGTTCTGCTGGCGCGCCGCATCCACCAGTTGGGTGCCCTGTAGATTGCGATTTCGCTGCAGCCATTGCCCCGCCTCGGCGAGTTCCAGCGGATAGGTGGCCGCTACCAGCACTTGGCTGAGCAAGGCATCCGGGTAGAGCGCCACGGGCGCAACCAGGGTGTCCAACTGTTCCGGGGAAAGGCGTGAGTCGGGAGCTTGTGCGGGAGGCGCTGGTTGTTGCGCAAACATAAGGCCGCCAGCCAGAAGTGAAACACAAACCAGACTAATCGCTTGGCGTATCATCCATTGACCTTTGATAATCTTCATGATGCACCTCCTTTAGGTATCATATCACGCTTTCCATGGAGCAAGCTGCGTGCCAAACGACAACCTGCTGACTAGCAATCACTTGACTCGGCGTCAGGGCGGTGCAGATGGTCGAAAACCACCATCGCTGGTGTTTTGTGGCCAAAAGGTACAAGTGCCTGTCATCAGTAATTAGAGTCTATTTATAAAGTCATGTTTTTGATTTGCGAAGAATGACTTTCGCTGTGGGGCGATTCTGCGGAACTTGGGTTAGCGCTGACGATTAACAAAACCGCCCTATAAATCGGCCTTCGGATTATTCGTTGAAAAACGACTTCATAAATGAACTCGAATTAAGCATTTTGCTTCTACCCTTGTGCTGCCGAATTGTTTTGTGGGAGCGGTCTTCGTATGGCCTTGAATCGGGGAACCGATGATGGTATTCAACATGGCGGGTGTTCCTAGCGGGCTAAAATAAAGATGTGAAAATGGCAAAACCATTGTCCAGCAATGCTGCTGAACCCGTCAATCTTGGAAATGAAAGTGTCATTTGCCATCCTGAGTTCCGGGAAAAAGCCTAACAACTAAAGATATGCACTCTATTGTGCGGTTGCATACAATATGGCCGGATGGTCGGAATTGGAACCAAATATTCCCGTGGGGTATTTTCCATGGTTTAGGCAACGATATAGCACTCCCGAAGAGTGAATTCGCTGTTCTGAGGCATGGCCAACCTTTACATGTTCAATTCATGAAGGGGGGCTTTGCCCACTAATTTGAAAAGAGTGAGGGAAAACTCTGAAATGCTTAAGAACGCACGATGATGTCTAGACTCGGAGAACTGGGAGGGGAGAAAGCGTGGCGCAGCTTTTACGGATTACCTCAGTAACAGTCTGCATTATCTGGCATAATCAACTCACCGCGATGGACAAATTCGTTCCACCTCGTAAAAGCTCAAAGCCGTGTTTATATTGAATAAGGATTCTGCTGCAAAACCTCGTCGGAAAAAATTGTGAAAAAACTTTTCTCGTTTAGAGGCTCACCATTGCATTTTCTTAAGGTGGAGATAGATTTTAGATCCGCCTCGAATTGATGAAATTGGCTTCAGATGGGGGTTTTGCAGCAGAATCGAATAAGTAGAACTGACCTCCGTCACCAGACAGACCGCCGACCCCGGACACAAAAATTATGGCGAAAGAGAGGATTGCCGTCTCCCTAATCTTATCGGGTTTGGACGCGCGTGCCGGACCCTAACCGCCGGCAATGGCCCCAAAGATGAGATACGGCTCCGCCCCCGACGCAACCATATCGGGCAGTGGGGTGTCCGGCGGCTCATGGGATAGATCCTGTTCGCAGGCGAAAAACCTCAGGAAGGGCCTCCGCTGCTGGGTTACCTGGTCGCGAATCGTCCCGCGCAGCATCGGATAGCAAGCCTCCAGCGCATCGAGGACCGAGCGCTGCGTGGCCTGGCCTTGGATCTCGAGCCTCACCTCGCTTCCAACACGCGCCAGTATCTGCAAATGGGGAGGAATTATGACTCGGATCATGGCAATGTTTGAACCTCGACCGACACCACAGCCGGCAAATCTCGAACAATGGGCGCCCAGCTGTCTCCGGCATCGGCCGACGCATACACCTGCCCGCCGGTGGTGCCAAAATAGACGCCGCACGATTCAAGCGAATCGACGGCCATCGCGTCGCGCAACACGTTGACGTAGCAATTGCGTTGCGGCAGGCCTTTCGTGAGCGCCTCCCACTCGTTTCCACCCGTGCGGCTGCGGTATACGCGAAGTTTTCCATCGGGCGGAAAGTGTTCCGAGTCGCTCTTGATCGGGACGACGTAGATGGTGTCCGGCTCGTGTGCATGAACGTCGATCACGAACCCGAAGTCGGTCGGCAAGTTTCCGCTCACCTCCTGCCACGATTCGCCGGCGTCGAGGCTGCGCATGACGTCCCAATGCTTCTGCATGAACAGCACCCCGGGGCGCGACGGGTGCATGGCCATGCGGTGGACACAATGTCCGACCTCGGCATCGGGATCGGGGATGTATTGAGACTTCAGTCCCCGGTTGATTGGCCGCCATGTTTGGCCGGCATCGTCGGTACGAAAGGCGCCCGCGGCTGAGATCGCGATGTAGATTCGGCTGGGATCGCTTGGGTCCAAAAGGATCGTGTGCAGGCACATCCCGCCAGCGCCTGGCTGCCAATGAGATGCTGAGCCATGGTTGCGCAGTCCGGAGATTTCCTGCCAAGTCTGCCCGCCGTCGCTGGAACGGAACAAAGCGGCGTCCTCCACTCCGGCATAGACAGTATCTGGATCGGTCGGTGCTGGTTCGAGATGCCAGACACGTTTGAACTCCCAGGGGTGGGGCGTACCATCGTACCACTGGTGTGTGCCGGGGACGCCGTCATACACAAACTTGTTCCCCACCGGCTCCCAGTTCTTACCGCCATCGTTGGAACGTTGGATCACCTGCCCGAACCAGCCGCTGGACTGTGACGCATATAACCGATTCGGATCGGCGGGGGAGCCCTTCATATGGTAAATCTCCCAACCCCCAAAGTGGGGGCCGCTCGTGTTCCATCGTTTGCGCTTACCATCCGCTGTCAGGACGAACGCGCCCTTGCGTGTGCCCACCAGTACCCTCACCTTGCTCATCCCTGTCTCCTTTCTTAGTTTTGCATATCTGCGCGTTCAAGTGATCGGAGTTTTCCAATGAAAACCGTCGCACGTGCTCCACCCCTGCGCGGAAATGGCGTGGCGTTAGTCTTTCGGGAAGTTAGGATCCGACTTCACTTCGAGGATCTGTTTTGTGTGCCGCTCACTGTGCGCGCCAATAAAAAGCAGCCACTCGTAGGCGTCCAGCGGCTGGCCAAGCGGACTGTCGGCAACATGTTCGCGCAAGTCAGGCGTGGATTCCAAAAACTCGATCGTGGTTGCGGGGCTCTTCAGAAAATGATCGAGGGTCTCTTCTGGGGTCCAGCGGTTCGTGGGCACCAGCGGCGGCGGCGCTTGCGCTTTGTGGCTTCGGTCTGGAATCATTGCGAGAACCATGGCGTCGATTTTTGCCGTGTCGCGATCAGCAGCGCCTTGGGGCGCCTTCATGATCTTATCCGTGACATTCTGAAAAATGTAATCTTCGGCCAGGGCGACATGTTCGAGCGTTTCCGCCACTGACCAGCGGTCCGGCGCCGGCTTAAACTTCATCTGGGCTTCCGAAAGTCCTTTCGTGGCCTCAACCACGCCGTCGCGAGTTTGCTGGAGAGACTTCATGCCCAACTCCCGGTCCGCCTGTGCGAGGGCCTGACCGAATGCCACGATGCCCAAAAGCAGCACCGCGCTTATAAGAAGAGAAAATTTCTTCATAACGTTTCCTCCTGTGGTTGAATCGATAACCAGCAGATTTGTGAGATTAGCCGAGGTAATGACCCCCATGCTTCGAACTTCTGAAGGCGATCCGCCAGGATGCCGCAGGCAACCCCTTTGCCTGATTCCTGGGAGTCCTTAAATGCTTGGAACCCGCGGATCATCAGATCGCGGATAATCAGCCACGGCCAGTGAGATATTCAACGGGCAGCTGGACCGGCGTTTTGAATGGGGTCTCCGAAGCATCAATGAAATATTAACGCTTAACCTGCACTATGCAAGTCACAGTGAAATAGGGGGCGTGTCCACAAAAGTTCAAATCCCATGGATTCAAAAAGGTGGGGAGCATTGAGCCTCAATGAAATCTTCCTTAATCTTTGGACTTGTCGTTGGATCCCCAGCGGCGGCTTATACGACTGTTTTAGCTCGCCTCCAAAGAGAATGGATTCACAGGTAATCTTCCATATTTGGAACCGCTCGGCAGGGATATTCAGAGGAGCTACGCATGCCAGCACATCTGACACAGCAAGAATATGAAAATGGGATGCTGGAGGCGGCCTGCCCTCATGCCGTCTCAGCAAGCTTGGCAAACTCAGGCGGGGTGGGGGCACCCCGCCTCCATCCGGGCTATTTTCTAAAGTGGGATAACGGCAATGAGATTAGGGTAATAAGGGATTAGGTCCTGAGTAAGGGTTCGACAGGCACTCATCGCCCTTTTGACGGGATACTTCATTCGCGGCTTTTCCAGCAGAAGGGGTCCCGGGATGAGACGAGCCGCGGCCCATGCTTTTCTTTTGCGGCCAGGCAACCGCCGCACACGGATCGAATTTCACACCCGTCACAAAATTTAAATCCCCGTCGATATCGGTGGGCTGCTTTTGAAAAATAAATCTCATCAAGAGACTGCTGTTTGAGATTACCCAACAAAGAGGGGAATTTGCGGCAAGCATGCACCTCGCCGTCCGGCAACACAGCCAGAAAATTAAAGGCGGCGCCACAACCGACCCCTGTGCATCCCGTGGACAGTTCCTGACCCGACTCTGACAGGCATAAATTAATCAAGTTCTCTTTAAGCGACCAGTGGAAATGTTCCGGCTCCTCCTGAATATATTCCTGTAATAGGCGGCGATACGCTTGCGGGTTGGGAAGCTGGAGGGCGGCCCCTTCTCCCACTCGAGATAGGCGGTTAAAGTTGAAACTGTCCACCTTGTCTTCCAAGGCGCGAGCCAGAGGGATTACCTGATCGAGATTGTCTTGCGTCACGGTCATCATGACGGAAGACTGGATCCCTTTTTCCCGAAGGGTTTTTAAAAAGCGGAGGCCCCGTTGATAGCTCCCAAAGCCTCGAATCGCATCGTTGGAATGGGCGAGTCCCTCCAGGCTGATTTGATAAGAATCAGGTTTTTGAATTGCGCAAAGAAGATCCAAGGTTTCTTCAGGGACTGGATTGCCCAGAATGGAAACAGCAAAGCTCCGCTTGACAGCAGCACGATAAAGCCGGAGGAAATCTTTGTAGAGAAATGGATTCCCCCCAGTAAATGAAATATCGCCCGTCACCCAATGTGTTTGGCAGAAAGTTTCCAGTTCCTCGAGAACCCTGATCGCTTGTGAATAGCTCATTGCCTCGCGGCGGCTGCGGTCATAACAGTGCCGGCAATGCATGTCACAAGAGTTGGTAATATGCCATTGTATTCCAAAAACAGTGTTGGTGGTGAGATCATCGGAAACGGGTTTAGGGAATAATTTTTCGTCGCGCCGTAACAAAGTGGACGGCGCCTGCAGGATGCCTTTTCTGTCCAGCAGTGATAACAGGCGGTAAAACTTGGAAAGGGGAACCTGGTGCCGGCGGGCGAGGGTCTGGAGAGAAAGATTTTCGGTAACAATTTTCAATCCGAGTAATTCGTCGGGCCCGGCAGGGGCGGAAACCATCCGTCTACTGGAGGGATCTTTCCAGTGGAGGATGATCTTCCCCCCCTGCTCTTCCATTTTTAAGGAGGGGGAAATCCGATAGCTGTTTTTGTCCAAGACCTGGCCTGTTGTTGGAAAGATGCCCTGCTGATTTCCAGCAAGGGATTGAGGGAAATCCTGCTATTTTGCGGTTTTGCTCTTTTCGACCTCTTTTGAAGCTGTAGGAGCATTCTTGACTTTCGCTTTAGTTTTGGAAGCAGAAGTTTCTTTCACTTTCTGTTTCTCACCTCCCTTTCCGCAGCTGCAGGTCTTCGCTTTCTGCTGATCCGCCATCAAAGGGAGAGAACCTGCCAAAATTAGGCCTGCAATGCTTAATCCGCTCAAAATCTTCTTGCGCTTTTGCATAATTTGAACCTCATCAATTTGAAATTAGATTCTAGGCAATACGTGGAGCCAGCCTTATTTTTCCACCCTTCGAGTCAATGCCAAATTTCCCCGGACTGAACAGTCCATTTCTTTCCAACCATCCCCCCCCTTCAGACAAGCCAGACTCGTCGGTGTGGAAATTGTGCATCGGCCCGTTTTGGCATCAGGCAAATAGTGCCGATCTTCTACCAAAAAAGCAACGCCAAATTAGCAATACAGCCGCCATTCATGCCTGTCTTGAATGTTTTAATATTCAATTTTTTTACATGAGGAGCGCGATCAATTCATCGGCAAGGTTTAGTTTACGGCACAACCTGGAATCAAAGCGGTGGTTGGCATGGATGATGGGGGATGATGTTATCCACAAAAAGCACGCCACACCTGCTGTTGGATGAAACATGATCCGTGTCGCCACCCGACTCAGCCGTTCGCAAACATTTGATCGCCTGATACAACTACTGGCTTTTTTTTGAGTCGATCCACCCTTCTGAAAATATTCAACTATTCAGGGCAAGCGCCTGCCCCACTTTTCGCGGGACGATCAATGACCTGCGAATTTATCCGAACTATCCCGCCGCCGAAGAAATCCGACCTTTTGCCATGCTGGACGTTAACGATTCACTTGATAGATCGTTTATTTACGATCCGTTTCAATACCATGGGGTTATTGAGGAGTGAGGGGGTGAGCGTGAGGAGGTGGCACCAAAACAATTGCTTGATAGGCTTATAGATGATTACATAAACCTCCAGAAAATAGGCCTTAAATGCACTTTATAAGCTCCAAAATGTCCTTTTACGAACATTGTGTGGTTCAGTGACGAGTTGTGGTATGAGCCCAGCAGCATTAGTGCAGCTAAGTGGTCGTGGGGTGGAATATGACACCTCATAAAAAGATTCTCTCTAGCGGCCATTCAGATTCAGGTCAGGGCGATGCCACTGGAATACTAAATGCCAAATCCTTGGTGTGTACAAAACAAGATGTTAGCAGCGAGAAACCGAGGTGGCTTATCGACCTCATTTTTGAGGGCAAAAAGGATCGATTGAGGACTCAAAACGCTCGTCTTTTTGAGCTTATCCTACACACAATCAGCAACTCAGATTGGTGCGACCCCTTCAACCCTTTAAACCTAGCCCCTTCATACCTAATCGTTCCCTTGGAATCAAGAATCCATCTTGGGTCTGGCGGATCTTGTGGTCTGCTTCTTGAGGGGAGTCGTTTGACAAATAGTCAAATGATCAAGCCATGCCCAAATATGCTCTTGCCTTTTCTTTTTCAGGGACAACTTTCCTCCTTTTACAACCTTTTTCCGTGCGAATTTAGGTACAATCTTCCGGGCAGAAGGAGGGGGAATTTCCATGCGCACGTTTTTTCATGATGTGCAGTACAGTGTCCGGATCCTGTTGAACAGCCCGGGATTTGCTGTTGTTGCGATACTGACGCTGGCAATTGGAATCGGGGCGAACACCGTAATATTCAGCATGGCCAGGAGCCTGATGTTCCCGGCAATGCCTTACAAAGGCGCGGACGAGATTGTCGCCTTCCACGAAGAACATCGAAAGACGGGTGGTTTTGGGTCATCCATTCCCGATTACCTCGACTGGAAGGTGCAGAACACCGTCTTTTTGACAATGGCCGCAGTGAGCTATGGCTGGAGCACGATTTCCGGAGGGGCCGAGCCTGAGGACGTCGACACGGCGTTTGTTTCCGAGAATTTCTTTTCACTCATGGGAGTTCCCCCTGCCATCGGACGTTTATTCCGAACGGAGGAATACCATCCCGGCGCCGAGCGGGTCATGATCCTGACCTACAGCTTCTGGCAGCGTCAGTTTGCCGGCAGGTCCAGCGTGCTGGGACGCCAGCTAACCCTGTCGGGCGAGAGCTACACCGTTGTAGGAGTTATGCCGCAGGGATTCGACGATCCTTTTTTCACCAAAGCCTTTTTGCCGCTGGGCGCACGCACAGATTCAATCCCATCAGATCGCGCCAACCGGCGTGCCGGTGTATTTGCGCGCTTGCGCCCGGGAGCGACTCTCGAGGAGGCCCGCCGCGAGATGGCCGTCATAGCAGACCGGCTAAGCAAGGCCTATCCCACGACAAATAAAGATATCGACGTCTTCGTCCAGTCGTGGCGCGAAACCATGACCAGCCGGTTCCGCCTGATGATTTCTCTCCTGTTGAGTGCAGTGGCCTGCGTGCTGCTGATCGGATGTATTAATGTGGCCAACTTGTTGATGGCGCGCGCCACTTCACGGCAAAAAGAAATCGCAATCCGACTGGCCTTGGGTGCACGCAGATTCCGCCTCCTCCGGCAGTTGCTGACCGAAAGTCTGGTCCTCTCGGCGCTGGGCGGGGCGCTGGGCGTTCTCCTGGCCTATTGGTCGATCCCGCTGTTGAACGGGCTCTATACATTCCAACATCCCTTTCGGGTGGATTCCAGAGTTCTGGTCGCCACTTCCGCTCTCGTGGGTATTACCGCGCTGCTTTTCGGCTCCATCCCGGCTTTTCTGCTCGTCCGCCTTGGCATGGGGGAAGTGCTCAAAGATAAAATGGCGCAGTCTGGCAATGTGCGCAGCCATCGCTTTCGCGGCGCCCTTGTCGTTGGAGAACTGGCGTTATCGCTCGTATTGCTCTACGGTGCGGCCTTGCTCATTCGCAGTTTTATCCGATACGAATCGCTGGACAAAGGGTTCAATCCGCGGAACGTCCTGAATGTCACGGTGAACCTTTACAAAACCCGTTATCCTGGGGGGCAGCAGGTCGTGGATTTTAGCAGGAATTTGCTGGCCAAATTCGAACGCCTGCCCAGTGCGCGTTACTTCGCGGCTGCCACGCCAATCAACCTCAAGCCCGGGCCGGGAGGATGGGGTGTCACGAAATTCGGGGCGCTCCCCGAAGCGGCGGTTGAAGCTCCGCCGATCGATCCGCTTGCGGTGAGTTCAGAATATTTTCGCGTCATGGAGATTCCTTTGCTGCGCGGCCACTCTTTTACCTTGCTGGATTCGGAGCGGGGTTCGGCTATCGTGATTCTCGACGAGAGACTTGCCCAGCAGCTTTGGCCCGGAGAAGATCCCATCGGCCAGAATTTGAAACTCGAAACGGAATCTTCCGACGTGCCGTGGCTGACGGTGGTGGGAATCTCCAAAAGGGCGCGCGGGCATTCCTTTCCCGGTGTGGCTGACGAGTCGATGGGACTTTACGTGCCGATGGGACTGATTCGTCTGGGGGACGGCGCGCTGGCCCGACTGGGGGGAAACCGCGACGGCCGGTTCACCTCGCTGAGGTTTTTCGTCCGAACGGCAGGCGAGCCGTCCAAACTTGCCTCATCGGTGCGCACGGCGGTGCTGGCGGTCGACAATCAACAGCCGGTTTTCTCTGTGCAGACGATGGAAGAGAAGCTCTACCGGGAAGGATCTCCCCGCCGTTCGATGGCCACACTGGTTTGTCTATTTGCGTCGGCGGCCCTCCTGCTCGCGACAGTTGGAACGTACGGCGTCATGGCCTACGCGGTGAGCGAGCGCACCGCCGAAATCGGGATTCGCATGGCGCTCGGGGCCCAGCGCGGCGATGTGTTGCGGCTGGTGTTGAGACAGGGATTCAATCTTCTGCTGATAGGACTGGCGCTGGGAGCCGGTGGAGCGTTGGCGTTCGCCGGCATGCTGCAGAGCCAGATGTTCGGTATTTCGGCTAACGACCCTGCGACGCTCGTGGCAGTTTCCTTGCTTCTTGCCGGCATCGCCCTGCTCGCCAGCTACATTCCCGCCAGACGGGCTTCGAGCGTAGATCCGATGGCCGCTTTGCGCTGTGAGTGAGAAGGGAACTTTCGACAAGCAAGTTGACCAAACGCTCGCGCACGATCATGGTCTTTCCCATAAGTTCCAGGGCGGATTCGAACGAATGAGTGGCTGTGGGCTGGAATATGATCCGCTGTAAAGGAATTCTTTCCAGCAGCCATTCAGATTCAGTGTAGAGCGAAGGCCAATGGAAGTCCAACGGCTGAATCATTGACTTCTGCAAAACAAGTTGTTAGCGGGGAAAAACCAAAGTTACTTATCGACTTCTTTTTGAGGACAAAAAGGATCGATTAAAGGCCGAAAACATCCGTTTTTTGAGCTTATCCTTCATGCATCCAGCCACTTAGCCTGGTGTGACCCCTTTAACCTTTATATTTGCCCCGACAAGCGATGATCCTGGCTTTTTCCTTTTTACATGAGCACTATTTTCGCGGAGCCTTCATTTCGATGGTCCCCTGGTACAGCATTAGATGAGTCACCGCGCCTTTTTCGTCCTTAATAAATTCGATCTGGGCGTCAATCACCTTGGAGAAGAACTTCGTCTCGGTCTCGGCAAATAACGGGATCTTTCCCTGACCGGTGGCCTGCGAAATCAGCTCATCACCTTCCAGCGTGAACACAAGGTCAAAGCCCGGCCGCAATTCATAGGTGCCAACGTATTGCGCCAGAATCTTGGGTGACACCGTGATTTCTTTCCGCACCAGCACACGGTCGCTGGTTCGGGGCGCTTTCATATCACGCCCGCCTTGGTGCAATATCAGGCCGGTAACCGTACCCTTCTCGTCCTTGGTAAATTCGATTTGGGCATCCACGACTTTGTAGAAGAATTGAACATCGGAGCTGGCAAACAACGGCACTTTGTTCTGTCCGGACACCTGAGCCGTCAATTGGCCGCCTTCCAATGTGATCATAATGTTGACCTTGGGTTCCAATTGGTAAGTTCCCACATATTCTCCCAGGATCTTCGGCAAAACCGTGATTTCCTTCCGCTCTGACGGCAGTATCACTTTGTCGCCATGTGCCAGGGCTGCCAAGCTATTGCCAATCTGCTCAGGCGCGGATCCGTTCAGATTGCCCAGCGCCACCACCGTCAATTTGTCTTCCGGGAAATAAGCCAGATAGGTATTGAATCCTTCTATTCCTCCGGCATGTTCAATTACTTTCCGCCCTTTGACCGTGCGTACTATAAGGCCAAAAGCGTAGTCGCTCTTGAAAGGTGCGGTCATCTTCGCCAACGATTCGGCCGAAAGCAGCTTGCCGCCAAAAAGACCCTGCTCCCAGCGCAACAGGTCCTCGGCAGTGGAATATAGCGCGCCGGCTGAGAACGGAATGCTCATATGCACATACCCCGCATTCACCGGACCGTTCTCGCCGGGCGCATAACCCGCCGCGCGGCGTGGAATGATGGCGGAGTTTGAATCGTAGCCTGAATCCTTCATGCCGAGCGGCGTGAAAATGTTCTTCTGAATGAAATCCTGGTAGCTCTCGCCGCTGACCTTTTCGATCAGATATCCGAGCAGAATATATCCGGAGTTGCTGTACTCCATTTTTTCACCCGGCGAAAATTCGAGAGGTTTATCGCGGAATAGCCCCACAATCTGTTCCGGAGTGATTGGGAAAGGCTCTAGCTTTGGGTATTCGGGAAGGCTGGTAAAGTTGGGAATTCCCGCCGTGTGGGTCAAAACATGAAAGAGGGTTATTTTATCCCACGCCGCCGGAGCATCAGGCAGAACCTTCTTGATTGGATCTTCAATTTTTAATTTGCCCCGTTCCTCCAGGAGCAGGATTGCCGCGGCGGTAAACTGCTTGGTGACGGAGCCAAGGCGAAACTTAGTCGTAGGGGTGTTTGGAATATCCCACTCGAGATTGGCCGATCCGTAACCTTTGCTGAACAAGACATCTTTGTCACGAGCCACCAGCACCGATCCCATGAACTGCTTACTGGAAACATAGGACTGAACGACCTGCTCCATGCGGGCTGTATCCTGCGCAGAGCAGGTTGTCAGCAGAAATGAAGCCATCATGACGTAGCGCAACATAACTTCGGCCTCCGTTGAAATATAATATTTCCAGGGAATAAACTCTCAAATTACTCCATATTCGATGGATGGGTAACGTGACAAGACACTAGACTCTGAATTTTAGACTAAGAGACAAAAAGCCTGAGAGGGTGTTTAAAAATACATTAGGCATCCACCGCGAGGTAGGGCGCATTCGCCGAAAGCGCCGACTGTGCCAACGATGCTGTGCATGGACGGACGGCTCGGCGAGCCGTCCCGACCAAATCCTTTTAAACACCCTCTGAGAGACAAAGTGCGTGTCTGCTAAAAATTTTAGTATTTTTTCGACATGCTAGATTTACGAATGGCGATTCCAATTTTGAGTTTGAAAAACTATGAGTAAATTTGGACAAGGGATCCACCATTTTCAAGTTTTCCTTCCTATTCGTTACGAGGAACAACGGAGTCGAAGGTCAATAGGCCCCCACAATGCGTATTTATCCGCAGCGATGATCCCATCTGCAATTAGGCATTCCAAAGGAAGAGGCAAGAATATTTAGATTGTGAAGACAGGCAATTTTCTTCTCACTGATCGAAAAAGTCAGCGCGGCTCCGCCGATGGATTAGTGTTGCCACTTGGCTGACCTTTAAGATGCGTGACCCAAATAGTGCCCTCTGATGGGGCGACTATCTCACCGACGAGATATAGAGCATGGAAGTCGGCGAGGCAGCACTAGCATCGAGACTCGTGTGTTCGGTCAAGCCATATTGCTCGTAAAAATCGTGCCAGACGCCATGCGGATTGTTGGGTCTGGCTGGATCGTACACTAACACTTCAATGCCAGCTCCCGCCGTTCGTATGCCGGCAATAACGGTGATGTGTGATTTGCCGTTAACCCACAAGGGGCCATGTTGCATGAGAAGGTCTCGAACGTATTCTGGAGAAGGAGTCATCGGCGGAAGCATTATCAATCCAAGATCTTGTGCGAAGTTCGCGATCTGGGAGTTGGAGATCCCGGGATTATCGTCGTAAAGTCTGCTCCATTTACTGAGAAGAGACGGGTCCGGATGCTGTACCTCGCAAGCCTGCGAGGTTCGCCAGCGCCATTGAATCAACATCTGCCCGCTCGCAAACCAACAGGACATGTCCTTGTCCTGCGGGATCAGTTTCATGTTCGGCACGACGTAATAAAGAGAAGGAAGGCCCTTCGGGATGTGAATGATTCCCGGATTGGCGCCGGAACTGAACCTCCAGTTCTTGCCGTCCGCTGTCGGCAGGTTGCACCCCACATGGTTCCGGAGGTACCAGTTGATTTCTTCCGCGTTTCTCGTCTTGAAATTGGCTTCGATTAAATCCCACGCATCCAGCCCATGCGCGCGGGCGATGCTCTCCCAGCTATCGCCGTCCTTCACTTTGTACCGGGTACTGTTGGGGAGAACATAGTTCTTGGCAACCTTGATCATGGGTTCTTTTTCGATGGGCATGGCATCAACCCTCCTTGAAGCAGAATAATGGTTGACTAGAATGGCTTCTCATTGGCGTGGAAATATCATACCCACCTTGGCACAGAAGAGAAGCCTGCGGAAAAAGATAAGACCTTTGATTTTGGATTGTGCCTACACCTCAAAATATTACGGGGGAACCGAGCAGCTTTCAAGGAATATTTCGCTGGGTGTGATTCAAAGCCACCGACTCCTGATGGAGTTTTTTCTGCAAGAAACCCCTTGACGTTAAGGTAGTGATGTTCAGACAGCAAAGACCGTTAGCCCTTAGGTGCCGAAGTTTGTGCCCGCATCAAAGCCTGGTTCGGTGGCCCGGAGATTTTTCATTGGTGGCAGCAGTTTAGACCCCGTTTAGAAGAGTGAGTTCCTGGATGGGCAACCGGTCTAATTGCACAGAGACGGGTCAAGGAGGCTAGGTATGCCAAAGCAATCCAAGAAAAAAAAAGGGGTAGCGGCTCCCCGGCTGGAAAGCCTAACGCAGCTGAATGCGAATGCCGCGGGGATCGATGAGGGGGCTCGGGAGCTCTACGTTTGTGTTCCCGAAGATCGAGGACCGAATCCGGTGCGGGTCTTTGAGACCTTTCCCTTTGATTTGCGCGAGATTGCGGCTTGGCTGAAGAGTTGCGGGGTGACTAGTGTGGCGATGGAGTCCACGGGCATCTATGGAATTCCGCTATACGAAGTGCTGGAGGAGGCAGGCTTTGAGGTGAAGCTCGCCAATGCGCGGCAAATCAAGAACCTGCCCGGACGCAAGAGCGACATTCTGGACTGCCAATGGATCCAGCAACCGCACAGTTATGGTTTGTTGACGGCTCCAGAAGGTAGAGTGAGAAAAACCGTCCTCAGGGACAGAGTCTCATTCGCCATTCAGAATTTGAAGATTGAGGTTGTGCATTTTCATCTTCTCGATGTGCCAGCCGCGCTGTCATAGGTGACTCCTAAGAAAATTGTTGGGTTGGAGGGCGGAGGTCCCCGACGCCCCGGCGCTGGGCAGCTCGGTTGGGGTTTGCGGATGACAGGATGTAGGATGCGTTAGGCCACGGGATCTTATCCCGCGGACGTAACGCATCGGCAGAGCAGCTAGGCCGCAAAATTGATGCGTTATCCGTCAAATGACGGATCAACTGACGGACTAACGCATCCTACTCTTGTCCATTGTCATTCCCGGCCCGCATCCAGCGCGCGATCTACCGTTTGGACATCTATTGGAGAAGCGCAGTGGCAGGATGCCGCTGCTTCCATTCAGAGCCCTGTGAGGGCGTCGGAAGCTAGCTCAGAGCGACGCGAAGGGCAGGAGTCCCTGGCTCCGCTCTGGGTGAGGGCCTCCGTCGATTCCAGAAACTACGTTTCGTCGTTCTAAACAAGAAGATCAGCATGAAATGTGCCTTGAACGAATCAGACCCAAATGTCTACATAATGTCCTAAAAACTACTGTCCCAAAAAAAATGAACCAAACACTGCCATGAAGCTACTCAAAGTGCGGGACCCGTGTCCTCTGCGGAAGAGAGTGAGAATCCATTTACTTTTCGATGAGGAACGGAATATGTATCGAAATTCTAAAACCAAATTTTCTGTTTGGGGTAACCAGCACCGTGAAGTGGCCGGCAATGCACGGCACTCAATCTGCTTATGGCCTTTCCTCTTGGCAGCAAGCCTTTTTTTTCACCTTTGCCAGCCGCCGGGAATGGCGGGCAATCGAACTGCAAATGGAGAAAAAAAACCACATTTTTTCTTTTTCAAAACTGAGGATTGGCGGATTTGGCTTTCGGGAAGCATCAATGGGAAAGGTCCGCTGGATATCCAGTTCGATTCAGCCGCCGGCGGAACCATCATCAGCCGTGAAGCGGCCACTCGCCTGGGCATCCAAGGGCAAGCCCTTGCCACCGCCTCCGGATCGGGGAATAATCCGCAACAAATTTCGATTGTGCTGGGTGCCACCCTGCAATTAGGGGGAATCACCCTGCCCCTAGCCCAAATGCCCGTCATTCCGCTGGAAAATGTCAACCGCGCCATGGGCCGGCGCATTGACGCTATCGTCGGCAAAGAGCTTCTTGCCCGCTATGTGGTGGAAATCGATTTCGATGCCCATCAGTTCATCTTGCACGAGCCGGAAACCTTTGTCTACCGCGGCAAGGGCCAGATCTTTCCCCTCGCGATCAAAGAGGGTCCCATCCTTCAGGCTGAATTGTCCGTGCCAGGCCTGCCGCCGCTTCCTTGCCGCCTTCTGCTGGATTACCCCTATGGCAGAACCATGGTCCTGAATGCCCCTTTTGTGCGCAAACACAACCTGCTTGCGTCGGCGCGCGCCAAAAATTCCCATTTGCTTTCTCAAACCTTCCAGGGAGTGGGCGGCTCATCTCAGGCGCAGGTCGGACGCATAGATTCTCTGCAGCTCGGCCCCTATTTGCTTAAGAACGTCACCTGCAGCTTCTCTCAGGCCATGGGGGGAACGTTCAGCCGCGAAGATCTGGATGGCATACTGGGTGCGGAAATCTTGCGGCGTTTCCATGTCTTCATTGACTATTCCCGCCGGCAAGCCATCTTTGAACCTGCCCATGCCCTGACCGAACCCTTCTTATATGACCAAAGCGGTCTTGAATTGCAGGCAAAAGATGACGGTTTGAGACGAATCGAAATCACGGTCGTACAAACTCCTTCCCCGGCTGCAGCAGCGGATTTGCGGCCGGGAGACGAGTTATTGAGCGTCAATGAGCGCCCCGTTGCCGATTTGTCATTGCCCACCATCCGCAACTTGCTGCGAAATTCCAGCCGACCCGTCACCCTGAGAGTTGAGCGCAATGGCCAACCAAAACAAGTGCAGTTGACTCTTCGCCCGCTGTTGTAAGTCCACCCTCATAATCGGAATTTTCCATGGTGATTTGTGGGGGGTCACGTCAGAGTATCGGAAAAGGCTGCGCGCCTGGAGGATGTCTCGATCGATAATTGAACCGAGGATCGATTTGAACGGCGAGTCTTGTGTTGGGAATTGAAGAGTTCGCAAACCGCATCGGCCATCAAGGCCAATAGCGCTGCCATCTCAGGACACGGGAGAGAACTGGGCGGCTCAAGATCGTCGGAGTATCGAGCATCAATTACGAATCCCTGTAAATCCTACACATCGAATTTAAAAAAACGTTTTTTTTGATTTTCACATTCTGAAGAAAGAAACCTGCACTGATCTGCCCTGTGCCAACCTGCAGAAATGCTTGAGCTGCGGCGGATGACTGTGGTTTCCCGCAGATTAATTTGCGGAATCGGGCAAAAGGATTGCCAGATCTAACCTTCAAAAGAGATCCCTCCTCATTTAAAGTTGCTGCAACAAAAAGGGGACCGCTGGAATTTATGAGCTGGATCCCAATATATCGGATGAGGAGGATCACCATGAAATTCAGAATGATGAGTACAATTTGCTTGAGCGGTTTGTTGTTGTTGTCCCTGATTACGGGAGTATCTGCTGCCAACAAAATGGGTTCAAAGGCAGAAATCCCCTTTGCCTTTTATGTGGGATCGGTGCACTTCAATCCCGGGGAAATTGCAGCTGATCAAAGTGGGGTCAATGATGTGATGATTCGGCTGAGCCAGCTGAAGGACAATAATTCAGCTTATATCCTCGGCAATCGGTCGGCCTCCCCGAATTATTTTTCGGGTAAACCGCGCTTTGTGTTTCACAAGTATGGGGAAAGTTATTTCCTGAGAGAGGTTTGGTTAAGGAGCGGAGAACCTGGATACGTGTTTCCTGTCACCCCTCAGGAGAAGGAACTCATGAATGCGAGTGCTACCCCTAACACGCAGCAACATGCCGTAGAAGTGGCAGCCCGCTGAAGAGATTTGCTGTTGCCATATCCCTCTGTTGCCGGGAAGAATCGAGAGCTCGGAAGGAGTGCCAATGGTGCACTCCTTCAGGAGGAAGATCCGCCTCCTGGTTCGAACCCTGCTGGATTGACGGGAAATTTCCCACTCTTGACTCTCCCTCAAAACGGCGGATCCTCCAAATTGAGGGCGCCTTCAGTTTTCATCCAATGGTCCAATTCGATTTCCTCCCTGCCCAAGATATCCATGTTCAATAATCCTCGATGCACGGCCAAAGCTACTGCCCGGCTGCGGGGATTGTAAACGCTACCTCCGTTCTTAATGGACATTTTGTTGAGGTCAACATCGAGTTTTTCATAAAGGCTGTGAAGCCGATTTTGCACCCCTCTTTCAGATAAGTACCTCCGGCGGGAAATGGCTTTGTCGGTCAGTCCCAGCGAAATATCGATCAACACTTCATATTCTGCATCGGTTAAGCCAGTATGGGTATCTTCGGCTCTCACCTTTACACCCCTTATCCCGCGGTCGATCCAGCATTGTTCTTCTACCAGCAAAGCGGTCAAGGCCTGTCTTAAATTCATTGCCGAAGTGTTTTTTAAAAGATAGCCATATACCGTTTCCGCCGGGACAATTTGGGTCAATCCCTTTTTTAGTTGAAAATGAGCATAACCTTCAAGCTGCGGGCTGAACCAATTTCGTTAGGTTTTCCTTTTTCATTGATCTGCGAAGGGCTTTTAAATGACGAAAGCCTTTCACCTTTCTTAGCCCGGGCTCAATTTCCAGCAACGACGTGGCTATCCAACGCTGACGCTGATCGCTGTTCTTCCAGTAACTGACTCGATGCGTCAAACGCTCCAATTGCCGGTTCACATTCTCAATGCAATTGGTGGTTTTAAAACTGGTCCCTAATTCTTCAAATAATCCCAACCGATGCAGAGTCAAAGTTTCTTCTAATCCTTCTTTCAGGCTATCCACTGCGGAACCATTGATCAGTCGCAGTTCTTTGGCGATTCGGTCCAAGGCTTCTTTCGCCTTTTCATAACTGGGCTGCTGATAGGCTGTCTGCATTTTCTGCCGGAATCGTTTTGCTTGTTCCCGGCTCAAATAACTGACTACATTTTCCCGTTTGTGCCATTGGCAGCGTTGAATCAAGGCTTTCTCTGCCAGCTTTGCCTTGATCCCTTTATACAGCCCTTTGGCTCCATCGATGATGAACAGAATTTCCTGTTCGGTCTTCAGTCCTCGGTCCAGCAGTTGCTGAATAAAGTCTTGGGACACTCGTTGGTTTTCCGTACTGGCTTCCACAAAACCCAGCAGGATCTTTTGCCCTTCGAGCGTAATCCCCAATGCCACGATCATGTCAGTTTCTGCCAGTCGCTTCCCGTCGATGAAAATCGCCACAATGTCGTGCTGGCTCAAATCCCGAGTCAAAAACGTTTCCAGCTTTCGGGCCGTCGTTCGGATGAAATGTCGGGACACACTGCTCTTTTTGATCCCAAACGTTTCTGGCACACAGAGGGCTGCCTGCTCATATTGCCGCTGGCTAATCCCCCGGATCACCCGGTTCAAAACCTGATGATCTAATACCTTCGTCTTTCGAAAGGCTTGATAACTCTCCAACGGAACTTCTTGTCGAACCGCGACATTTCTTACCCGAGGCACTTCGAGCCGAACTTTCTGATCTCCCAAATAAACCGACCCTGGGTTTCTTCCCCAGCGCCGATTCTCTGGACTCCGGCTGGCTCCGCGGCCAACCCGCTGTTCTACTTCTTGCTGCAATTCTTCTTCCACAGCTTTCAAGCCCAGAGGGATCAACATCTGGATCAGTTCAAACCGACTGTCCAAAATCCTAACTTCTTCTTCAATTCGTTGTCTCTTTTTTCTGCCCTCTTTGCCCTTGATTCTTTTTCCGGTCCGAATTACTCTCTGTCCCATGCATGATCTCCTTATTCTTGGTGTCTACCTTGCCGGGTAATTCACCTCTGTTTTAAGCGAGGTCATGCTCCTTTTTCAACTAAGTTTAGGACTTTCACGACAATTTTCTGCAATTCACGCAGGTAGGCCTCATCCATGAATTGAGACCAGAACAAAATGCGGGTCAACGGATTACACTCCCAGATTTTTTTCGCTGCCGCGATGCCATTCAGCATCGGAAGTTGAATATCCATCACAATCAGGAGAGGGTGGGAATTTATCCCCTTTTTTACTGCCTGCTCTCCATTTTCGGCCTCTTCTAGCGGAAGATAGGAGGGGAACAATTCTTGTATCGTCTCTTTAAGATACTTTCGCTGAAACTCAATATCTTCTGCGATTAAAATCCCATTTAGCTGCATCATGATGTCCTAAATTTTGATTTCGACCGTAGTCCCCCCGAAATCATTTTGGATCCACTGAATTTCAGCCCCGAGCGAACGGGCGCGAAAGCGCATGGTGTCGATTCCCCGTCCAGACAGTTTATTCCAGATTCCCAAGGGGCCTTTACCGTCATCCGATAGCGTGAAATAGAGCAGACCATTTCGGCGCTCCGAACACAATTTGACCATCCTGGCTCCGGCATGCTTGCATATATTGCGTATCCCTTCTTGCAGGATCCGATACACGCCGAGCATTTGTTCTTCGCTCAATCCCAACTCCTCCTCTTTGACTAAAAACTGAGTATGAGGAGTAAAGCTGGGACGGGCAATGGAGGCACCCTGGGCTAGACGGCTTTTCAGGGAAGGGTAAAAACCCAAAGATTCCAACATCGAAGGGCGCAAGTCTTCCATGGCCTGGCGTGCCCAGTTTGATAAGGCTTTCAAGCGCTCAAGCATCTTCTCCAAGTCTTGCTGTAATGGGGCAGGCAAAGCCAAGCGCACCACCATTGCATGCATTCGCTCTGCAATGATTGAGATTTCATATATATCCCCCAGATATTGATCGTGCAATTCCGAGGCCAGCAATTTCCGTTCATCTTCCGCCATGCGGATGAAATTAACCATTCCTTCCAACAATTCAGTTGTTTGCGGATCAATTGGATTCACAATGTTTCCTCGTAAGCTATGGGAGTGGATCGACAAGATCAACTGTGGACCGCCAACTTCAGCGATTGCAGGACTTCTGGCCGGGATGCCGCATAGAAAGATCAAGCCGTCGGCTATGCTTCCTCTCCCTCCCAAATCAATTCAAAGTATACAATAGAGATTTCAGCAATGCCATGGACCAACCGGTATGAACTTTCCTGACACTTGGTCTGTGGTGCGTATTTGCTTTAAGGAAAATTCTTTGGAGTCGCCCATGACGGCACTGCCGCCACAACAGGGGGATGAAAATTAGCAGTGTCGCTTCGATAACGATTTTCTTAGGCAGCCGGTGAAATATCCTGGACTCTTGTTTTTCTCGTCAAGCCGGCAGAAGCAGGCAGAGAAAAGTATCATGCTCGAGGCCTGCAGGATGGACATTTATCGTTCGGAAGCACACAGCCCTCTTGGAGAGTTCATGCCGATGGAAGGATCTGGTCCTCATTGGCCGCTTTGTTTGTGAGAGCAAACAGGCAAAACCCTGCGCCTATTTCTTGGTATCTTTTGAAGAGTAATCGGAGCCCGCCATCGTGGGTTTGGGCGTGCCATGCCGCAAGGTGCGAATGATTCTCACTGTGTAATCCCAGTACATGGAAGGATGCAGCTGTCCGTCATGCCCCTGCCATCGCTCGATTGGCAAGCGGGTTTTGGGGTAATCAATACTTGTATCCGCGGTCCATACGGCGGAATCTTCCGTATAATCGTTGAAAGCCCCGATCATGACAATTCTGGGCAAAGGGTTCTCCAAGATCGTATTCCAATTGGTCACATAATAGTCGCCGCATTTTCTCGAGGTGCCCATCCATCCTGCTCCCACAGGGAGATGATTGTCATGCCCCGGCTGCAGATATTCCACTTCGCTGTTCAATAAGACGCCAGATTGGCTCATGGCCCAGCCGTAATCTCCCGCTCCGGCACGATACCCGCCGTCGGTACCTGCCCATCGGATTGAAAACCTGTCCACCCATATCTTGTCCCCGGCATAGTTTGCCCAGCGTGTTCGGGCGTCGGTGTTGTAGTCCAGCACTACCAAAAGCGGCTTTCCATCGATCTGGTAATAATCGCAGGTGCTGTAATTGCGATTGAGGAAGACTTCCTGGGTAATGCAGCGCGCCTGTTGTTCAATCACGTCATAGCTGGTTGCCGTCGGATAACTGGCATCGCCGATCATGAATGAACCTATTCCAAAAGCGTACTTGATCTTCCATGGATGGTTCTTGTTCCAAAGTTTGATTCGAGAACAGACGGCTTTGGACTTCTCTTTGATCCAGGTATTTTCAGGTCCATAATGGTTGAAATCGCCGTTGGTGTCGTCAAATACGACGAAGTCGATCTGCGCTTCCGCCAGCTTTTGCAGATGAAAATCGATCACGCTTATGTCGTCGCCATCATGCATTCCAAAACGTCCATTCGGCAAGAGTGGTCGAAAACTGCTCAGCGGCCACCACCCGCCTCCATTGGCCTTCCAATTCGCACAATACCAAATCCCAACATCGGTTGATTCTCCATTCCCATTGGTGTTTATAGGAGATGCTATTACAAGCATACAGGCAAATAGAACCACAAAAATTGACGGCAAGAGAAGCCTTCTGCCAATTATTGAATGAACCATGATGTGGTTCCTTTCTTGCAGGTTTATAAACAGCTCGAGATTCCTTTGGAGATAAGTCATCGCCTTGGTTCATGTTCCTGGCGGACGAAATCTGTCAGACACAGCCGCCTTTTCAATTTTATACGTTCTTCATGTCGTGAAGGAAAATCATTTCCTCCCAAAGGATTGTTGAAAGGAATTTGGAAAATTAGAAAAGGAAAAAGGTGCCGCACTTGATTTTTTGACTTTTTATTCCACTGATTCAGGACAATTGCTAAAGCATTCAATGCTATCCCCAGGATAAGAGCTCGAATGGACGTGTTTCCCGGACCTTCAATGGGAAAATGCCGTGCGAGTTTAATCCAAGCAGAGTTGAGAAGAGATAATAAACGCAGACCCAATGCAATTCCTGACGGAAAGGAGCTGATTTCTGGAAAAGTCAAAAAATCAAGTGCGGCACCCAATCCCCTAATCCCCTAAAATTCCCTAATGCCATGGTGTTACGATAATTGACTAATCTCAATAAATCTGCCAGATTCCCAGATTGGTCTGTCATCTTTTTCTTTCGACATTTTTTTCATTTTCGTAATTTTACAATGGTCGTGCGCACGGTCGCCAAAAATACATAGTATTTTTCGAGGAACTCATCGGTATTATGGTTCATGGGATTAATTCTCTTTGTTATTTTGAGCCTGCCATAATTCAGGGTTAATGGCACTCTGAAAATTGGCGGCCAATCTAATGTTCGGCTGACATCGATCAATGAATGGATTTAAGAGAAATGCTGGAAAAGCACCAATGCTAACCTGGAGGTTTCATAAATGCCGATTCTCCATTTGGCTTGTCGTTTTCTGCGCCCGATGATTTGTACATGCACAATTTTTTTGGGCATGTACCTGAATATGTCTGCGGCACAGACTCCCTGCACTGAATCGGAGGTCGAACTGCGAATCCGGCATATTCAGGACGGATTGCTGCCTCCTGTGCTGGTCCAAGGGGAATCTTCGCAAACCACCAAACTGGCCGACCGCATGTCGGAACTGCATGTCCCGGGCGTCAGCATTGCCGTGATCCATGAAGGAAAAATTGAATGGGCTCGCGGCTTCGGCGTCACTAAAATTGGCGGACCGCCGGTCACCCCCGGCACTTTGTTTCAGGCGGCCTCGATCAGCAAACCAGTAACAGCTTTGGCCGTGTTGCAGCTGGTAGAATTTGGAAAGCTCGACCTCGATGCAGACATCAACCAATATCTAAAGTCCTGGAAGATACCTGAGAACCGACTCACCGAAGAGTCGAAGGTGACCTTGCGCAGATTGCTCAGCCACACGGCCGGCATGACGGTGCATGGATTTCCCGGCTATGCCTCCGATGAGACCGTGCCAAGCTTAGTGCAAGTATTAAATGGAGAGAAGCCGGCAAATACTCCTGCCATCCTGGTAAATATTGAGCCCGGAAAAATGTGGAGCTATTCGGGAGGTGGCTATGAGGTCCTGCAGCAACTCTTAGAAGATGTGACCAGTCAGCCCTTCCCCAAGTTGATGCACGACACGATATTGGGTCCGATTGACATGACCCACAGTACCTACGAGCAGCCGTTGCCTCAGAGCCGGCAGGTGGAGGCGGCGATGCCATACAGTGCGGACGGCCAGCCCATAAAAGGAGGACCCCATATCTATCCGGAAATGGCCGCGGCAGGTTTATGGACAACGCCTTCAGACCTCGCCCGATACACGATCAAGGTGCAAGAATCCTTGGCCGGAAAATCAAGCCGCGTGCTTTCCGCGAAGATGGTCCGCGAGATGCTCACTCCAGTTCTTAATAATCATGGGCTCGGCCTGCAAGTTGGTGGCAGAGAACCACGCCTTTACTTTACGCATGACGGGGCAAACGCCGGCTTTCAATGCAATCTCATCGGTTATAACCATGGGGATGGCGCTGTCATTATGACCAACAGCGACAACGGCGCCCAGCTGGCAAACGAGATTCTCCGCACTTTAGCACACGAATATGGATGGCCTGATTTTCAACCGAAAGAGCGAAAGATGATAACCGTTTCTCGGAACATCCTCGCACAGTACGTGGGCACATACGCCCTGGTGCCCAAGCTTAACATCATGATCACATTGGAAGGCGGCCAATTGATGGCGCAGGCGTCAGGCCAGGGTAAGTTGCCGTTGTTTGCCAGCTCCGATTCTAAATTCTTCTACAAAGTAGTGGATGCCGAAATCGAATTTACCACGGATGAAAAAGGCTCTGTTATCGGCCTGATATTGCATCAGGGCGGGCGTGATATGAAAGCGCCTCGAACCAGCGACCAGGTGCCGGCGCGGAAAGAAATCACAGTTTCTCCCAAGGTCCTGGCGCAATACGCAGCCACCTATGAACTGCAGCCGGGATTTGACCTTGTGATCACGCTGGAAGGCGACCAGCTGATTTGGCAGGCTGCCGGTCAAGGAAAAATTCCGTTATTT
>CAWDMN010000084.1:0-52221 GCA_963803155.1 uncultured Acidobacteriota bacterium
AGGGTGCGAAATGTATATATAAAATATCCTATGTTTCGACTTTGTTATGCCCTGATTAACAAATTAATGCTGTCAGATCTTTCGAATGGGCAGAGGAAATTGATGCACCTCAAGCCAAGCAACTGTCTCCGAAAAAGTTGAAAAGCTAAATTCTCCCAGCAAGCGCTCTATTTTTCTTTCCATCTTGGCCAGATTGGTATAATGGCGAAACTGAGAACGCCAACCAGCTTTAATCCGGGGTTGTCGTGGGTCGATCTCCCAAGGATGGAAATAAACCATAGCTGGAACAGCATATTGAAGGTTGAGCTGGCGAAGTGCCCAACGGTTGATGAAATAGGGGAATATCCGTAAATATCCGCCGCCACACATCCCGTAATTGTTCTCAAATAAACGAATTGTTGAAGGAGGAAATTCTAACAAGCGATACCCTGTTGTCGTTTTAAGCCAGTGGGGAAATCGCGACGCATTTGTGACACCATAGAGATCATGCACTCCAGGGAACACTGAAGAGTCATAAAAAAAGCCTTCTTCTGCCAGGATATCCAATGCCCAGAGAGTCGATTCCATAATGGAAAATGTGGGGGCTCGATAGCAGACTATCTCAGATTGAGACTGATCAATCAATATTTGCCTGGATTTTCGGATATCATCTCGGAATTGTTGGGGAGTCAGTTTGCTCAAGTGCTGATGGCCATAACCGTGACAACCAATTTCATGGCCACCTGCCATTATACTAGGAACTATGGATGGGCATTTCTCGGCTACCCAGCCCAAAACATAAAAAGTCGCCTTGGTTTTGAATTTTTCAAAAAGGGTTAATATCCGGATTACATTCTCCTCCACTCGAAATAAAAATGCCCCCCAATCCCGCGGCGATACATTGGCTGCAAAGGCTTCTACATGAAAATAGTCTTCTACATCTACTGATAGGACGTTGGGGCCCATGTATTGTGTTTTGCTTTTGGAAATTTGGTCCTCCGTTTTTGCCATTTTAAGTCTATTAATCAGTGTAGTTGTTTGTAGAAATAAAAATATTCCATGACCTAACGAACCGAGAGGGCATGGAAATAACACTTCACTTATTCAGGAAATTTCTTGGTCGTAGTCAAATACGAATTTATACATTCTCCATCATCTCTTGTGCAGTGATGGATCGTAATCTGCCTGCGGCATTTGCCTTTACATCGTTATTCAGGTATTCATCGGGATTGAGTTCAGGACTATAGCCGGGCAGGAAAATCAAGCGAATCCGCTCTGCCCGCTTTTCCACCCACTTCTCCACGGCTTTTGATTTATGAACGGGATGCCCATCCACAATCAGATAAACCTTCGACCGGCAACCTTTCAGCAGCCGCCCCAGGAATTTCAAGAACACTTCGTTGTTGAATCCACCTTTATACAGCATCCAGCGCAGGCGGCCCCGGTTGGTCACGGTCGAGATCATACTAAATTGCCAACGCTGTCCCGAAACTGGAATCACCGGCGTTTTTCCCTTCAACCCATAACTGGTTCCCGCCTGGTGGTCCGAACGCAACCCCATTTCATCGCCCCAATGAATCTCTGCCCTTTCTTGGCCCGCCTCTCGTCGAATTTGAGGATATTCCACCTCCAGCCAACACTGAACCAACTCCGGATTTTGTTCCAGCGCCCGGCGAATCGGCTTCTGTGGTGTCAGCCCCCAGTGTTTCAACCAACGCCCCATGGTAAAACGGCTGACTTGGATGCCATATCGGCGCATCACCAAATTGGCCACCGCTTGTCGGGTCCACAACATAAAAGGCAGATTCAATTGATCCGGCATCTGGTTGATGATCAGCTCCATGATTTCTTTTACTTGCCGAGAGTCCAATTGCCCTTGCCCTTTGGGGCGGCCTCGGTCGCGGGCCTTCAGTCCCTTCATCCCTTTCTCTCGGATGACCGACAACCATTTGGCCAGAGCCGCCCGTGAAATCCCGAATACCTGCATCACTTCTTTTTGACTCATGCCCCCTTGCACAGCCTTCACCGCTTTCATCCGAATCACTTCTTGTGCCGAGGGCGACAACGATCTGCCATCCGCTTGTTCTTTCATGTAGACATATTATCACTTATAAGTGGATAAGTCTACTATATTATGCACCTAACAGAACGAATGGTCGGAAGGATTTCCTTCCGCTACATGACAAACCATAATCGCCACATTGCGCCCCACCGCCAGATCCAACATGTGCCCGAATTGCACTTCGCGGGATTCTTTAATAATGACGTCGGTGCGATCTACAAAAATCGAGAACAGCTTCTCCTCCTTGGAAACATACAGGCCAATCAGTTCATTACGGCTGGCCATCGAATTCCGGGATGTCTTTCGGAGAGACTGCAAAACAATATTGTTGAAAATCATGCGTACCAATTTTTCCTCATAGTGATAAGGGTCTATAAATGGACTCTAGCTAGCGACCAGTACCGTAATATTCAAAGCCCATCGATTCAACTTTCTCTCTCTCATAAATGTTTCGCGTATCGAAAATCAGCGGCCGTTCCATTAACTTTTTAATCTTTGCGAGATCCGCATTGCGAAACTCATTCCACTCGGTCATGATAATGAGCGCTTCTACTCCTTGGAGAGCAGCATAAGCATCCTTGAAGTATATGATCTTCTCTCTCACATCCAGGGCCTTTTGGGCATTAGGAATGGCGACTGGATCGAAGGCTTGGATGAACACCCCTTTTTCGCAAAGGTCTCGTGAAATGTAAATAGCTGGGGACTCACGTACATCATCGGTATTAGGTTTAAATGCCAAACCCCAGATCGCAACCTTTTTCCCCGATACGATTCCCAGTGCTTTTACCACTTTCTCAATTACATGATGACGCTGATTACGGTTCACTTGAATAACAGATTCCACCAAGTTGAGTTGGCAATTATATTCTTTGCCCATTCGCACCAAGGCAGCTACATCCTTCGGGAAGCAAGAACCGCCATATCCCGGGCCGGGATGCAGGAATTTCGAACCGATCCGGCGATCCAATCCCATGGCTCTAGCTACATGATGAACATCAGCCCCTACTGTTTCACACAGAAGAGACATCTCATTGATAAATGAAATTTTGGTTGCCAGAAATGCATTAGAGGCATATTTAATCAATTCAGCCGTTTCGAGACTCGTGACGATGAAAGGAGTTTCAATTAGGTAAAGGGGACGATAAATATCCTTTACAATCGCTGCTGCCTGTTCGCTATCCGATCCGATGACAACTCGGTTTGGACGCATAAAATCTTCAATGGCAGCCCCTTCCCGAAGAAATTCAGGATTGGAGACTACATCGAATTTGATCTTTCCGCTCTGATTCTCTTCGATGGTTTTGCGGATCCATTTTCCGGTACCAATAGGGACCGTGCTCTTAGTCACGATGACCTTGTAATCGTCCATGAACTCAGCTATTGAACGGGCTACTTGATGAATCCGAGAAAGGTCAGGCGCTCCGTCCTGTCCTTGTGGGGTGCCAACTGCAATAAATATGACAAGTGACTGTTTGATCGCGGATTTTAAATCCGTTGAAAAATGAAGCCGTTGATTGGCTACATTCCGGCGGACAATTTCTTCCAAACCCGGCTCGTAGATGGGGATCTGTCCGTTTTTAAGAGATTGGATTTTTTCTTCATCGCAATCGACACAGATGACGTTTAAGCCGAAGTCGGAAAAGCCTGCGCCTGAGACCAATCCAACATAGCCAGTACCCACGACAGTGAGATGCATATGATTCTTCCTTTTCGCAATATGAACTGCAGGTACTTTTTTAGGTGTCTGGTTCCAGGGGGCGGTATCAGCAGGCAAAGGTCAATCAGAAAAAGAGAGTATCCAGTCTACAGTAAGCAGTGGAAAGTATTCAAATTCTTCTACACAGTAAAAAACAAACCCATAGTAGCTGTGATCAGGAAATATCTAAAATAAAGCTCCGCCATATCAATCACGGGGAATATGTTGTAATTGATTATAAATATTTAATTTAATAGTCAGGATCTCCTTCTTTGTAAACTAGGTTGCGATCTGGCTTTGCTGCGAATTTTAACCCCACACCACCAACTCACGAATGAGAAGTAAATGTTTCCGACTCTGCCTGGAACTGCGGATCTCCTTCCTGTTTTTTTTAGAAATGCCCTAGGCAGAATTTATCAAATCACATTCACATCTCCAAACATCCCAACACCCCGCCACCTCAAACCCAGCGCCTGACACCTGGTTCAATGTGCTCCGCGGCGGAGCAGGACTGTCTTTATGGTCTGAAACATAATGGACAAATCTAACATCAGTGACATATTCTTTATGTAATAGAGATCATATTGAAGTTTTTCCATGGCATCTTCCACTGATGCACCATAACTATAACGAATTTGCGCCCAGCCGGTTATTCCCGGAGTTACGGTATGCCGTTGGTTGTAATAAGGGATTTGTTCAGAAAGCTCCGCAACAAATTTGGGCCGTTCCGGGCGGGGTCCGACAAAATTCAAGTCCCCCCGCAATACGTTGATAAATTGAGGGAGCTCATCCATGCGCAGTTTGCGGATGATCTGCCCTACCCGGGTGATTCGGCTATCATTGGCTTGTGCCCAAACAGCCCCAGTTTCGGCTTCCGCATCCGCTACCATGGAACGGAATTTAAGTAATTTGAAATGCCGGCCATTTTTCCCGACTCGTTCCTGCGCATAAAGAATTGGTCCGGCAGAGTCGAGCCTAATTGCTAAAGCAGTCAGCAACATCACCGGCCAGCTCAGCAACAGACCCAACAGAGAAAATACAATGCTGAAAATCCTTTTATAAAAAAGGGTCAACTTGGAAATCTTGAACCCTTCGGAAAAGATCAGCCAGCTGGGGCGCAAATTTTGAACAGCGATTTTTCCGGTTACCATTTCATAGATATCGGCGGCATCTTCGATCTGCAAGCCATGCATCTTTAAATCCAATAAATCCCTCATGGGCAAAGAGCCTCTGGCCTGCGGGATTGCAACAATCAGCCGCTGAATCCCCTGATCCGCGACTACCATTTTTAAATCATCCAGATGACCTAATACTATTGGATTGAGAATCGATTGGCCAATCAGGTTGCGATCTTCCGAGACAAAACCAGCAATGCGTAATCCTAATTCAGGCCGGCCTAATATTTCCCTGGCAAGTTCCCGAGCCCAATCCCCTGTCCCCAAGATCAATACCGGACGTTTAAAGAGAATTCTTCGATTCAAGCTTAAGAAAGAAACCCGCCAAATGGCAAAAACAACCAGCAGAATCAGCACGACACGAAAGAAGACTCCCTGGCCGAGAAAAAAAGAGGGGAGGAGCAAATAAATAACGGCAACGGCAATAGAAGAAACTCCCAGTGCTTGAACCAGACAAACCAATAGGTCCTTAATCTCTTTTACACGTTGGAGGTCATATAAATCATGGAAGTAAAAAGACAGCTGGCATATAAGAGTGATAAAAGCAGCTTTAAGGAGAAGAGGATCGCTCCAGCCAATCGATCCTTCTAACCCAGTCAGGCGGGCTTGGGCCATGGCGTAAATTGTGATCAAAATAATGGCATTTTCCGCAATGAACAACAGAAACAGACGAAATGGGATGTATTGATTGAAAAGCTTTATCATTTTCTCAGAGCATTCACGTGACTTAAGCCAAATTTGTCAATTTTAACGGCCAGACGGCAAAAGGCAAATGTGAGGAGGCAAATTGCCCTTACTTCTCAGGTTTCCCGTAGTAACGATAATAGTGCGATTTATTAAGCTTCTTGACGGAATTGAAGACCACGCCTAATAGATTCTTTCCTTTTAGATTTGCCAGATTTCTGGTAATTAATCCTGCAGGAGTCTTTGCTGCACGAACCACTAACAAGATCCCATCTACCAAACTCGAAATCAATTCAGCATCTGCCAGCGAACCAAGTGGCGGCGAATCAAAAATCACCCAGTCGAATTCTTCCTTCACTGCGGCAACGAAATCCCGCATCTTTTGGGTGTTGAGAAGTTCCGCGGGATTTTCCGGAATTCCCCCTCCCTCAACTACACAAAGGTTGCTACGCTCGGAACGAATAAAGACATCAGCAAGGGTTGCCTCTCCTTTTAAATGATCGGCCAATCCTTTTTTATTCTTTAATCCCAACAATTTTCCGATTGAGGGTTTTCGCAAATCTGCATCTACCAGCAATACCTTCTGGTTAATTTCCTGGGCAATTGTTAAGGCCAAATTTACGGAGGTAAGAGTCTTGCCCTCCCCTGCGGCCACGCTGGTAATTAAAAGCGATTTTAAACGCTGATGTTCCTTTATCCGGTATAGGCGGGCTTTTAAGCTCCTGTATTGTTCGCTGGCAACGCCTTTTGGACGGATTAATGGCACCAGTTTTGAATCAGAGGCAATATGGAAAGAGGGCATCTCTTCCAAGGGAATTGAATCTGGTCGGGCTCCAGCAGCTGACTGGACCGATATAGGTTGATCTTTGGTTGTTTCTTCAGCAATCTGCGTTGATCGGGTTGTCGCAAGTTGTTCTTGAATCTCAAGAAGAACAGTATTGGATTTTTTCTTTTCAGAAGGGATTTCAACTCTCGCTTCCTGCTCTGCTTTGCGAATGGCTTTGTGGACACGGCTCATAAAATCAGTGGATAGTGAAAAGTGGTTGATTGTTAGTGATCAGCGGTCAGTTTGAGCCGCTAGTGATCAGTGATCTGGGAGCAAAAGTCAAAGTTAGGTTTCAGCTATCAGCTAGCTTTCAGCGATCAGCGGATAGCTATTAATCCGAAAAGTAAAATTTCAGCCCACCAAAGCAAAAAAACAAATTGACAAGATGTTTTAATTCTCTAATGGCCAGTCCCCAGGATAATCTTGACAACTGCAAAACTAGTCTCGTCCACCAAGAACCTACACAGCCACTTCCCATGTTGAATTCAGGCTTTACTCGTTTCCCTGCAAATTCCTGCTCTGGATGATTCCAAAACAAGATGATAGCTAAAATCTGACTGTTGAATGTCACTTGGCATTTTCACGAAGCTTATCGACAAACTGCACAAAAAGATCAAAGGATTCAGAGTTAATCCGGACTTTCTCGGAGGGCAAATCGTCCTTTCGAGAAGGAATTTCAGTCAAATTTCCTGCCGTGTGTGTCCAATTCCGGAAAGATCCGCCAGCAATCGCCCGGACTGGAAATCTGGGAAGGTGGGATAATTCCAAGTCGCTAGCCACTTCTTCAACAATATCCAATCCAATGGTTGTCGAATCTGCAGCATACCCCGTCAATAAGGCATTGTCGCAAATGGTATTGATTAGCCGCGGAATCCCGCCACTCAGCCGATATATTTCAGAAATCACTTCATCACCAAATACTGTCTGTTTCGCTACAGCCGGCAATCTCCATCCGGGTGTTGATGTACTCCTTGACCTCTGTCTGAGAGAGCGGCTCCAGGTTGCAGCGGAGGCTGACCCGCTGCTTGAGCTGGCGCAGTTCCGCAGAATTGAGTTTCAGGCTTAATTCCGGTTGTCCAACCAGCACTATCTGAAGGAGCTTTTCCGTAGCGGTCTCCAGATTGGTCAATAAACGGATTTCCTCGAGATTTTCCGTGCTCAAATTCTGTGCTTCATCCACGATGAGGACCGTTGGTTTGCCTGCCCGATACCGTTCAAGGAGCAGATTATTCAATTTAATTAAGGCATGACTCTTGTTTTTATAATCCCCTTTGATATTCAAATCAGCTAATAGGTATTCAAAAAACTCCGCGGCGGATAAAAGAGGATTAAAGATAAAAGCTGAGAGAATCCCTGCCCGTTCAAGGGTGTCCAGTAATGCATTGATCATGGTGGTTTTGCCAGTTCCCACTTCCCCAGTCAAAACCAGGAATCCTTTGCGTTCACGAATTCCATACACCAAATTGGCCAATGCTTCACAATGACGCTCAGTAAAATAAATGAAGCGGGGATCGGGCGTCAGGTTAAAAGGGTTTTCTTTTAATTTGTAAAATAATTCGTACATTTTGATTAGGTTCCAGGTGTCAGCAATTTGTAGATCTTTCTATCTTTCAGCTATTAGCGGTCAGCTTTCAGCGTCAAGTGTCTTGCTTCTTATCGGCAAAAAGGTATCGGCATTTAAGTTAAAAGCAAAGCTGTCCAATGTGCATCGAAGCGCCGAAAACTAAGTCCCGGCGGAATGGATGGAGAAATTACTTTTAAGTTTTTCCCACCACCTTGTGTGATTATCGGCAACATCCTTTCCATCAATCCAGGGGATGGAGACCATAACGGGAACTTCTGCCAAGACCGCAAGCTCATGTTCATTGCGGATCGATTCATCCATCAACTCCAACAGGACCGACAGCACTAGTCCAAAGCCAAAACCGATGACAAATCCCGCTAAATTCAGGATTAAACGGTTTGGTTTAGCAGGTTTTTGGGGGAAACTGGCGGGATCGATCACCCGGAATTGTTCCCCTTTTTGACGTTTTTCCAAACTGGTGGCCATTTCAGCATCGTTCTTCTTGGCTAAAAGGGTCTGGTAATGTTGCCGGGTAATGTCATAATCGCGACTTATTTCCTTCTGCATCTGTTCAATCCGGGGAACGGAATCCACTCGCGACTGATATATGGTCATCTCCTGCCGGATTTTTTCTTGCTCTCTTTCGCCCTGTTTGATCTGGTTATCCAAAAGATCAATCCGGCTTTTCATCTGGGAAATTTCAGCGTCAGCTGGGCTGGTTTGTCGGATTGAATGCGGCACACCAGTAGAAACTGGAGTAGAAGTTGTCTCGGCATTTTTAGGGCCTAAATCCTGCAACTTCTCTAACAATGCAATTTCCGAAATCAATTTCTTGACGTCTGGATGATCCCTAGTGTACCGCTGCTGCAGAACCACTAATTCAGCTTTTTTTATATCCAGTGGAGTCGGCTTGTCTGGGGTAACTACTGAGGATGGAGGCAGACCATTGGCAATCGCCATATCGGCAGCCTCTTTTTCCTGGGCTTTAGTACTTCGCATTTCCATCAACAACCGTTGCTGAAAAATCCTTTGCTCCTGCAACCGGTTGTTAGAATCCAGACTGGCCTGAAGTTGCTGTTGCAAACGCCCGAGAACCGATAAATTAGCCTGTTCTTGTTCAGGCAGAGCACCCATATTACGGGATTTAAAATCAGAAAGTTTGGTCTCTAAATCTTTCAGCTTCATTTCCGTCTCTTTGAGCTGGGCCTGCAAAAACTGACTGACCCCTTCCGTCTGCTCCTCGCGAACCTTCAAATTTTCTTCTATGTAAAGCGAAGCAATTTGTTGAGCCACCCGCTGAGCCAAAGCGGGAGATGGGGATTGATATGAGAGCGTGAAGGCATCCGCTTTGTTCACCCGCAAATTAATGTCTTTGCGCATCCTCTCCACCACATCCTCCATGGGAAGACGCCTGCGCATCTCAATATATAGATTATTATCGGTGATGATTTTTTCCAGCCGGGTCCGACTCATAATTTGTTGCGTGATAGTGGAGAGGCGACTTTCAATGGGAGTCGCCGTAGTAGACCGCACATATTCCGTGGGAATCTTGGGGGGTTCGACTAAAATAACCGTCTCCGAGACGAAAATATCGGGAATGGTTTTTACAAAGAAAATACCAGCCGTCCCGAACAAGATGGAAGGAATCAAAAGTAAAAGCCAACGCCGCTTGACCATTTCAAAATAGTCCGCGGGTTGTAGTGATTGTATGTTTTTCATTTTTTTGCCTTAAATGACTTTCCCAAATCTAAAATCAACGTCCGCAACTGAAATTCTCCAACTATTTGGTCTCATATTTCGGGCTGCCGTTTGTTGTCACACGTCGGCGGTTTCACAAGTATTACCGTGCTAAAAAAACCATGGGAAGCTGTATCCAATACCAACTGTTACCCTATTCCCGTTCATACGATCCGGAATCACACTTGAGAATCCAGTCGACAACTGTTGAAAGCGCTGATAATTAACATAGAGATTTAGGCGCTCGGTAATATTTACCGCCAGCTGGGCATTGGCAAAAAAGCCATTCAATGTGTTAGACCTGCCTGAGGAATCCAAATCCGAAAGATATTGATTCCTGGAATATCCACCGCTAGTGGAGCCTGTTATCTTTTTGGTGAACCGTCTACCGATGGAGATAGAGGCGGATTGAATCTGGGAAACCGTGCCCAACCCAGCGCCGCTGGAGACCGCTTGGCTTGCCTGCATGGAGAAAAAGGTCCGTGGATCAAAGGTTGGAGAATATTCAATGTCTCCCATGACAACAGGTTTCAATCCGGGCTTGTAACGCAGCCCAGAGGATAAATTCAAAGAATCGGTCACTAAAGCTATTGCCCCGCCTTTGATCGATCCCGTCAAAGAGGGGCTGAATTTCCTGCTAAAGCCTAGATAAGCCAAATGACTCCGGACTAGGTTGGCTGGCGTAACGACGCCGTTTGAAGTTGAAACCGTGCTTCCAGTCGCATCAAAATAGCCAAAGGCATAATTAAAATTAAATGTGTTTCTTTCAGAGAGCCGGTAACTGTAACCGGCTGAAGCACTATAGGAAATTTGATCTCTTAAATTCGTCTGATCATAGCGGTATATTGTGTTACTTGCCGAAAAAACCAGGCTGGATCTGCGACTCATCAGGTAGGAAAAGGAAAAGAAGACTGTATTGAAAATCGATTTGTTCAATGGCAACAGGACGGTGTTATTCGGCATATCCGTCGGGAGGAGCGGATTCAACACCGAATCGCGCCGCAGGAAATTCCCATTTTGAGGTGAAAGTCCAGCGCGGTCTCCCAAGCTAATCGTCCAGCGCGGAGATGCAAGGTAACTCAGGTCAAAGCCACCATCAGCAATGTACTGGTCATAGTGATCATTCCGATTGTAAAGGATCCGGCCGAAGGTGAAATCTAATCCGCTCTTAGTCCGCCCCTTATTGTATTGATAGGCCATCCGGCCGCTCAACTGGGTAGCATAATCCGCAACTTTATCAGCACTGGACGCGTAGTAAGCGTTGTCTTGATAACTTTCGCTGGCATTAAGAGAAAAGATAAAGGAGTTCCGGCTTTTGAAAAAAATGTCCCCCAATTGAGAAGGGGAACTCAAAGTCGTTGATATCACAGGAGTCTGATTATTTCCATCTGAAGCAGGCGTCGAAGATGAGGAAGATTGAGTCTGTCCAGATAAAAAATTAAGCGAAAAAAAGGAAACCACGGGAAGAACCGTAACTAATGGAAATAGCAACGAACGAAATCGATTTCTGATCTGGCTCATTTTCACGGACATCCTTTATGCATTCGATAGAGTAACCCTTGCTCCCTAATTCCAACCTCAAAAGCCGACCATTTCTTGGACCCCTATGGCACAATAATGGCATCCCCGTTTTTAAGCAATATGTTTTGTTGAGAGTTTTTCCCTTTAATAAAATCCTTGTAATTGAAAGGGAAACGCTCACTTTTCCCTTCCACCGTCCTCAATAGGTAAATCTTGCTTTTCTTGGCAAAGGGGGAAAAACCCGTGGTGGCCAAAACATCCATGATGCGCAGGGGGCCAGTGAGAGGAATGGCCCCAGCTTTGGTAACCTCCCCCATAATCGTCACTTTTTGGCTGTTGACGGTTTCCACCGTGACCGTCACGTTGGGATCCGTAATAAAATCCTTCAGCTTATCAGTAATAATCCCTTTCAGCTGTATCACGGTAAATCCACTTGCCTGAACATCGTTGATGAGCGGCAAGGAAATCCGACCGTCAGGCCGGACAGGAATCGATTTTGACAAATCCTGTTCTTTCCAAACATAAATATTTAAAACATCTCCGGGGCCAATTACAAAATCTTCCATCACAATCGGTTTGCCACCGGAAACCGGTAGCCCGGCTGCGGAGGACGAGGAGGCCGATGGGAGCTGATTGGCCTTCGCTACTCTAGAAGGTTTTTCTTGCCCGAAACAGAAAAGGGAAACGATTAAGCCACTATTGAAAATCATAAAGAGCTTTTTCCATATGAACTTCATTTCAACCTCCTGGCAAATCTATCATTTATCGAAAGATAGTGGAATCGGGTGGCCTTAATTCATCAACATTATTTCTGATTGTGCGTGAGCCTTCCACGACTGATATTATTTTGCTTAATTTTATAAAGCAAAGCCTTGTAACTAATTTCTAACAATTCGGCTGTTTTTTTCCGATTCCATCGGGTCTCCGAAAGGGTCCCCAAAATCAATTCTCGCTCTGCCTCGCGAGCCGCTATTTTGCCAGCGGTTTTTAATGAGATTCTCGGCACGTTTTTTTCGCCCTTCAAAGGAACAGTGAGCGGAGAATAATCTTCCACACAATTGATTTCCGCTAGCGCAAGTGTTTCATTTTCAAGCACTACAATTTTTTTGATGACATTCTCAAGTTCCCTCACATTGCCAGGCCAATGGTGCGCCAATAGACTGCTCATCATCACCTTCGATAATGAAGGCATCTTCTTGTTAAAAGTCCGGGAATAATGGTTGAGAAAATAATCAATTAGCTCTGGCAAATCTTCTTTTCGTTCTCTTAACGGGGGCAAATGGATGCTAACCACATTCACTCGATAATACAAATCTTCTCGAAATTGCCCAATGCGAAGTTCTTCTTCCAAATTTCGATTGGTGGCGGTGATTACTCGAACATCCACTTCCACATCCTGATCTCCACCCAAACGGCTAAATTCTTTATCATTTAAAACATGCAACAACTTGGCCTGTAGAGAAACCGGCATCTCGCTGATTTCATCCAGGAATATCGTTCCATGATTGGCAAGCTCAAATTTACCAGGTTTTCGATTCAAGGCACCCGTAAACGAACCCTTTTCGTATCCAAAGAGTTCACTCTCCATCAATTCCGAGGGAATGGCGGCACAGTTCAATTTGACAAAGGGACTGTCTCGGCGCGATGAACGGGCCACCAACTCCCGCGCCACCAACTCTTTTCCCGTCCCGCTTTCCCCTCTAATTAGAACTGAGATGTCGGTGTCAGCTACCTGCTCAATTACCTGTTTTACCAGCCGCATCTTTTCATTTTTCCCGAATAAAAACTGCGCCCGCTGGCGCGGCTCGATTAGACAGGGACTCAATAAAGCCGATCGTTCTAAATTGATGATTGCACTTCCCATGAATGCCCCTATGTTAAATGAATTAATGAAAGAATTACATACATTATCATCCATGGTTCCATTAGGCACGATTGACACCAAATCAGAATTGTTTTGATCGAATTGAAGAGGATTTAATTAAGCTATGTATAATGAATTATTTATTCTAACGACTCTCTGACTTGGATCAAATTAAGCTTAATCCGCTTGAAGCCGATTTCTCTCCAGTGGAACAATTGTACCTAAAATGAGTAATTGTATTCTCAACGGTAAATCTCTTCCATTTGATAATAATTCAGGGATTGGAAAAATTTCCTCTCTCTCAATCGTGGAATCAACCTGCCCCTGATTTTCCGCAACAAATGGCAGATTGAATTCATCTCACAGAAGAAATGCTCCCGCAATTTCAAGCGGGACACTCATTATCTTTAAAGATATAAATTCCGGGTTTTTCAGACGAACATCCGTTACATTTGCTGGAATGGTGCGGGGTGAAACACTCTTGCCAAACAAATACGGCGAGGGATCCGCCAGACGGCGCTAACACCCTGCAGTCAAGTTTTACCTATAGCCATAAAGAAAGCTTGATGAAGCTGCATAGTCACGAAAATAAGGGGTAGTAATGCTGGAAAGGGAATAAATCAGTGCGGTGAGAAATTATTGACGGTTATAAAACTATTCGTAGAGCAACTCCTCAAAATGCACACAAATCTTTTTGGGAGAACCTTTTTCACCCTCTTCAATTCTGGTCACTTTGGCATGAAATCCGGTTTCATTTTCAAAATTATCGGCTGAATTAGCCGTCAAAGGTGCAGGGATATAAACACGCAAAGGGGAATCGATCTCCATGGGTCTATGGCAAACAAGCGCCGCTCCACTTGCACTTACATTCACTGTGTGACTCAACTCAAAAAAATCCTCCCCATTCTCATCTTTCCCTCGAATGTAGATGGGTACCCTAATCTGCATTCGATAATGTGAGCGCATTTCCTGATAAGCCATGCTATTATTTCCATTTCTGAAGCGTGGGCGAATCTCAACCCTGCTAGATTTGTTGCATTTTTGTTTCCACTGCTTAATTTCTCTCCGCTTATTTATGAAGGATAAGATTCTTTTTTGGTTTGTTGAAGATGCAGATTGGATCCGGATAATTCGGAGTCGAAAGAGGATAGATGAAAAGAACTATTCCAATAATTGGGTATTTTTTTTGAATAAAATGGAATTCAACTTCCATTATTGGCACAAAATGGGAGTGGCATTCTGCAATTGATCATTTTTTTGTACCCCTTTGGGAATAGAATAACAGAGGGAGAATAATGGCGGAAGGGGAGCCTTGGACAGATAAACCGTCAGAATAGCATTACGGAAATGGCATGTTGGCGAAGAGATTATCTGCCAAACCTGATTTTGGCAAATCCAAAAAAATCGGAGGAATCTCAAGGAACGGTTATTTCCTTCAAGGAAACATGCTGTTCGCGGTTTTATACTGCTATTTCGCAATTGCTCCGCGGATTAACACTTATCAGTTGTGAGTCACCTAATTTTTGGATCATTGCACATGACAGCCCTGGGCGATAAATTCAGTCGGAAATCAACACCTCATTCGCTTAACCGAATGAAGATATTTGAGAGGAAATATTGAATGAAACCCTACCTTTACATTTTGTTTGTCCTTTTGGTTGGTGGCGGGATTGGCTATTACATTGGGATGAAGACTACGGAATATGAGCTCAAACCATTACAGTCCAATATTCAATCCTCGAATGATCAACAGGCCGTGCTCTCTCTGTTGGATCGACAAAAGGAAGCCTACAACCTGCATGATGAGTTGATGCTCTTAAGGGATTGTGCCGACAATTATGTGGAAATTAACGGGATGACTGGCGATGTATTTGGCCTCCAAAAGGCAGTACTCTACTACCACGATCAATTTCGACCCGGGAAGAACATAAATTTTGGCCTTAACAATCCTGAGATTAAAATCTCGGGCGCTACTGCTGTCATACACTCCAATTATTTCAAGACCTCTGACAGCTATGAAAATATGGGAATAAAGGGATTCTCGGGAGAAGGGACCTGGATGTTTTCCAAGTCGAACGGTGCCTGGAAAATTTGTGCCTTCAATTATCTGGAAACAGCCAAACGATGAGAGAGACGGGAGACGGCGAGGGACGGAACGGAGACGGCAAAGGGAAATTTGTATTCCACAATTCGCAAGTATGGGCATTCTGGATTCGCAAGCCACGCAGGTGAATCCATTCCTCTTTGATCGTAGTTTTTGATGCGTTATTCGTAAAAGACGAATTATCTCATCCTGCCGTTCTCGTCCCGGCAAATACGCGGAATAGTACGAATCGATAGCGACCCTTCAGCCATGATTTGCATGGCTGCTCAGCCTTTGTACAACCGAGTTGATCACTCACTAGCGCTTCATGCTGTTTAGCCTAGCCCAGCTTCGCTTTGCCAAGTTACCAGCGCGAAGTGCCAACGAGCGATCAGCTATTCCATTCCTCTGCGCAAAAATTGTCCCGCTGCGCAATCACTCGTTGTCGCTTCGTGCTAATTCGCCTGGCGCCTCGCACCTGACATCCGGCCTCTGATCAAGCTTGGCTCTGCAAGTCCGCAAAGAGCACTGTGCTCAGATAACGTTCTCCATTGCTGGGTAAAACAACTACGATTAATTTCCCTTTATATTCCGCCCGATTGGCCACTTGTAAAGCCGCATATGTAGCGGCGCCCGAAGAAATCCCCACGAGCAGCCCTTCTTCCCGGGCCATCCGGCGCGCTGTATCAATGGCCTGTTCATTGGTCACTTGGAGGACTTCATCTATGACCGTGGTATTGAGAATTTGCGGGATAAAGCCCGCTCCAATTCCTTGAATCTTGTGAGGACCCGGTTTGCCTCCCGACAACACTGCTGATCCTGAGGGCTCAACCGCCATGATTTTGACCGAAGGTTTTCTCTTTTTTAGAACTTCCCCCACACCGGTAATTGTCCCACCTGTCCCAACACCGCTAATAAAAACATCCACCTCTCCATCGGTGTCACGCCAAATTTCCTCCGCGGTAGTCTCCCGATGAATTTTGGGATTGGCGGGATTATTAAATTGTTGCGGTATCCAAGAATTGGGAGTCTGTGCCGCCAACTCTTCCGCTGCTTTAATTGCACCTTTCATCCCATCCGCGCCGGGAGTTAGAACCAATTCCGCCCCGTAGGCTTTCAAAAGAATGCGCCGTTCCAGGCTCATGGTTTCTGGCATGGTCAAAATTAGACGGTAACCCTTCACCGCGCAGACAAACGCCAAGGCAATCCCGGTATTTCCACTCGTGGGTTCAATGATAACCGTCTCTTTTTTTAAGATGCCTTCCCATTCAGCCTCATGGATCATGCTGATGCCGATTCTGTCTTTTACACTACCCGCTGGATTTCGGGATTCCAATTTAACCGCGACGGTGGCAAAGGCGCCGTCAGTCAATTTGTTTAATCGCACTAAAGGGGTGTTCCCCATGGTTTCCAAAATATTGTTCGCAATCTTCGACATTTCTTCTCTCCTTTCATTGATTAATCTAGATATTTTCTCGGCTTTTGCTAAGCCACTGCCAGCATTTTGCCGAAAAAACCACTTCAATCCTGGTCAAATCTCACACTGTGAATTCCAAAAATCAGCTTTCCAAATTCATAATCTAAATTATATGTAATACATTGGTTGTTCCTGGTTCCGCCGAAGCCTTTCACAAAGCTGGTCCAAGGTAGTGGCATTTAAGAATTGAATTTGCCGGGCCACGAAATTTCTCCAGTGCTCACCCAAAATTTCCTGGTAGGGATTTGTCCCGCGTCCAGTCTTGCGTTTGAATTGCCGACTCTCAATGGGGCCTTCCAGCGCCTGTAAAATGTCCAGTAATTTGATCTCAGCGGAAGACTTCGCTAGATAGTATCCGCCTTGTCTCCCACGAGCACTCAAGACCAATCCCGCTTTTTTCAAATTCAACAGGATTTGATCTAGAAACTGTTTAGGGATGGCCTGGCGCTGCGCAATCTGCTGGATTTGTACCGGTCCGGAATTGGAGTGAATAGCAAGATCCAGAATAGCTTGGAATCCGTATTCGCCTTTGATGGACAATTTCATTTTCCCGCCCTCAAAATAATCATGACAATTATTATCTAGTTAGTCAAATTTAAAAGCGAAAAAAAACCCGGCAAACGCCGGGTTTTTCGTGGAATGGGAATATTTTAGTTAAATCTCAATAAGATTTCGCCTTGATCTAACAGCCATTTCGATCGAGGCATGTTGGAGCTTGAGGCAAAATTTCCGAATCAATTCAGAAACTCTTCACGGCTTCATCTTCAGTCTTGAACACATCGAAGACCGTCAACAATTTTGTAACCACGAGAAGGTCTTCTACTTTGCTGGACAGATTACAGAGCTTCATCTGCCCACCCTGTCCCCGAATAGTGGTGAAACTGCCAACCAGAGCGCCAATTCCAGTACTATCCACATAATTAACGTTCGCCAGATTCAGAAGAATACTCTTCTCCCCTGCCTGCAACAATCCCTTCACCTTCTCCCGCAATGAGGTGACTTCGTCACCGATGACGATCTTTCCATTGGGTGCAAGCACGCTAACAGTTCCCACTTTCTTCGATTCAAAAGTCAGAGCCATTCACAACCTCCTTAAGAAATGAATTGTAACGGTTCATCTTAAATTTATATTACGACAGACTCTGCAGATCACAATGGCATTCAGTGAAGACCCCATAAGCCTTTACAACGCAAAGTTCGTCCAGATCTTGATAATTATACTGAAAACAATCTTTCAGACCAAATTAAAAACAATCAATTGGCAGCCAAATTCCAATGAGATCTTACTTCCCCACCACATATTTTTCCAACAATGATCGAAAACGCTGCTTCTCCGGACCCCCAATTTGCAGGTCCATCATCACCGCCCGAGAATCTTTTCCACTCGCGACAATCTTTTCCTTCTTATAAACATCCTGCGTTTTATCGTCGCCTTTTTTTACGTAACCCAAATCGCCAAATCCACTTTTGACAATTTTTTCCACAACATATCCATCCGTGGTTTTAAATTCAATGCTGAGTTGCCGGTTCCAAAAATCTTCATCATTGATTGCCCAGTTATAATATGAGAGCACGACTTCTATGTCCGTATCCGTTTTGTCAACTTTGTATTTTTCTTTAAAAGTCAGCCGATCGGTTTTTTTAGAATCAAGCGCTTTATAAACTTGCACCATGAAATCGTTCTCGGGGGGTTTAGGAATCGATTCATTGACCTCGGTTTTTTCTTGAGCGGCCTGAGCCTGAAGCGAAATGGGTAATACCCACATGGCAATAAATCCAATTAAGCTAATAGAAAAACCTGCAAGCGTAGAAATGGTTGGTTTGCGGCGCATCTTTGAAACCTCCAAACACTTGATGAATTATGGAATGTCTGTGTGTACTAGTGAAAAGAAAAAGAAAATCACAAAGGCTCCAACTTTCTTCATTATATTACTTCGTCCCTGAAGTGCAACGGAAAATGAGATTTCGAAATTAACTTTATAGCCGCATTTTTCACGATTTTACCAATCCAATTTCCATCGGATCATATAATCCTCTGTTTGATGCTCAACATAATTCAATGTGCGAATTTACTGCATCGCTCCGATGAAATCGGAGGTTTGTGTTCTGAATAAAACGAGAAAAGTCGGTGCGCCCTTTTTGAGCGACGATTCCCCGTCACCACAAGAATCTCGGTAATGGCAGCGCGGCACCGCTTCAACAATGTAAGGAAGAACGCTCGGCGGAGGCACTACAACCGCCAAGCCAAGTTTTAATTCTGCTCTTCGAAAATGAATGCAATTAAAAATGAGAGAAAATGGGTCGCTGCAATTGCCTAACAATGTGGGAGGCGAACTTTGTACGACGACCTCAATGTCGCCGCGCTAGTGAAGGTGGTCACGTGCTTACCTCCCACATTCCGAATATGTTTCCGCCCCCCAAGTGTTAAAGACCAATCCCTTTTTCTCTCACTTTGATTCCACGTCGTCAGTCTAAGTCAACCGGGAGGGCGAGGCTCCTGCCGAGCCTCGCCCTCCCGGCCTAACGCAGGATAACGAAGCAGAATTGATGGCACCCTTGAAGATGCAAATGTAAGCTTCAGGCAAAACTTCATGTTAAAATTGGCGTTCTGAATGACTTTGGAAGGAGTGCATTTTGTCTTTTAATCTCGAAAATTCAAAACGACTATACTCTCTTTGTCAGTTCAAAAAGATAGGTCAGGTTTTCTATATTCTGCTTCTTTTGTGTGGCCTTTTGCAGGCCCGGCCCGTCAACCTTCCCGCGCTACTTGGAAAGCCCCCTGCATTCTGCGCAACTTATCCTGGACGTATACTAGACCAACTGCGCAAGGATGCTGAAATCAAACTGCAATTAGCGCAGAAAAGGGATCGCCGCGAGTCTTTTCTGCCTCCCCCCGCTCTGGCTCGGAATGTGAACGATGTTGCCATTGTTGAAGATGATGGCACAATCATTTCCCCCGTAAATTATTTCGATCTTTCCGCTCTTGAGATTCGTCTTACCCCGACTGCCGCGGGATATTATGCCATCAGCTCACAGGCAAGCTTGATCGACCGTTCCAATCTGGGAACCCGTCTCGCTCTCAACGACGATGACTACAGAGAAATAAAAATCCAAAATGGTTTTCGTTTCCTTTTTTTCGGGGAATCCTACGACACTCTATTTGTCAATTCGGATGGAAACATCACTTTTCTTGCGGGAGATTCGGCCAGCACGGATCGGGATCTCACCCGCTTCAACGGCGGGCCACCTCGTCTGGCCGCTTTTTTCGCCGACTTGAATCCTGAAGCGAATGCAATGGGAGGCGTCTATTTTAACCAGTTTCCAGACCGGCTGCTGATCACCTGGGACCATGTTCGCAAGTATAGCGACAATGGCAGCACTCAGGAGGTGAGCGTACAACTGGCGCTCTTAGCGGATGGCTCCTTCGAGATTACCTACGATTCCATTTCCGTGGAAAGCGGCATTGTGGGCTGGACGCCCGGAGGGAACCGGCTGCAGGTCAATTTACTTGATTTAAGCGCATCAAGCAGCAATGTGCTGGGCGGGCCTCAAGCGGAGAAATTTTCCGAGATTACCCAAGTGAGCAACACCGCCCTGGCCCAAAAATTCTATGAGACTCATCCTGACATTTTCGATCAACTAGTGGTTTTTACGAATTTCCCTTACGATCTGGGAAATGCGTTTGCCTACGAATTGAACGTAAAAAACGATATTGAGGGAATCGGGCTGGTGGAGGCCGTTTCCGGGCATACCTCTTCCGCCCATTTTGACTATTCATCTTATTTTGGAAGCCATGGCCAGTTGCAGAGTTACCTTTCGATGAACCAGCTGGCAGCTTTCCCTGACAATCCGGACCAGATTTTTTTCGGCACAAATTCCACGATCACAATTCTCGGGCAAGAAGCCGGTCATCGCTGGCTCGCCTATGTGCCCTTCTTGAACAACGGATCGGTCAGCAAAGAAATTCTCGGACGTGACCAAGACCACTGGAGTTTCTTTTTTAATTCCGAAGCATCCGTGATGGAGGGGAATTTGATCCGGGACAACGGGGATGGCAGTTTTACGACTATTGAGTCGACTCGCCGTTACAGCACCCTCGATCAATATTTAATGGGGTTGCGGCCCGCGGACCAGGTCAATCCATTTTTCCTAGTCACCAACGTGAGCGGGACGCGCCGCAATGCCGCCAGCGCGCCGGCGGAAGGAATAACCTTCCGCGGAAACCGCCTGAATTTGTCGGTCAACGACATCATCGCTGCGGCGGGGACTCGTGTCCCATCGGTCGAAGCGGCGCCCAAAGTATTTCGCCAAGCCTTTGTGTTGTTAATTCGACAAGGCGCTTCCCTGAACGATTCCGACCTCAACAAAGTTTCCCAAATTAAGACACGATGGGAACAATTCTATACTCAGGCCACGGATGGATTGGGCCTGATCGATTCTCGTCTCTACGGCGAGGTTCCAGCCCCGCGCATTCAGAACATGCTCCCGGTTTTTGGATCCACTCTGGGCGGGACCCGCGTGTATTTATCCGGGGATCAATTTCAAGATGGCGCCCTGGTTTTCTTTGGGGATGCGACGGCACTGGAAGTCAGATTCATCGATGCCCAGCATTTAATCGCCATTACTCCCGCCATTGTCGCGGGCACAGCGGGAGTCCGGGTTGTGAATCCCGACGGCCAGGAGGCGCTCTCTTCCACCCTATTCGCTTTCAAAGAACTAGCAACCGCAACCCTGCAAGCGGGATATTTGTGTATCCCCTTCGCTATCGATACCGCCGAATATCGCTCTAATCTCGGCATAAACAACCTTTCGGATGTTTCCGCCACCGCAAAAATCTCACTACTGGATATTCATGGGAACTTGGTGAAGCAGGCGCAGGGCATCATTATTCCACCCCGGGACTTTCTTCAAATGAATCATATTCTTCGTATATTGGCCGGAGATTCCGCGATGACGGGCCTCGAAGGGACTCTTGCCATTGAAGCGGATCAGGAACTGGAGGCTTTCCTCTCTCAAATTGACAACCGCAACAACGATCCGGCTATCCTTGATGGCGTGCGAGAAGGCAGCCCACATCTGATTCTGGAATCAGCTGCCAACGTTGGTTCATTCCGTTCCACGCTGGTGGTCTCAAATCTCTCCCCTCGAAGCGGGAGGGTCATCCTGCGGGCACTCAGCCGCGCGGATGGGCATCCGGTTGGACAGCCTTTGACTTCTCAGTTTATTGAACCGAATGGGTATTTGCGCTATGACAATATCCTCGAGACACTGGGCGTGGAAAACGATTATGGTCCCGTCGAAATCATTTCAGGGGATCAACTCGCCCCTTCCGCCATCTCACTGGTAGTCGATCCATTCACTCATACTAGCGGCTTTTTCACCGCGCGACCGGCCGAGGCTGCTGTAAACGTGCAGTATATCCCGCTCGTAACCGGCGGCCCAGAAGGTAGAACCAATCTGGGCTTATATAATCCAAGCCTTGATTCTGCGCTGATCCACCTTTCTTTGGTCGATGCCAAGGGCGAAACAGTCGCCTTCACTTCTGCGGCCATTTCCTTATCTTCCGGCCAGTCGAATCAGATCAATCAGCTTGTGCCTTATCTTATGAATGATCCTATTGGATCAGTTGCAGGCGGGTCTTCCCTGCCCTATTACCTTAAAGTGGCCTCCGATCAGCCAATCCACGCCTACGCTAGTTTCATCCAAAATTCAAACAACGACCCGGCTATTGAATCGGGGGTGGCCAGAGGAGGAACCAGGCTGCTTATAAAGTCAGCCGCCAACACCAACTACGTCTCCTCCTTGCGCGTATTAAATCCGAATGATTCCCCTGTGACCGTGCTACTGACCGCCCGAAGTGGGGATGCCGCTTCCAATCGGAGCATCAACATCTCGGCTCATGGATTTTTTGACACCGATAACGTGCTGGCATTTTTGAATTCTCCTTTTGATTTTGGACCGGTGGAGATCCGCACCTTTTCGGGGCGGCCAGTCATTGCCGTTTCGCGCGTGTACAGCAAGTCTGACAATACGAGTGGCTTCTTTCAGGCTCAATCCCTGCCGGATTTATATAATTAATGGGGCATCGGGCTCTCATACGTTGGACTTTGAATTCTCGGCGATTGACAAGCATGACAACGCGGTAAAGTCTGATTTCTACTCCCGAGATCCCATGTCAAGTTCGATGTTTCTTGCCTCAGTCAAAACTACAAGATTTATCATGTTTAAGGCTCGGGTGGTGCGAGCAAAATTAAGAGAGAAGTCAGGCTGCGGACCGCATAAAGTTGGCGGCAGACTCCGTTCGGCGACCACACTGTCGCCGCAAGGGTGACAGTGGTCACAGGCGTGCCTCCATTTTTCGGAGATGTTTTCTCTTTCCGAGAGTTAAAGCTGCTAGCGCAGACTCGCTGGGAAACGCGGCTCTGCGCTACGGTTTATCCGCCCGTCACTTCTTTTCCGGCCCCATATTCAGCCAAATGTCCAGCCGGGGAGCATCCGCATGGTAGACTTTATCGAGAAGATCCAGCGTGCCATTCCCGTCCAGGTCCGCAATTTTTGATTCGTGGAATTCAATCCCAGTAGAAATGACTTCAGGCCTAAAATGCCCTTTCCCATCGCCCAAGAGGATATAGGATTTGCAGTTGGGATTCTGACCATTGAGATTCATCTCGGCAACGAAAATATCCAGATACCCGTCGTTGTTGAAATCCACCAATGCCAGGCTGTGCCCATTATCGACATCCAGCACTTTGTGAGGCACCCAAGTCCCTTTAACCCATTCATACCAAATCAAGGGTCCTTTGCCATCTCCAACTACGAATACAATTTGTGGACGTCCTTCTTTTTTCAGCAAATGCCCAACCGCCGCGCGGGAGAAGGTATAGCCCATATCGACAAAATTGTTTTCAAATTTGTCGTTGCCGATGTACTTGAACCATTGGCCTCCCGCGACCAAGTCCATGACCCCATCGCCATCCACGTCCCCAACAGCCATCCCCTCATGTTCGTTGATCTGTTTAAAATCGGGCGCCTCAGCCCGCTGCTCCATCTGGCTGTCGCCGCTGTAAGAATAGATGACGGACATCGGCCATGGTTCAGTGTGCCGGGGATCGGCGGGGATGCGCGCAAAATAAAGCTTCCGGGAATCCTGGTTCCAGAAAACTAATTCCTGTTTGCCGTCGCCATCAAAATCTCCGCAGATCTGGTCATGCTGTTTAGGTTTGCCGAAATTCTTGATGAGATGCCGTTTCCAGGGGACTTTCGGATCGAAGTTGGGGCAGGGATTTTCCCACCACCAGACCTCATTGGACATATAGTCTCCACCGGCCACAAAATCCAAATCGCCATCCCCATCGATATCGACGGCACAACTGCCGGCCTCAATATGCAGAGGCTGGTCGTCAACTACATATTTTTTCCATCCGGTCTTGTTCCGCTGGTACCAAACGACCGAGGGGGCTTGGGTCCGCTCGGTAACAATGAAATCGTTGATCCCGTCCTTGTCGATGTCAAAGACAACGCAAGAAGTCTGCTCAGCCCCGTTGTTGGGAGTTTCAATGTCGCCATTCTTGCTGGAGAGATGTTTCCAGAGCACTCCGGTATCCTGTCCCCAAATTGTCAATATCAGCATAAAAAAACAAAAGAGACCTGCCCAAAACCATTTTTTCATCCTGTCCTCTCTTTCGGTTTCCGGACTTCCACCCCCGCCAGTTTTTCATAAAAGTTCAAAATTGCCGAGTGGTCCTTTTGCCCTTTGCCATCCAGCTGCAAACACTTGAGAATTTCCATCACCTGTGAGGTTAAAAAAAGCGGCACACCGGCATCACGAGCAGCATCCAGAGCATTGTTCAAGTCCTTCACATGAAGATCAATTTTGAATCCTGGATCGAAATTCCCCTCCATGACCCGCATGGCCTTGGCTTCCAAGACATTGCTACCGGCTAATCCACCGCGGACTGCGTTGTAAATCAATTCCGGATCGACGCCTGCCTTGGTTCCTAACACCAATGCTTCCGACATGGCGGCAATATTCAGGGCAACAATAATCTGATTGGCCAGTTTGGCGACATTCCCACTGCCGACGTTGCCAACGCGCACGATTGATTTGCCCATGGCGGCCAATAAAGGCTTGCACTCCTCATAAACCGCGGGATCGCCTCCCACCATGATAGATAGAGTCGCATTGATGGCTCCAGGTTCTCCTCCGCTCACGGGGGCATCCAGAAATTTCACTTTCTTTTTGGCCAAGGCTTCGCCAACTTCGCGCGAAACAATAGGAGAAATGGAACTCATGTCGAGCACGACAGTCCCTGGGGCAGCGCCTTCAATCACACCTTCCAAACCGAGAATGACCGTCTTCACTTCAGGAGAATTCGGAAGCATTGTGACGAGATGAGAACATTTTTGAGCCACGTCAAGGGGACTCACCCCCTGGTCTGCTCCCAAGGAGATCAATTCCTCCACCGGAGCGCTATTGATGTCATACACCACCAGTGAATACCCAGCCTTTATCAGGTTTTTGGCCATGGGCCTGCCCATGATTCCCAGTCCAATAAAACCGATTCTTTTCATATTATTTATGCCTCCCTTTTAAGCGGTCAGCTGTCAGCTATCGGCAGCAAGCTGCCAACCGGCGCCTGTTTTTGCTAAACGATAAAAAACACAGAGTGAATCCAATGCCTCAGCTGAAAGCTGACAGCCAATCGCTGATTGCTGAAAGCTACTGGCCTCTCACCGCTCTTTTCGCAGTGTTCACTATTGCGTCGACGGTCAGTCCGTAGACCGCGAGCAATTCCTCCTGGCTCGTCCCTGATATCCCAAACTGGTCTTGTATCCCCACAAATTCCAGAGGAATCCTTTGGCGGCGCAAGGCCGAAGCCACCGCGCTTCCCAATCCCCCAATGATGCTGTGTTCTTCAACTGTGACGGCCGCTTGCATCTCCTGGCATTCCCGGCGGATGCCTTCCGCATCCAAGGGCTTCAAGGTACTGACGCTGACTACGCGGGCTGAAATCCCCGTGATCTGCAAATCTTCAGCGGCTTTAAGCGTCTTGGTCACCATGATCCCTGTGGAAAAAAAAACCACATCCGAGCCATCCCGCAGACGGCGCACCGGACCGATTTCGAAAGAATCGGCCTCATCCAACAGGTCCGGCATATCGTTCCGCCCCAACCGCAGATAGACCGGGCCATGGTGATTTATTATAGCGGGCAGAATTTTCCGGATTTCCAGCGCATCGCAGGGGGATATCACGGTCATGTTGGGCAGAGCAGTCATGAGCGCCAAATCTTCCACACTCTGGTGAGTCGCACCGTCGCCAAAGTCGGAAAGGCCGGCGCTGGAACCTACGATCTTGACATTCACGCCCGCGATGCAGATCGATTGGCGAATCTGGTCATAGGCCCGTCCGGCGGCAAAAACCGCAAAGGAGTGGATAAAAGGAATCTTGCCGCTCAAAGCCAAGCCTGCCGCGGTGGCGGCCATATTCGCCTCGGCAATGCCCATTTCAAAGAACCTTTCGGGAAAGCGGTTCTGCAAAAGGACTGACATGGTCGATTTGCAGAGATCGGCATCCAGCGCTACAATCGCCGGATTCTCCGCCGCTAGCGACAAGAGAGTTTCGCCGTAAACCGTCCGGGGATTGGATATTTTTCTGTCTTCACTCATGCCGCCCCCTCCAATTCATCTATCCGGTTCTCGAATACTTGCAGCGCGAGATTGTATTGTTCCTGCGTCATCATTCCATTATGGAAGGCCGGATTATTTTCCGCAAAAGGTACGCCTTTGCCTTTGATGGTGCGGGCAATCAAGATGTGAGGTCGACCCCGTGCATGTTGAGCCGAGCGCAAACCTTCCACGATCTGTCTCATGTCATGGCCGTCTATCTCCAGCACATCCCAGCCGAAACCACGCCATTTTTCCGCCATGGGATCGGTATCCAAACGATCTTTAATGCGCCCCATGGCCTGCAAGCCGTTCTTGTCAAGAATGGCAATCACATGATCCAGACGCTGAAAAGCCCCGAACATCGCGGCTTCCCAAACCTGCCCTTCATTGACCTCCCCATCTCCCAAAATGACGTAAAACCAGGAATCCAGACCATCCATCCTGGCAGCCAGCGCCATGCCATTCGCAATGGACAATCCTTGGCCGAGAGAGCCGGTATTAGCCTCCACGCCGGGAGTCTTGGTTAAATCAGGATGACCCTGCAAAATTGAGCCGATTGTCTTAACCCTGTCCAGCTCTTCCAAGGGGAAAAAACCTCGCTCTGCCAATGCCGCATATTGTACGAGAGCAGCATGCCCCTTGCTGAGAAGGAATCGATCTCTGCCAGGCTTTTTCGGGTCCGCTGGATCGATGTTCAGCTCACTGAAGTACAGGGCAGCCACGATATCGGCGGCGGAACAACTGCCGCCGATATGGCCAGTCTTCCCCACTCCCACCATGCGGATTATATGACGCCGCAGAATTGCCGCTTTGATTTCAAGCTTCCGGATTAATTCAGGATCAATGCTCATAAGGTGTCCCTTTTTTCAATCTTAATCTAGGTGTGCCCGATAGTTGGGATCAAATGGGAAAGTGCATAATGATTAAAGCGCGCTCCCTCACGAGAGAAAAAAAATTAACCATAGAGGGCACTGAGAAATATGAGGAGAGGGAAAATTCATTAATCCGATTCATGTCAAAATCAGGTAAGGTTGACAACCTCCAATTTTCCTCAAAAATCTTGCTCTATGCACCCCCGTGACCTCAGTGGTTAATTTCGTGTCCCTAAGTCATAAATGGGAACGATTAAGAAACTTAGGGACAAAAGTGAGCAATTCATGAACTAAATTCTAATAATGGCCGGTATTTCATTTGCAGTTTCTACGGTACCACAACCACGCTCTGATTCAGATCCGGCGCAGTAGCGGGAAAATGGATCGCCTTCCCACTCGCACTAGTGACACGAACAAAGTACTCAAAGGCGATATTGTGGGTGGCTTCAGCCGGCACTGTCGCGGAATAGACGCTTCGGCTGATGCGCGACAACGAAACCTCCCGATATTTGCCACTCCCAAGTGGACGCCAGAACAATCCGGCTTTTTGGGGAGCCTTATCGCCTAGAATCATAACTCGCAGAGATGTCTCCTCTCCCCTTTTCACGGTGCCGGGATTCGTGCAGACAAAAACCCTTTCGGGTCCGGTGTATTGCCTGGCAGGTTGCGCCTCCGGCGGAAGAGGCGCTCCCATTTGGGCGGACAACTCTTCTCCGGGCTTATCGATCAAGAGCGGAAGAAGATGCTGATTCCAGTTTGCAATCGTCCCCAATTCTCCCGTGTTGCTGACCGTGGCCAGCAGCAAATGAAAAATCTCCTCCAGTTTTTGAATCATTTTCACTCGAACGGGAAGAGCTGTCTCGCGGGCCAGAGCGCGCCGGCTCGTCTCATCTTTTTCCACCTTGGCTTTTTCCATGGTCTGGTTAAATTCACCCCAGAGACAACTCATTTCAGCGATGGAGCGAAGGTACCGGAAATTATTCAACCAGTATTTGAAGCGGTCCAGGTTGCTAACTCCTCGCACGCGGAGCTGAAGCAGAGCAAATTCTTCCACGAAGCCATATTCTCTTTTGACTATGTTCCATGGCCTTGGGTCCGGCTTCAGCCCTCCGGGGCCTCCAACCCAATCTGAAGGCCGCGGCAAGCGGCTGTCAATCCGTTCAAAAATGGCTGCAATCTCGTGTGCAGCTCCTGCTCCAAATTGAGCCATTGCCCAATCGTCATAAAAATCCTCCGTGGATGGCGTATCGCTTCCGGCACTCGCCAGATCGGTGATGTAGCCGTTATATTCAGATCCGCCACAATTGATTTTCTGAATCTCTCCAGACCCTTCCACTGCAATGGCGCAGATGCTCGGAACGTCGATGCGCGGCACAAAGCCGATCTCCAGCCAACCATCCTTTACCTCAACTTTTTCAAAAGTCTTATCCAAAGGTTTTCCCTGCCCCACTTCTTTGAAGATGTCCAGACTCTCTAATATTGTTCGGCCCTGCACTTTCACATCAAATACTCGGCGTTGAGGAGCATTAAACTGGAGCTCACAAAATTTCAAAGTAAGCCTGTAAATACCTGTGGGAAGAGCCATTCGATAGCCGCGCATATCGACGCGCATGGTTTGGTAAAGGGCAGGATCAAGAGTGCCCTCGATTTTTTGGCCGGGGAAACTGGCAGTCCGTCCACCCAAGGCGCCCGCGACTCGGGGACGATTTGACAATTCATCCGAGCTTCCCTTCCAGCCGCTCTGGTCCCAAGCTGCCTGGGCCAGGGCTGAAACAGCGGGCCCAAGGACGCGAGTCCGCCAATGAATCCCCATCAAACCATCACAACCGTATTTCAAGGCATCTCGGGCATCCCGCCGCATGCGCCCAGCCCAAAGCTGCGGCAAAATCAAAGCAGGATCGTCCTCTAACCATGGAATCGCCCATTTGGAGCGCCCCTGCACTTGGCCAAAAGCCGGATCGATGGGAGCCATGCCAACTTCACGATTAATGCAGCTGACGGGAACGTCTTTGGGAAGCAATTTGTCAAACAGGGCGCGATCATTTTGCGGCCCCAACACCCAGCCGCAAGTGGCCAGTTTGAAAGGCGCCCGGATTTGCGCCAGAGCTTCCAGCGCCGCCTGCAAATCGGTGGTGGTTTTCTGGATCTCCGCATCCGCGGCGCCAGCCCAGGTCCAATTCTCCGGCGTCCAGAGCCAATAATAATCTAGTGGATAAGTTTGGGAGATTCGCTTGAATATGCCGGAATAGAGTTCCTGAATCGTCTCTTTGTCGTCGGGATTCTTCCCCAACTCCTTGAGACGTTGTTGAACAAGCTTAGGCACCGTCATAAAAGTTTCAGTCCCGATACAAGTCTTGATGCCGTGCTGGTGAGCCCATGCAAAAGCCTTTTGCAGCATCTCACCTGTTTCGGAAAACAGACGGTTGCTAGCCTCCGGCGTGGAAGGTTCCGGCGAGAGGTCTCGCATTACTTCAGCACCATAGGCATCGCGATCGAAAAGGCCGGCGCTGCCATAAACAAACTCGCTGGTTTTTTTAGAGGCATAGCCCCAATTGCCACGCAGAGTGTTTTGATAACTCGATGGGTAGCTAAATTTGACGCGTGAATTCTGGCCAATATCGCGGGGCAACCCAATCCAAGTCGTCGGTTCCGCATTGGGCCCTCCTTCCGGATAAGTGTGCAAGCCTAGAAAATTCATCCGAAGTTTCGGCAACTGGCTGAGGATGGCCCGGTACTCTTCCAGGTTCCACCAATCCGGCCCTTCCGGAAAATCGTGGAAAGGCTGAATTCCCCGCAAAGGAAATAGCGGGCTCCCCTTTTCATGCAATCCAGGCAATTGCAAAGGAATTTTAGAGTCCGGAATGACATCCCCGTGCAAATAGTAGCGAATCCCAAAATGTTCCAAAAAACGGTAGGCTCCATAAAGGACACCCCCCTCATCACCACCGATGACCAGAATAATGGTTCGCCCATTCTGCTTGAGGGTTTGAAGAAGGTACTGTTCCGGTCCCAGAGTCTCCAGCTGGGTTTTCAAAGCCTCGTTCAGAGGGAGGGAATAAATCAGCGCTTGCCCCCTGCCCGCAATGACGATTGCAGATCCATCCGTATCGGCGCGATTCATTTCCCGCAGGGAGAGCAGCACTCCGGTGCGAAGGTACAAATTCCGGTAAATCTCCCTGGCCCCCAGAGTCTCCGCAAATGACGAGGGGGAGGGGCAGATAATCATGATATCCTTTGAAGCTGCAAACAAAATTCCCGCGGGAAAGAGAAACCAAAGGATTATCGAACTGCATAAGGACAGAGTTCTTTTCATCGCGAGTATTCCTCCGGAAAATTCGATGGTCCATTCCGAATAAAAGAAAATGCTTACCACGCCGGACGATGGTCTAAGAGTCTTTCCCGTGGATCGTCACAACTCCAATCAGTTTGGAAGTTCAGCAGCCGGGATTGCTCCGCAAACTCCCTGCAAATAGATTTGAGAAAATTCCTTGGTCAAACATTGACTTTTCGTTGACATTTTTTCACACAACATCCATCTCTACACTTCATACTCTGCGCCATCTGGAATGGACAAGACTTTATATAAGGATCCTCGTAAACGCAACTCCTTATGTAAGAGCCACTCCATCAATTGAGGCAGACCTGTGGCGTTCGTACCCAGACCAACTTCCGAGGATTCATTCGAGAGATTCCTGGCTGTCAGTTGTTATCCCTATTCCGGCCAAACACTGAATTGTCTCCAGGGGCAATTTGAATCTAGGGAAAAAAAAACGCATAATGCAAGATTCTGGTCGTAGTTGGCAGGTTTATTCGACCTGGAATATCAAATCAGTAAAGGGGGTAAAATGAGAGTCTATCCCTCTTTTTGGAAGATTTTAATTTTGCTCCTCTGGGCCGGACAATCTGGCGCCCAGACCGACGGACTCATTGCTCCGGGATCCTCTTTAATCAAGCTGGCTGACGGTTTTGTCTTTACCGAAGGCCCCGCGGTAGATTGGGTGGGCAACATTTTTTTTACCGACCAACCCAGCAACCGAATCTTCAAATGGGGAATCGATCAAAAACTCTCCATTTTCCTGGAACCCTCCGGCAGATCCAACGGACTTTACTTCGACCAGGCTGGCAATCTGTTGGCCTGTGCCGATGAAAAAGGAGAGCTGTGGCAAATCGCCCCTTCGGGGCAAATATCGATTCTAGTCAATAATTTTGCGGGCAAATTGTTAAATGGCCCGAATGATTTATGGGTTCGACCTGATAATGGCGTATATTTTACTGATCCCTATTATCCCCGAAATTACTGGCCGTCCAATCGCACCATGGAGCAGGACGTTCAGGGGGTCTATTTTCTTTCGGCGGATCGACAAACTCTTACCCGCGTAATTTCTGACCTAGTTCAACCTAACGGAATCATCGGCACTCCAGACGGAAAAACACTCTACGTCGCCGACATCGGCGCCAACCTTACCTTTGCTTACGAAATTCAGCAGAATGGGATGCTCACAAATAAGCGGCTCTACTATGGTTTAGGCTCTGACGGCATGACCATTGACAGTGAAGGGAATATCTATCTGACGGGCCAGGGTGTCACGATTGTTGACCAGTTGGGCAATCGGATTGAACAAATCCCTGTCTCACAAGAAAGTTGGACAGGGAATGTCTGTTTTGGAGCTCCGGATCGGCACACGCTGTTTATCACTGCCAGTACAGGACTTTATTCACTGCGCATGCGGGTGCGGGGAGTCTCTCAGCTTCCGGCCCGAACTTCCTATAGGCTTCCAAATCGCACAGATATTCGAAATCGCTACTGAATGCCCTGATGGGAATCAATCAATGTTGCATTTCCCAACAGGATGTTTTACGGTGGGATCTGCGTGTATGATGGTTGTGGTACTGTGTCCGTCCTGGTTTAATTTATTGTCGGACATCTTTCAAAGGCTCAGAGTGCGACAGCCATCAATGTCCTTCTTTTCCCTTTGCTCAGATTAGAATAATAACGGGGAATTTATTTGCAGTTCCTAAGTTCGTTTAATAAGCCTGATCACTCGTGTCCGGTTAGATGTTGAATAAATTCAATTGCATAGGAGATGAGATAGTTTCAGTTTGATCAGCAGTAGCTGAAAAGGCCTGTAAAATGGGCGTCTTTTCAAAAAGCGTAATACTTAAAACCTGTAGAATTGTGTAAAGACTGGCTTCGACTTTCAGCTGTTTGCGGACGATAGCTACCAGCACGTAGACACTGATGGCGATCCAAATTTGAGTTTTGACGGCATTTTCCGTAGTTCCGAAAAATGCCTGGATGTGCAAGTGCTGTTTGATCCACTTGAAGAACAGTTCGACCTGCCATCTTTTCTGATATAACTGGGCAATGACTTCGGCAGGCAAAAGGAAATTGTTGGTCAGGAATGTCAATCGGTTTCCGGTTTCGGAATCGTGAAAACGGACGCGGCGCAGTTTTTCCGGATAATCGTGCTTGGAGTTTTCGATCACCAAGCGAACGGTTTGATCGCTGAGCACTCCGGGTGGAAGGATCGAAGGAGTGTGAATAAAGCCGATGTAGTCTGGTGTTCTTCTTGGTGCGTGTGATGAAGAAAGCGTTGCCTTGATGGATGCGGTAAAGCCGCAGGAAGTCCAGATAGCCGCGATCGAACAGGTAGATGGAGCCGGGTTCGAACAGCATTTGATCGAGAAGATTGACGTCGTGAACCTTGCCGGTGGTCACAGTAATCGAGACGGGGAGGTTTCCTTTCAGATCGAGCAAGGTGTGCAGTTTGATGGCGGCTTTGTGTTGGCGGAAGTGAGCCCAAGGGAACACCGCCAAGCATAAATCGATGGTCGTCGAATCCAAAGCATAAGCGGCTTGGGTGAGCTCGATTCCGAAGTCGTCTTGAGCATAAAGCGACTGTGCGGTTTTAATTAGAACTTTGGCGAAATCGGCATAGATCCGCCAATCCCTTTTTTCGTTGGCCTCGGCCAATGTACGGCGCGCCGGTTGGGCGCGAAAGCCTGCATGATAGAGCTTTTTGTTCATCGCATGCAGACCGGTGATGGTGTCGCGCAAACTGTCGTGGCCCGTCAGTTGAGCAAACGCCATGGCGATGAATTGATCGTAGCAACTGAACTGGCGAATGCCCTGATTGCCTCGATAGCGAGCGACACAGCGATTGAACTCGTGTCTTGGCAAATGTTGTATCAACTGCGCAAAAACAATTCGCCCCTGATGCATGAGTCCCCTCCCGGCATAATTTTCCCGGGATAGAATGCCAGAAGAGAGAATCGAAGTTGAAATCGCGAATTGTTATATTGCTTGCAACCATTTATTTTTTCTAGTGGTTATAGACAGTCGCAATTTTTAAACCGGACACTACTGAAGCCTGATATATTCATCCAGTTATTCAAGCCCCGGTCATAATATCAAGAAAATGGAGGTCCATCGATGGATCAAGATCAAACCACCTCTCCCGCTGGCAAAAGCAGGATTAGCCGGCGCTCTTTCGTCGCGGGCGCCGGGACCGCCGCGGGATTTATGATTGTGCCCCGTCACGTGCTGGGTGGTCAGGGGAATACTCCCCCCAGCGACAAGCTGAACATTGCATCCATTGGCGCTGGAGGAATGGCAGCCGCGGACATCAAGGGCTGTTCGTCCGAAAATATCGTCGCTTTATGCGATGTCGATCAGAAACAGGCCGCCGATATTTTCAGCAAATATCCCAATGTCAAAAAATATAAAGACTACCGGGATATGCTGGACAAAGAAGACAAGAACATCGATGCGGTCATTGTGGCCATCCCGGATCATAGTCATGCGATAGCGGCAATGACAGCCATCAAGCATGGCAAGCATGTGTATTGTGAAAAACCGCTCTGCAAAACCATTTATGAAACCCGCAAGCTGATGGAAGCGGCCCGCGAAGCTAAAGTGGTCACGCAGATGGGCAACCAGGGCCACTCCAGTGACGGGATGAAGATGATGTGCGAGTGGATCTGGGATGGCGCCATCGGGGAGGTTCGCGAAGTCGATGTCTGGACCACTCACCCGGTTTGGCCTCAGGGAATGCTTGAACGTCCCAAGGAAACGCCCCCCGTGCCCGACACATTGGATTGGGACCTCTGGCTCGGCCCGGCCCCCTATCGTTCTTATCATCCTGCCTATGCTCCCACTTTCTGGCGTGGTTGGTGGGATTTCGGAACAGGCGGCTTGGGAGACATGGCTTGCCACAACATGGATCCCGTCATGACCGCGCTGAAACTTGGCTATCCGACCACGTTTGAGGCCAGTTTCTCGATCTATGTGGGGGAATTTACCTGGGACAAAAAGATAACTTTTGAAGGTTATCCGCAAGCATCCATCGTCCGATATCAATTTCCAGCCCGCGAGGGGATGCCCCCGGTTTCCGTCACATGGTACGACGGTGGTCTGCTGCCGGAACGTCCAGCCGAACTTGCGGAAGGAAGACGGATGGGCAATCAAATGGGTGGGACCATCTTCAAGGGGAGCAAGGGAAAATTGATCTGCGAAAGTCATAGTGGAGCACCCCGATTGATTCCCGATTCATTCATGCGATCTTACAAACAGCCTCCCAGGTCGCTGCCCAGGGTAGCGAGCCATCACCAGGAATGGATCCAGGCGTGCAAAACAAATGGAGTTGCCAGCTCCAATTTTGAATATGCAGGTCTCTTGACTGAGGTAGCCCTGTTGGGCAATGTGGCCATGCGAGCCGGCTTCGGAAAGAAGTATCAATGGGATTCGGTAAACATGAAGGTCTCCAACGATTCCAATGCCAACCAATTTTTGCATTATGAATATCGAAAAGGCTGGAGCCTCTGAAGAGCCGCTCAAGCTGAAATGGCAGGCACAACAAGATGGAGAAAATGAAGTGATGTGATGAATCCCCTCCAACGAAAGGGAATCCGCTTCAGCGGAAGGGGTGGGGTCAACTCGGGAAAGCCTTCCCATATGGGACCCACCCCCGCGGACTGAAGTCCACGACCCATCCGGTGGAGGGGATTTTCTTGGGATTCACTCATGCCGGCATGGGACGATGGAGGCGGCCTGCCCTCAGGCCGTCTGAGCAGGTTTGGCAACCTCAGGCGGGGTGAGGGCGCCCCGCTTACATCCTTGCTACTTTCTTGGGAGCCGCTCATGCCAGCAAGGCTGGCTCAACGAGATAATGAAAATAAACATTAAGGGTGGGACGCGCGATCCTTCGCGCGTCGCCTGGCCAGCCTCGCCTGCCCAGCCAGCGTGCACCGGTGACGGCGGTCACTCGTACCCGCTCCACCTTTGCTTAGCTGGGATTTTTTTCGGAGACACGGTCCAAGCAACAGACCAAGTGAGCGGACCGGGCACATATTGTCGGGAGATTTCAAGAAATGGCCGGTGCATAATGTTCGAGCGAAGGGCGGGTTCACCGGGACGAAAAGCGTGATCCTGTGTCCTTTCCCCCCTCAGCGAACTCCGCAACTTGTGAATGCTTAAGGTTCTGGTTCCAGCCGGCGGTAAAATCGAATATTAAAGCCCTCTACCTTGCCTCATTTTGGATTCTGTCTTACCTAGAATATATGCACTTCCAATCAGCGCAGCCATTAACCTGAGACAACCAATCCCAGCTTTATTATATCTATCTCAATGAGGAATGAGGGAGGAGGCTAACATGAAGAGCAATAATCTTATGAAAATAGTGCAGGTTGGGATCCTGGTTTCTTTGATCGTCGTGGCTGCTCTGCTCTATGGTATTTGGAAGCGGAAATCCGAGCCGATACCAGCAGCTCCGACCAGCCAAACCGAAGCAAAATCGCCAGCGACAACGCAGCAGGAACCCGTGTCACCACCCGCGGCATCCGCTACGTCGACCCCGGAGCCGCCCAAACAGATGGTGAAAGAGTCCGCTTCTCCAGTTGTTTCGAAGCCGGCAATTGCCGCGCGAAAGCCCATCTCCAAAAGGGCTCCCGATCCTCCCAAAGCATCGGAAAAATCTTTGGTAGCACCTCCCCCGGCGCAAGACGCAAATGGACCGGCCGTGGCATTGCCGCAAGTTCCAATTCCCCCTCCTACAGAGGCATCTTCCCCCCTTTCGAATGCTCCTCAACAACCTGTTATGGCTCCCCCGCCCAAACCGGTCACCGTTCCGGCGGGAACCACTTTGGCGGTGCGATTGATGGAGACTCTGAACACCACGAAGAATCATGCGGGAGATCCATTTACGGCCGTTTTGGATGATGCCATCATTGTCGATGGAATGTTGGTGGCCGACAGGGGCGCCAATCTGACCGGCCGAGTAATCGAATCGACTCCTTCGGGACGGATAAAAGGATTGGCCCAAATGATATTAGATTTGACCCGTCTTCAGACAACGGGCGGCAGTGTGGATATTGTGACAGACAGCACCCATGAGCAAGCCAAAGACACGAAGAAAGATGATGCCAAAAAGGTAGGCGTTATGACGGGGATTGGCGCCATCATCGGAGGGATTGCCGGCGGCGGCAAAGGAGCCGCCATTGGAGCCGCCTCTGGCGCAGGCGCGGGCGCCGGAACTGTATTAGTCACAAAGGGCAAGGAAGTTCAGCTGGAAAGAGAAGCTCGGCTGATTTTTCAGCTGCGGGAACCATTTACCGTCACACTTCAGAACCAAACGCCAGCCGCTAATCACCCGGCCAAGGAAAGACGCCGCCTCAATAACGACCGGTTCTAAGGCGTCGTAATTAATTTACCATTGCCGCTGGAGAAATTACCTTCATATCTGCTGGCCTAGTGGTGGGTCGCGCGATCCTTCGCGCGACTCTCCCTGCTTCGCATGGCAAGCCGGGCCAGCAAAGCGAACGCGCGCAGGAGCGCCCGTTCCACCTTGTATGGCCTTGCTGCGGGCTGAGCCAGCCGAGTGGTGGATCGCGCGATCCTTCGCGCGACTCTCCCTGCTTCGCATGGCAGGCCGGGTCAGCAAAGCGAACGCGCGCAGGAGCGCCCGTTCCACCTTGTATGGCCTTGCTGCGGGCTGAGCCAGCCGAGTGGTGGATCGCGCGATCCTTCGCGCGACTCTCCCTGCTTCGCATGGCAGGCCGGGTCAGCAAAGCGAACGCGCGCAGGAGCGCCCGTTCCACCTTCCCTTTCGAGGGGGATTCTCAATCTACTGTGACCAGGCGGTTGGCAGCCGATCCCAACGATGTTTGCGCAATTCATCCAACAGGGAAGCGGGAAGGGGACCGGCAATGCTGGCAGCCAAATTGGCCTCCACATGAGGCAATCTTCGCATGCCCGGGATGGTGGTACTAACCAATGGATTACTGAGAATAAATCGCAACGCCATTTCCGGAAGGCTGATCCCGTGGGGCAATAGGGGTAAAAGCGCGTGGACCCGGTCTACGCTGGCATGTAGATTTTCTGGAACGAAATAGGTATTTCGCCAATCCCCCTTCGGCCAGGTCGAGTCCTTGGTCAGAGTCCCCGTCAAGGTTCCTTCATCAAAGGGGACCCGGGCAATGATTGCTACATCCTGTTTTTGGCACGCCGGGAACAGCTCATCTTCCGGGTTCTGATCGAAGATATTGTAAATCACCTGAACTGCATCGACGACTCCGCTCTTTACGGCTTGAATCCCATTCCATGGTTCCCATCGATTCAAGCTGATCCCCACGGCTCGGACCATGGCTTTCTTCTTCAAGCTTTCAAAACAGCGGGCCAACCGATCATCCTGCATCCAGGCATCTTCCCAAGTGTGCAATTGGATGAGGTCGAGACACTCAATCCCCAAATTGCGCAAGCTTTTGTACACGTAACCTTCCACATGGTCGGGTGGAAAACAATCGTCGAGAGTAAATTCCCGCCGACTGGGCCATTGGAAATTCTTCGGAGGAACTTTCGAGGCAGTATACAACTTTAGCCCAGGATTGTCCCGGAGGAGTTGCCCCAGCAGTCTCTCACTCTTTCCAGAGCCATACGCCCAAGCCGTGTCGAAAAAATTGCAGCCCAAATCCACGGACTTTTGCAGGGCAGAAGCGGACTCCAGATCCGCCGAACCTGTCCACCCAGCCATCCCCCACATTCCATATCCAATTTCACTTACATTCCAGCCTAATCTGCCAAAACGACGATATTGCATAGCTTCTCCTTGAAGTGATTTCACAGGACGATAAGTCCTCACAAGTCGGGCAGACCTCACGGGTCTCAGAGACCTGTGAGGTCTTCTTTTGACTGTGCGGTCCATATTAAGCCAAATCCTCATCAATCAACGCGGCGATAGTTTTTTCTTCCACCAGCCCGCGATGAAAAGCCTGGTACTTCACTGCATCGCCAAACCAGCTTAACACTTCGGCGCAGTTGAGCATGGTGTCGTCCGCTGCCAACAAAGCATGGTAAGACGACCACGGCCATACGCTGAAGTCATTCACAAATTCGTGTTTCTGGGGGTTGTAGTGGATGTAAAAAATCAGTTGTAGAAAATAGCGGTCAGACGTCACTTCGATACGTCCAAACCGCTCCTCAAACAAACTGCCCGTCCGCCCGTATGCCTTGTTAATGGCTTTTGTATAAGCGTTGAAGAGATTCGAAAAAGGCTGAGAGATCTCACGGGGAGTTGAGACCTCACAGGTCTCCTTTATCCGAATTAATAGATGAAAATGGTTTCGCATCAGGCAATATGCAAACGTGTCGGCGATGGAGTGAATATGGTGGGCATAGAGCTGCAAAAAGTAGCGATAGTTGCGATCCTCGCGGAACAAGTCTTCTCGGTTGTTGCCGCGGTTATATATGTGGTAATAGTGTCCGGTCTGCAAAGGAATGGTAGTTTTCATCGTTGATCCACCGCAGACCTCACAGGTCTTTGAGACCTGTGAGGTCTGACTTGAGTGCCTTGCGGTCTGTAGGGACTCCCTCGAAAATCTTTTCCTCCATCAGCAATGCCGTGAACACTTCATTGGAAAGCAGGCAACCTTTCACGGTCAAAAGCAGGCAGTCCGCTTGAACTTCTACCAAGCCGAATTCCTTTAGCCGAACCAAAGCATCTCTCCCCTTTTCCAACAGATCGATCCCATACTTTTGCTGGAAAAGAGGCAGACTCAAACCTTCCCTCAAGCGCAATCCCAGGAAAATCGATTCCTCCAGTTCTTCACGAAAACTTAGTGCAGTGATTTCCGCGATGGCATCCTGCTTACCATGCATAGCTTCAATATACTCGACCACATCCCGGCAATTCCCCCAACGTGTTCCATCAAAAAATGACCAGGCCCCACAACCCGCGGCCAATACGGGTTTGCGCCGCCAGTATTTCTGATTATGTTTGGACTCACAACCTAGCCTGGCAAAATTGGAAATCTCATATTGACGATAACCTTGCGCGGATAAGTAATCGACGGCTTCAAAATATGCTTTTTCCACCGTCTCATCGTCGGGCAAGCGCGCTTGTTCATCTGATAAAAAATTTTGCCGATTGGGTGGTTTTCCATAAATGCGGCCATAAGGTGTATCAGGATGAATTTCCAATAAATAAATCGATAGATGTTCCGGACCAAGAGAACAAGCGATCCTCAGGTTTTCTTTCCACTCTTGAAGAGATTGGCCGGGCAGCTCCCCCATCAAATCAATGCTAAGTTGAGGCACCTTCGCCTGACGGATGGCTTCCACTGCACGAAAAGCATCTCTTGCCTTGTGCATCCTGCCCAATCGGTTCAGCGTTTCCTCTTCAAAGGCTTGCACTCCGAGACTGATCCGATTGATGCCTGCATTGCGATAGCCGGATATTTTCTCGGAGGTCAGACTTTCAGGATTAGCTTCCAGCGTAATTTCTACCTTGTCACTCCAGCAGATATTCCGCCGCAGCGAAGCCATAATTTTCTCAATTTCTTGCGGATCCAACAGGGATGGAGTCCCTCCTCCAAAATAAAGGCTATCGAATGGTTTTTCACTGATCACACTAGCGGGCAACCCCAATTTTTCCAGAATTTCCCCAAGGCAATCAATTTCAAGGCGCAAGACGGTGAGATATTCGGAGATGATTTCTGGAGCATATACTCCAGAAGCAAAATCACAATAAAAACACTTGGAATGACAAAAGGGAAGATGAATATATAGGCCGGCGGTATCATCCTGCCGAAGCATCGGAAGAGGGCTATTTAGTTGCCTAGTAGAAAATCCCATTTATTCCTGAATTAGACTTCACAGGACCTGAAGAGCAGTGAGGTCCTTGGCGCGCACCTTAAAATCTACCCTTGATTCAAAAGTGATTCATTGGCCTTCGCCAACAGCAACTCTCTGCTGGCGCCCGCCTGAGGATAGGCAGCCCACCCGAAAACCGGCTCCCAGAGGACGTCAGGAGTCTGTCCAGTCAATTCGGAGGCCATAGTCTTGATTTTATCTTTAAGACGATTGGCTACGATCTCGATCCCTTTCTCTTCGGTTTCCGTCAAAATCAGGGCGAACTCATCGAAGGAATAACGCGCCAGAAAATCGGTTTGACGACAGGAGGATCGCAAAATCTTAACCAGAACTTTGATGGGCTGATCCCCATCTCCCGCGGATTCATTGGAATCTGCCGCCGCTGATAGCTTCAGGCCATTAACTTGAATCAGCAATAGTCCCACCGCTCGATTAAATCGTTGGGCTCGGGAGATTTCTTGGGTCAGCAAAGAATGGAAATAACGGTTGGTGAAAAATCCAGTTTCCGCATCATACCGCTGAATTTCCATTTGATGGCGCTCAACTTTTAGTTTTCGTTCCAAGATGCGCTTTTCAATCAGCCGGTTGATGGCCTTCCGCAGTTTCTCGATGCCGAATGGCTTAGTGAAGTATTCCGCGGCGCCATAACGCATGGCCGTCACAGCGGTTTCCACGGTGGGATAACCTGTCACAATAATAACGTCGGTTTCCGGGTTGATCACCTTCGAAGCTTTCAGCAATCCCATACCATCAAAATCCCTCAACTTGATGTCGGTGATGACGATGCCGAAATCCTCTCGCTTGATCCAATCCAAAGCATCTTGTCCGGAAGAACAGGCTGTAGTGGGGATCTTTTCATCTTCCAAAAGAGTGATCATTAATTGGCGGATAGAATCCTCATCATCGACTACCAGAATGCGCGTATTCCGTTTCTCAAATTCCAGGATCACTTCTTTGTTGATTTCATGACGCCTGTCAAGCGGGGTCGCCGAATTCTCGGGCATCAAGGTGTCATTCATGGGCCACCTCGGCTTAAAGCTCAAGTTTAAGGATCGAACATCTCAATCAAATAATATTCAGAAGTCCATGTTAAGTCCCAGTATAAATCATTTTTGGAGATCCAAATCGTCAAAAATTCATCCGGCCAACAAACACCTTAAATGGAAAACAATTGATGATCCCCACTCTCCAAATCGATACTCTCATGGAGGCTCATCATAAAATCCCGACCGTAACGGGACAGGAAATAAAAGGAGTTGATATATCGCTCTTGGTAATTCTTCGAGGGGTAGAGCAAATTGAATGCGCGGGATAATTGCCGTGTCAGGACTTCATTTTGCCGGGCGTGCGCACTGATCAGCCGGTTCCGCAAGCTCGAAACTTGATGTAGGATCTTGCCGCGGGAATTCTTCAATGCCTCCACCAAAGTGGGATCCACGGTGCGCAGTGCCGGTTCCAGGTTGTCGAGCATCTGCCCAAACTGCTGTTCCAGTTGGTTAAGAAGCTGTGTCGACTCTACACCCAGCGACTTTTCAATTACCCTTTTCAGGCATTCTTCGAATCCTGAAAATAGATCCAGAAAATCTAAACCGGCCTTTTCAAGAATTCGCTGCACTTTCCGCTCAATCACGGTAAAGCTGGCGCGGGGGATGACAGCTGGCATGGATTGCCCCCTCCACTGATACAGCGCTGCCACTTGGGCAAAATAGGCAATCTCAGCAGGTCCGCCCACATAAGCACAGGTGGGGAGCAACAAATCCTGGTAAAGGGGGCGCAGCAATACATTAGGACTGAAATCAGCCGGCGACTCAGTCAGTCGCGACAGTAATTGTTCCCGGCTAAAACTCGGCTCACTGCCTTTTAGTCTGAAACCATTCCCATCCTGCAGAAGCAGGCGGCGCTTGTCTTTCTCCACTAAGAACAAGGGAAGCGATTCCTCATCCCACTGCACTTGGGGAGAATATCCGGCAGCTTGAATCCGTTCCCCCTGTTCCCGCAGCATCCGCCGAAGCGAAGGTGCATTTACGATGACCTGTTCGAAGAGAGGAACCGCCCGCCGCTTAAAGCCAAAATCGGAGGGATCCATCACCACCAACCCCAAGCCATGAAAAAGCTCGGCCAGCAATCCTCCAAACGCTTTGGCAAAGGTATTTCCTGGCCGGTAGTGCCGCCCCGCCATCTCGATGAAGTCCGGTTTGAATTCCGAGTCGGGAAGAACGGCGGCAAACTCTTCCAGCAGCGTCTGGATGGATGGGGCCAGGGAAAGATTGCCCACTGGCGCTCCCTGCCATTCGGGTTCCACCTGATATTGGAATCGGCGCAAGTTCCCCTCAGAGTCAGGCAGATCCGCGTGGTCGATCTCCTCCCAATCGTGATCTTCGGAGGCCATCCAGAAAATGGGAACAGCCTCAATTCCCGATTGACTGAGCGCTTCAGCCAGCCGAATTGCGGTAAGGGCTTTGTAGAGCGCATAACCAGGCCCTGTAAAAAGCCCCACCTGCTGTCCGGTCACTACGGCCTGGCAGCGAGGGGAAAGGAGCCGGCGAATGTTCTCCATGGTCTTCGGACCACTCATCCAGCCCCGGTTCTGCTCTTCGAGCAATGCCACCAACTCCGAACGATCCATCGAGGCGGGGATTTTCCTGGTTCGCGCAACGTTGATTAAATCTCCCAGCTTCCAGGGCAAATCGAAAAAAGGGGCAGTCTTCGAGCCATCGTAAAGATAATCGAGGTATAAAGGAGTCATGCGGGGAAGTTGAGAAAAATGGAGGTGGCCCAAAAGGGGCATGGAATCTATCCTTTTCGTCAAGAGTGTCGGGCCGATGAAATCAACGGGCCGTAATGGCATGAATGGCCAATACCTGGTCAAGCAACTCGTTCAATTGTGCCAGCGGCAAGGAATTGGCTCCATCGCTCAAGGCTTGAGCGGGATTTTCGTGAACTTCCAAAAAAAGCCCGTCCACACCGGCGGCCGCGCCAGCCCGAGCCAGCGGCCCAATGAACTCCGGTTGCCCTCCAGAGGCAGTCCCTTGCCCACCCGGCAATTGCAGACTATGAGTCACATCGAATACCACTGGATAACCCCAGCGGCGCATGATCGGAAAGGTCCGGAAATCGACCACCAGATTGTTGTACCCGAAAGAGGTGCCCCGTTCCGTGAGAATAATTTTATCGCAGCCCGCGCTGGCTACTTTCTCTGCCGCATGCTGCATATCCCAGGGCGCTAAAAATTGGCCTTTTTTCAAGTTCACCGCGCAACCACTTTGCCCGGCGGCCAGCAGAAGATCGGTCTGACGAATCAGAAATGCGGGAATCTGGAGGCAATCCACCGCCGCAGCGACTGCTTCCACCTGGCAAACTTCGTGAACATCCGTTAACACCGGCACATTCAAAGCTTCCCGAATTTGCTTTAACACGACCAACCCGGCATCGATTCCCGGGCCTCGATAAGAATGGGAAGAAGTTCGGTTAGCTTTGTCGAAGGACGCCTTAAAGATGAAAGGAATCTTTTTTTCAGCCGTGAGCCGCTTGAGTTTTTCCGCCAAATGAAAACAGTGATCGGCACTTTCGATGACACAGGGGCCGGCAATCAGGAAAAGTGGATTCCCCTGTCCGATCCGCAGATCGCCGATTTTGAAGGAGTCTGGCATAAAACCTTTTCAAAAAGAATTGAGTCAACGATGCCGCTCTTTGTTGCCGCTGCCGGAGATTCAAGCTTCCCCTTCAGCACTTCACCCCGGCCGGGGCTTTCCGTGGATAGCCAGGGACAAAAAGACGAGATCTGATTTGATGTTCCGGGTGAGCCTCCAAATCCCCCCCCATCGCTGGGTCCAAATATTTTTCCAAACACTGATAGTATTATTACTCCGATTCGCTCTTTTGGCGCTGACAACGATTCATATAACTCGCGCGGATGAATTCTCTAAATAACGGATGGGGGGTCAATGGTTTTGATTTAAATTCCGGGTGGAACTGGCATCCCACAAACCAGGGGTGATCTTCGATCTCAACCACCTCGACAAAATTCTTGTCGGGGGAAGAACCGACAATTTTCAACCCTTTGGAGGTGAGCAGGGATTCATAGTCCCGATTAAACTCATAGCGGTGACGATGCCGTTCGGAAATTTCTTCCACTCCATAAGCCGCGAAAGAGTTGGATTCCGGCTTTAATTCGCACGGGTAGGCCCCCAACCTCATGGTTCCCCCCAAATCATCAATCCCACGCAATTCCCGCAACTTGTAGATTACCCGATGAGGAGTGGCGGGATCAAACTCAGTGCTATTCGCGTCAGCCAGTCCGCAGACATTGCGCGCAAATTCAATCACACAACATTGCATTCCGAGGCAAATTCCAAAAAACGGAACTCTATTTTCCCGCGCGTATCGGATAGTTTGGATCTTTCCCAAGATTCCCCGTTCTCCAAACCCGCCCGGCACCAGGATGCCATCGTAGGCCTGTAGTTTTTCTTCCAAGGCAATGTTTTCGAGAGTCTCCGATTCCACCCAGTGCAAGCGGGTTTGCAAGTCCTGATTGAAACCGGCATGAACTAAAGCTTCCTTCAGACTCTTATAGGCATCCTCAAATTCCACGTATTTTCCGACAATGGCAATATCTACCGAATCGACGGGGTTTTTGATCCGCTCCAGCATCTGACACCATTGAGTCAGGTCAGACTCCCGGGAAGGAAGATTCAACAACTTCAGCACGATCAAATCCAATCCTTGCGATCCAAAATAAACGGGGACCTCGTAAATGGATTTGACGGTGATGGCCGTAATGACGGCTTCTTCGGCCACGGAACAAAACAGCGCGATTTTGGCTTTGAGATCTTTGGGAAGAAACCGATCGGTACGACAGAGCAGGATATCCGGTTGAATGCCGATTCCCCGCAGTTCCTTGACGCTGTGCTGAGTAGGTTTGGTTTTGAGTTCGCCGGCGGCGCCGATAAAGGGAACCAGCGTCAGGTGCACAAAAAGAGAATTCTCCTTACCGATATCCTGCCGCATCTGGCGTATGGCTTCCAAAAAAGGTTGAGACTCGATATCGCCCACAGTCCCGCCTATTTCCACGATGACTACATCGGTGTCCTTGCTGACCTTCTTCATGGCGGCTTTGATTTCATTGGTGACGTGCGGAATGACCTGAACAGTCTTGCCCAAATAGTCTCCCCGCCGCTCTTTTTGGATGATGGTTTCGTAAATCCGTCCAGTCGTCCAATTGTTGTCTTTCGACAACCGGCTGTTGGTGAACCTCTCATAGTGGCCGAGATCCAGGTCGGTTTCGGCTCCATCGTCGGTTACAAAAACCTCGCCATGCTGAAAAGGGCTCATCGTTCCCGGATCGACATTAAGATAGGGGTCAAATTTTTGCAGGGTTACACGATAGCCTCGGCTTTCCAATAACCGTCCAATCGAAGACGCCGCCAAACCTTTGCCCAGTGAAGAAACCACACCACCCGTGACAAAAATATATTTTGTTTCCATGCAACTCCTTAATAAGAAATCAAAAAAAAAGCAACTACTCAGGTAGACAGAATTCAGGAGTCAGAATCCAGAATGGCCTGCGAATAGGCCTCCAACAGCTTGCTGATCTCTTCAAGCAATCGACTTAGCTCGGAAACATCGCCGTACTCAAGGTCCTTGGCAAGAACCAGATAGTATCGAGATTCTTCGACGGAATCTTGTGCGCTATTATAAAAGCGGAGTTTATCTGCTTTTCCGCGTTTCTTGAATCCTTCCGCAATGTTCGCGGCAATGGAGACGGCAGCGCGCCGGAATTGAGACGACAGACCATAGGTCTCAGATCGGGGAAAGGTCCGACCCATACGGTAGTCCGCCAGCACAAACTGGTGAGCCTTTTGCCACACCACCATGTCCTCAAATCTCGTCGCTGGCGCTTTCATTCTGACTCCTCAATTCTGACTCCTGGCTACCTGAGTAGTTACAAAAATAAAATAATTGCAGCCACATCTCCCAAACGCCGGTTCACTCGGATGCAAAATGTCAGCCTGGACCGCTCCTTCCGAAGGTGCTTAATTCAGCAGGATTTAACACCCGCTTGGGGCTACCGAGAACCGTTTAGGGAATTCATCGCGAATATGAACATCTCTTCTCACCTCGAATCAAAAAGCGGCCGGATTCTCTCCAAATCCTCCGGTGTATCCACCGCCACGACTCGATAATCCACGGTGACCACTTTCATGCGAAAGCCATTGGCCAGAAATCGAAGCTGTTCAAGGCACTCCGCATTTTCCAGCTCTGAATCCAGCAAGTAAGGCAGTCTCTCCAGGAATTTTTTCCGGTACCCATACAAACCGATATGCTTATAAAAAAAGGCCGGCCCGCCGTCCGCGGAATTCCCTCTCGAAAAAAAGGAATGGGGGCACGCGAAAAATAGAGGGCGTAGCCCTGATGATCCGTCACCACTTTGACCACATTGGGATTCAGAAGTTCCTCTGCTTTATCGGAAGGTATTTGCAGAGTGCTAAGACATAGATCTTCATCCGTTAGGAACGGCTCGATGGCTCGATCGACACAGCGGGGATCGATCAACGGTTCATCCCCCTGCACATTAACAATGACTTCAGCCTCAGATTGCAAAGCCACCTCCGCCACTCGATGGGTTCCAGATGGATGCTTTGCCGAAGTCATGCAGACTCTTCCGCCAAACCCGACAACCGCCTTTTGAATTCGATCGTCATCGGTAGCTACAATGACTTCGGAAATCAGCTCAGCCCGGCTGACCCGTTCATAAACATGCTGAATCATTGGTTTACCGGCAATTTCGACGAGAGGTTTTCCAGGGAAGCGAGTAGAAGCAAATCTGGCGGGAATTATAGCGATGCACTTCAAATCATTCATCGGAAGGGAAAATCACATGCACTATCACAGATTGTTCAGCACTCGAGCTTTTGCACCATCACATCTGAATTCGGCGCACCCTCAAGATTTAAAAAAAATCCTGTCCATCTTTGTGCAATTCCCCGCGAATTTCAAGTGTTTTTTGCGTTCGACGATCGACTCATCTTTTGAGGTCAGAGTTCTTGATTGAATGACAATGTCCTGGGGGAGTGCACAGATTGCGCCAGGGAAAGCCTTGATGCGGCCACCGCACCCCAGAAGAGAGAGGGCATGTGCCGCATTTCATTGTACTCGTTCCCCCCCAATAGATGTGGATGAGCTATAATGAACCTATGAATACCAGCCGCACCATGCGGGGATCACGCAGAATCATTGGGGTGAACAGGCGCTGGAATAGCATGCCTTCTGAAATCCTCTGGCCGAAATTCCATTAGTGCCGACAAGAGAGGTCAAGATGCGCGGATTTATTGGAATGGTGCTCCTCCTTCTTTTTTCCGTCAGGATAATGGCTTTGGATAAATCACCCAATGTGGTCTTAATCTATGCGGACGATATGGGCTACGGTGATCTTGGATGTTACGGGGCCACGGGCTATGCCACTCCTCACCTGGATCGTCTCGCCTCCGAAGGGACGCGATTTACTAATTTTCACGTGGCCCAGGCGGTCTGTTCCGCCTCTCGCGCGGCTTTGTTGACCGGTTGCTATCCGAACCGGATTGGCATCGGCGGCGCACTGATGCCTGATTCGAAAATTGGCCTTCAGCAAGGTGAGTTGACTATTGCCGAAATGCTCAAGGCCCGAGGATATTCGACCGCCATCTTTGGCAAATGGCATCTTGGCCACCACCCACAGTTCCTCCCTACTCGTCACGGATTCGATCAATATTTCGGCCTTCCTTATAGCAATGACATGTGGCCGAATCATCCTACGATGAAATTTCCGGACCTGCCGTTGATCGAAGGGGAAAGGGCCATCGAACTCAATCCAGATCAGACTCAGCTAACCACATGGTACACTGAGCGCGCAGTTCGATTCATTGAGGAACACCAAACTCGCCCCTTCTTTCTCTATGTCGCCCACAGCATGCCGCATGTGCCGCTCTTTGTTTCCGCCAAATTCCGGGGGAAAACTTCCCGAGGAATTTATGGTGATGTCATCTCGGAAATTGACTGGTCAGTGGGAGAAATCCTCTCTACGCTGATTCGCCTGCGGTTGGAAAAGAACACCCTGGTTATTTTTGCCAGTGATAATGGTCCATGGCTCTCCTATGGAGAACACGCCGGTTCTGCTGGGCCTTTGCGGGAAGGAAAAGGAACTAGTTGGGAAGGGGGAATCCGCGTCCCCTGCCTGATGAGATGGCCCGGCAAAATTCCAGCGGGACGCACTAGCAATGCATTGTTGATGACCATCGATATCCTCCCCACGCTGGCCCGCATTTGCGGTGGGAGACTCCCCTCTCACAAAATTGATGGAATGGATGTCTGGCCAATCCTGGCGGGAAAAAAAGGGGCGCAAAATCCGCATGCGGCATATTTTGTTTATTACAATCAAAATGATCTTCAAGCGGTTTTGAGTGGCCGCTGGAAACTGATGCTGCCGCACGGTTCCACAACTCTGGACGGTAATCGCGGCGGGAAGGAGGGGCAACCGGTTGCTTACCGGAAGGTCCAAGTCGAGTTTGGTCTCTATGACCTTGAAAACGACATTGGGGAAACCAGGGATATCGCCACCGATCATCCCGAAGTAGTAGCCAGATTGCTGAATTTGGCGGAACAAATGCGAGACGATTTAGGGGATGACTTGACCGGACATCCGGCTCACAACCAGCGCCCTGCTGGCCATTTGCCGGATTGAAGGAATGCCGCAGTCCAAATTTTGTACAGCCTGGGAGCGGGCACACATTACCCCCATATGAGATCCAGCCTCCTGGAGCTTTGTCTTGAAACCCGGCTATATCAGGTTCAGCCGGCAGACTCGCCAACAATCTACCTCTTCCGTCCATTTTCCAGCCGGTGCACTACGGCCGCGCAGTAAAGGAACAACATCGCCGAATAATATACCCACATCAATCCGAGCACCACGGTAAGAAGAGAACCATACATACTGCCAAGCTGCGGCACTCGCACCATATAACGGGAGAACAGATGTTTGGCCAGCTCCCAAAGCAGGGCAAATAAAAGCCCCCCTTTGAGAGCCTTCCGCCAACCCGGACGCAGAGCGGGCAAAAATCGGTAAAGGAGCGAAACGGCCCCTACCACCAAAACCAAAGGAAGCAAGTGAGAGAGGAGAAAATTTCTTGCCATGGCCGCAACATGGTGGAGTTCGGCCACCCGCGGTGTATTGGCCGCCAGGAAATCCACCGCTTGAGTAGTGGCATACGATGCAAACAGCGCCATGGAAGTCACCACAAGCAACAAAACGGAAATAATGGTGGACACAACGGGATGACGTTTTTTCCCGCTTCAAACACCATATTAATGGCATGGTCCAATTCCCCAAACACCTGGATGGCGGCCCAGACAAAAGCGACAAACATCACCCAATGCAAGCCGAGCTGGGGAACAATCTTCTGAATCCCTTCGACAACGGGCGCTTTGCCAATATCCAAGTCAGGGGAAAAACTCCGCAATAAAGCCTGCAGGAATTCAAAAGTGGCATGGCCGGGGCTGAGGACTCGCCCGAATAGATAAAGAATCAGCGCAATCAGCGGGACAAAGGAAAGGAGGAAGAAATAGGCAATCGAGGCCGCCAGCGATGAACAACCCTTCCGCCAAAAATCTCCCAAAGCCCTAAACGACGCAGTGGCCAAACTCGACATAATCCAATCCTTCTGCTATAAACAGCTCCCTTTCAGCATTCGCGCGGACTCGACGCGGCAGGGACAAAACACGGCGGTTGAAAAGGAATGAATATTATCAGGATTGCCTCAACTCCATGAAACATTACCCTTATGAAATCATTCAGAGGATACAACAAAAGCCGGTTATTCAAGGATGCAAAAATTTATCTCCTCTCTGGAACAGTTTGAAATGACAACACACATAGAGAGGGCACATCTGGAGTATCGGTAAAAGCGGAAGGGTGGCCTTCTCCCCCCTATCGGGGCGAGGGCCTTGGGCTCTCTTTTTTTTGAACCAAGAGTCTATTTCCGTTTCGTAACATGACCAGAACGACCGTTAACAGATTTATAGATTCTCAGGTTGGAGGGGAGTTGCCCTCATCCGCTGGATTGCCCGACATCTGCACGATGGTGGTTCATTGGAGGGCGCATCGTTTCCAGTTGCGCCTCTCTTGCCGCATCTATTCCCCCGCATCTTTCCTGCACCTCTTTCATTGACAATCCATCTCATCTGAAGTGAAATGAAGCCTCATGCCGGTCCGCCTGGTTCATTTTTCAGACAATTCGCAAACATTTCTCAACTCGGGAGGCTCCATGCTCCGAAAAAATTGGTTCTGGATTGGCTTAATTGCTTTGTCCATCCTTGGTGCGCTTTTCTCCTTTCGTCTTTTCGACAAGGCATTTCCCATTGTCAACCTGGATCTCAAGATGGATCGAGCATCGGCGCTATCGCGCGCTAGCCAGCTGGATGCGAAATTCCATTGGGCTCCAGCCGGCTTTCGCCAAGCAGCCTCTTTTGATCTGGATAATACAGTCCAAAATTTTGTGGAGCTGGAAGCGGCGGCAAGCCAGCCTTTGCCAACATGATCAGTGGGGAACTCTATGCGCCTTACCTCTGGACTGTGCGGCATTTCAAGGAAGCGGAAACTCGAGAAGCCCGAATCAAGTTTACTCCCCTGGGAACTCCTTATGGATTTGAAGTAAAACTGCCTGAAAAAGAGATGGGGGCGGCCCTGTCGGCACAAGCCGCCCAGACGATTGCTGAAAATTCAGCCCATGGCGATTGGGGAATCGATCTTCTGAAATACCGGCTGGTGGAAAAGTCTCAGGAAGTCCGCCCCGGCAAGAGGATTGACCATACCTTTGTCTACGAAAGGCCGGACGTCCAGATTGGACAAGGCCGCTATCGCCTCAAGTTGGTGGTGGGGGGAGAACGGCTCACTGAGCTCACGCACTTCATTAAAGTGCCCGAGGCCTTCTCCCGGCGCTACGAAGCACTGCGCTCCTCCAATACAGCAATTAGTGTTGCTTCAGTCATGGGCATGGTAATGCTCTATATCATCGGAGGATGTGGAATCGGCCTGTTTTTCCTGTTGCGAGAACGGCGAGTGATCTGGATGAAACCAGTATTCTGGGGGTTGTTAATCGGCTTGCTGCAGATGCTGGCGGGCTTTAACGAATGGCCGCTGCTCTGGATGGGATATGATACCGCTCTCTCCACCGGCAATTTTACTCTCAATCGAATTGTGGAAATTGTGGCCGGCTCTCTCGGGATGGGCTGCTTGCTCGCCATCTCCTTTATGGCGGCGGAAAGCCTTTCTCGCAAGGCATTTCCTCATCATATTCAGCTATGGAAGCTATGGGCCAAGCCGGCTGCCTCTTCTCGCGCGGTCCTTGGCAGAACCGTCGGCGGATATCTTTTGCTCCCGCTCTTTTTGGCTTATGTGATTGCATTCTATTTTGTTGCTTCCCGCTGGTTCCACTGGTGGACTCCCTCTGACGTGCTCCTGGATCCCAACATTCTCGCCACCTATTTCCCATGGATCTCCTCTATTGCCATGTCTGCCCAAGCGGGATTTTGGGAGGAAAGCCTGTTCCGGGCAGTGCCGCTGGCCTGTGCTGCATTGCTGGGAAACCGCTGGGGACGGCGCGGCTGGTGGATTGCCGGCGCCATGGTCGTCCAGGCTTTGGTCTTTGGAGCTGGGCACGCCGGCTATGCCAATCAGCCTGCCTATGCCCGGGTGGTGGAATTGATTGTCCCTTCCCTCGGTTTTGGCAGTCTGTACCTGGCTTTTGGCCTGCTGCCCGCGGTTATTCTGCATTACGCCTTTGATGTCTTGATGATCTCTCTTCCCTTGTTTATCTCGGTGGCTCCAGGAATTTGGATTG
>CAWDMN010000085.1:0-183397 GCA_963803155.1 uncultured Acidobacteriota bacterium
AATTCCGCACACGTGCCGTCCGTTTCGGGTGGAGTCAGATACTCGTAAAATTGTTCGAGATCGCTTTGATAATTCCGGCGCGTATGCACGGAGGCATTCTTTTCGTATCGCAGATATTTCAGAAACTGTTGAATGGCTAAGTTGAGATTCATAATCTATGATTTTGTTTTCCTCAGGTGGAGCGAGCACTTTAGGCCAGCTCCACCGGGTGGCAAAGCAAGCTCAACAACGAGTGAAGGATCGCGCGTTCCACCTTTTCATTGTCTTGGTGTGACACCTCGCTCTTTAGTAGGGCTTCAGAAAAATTTTCACGCGTTTCCAAACCCTCCATGAATTTACAATTCTTCTTCTTTCATCATCAGGTCCTTCACTTTTTGCCGGTACTTCAAATGCAGAAAGCGAGTCATGGCGCCAGGGAAGCCGGAACCAATCTCCCTATGGTCACAACGAACCACCGGGATGATTTCCCTGGAGGTCACCGTCAGGAAAACTTCATCGGCCTGAAAAAGATCACGGGGAAACAGAATGGTTTCTTCCGCTTGGATGTTAGATTCACGGGCAATTTCCAAAATCAATTGCCGAGTCACCCCCTGCAGAATTCCACACTCAAGAGCCGGGGTCTTGAGGACTTGTTTTTTCACCAGAAAAAAGTTGCACATGGTGCATTCGGCGAGCTCACCGCGAAAATTCAACATGAGCGCTTCATACGCATCCTGGCCTTGAGCTTCATTCCAAGCCAGCATTTGATTTAGCAGGTTGCCGCTCTTGATGGCGGGATCAAGGGCTTCGGGCAGGTTTCTGCGGGTGGCCACCAGGGCCAACTCAACTCCCCGCTCGTAAATTTCTTTCGGTGGAGGTTCAAGGGGGAAAACCAGGATAACATAATTGGGGGTTCCGCAGAGATCCGGGGCGTAGCCAATTCCCCCCTCTCCGCGAGTGATCATGAGCCGGATGGTGGCTTCAGGGTAAGAAGCCGCATTCACGGTTTTGAGGATCTCTGCCTTGATTTCTGGAATGGAGAGAGGCAGTTTCAGATGAATTCCCCGGGCGGAAAATTCAAGCCGCTCAAGGTGATGCTTCAGCAAGAATGGTCTTCCGCCATAGGTTCGAATCGATTCATAGATGCTCGCCCCATATAAAAATCCATGGTCAAATATGGAAATTTTCGCCTCATCCTTAGATACGATTTGACCATTGAGATTGATGAACATTTTTTCTTCCTTAGAATTCAGGCACCTCACAAAAGGATATCACACCCTGTTGTTCATGCCTATCCACCGATGAGAGGGGTGCAATAATAGCGAGAGAGAATCAAAATCGCGGAGGGTATACCTGAAGCGGGAGGCGGACTCCATCCGGCGAATTCGGTGTCGCCACACGGGTGACGACGCTCACTCGCGCGCTGCCCACCTTCCGGAGATCCTTCCTCTCTCCAATTATCAAAACCTCATCCTTTTTTTACTTTTGATTGCAGCTAGTGAGAGTCGCCATCCCCCGGTGCCGACACCTCCAACCCGCAGGGTCGCTCAAACAGGTCTGGAACCGGCGACTAGACAACTAATCGGAATAGACTTGGAAAGCGAACTCCTCCATAGCCGAGAGTGCCAGCTGGGCCTGCCGTTTATGCTTTTCTGTTTTCCCCAGCTTGCGATCGGAAGAGGAGAGTTCCAGGGGAGGCATGATCCCAAAGTTGATATTCTCCGGTTGGAAACGGGCTGGATCGGCGCAGGAAATGTAATGGACCAGCGATCCCAGGGCTGTAACGCGTGGGGGAAAAACGGGAGGCTTTGCGCTGGCAAGGCGTGAGGCGTTGATGCCGGCCAGAAGGCCGGTAGCAATGCATTCGACATATCCCTCCACTCCTGAAATTTGTCCCGAAAAAAAGAGCAGGGGATTGGAGCGGGTCTGAAGGGTGGGCTGAAGCAACAGAGGGGCATTGATATAAGTGTTGCGATGGATCTGCCCGAAATGGGTGAAACGGGCCTGCTCCAGTCCCGGAATCATTTTTAGCACTCTCTCCTGAGCGCCGAAACGCAGATGATTTTGAAAGCCCACCAAGTTATAACTGTCAGCCCGCAAATTTTCCTGACGAAGCTGGACGACCGCATAGGGAATTTTTCCGGTCTGTGGATCCACCAGTCCGACCGGTTTCATTGGACCGAAACGCAGAGTGTCGACTCCACGCCTAGCCATCTCTTCAATGGGCAGGCAGGCTTCAAAGTAGAGCGCTTTTTCGCAATCGTGCAAAGGAACCGCTTCAGCCTGAATCAATGCATCGTAAAACCTCAGATACTCTTCCCGAGAGAAGGGACAATTCAGAAAATCAGCATCCCCTTTATCGTAGCGGGAAGCACGATATACTTTGGTGTAGTCAATGGTTTCCGCATCGACAATAGGACTGATGGCATCATAAAAATAAAGAGGTTGACTTCCGCAAAAATCCTGAAGGGTGTGGGCAAAGGTGTTGGAGGTAAGCGGGCCGGTGGCAACAATGGTGATTTCGTCAGGCGAGAGTGTAACCGCTTCTTCCCGGCGGATCTTGATCAAGGGATTGGCCAGCAGCGTATCCGTTACCGCGGAAGCAAAAAGCTCCCTATCGACCGAGAGTGACGCTCCGCTGGGGACGCGATATTGATAAGCCAACTTCAACAACAAAGAATCCAACTGCTGCATTTCGCGCTTAAGCAGCCAGGGCGCACTGTTTTCCTGGTCTGATTTAAGAGAATTGCTGCAGACTACTTCCGCGAACTGACCGGTTTGATGAGCCGGGGTCATTCGGTCGGGGCGCATTTCAACGAGTTCGACGGGAAAGCCGCGCCGGGCGATTTGCCAGGCCGCCTCCGATCCGGCCAGGCCGCCACCGATAACCCGAATGGAGCTGTTGCCCATCACTTTTCCCTTATGCTGGCTGGGATTCCGCATTTTGAGGGATGGCTTCCTTGAAGTCGCATCCCTCGGAATTGCAATACTGAATCAGACCCTGCTTCTTGGACATTTTCTCCAGCAGATAAGGAGCTGCACATTGAGGGCAGGTCTGGGCTACCGGCCTTTGCCAAACGGTAAAGTCGCAGCCGGGATATTGATCACATCCGTAAAAAACCTTGCCCCGTCGGGATTTCTTTTCGATGAGTTCGCCTTTGCATCCGGGCTTGGGACAAGGAATCCCCAAGGTTTTCCTTTTGACGTATTTGCAGTGTGGATAGTTGCTGCACGCGGTAAATTCGCCAAACCGGCCATGTTTGATGACCAGATTCTTGCCACATTGAGGGCAAGGTTCCTCGAGAGGTGTGTCCGGCAATTTGGGTTTGGAGGAACCGCTTCCAGCCAGTTTCTTCGTCGTCTTGCACTCCGGGTATCCGGTACATGCCAGGAACTGTCCAAAACGGCCCCGCTTCAAAGTCATGGGGCGGCCGCAATTTTCGCAAGTCTCTTCGATGGATTCCACCGCCACCGGGCCTTCGGAGGCCAGTCCGTTGGATTGGGCGATTTCTCGGGTGTTGCGGCATTCAGGATATCCGGAGCAGGCGAGGAATTTGCCATGCCGTCCCCATTTGATCACCATCATGTTGCCGCACTTTTCACACTTTTCTTCGGTGGGCTCTTCCATTCGCTTGATGTCAGTCATGTGAAGATGAGCCCGTTTAAGATCCACTTCAAACTTGCCGTAAAACTCCTGCAGAGCCTCCGTCCAATGAATTTTCCCTTCTTCCACCTCGTCCAGTTCTTCTTCCATTCGGGCGGTATATTGTATGTCAAAGATGTCGGCAAAACTTTCAACCAGCAAATCATTGATGATAAAACCCAATTCCGTGGGGTGGAACTTGCCCTCCTGCTTGACGACATAATCCCGGTCCTGGATTGTAGTTAAAATGGCGGCATAGGTGGAAGGCCGGCCAATTCCTTGTTCTTCCAAGGCTTTTACCAGTGTCGCTTCACTATATCGCGGCGGGGGCTGAGTGAAGTGTTGTTCAGGTCGAAGTTCGTTGAGATTGAGAATTTCCCCCTTGGTTACGAGGGGCAACTTGTGTTCCAGTTCTTCGTCTTCTTCGTCCTTCTCATCTTTTCCCTCGGTATAAACCGAAAGGAAGCCGTCAAATTTGAGAATGGATCCAGAGGCTTTGAAGAGGTATCCATCGGCTAGAATTTCCAGGATGGTTTGATCATAGAGGGCCGGCTTCATTTGAGAAGCCACAAACCGCTGCCAGATTAATTTGTATAGCTTGAACTCGTCAGGGCTCAAATATTTTTTGATGGAATCCGGAACGAGCGAAACGGCCGACGGGCGAATGGCCTCATGCGCATCCTGAGCGTCTTTCTTGCTGCGATAGTAAATTGGTTTTTCCGGCAGGTATTCTCCGCCAAAACCAGCTTGAATGTGATCCCTCACCTCGCGTAGAGCGTCATCGGCCACCCTCGTGGAATCGGTTCGCATGTAAGTGATCAAGCCCACGCTTCCTTCTTCCCCTAATTCGATTCCCTCATAGAGCCGCTGGGCGATCATCATGGTTTTTTTCACCGTGAAACCCAGCTTGCGGGATGCTTCCTGCTGCAATTTGCTGGTGATGAAAGGGGGAACCGGATTCCGTTTCTTCTCTTTTTTCTCGACATTGTCGACGATAAAACGGGCCGGGCGTAAATGTTGAAGAATATCTTGGGCTTGGGCATGGTTTTCAATCTCAAGATTTTTCCCGCCGAATTTTTGCAGACGAGCGTCGAAGTTTGGGGGCAAATGAGCCGAGAGGTTTGCGTCGATGGTCCAATATTCCCGGGGGAGAAATGCGCGGACTTCTCTTTCTCGTTCCACCACCAGGCGTAATGCAACACTTTGCACTCTGCCCGCGGAAGTGCCCCGTTTTACTTTGACCCAAAGCAGCGGGCTGATTTTGTAGCCGACCAGACGGTCCAGGATGCGGCGGGCTTGCTGCGCTTCCACCACCTTGAGGTCAATTTCCAAGGGCTGATGGAAAGCCGCGGTTACGGCCTTTTGCGTGATTTCGTTGAACATCACCCGGCAACATTTGCGCGTTTTGGATTTGAGGGCTTCGGCCACATGCCAGCCAATGGCTTCTCCTTCGCGGTCCGGGTCAGTGGCGATATAGACAACTTCCGCTCCTTTCGCGGCAGCCTTCAGTTCCTTGATGACTTTTTCCTTGCCGGGGATTACTTCATAACTGGGCGCGAATTTCTTTTTTAAATCGACCCCCAGCCCCTTTTTGGGCAAGTCCATGATGTGCCCCATGGAGGCTTTTACGGCGAAATCGCTCCCTAAATATTTGTTAATGGTTTTAGCTTTGGCCGGCGATTCCACCACGACCAGCGATTTGGGCATATAATTTTCCTAAACGGCAATATTTGAAACGTGGAGGCAATCCTCGCGTTTATGTCGCTTCAAACTGCATGATCCGGTTTTACAATTTCCGGATGAAGTATTTCCCCCGAAGTTGTTTGATCCGATCCTTCATCTCCAATTCTAACAAGGCGGCCAGTAACTCCGAAGAATTCAAAGCGGTTCCTTCCAGCAACTCATCGACATGAACCGCTCGATCGGCTGGTAGCAATTCTAACACACGCTTTTCCGCCGGCGTCAAAACTCTCTCGAATAGATCTTGCTGTTGAGGGCCTTTGCTATCAATGGGACTCGACAGAATCCGCTGCTTGAGATTCATCGGCAACTCTTCCACAATGTCCCGCCAATCTTGAACCAGCTTGGCCCCCTGTTTGATCCAGAGGTTGGGACCGAAGCTGTTTCGGGAGGTGACATTCCCCGGGACGGCATAAACCTCGCGATCCTGCTCCAGCGCCAGCCGGGAGGTAATGAGTGAACCGCTGAATTCCGCGGCTTCCACTACGCACGTCCCCAGTGCCAAACCACTGATGATGCGGTTCCTCACCGGGAAATTTTGCGGAGAGGGAGGTGTGCCAGGCGGGAATTCCGAAACCAGACAACCAGCCGATTCTATTCGCAGAGCCAGCTTCTGATTTTCTCTGGGATATATCGTATCTAAGCCGCTTCCCAAAACGGCAACCGTCTTTCCATTCCCCTCCAGCGCCCCCCGGTGTGCCGCCGAATCAATCCCCCGAGCCAAGCCGCTGACTATCGTCAATCCGCGCCGCGCCAGATCTCGTGAAAGCTGCTCCGCCACATTGACCCCATAAGGGGTGGCATGCCTCGATCCCACCAGAGAAATCATAGGTGTATTCAGGCATGCCTTGTCGCCCTTAACAAATAACAAAACGGGAGGATCGAAAATTTCCCGAAGCAGTTCGGGATAGAACGGATCCCTTAGCGGCAGCATTTCCACGCTGCTCTGCAGACACTCGGCCCATCGAGCCTCTGCCGAGGCGCGTCTTGCGTCCGCCTTGATCTCCCTGGCCAGACATTCAGGAATGCCGGCATCCAGAAGCTGAGGAAGCGAAGCCGTAAGAATGGCCTCTGGCGAATGAAATTTTTCCAGCAGCCGGTGAATGCCGCGGCAGCCCAAACCTTCAACCGCCGTTAAGACCAGGAAGGATATCACAGTCTCGCTCATTCCTTCCCACTCCCAAAACGGTGTGCAAGATTACCTGTCCACACCTGGATTGTCAACCGGATATCTATCTATACATTATCTAAGTGTTCGAAAAGTCAAGTAGAGAATCCAGAACGAAATAGGAAAGCGCGGAACATTTTTCCTGGTTTTTTAACTCTGCCAGGAGCAGGGGAATCCATGTTCACATGCGTATTTCCGGCATGTGTGGGGGTTATAAGCCGGGTGGCGGAGAGAGCGATTCTTCAAGAGTTTTTGAGCTCGCTTGACCTTCCTGGCGCGCACTATAGATCACCCGTTCCATTGCTTAGCTCATTGAATCAGTTCCTTGGCAATTAGACTGCGTGGCAAAAAGAGCAAGATTTATTTTTGCATCCTTGAAAAAGCTGACCAGATGGCCATTTCGGAAGAATTGACCGCCAGTTCAACTTATTGGCTATGGTTTGTCCAGGTTAGGGAGAGAAAATGAACTACGGCCATACAAAGAATGGTTCTCGATGAAAATGATCAATTTTCACCCGAGCCTAATTTTGGCATGGATCCGATCAATGGATTTGCCCTCTCCCCATTTCTCTAGTGCTAAGAATTTTCCCCCTTTTGCTTCTGGTTCGGCCAGGTTGGGGGGATTGGGAATTCTTCGGGCCTGAATCGTGGCGTTTTTTATAACTCTTTTCTTGCATTTTTAAAGGACCTTTTGTAATCTCAGTGCCATACTCGATCGATCTGCTCCGGTCGTCCAGAGCAGTTTTCTGGACGGCCGGAGGGGTGTGCCCGACAAAATGCTGAACCCTCTTGTTGTTTCGCGAATCTTATCCGATTTTTGCCCCCTGCGTTTTTCCTTCTCATGGTGATATTGGTCGGTCCGCCTTTTGGAATCCTCGTTTGTTGAGCGGAGTAAGGTTTCCTCATCCTCGTTGGGTTTGCTTGGGCACGCCATACCTGAGACCGCCTTTCCTCTTCCGGCTTCTTGCAGTAAAATTAACAATCAGATTGTTACGCCAAAAATTTCTGAGCCATAAGGCAGGAGGGTCGTTCCGTGATAGGACAGGATTCGATCGGATGGATTTTATCGTGCTTGGCAATGACGCCTTTGTTTGCCACAAAGTTGTCAGGTGTCCCCGAAAAATTTAATATTTTTTCCCCAGTTTTTTCCGAAGAGCAGGCCATTCCCGTCATGTATGCCAACCTCGGAGTAGCAGGCGGCCGCAATATTTCACCGCCCTTGAGTTGGAGCGGCATTCCGGCTGGGAGCCGATCATTGACTTTAGTGTGTGTGGATCGTCATCCGATTGCCGGCAATTGGATTCATTGGATGGTCACAAACATTCCTGTTCGGGTGACCTCGATGCAGGAAGGCGCCTCTCACACAGGGAAGATTCCCTCGGCGGCAAAGGAGTGGCCCAACAGCTTCGGAAGCATGGGATGGGGCGGACCACAACCCCCGCGGGGCTCAGGGAAACACCAGTATGAATTTATTCTCTATGCGCTTAATGTGGAATCTTTGAATTTGAACCATGGGGTGACATGGAATGGTTTCTGTAAAGAGGTAGAGGGGAAAGTAATGGCCTCTGCCCATATGTTTGGTTCATTTGAACGGTAAAAGGGATTCTGTGTTGTGTGGGCTTCTCGCCTTCTCCCCCCAAGGTCGAGATTCTTGATGGCCATTCGGAGTCCCTTTTGTACCATTCGCTGTAAGACTCTCCGCGGAAAATACTCAGCGAAGAGTGGCCTGAGATCCGTTATTTCTGTCCCTTGATTATCGATAAGTCGTTTGATTTCTACTTCAATCTGTCCTCCCCTGTCTTATTGCGTGCCATTTCTCTGACTCTTTATTTTGCCCGATTAACCTCAAAAATGGCTCATTCGCTGAATTGGACTATCCCTGTTCGCGTTTTTTGAATATTTTTGGAGAATATTAGCTTGGATAATAAGGTTTGTTCTTCATTGTCCAAAGGTAGATTTGGCTGCGTAAATCAGCCGACGGGAAGTTTTCGAGACGAATCCCAATAATAAGTTTAAGAATATGCGAGGAGATTTTCCATGCCAAGAAGACGGGGTACTACAGCGCTAAAGATATTGGATAGCGCGGTCTGTAATCTGGCGAGTGTCGCATTTAACACCATTCAATTCTTCAACAAGCACAATCCCAATCCCGCCTTTATACCAAAATGGTCTGACAAGCCGATGCTGAAATCCTGGGAAAAATCCAAACCACCGCTCGGGTGGCCCAGGACGACGGATTCTCTTTGTCCGGAATGCGTGAAAGAGGCTCGGAAAAAAGTGATTGACGGGGAAATGGACTGGACGGTTTTAGCCAAAGAAAAAGTGGGAGTCATCAAGGCCGATATCATCGAGCGGGATGGACAGATCTGGATGGTGAAGGATTGTCCGCGGCATGGACATTTTGAAGACATCATTGCCAAGGATTCTCAATTTCTGGAATGGGCGGAGAAAAATTTCCCTGGCCGCGATATTGCTTCCCACAACGATGAAGAATTGCACTGCTTCGGCGTCAGCAACATTAAATACGGACGTGGTTCCGTCTTAACGATTGACCTCACCAACCGATGCAACATGATGTGTGACCCTTGCTTCATGGATGCCAACCAGGTGGGTTATGTGCATGAATTGAGCTGGGACGATATCGAAAGTATCCTGCGCAATGGTGTGGAGATGAAACCGCGGCGCCAGATGTCGGTGCAATTTTCCGGAGGCGAGCCCACTTTGTCTCCTCATTTTTTGCGCGCGGTTAAATTGGCCAGCGATTTAGGTTATAACAGCATCCAGGCTGCCACCAATGGCATCGAATTCGCCAAGAGCAAAGATTTTTGCCGACAGGCGGCGGAGGCCGGACTGCGTTACGTTTACTTTCAATTTGATGGAATTGGGAACGATGCCAATTGTCATCGTCACATCGGCAATCTGTTTGACGTGAAATTGCGCGCCATTGAAAATCTTCATGAAGCCGGCGTGGAAATTGTCCTGGTGACGACTCTGATCAACACCGTCAACAACGATCAGGTGGGGCCGATCATCCGCTTCGCGATGCAGAACCCCAAGAAGGTCGCCTTTGTGGCCTTTCAGCCGGTCTCCTTTACCGGGCGAGATGAAGATGTCACGCCGGAAAGACGGCTGCGCCAGCGCTACACCTTGTGCGACATGGCCTATGATGTCAAGAAGCAGGTGGGCATTACCGAACCGATCCGGGATTGGTTCCCCCTTTCTTTAATGAATGCTTTTGTGGACTTTGCCGATTTAGTGCATGGTCCGGATGCGAAGTGGGGACAGGTTAACTCCTGCTCTCACCCCAACTGCGGAGTCGGGACCGCCTTGATGGTCAATAAGGAAACCGGAGAAGCCGCGCCGGTTCCCAAATTCCTCAATATCCCCGGTTTGATTGCCGACATCACTAAAATTACAGATGCCGCCCGCGGCAAGGGTTTTTCGAATTTCATGATGGCCTTGGCGCTGCTGAAAAATTACCGGCCCTTTGGCGGGCCTGCCAGCCTCTCTTTGTTGGACATCTTGAAGAAGTTTGACAAATCCTTTGCCTTATCGGGCAAGCATTATGGCACGGTGGGGGCCAAGCGGACTCTCGCTGACATTGAACATCGACGTCAGGATCCCTGGAACTTCCTCTTTATTGCCGGGATGCATTTCATGGATCTCTGGAATTATGATTTCCGCCGCACCGAAATGTGCTGCATTCCTTATGGGACGCAGAAAGGAGAGGTGCCATTTTGCGCATATAACACAGGCTTGGGATGGCGGAATGTCATTGAGCACTTACATCAGAATGCCTCCGTGGCCGATTGGTATAAGGACCGGGAACGGCATACCGTTTATGCCGGAGGGAAGCCAGTGGTTCTCGACAGTTATGAGCATTCGCTGCGCATAAATCCCGAAGATGCCGCCCGCGTTCGCCCCAAGACAGAACTTCCGCAGACCGCTCATGACGAGGGCCGCCGCATGAAGACGGCTGTTCAGCGTCCTGCTTCCGGTTGTGCCGGTTGTCCCAAAGAGAAGAATTGCGAAGAAGAATTGGTGGAATCCCGGTAAATTCTTGGGCTGTGCGGCTCTTGTGCGGACCCAAAGCACGAGGAGAGAACTATCAGCTAGAAAGGCCTATAGAATTTAGGGAACCCTGAGGCCGCCCAAGTGGGACGGCCTTTTTTATGCCCGGTGGTTGCATTTATTCCTCTCTCCGTTAGAATAGAGGCAGATCGGAGCCAGGACCAAGCGACTGGAGTCGGGTTTCGTAAAAAATGAGCTGGCCTGCATTCATCATGGAGAAGGAGGATTCAATCTTCACCAGCTCAAATCCGTGGATAGAATTGGCAAGGAGAAAAAAGCGATATGCTGACATTAACCGATAAAGCACAAGGAAAAGTGCGGGAAATCCTGGGAAGCCAGGCGGAGTCCTTTGAGGGAATCCGTGTTCAGGTGGTTGGCGGTGGATGTTCGGGATTTCAGTATCAGATGGGATTTGAGAAAGCTCCGCAAAGCGGGGATGAAATCGTCGAACTGAATGGCTTCAAAGTATTTGTGGATCAGGGCAGCTCGGCGTATTTGAATGGGACCGAAATAGATTACCTGGAGAGTCTGACCGGGGCTGGTTTTAAATTTAACAATCCCAACGCCAAGAGTACTTGTGGTTGCGGAGAGTCCTTCTGTACGCAATGAATTTCCCTCGGGCCACAACACTGAGAAATTGGTCAAGGGTGGCCCGCTTCCGTTGTGCGTTCAATGTCTGATCTTCATCTCAACACACTCCACGATAAGTTCGGCCGCCGCATGACCGATTTGCGGATTTCCATTACCGACCGCTGCAATTTCCGATGCATCTATTGCATCCCGCAAGAAGGGGTGAAATGGCAAAGCCGGGCCGAGATTCTCACCTATGAGGAGATCCTGCGCCTGGCCCGGTTATTTGCGGTATTGGGGATCACGAAGATTCGCGTCACGGGTGGGGAGCCATTGGTCCGTCGCGATGCGGAACAATTGATTCATGAGCTTTCCAAAATCCAGGGGATTGAAGATCTGGCCTTGACCACGAATGCCTATTTTCTTCCCGACAAACTTGAAGGTTTGGTGGCGGCCGGATTGAAGCGAATCAATATCAGCGTCGATACTCTCAGCCCCCGCAAATTTGCCTTGATGACGGGAAGAAATGTTTTCGCGCGAGTGATGGAAGCAATCGACCTCGCGGTTCGTTCCCCCTTACAGCCCGTAAAACTCAATGTGGTGGTGATTCGCGGCGTCAACGAAGACGAGGTGCTCGATTTTGTCGAACTGGCGCGAGAAAACCGGTGTTGTGTGCGGTTCATTGAATTCATGCCGCTGGAAGGGGAAAGCAGCTGGAAACGAGACAAGGTGGTCACGGGGAGTGAAATCCGCTCGATGATTGAAGCTGTTCATCCGCTTATTCCATGCGAGCGATCCAATCCCAGCGAAACCGCGGTTCGATACCGATTTGCCGACAGTGATGCAGAAGTAGGCTTCGTCAATTCCGTATCAGAGCCCTTTTGCCAGGCCTGCTCGCGCCTCCGGATGACGGCGGATGGGAAGATCAGGACTTGCCTTTTTTCCCTTCACGATCACGATGTCAAACAACTCCTCCGCGGCGGGGCCGATGATGAGACTCTTGTCGCCGCCATCCGCGCCATCGTGGATCAAAAAGAGGAAAGACATCATATCAACGATCTTGATTTTCAGCGTCCCGCCCGGACAATGTCCTGCATCGGCGGTTGATTATTCCCTATGGCCTCTCAGCGGATACTCGTCCGGCCGGTGGAATTGACGGCCGCCTGAGTTGAATCCTGACTTGAGAATTTCGACAGTGGTTGCTTAAGAAAGCCAATCCTTTGTCTGATTCTTAAATGTGAAATTCCACCACATCCCCATCTTGCAACAGATGATCCCGATGGACCATCTGCCCTTCAAATTTTTCGGATCCCCAAATCCGGGCGAATTTTAAATTTTCCGCGAAATCTTTATGAATCATGGCGGCGGCGTCCACTACAGTACTTCCTTTCCGCAGCACGAAAGGATCGTTCAAATTTACTTTTTTCCCGGGTGGCTTGGAATAGATCCGGATTATTTCCAGGATCTCAAAGACTCTTCGCCGCAGAGCCTCAATTCCACTGCCTGTCAGCGCCGAAATCGAGTGAATTTCGAACCGGCCGCCAAAAAATTCTTTCAGGATGTTCAGTTCCTCATCGGCGAGGGCCAAGTCGGATTTGTTTCCAATCAAGAGCGTATGTGTGGTGATGATGGAGGCTGATCCATCGTGGGGAGTCACCTGCGAGGCTAGCTCAATCTTGGATTCCCGCAGCAGCTGAAGCGTTATCTCCACCTGGTCCAACATGTCTGGCGATGACAAATCGGCCAATAGTAGGGCGGCATCGGCATTGCGAATGATTCCCGAATAGCGGGGCTGCCAAAAGTCCTGGCTGATGGCTGGCAAGTCGACCAATTGAATCTTGATGTTTTCATAGGGCATCATGCCGGGCATGGGAGCACGCGTTGTGTAAGGATATTCGGCAATCTCGGGAGTGGCTTTGGTTACTTGAGCCAGCAACGACGATTTGCCGGTGTTGGGCGCACCCAACAACACTATCTGCCCCGCGCCTTCACGCTCCACCACATCCAGAGTGTCCCGTTTCCCGCCCGTCCCCTTGGGTTTTTGAGCCTCCTCACGCGCTTTTGAAAGACGGGTCTTCAAGTCCGCCTGTAATTTTTCTGTCCCTTTGTGCTTGGGAATTGTGGCAAGCATTTCCTCCAGCGCGGCCACTTTTTCCGAGGCCGTGACCGCCTGTTTGTAACGTCTCTCTGCTTCCATGTATTGAGGGGTCAAGTTTGCCGGCATAGTGGGCCTCTCATTGGATCAGGATAGTAGGAAGTTGAGGCGCGGGCATTGTCCCAGAAATATCCAGCCCAAACCTCATCCAGACAGGACTCAATTTTCGCGATTTCAATTTTATTACAGCTCAGGGGGATCAGATAGAAAAAACCCGACCGGCGACGATAGGATATTGTATCATTCCATTCGCCTGGATTTGTGGGGTTGCTCCCTTGAAAATCCCAGCAAGGCAAAGGTGGAGCGGGCACTCCTGTGCACGCTCGCTTGGCAAGCGAGGCCGGCCAGGCGACGCGCGACGGGTGACTTCGTCACACTCGCGCGTCCCACCTTTGAGGTCCATTTTCATTGTCTTGTTGAGCCAGTCGTGCTGGCATATTCAGCTCCTCTTTGGCTGAGTCAAAGGGCCGCAAAAGGGAGCGCAGGGACGATGGAATTCCGCTCCAGATAACCAAAGATCGCACCGCAATCTGAGCTCACTTGAGGAAATAATGGATCCCAAATTTTGGAACAGCTCAACCAAGGATTTTCTATCCATCGCCCACAAAGCAATTTCTGGGCGGATTTTGGAGCAGGAGACGCTCTCTCATTGGACCACTTACAAGATTGGTGGGCCCGTTGATTGTCTCGTAACCCCCAGCGATCTCGAAGATTTGCGCAAACTGACGGCCATTTTGGCCGAACACCCGCTCCCGACTTTTGTCTTGGGGGGAGGAGCAAATCTGCTGGCCAGCGACGCCGGATTTCGTGGTGTCGCCATTCACTTGGGAAACCTTGATCAAATCGTCATTCAGGAACCAATGATTGAGGCTGGAGCCGGGATCCCCCTTGATCGGTTGGTTCTACTAGCCTGCGGGCACGGAATGGCTGGATTGGAAAATCTCTCAGGAATTCCAGGCACTTTGGGTGGAGCCTTGCGCATGAATGCCGGCGCTTTCAATTCTGAGATATCCGATCATCTGGTAGAGGTGAAAGTTCAGCAGCCTGACGGGGAGATATTGTCACTTTCCAAAAGCGAGGTTGGTTTTTCATACCGCTCCGCACCCCTAATCAAACGGAGCATCATTTTGGGTGGACGGTTTTCTTTAAAGCGGACTATTCCTGAGGAGCTGTTTATCACTCGTGAAAAAATTCTGGCCAGACGGGATGAAAAACAGCCTTGGCAATTTCCTTCCGCCGGCAGCGTATTCAAACGTCCACCGGGGAAATTTGCCGGGCAGCTGATTCAAGAGTGTGGTTTGAAAGGCAAAAGGCACGGGAGGGCGGGAATATCCGGAAAACACTCGGGATTCATCGTCAATTATGGCGGGGCCAGCGCGGCCGATGTGCTTTCTTTAATTCATTTGATTCAGCGAACTGTTTTAGAAAAATTCGGGATTCAGCTGGAATTGGAGCAAGAACTGATTGGGTTCGAATCTTCAGAAATCGGGAAATAGGTAATACAAGGCTGCCGGAGGAAGGGGCTTAGAGAGGCTGTCTGCCGGAGAAGCCGGTATCCACATCGTGCCACCAACTGATTTGGTCTTCATCAAATTTCCAGCAAAGGTACACAATTCGGCCCTCCCGCAGATGAGGGAAGTCGCAGAGCCCTTGTTCGTAATCTTTGACCAGAATCCCCAGACTCTCGATTTCACCGGCCAGCCGATAAAAGGCATCCAGGACCAGAATGTAGGCAGGTCCCGCGGGAGATCCATAATCGAAAAGATGACCTTCTTTTGCTCCGGAGAGAAAAGTGGAGAGGTGAATAAGCTTTTGCCTTTTTTCCCTCGCTTTCATGAGAATGCCGCGCAATTGGGGAAGCAGTTCATTGGCTTCCATCACGGTGAAGAATTTGCTCATCCCACTCCTTAGGCGAGACAGCCGGTTTTGCTTTCCTTCAGGATTACACGACTGTTTTGGGATGTCAAAAAGGACAACAATATTGAGGAAGGTTGTGGAAAAAAGAAGAGCCCGCCAGACTCGGACCCTCCCGCCGAATGCACCTATAAGGCGAGTTTTAAAATGGCGTTCACATCCTGTTTGGATAGACTCTTCAGCCGGCCCAGTGGTGCCCTGAGCCACACATTTTCGGCAATCGCCTTCAGTTCCTTTTCCTTGATACCGAGCTGGCTCAGGGATGTGGGGGCACCCCATTTTTTCAGGGTCTCTTTCATCCGTCTGATCCCTTTGTCCAAGCCGTCGGCATTCCAAACTTCCTTGGCCCAGCGTCTGAATTGAGCCGGATTACTGGGCTCCATAAACTGAATCCAGGCGGGAAAAAGAATGCCCAGGCCAGTCCCATGGGCAACTTCGGGATGCAGGGCGCTGACTCCATGCTCAATGGTGTGAGTAGCCCAGTCTCCACCCATCAATTGCGCGCCGCTCACGCCATTTAAAGCCATGGTCGCGCTCCAGGCCAAGTTGGCTCTGTGCTCATAGCTGGAAGAATCCTTTTGCAGGCCATGAACGGATTGAATTACCGTCCTCATCAGGGATTCATCCAAGGCAATGGTGGTTTCTTCATCGGTCCCCAAAAAGTAGAATTCCATGATGTGTGCCAGAGCATCCAACCCCCCATTAACGGTTTGGTTCCAAGGGAGAGAAGTTTGGATGTCCGGATCGATGATGGAAACGAATGGGAAAAGAGCCGGGCTGCCTGCCGCCCACTTTTTCTTTTCTTCCTCCTTGGTGATCACCGCGAAACAATTCATCTCTGATCCTGTTGCCGACAGGGTCAATATTACAAAAAGAGGAAGGGCCTTCTTGATGACAGTCTGACCGGCAAAAGCGCTCCAGACATCTTTCATGAGAGCTCCGGCCGCAACCGCTTTGCCGGAATCGACTACACTGCCCCCTCCCACCGCCAGGATGGCATCCACTTTTTCCTGCTTGGCAATTTTCACCGCGGCTTCCACCGTCGAAAGAACCGGATTCGGACGGACTCCCCAACATTCCACCCATTTGATGCCTGAGGCCCGCAAGGAGCGAGTGGTCTGATCGTAAACTCCGTTCTCCTTGATGGATCCGCCGCCTCCCAGTAAAAGCACTTTTTTGCATTTGTAGTGGTGAATCGAGGGGCCGATTTTCGCAATGGTCCCCTTCCCGAAAAATAGCTTGGTGGGATTGAAATATTCAAAATTCTCCATGAAAGCTCTCCTTCCTTCATTGACTGGATTAATCTCAATGCTGATATCAAGTGAACGAGTTTGATGCCGCAAAAAACACGAATGGAGGCTCCCAGCACTATCGTTTTCGATTCCCGGTTCTGAGGGCAAAAGGAGACAGGGGATACTGAAATCCATTCGAAGTGGAAAGTGGCCTCACTCAATTTCGAGCCGCAAAATTTCTGGGTGTCAAATTCCCTATGATGAGCGGCAAAGCTCGTGCCTCCCGGGCTAAGGAAGGGTCAACAGATTCATCGCTCGCATCCAACAATCAACATTCAGCACACAATACAACATATCTACCGCCTGATTCTATCGACAATTGTTTTGACCTCATCAAATCGTTGCCCGACACCCTTCAGACTATGGGTATCGGAGCCATACACCAGGGGAATACTCCGTTTGTGAGCTTCTTCGATGATCCAAATAGCGGGGTAGACTTCTCCACAGTCAGGTTTAATCAAACCCGCCGCATCGAGATCAAGTTCCAATCCGCGCTCTTTCATCAGATCGAGCACTTCCAGAATTCGGGATCGAAATTTGAACGGATCGGCGAGGGGGAATTTTTTTTGAAATTTTTGCGGAAGGTTCAAATGTCCCATCCGGAGAGGCTGATTGGGACCGAGTTCCGCAAGCACTGATTGCCGGACAACTTCCCAGTAAATGTCATATACCGCTTCAACGCTGCCATAATGGGAAAGGAGCCCCTCCTCAAAATCTTCGGCGCTATGGTCAACACAACGCCAGCCATTTTTGACGGGAAGGAAGTGAACCGATAAGATTCCATCCTCCAATCGATTCCCACAATGCTGGAGCAGACGGCGGGTCTCAGGCTCAAAGCCGGGAATAAAATCCACCTCAAGTCCGACCAAAATGACGATCCGCGAGGCAAATTTCTTCTTCAATTCCCATGCCTGGCGCAGATACCGTTCAAGATCTTCCCAGGAAATCCCGCAACTTTTATCGGGGACCGGATCTTCAAATCCGTCCGGCAAAGGCGGGTGTTCGGTCAGGCTGTAACATTCAAATCCCAATTCAATCGCCCGCTGAATCATGGCTTCCGCGGGTTCGCCGGAACCATGGAGACAAAATTCGGTGTGAGTATGTCCATCCCTTTTTTGCAGATGAGTATTCAGGGGAGTGCTCCTTCTCAAAAAAAATCGGCCAGTACAATTTAGCCAAGGCGCGAAATCAACTCGAATCCGAGGGCTGACTTATCCGTCCGCCGCAGGCTCACCTGTAGGGGGAGGAGGGGATTCGGAAATTTGTTGCCGGATTTGTCGCATTATACTTTCCCGCTCCGCGGAAGTCAGTTCTTTCTCCATTCGGGCCAGGGCGATGGAAATGATATCCTTGTGATGCACCTCCCCTCCTCCTAATTCCCGTTTCACGTCCAGCCATAATCGATGGATTTGTATGATTTCCTGTTCGGTCAATTCTGGGGCATGAGCACCCAGCAGGAATTCCGCGACCGGTCCATCCGGATTGAAAACCCTCAAGCGGACTTGATGCTTGGGTTGCGGGGAAAGTCTTTCCCAAGCTTCTCCCAACCGCAAGGATTGCTGAGCCGGGGGGAGGACCGATGAGTGCCCCAGAATTATCTCCGCGGAATATAGCTTGGATGCCGTTTGTGCGATTGCTAGATAGACATTGGAAGCAGGCACCACCAGCAAATCCACCGGTTTGCCGGCCTTTTCGGCCAATGAGACAATCCGGCTGAAAAGGAGCTGTTCGTAATCGGTGAAAAGGCGCTTTTCACTCAGACCTTTGTACCCCGCATTCGGCCCTTTGAGCAAATGAATTGTCATGACGACGAGATTGTGCCGGTTGGGATCCGCTTTTTCCAAGGCCCAGCGGACATGGTCCAGACTGGTATAGTCCCGCACAAGGCAGAGCGTGTTGCCCGGCGGGACCTCCAACGTTTGGTCGGAGATATCTTCCTGGGGCTGCAGGTTGAACTGGTCCATGGGGACATGGGCTTCTTTGCGGCGCCGTTCGTTGATGCGCTCCGAGATGAAGAAGGTGGTCGAAAAAACCGCCGTGATTAGGAGACCGCTGATAGTCGCCACCTGTTTGGTAATCATGTTGAGGCCAGCCAGCATAAACAGGATGATGGCAATCAGCGCCAACCCCACTGGATACTCTCTCCCCCGAATCGTGATATTGAGAGGGACTTTCCATTCGCGAATGGAAGGATCCTTAAATCGCAGCAACAACATAGCCAGCGCATTGAAGGCGAAAGACCACACGACGCCGAAGGCATAGGCCTCTCCAAGCACATAGACATCGCCGCGAGCGCCGATGATGGTGACGATTTGGAGCAGGACAATCATGTTGATGATTCGGTAAGAAGTTCCGTATTTCTTGTGGGGTTTGCGGAACCAATCGGTCAAAACACCATCTTCGCTGATCCGGTTTAAGACGGAATTGGATCCGATGATGGCGGTATTCACCGCGCTGGATAACAAGAGGGAACCGACCAGCACGATGAAAACCTGGAAAAGAAGTTTCAATAGCTCCGGCCCCACCAAATTCATGGAAATGCCCGCAATCAGGTTGTCGATATATTTGGTGGTGCGCTCCTGATTCGGAATCATCGCGTAAGCAAAGAAAGAGACCAGAGAGGTAAACAGGAGCGAGTAGATGAAAATGACCATTCCAGCACGCATCAGGTTTTTGTGCTTGGGATGCTCCAATTCGCGATTAACCTGGGCGAGTGTTTCCTCGCCGGACATGGCCAGGATGGAATGTCCAAAAGCTACCATGATGCCAATCAAACCCAGCAAAGAACCCGCGCCTGGAATCAGGCCGTACCTTACCGATCCACTGCCGGCTTCCGTTGCGGCATGCGAGACCTGGTGCCCTACAAAATAGCCGGGCAGCAGGGAACGCAACCAGCCGAGAGCGTCGGGGGAAAAAGAGAGACTGCCAATTCCGGGAAGCGGAGGCAGTCGTTGTTTGTCGGGCGAAACTAAAATGGTGATCAGTCCCCAGCCAATCAACAGCACCACCATCACAGTGGTGACATACATGATTTTTAATGCATCGTCAGAAGATTCATGGATGCCCCGGGTGTTTCTCCTCCAGAAATACACCGTGACTAACAAGGCGATAATCGCGGCCAGATGATTAATCGTGGTTTTGTCTGGATGCCAGGGATGGCCGAGATAGGTCATTATTTGTGCAACCAGACCAATAACATATTGCCCGGCCGAGACTCCTGAGATTGGGCCGGTCAAAATGTAATCAAACATCAGGGCAGAGACTGACAATTTGGCCAACGTCCCCCCCATGGAGGTTTTTACAACTCGGTATACCCCACCGCGGGTGAACATGGCACAAGATTCGACGTACACGGCCCGGACCGCATAAGAGAACAACATCACTCCCAAAATCAGCCAAGGGGCCGCTTTACCCACGGCCTCTTCGGCAATGCCACCGGCATAGAAGGCGGAGGACCCCAAGTCGGCCAGCACAATAGCGGCCGCCCGCCAAAAGGAAATGAATGACAGCATGACCGTGGTGGCAACGACGACCCGCGTGGAGCGCGAGTGTGAAACCGGATGATCTTCAGACATGGTTCGATGCTCCTTTTTGCTCATTACACTTTATAGGCATCGAAGGTAAGGCAGGAAAAACCTCGCTCGATTCCGAAATAGGCGAGGCCTTGAGTAGAATTCATTACCTATCCTTTCCACAACGCCGACGGAGTTAGCTGTCGGATTCGGGCTGGGAATTAGCCCTGCGGCCTCACAGATGCATGAGGACCGATTCACCCCTAGGTTGGAAATTCAAGATCCCAACCGGATTTGGATTCCCCGCATCCGCCGTCGATGCAGGTGGCGGATTTTGGCGATATTGAGCAGAGAAAAATCAGTTCCTCCTTTCACCTTTGGATAAAGCCGAAGTGAACTGACGAATCTCGTTTAGCAGACGATTCCTATCCTCTCCTTTGAGCAATTTGTCCATGCAATCGAGGGAGATGGTGACTACGTCTTTATGATGTAAAACCTCTCCCCCCAATTCGGTCTTGATCTCCAACCAGAGACGATGAATCTGATTAATCTCTTCCTCGGAAAGTTGGGGAGCATGGGCACCCAGGAGGAAATCGCGAAACTGTTCGGGTGGTTCATAAATGCGGAGTTGCACCTGATGGCTTGGTTTATGGCTCAAATTTTCCCAGACTTCCCCCAGACGTAAAGCCAATTGTGCCGGGGGAATCACGGCGGAATGCCCCATGATAATTTGCGAGGAATAGAGCTGGCTGGCCGTCTGTGCAATGGCTTGAAATACATCCGCGGCTGGAACGACCAGCAGATTGACGGGTTTTCCGTCTTTCTCGGCCAAGGCCACCACTCGGCTGAAAAGCAACTGTTCATAGTCAGTGAAAACGGTCCGTTCATCCAGATTGGTTGTCATGACCTCCTGACGGCGCAACATGTGAATGGTTACAACCACTAAGTCAGTTTTTTCCGTGTCGGTTTCTTCCAAGATTTTGCGAATATGCTCCAAGCTGGTGTAATCACGCACCAGACATAAAGTATTGCCCGGCCTGACGTGCACCGTCTGGTTGGAGACTCCCTCCTGCGGTTGCAGTCTGAAATGATCCAATAGCTCATGTTTGGCTAATTTGCGGCGCTTTTCGTTGCTCCGTTCCGAGATTAAAAAGGTAGTAAAAAAAATCCCGGTCATCAAAATCCCACTGATGGTGGCGACTTGCTTGGTGATGAGATTGACGGTGGCCAGCGTAAACAAAAATGCGGCAACTCCTCCGATGCCGAGAGGAAACTCCATTCGCCCCAGCTTTAGATTAAGCGGCACACGCCATTCCCGCGGGGATTTATTCTTGAATCGCAAGACCAGCATCGCCAGCGAGTTGAAAGTGAAGGACCAAATGACTCCAAAGGCGTAAGCTTCACCCAGAACAAATAAATTACCGCGCGAGGCCACAATGGTCGAGATTTGCAGCAACGCAATCAGGTTGATGATCCGATAGGTGGTTCCATATTTTTTATGAGGAGCCCGGAACCAGTCTGTTAAAACGCCATCTTCGCTGATCCGATTCATTACAGCATTGGAACCGATAATGGAGGTGTTGGCGGCTCCCGAGAGCATCAGGAAACCGACAATGACAATGAAACCCTGAAAAAACAATTTCAGCAGATGCGGTCCCGACAAATTCATGGCAATGCCACTGATCAGGTTGTCGAAATAATGGGGACGAACATTGTCGGGAATCAGGGCATAGGCGAAGAAGGACACAAGCGAGGTAAACAGCATGGAGTAGGCGAAAATTACGATAGCCGCTTTGATCAAGTTTTTGTGCTTGGGATGTTCCAACTCTCTATTCACCTGAGCGAGGGTTTCTTCACCTGACATTGCCAACACTGAGTGGCCAAAAGCAATGAGAATCCCAATCAGGCCCAACAAAGTGCCCGCTTCGGGGATGAGATGATATCGGTTGGCCTCATTTTCCACATCCGAGGGGAGATGGATCTGATGATCTATCGGCTGATTATTAGTGGATACAAAGGAGCCCGGCAGGATGTCGTCAACCCACCCGAGCGAATCGTGGTTGAAGGAGAGTGAATTCTTGCTGGGGAACGGGGGAAGCCGCTGGGTTTCCGGCCGGATTAGGATGGTCACGCTGCTCCAGACAATCATAATCACTACCATGGCGGAAGCGATGTACATGATCTTCAGAGCATCGTTAGAGGACTCGTGAATGCCTTTGGTATTTCGCCACCAGAAATAAAGAACCACGGCAAGAGCAATGCCTGCGGCCATATGATTCGCGGCAGCTTTGTCAGGGTGCCAGGGGTGATTCAAATAATCGGAAATTTGGGCGATCAGGCCGATGATGTATTGGCCAGCGGAAACGGCGGAAATCGGACCGGTCAAGATGTAGTCAAACATCAACGCGGAAACGGAAATTTTTGCCAGCGTTCCCCCCATGGCCTCTTTGACCACCCGGTAGACTCCTCCCCGCGTGAACATGGCGCAAGATTCCACGTAGACGGCCCGTACGCAAGAGGCAAAAAGCATGACTCCCAAAATAAACCAGGGGGCCGCTTTACCCACGGCTTGTTCGGCAATGCCTCCAGCATAAAAAGCAGAAGAGCCCAAATCGGAAAGGACAATGGCTGCCGCCCGCCAGAAGGAGATGAAACTGAGCATTACAGTAGTGGCGACGACTACTCGGGCGGTTCTGTCTCCGCTGGATGCCGTCGAACTGGAAGCAGGCTCAGCCATGTTTATTAAGATCCCTTCTTAACCTTTTAGTTCAGCCCAACATCAGAATTACGAGATGGCGGCGTAAATGCAAAAAGGCCACAATGCCCATATTGGGCAAAAGTGGCCTTCCTCTCATGGTTGCTCAATTACTATTCATCTCTTCCACTTGAGCCGGCGAGGTTAGCTGACGGGCTAGGGCAGGGAAGATGCCCTTCAAGCTCAGAAAACAACCGAAAAATCATGAGGCCTGATTCGCCCCCGCATCCAGACGGGATATCGCGAGCTATTAAAAAAATAAAAAGATGAGCTCCAGAATGCTCAACCGGCGAAGCTGATCGGCTGAAGCACGATCCTGTCAGGCTGCCGTGGGTCCCCCGCATCCGCTAAGGAAAGCGGATTTTGGCTAATTTTTAAGGGAGGCATACTCTCCTCCCTGAATTACCGTGGCTATTTTACGCTAAAAGCAGGCATAGTCAAGGGATTGCTTAAGCCGGTCACTGGAAACCTTGACTTGGCTTGGGATTTCTTGAACTGAGGTTGTGCTTTTGGTATTATTCCCCCCGGTGGTGGTGAAGGAGGTTTCACATGGGAAATACTTTAAGAACTTTTATATTATTGGCGGGCCTGACTGCTTTAATGATGGCAATTGGACAAGCTTTGGGCGGCCGATCAGGCTTAGTGCTGGCTTTGGTTTTTGCCGCGGTCATAAATTTTATCGGCTATTGGTTCAGCGACAAAATTGCCCTCTCGATGAGCGGGGCGCGGCCAGTGGAAGAGCAGGAAGCGCCGGACCTTTACCGGATGATCCGGGAGTTGACGATGCGGGCGGAGCTTCCCATGCCTCGCGTTTATATGATTCCCACTCCAACTCCTAATGCTTTTGCAACCGGGCGCAATCCTCAACATGCCGCGGTAGCAGTGACTCAGGGAATTGTCCAGATGCTGAGCCGGGATGAGCTGGAGGGTGTGCTTTCGCACGAACTGGCGCACATCAAAAATCGCGATATCCTGATCAGTTCCATTGCCGCCGTTCTGGCGGGAGCTATTTCACAGTTGGCGCACATTGCACAATTTGCCATGATGTTTGGCGGGATGGCTCGCGATCGGGATGACGATAATGGCGGTGGATTGCTTGGCGGGTTAACGATGATTATCGTCGGGCCTATTGCGGCCATGTTGATCCAAATGGCCATCTCGCGCAGCCGGGAATATCAGGCAGACTCGACTGGAGCAAGGATTTGCGGCCGGCCGCTCTCTTTGGCCAACGCGCTGAAGAAGCTGGAATATGGCAATAAGCGCTTGCCGATGGAGGTGAATCCTGCCCAGGCACAAATGTACATTGTAAATCCTCTAACTGGGGGAGGCATTGCCAGCCTCTTTAGTACCCATCCTCCCATGGCGGAACGAATCAGACGGTTGGAGGAGATATCCCTCCATGGTAATAATTAGAATCGTGTGGATCTCATCCATTGGAAAATCCTCCTTCAAAGGGGGAATATATTTTCCTCCTCTCGTTGTGCCGGTCACACCGGCTCGAGTGGCTCATTAGAAAACATCGTGGATGGAAGCGGGAGTCCCCCACCCCGACTGAGTTTGCCGAGCTTGCACGGACGGCTTGATGGCAGGGCGCCTCCATTGACCCCGCTCATCGGTCAGCACGCCTTTTGCACTGGTCAGGTGAAGTGGGCTGGTGGTTTTTTTATATTCTCGCGGCGGCAAAGTCACGGAGGAAGATTTCCTTCCTCAATGTGATAGAAGCATCAAATTCCTTTTTTCCTCGGTGTCTTTGTGAGAATAATCATTGGGCCATCATCCCATTTTCCTTGTCTCGTTGAGCACACATATGGACATGGGAAGCTCTTCTTGAGAAGCGACGAGCTCAAAGGCCATCGGACGAAGGGGCTACAAGTTGCACTCCATCAGATCGTGTCGGTCAGTTTCCCTTTTTTCACAAGAACTACACATGCCCCCGTTTTGCCGTCATTGCTCAAGGTTTGCCCATGGGCAAATTTTTTGATGGGCAATTCATCATGAACGGTTTTGGATCTATTCTTTGAAGCCCCATTTTTCCAACTCCTTCTTCCTTGAAACAGTTGTTATTAACAATGTTAATTTTAAATTTAATCCATTCACTGTAAATAGTTTGCTGTGGCCCCTGATGTTTTTCACTGTTAATCACTTTACAAATGGCTTTCTTATTGAGAGTTTATGTATGTTCTCTGATTTCGTTATGCGGTGTTTATCGCCCAAATGTCGCGTGAAGAAATGAATCTGGCAGTCTGGATAATTCTCCCATTGAAGGAGAAAAGCTGAGACTTGACCTTGTTTCATAGTAAGAAAAATCATGGAACTTTGTAGTGTCTATTCTGTCTTTTACTGCTGTGAACTGAGTTAGCATAGGCTGATGAATTATCGTCAATCAGCTTTATTACATGACAAGTGTAATGATGCTGTGTTTTTCACGTGAAGCTTTAGTCATTCGTGGAGCCTGTGGTTAGACCGGAGATAAATTTGCTGGGTCAGTGGCCATCAAATTTATTTCAGTGCTCAGCAGCCACTTAAGAACTTCTTTTGCCGATGTATTTTTCCTCGATGCTCTTTTTGAGATTCTGAGCCCAATTGGCGGTGTTCGGAAGAGGGACTAAGCAAAAGACCCGTTTTTAGCTTTTCACAATATCCCACCTCAAATATATAAGGTAGCGGGTTCACTCGGATTGGATGCGCGAGTGAATCTCGATACTTTTGGTTTCTAATCGTTGGATCTGGCGGCACTGTTCCACATGGTGTCTTTCGAATTCCGGGAATACTTTGAAAAAGCGGCGCCCAAATTTAATCGTCCTATGATGTCGGCGATTGGAGTATGTGGACGCTGCTGCCAGATTCGACACTTGACAAATCAAAGAATGGCGATGTTTTTTGATTCGAAACGTTCTGAAGGCCCAACAAGTGAACCACATTAACAGCAAGGAGGAAAGTATGAAGAGTAAGTTAATGCTCGTATTGGTATTCGGGCTACTCTCGGTGATGCTGGCGCCATCATTAATGGCACAATCGCAGTTTATCAGCGGAACCGTGGTAGACCAGAGTGGAGCTGTAATCGCCGGGGCGAAAGTCTCGATTGTTGACGCCGCCAAGGGATCCCTGGCTCGTGAAGCCACCACGGATGAGCAGGGCCGTTTCATGGCCTTGAACATTCAGCCTGGCAAATTCAAAATTTCCGTGGAGAAAGCCGGCTTCAAGAAAGCTGAGGTTGACGTTCAACTGGAAGTCAACACCAAGTTGGATGTGGGCCAAATCAAGATGAATGTCGGTGAAATTTCCGCCGAAGTGGCGGTCAGCGCGGTCATGCCGACGGTACAAACCAACACCATGGAAAAATCCTATCTGGTGGAATCTCAGCAAATCCAGCAATTGCCGATGAACGGCCGCAACTGGGTGGCTTTGATGAAAACCGTGCCGGGCATGGTGAGCAGCACCAACAACGATTTCGATACGAATTTCAACGATGTGAGCGGATTCCATGCCAACGGCGGACGAGGTTCGCAGAACAACTTCTACCTGGATGGATCTCCGAACCTGGATGTGGGTGATAACCAGTCGCAGTACACTCAGCCCAGCATCGAATCGATTGCCGAGTTCAAGGTTCAGCAGAGCAGCTTCAACTCGGAATATGGCCGCAACTCTGGCGTGGTTGTAGCGGTCCAAACCAAATCCGGTGGTTCCGATTTTCACGGAACAGCCTATGAATATGTCCGGAATGATGCTCTTCAGTCCCACGATTTTGGTCAACCGACCAAGAGCAATCTTCGTTACAATCTTTTCGGTGGCAATTTCAGCGGATGGGCCCCAATCCCCAAGATTTCCACCAAATCTAATAAGAAAGTATTCTTCTTCTACAACCGGGAAATGACCCGCCGGAATATTTCACCTTCCGGGCAGCGCTATGCGGACATTCCCGGCGCATCCATCCTTAATGGTGACTTTTCCAGCATCTTGAAACCGGGTACTCCTTATTCACAGTACAATTCGGATACTTTGGGAACCATTTACCAGCCGGGGACTGTCACGCGTGATTCCGCTGGGAACATCACTGGCGGCACGCCTTACACCAATAATGTGATTCCTTCCAGCGCTTTCTATGCGCCTACATATAACCTGTTAAAGATCTTCTCGCAAAACATTCCTGGATACACCGGTTTGCCGGCTTCCCCCGGTATCGCCGGAGCGGTGCGTTGGTATTACAACAATTATCAGCGCCTCACCAAGAATCAGGACCTGTTGCGGGTGGATTACAACCTGAGCAACCGGACCACCACCTATTTCCGGTGGGTCAACGACTATCAAATTGAAAAATTCTCGGGATCCATCTGGGGCGCCAACTCCTGGCCGTTGGCCAATCAGGAACGGCCGAAGCCTGGAAGCTCCTGGTCTTGGAATATCGTGAATACGCTTAGCCCGACGCTGGCGAGCGAAACAATCATGTCCTACAATCACCAATCCCAAAAGCTGGCGGCAACGGGCGATTTAGCCGACCGCACGGCTCTAGGCGCGTCGTTCACGCAGCTCTATCCGCTGACTAACGTAGCCAATTACCTACCTGATTTCAATGCCAGCGGAAACAACAATGTGCCCGGCGTCAACATGGGATGGGGCGACCCTGGCTGGCACAATGATGGGAAAGACTGGGCTTTGACGGAAAACATGTCATGGGTGAAGAGATCCCACACTTTGAAGTTTGGGTTTTATTACAACCGGGACGACAAGAAACAGACTGCCACTTGGCCTCAACAAGGCAGTTTAAATTTCACCAGCACTTCGCAGAATCCACAGGACACCGGGACGGCCATGGCCAACCTGATGTTGGGCATTCTCAACAGCTACAGCATGTCCAATGCTTCGATTTATCCGTATTTCAGATTCCAATCTTGGGAGGGATTTGCTCAGGATAGCTGGAAGGTTACCAACCGATTCACCTTGGAATACGGCGCCCGTTTCCAACGGACCACTCCGACCTACACCACAATCCGCGCTGGTTCGAATGGTGAAGGAACCTACAAGCTGTATATGCCGGATCTTTCCAAGTTCAAGGGGACCATTCAGTATGATCCCTCGGTTGGCAAGATTGTGGGCGATGCTTTGCAGGCTTACATTGCCAATGGCCTGGTGTGCGATCCTTGTGACGGTGTGGATCGTGGATTTGCACCGACCAAGAATTTCCTCTCTCCGCGTATTGGTTTTGCCTATGACGTTACCGGGGACGGCAAGACGGCGTTGCGTGGCGGTTTTGGGCAGTATGTGGAACGTTTACGTCAAAACAATTTCAACTTCGGCGCTGGCTCCGCCTTCCCGAATGGCGGTGGATACAGCGAAGGCGCTCCGCTTTACACCAATGTCAGCCAGCTGGTTGCGGGGCCTCCTCCAGCCACCACTTTTGCAGATCGGACCATCAGTCCCGTGGGCTACAACTTGTTCCCGGTTGGAAATACCATGCCGACCATTTACTCCTGGAACCTCGGTCTGCAGAGAGAGTTGACCCACAACTTCACACTCGATCTCGCTTATGTGGGGAACCGCGGCACGCATTTAATGGTCACACGCTCGGTCAACTATACGCCTGCTGGAACCTCGCAGACTTCGGCGTATGCAGCGGCGAATAATCAGATGGATGCCTTGCGTCCCTATGTTGGATATGGTTCGCTGAGTTCCATCGAGACTTCCGGCTATTCCTCCTATAATGCATTTCAGACCCGGGTGGGCCGGCGGTTTGCCGACCGGTTCTCTTTCAATGTCAACTACACATGGTCCAGGACGATGGACTTGAATGACAATGACTCCGATGGCACTGGCAGCGGAGCCAATTCATACATCAACCCGGCCAATGTGCGGCAGAATTGGGGGCCGGCAGGCTACGATGCCACCCATGCGTTGAGCATCGACTACATCTATCAGTTCCCGCATCTGAAGGGCAATCCCGTGGCTTCAGCTCTGTTGAGCGACTGGCAGGTGAGCGGCATCACCCACTACCAATCTGGATTCCCGGTCAGCATCGTTTCCAACGGCAATCTGCAGTGCGCCGATTGCGGATACCAGACCGTCAACCTGGTTCAAGGCAGCTTCCCCTATAATCGCTCCACCTTGGATCCTACCGCCTTTACGCGTCCGGGTGACGGCTATTATGGCAGCCTTGGTCGAAACGCCCTGCGGGCGCCAGGCTTCGGCAACTGGGATATCACTTTTGCCCGGAACATCCGGATCAAAGAAGGCATCAACATGAAGATCTCGGCTGATGTGTTCAATTTCTTCAATCATGCGGAAATCTGGAGCATCAACACCAGTTGGGCTTCCGATACCATCAATGGCGGTCCGAACACTTCAACGCTGGCGAACTTCGGCTCCACCTCTGCATTCCGTCCTCCTCGGACGATGCAATTGGGCTTCAAGTTTACCTTCTAACACGATTTGCTTGGTTGGCAGGACTTGAAACGGAGGCAGTTGTAAACTCTACTTGAATTGGCTGGTTGTCGCCTTGTCGGGCAACCAGCCAATTTTGAGGGTATCGTTTTGAGAAGGCCGGTTTTCGGGCTGGCCTTTTTCAAGCTCGTGACGTCCAGCGGATTCGTTTTGGAAGAATCCCATTTTCAATTTCGGCCAAGAGAAATCTGAACCACTGCGCCTAGAAGTCAATCCACGGCGCTCAAGATCGTGCTCCTGCTCCTCACTCTTGATTAATGGGAATCGGACTCCTTTCCAAAAGAGAGGCGGTATTTTGGTCTACTCTCATTCCTCCTCGAGAATTCGACAGGTCAAAAAATGAGTTTCGATCGGGATGTTTTCATTGATTTTGGCTTTTAAGAGTATCTGAAAATTGGGCGGGCAAATTTTACTTTTAGCGGCAGTCTTGACGGTCGCCAAAGCTCTCTCCATTTTCGCGGGTTCGCAAAAGAACTCGCCAACGGCTTGAGTGGCTGGGCTGGTAATCCCGGCCAAGATGATTTGACGACAACGAGATGGGGAAGTCTGCACGGAAATCAAACCGTAGTCTTCTGAAATTTCTCCAGTTTCCTCATCGAAGGTAGGAGCAAAAATTTCAGGTTCCCCCGCGGCCGGGTTGGGATTATCAATCCTAAAAGGACGCAGGAGAAATCCCTTGAGTGCGAAATTTTTGTGAGTCCAGGGATGCATAAATGGACTGCCCAACAAAATAATGTGATGTTTGCGGGCGGTCTCCCAAGTCAAGAATCGGCTCTGGGTCAGCCAGACGGGGCGGTTCAACTGTTGCATGAGCCGGCCCACGTAAAAAGCGCAATATGCCTCGCCCATGCCGGTATTTTGGTGATTGGTGGGATGCAACTGCATATTGGGAGATTCACCCGGGGGGGTAGAACTATATTGTTTGAGTACTTCGTGCAATTCAGCGGGGACGGGAATGGTGTTCTTGGAAATGTAGGCAGGGGAATCCTTAAATCCTTCGGCGTAAATTAAGATAAGAGGATTGCTCAACACCAATAGAGTTTCAGCCCCAATTCCCTCGGTGGTGTTTTCCAGCAATTCCCCGTAGATGGAATACTCCGACGACTCTGACTGCACAGGCTTATTGACGCCGATTCCCGATGGAATCTCACCCCCCACCGGAGAAAGTTCCGCATGTTTTTGGAAAAAGCGGAGAGCATAGGAGCCTTTGGGGAGTTCGATTTGAAACTGATGGCCGGGCTTTTCAATCTGGTAATATTCCATCAGCCGCCTGCGCAATTCACGAGCCTGTACCCTCACGAGTGAGTCTTCAGATGGTGAATAATCTGGGCCCCGATCAAAAACCTCAACGGCCAGAAGATACTCGTTGAGTTGATGACTTCTCCCATCCAAGGCCGTCGTGCCCAAATATCTAAGCAGACGGCTCAGCCGTTCAGAACGACGGAAAGTCTCGCTGTTGAGCACCTCTTCCAATTCTTGTTTGGCGTGGTCCAACGAAAGCTGATTATTGGAAATGTGGAGCATAAGAGCTTTATTATATTAATTGCGATTCAATTTGCCACTGTTTTATTATCTCTTCTCTGATGAGCATTAAGGCATAGGTGTTGTCTGAAAACCCTCCACGGAATTCCATAAAGTTCAGGAATCCTAGCATATTTCAAAACATCGCTCATTATAATAAAATAAAAGAAAACGAAACTTTTGATTTTCAACCATTGTCTTTCTTGATAAATCTTGCTGGTTAGATGCCCGCTGCCATGATTCTGAATCCCGCGTTATCAAGAATTTATTGGCAACAGCTTTTTTTAACCCGAATACTAGCGTCGGAGGAACAAAACTACATCCAGGCTAAGTGAAAAAGGAATCAAAACCGCAAGTTTAGTCCACAATTCGGTTCGCGGATTGTAGGGGAGGAGCAGCTGATCATCGTCACGAAGCGAGACCGATAGGGCCGTTGCTTCTTTGGCCTCATCGAGTTCCGTCCATTTTTTTAATGACGAAATCCGGGTCATATAAGACTGTTGATTGGAAATTGGCTTCCGGTGTCAGACGGGAACAAAAGGCATTCAGACTCGGTCTGTTATCTTATCTCCAGCCGAAACTCCCAGTTGTATTAATTCTGGCTTGAGATAAAGGCAATGCGACAACGTGAGCTGAGAAGAACGAACAGGTCTCTTGAATATTTTGCCAAAATGCACTTGAGGATAGTTCAGTTAATGAGAGGATATGAGAGGAAAGAAAGCAAAGTCCGTCAATTCTCGGTTGGCAAAGGAAGGATCACGACAGAAAGATGGAAGGCCTGATCAGCCTTCCATCGCTATGCGAAACGCGAACTCGACAATCAATAACGGCCGCGTCCTCCGCCTCCGCCACCCCGGTGTCCGCCAAATCCACCCCCCCTGGGACGGCTGTCAGGGCGTCGTCCTCCACCCCCTCCGCCACCTTTAGGCCGCTGTGGCCGGGCTTCGTTTACAACTAAGGGACGCCCATTGAGAAGACTGCCGGTCAGCTTTTGAATCGACTCCTGCATGTCGGCGGATGCAGGCAATTCAACAAAAGCAAAACCGCGCGGCGTTCCCGTTTCCATGTCCCGAATCAGCTTGATAGATTCGTAAGGGCATTGAGCTTCCTGCAGGAATTCCTCAAGCGAAGTCTCGGTAATTTCCCGCGGAAGATTTCCTAAATAAAGATTTGCCATGAAGTCCTTTCTTTGTTGCCCTCTCGAATCTCGCGGCGGCCTTCAATAAAAAAACCGTGAGGATCAATTTAGGCTGTAGATGAGGAGCCAGCCGTAGGACTGGCTCCGAAAGTGAATTGAATGTCCCGCGCCCGGATAGATCGGCGCCAAAGGACACAAGAGATTAAAGTTTTACAACTTCCTGAGCTTGAAGTCCTTTGGGCCCCTTGGCCACTACAAACTCCACCTGCTGTCCTTCGGCTAATGACTTAAAACCTTCCTGCATGATTGACGAATGGTGGACAAAGACATCCTGTCCTGATTCCCGCTGAATGAACCCATACCCCTTGGCATCGTTGAACCACTTCACTGTACCTCTTTCCTTCATAATACATACATCCTTTCAATTTTAATTCTCGTCAGTCTCTGTAACCATTCGCAAAATAAAAAAAAGGGCTACAAGTTCTCGCCTTGTAGCCCTTCTATCTTGAAAGCAATTTCCAAAGCCTGAACAAGCCAAAATACAGTTTATCGGGAGAGAGGAGAAAATTCAAGTAATTTTAACATTCCGATTAAAAAAAAAATTAACGCAACCGCTCAGAACCTAAGGTGAAGGGTAATCACAGTGAGTCCACCTCAAGCGGAAGGCGCGGGCTTTTGCCAGGTAGCCAAGTCCCACGATTCGTAAAATGCACTCAGCGCGGCTGCTACAAAAATTGGCGCTGAGAAATTACAATTTGACCATTTAGTGTAGATTGCAAAATTTTTTCATGAAGCAAGGGATTGACAACCGTGCATCGTCCCCACCATCCATTGATCCAAGTTGGACAGTTTAGAGATCCTTGCCCGGCCTCATTTCTATTAATGGCACCGGAGTCAAAGAACTGCGACAGCAAATCTTTTGGCGTGTCAGTTCACGTTATTATTCTCGGGGGGATAAAGCTCATAGAGGTCATGAATGGCTGGGTCTTTGTTCCGGGCAATGCATGATTCTCTGATCGAATCGATCTCCTGCCTGATCATTGGGGAGTCGGCTACGGCAAAACGCCAGTGTGCGTTAGGCATGAACTTTCGAGTGTGACAATGTCCCCGATTTGAATCCCTTCGGGACCACCCACCTGGCGTCCCTCCGAGCACTCATTGATGGGGATGCATCCCTTCAGACATCCTGTGATTTCGGTTACACGCAAACGATAAATGGTCTTGTTGACCTCTTCCACCGTGCCGCAATATCCATCACCCTGCCATGGACGCACGCACACCTTATCGCCGAGAGACTTTCCAGAAGATTTGGCTCCGGATTGACGCAACAGGGCGGCCAATTCAGGATGTCCCGACCGCTCCGCGGTTTCCAAAGCGGTTCCCCAGCCCCGCAGGCTGGTATTGAGGGCGGCCCCGGCCTGAATGAGAAGACGCGCGATTTCCGTCTCTCCCCGTTCCGCGGCTTCGACGAGCGGAGTCTTTCCAGAAAAGACTGCATTTGCATCAGCTCCGATGCTCATAAGCTGGCGGACGGAATGCATCTGTCCAGTTCTTATCGCTTCCATCAAGCTGGTTTGGAGGATGGCGCGGCTTGCCATGGTAGGCGCAGCCTCCACTTGCTGGGGCGATACCAATGCCCGGACGCTTTGTCGCGCGGCGGCCCTGCCTTGTTTCTCGACATTTAGTTCTTGCTGTTGCCGCAAAAGGCCAGCGGCCACTTCGCTTCGGGCTGGGACGGTAATGAACCATCTTCTCAGCACGCTCTCAGCGGGCTTTCCTCGAGGATTGTAGTCCGTATCGTTAACTCCTGGTGCAGGGACAGGCCATGCCCACCAGAAGAATCCCCGCATCCAAGAAGCCTGGCTGCTCCAAACCGAGAGGGCGGCCTCGTAGCAATCCCTCTGTTCCCCCGGATCATATCCACCGGCCAAACTAAAGTTCCAAGGTTCACGGTTGGCCCCATCTACACTCCTGTACCCGAGTTCCGTGAATATCACTGGTTTTACGCGGGAGTTGGAGAAATTCCGCACCGTGGCGACAAGGTCTAATCCATCTCGATTGTTCCTCCAGGCGGAGACCAGGTCCGCGAGAGTCACATCGTTTCGGTTCGTAAGTGGAAAATAACCGTCAAGGCCAAGCAGATCCAATTGGTCCCAGAAAGAGACCGAAGTGAATTCATCGCCCGCAAAGGTGGCATTGGCGGCATAAGTAAGAAGGCCTCGAAATTCCGCCCGAACGGCATCTATCACGGCGATCCAGTGGTCTCGATTCACCGCGCCGCTGACGGTCTTCAGCTCTGTGCCCATGCATAAGGCCTCAACCTGTTGCGCTTGAGCCAACTGAGCATAGTGGGTAATGAATTGAGTATAACTATTGAACCAGGAGTCGGGATTGGACGGATTGATCTCGCCGCGCCATTGGCCATTCCAGGGATCTACATGGGGCTTCAACATGACTTTCAATCCCTTGCCATGCAGTTCCTGAATTGCGATGCGAAGCGAATCATCGGTAGGCGTTTTGTCGTCGCGACGGGCAATAAGGTTCGAAGTGGCGGTATCTTGATACCAAGTGACTAGCAAGGATGCCCAGTTGGCTCCCGTCGCGGCTAGTGCATCTCGAGAAAGGATCGCCGCCGGATAGGTGTACTCGTTGAACCACCAGGAAACGTGGACAATGCCTGCATACTCATAGCCATTTTGAGCAATAGCCTGGTAAGAGGCAAATGACTGGATAAAGGCAAAAATCAAGGCTCCAATCGCCAGTTTTTTGACGGAAGAAATCATATGCTTTTCGGGCTGTGCGTGGAGCGGCATCTGTGCCTCCTTCTCATGGCGTCATAGGCAGCTCCCATGGCTCATGGGTAAAGAATGTAACAATTGAGCCAAAATTTCCAGTCCTTCCTCCAACTGTCCGATTGTTTGGGTTCCTCCCAAGGAGACTCGCACTGCGTGAGGAGCCATTGTCCTTCCCACGGCAAATACTTCCGCTGCCGCAACCAGAACATGCCGGCGCTGAGCCTGCAGCACGAAATCCTCGGCACGCCAGGGTTCGGGCAGTTGTAGCCAGAGGTGGTTGCTAAATGCCTGGGTGGAAAATGAAAAATCGCCAAGAATCCGCTGGGCCAGGATTTGACGGCGACGCGCTTCCTGCCGCCGGATTTCCACCAATTGAAAAGCCCGGCCATTGTTGATCCAATCCGTTGCCAGACGCGCGCCCAGGGGGGAGATCATCCAAACCGTGGCTTGAATCACATCCATCAGTCGATCCCGATAGCAACCCGGCGCTCGCAAATAGGCAATACGCAAGCCGGGCGCCGTGCCCTTGGAAAGATTGGCAATGTAGACACTCTTCTCCGGGTATAAGGCCGTGAGTGGAGCGGGCTTTTCTTCAGGCAATAGCGCGTTGATGTCGTCTTCTACGATAACCAAATTGTGTCGGCGGCAAATATCGACGATTTTCCGACGGCGATCCTGAGATTGGGTGGCCGTGGTGGGATTTTGGATGGTCGGAATGGTGTAGAGCAATTTGGGTTGCAGGTTCCGGCAGGCCGATTCCAGTGCTTCTGGAATGATTCCTTGCGAATCCATGGACAATCCGTGCATCTGCAGTTTAAAGAGTGCCGCCACGGATTTTGCGGCCGGATAGGTAAGGTTCTCCATCAAAATGACGTCACCTGCTTGTACAAGTCCGCCAAATGCCAGGGTGATCCCATGCTGGGATCCCGCGCACAACAAGACTTCCCGCTCAGTGGCCGCCACGCCGCACTTCTTCAAGAAGGCCACTCCCGCCATACAATACTCCGGAATTCGGTGGACCGGATGATAATGCATCAGCTCCACCAAGCGGGCATGATTGGCCAGTTCCCGGAATGCCTCGGCATAAAACTCATGCTCCTGCGCCGCCGACGCCACAGCCGGAAGATTCATGCTCAAATTGATCAATCCGGTCAATTCTTCCCCGTGGATGGCGAATCGAAAGGTCGCGGTTTCTGGGTCGCGAACATACGTGCCTCGTCCCACCTCACCCCGGATCAGGCCCCATTTTTCCATTTCAGTGTAGGCGCGTGTGACCGTTCCAACGGTCACCTTGAGCTGATCCGCCAACTCCCGGTGTGGAGGCAAACGAGCTCCAGGCTTGAGTTTGCCTTCACGAATAAAATTGGATAATCCTTCGGCAATTAAAAGGTAACGGGGTTTTTCCGAATGAGGGGGCAACTTCAAAAATATTGTCATGGATACAATATTATTATTGTTTATTAATTATTGCAAACATTATAATCGATTTCGATGATATGAATTTGTTTCCCTGAGGTGGATTGACAATGAAAAAACCTTTGTTGAATCGGGAAAATATTGATCCGGTCGAATTCTCGTTGGACCCGGAGGACTGGGAAAAAATGAAGCAACTGGGCGAAGAAATTGTTCACGATATGATTGAGCACTGGAGGACGATTCGGGACCGTCCGGCCTGGCAGCCCATACCGGAAGAGATCAAGCACAAGTACTTAGAACCTGCTCCTCAAGAGCCACAAGGGGAATTCCAGGCTTATCGCGATTTTGTCGAGTGCGTTCTGCCCTATCCCACTGGAAACCTCCATCCAAGATTTTGGGGATGGGTGATGGGAGCGGGCACGCCGTTGGGAGCTTTCGCGGAATTTTTGGCGGCGTCCCTCAATTGTAATGTGACCGGTGGAGCGCAGGCAGCCTCCCACATCGAACAGCAGGTCATCCATTGGTTAAAAGAGATGTTGGGCTATTCTGCATCAGCGAGTGGATTGTTGGTCAGCGGTGGGTCGCTGGCCAATCTGGTGGGAATCATGGTGGCCCGCAATCACGCATTGGGCGGTGAGAATGTCCGCCGCGGACTTCAAGCATTCCCCAAGAAGTTGCGGCTCTATGCTTCGGTGGAAACTCACAGTTCGATATTGAAATCCGTCATGATGCTGGGTTTGGGGGAGGAGTGTATTCGATGGGTGGGAATTGATGAGCATTATCGGATTCGCCCTGATGAACTGGAGAACGCGATCCAGCAGGATAAAAATGAGGAGATGCACCCCTTTTGCTTGGTGGGGAATGCGGGGACCGTCAACACTGGAGCGGTGGATGACCTTAAAACCCTGGCCGAAATATGCCAGCGCGAACAGATCTGGTTTCATGTGGATGGCGCCATTGGCGCCATAGCCGTTCTGTGCGATGAGTTGCGGCCGCTGCTGGCTGGGATGGAACAAGCTGATTCCCTGGCTCTGGATCTGCACAAGTGGATGCAGGTACCTTACGAGGCCGGCTGTTTGTTAGTTCGCGAGCAATCCAGGCATGAAGAGGCATTTCCGGGGAAAGCCTCTTATCTCTCCACGACACAAGGAGGATTAAGCGGGGAACCCTTTTTTTTCAATCTGCTGGGACCGCAGCTTTCCCGCGGCTTTCGGGCTTTGAAAATCTGGATGTCGCTCAAAGAGCATGGATTCGGCCGCTTCCGCCGATTGATTCGGCAAAACCTGCGACAGGCTCAATTCTTAGTGGAATTGATTAATAGTGAACCTGATTTGGAGTTGATGGCGCCCGTGGAACTCTCCATCGTTTGTTTCCGCTATCGCGGCCGGCGATTGGCCGATGATGTCCTAGATGAGCTGAATGAACGGCTCCTGGTGGAATTGCAGGAACAAGGCCTGGCGGTGCCTTCCCACACCCGGATTCAGAGCCGCTTTGCCTTGCGCGTGGCCATCACCAATCACCGCACCCGCCGCGAAGATCTTGAGTTTCTGGTGGAACAATGTTTGCGATTAGGCCATGAATTGAGCGAAAAAAAATCATCCATCGATTAAGCGACTCGCCGCGGCTCATCGCCGTTTCTTAGAAGAAGGAAATAGCGCCGAATAGAGGAGGAACCGGATTACATGGAATTCACCAATGTCTATGAGGATGCTCAAAGGGCGGAGTCTTACGCCAGTCTTGAATTTCCGGGTACTTATTATTTGGCGTATCGGGATTTGCCGGAGATTTTCACAAGACATGTCACGGGAAAATCAGCGCTCGATTTTGGATGCGGGACGGGGCGTTCCACTCGGTTCTTAAAGAAGCTGGGCTTTGAGACTGTGGGAGCGGATGTTTCCGGAGACATGCTCGAACAGGCGAGGCGGCGTGATCCTATCGGGGAATATTGTCTGGTTGAAGATGACGATTTGAATTTATTGGGAAAAAGAAATTACGATCTCATCCTTTCCGTCTTCACCTTTGACAATATTCCGACCCCGCAGAGGAAAGTGGCCATCTTTAAAAATCTGAAGTCGCTCCTAAATCCGGCAGGCCGCCTGGTAAACCTCGTATCTTCTCCAGAAATTTATACGCATGAATGGGCCTCCTTCACGACTAAATGCTTTCCGGAAAATTTCGTTGCGCGGTCCGGAGATACGGTCCGGACGATCATGCTGGATATTGGAGACCGCAGGCCAGTCGAGGATATCTTTTGGCCGGATGAAGCGTATCGGGAAGTCTTCGGGCAAGCGGGATTGGAGGTTCTTCAGGTTTATAAACCGTTAGGAACGGAACAGGAGCCCATCCCGTGGGTGAATGAAACGCGCATTGCCCCGTGGGTAATATATGTATTGAAAATGGAGGGGAAATATTCCGAATGAGCTGCAGGCATGAGGCTATGGGATGAGGGGGCCTACTTCTCCCGCCATAGTCCGAAGGGAATAATGGCGGCGAGTTCATCAAGCCAGGAGCCATGATTTTCCCAGGCTCACTTTGCTCCGACTTGTCCCTCGTTCCGCGTCACTCATCACTATTCTTTCTTCCGGAGTCTGAGATGTCCAAACATATTGGGATTGTAGGTTGCAGCATTGATGGAGCAGCGTTATGTTACCGGACTATTTGTCTCGAAGCGGCTCGGCGGATGGGGACATTCCGCCACCCTGAGGTGAGTCTACATAACCTTCCTTTAGCGGATTATATGGCCTGCATCAGGCTTGGCGATTGGCCAGGAGTCGCGGATTTGCTACTCTGTTCAGCTCGAAAATTAGCGCAAATCGGGGCTGAGCTGCTGATTTGTCCGGACAATACAATTCATCAAGCTTTTCCTTGGGTACTGCCAGCCTCCCCGCTACCTTGGCTGCATATTGCCGAAGTGGTGTTGGCCGAAGCAAGGTCGAAAGGCTTTCAGCGGGTGGGATTGCTAGGCACAAAATATTTGGTCGGTGGGCCGGTGTATGCTGAAAAGGCCCTTCTTCAAAAGATAGCAATCGAAATCCCGGAGCCTGCCCATTGCGAAGAAATCGACAGGATTATTTTCGAAGAGTTAAACCAGGATCTGCTTCGCGAGCAGTCACTTTTTTATCTGCAAGAAGTCATCTCGATCCTGGGCGGACACGGATGTGAAGCAGTCATCCTCGGTTGTACGGAATTACCTTTGCTGGTTCGGCCGGAAAAATGTCCTCTCCCCGTGCTGGATTCTACGCGGCTTCTGGCACGGACGGTTATCCAAGCCAGCCTCGATTCATCATTCAAACTTAATCTTTTGAACTGAACGGAGAGGCTGGCAAACCCGACTGGTTGTACAAATTCACATCAGGATTATCGGCCCAGCCATAGCGTACATAGCGCGGGTCCGGAACACTCGGATTTGAAACAATCACGGTAGAACCATCAATGGCGGCCTCCGCCTTAACAAATTTTCCGTCGGATCCCGCGATTTCAAATCCCTTCAGCCCAGCTTCACCATTGGCCGCCAGCCCACCTTCCGCGTGATCGAACCAGACGCGGAGAGAGTTTCCCTCCGGTGTAATTTGGCGATAGAGCGGGCTGGCATAAGGGATTTTCTCCCCATAGGCAATGGCTCTGGCTGATAAAGCCAGGCGCGTACCGACGGTTTTTTTGTCTCGCGGGTGAATATCCTTGGCATCTCCCACATCGATGATGACCGCCATCCCAGTGTTGGCCAACGTCAGCGCTTGACTTTGCGCCTCACGCAACTCCGGCCAGGCATTGCCGGGTCCAGCCACCCAATTGGCAAGCTGAACAAAGAAAAACGGGAAATCGGCCAATCCCCAAGCTCTTCGCCAATCGCGGATCATGGTCTGAAAAAGACGTCCGTAGATAGTGGAACGCTCCGGGGAAGCATCACTTTCTCCCTGGTACCAGATCGCTCCCCGGATCGGAAACAAAGTCAGTGGAGCAATCATTCCGTTATAAATTGCCGCCGGAGCCCAGGCTTCAAAATTAGGATGCCATGGGCGGCTGGGAGCTTCTTTGCCTTCCGCCTTGGCCTTGGCGGTGGCTTCTTCGAGCTCCCGCCCCTCCCTTTCCAGTCTTAGCAGAGTACTTGACTGTTCATTCGCCATATGCGACCAATGCGAGAAGACAGGCATCAACGAAGTATCTTTGGAAATGGCTTCCAGAGAGGTAAAGGAGGCCAACGGAGTGCCGCCCCAAGAGGCGTCAATAAAACCCAGTGGAATTTTTTGAGTTTCATAAAGATGTTTTCCGAAATAGTATGCCACGGCGGAAACCGTTGGAGCGGTATCCGGGCTGCAGACCACCCAGTCATTCGCCATTACGTCTTCCAATGGATACGCTGATGTATTTTTTTTGTCGCGGAAAAATCGCATTTTTGAAAGATTGGCGGATGCGATTTCCTCCTTGGCTCCAAGCGTATCTTTAAGCAGCAGCTCCATGTTCGACTGACCGGCGGCCACCCAAACATCTCCCACCCAAATGTCGTTAAAGGAAAATACATTTAGGCCTTTGACGGTCAAGGAAAAGGGACCCCCTGCCTCAGCTGGTTTCAAATAAACACTCCAGCGTCCCAGCTCATCGGCCGTAGTAGAGCGGGTTTCGGTTCGGAAGGAAACGGAGACTTCTTCACCGGGAGACGCTTTCCCCCAGATATGAATGGGGACATCTCGCTGAAGCACCATGTGTTCAGTCAGCAGGGAAGGCAGCCTAACCACGGCTCCCAACGGCACGGAAATAAGCAGCAAAAGAAAAAAGAGAATTGAAATTCGCCTCAGCATAATTGTACCCCCTTGCATAATTTATTATCCCAGAAACTAATTGACGGGAATGATTTTAGCATAATCCTGTGTAAGGCCGGCTAGAGATCATGAATTAAGATCGCACTCTAGTTCGGCCCAAAAAATGGGCCGAACTCGGGGTCAATGTTAGAGGTAGAGCATGCAAACATGAAATGGATCCGATGACAAATCCCCTATCAAATCCATGGCATGGCCGTTCTCGTGTGGTGGCAGGTTATGACGCAGCTTAGGATGCGGGGAATTAAATGCCTACCGCCTTTCAGCTGACGCAAACGTAATTTCAGAAGATAATGACAACGAATATTGAATTTATGTGGGTGGGATGACTTTCCCTGATAATGGGTATACAGGATTGAAAAGGATCAAGAAGCACGCGTATCGAGTATTTCCCTCAGGCGCTGAACCAAGTCTTTGGGTGAAAAAGGTTTTTGGATAAAATTCACACCCTCTTCCAGGATGCCATGTTGGACGATCGCAGTATCGGTATACCCGGACATGAAAAGCACTTTGATGCCAGGTTGAGCTTGGACAATTTTGTGCGCCAGTTCCCGTCCGCTCATTTGCGGCATAATCACATCAGTCAAGAGCAAATCGATCTGGGAAGCTCCAGCCTTTTCAAAAAGCTGAAGGGCCTCTTTTGGGCCGGAAGCTTCCATCACCTGAAAGCCATGCTTCCGCAAAGTTACACCAGCCAAGTCTCTCACCATTTCATCATCTTCCACCAGCAGAACCACAGCGGAAGGGGAATCACCATAAGCATGAGCAGTCTCTTCGGGAATGGTTTCGACTTTCTCACCGCAAATGGGAAGATAAATCTTAAAACAGGTCCCATGTTTGGGTTCGCTATAAACCCAGATAAAGCCGCCGCTCTGCTTGATGATTCCGTACACCATGGCTAATCCTAATCCGGTTCCTTTTCCCTTTTCCTTGGTGGTGAAAAAGGGTTCGAAGATGTGAGGAAGTTGGACGGGATCGATTCCGTGTCCATTGTCGCTTATGGCCAACAAAACATAAGAGCCGAGAGAAACGGCAGGGTGAAGCCGGATGTACTCGTCTCCCAAATGCATATTCCGGGTTTCCAGTGTGAGGCAGCCTCCTTGGGGCATGGCATCCCGGGCATTAATCACCAGATTCATCAACACCTGTTCCATCTGGCCAGGGTCTATTTTGACATTTTTTAAATCAGGCGCCAGACAAAGAGACAATTCAATATTTTCCTCAATCAAGCGGCGCAATAGGTTGGAGCTTTCGCGGATTAATTGGTTCAAATCGACAATCCGGGGCATCAGCAATTGTTTTCGGCTGAAGGCTAGCAATTGGCGGGTCAAGGCGGCGGCCCGCTCGCCTGATTTTTTGATTTCCCGCAAGCTTGGCAGAAGGGGATCCACTGAACTTAAATCCGCTAGAACCAAGTCCACATGTCCATTGATTACCGTCAACAGGTTGTTAAAATCATGGGCAATGCCGCCAGCCAGGCGTCCCACGGAGTCAATTTTCTGTGACTGGAGTAATTGCTGTTCGAGTTGTTTGCGTTCTGTGTCGTCGCGAAAAACCCCGAATGTGCCCACTACTTCACCCGACGCGTCGATTTGAGGGACGGCTGTCACCAGGAGAAATCGCTTTTCACCGTCAAGGCGGCGAATTTCCAGCTCATATGCGGAAGAGCGCCCTCTTCTCCTTTCCGCGGTTTGTTGTAACAGCCAGGTTTGATTTTCTTCATCCAAAAATTCAAGGAGGTTTCTTCCGGAGAGTGTGCCGGGCGGGACACCGAAAATTTTCTCTGCCGCGGGATTCGCAAATACAAAATTCTCCCCGTTGTCGACAACTCCAACTCCCTCCCCCTGATTTTCCACGAGGGTCCGATAGCGTAATTCTGATTCGCTGAGCGCCCGTTCCGCTTTTTCCCTTTCCTTAATTTGCCGGCTTAGGGATTGATTGGCCGTGGATAACTCCGCAGTGCGGATTTCGACCCGCCGTTCTAATTCTTCATTGACTCGCGCCAGTGATTCTTCCGCCTTCTTGCGCTCGCTAATTTGTCCCCGTAGTTGCTGATTTGTTTTGGAAATTTCTCGCGCCCGCACCACCGCATTCCAAAGGAGGCCGAGAATCAACAGCAGGGAAATGCCAATGACTGGTCTGAACCAGATTCTGGACTGCAAGGGAAGCGGTTGCACTTCGAAATGCAGATCAGCGGGGTGGGGATCCGTTTTTCCAAAAGCATTGCGGACCGCCACTTGCAAAATGTGCTCGCCCGTGGGCAAGCCTTTGACAGGCAGATCCAGCCTGGAAGCATTGTGAAAGGGACTCCAGGCCTGTCCATCGATTCGATAAGAAATTTGAAAACGTTCTTTGGACTTGCCGCGTATGTATCTTTCGATCTTTTGAATGTCGACCTGGAGGTTTTCATTGAGCGGCACATGAGTCGATTTTGCCTGCACTATCCCTTCAGGCGCGGTTCCGTCCCAACGATAATGATAGACGCCATTGCTGGAGCCAATCCAATATTCGCCATCCTTTTCCTTAACCACACCCTGCAAGGGTAGGGGATCTCCAGGCAAAGAGACGAAGGCCATTTCCGTCAATGAGATGCCCGGTTTGAGAATATAGAATCCGCCATAATCTGGTAAATTCACCTCGCCGTCCGGACTGACTGAAAATGTTCCATTCAAATCGCTCAGAAATTCTACCCATCGCCCTTGTTGGTGGAATAAGATGCCCGGCTCTCCTGTAACATTTCCGTTGAAATAAAACAGGGTTCCCTCAGGAAGGATTATGTGGCTGGTGAATCCCTCATGAAGGAAGTTCCGGATTTGAGCCCAATGCCCCGGTTGTTTTGTTTCAGCGTGATATAAGCCTTTAAAGGCATAAAGCCAAAGTCCGGAGGAATCAGATACCACATTGGGACGATCTAGGGAGGCAGGAACGTTGTACTCCTTATTGGCACCCCTTTCCACATCCAAGTAAAGGAGAGAACTTTTTTTTCTTTGAGATGATCGAACGATATCCAAATCCCGCTCTTCCAATCGGGAGATATCATTACGATGCGCTTGTCCTTCAAAAGGGAAGAGGGAGCCTTGGCCCAACTACCGTGGGCAAAAGAAGAAAGTCCGGCCACACCTACTGGATCTCGTCCAAAAAACCAGGTTTTTCCACTTCGATCTACCGTGTTCCCCTCAATTTGGGCCAAGCCGGTTTGAGCGGGACCATACGTGCGCCATTCTTTAAGTGAGCTTACTTGAGTTAGTTGACCATCCGCAATGGCCCAGATTGATCCCTCTTGCCCCCGATAAATAGGGCCATGAAAAACTCCCACTTTTTGCAGCTGTCTGGATTGTTTTACCCATATCGATTGGTTGTCAGCAAACCAGATCCTGCCTGAGGGATCCGAGAACTGTGGCGCTGGAAGATCCCGATAATGTTGCCACTGTCTGGATTGGTATTCCCATCGGATGATGGCATTGTAGCCCACAGCCCAGACGGCGCCATCGGGAGACTGCTGCAACATCTCAATCATTTTGCCTGGTTGCCATGAAAATCCAGCCGAAACTCGAACAAATTGCTTCCCGTTCCACCTTAAGAAAAAAAGCAGAGAACGTCCTTCATCGATTTCAGTGCTTATGAGTTCATTTTCACGGGTCAAATACATTGCTCCCGGTCGAGACATGTTCTTTCCCCAGTGGCTACGCTCCCTGATCCATAAAAGGTCTCCCGCAATTGCAAAAAGATCCTTCTTGGGACCCTCTTGGATTTGCCAGATAACCTCTTGAGCGGGATAATGGGGATCGCGCAAAGGACGCCAGATCCCGCCGTCCTTTTGAGCAATGCCGTGAGTGGTGGCGGCAAATTGGTTGCCCGCGGAATCTCGCATATAGTAAAGCAGGTGATCGGAAGGGAGCCCTTCCTTAAGGCCATAAATTTTCCATGCCCCATCTTTGAAAGAAGCGAGTCCACCGGTCAGGCTGGGATCGGGCCAGCGGTCACAGCAGAACCAGAGTGTTCCGTCCGAGTCTTCGAAAATCCTCCGGACATTGGGCCCGGGTAATCCTTTTTCTGAGCCATGGGATTGATAGGCGCCATGGCGATAGTCGTAGGTGCCCGCGCCGCGATCAGAACCAATCCATAGGGTGCCTGCTTTTGTCACTTTGACGCATCGGATGAAATTGCTCGGCAATCCTAAATTCTGGGTCAATCGAGTCCATTGGTAGCCGTCATATCGGTAAAGCCCGTCCGCGGCGGCAATCCAAGTGGTTCCATCTTTCTCAAAGTCGATTCCGAAAATAAAACGACGTGTCAGCCCAGCGGATTCAGTAAAGGAGGTGAGTTGCCAGGGTTGATCCATGGAGGGTTGGATCGAGGGACCACCTTGGATGGATAGGCCCCATAAAGCAATGAGCAACAGGAGCGGAATCAAAACGCGGATTGGAGAAGCCCAATGGGAGATCATGGGATTCAGCTAATGGGAGAATAAAATTCTCTAGCGGTAAAAAGTCTTGATAGTACTTGCCAGGTATCAGGAGCGTCTCTTCGGCCAAGGATTCCATGATTCAGGATGAAGAATCCTTTTTAATTCGAGTCCTTATTTGTTTTTCTCGGATTTTCGCGTACAGGACTTGAGTTTAATCTAGTGGGTCAACCTCCGATTGGCAAGTCAATCATGGTCAGTTTAGGGCCCCATTCTGTACAATGCTTCACCGATACCGAAATTATATCGTTTTGTAAGTGCATGGAGAAGGGAAATTCAGGAGGAGCAAGTATTCTCGTGATATCTGGGACAAATGTGGAACGCACGTTCCCGCAAGCCTCCGGTGATTGGCCCAATCACTTGCCTGCTTTGAAATTCGCTTAGCAGTGGGAGCGCCGCCTATGTGCTCCAAAGAGACCGGAGTCTCTACAATGACCACCCCGCGCGGTAAATCGGGCGGACTAAGTCGTTGGCGGCGGCATTATTGGTGCACCGCATCTCGGGACCGTTCCAATGGAGTTTTTCACCGATCCGAATAGCTAATTGCCCCATAAAGATGGATTCAATCATGGGACCAACGGCCTCGAAATTAGCGCTGGCCTGCCCCGTCCCTTTGCAGGCATCGAGCCAATCCCGGTGATGCCCCTTGCTGCGCGGCAAAGTTTTTGCAGGGCGCTTATATGCGCGCATGACTGTCTCGGGGATCAACCTCGGATTCCCGCTCCACCCGCCGCACATGATGATCCCTTTATCCCCAATTAAGAGAATTCCGTCATCGTTTACCCCCATTTTTCGTCCAGCCTCCAGCACTTCCGGCCTTTGAGGCATGAGTCCGCCATCGTACCAATGTACCTTTACGGCTGGTCTGCCGTCGCGCGCGGGAAAATCGAAATGGACGATGGAGGCCCGGGAGGCAGCCTCCTTGGTGCATCCATAGGAACTGGCTTCCGTGCTGTTGGGATAATCGAGATTTAATGCCAGGAATGCAGGATCGAGATTGTGGCAAGCCATGTCACCGATGGCGCCGCTGCCAAATACCCACCAGTCGCGCCAGTTGAAGGGATGATAAGCTGGGTGATAAGGACGGGCGGGGGCGGGGCCCAGCCAGAGGTCCCAGTCAAGTCCTGCTGGCACGGGGAGAATCTCTTCGGGACGATCTAAAAAAATCGATGATCTGGCCTCGCCTGAAGTCCAGGCATGAACCTCCCGCACTGCGCCTATAGCTCCGTCCTGAATCCATTCACAAGTAAGACGGATCCCTTCTCCGCTTCGTCCGAAATTGCCCATCTGTGTTGCCACCTTGGCTTGACGAGCCGCTTCGGTTAATTTGCGGGTCTCGTAAATGGTTCGGCAAAGCGGCTTTTCGCAATAGACATGTTTGCCCCTTTGAATGGCAGCCATGGCCGCGACATAGTGAACGTGATCTGGCGTGGCCACCAGTACCGCGTCGATGGATTTTTCCTTTTCGAACATCTCGCGGAAATCCACGTAGCTGGAACATTCTTTGGAGGCCTTCCGCAATTGCGCTTTATATGTCTCGTTCACGAGTTTCAGCGCTGGGAAACGTCCAGCCGTCCCCCCGTAATAAAACGCGCTGTAATCACTTTCTTCATTCGGGTCCGCAACGGCGATAATGCGGGCATCCTGCTGCTGAAGCAGCGCTTTGATGTTAAAGATGCCCTGACCGCCAGTACCAATAACCGCAATATTGATCATGTCGCTGGGAGCTGAATAGCCAGTACCTCCGAGAACGTGGCGGGGAACGATGGCAAAAGCTGTCGCAATGGCCGTGCTGTTCAAAAGGGCACGCCTTGAAAGGCAATCCTCCTCATTGACTGGATTGGATTGATGGCTTTTTGCCATACCTGCTTTTTTCAAATTCTCTTTTTCCGGTAAAGGTTTCATTTTTTTTTACTCGAATGCTGGAGATTTAATTTGGAGTTCGAATGATCGTTTGCCTATTGCCATTCGTGATTATATGACACTTCGAGTCAAAAAATGGCGTTCTCTTGCCCGATGTGAAGATTTCTTATCAGTCAGAACGCCACACGCGATCCCCAGTCTAATTTACTTTGCTGTTTCGCAGTAAGATATGTCCAGACTCCAGGTGGAAACCCGTCACTCCATTCCTCAAAATGGCAATCTGACTGTCCCTTTCGTTTGTACCTTGAATGAGCCGCTTTGTTCCCAGGGACTCAGCGGAATCAGCTACGATAATGTTCGCGTGATGATACTTAATGATGGAACTGACACCTTTGCCTCGATATCCCTGCCGTCTGCTTGGCGTGATGCTATCTTTGATTGATGCGACAACACCTCATGCAAGAACATTTGAGTCCTCAAGGCCTTTCACTCAAAATGAATGGCCCGGATTCCATGATGGCGATGCTATGTTCGAAGTGGGCGGAGGGTTTTCGGTCCCGGGTGATGACAGTCCAGCCATCGGCTAGAACCTGCACTTTGTCAGTCCCCAGATTTACCATGGGCTCGACTGCAATAACCAGCCCGGGCTTGAGCAGGATACCCCGCCCGTTGCCAACATAATTCAAGACCGGCGGTTCTTCATGCAGGCTTTTGCCTAATCCATGCCCGGAATATTCCTTGACCACGGAAAATCCGCGAGTTTCCGCGTGGGTCTGAATCGCGGCGGAAAGATCGCTCAGATGATTGCCGGGGATCGCTTGTTGGATACCGAGCATCAGCGCTTCCTGTGTGGTTTTGAGCAGCAACTGGACATCTTCGGGAATCTTGCCGATGGGAACAGTGATGGCGGCGTCTCCATAGTAACCTTTATAACAGACTCCGTAATCAATGCTGATTATATCTCCTTCTTTGAGGATCCTTCGCGCGGAGGGGATGCCATGCACCACCTCTTCGTTGATGGAGGTACAAAGTGTGCCGGGGAAACCATGGTACCCCTTGAATGCGGGGCGCGCCTTATGTTGGTGGGTCATCTCTTCCGCCATCCGATCCAGATCCAAAGTGGAGATGCCGGGTTGGCAGGCTTTTTCCAGAGAGGCCAAAACTTCGGCGACAATCTGGTTGCATTCCCGCATGATTTCAATCTCCTGACGCGTTTTTAATTCAATCAAGTTATTCTTCCTCACCCAGCCTTCCGCCAAGCCTCCAAAGATGGGGAACGCTGTCTTCAAGTTGTCTGTTATGATAGCATCCTCCCATAAGCGGATACCACAAGCAAAAAGATGTGGAGGTTGCTTCCACCCTATTGCACAAAAAGAGAGAGTGCCGTAAAAATAAGATTGGGAATCGACCGAATCAACGGATTGATAATGGCAAGAGCGGAGATGTCCAGCGCTCAGTTTGAACCGCGGCCATATGGTCCCTTAGCCATCTTGTTATTGCATCGAGGGACTTCCTGCCGGCCTCAATGAGCAAAGAGTGCAGGACGGATTCGACCTCAACGATGAATTACATTCATGAATGTTGCAGCATCTTTTCAGTTGCTGAACATGCGATGGAAACCCGTGAAGCAAGGTTTGAGCTTCACACGGATCGAATCCCGCGGATCCGGACAATCCTTAGCCAAAAGGAAAAAATATGCAAACATCCAACATTTACGTGACCTGGATGGGACACTCCACCTTCAAGCTGGTTACACCGGAGGGTGTGACGATACTGATTGATCCCTGGGTGATGGGTAATCCCGCTTGTCCTCAGACTTTGCATCAATTTAACCGGCTGGACATCCTCTTGCTTACTCATGGCCATTTTGACCATATTGGAGACGCCGTCTCCCTGGCCAAGCAGTACAATTCCAAAGTGATCGGGATTTATGAATTGTGCCACTGGATGGAAAACAAGGGGGCTGGACAAAACCTCCCGATGAACAAAGGAGGTTCACAAGAGGTTTGTGGAATCAAAGTGACCATGCTTCATGCGGATCATAGTTGCGGCATTCTGGAAGATGGTCAGATTATTTACGGGGGCGAAGCGGTGGGATACCTGATTCAGCTGCCCAATGGATTCAAAATTTATCACGCCGGGGACACCAATCTGTTTGGCGACATGAAACTGATAGGAGATCTTTACCGGCCAGATCTTGCCATGATTCCCATTGGGGACCTTTTTACGATGGGTCCTCGCGAAGCCGCCGTAGCTTGCCGGTTGCTGGGCGCTCAACGAATCATCCCGATGCATTTTGGCACCTTCCCTCCTTTGACCGGCACTCCGGCAAAGTTGGCGGAATTAACCAGTGATATTAAGGGATTGGAAATCTTCGAGCTGAAACCGGGCGAATCCTTGTCCTTCTGAAACACGGGCAAAAAAAAACGCTGCAAGAGAATCATGGAAAGTGAATAGTGGATAATGAATAGAAAAAACGTTGGTCGGTGGTTGATTTATCATTCCAGGGGGGCTCTCTGCAATTTTGTCATTCGAGTGTAGAATTCTTCATTGACCAATCGCTGCTAATCACTATCCACTATTCACTATCCACTATCCACTATTCACTTGTTCCCTCTAACTATCACTGGGATTATTAAACACCATGTTGCGAGCGATTATTTTTGATTTCAATGGCGTAATCTCTGACGATGAATTTATCCATGCGGAAGCTTTGCGGCGAATTTTGGCACAAGAAAATATCCTAGTATCGGAGGAGCATTACCTCTCCTGTTTTCTGGGGCGGGATGATCGGGACTGTCTGCGGATGGCCTATGATCAGTGCTCCCGGCCTCTCACTGATATGCACATTCAAGAGTTAATCGCCAGGAAATCGGACCTCTATCTGCAATTGGCGGAGAATCAGGTCCACCTTTTCCCGGGGGTGCTTTCCCTGTTGGATCAAATCTGGGGGCAATGCCCCATGGCCATTGCCTCCGGCTCATTGCGGCGGGAAGTGGAATTTGTGCTGGAGGTCTTCCGGTTGCGCCGTTTTTTCGCCTGCGTGGTAACCCAGGAAGATGTCAGGCGGGGGAAACCTCAACCGGAAATATTCTTGAAGGCTTTAGAGGGGATCAATCGGTCGCGTTTTTCATCCAATGAAATCTTGCCGGACCAATGCCTGGTGATCGAAGATTCTCCCGCCGGGATTGAAGCAGCCCGTGCAGCGGGGATGAAAAGTTTGGCGGTCACAAATTCGGACCAACATATATGGTTGGCGGATTCAGACTGGGTGCTGCCCAACTTGTGTATCGATTTCTCGGTGCTACAACAGTGGTTTTCCAATGGCGGAAAATAAAACGGGGAGAGACCGCTTTGCTTTTTTTCGCTACTAAAAAAAAAGAGGTGACTCTCGGTTTGCCCCCTCTGGCGCAACCTTCAAGTCCCCTCGGTTCTTCCATATTTATGCCGAAGGCCGTTCCCGCGGCCTCAACTCAGGTCTCTCCCTCCGCTCGCAGAGCGCCAGGCCAGATGGCATTTTTCGCCTACCGCTGAATCATTCGCTCTGGGATTATAGGTGAATCGTCGTCACTTGGTTTTCTTTGATGCTCACTTTTTCTATTTTGGGATTTGCCTCATTAATCACGATTTTGACTTCATAATCCCCCGGAGGAATGAGCAAACCCTGTTCAGGATTACTAAACTCGTCCACGTGGCCCATGAATTTATTATTAATGTAAACTGGGCTGAATTTGTCGTTTTTGCCCGTGGTTATTCTCAAACGGCCAAAAGGACCTTTGGGTATGGGCAGTGCCTCCATGGCATATTTCAAGTGGAATGTCTTGCCTGGTTCAATGGTCACTTTCGTTGTGTAATCCTTGTAGCGGGGTTCCGTCAATAAAACTTCGTGTTCCCCTGCTGGCACTGCATAAGTCCGGGATTTTTTGAAATTAGCGGCGGGGCCGAGGTATTTCCCATCGACGAAAATGCCTGTGCGGCCTGGATTGACGGTTGTTTTCAGTTTGCCAGCGTTCTGAGCAAGCAGTTGGGGAGTCAACGAAAAGGATAATCCCAACAACAGAGTCAGGGAATAAACTCGAAAAATCGCCTTTTTCATAATAGATGTTCCTTTCCTTAATACATTTAGAATTTGTCAAGCTTTTTTATCCATGTTTAATTTTAGTGTGCCACCTTGCATCTCGTCAACTTAGATTGTTGTTTGCGGATTGTTGGCGACCCCCCATTTCTCCAGCCAGAGTTAGGAAAATTCCGACATGTTCAAGTCCAGCTTGTCAGGAATTTATTTCGAATCCATAATCAAAGGCAGACCATCTTTACCGGCCCCGATCACCACCACTTTGGCGTTCGGGGAAGCAGCCAACTTCTCAGTGGCCTCAATTCCTTTCCAACGCAAAAGTTGGTCGCTGATGCCCTGCACAACAATTTTCTGGAAGTCGGCGATGCCCTGTGCTTCGATCCTCTTGCGGTCCGCTTCCTGTTTTTCCTTGGTCAGAACAAACTCCATGCGCTGGCTTTCCTGTTCAGCTTGAAGCTTGGCTTCAATCGATTGGCTCAATCCCGCGGGCAGTCCCACCTGTCGCAAGGGGGTGGATTCCACGATGATTCCCCGCTGGACCGTGCCCGCGACAATCTCCTTTAGAATTTCCTGGCCCAGGTGCTCCCGGGCGGAGGTATAGAGCGCCTTGGCCTCATAAGTGGCGGTGACGCCGCGGGTGATGGAACGGAACTGGGGTTCCAAGATCACTTCCACATATTCCTCCCCCACCGTTTTGTAGACTTCAGCGGCCTTGTCCGGATTGAGATGATAAAGAACACTGACCTCCAATTTCACGCTCAACCCTTCCTTGGAGGGGACGTCCATAGTCTCTTTGATCTCCTGAGTTTTGACCGACATTTTAATCACTCGAGCCAGAGGATTCATGAAATTGATGCCGGCTCGAAGAGTAGCGGGAGAGACGGTGCCAAAAAAGTCCACCACGCCGACGGTTCCGGCAGGGATAACGGTGAGGCAGCACAGGATGGCGAACAGGACAAAGACACCCGATAAGCCAAAGGCAACCTTGTGAAATCGTTCTGTTACTGAGTATTTCATTTTTTGCATGCTCCGTCCCGCCATGAACAATAAAATCGCCAGAACCACAAAGAAAATAAAACTCATTGTGACCTCCTTTAAGGTCTAGAGAAACTTCGTCTCGGACTATAGGGAGTTGCTGATTCCCATTCCAAAACTTGACTCGAAGTCGCCGACTTTTGCGGCTCAAGCAAACTAGAGGGAATGGGATAGAAACAGTCAACCCTTCCATTAAACCGAGTACGATAAATTTTTGAAAATGGGCACTCGTTTGCCTTTATTGGGCCGCAATGAAAAGATTCGCGATAGAATTGCGGAAAGGAGCCTCTCCAGAAAACAGAGGTCAGAGTAGGTCAGAATTGGCCACTTTCCCGTTTAATAAAGGCTTCCAGATTCCTCTGGTTTTTTTCCTCATAAGACGGACAAAATCGCGCGACAATCCGGTTTCCAAACGATCGAGATTCTTTTCGCGAAAATGCTTCAAGGGGATGCGGCCTCCGGCGGAAAGGTCATGACCGCCCACTTTGTTCAACCCACAATTGATTCGGGTGGCGAATAACCGCCGCACCAATGTGCCGGCTTTGGCTTTGCGATTGGAAGAACGGATGGAAATGATGAATTCTCCCTGGAAAATGCCGCTGCAAAGAGACCAATGAACTCGTTCGTAGCGGAGCAGGAAGTCGGCCATTTCGGGAACGATTTCCGGAACATGCACTTCCCCCAAGTGGGCACAAATCAAGTTGTGGCAAGTCCTGGCTCGTACCAAGGTACGGGCCACGGATTGAAAATAGATGCGTGGCAGGTCGGGGTGAATAATTTCCGCCAGCTTTCGCATACTGGAACGGATGAACACTTTGAAGTAAGCCTGGACATCCCGGCGAGTGGCCTCTCGCCCCAGGTTCTGGGTCTCCGAACTAATTGCATACGCCAGAGCCGTAGCCAGATTCGCTGGAATTTCCAGCCGGGCATCTTCCAGCCATTCAATCAAGAGAGTGGCGGTGGCTCCAATCTCTGGTTCAATCAGGGCCAGTTCAGTGCTCAGCTTGGGGCGCCGGGGATGATGATCGATGACGACATGGCAGTGGATATGGGAGGGAAGCGAATGATTGGCGGACCCCGGCTGGGTGTCCACGATGGCGATCCGGTCAAAACGCGTGAATTCCACGTTTTGAATTTTTTTCATGCGCAACCCTAATTTGCGAACCATGGCTTGATTTTCCGCCCGGCCGATAATACCGCCATAGGCAATAGTGACTCGGGCTCGATATCTTCTTTCGGCGATCTGACGTAGAGCTGCGGCGGAGGCGATGGAGTCCGGATCCGGGTTATCATGGATGACAATCAAGAGATGATGCTCACCCTCCATAACCTCATCCAATTGCGAGAGTGGTATGCCCGACTCCAGTGAAGTTTTGCAGGCAAGAGGGATCAATGTACTTCGGGAGCGGTTTTTTATGTGCGAGGGGGCTGGCATTAAAAACACCTCGGGGATGTTTTTCGACGAGTTAAAACTTCACAACTCTGAGTATCTCGAGGGATTGAACCGCGATTGAATACATGACAAGCTGCCACTGATTTCTAATAAATAGCATTTCATTTTGGGGAATGCAATTGGGAAATCATGAGCGATGTCACCAAAAGTCAGAGATAAAAGAAAAACGTCGAGGACCCTCGCCCGTGAATTGTGGCTGAAACAGCCGTCTGGGGTTTTCTCTTGGCATGCCACGATGTTTGTTTACAGGCCCATTACACTAAATTCTTAATAGGAGTCTCGGTCTCTCGCCTTTTGCGGCATGAACCCTCACCCTGCTGCCGCTGAAAGTGCGAACAGAGATTGCACTGTCCACCTCAATATTGCATCGCTTCGATTCCTCTTGCACAATCAGGGTAGGGACGACTGGTCGCAAGGCTGTCCATGAGAGGAATATACTTTCCCGACTGGCTATATAGGGCGCACTCATCATGCCGGTTCCCTTTTTAAAATGGACTCGCGAATTGTGGTGAGCATGACGCGGCAAGCTTTCCCTAAAACGGCTGAGTTCCCTTATTGCGCTGGCTGTTTTGCCACGATCTTGTTGTTTGATTAACGCCGATCAAATTTACTCCTCCACGATTTTGGGCAATATTCGCGCTCCTCCAATCATCCAAGAAAGAGGAACCACTAATTTATAATCAGCCATACTCTTGCCAAGCGTTCTGAAATAAGCATCCATCGTCTTTTCCATCTGCGCATGTTCTGCTTCGGCAAGCTTTTGGAGCGTGTCGTATCCGCCACCACAAAGATGCCTCACGGTTTTACCGCGGACATAAGCGAGACGGGAAATATCCGCTCGATGAACCAGGGAAAGTATGAAGGAATTCGGCAGGCCGGTCGCTTTGGAGAGTCGGGCTCTCCCGATTCTTTGGCGTCCCTGTTCCAGAACATCCAGATTCAATCTGAGCCCCTGATGTTTCAAGATTGTCAAACGCGATGACCGCGGATCGATATCCACCACAATTAGCTCGCGCGCGGGAATCGCAAAAGGCAAAACCCAGCGGAATAAGTAGTTCAGCATTTGGATGATTTCTTCAAAACCGAAACCCGTCCGACGTAGAAAGGCCTCGCACTTTTCTCTGGTATCGATCTGCTGTATCAAGTGCAGATATGTTCCAATTTGCAGGGTCCTTAATCTGTCAAAACTTTTAATCATGTCATCGCGAAGAGTCGCGTGCTTCCTGCTTTGCAGGTAACCTTGTTGTACGTTTCCCGCATAATCTATGGCCTCCTTCATGGTGTGGCTGTAATGTTCCCGCACAAAGTTATAGGCCAGAACTTTCAGAAGTTTTCTGATCAAATCTTCATAACTCCAAAGCGTGTGCTTTTTGACATAATTCCAGTCGGGTTCCATTGTTTCCTCGTCAGAAATGAAGGAATGGTCGAGCTGCACCACTCGAGCCAAGAGATTAGTGCTGGACAACTCAATAGTATTTTGTGAAGTGTGGCCACATCGTGAAGCCTCATGCTGGCGGCTCCCGCCAATGGACCGGTCAACTATGCGAGGGTGTGGCGGCATCCTCCCCGACAACCGTAGTCCAAGGTCGAACGCGCCACCGGGTCACGAGACCCTGCTTGATATAGGGATCGGCCGCCGCGAACGCCTCTGCCGCGCGGGGGGAATCGCCCCGAAACAGAAGTACCGCGCCATCGATTGGATCCGCCAGCGCTCCGCCCAGAATAAGCTCTCCTCGCGCATGAGCTTCCCATGCGAGATTTAAGTGCTCAGAACGAAATGCCGTTCGACGTGTGATGTAATCGGGGGACAAATCGTAGAAAAGCAGGTAATGCATCGCTCCTCCTCTTTGAAGAGAATGTGGGCACACGGATGATGGAGGCCCTTTATATTATGGCTCCACCGGATGCATGGTGTGCTTTGCCATCCGGCATTGCCTGTGGTCGGAGGAATAAATTGGATCTGCGACACTTGGGATCAACCCATGAATGCCTCTGAGGGGAGGAAGCTGAATCGAATAATGATCATAACACGTTTGCAAGCTCCAAAGAAAATAGCATGGATGGAGGCAGGATGCCCTCACTTCGCCTGAGTCGACCCAACCTGCTCAGACGGCCTGAGGGCAGGCCGCCTCCGTCATCCCATTTTCATCCTCTTGTTGAGCCAGCCACGCTGGCATGTGCGGCTCCGCAGGGTTTGATTAAGATTGGGCAACGTCAGGGGGCGAACGGACTTTTAAACCGGGACTTGCTTTTTCTGGCGCTGCTTTTTCTCACGCTTGAATGTTTTCCCTTTTTCTCCTACCATGAAACGCATTTAGGTTTTAATTTTCTCTTGAGGTGCAGACTATGAAACTGAAGTGGCTCGCTCTCTTCCTTCCGCTGGCATTGTTTCTGCCGGCTGCCTTGGCAACAGCAGCGCCGCAGAAAATTATATTTGATTGCGATTTGGGCGGAGATATTGACGATGCCTTTGCGCTCACCTTGATTCTCGCAAGTCCTGAATTCGACGTTATGGGCATCACTCTCGATCATGGGCTTACGGAAAAGCGGGGCCAATTGGCTTGCCGCCTGCTCTATGAATTAGGCAAAGAAAATATTCCGGTGGCGGTGGGGCGTCAGACTCCCAACGTAGTGGGAAAAGATAAGGAATTGGGTCCTCCTAACGCCCAATTCTCTTGGGCAGAGGGTTTTTCACGGATCAAACCGATTGCCACGCCGGCCCCCGATTTCATCATCCAGACGCTGCGCAAGTACCCTAAAGAGGTAATTCTATTTACTGTCGGCCCTGTTCCCAACATTGCCGATGTTATTAAAAAAGATCCGGATGCCTTGAAGCTGGCCCAAAAGATTTATTCCATGTTTGGCTCTTTTTACCTCGGGTATGGGAGCAATCCGGTGCCAAGCGCCGAATGGAATGTGGTGGCTGATGTTGCTTCTTCAAAAGCGTTTGTGAATGCGGGTGCTCCGATTACCTATGCGGGATTGGACATCACTACCTTTGTCTCGCTGGAAGAGAAGCAACGGCTAAAGCTGACTCAACGGCAATCTCCATTGACGAATGCCCTCTCGGGCCTCTATGCCCTATGGAATAGTGAAACTGGAAATGAAACTCCAATCCTTTTTGATGTAGTTGCGGTTTCCATGGTTCTTTGGCCTGACCTGTTCCAAACCAGGCCCGCGCATGTGCGCGTCACCGATGGCGGATACACCGTCATCGATGAGAGCCAAGCTCCCAATGGGGAGGTGGGACTTTCGGTTAACAAGGAAGAGCTGATTCGCCGGCTGATGAAACGATATATGTTGCAGAACCTTGGCAGATTCTGAGGAGAGGGAAGCCTCTGATTATGGCAACCATCGACCGGAGACAAGCGGCGGGATTTGTGGTTCTGCTCGGCCTGGTCAGTCTTTTGGCCGATATGACCTACGAGTCGGCCCGGAGCATCAATGGTTCCTTTTTGGCCTCTCTAGGCGCCCGCGCTGCCGTGGTGGGATTTGTCGCGGGTTTGGGCGAATTGCTGGGATATGCTTTGCGCTACTTTTCCGGACGAATGGCCGACCACACCGGCCGTTATTGGAGTTTGGTGGGAGCCGGATACTGTTTAAATCTGCTGGCAGTCCCCGCTCTGGCCTTGGCAGGCGCCTGGCCTCTGGCCGTGATGCTGATGTTTTTGGAGCGCACCGGCAAAGCTTTGCGCAGTCCGGCTCGTGATGCCATGCTTTCTTATGCCGGCCATCAATTGGGGCGTGGTTGGGGATTCGCTTTGCACGAAGCCATGGATCAAATTGGGGCCATCCTGGGCCCTTTGTCGATCGCCGGGTTGCTGTACATGCGGCTTTCGTATTCTTCCTGCTATGCGGTTACCTTGATCCCCGCCGCCATGGCTCTGTTGGTTCTGGGGCTTGCCCGGTTCCGGTTTCCCCAGCCCCGCCAGTTGGAGTCCAAGACCCCTCTTTTTGGCACGACAGGGCATATGCGGGCTTTCTGGTGGTATCTTGTTGGAGCAGCTCTCCTGGCGGCTGGATTTGTCGATTATCCCCTCGTTGCTTTTTATTTTGAAAAAGCGGGGAAAATTGGAGTCCAATGGATCCCATTTTTCTATTCCCTGGCCATGGCTGCGGATGCGCTATCAGCGCTGCTCTTGGGAAAATGGTTTGACCGGGTCGGCATGAAATCGCTGATTCTGGCGGTGTTGCTTTCCGCTCCCGCCGTTCCACTGCTCTTTGCCGGCCCCTTTGCGGCGCAGTTGATTGGAGTCTTGCTCTGGGGAATTGGGATGGGTGCTCAGGAATCCATCATGAAAGCTGCCGTGGCTGAATTTTCTTCACCAGATCGGAGAGCCACCGCTTTTGGCGTCTACCATCTTTTTTTTGGGGTTGCCTGGTTCGCTGGCAGCACTCTGATGGGTGTCCTCTACGATTTTTCTTTAACCGGGCTAATCGGCTTTTCTCTTCTACTGCAGCTTTCAGCGATTCCTGTTTTCTACAAAGTTGGAGTGATCGCCAAAACGCCTCCGCTAAAACCTTCCTAGCCGATTTGCTCTCTCATTCTTTCAATGTCAGGTACGGCGACCAAACCTTGTAGCGGAGCAGGCGCGTGTGACCGTTGTCACCCGTGCGGAGCTCCCCCAAGGAGGACAGGCAGTCAAGTAATTTGCGATGTAGCGCGCGTTTCACCGTGCCGTTGAAACGCATGGCAAATCGCACGTTCCAGCGCTATGCGTTTGAGCTTGTCTCATTTTTTGAGTTGTGAGGGTAGCAACCGAGAGATTTTAGAGATGGCGGGTGACTAAGTCTTTTTCCAGATGGGATAAAGTGCGGCGCAGCCGTTCCAGCTCCTTTTCCAGGTTGGCGCATGTTTCTTCAGCCATCTGCAGATCCCCACTGCGGCCGAGCCGCTCCACTTCCATGGCCACCTCAGCAGCCGCGGTGATCCCGAAATTGGAGAGCGCGCCCCGCAGGGTGTGCGCGGCGCGTTCGAGGGATGCGGCATCTTGTTTGGCTACAGCTTCCCTGATGGCTGCCAGCTGGCGTGGATAGTCGTCAAAAAAGACGGCAATCATTTCCGTGAGCAAGCGCTCGTCGCCGTCGACGCGGGCGAGGGCGGCTTCTTTTTCAAATACCTTGCGTTTGGAACGATGTGTCGTGCCATCCACTTCCGCTCCGGCAAAAGCCCCCGCCAGGTTCTCCAGGGTTTCGAAGAGCTGTTTCACTTGGACCGGTTTGGAAACGTAGTCGTCCATACCCGCCATCAGACAGCGTTCCCGGTCTCCTTTAATGGCATAAGCCGTCATGGCAATGATGGGGATGTGTGCCCCGGTAGACTTTTCTTTTTCACGGATCCGGCGGGTGGCCTCGATCCCGTCGATTTCCGGCATTTGCACATCCATCAAGATCAAGTCGAAAGATTGTTTTTCGAGAACGCCAAGGGCTTCGCGCCCATCGCCAGCCACCACTACTTTATGCCCCCATTTGCTGAGCATGCGGACCGCCAGCATCTGGTTCACCGTGTTGTCTTCAGCCAGCAGAATGCGCAAACCGCGGGAAGCTCGCATTCCTTTGTAGGCGGGCAGATCCAGCCGGTTTTCCCGAATGGTGTGGCGGGTCACCAAGCTGGGATAGTTGGTCTCCTGTGCCGGAGTCCCTAGTACGGTGCGGATGGCTTCGAGCAAATCGGATTGTTTGATGGGTTTGGTCAAATAGGCCGACACTCCGACATCGCGGCATCGGACGGCATCGCCGCGCTGCCCGCTCGAGGTCATCAGCATGATCGTCGCATAGACTCGCAGGTCCTGCTGAATTTTCTGGGCCAGAGTGAACCCGTCCATGTCGGGCATGTGCATATCGATCAAAACTAGCGTGTAGGGATTTTTTTCTTTCCGCCCCAAGTCCAGCGCCGCCAGAGCCGCTTGGCCGCCGCTGACCACGGTCGGTTTCATGCGGAGGTTGGTGAGCATCTCGCCAAGAATATTGCCGTTGGTGGCATTGTCGTCCACCACCAATACCCGCAAATCTTTCAGGTTGATGGCCTCCTGGTGGACCTGAGGCAACGCCGCGCCGCGCTGCAGTCCAAAGCGCGCCGTAAACCAGAAGGTGCTCCCCTTGCCTACGGTGCTGGTGAGTCCGATTTGGCCTCCCATCAATTCCGCGAGGTGTTTGGAAATTGCCAGCCCCAGTCCGGATCCCGCATATTTGCGCATGGTGGAGGCATCAGCCTGGGAGAAGGATTGGAAAAGCCGCTCCTGCGCTTCAGCGGGAATCCCGATTCCGGTATCGCTCACTTCGAAGCGGATCATAACCTCTTCTTTCTTGGCCGAGCTTACCGGGCTGACCCGTAATACTACTTCGCCGCTTTCCGTGAACTTGATGGAATTGCCCAGAAGGTTGAACAGAATTTGCCGCAGACGCCCGGGATCGCCGCGCAGCGCGGTATGGACTTCTTGTTGAATCAGAGTCGAGAATTCCAAACCTTTGAATTGTGCCCGGCCCGCCAGCATTTCCGTGACTTCATCCACGACTCCGCGCAGATCGAATTCAATGGTATCCAGGCGCATTTTGCCGGACTCGATTTTGGAGAAATCGAGGATGTCGTTGATTAACCGGAGCAGCCCTTCGCCCGAGCGGCACATGGCCAGAGCGTATTCATGTTGCTCCGGAGTAAGATCCGTACCCAGCAGCAATTCGCTCATTCCGATAATGGCATTCATCGGAGTGCGAATTTCGTGGCTCATGTTTGCCAGAAACTCCCCTTTTAGACGGGAGGCCTCCTGGGTTTTATTCAACAAGTTCTCAATCTCCAGGTTTTGGCGAACAATTTTTTCTTTTTCTTTTTGCAGATCCTGCATTCGGCTGTTGACCAAACGGTCCACTTGTTGCTTAGAACCGAATAAAAACCGGCTGCGCCACTTGTGCAGGGCATAGGCGAGAGAAATCAACGACAGAAGTCCAAGCCCCCAGGCCCACCAGGAACGGTACCAGGGCGGAGTAATGGCGAAAGAGAAACGGGCGGGTTCGTTGCTCCATTGGCCGTTCACATTCCGGCAAAAAACCTCGAATTCGTAACTCCCCTCTTTCAAGTTGGGGAAGCGGGCTTCCGCGCTTTCCGTCTCTATCCAGTCCGCGTCATATCCAAGCAGACGGTATTTGAAACGGACTCGTTTTGGATCCAAAAATGTCAATCCGGAGAATCGTACCAGGAAGGAGCGATCCTGGTAACTCGCGGTTTGAGGTTTTTGGAGGTCCCGGACATAGTCTCCCAGACGGGCATAGGAAATGACCGCACGGGGAGGTTGAGTCGTGATTCGGTCAGCCGCGGGATTGTAATTGGCCAAACCGTTGCTGGTGCCAATCCAGATAGAACCGTTGACGTCCTGGAAAAAAGCATTGGGACTGATGTCGTCCCAGATCAGACCTTCTCCATGGCGGATGGTGCGAATATCCAAATTCGGGCTAATTAAATCGATCCCCTGGTCAGTGCCTACCCAGATTCGTCCGATCCGGTCAGTTCCGAGAGAGGCCACTTTTTCAGAGCTCATTCCATCTTTCTTCAGGAAGTGACGCACCGTCGGATTTTCCGACCGCAAATCCAGGCGGCTCACTCCCAGCGATTCATTGTAGGAGACCCAAATAGCTCCATCGGGATCGAAGGTCAGCCGCGTAATGTGGTTATCTCTTAATCCTTCATTGCGGGTAAAACGGCGCCAGAATGTTCCATCGAAGCGGGCCAGACCAAACTTTCCAGCGGCCCAGAGATTGCCTTTGGCGTCAAATCTGACCGTCTCGAAACTTTCATTTTCAGTTCCCGATTGGGGGATGACGACATTTTCAAAACTATATAGATTTTTTTCCAGCCGCCCCAGGAAAAGGCCTTCCAAAGTGGCCACCCAAAGTTGTCCTTGGGGATCTACGGCAAAAGAGCGGGGCTGGAACGTGGTTCTACCCGCCAAATTGAGATAGTTTTCCCCTTTCCGCATCTGGGGGTCGAATCGGACAATGCCTCCTGATTCCATCCCAATCCAGATTTTTCCATCTGGCGCCAAAGTCAAAACACGGGCCTTATTTACGGGGAGTCCGGGCAACGGCAGGGGGATCCACCGGCCGGAAGCAGGATCCAACCAATCCAGCCCCGATTCAGTTCCAGCCCAGAGTATTCCCGCTTTGTCCCGAACGCTCGACCAAACAATGTCACTGCTGAGTCCGTCCTCGCGCCGGTATCCCAGCCAGACTCCGCGGTTCAGCCATTGGGCCAATCCGGATCCGGCGGTTCCAATCCAAAGAGAACCTTCTTTGTCCTCTACAATCGAGGAAATTGAATTGGCTGGAAGACCCTGAGTTTTTCCGTAAAGCTTCCAGCCCGTCTCAGTTCTTTGTGCCAATCCCTGGCTGGTGGGAATCCAGATCGTTCCCTGGGCATCCAGATACAGACGTCCAAAGGAGGCGGCCGCTGGCAAGCCTTGATCTACTGCCTCAAACCGATCAGAGGCGGAAGCCTTTTTGAATAATCGGGAGGGGGTTCGGATATAGATTGATCCGAAGTTATCACTGAGGATGGCATCGATTCGATCAACCGTTAATCCGGATTCCGCGCCGAAAACTCTGGCCTTTTGTCCATCCCATAGCCCCGCACGGTCACCGCTTCCGAACCAAATTGAGGCGTTGGCTTCAGCGAATACCGCGCTGATCCGGTTGGAGGGCAGTCCATCTCGAGTGGTGAGCAGCTTGAACTTCCTGCCTTGGCCTATCGCCAAGCCATTTTCAGTGGCAATATATACGCGCCCGCTGGAATCGCCTGCAATCCCCTGCGTTGGGACAGATCCTGACGATATTCCGGAATCTCTGCCCAGAGGGATGAATCGGCCTTTTTCAAAGGTGGCGGCGCCTCCGGGATCCGTCCCCGCCCAGATCACGCCCTCTGATGTTTCGTACAGACAAGTGATATTGTTGCTTGGCAAACCCTCATTGGTAGTGAAGGAATTAAAATGTTTCCCATCGAATCGGAAAATTCCATTTTGTGTTCCGACCCAGAGAAATCCCTGACGGTCCTGCAAAAGCGCCTGGACCGACATATTTCCCAGCCCCTCTTCAAGGGTATAGTGGCGAAAACTAAATTGTTGTGAGAAACCTATTGCCGAATATAATGAAAATAATAAGGTTAGCAATAGGAATCGGAGACTGCGCATCACGCCCCCGCGCCCTTTTGGGATGAGTTTAAAAACACTTTGGGCCCCCCCCATTGAATCTATCATCATGTTTATCGGAATATCTCATTCAAAATCTTAGGACTTTGTAATTTATTTCTCAAGCGGAAATAGATTTGTTTTTTCCTGCTGTTTAATGTGCAAAATTCCATGCATTATTATATTGAGAGTGCTCTGCAAGGCAGCTCAGTTAAGCTTCCGAAATTATCCAAGCTCAAGGCCATTCAGATTAGATAAACATTCTGAGATAAGGGGGGTCTGCCCCGAGCCAGCGATAAGCACAAATCGCAAACGAAAATTGAAATCTGAATCTGGCTGGTGGGAAATCCGCATTTCGAACCTATTGGTCAGCTCTATTTGGGCCCGCCCCAAGCTCCGGCTGATCCGGCACTTCACCTGCCTTCCGATTTAGGGTAATTCAATTTTAACCCTTTTTTAGTTTTATCCGATAAAACATGCTTGCGGGGCTTTGCCAGAGTCTTTTGAGTTTTACCGTAGACACCGTTAAGAGCGGCGCGAAATTAACGCGGAACAAAGCTTGAGGAAGAGATTGATTGATTTCCAAGAGCCGTAAATGGCACCCCTGATAATTTAATGAACAAAACCAAAGAAGATTCGCTCAACCAGTGGCTGGAAGAAATTGGCAAAAAGCAAAAAACCAATTTTGTCTTTGAGCTGGAGATGTGGATCAAATGTTTTGATCGCTTTTTTCGCCCCAAGAACCAGCCGCATTATGACAGTGAATTGAATTCTTACCTGTTAAAAAATTTCAAAGATGAATTGGCCCTGGTGCGGGATGTCACGCTGCGCATGACTTTTCTGGCCAATGAAATCATGAGTCAGGAACGCTCCAACCTGATTCAATTTGACAAATATATCCAAAACTATTTGAAGCGCGATTATGTCATGGATAGTTTTTTGACGCGGTTGTTGGCACAGCCGACGCCGGATGATTCTATGGCATTATTGATCGAGTTCTTAGCTGATTTGCGATGTATCATCGATAAATTGCTGGAACCTTCCGAAGTCAATTTTCAGACTTTTACTGCCATGGGAAAGTTGATCAATCGGGAGATCAAGCATTGCCGCTATATTGAAATGTTGGTCGCCTATAAATTCAAAAGACAATATGACAGGGTGGATAACACCGCCATCGCGGAATTAATCAAGAATATTCCCCACGTAACGGTTCGCCAGGACCTTGCCAAAGTCTTTTTGGAATTGTTCCGCCTATTGAGATACCTCCGATTCATTGAGAACGATCTGAACAATGACCGGCCACTTAAAAACTCTCTCCTCATTTTTTCCCTGATCAACTCAGAATTGCAGATTCTCTTCGATTTTATGGAATCCAGAGTCTGCCGACATGCGCAGGTTAGCCAGGAAACCGTGGAGATGCTGGATGCCGCTATTTTTGCGTTAAGCCAGGAAGTCAAAAAGGTTTTCAGCCATGAATTGGTGGGGTTGGTTTACTTGAGGCAGGCCCCTCCCATTTATGCCAAGGTGGAGAACAGCCACGGCATGCTAAAAAACGCCATCCAACACTCCATCGTGGAATTTGCCAAGGCGGTGTTGCCGGCTTTCGAAACCCGGCGGATCTTTGGCAATGGCAGCACGCGTCAGGACGAAAGCAAGAAATTAATGGGGGATATTGGCCTCTTGCTTCAAGCCATCTCAGGGGTGGAGCAAACCGCCGATTTGGAATTGCTGCCCGAATTGATCCGAGCCTTTGAAGAGTTCCGGGACCATAGCTTGAAATATTGCATGTATCGGGATTGGGAGAGCTTTGAATCCATGGTGGAAGAAGTCACTGCCTCCAAAACCCGCGATTCGCTCCGCTTTGCCCTGCACCGTTTCCGCATTTATTTGGGGGCTCTGCGCAACGAAATCAGCAAGCGCGCAGTCCTGCAACTTCAGCAATCATAACTTGAAATAATCCGATCTGAACATGGCGTCGAAAGGTGAACCTGTCGGTTTTCCCTTATCGTGGGATCAAGGCAGTGCTTTCCTTTAGGAAGCTTGTGGTTTTGCTTATCCTCTAGAAAAAGAAATCCGATCAACGAAAGGTCACTCTTTCCAGACTTTGATAAAAATCGGGGAATGAAACCGCGGCACAGCCAGCATCCTCGATTTCCGTGACTCCTTCTGCGATAAGCCCCGCTACGGCAAAGGCCATGGCGATCCGATGGTCCCCACAAGTCTGAATCCGTGCCCCAGTCAATTTTTGGCGGCCGGCCACCATGAATCCGTCTTCGAATTCCTCCACCTGGGCCTTCATTGCGCGCAGGTTTTCAACCACGCGGCGGATCCGGTCGCTCTCCTTTACTCGCAGCTCCGATGCGTCCCGAATTTCCAGGCCATCCTCCGTCTGAGTTCCCAGAACCGCCAAGATGGGAATTTCATCAATGACTCCAGGGATTTGATCTCCTCGCACGCTTCCGCCTTTAAGGGCGGCGGTGCGGACACGGATGTCTCCCACCGCCTCTCCTCCTTGCCAGCTCTCTTCGATCACTTGGATGGAGGCTCCCATCGAAGTGAGCAGGTCCAGAATTCCCCTCCGCCCCGGATTCAAACCAATTTGTTTCAAAATAATTTCCGATTTGGGAAGAAGACAAGCGGCTGCCGCGAAAAAGGCGGCGGAAGAAAGGTCTCCTGGAATAATCGCGGAGATGGCTCGGGGTTGGATGCCTCCTTGAATGGCCACTTGATTCCCCGAGATTTCCATAGGAACTCCGAATTCTGCCAACGCCAATTCAGTGTGGTTGCGGGTGGGCGCCGGTTCAATAATGACGGTTCTGCCTTTGGCGTAAATGCCCGCCAGCAGAATTGAGGATTTTACCTGAGCACTAGCCACCGGCAGACGATATTCAATCGAGGACAATTCGCCTCCGCGAATAACAAGAGGGGGGAAATTGCCGTCTCGTCCCACTACTTGAGCCCCCATTTTTTGGAGCGGAACTATTATCCTTTTCATGGGGCGGCGGCAGAGCGAATCGTCACCTGAGATCGTGGTGAAGAAGGGTTGGCCGGCTAAAATTCCGGATAACATACGGATCGTAGAACCGGAGTTCCCCGCATCCAGTAAGGCCTCTGATGGTCTCATTCCATGCAGTCCCGCCCCCTGAATGGTCACTTGCTGGTTGTTCTCCACTTTGATTTTAACCCCCAACGATTTAAGGCAGGTCAGCGTGCTATGACAATCCGCGCTCGTGGCGAAATTTTCAATGGTGGTAACCCCTAGGGCAATGCCACCCAGCAGGGCCATCCGATGTGAGATCGACTTATCCCCAGGAAAGGAAACAATGCCGGCAATCTTCCGGGCGGGATGGATGGAAATATTCATGAGAGAGACCGCCTTCATGAGGGACTTCGTCCCATACTTTGAAAATCGAGAGGTTGGCCCCCCCCCCCCCCCCGATCCTGCAAAACAGAATTCTCAATTTACAATATTGACATGGTTCAGAAAATAAAAATCGTGAAAACGAATCACTTTCGACGCGGGGGACGCATTAAAAAGCGGTGTAGGTGGGGGTAGGTCGAGTGCCTTCCGATGAGGAGCTATTTTTTGAAGAACCGTTTGTCGGAGAACCGCCGTTGGAAGGAGTGGAACCATTAGAACCGGAATTATTGTTTTGGGATTTGCCATTCTTTTGGTCCCGGATATGCTCAATTAGATTGTGAAACTCATTCACCATCTCTCCCAGCTCATCTTTGGCGGATAAATGCAGGAAAACATCGTAATTCCCGCTTGAGGCCGATCGCAAGGCTTGGGTGATTTGGCGAAGGGGATTCAGCACCCGGCGCGGCAAATACCAGGTGAAAGTGAAACTCACCACCAATGTGAGCACGAGGGTAATTGTAATTAGGAGAGTGGCACGATCTCCCAGTTCCTCGATTTTACTCCGCTCCAACTCCATTTTTTTCCAGCGGGTTTGACTGATTTGGCGAGCTAGCAGTTCCAGCTGGGCTCCCCGGGACTGCAATTCCTTGTAGAGTCCGGCGCGATTGGCATCCGATCCAACCAGAGTCTGAATGACGAACCGGTCAAAGGAAAGGTCGGGATTACTGACCTCAACAATCGACCGGCTGATTTCATCAGCAGAGCGGGAAGACTTAGCTGCTTCCAGCATGCTATTGACCAGTTTTTGATAGGAGCCGACCATCTCAGGGAACTGCGGATAATTAGCTATGGTGGAAGAGGGGCCAATTGTTTGTGAAAGGGATTGGATATGATTCAAATACTTTTTGACTTCACTTCGGAACATTTCGAATTTGATTTTTTCGCCAGCATCAATCAGCGGTTCATTCTCCAATAATCCATTCTCAATTTGATGCAGCAATTTCTGGCCTTTGTCGTCAATCTCTTTCAAATGAACTGGGTCCTTGAGAAGGAGAAAATCCCGTTCCGATTTACGGATCTCCGTTATATCCTGAACGGCTTGATCAGCAAAGCGGGCGGCTTTGACTTCGTAATAGGCAATCCGGTTGGCGGCATCCTTCATGTTGGCAATGTAATAGATAGCCAGAGTAATGACGGGAAGAAAAATGAGGCGGGAGGCAGCGATACCAAGCCCAATTCGCCCTTTCATCGAAAGGCGATTGCCATAATGTCCCCAGCGTTTCCAGAAATACCAAGTCATACGTCTCCCTGAAACGCTAAATTCCATTGCGAATTGCCAATTCTCTCTTTTTGGGCGACGAACAGTTCATTTAAGCCAACGGACATCATAGTTAAAAAAAAAATGGAACACAACCTTTATTTTAAAATGGTTGCAGAATATTTATCGCTTTGTAGTGCATGTTTTTGCTCATAATTTTCTAGACAAGAATAGTGTCTTTCCTTCTGCGCACCGCCCTTTTTGCCATTTCACCTCGGAACGGCTCGGCAGGAAAATCCAGCTCGCAGTTATTGCTTAATTCAGCCGAGCAGCATGGCTGGTTCACTTTGTCGCACCTTAAATGAAACCCGACATTAACAGGTCTTTGAAATAGAAGGATTGATCCATGAGATCAGTTTTTGGGCTGTTGTAGCTTGGAAAGTCGGCTGCATTTGGAATAGGTTTTTCCGGCCAAAACCTCAAGCTTGAACAGTCAAAGAATCCCGCCTCCGATCTTGCACTACTCGATGGAGGGACCCTATTTGATGGCCAATAACTCGATTTCAAAAATCAGCGTGGAGTTGGGGGGGATTTCTGGTCCAGGGCTATTTGCGCCGTAAGCCAACTCGGCGGGGATGAAGAGTTGCCATTTTGAGCCGACTTTCATCAACTGGAGGGCTTCGGTCCAGCCAGGAATCACGCGATTGACCGGAAAGCTTACGGGGCCGCCGTTCTTGACGGAACTGTCAAACTCCGAACCGCTAATCAGTGTTCCGCGATAACGAGTCTCCACTGTGTCGGTGGCTTTGGGGGAGGGGCCAGTGCCCGGCACAATTTCCTTATATTGTAGCCCGCTGGGCAATACGATTATCCCCGGCTTAGTCTTGTTTTCTGCCAGGAATTTATCCCCATCCATTTTGTTTTTCTCGGCCACCACCTTCATTTTCTCCTGCATTTTAACCATCATGCTTTGGCGGAAGTTCTGAATGCTGTCGGTGATTTCCTGGTCGGACAGAAGCAGTTTCTGGCTGCTCAAAAAATCGAGAAGGCCGCGGGCTGCCGCCGCGGGGTCCAATTCAATTTCTTGTTGCTTTAAATTTCTGCCGATATCGACGCCAACGGCATAACTGGCTTTTTCCTTATCCGTGATAAGTGAGGCGGCTCGCCGGACGCCGGCAGGTTTTGGCGTGGCGGATTTTGCCGTTGCTGGCTTTCCAGTCGAGGGCGAGGCGGTTTTGACGACGGGCTTGGGGGCGATGGATCCTGCATTTTGGGGCGGAGCAGATTTCTTTGCTGATTGTGCCTGGGCTTCGCCAAAGATAAGCAATATCAGACAGAAGATTACACCAATGAACGATTTCATGAGTCATCCTTTCAGGCTGCGCACGCAGCTTGTCGCAACTTAACATAACTTCGGCAATGGACAAAGATGTAAAAGAATTTCAACCTGATTATGCAGAGCTGCCTCAGGAGGAGGTCGTTGAATGGATTCATAAGTCCTCCGTCTCTATTGGGCACTCCGCCATTGGGTGCAATTCAAAACGCGACAGGGTGAACCAGTCGCGCTGATCGGCTGAATTGAGAAATGGCCGGGAGGGTGAGGCTCCCGCTTAGGCGGACTCCGCCCGCCGAACCGGGCTGGGCAGAGATGATGCCACATACGGGTGGCTCGCACTCCCGTGCATTCCATCTTCCGGCATACTCTCCATTCTGTCGCATTTTGAATTGCACCCCCCGCCAATCATCTGCTTGAGAAACAGGCTCAATTTGGGATAATCTCTAGCGAGTTGTCCTGGTTCGGGTCATCCATGGTTTTTTCCAAAAATAATCGTCGAAGATGAATTTATTGACGGTCACCTTAAAGGAGAATGAAGATGGCGGAGCTGAAAATCAAACCAAAATCAGAATGCCGTTGGGATTTGATGAGCTTGGGAGAAGTCATGTTGCGACTGGATCCCGGCGAAGAGCGGATCCATACCGCGCGGCATTTCCGTGTTTGGGAAGGGGGCGGCGAATACAACGTAGCCCGGGGATTAAAACGGTGCTTCGGCTTGGAGACGGCCCTAGTGAGTGCCTTTGCCGACAATCCAGTCGGCCAGGCTGGCGCAGGATTTGATCTATCAAGGCGGTGTCGATCAATCGCACGTAAAATGGGTTAAGTATGACGGCGTGGGCCGCTCAGTGCGCAATGGCTTGAATTTTACCGAGCGGGGCTTTGGGGTCCGCGCAGCTCTAGGGTGCTCGGATCGTGGACACACGGCGGCTTCCCAGTTGAAGCCAGGCGATATCGATTGGGAAAAAATCTTCGGCGAGCAGGGAGTCCGTTGGCTCCATACCGGCGGGATTTTTGCCGCCCTTTCGGAGTCGACTCCGCTGGTGGCCAGAGAAGCCATGCAGGTGGCCAAGAAATATGGAACCGTGGTTTCATACGATTTAAATTACCGGGAGTCGCTTTGGAAGGGGATAGGCGGAAAAGATAAGGCCCAGCAGGTGAACCGGGAGTTGGCGCCTTACATCGATGTTATGATCGGAAACGAGGAGGACTTCACGGCCGCTCTGGGTTTTGCCGTAGAGGGATTGGATGAAAATCTATCGAAATTGAATCCGGAAAATTTCCGCAAAATGATGGTCAAAGTGATGGAAGCTTTTCCCAATTTAGCCGTGGTGGGCACTACTTTGCGCAACGCCAGGACTGCCTCGATCAACGATTGGGGCGCGGTCTGTTTTACCAACGGTCAACTCTTCCAAGCTCCCAACCGGGAAAGCTTGGAAATCTTCGACCGGGTAGGCGGAGGGGACTCCTTCGACTCAGGGTTGATTTATGGGTTTCTGGCTGGCAAAGGGCCGCAATACGCAGTTGAATGTGGGGCTGCTCATGGTGCTTTAGCCATGACTACGCCAGGCGATACCACCATGGCAACTCTCTCCGAAGTCGAAAAGGTGATGAAAGGTGGTAGTGCCCGGGTTTCGCGATGAATCTTTTTTCGCGGCGGAGGCCTGATGCCCTCATCCCATGGGCCGGGCGAAAAAGCAGCGAAGTTGCGGGAGCGACTCCGCGCCTCAAGCTGTCAGCGTATACTACACGGCTGGGATTTTCATGGGGGTGGCGATGAATGGTGTTCAAAGGATTCAGGCGGCGTTTCGAGGGGAATGGCCCGACAAAGTCCCGGTCATGCTGCACAACTTCATGATGGCAGCTCAGGAAGCTGGCGTCTCCATGTCTTGCTATCGCCGTGATGCCCGTGCCGCTGCCCGCTGTTTTATCGAAGCGGTGGAGAAGTACCAGTACGATGGAATCCTCTTTGACATGGACACCACGCTCCTGGCGGGCGCGGCTGGCGCCCCCGTGGATTTCCCGGAGGATCAGCCTGCCCGCATCCATGATGGAAAGTTGAAGACTCATGAGCAGGTTCAATCGCTGACGCCCGTAAACGTTGGAGATTATGGTCCAATCCAGGTCTGTCTGGAAGCCGTCAGCCGGCTAAAGGATTATTTTGGCGATCAAATTCTGATTCGCGGGAATTGCGATCAATTGCCATTTTCAATTGCCAGCATGCTGCGGACCCCTCAGGAATGGATGATGGATCTTTGCGATCCCGAGCGGGAAGAACTTGTTTATGCTTTGTTGGAATACTGCGCGGATTTGACTTCCCAATTCATCCGGTTGATGAAAAACACCGGTTCGCCAATGACCTCCAATGGCGACAGCCCGGCCGGTCCGGAAATGATTTCTCCCGCCATGTATCGGCGTTTCGCCTTGCCTTATGAACAGCGGATCGTCAAGCTGGCCCATGAATTGGATTTGCCCTATATTTTGCATATCTGCGGGAAAACCGATCGGATTCTGGATGATATGCTAGCCACCGGCTCTGACGGTTTGGAACTTGACTACAAGACGGATGCAGGACTTGCTCATGAAATAATGAAAGAGCGGACGGTCTTTGTGGGGAACATCGATCCGAGCGGAGTGCTGGCCCTGGGTTCCACCACTTTGGTCGAAAAAAAGACCCGTGACTTGCTCGAAGTTTTCGCCGATACGCCTAGATTTATTTTGAATGCCGGTTGTGCCATTCCCGCCACGACACCTCCGGAAAACCTGAAGACGATGATTCGGACGGCGCGTAATTTCAGATGAACGAGTCTGTCCGTGGGAGTACCGTGCCGGGTCCATGCTTTGCCGTAATATCTATGGCTTTGCTGCTGCTGAGCTTGTAGCGCAGACTCGTGCTTTTCAACGAGTCTGCGGTTTTTGGCCGAGTTCCACCCAGGCACTTCGTCGACCATGGAAAATACCGCAGAGTCAAAGAGCGACTCTGCGCTACAGTCTTTCCATACGCCACTTTGAATTGTACCCAATGTCAATTGCTTTGTTGCTGCTGACTTCGGTTGGAAAGCATTTGACGGGCCGCGGCGCGAAACTCCGGAATTTGTCGGGCGAATAAAATAGCGCAGCAGACACAAGCCATTCCTCCGATGCCTACGGTGAAAGGTGCGCCGAAGTGTTGAGCGGTTACGCCCGCAAGCAGAGCCCCGAAAGGCGCCATCCCCATGAACATCATGGAATAGAGCGACATGATGCGGCCCCGCAAATCATCTGGAGTGATGCTTTGAAGAAGGGTGTTGGTGGCTCCGAGCTGGACCATCAGCGCGTATCCGGTGGGAATCAACAAAAGAATCGAAAGCCAAAAATATCGGGATGCAGAAAATAAAATAAGCGAAAGGCCGAATCCCCCACAGGCCAGGGCAATCCATCGACTCAGCCCCCGGAGACCTGAGCGGGAAGCGAGCGTAAGAGCTCCCAGCAAGGCGCCGATTCCGGTGGCGCCCATCAACAATCCCAAACCTCTTGGACCTCCATGAAGAATCTCGCCAGCAAAAATGGGCATGAGCACGGAATAAGGAGTCCCGACCAGACTGGAAACCGCCAGCAACATCAATAGCGTTCGGACCGGGAAATTCTGAAGAGCAAAGCGAAATCCCTCGATTATCTCTTCCAGCGGTGAAGAAGTCTTGTTTTGCCGAGGTGTTGGAGTCAAACGCATCAATAATAATCCGGCAATCACCGCCAGGTAACTCACCCCATTCGTAAAAAAACACCATCCCTCGCCCAGCGTGGCCACCAAAATCCCGGCAATGGCAGGGCCGATCATGCGAGCGCTATTGAACATGGAGGAATTCAAGGCGATAGCGTTCATCAAATCCTCTTTGCCCACCATCTCTACCATGAACGCTTGACGGGTCGGGATGTCAAAGGCATTTATAAGCCCTAAAAAAGCAGCCAATGCGACGACATGCCAGACCTGTACTTGATGAGTCAGGGTCAATGCAGCCAGGATGAGGGCAGAGGCCATGGAGGCTGTTTGTGTGGCGATCACAATCCGGTGCCGGTTGTATCGGTCGGCAACAATGCCGCCCAAAGGGGCAATGAGAAAAACCGGGATTTGGCTGACAAACCCCAAAGTCCCCAAGAGCAGCGATGAGCCGGTCAGACGATAAATGAGCCATGATTGGGCGATGGATTGCATCCAGGTGCCAATCAGGGATATGAGCTGGCCGGCAAAAAAAAGGCGGAAATTGCGATGACGCAGAGCTCGCAAGGTGTGACGCACACCTCTGGTCTGCGGTTCGGGCTGGCCAACCATTGACTCTGGCAATTTGAGCGTCATTGATCTTCCTCGATGAATGCGATATCACCCGTATGCTGGACGTTCATTATCCTTCGAATTGACCGGAAATGCTCTGGTTTCTTCAAAAATAAAGTGAATGGGAATTGGATGAATGCCCGTTTTTTTTATGAATTTTTTTCTCCCTTGGTTTTCAGTTTTTTTGGCATTGTCAGTGCTACTTCCAATGGATAAACTGAACATGCAATTCATTTCCGTTGAAGGAGAATTGAGCGATGACTTTTTCCAAGTGTCTTGCCCGGTGCGTTAGTCTGGCCTTGGCGGCCCTTTTGATGGTATTGAGTCTGCAGGCCGCTTCCAAGAAGAAGGTTCTCTACCTGACCCAAACTCTGGGATATCATCACCAGATCACCGAAGAGTCTGAGACCATCTTGGTGCAGTTGGGTGAAAAAGCGGGATTCGAAGTGACGGCGACTAAAGAATCAGCGGACATTAATGCCGCCAATTTGAAAAATTTCGATGCAGCGGTTTTTTACACGACTGGCGAATTGCCGTTCTCCGACGCACAAAAAGCCGCTCTGCTCAGCTTCGTGAAATCAGGCAAAGGATTTATCGGCATCCACAATGCCACGGACACCTGTTACAAATGGCCGGAATACGGCGAGCTGATTGGCGCCTACTTCGATGGGCACCCCTGGACTCAAGAGGTGAATGTCAAAGTGGAAGATGCTCAACACCCTTCAACCCGGCATCTGGGCCAATCCTTCCGGATTTGGGATGAAATTTACCAGTACAAAGATTGGTCCCGCGAAAAGGTTCATGTTCTTCTCTCGCTCGACAACTCGTCCGTGGATTTGAAAAAGGAAGGAGTCAAGCGAGCCGATAAGGATTTTGCCATTGCCTGGACAAAGGATTATGGAAAGGGTCGTGTCTTTTTCACCGGGCTAGGCCACGATGAACACACTTGGCGCGATCCGCGCTATCAGCAGCACCTGGCCAACGGAATTCTCTGGAGTCTGCGCGCGATTGAATAGGACGATATTGGAAAGCCGTTGTTGTCGAGGCAATGCGGAGGGATGTCGCGGGCTTTTCATGCCGGGCGGTGGTGTCAACCGCCCGCCTGTATTGCTTCTTCGTCAGCACGGATTCTTTTTGCCCCTTCGATCATTGCCAGATAACCTTCAATCGGAACATATTCAGGGATGGAATTGCCAGACCCCAAGGCATATCCCTTGGCTTTCCGTCGAAATCGGCTTCCTTTTTCAAAAACAGCGGCAGTGATTTCAGCGGGACTCTTCTGGCAAAGCAAATCGACATCAATGCCTCCGAGCAGGCCGATCCGATCGCCATAGCGGCTGATCCATTCGTCAAATGGCGCGATACAATCCTCGTTGGAATGCTTGGCATCGATACCCATGGAAATGACATCGCCCATGATGGGGAAAATGTTGCCGCAGGAGTGCCAGAGAAAAGGCTTGTGGTAGCTTTTGATTAGGCCGATGAGTCGGCGGTATTGAGGGAAGATGTGTGCCCGGATCATTGCCGGCGAAATCAGCGTGCTGGTCTTGAATCCCAAGTCGTCGCCCATTCGGCAAATGATGAATTGGGGGCCATAATGTTCGAGAAACCGGCTCCAGATGGAAATGAACAGGTCCCCGATCTTTTGGTAAAGCTCCGCAAACAACTCCGGATCGTCCGCCTGCAAGTAAGACAGGTATTGGAAACCAACCAAATCTTCACTGACTTCAAAAATCCCATACCCAGGTCCGCCGAGGGCTTTCATTCCCACGGGGATGGCGTCAATCAGAGAATTGAATCGTCGTTTGGCCACCTCCCAGAAAATTTGCGGAAGCTCCTCCCAGGGATAACGCTCAAAATCGGCGCGATTCTGGATGGGGCCGGGCCGTCCACCCAGGATGGCCCCGTGGTCCGGCAGCACATCGGCTATGCCAACTTCAAAGGATACGGTGTCATAGGTCATTTGCTGGAAGAATCGGCAATATTGGCGGAAGAATTCGGCCAGATCCGCATCGTCGCCATTGATGAAGTCAGCAAACCGAATGCCTAGAATCTTCTCCATCACCAGCGGGCTGATGTGATGTTCATAAAGCGGCAAGCCGGCCGGATGGCGATTGGCCAACACTTCCAGCATCTGCCGGTAGTCATTTTGGAATTCCATTTTCTGCCTCGATAAATGGTGGAGTCCGGTTGAGCAAGGATGGGACTGCAAGCATTATCTCTCATGCATCAAAATATCATGAGAAAATGGACTTTTCCTTCAGATAAAAAACTCAGCATAAATCATCCTTGACGGCTGAACGGGACCGCTCTAATCTGCCTAAACACTGGAAATAGTTTCTCAATCGGAGGAATTCATGGTGACGCGGCCGCGGTTGACTCCTGGCATCGGCAATATTTCGATCTTGCTTTTCCTGCTGCTTAGCATTTTTTCTGGCTTGGCTGAATCTCAGATCAATCAGAAAGCAAACAATTCTGATCGGCTTTACCAGGGGTTTGCCGATCCTCCCCATGAATTTACGGTCCGGCCGTTCTGGTTTTGGAATGGCAAACTCGAAAAAAAAGAGGTGGAACGGCAAATCGAAGAGATGGTGTCGCAGGGCGTATATGGAGCGTATGCCCACAATCGGACCGGCCTGGATACTCCCTATCTCTCCGAAGAATATTTCTCGATCATTGATGCCGCTTTGAAAAAATCCAAGGAATTAGGATTTCATTTCAGTGTGGTCGACGATTACGAATGGCCGAGTGGAGAGGCACGGGATGTCTGGCTCAAAGGAGTTCCCAGCCGAGTGATTGCCGCCAATCCGGAGTTCCGCATGCGAAGTCTGGCGTATGTCGAAAAGATCGCGCCAGGATCTCGCACCGTCGAGCTGGAAATCCCGCGGGCTTTTCAGTTTGCCATGGCCATGCGGCTGGATGAGCAGAAGGATGTGGTGGATCCTGAATCGCTGCAGGATCTCTCCTCAAGTTTCAACAATGGCCGGCTGGTGTGGAATGTGCCGGAAGGGCGCTGGCTTGTGACAGCCTATTATCTGCGCCCGGCGCAGGGGATGGACGGAGGCTTGGTGGATCTGATGAATCCGGCGGCCATTCGGAAATTTTTGGATTTGGTGTATGAAGAATATTACAGACGATTCGGCTCATATTTTGGGAATGTGCTGGACAGCACATACGCCGATCACGAAGGAGCTTACGGCGCCGGGATTGCCTGGACTCCGGGGATATTCGAGACTTTCCAGAAAGTCAAAGGATACGATCTGAAAAAATTTCTCCCGCTCCTCGCCCATGAGGGAGGGAGACTGACTCCCAAGATTCGCTGTGATTTCATGGAAGTGGTCAGCGGCCTCTATGCCGAGTCCTTTTTTAAACAGGTCAGCGACTGGTGCCGGGCTCATGGAATCCACTGGAGTGGACATGTTTGGGAACATTCGTTCATGGAGGAGGCCGCGGCGGATGGCGACCTTCAGGAGGTCATGCGCGCCTGGGATGTGCCGGGAGTCGACACCTTGGTTGAAAATGGCCGTTCGCCCAGCCACTTCAAAGCCGTCGCCTCCGTGGCTCATTTTCGCGGAACCCGCTTCACTTGTGAAAACCAGGGATTGCATGGGTGGGAATCTACAATCGATTTCCAGAAAATGCGGTTGGGCACCAACATGATTGCCGCTTGGGGGCCCACTATGTTCATCCCTCACGCTTTCAACTACGACCGGAAGAGAATCGAATATCCCCCCAATTGGTTTTATCAGCAGCCCTTCTGGAAATATTTCAGGCAATATGCCGATTACACGCGCCGCCTGAGCTATATGAACGCCCAGGGCCGCCATGTGGCCAGCGTGCTGCTCTTCAAACCGACCGAAAGTGTTTGGGCCCATGCCAATCCTGTGTTTGTTCCGACCTTCGTCCGGGAACAACTTGAGGAGCCTTGGAACAATCCCATTGATGAAATCAACTCGATGTTTTATCAAATGATGGACGAACTGGCTGAACAGCGCTGGGATTATGATGTGGCCGATTCTCATTACCTGCTTCAAGCCCGCCTTCAAGATCGACAAATGCGGATCGGTGGCGAAGCCTTCCAGGTGCTGGTGATGCCTCCTTGTACCACCATAAGGCGCACGGCCCTGGAAAAGATTCAACAGTTTTTCGATGCCGGGGGGATCATTGTGGCCGTCGGTTTTCTTCCCAGCCATTCTATGGAGGAGGGAGAAAACGATCCTAAAATTGCCGAGATTCTGAAGCATATTTTTGGACGGGCCGATCCTCAAGGCTCACTCCAGAATGCCAATGCGACCGGCGGAAAAGCTTTTTTCCTGCGTGAAGGCATTGCTGATCTTTCTTCAACTTTGGCGAGTCAAATCACTCCTGATCTGAAGATTTCCGGTGGAGCACGGGAACATCTGCTTTATCAACACCGGCGTCAGGAGAGGACGGATTATTATTGGGTGGTAAACGACAGCGAGAATAGCCGGGAAAATAAAATCCAATTCTCCGTCCAGGGCATCCCTGAGAAGTGGGACCCTTTGACGGGGAAACGGCTTCCGCTCTATTACCGGCATACTCCAGACGGGACGGAAGTCCGGTTGCGTTTTGATCCGTGGGATGCCTGTTATGTGGTTTTTCGGCCCGGAGAAAGCCCGCTGGGCAAATTTGAATGGGTCGACGGCAATCTCGAAGGCTTTCATCTGGTGGAGGAACTGTCGGGAAAAATCACGGTGGCAGCCAGGACTCCGGCGGATTCCACAAATCAGTTCTTCATTAAACTGAAAGATGAGAAGGGAACCATACATCATGGAGCATCCGTACTGCCGGCCGTATTGCCGGCTTTGCCTCTTGCCGGCGACTGGAAATTCACCCCGCTGAACGAGACGGTGGAAGCTCCCTATGCCGCTGTCAAGTTCGACTATCAACATGAGGGAGAGAGGTTGGATTGGCTAGGGCGCGGCTATCCGGATCTGACTTGGAGCCGCCAATGGCTTTCGCGGGAACGATTCACCGTTAAACAGTGGTCATTAATCGGTCCTTTTCCCAACGAAGATTATGCGGGATTCTATGCGGAGTATCCTCCTGAGAAGGATTTTGATTCGCATGGTATTTATGATGGCGCCGATTCGAGGAGGCTGCATTGGATTGCGTTTGAAAATAAGCTGAACAGCAATGCCATTGATCTGAATCAGACGCTGTTGGTTTCCCCACGGCGTAATTGGGTGGTGGGGTATGCGCACACTTATGTGTACTCACCCAAGGCCCGCCGGGTGCAATTCCGCGTGGCGGCTGACAACAATGCCCAAGTTTGGGTGAATCATCAAAAGATCCTCGACCGATTGATTGTCCCCTGGTATTACGAAATGCGGGAAGATTTTGCTTTGCGGCGGGAGGCGGATCTGCAAGCCGGCTGGAATGACATTTTGCTGAAAATCTCCAAAGGCCCCCGAGGAAACTTCGTCTTCATGCTTCGGATTACCGACGAACAGGGGAACAACCCCGATGACTTGATCTATAGTTTGGCAAAAAATGACCAAGCATTAGCCAAAATTCCGGCAACAGAAGATGCTGAGTATCGAACCTGGTATCGAGTCCCCGTCCCGGTAGGAGCCAGTGCAGTCCAACTGCCGCCCCTCAAACATTGCCTGGCGATTTATTACAATGGGAAGCTGCAGCAGGCAAATGAGAGTGGGTCGATCCAGTTCCCTTTTGTCGCCAAGGGAGACGATAATGTTTTAGTCTTGGTAATGGAAGGCAAGGCTGCTCTTCTCGATGTTCCAAAGTTTCAGATGAGTTCGACCGTTCTGCGTGCTGGATCCTGGCTGTTGAAGGGGCTGCCCTACTATTCTGGCAGCGCAGCCTATGAAAAGGAATTTGATTTGCCTTCTGCCTATCAGGGACGCACTCTTATTCTGAATTGCGGACAGGTTGGCCATGCCGTGGAAGTCAAAGTGAATGGCAAGCCGGCGGGAGTGAGAGTCTGGCTCCCCTATCAATTCGATGTCACTAAGCTGCTTCATCCAGGGCGCAACCGGATCGAAATTATCGTCGCGAATTCCATGGAAAATGCCCGCGCCATCGAGAACCATGCGGGACAGCTCGAAAATCTCAAGCTGGACGGCCTGTTGGGCCGAGTGCAGATCATCCCGTATTTCGATGGAAAAATTGCTTTGCGGCCGGCGACTGCATCTGGCGAAAAGAGAGCACAAAAGTGAGAGGATGAGTTTAGCTTTGCCGCCTAGCCAAGCCAAAAGCGCGAAGTGATAACGAGCGATCAGCTAAGCTATACCTTTCTGGCAGGGCTCTTGTGCAGCTTCCCTGATCGCTCGCTGGCGCTTCGTACTGATTGGTGTGACTTCGCTGCATTGCCAAGAAACCAGCGCGAAGTGATAACGAGCGTTCAACCCGGCTTAACCAGCGTTGCATGGTTTTGGTCATGCAGACCGATCACTCGCTAACGCTTCGTGCTGGTGGTTGCATGGCAAGGGGATTTCGACAATCGACTGTGCTAACCTTATCCCACGAGCATTAATAATTCAGGAGGTGCGAATGATTGAAAGTCATAATCTGAATCGGCGCCATTTTTTGAAATCCACCGCCGGAAATTCGTTGGGGATCGGCTTAGGATTGGCTTATCGGGTAAGTTCAATCCTTGGGGCCAATGAAAAAATCAGAGTAGGTTTGATTGGCAGTGGCGGACGGGGGCAATTTTTGATGCAGACCTTTACGGATGCGGGTGCGGAAGTCTGCGCCGTTTCTGATGTTTATCAGCCCAATCTGCAAGCTGGTCTTCAAAAAGCAGCTCCGCGGGCAAAATCTTTCAAAGATTATCGCCGTCTGCTGGACGATAAATCCTTGGATGCGGTCATTGTCGCCACGCCGGACCATTGGCATGCCCAAATGGTGATCGATGCAATCTCTGCCGGCAAAGATGTCTATGTGGAAAAACCTCTCTGCCACACGATTGAAGAAGGTTTTCGGGTGATTGACGCGGTGAGAAAGTCCAACCGCGTGGTGCAAGTGGGGACTCAGCGGCGCAGCTATGGGATTTACCGGGAGTCCAAAAGTCTCCTGGATTCGGGGAAATTGGGCCCTATCCGTCTCGTGACTACCTGGTGGCTGAATTATCAAAATTCTCTGAACACGACGCCCCTTGAAGGGGAACTGGACTGGAAACAATGGTTGGGGCCTGCCCCCGCCCGCCCTCTCGATCCGGTCCGCTTTCACAATTGGTATTACTTTTTTGATTATTCCGGAGGCATGTTGGTGGGGCAAGGGGCTCACGTCATCGATACCATCCATTGGTTCATGAATTCCACCTTTCCTGCCGCTGTTACTTGCACAGCTGGCCAAGTGCATATCAAAGGAGCGGAAGTCCCAGAAACTACGGTTATCAATATTGAATATCCGGAGGATTTCCTCGCTACGGTGACGATTGGCTATCAAGCGATGGAGTACGCTCGAAACAACGACCAATTAATGCAATTCCATGGGGATAAAGCTCGGCTCGACATGGGGCGGGAATCCTCTGCATTGTATCTGAAAAGCCAGGAAACCATCCTTCGTCCGGAAGTGGAGAAACAACAGTTCGGGACCTTTGATGGCGCCACCCGAGAACATGTCCTAAATTTTCTGGACTGCCTGCAGACGCGGCAAAATCCACATACCACCGTAGAAATGGGATTTCATGCCAGTTTGGTGTTGTGCCTGGCCATGGAATCGCTGCGGACGGGGCATCGTGTTCGATGGGATGCGGCAAATCGCCAGGCCGTTAGTTGACTCCTTCGCATGAAAAGCTTCTTAACGCCAGGGCAACGGCCGGAAGAATAATCATCTGGAGAGGATTCAACTCGACAGCTTGGAAAAATTTGACTAGCTTGTGAGTTACGAGGAGGCTTTCATTGGCCGAACCTGGATTAATCCTCGATATGACTAGGCTTTCTTCCCGCGAATTGAAAGGTGATGGAAGAACCGCCGATTGAAAATCAGGCGAGCGTGAATCTCAACCTGAAAGGGGTTTATGATGAAAAGGATTTATTTCGCATTCATGTTTGGGTTTGTGACGGTATTGCTGTGGCCCACATTGGGAATATTTTTAGCCGCGAGTTCTCCAACCACTTCGATGAAAGGCAAAATTTTCCGCTCGGACGTCAATCAGGCCATTCCTGACGCCGTGGTTCTTTTGACGGATGAAGACAAATTGGGATCCGGCGAAAAGCCATTCGAAACCAAGACCAATGCCAATGGAGAGTATTCATTCGAGCAGTTGCCGCAAGGGAAATACAACATTCAGGTAAAAGTGTGGTTCGACCGGCCAGAGAAAATCCCTTGTCATGATACGTTGGCGGCCACTACTCAGGAAAAAAATTCTTCGGTGATCATTATGCCCGAAGGCGATCGTTTCCTCCACCGAGTGCTCATTAGTGGCTTTAAAGTAAAAGCCGGGAAGCCAATTTCCAAAGATATTGATATTGTCTGCAAAAGTCCGGGTTTTTAAAGCCAGCGTCACATTTGTAAATCCGGTTTTATCCTCTCAGGTTGACGGCATCGGCGTCACAACTGATTCCATTGTGGAAGGAGGCAATCCATGGTTTTTCTTAAAAGACTGTGGCTGACTACTTGCGGTGCGGCTGTTTTATTTTTATCGTATCGACCCGTGCAGGAGGCCCAAGGAATTCTCCTTGTTCGCGATGGGAAATCCGACTATGCCATCTGCATTTCCCGATCAGCTTCTCCTTCGGAAAAACACGCGGCGGAGGAACTGCGAAAATTCCTGGCTGAAATTTCGGGAGCTCAGCTTCCGATTGTCTCAGACGAGCAGACGGGAAAAAATCCATTGATCCTGGTTGGACAGAGTGCAGCGAGCCAGCGATTGAAGATTGAAGCCCTCAAGGAGAGGCTCGGTCCGGAAGATTTCTTATTAAAGACGCAAGGCCGGCAGTTGGTGATTGCGGGTGGACGGCAGCGAGGGACTCTATATGGTGTTTACACTTTTCTCGAAAAGCTCGGCTGCCGCTGGTTTACGCGGGAAGTGAGCCGGATCCCTCATTTGCCGACCATTTCGGTGCCGCCATTGGACGAAGTCCAGCGTCCAGCCTTCGAGTATCGTGAGCCTTACTTCACGGAGGCTTGGGACAGAGACTGGGCCGTACGCAACAAAACCAACGGTAATTTCCAACATCTGGATGAATCGACTGGAGGGAAGCTACAGTATTACCCTTTTGTCCATACGTTTTACCAGTTGATTTCCCCGGAGAAATATTTTCAGTCGCACCCCGACTACTTCTCCCTGATTGAGGGAAAAAGACGGATTGACCGCGGACAACTCTGTCTCACCAATCCTGAAGTTTTGCGTGTAGCCGTTGAATCGGTATTCGGATGGATTCAAAAGCATCCGGAAGCGACGCTCTTTTCCGTTTCCCAAAACGATTGGGAAGGCTGGTGTGAATGTGACAATTGCCGCCGAGTGGAAGAAGAAGAGGGTGGGGTTCATTCCGGCCCGATTCTCCGCTTCGTCAATGCGCTGGCGGCTGAAGTGGAAAAGCGCTATCCCGACAAGCTGATCGATACTCTGGCTTACTGGTACTCCGAAAATCCGCCGGAAAAAGTCCGCCCGAGGCCGAATGTGCGGATACGGCTTTGCCCCATTGGGGTTTGTGAAGCGCATCCTTATGAGCAATGCCCGCGGGATGCTTATTTCATGAAGAACCTGAAAGCCTGGTCGAAGATCACATCCCAACTTTATATCTGGCATTACAACACCAACTTTTCCCATTACCTGCTTCCTTTCCCGGATTTTGACGAACTGGCCGCCGACATTCCCATGTACAAGCAGCAGGGTGTTGTGGGTTTGTTCCTCGAAGGGGCTTATCCGGCGGGCGGTGGGGCGGAAAACGCCGAGCTCCGATCTTACGTCATGGCCAAGCTGATGTGGAATCCCAAGGTCAACGTAAAAAGTCTGATCGATGAGTTCCATGAAGTTTATTATGGAAAATCCTCCGGCTCGATGCGGGAATATTTTGACCTGCTGCATGCAGAGGTGAGGATGCCTCCCGAAGGTCTTGGACACCATCACTGGATTTACGGAGTGCCGGATTTTTCGGAGACATTCCTGCCTCGGGCAAAGAATTTATTCCAACGAGCGGAAGTGGTTGCTGAGAATGAGAGTATCCGGGGTCGGATCAAAAAAGCACGTCTTTCCTTGGATTATCTGGAGCTTTTGCATGCCATGCGATTCGAAGTGAACCATGGATGGTATGCCCCGGTCAGCCTCGAGAAGCTGAAAATCCGTTTTGCCGAATTCATGGCCGATGTACGAAACTCCGGGATAACCGAGCTTCACGAAGGAACCAAACTTTCCGAAGATGAAGAGCGCTTCACGTCTTCCGTGAAACCTTACCCGGTGGCAACTCTTGAAAATGCGAGTGTGCGGGTGGATGTTGCGCCAGACCTGAATGGACGGGTGGTGCGGCTGATCGATAAAAAAAGCGGGAAAAATGTCCTGCGCCGCTTGGATCCGGGTGAGAATATTTGGCCCGATGCGGGCGGACTTTCTCTCCTCGTGACCCCGGATTATTATTCACAGCCGCTGGAAATCCGCTGGCAACTCGAGTCGCTGGAGGCTCCGCTCCGGATGACTCTGACCGGCACGGGCGCCAATAACATCAGGCTTCGCCGAGTACTTCAGGTTCCTCAGGAAGGGGCTCGTCTTATCACCGAGACCACTCTTGAGGCGGGTGGGACCCAATCGGTGGAGGTGGCCCTTCAGTCGCGTCTGGAGGCTGACCCAGGGGAAATGGATGAGGCTAAAGTGGAGTTTCAAAAAAAGGACGGAAGCCATTTGGAGAGAAAGCTGATCCAGCCCGAAGAACAACCTTCCGGATCGGTGGTTTATGCGGACGCGATTCTTCCCGTCGGTGAGTGGCGGCTCATTCCCGGCGGAGGTTCACCTCGGCTGGGAAATGTATTCTCCTTGGAACAGATAGAACGCGCTTTGTTGAATTGGGAGGGGAAAGCCAGCCAGAGCGCTGTTCTGACAATTTGGTCCGCCAAACGAAAACTCGCCCACGGAGAGCGATTGCATCTGGACTCTACTTATCTTTTGAAATAAGCGCGATTCTTTATGCTTCAACTGAAAAGATAATCTAAGGACATTCAAATTTATGAGCGGTTTTTTTGGCATTGTATCGCGGGAGGATTGTGTTAGCGATCTTTTCTACGGAACGGATTACCATTCTCATCTGGGCACGCGCCGCGCGGGTTTGGCGGTAAACGGCGACGCCGCCATTCAGCGGGTGATCCACGACATCACCACTTCGCAGTTTCGAACCAAATTCCAGGATGACATCCTTGCCATGAAGGGATGCCAAGGCATCGGGGTGATCAGCGACTATGAGAACCAGCCTTTGGTGGTGGGCTCCCACTTGGGGATTTATGCCATTGTCACGATTGGCGCCATCCAGAACCTCGACGAGTTGGCCCGGCAGGCTTATGCCAAGGGAACTCATTTTTCCGAAATCAGCAGTGTCGGCCTGAATCCGACTGAACTCGTGGCCACCTTGATCAATCAGGAAGCCACTTTCGAGGAAGGAATTGCCAAAGCCCAAGCCAGCATCAAGGGGTCCTGCTCGATTCTTTTATTGACTCAGCGGGGAATTTACGCGGCGCGCGACCGGTTCGGCAAGACTCCGGTCATCCTGGGCAAGAGGGCGGGGGCTATTGCCGTCACCTTTGAGACTTGTGCCTTCCCGAACCTCGGATTTGAAGTGGATCGGGAATTAGGGCCGGGCGAAGCGGTTCTGATTTCCGAGCATGGGGTGGAACAAAAAATACCGCCTGGCGCATTCACCAGCATTTGCGCTTTTCTGTGGGTCTATTATGGTTATCCCTCCTCACAATACGAACAGGTGAATGTGGAAGAGGTTCGCAACCGGTGTGGCGCGGCTCTCGCCAGGAAAGAGACGATGGAGGTGGATCTGGTGGCGGGAATTCCCGATTCCGGGATTGGCCATGCCTTGGGCTACGCTGGCGTGGCGGGGATTCCTTATCGCCGTCCCTTTGTGAAATACACTCCCACTTGGCCACGCAGTTTCATGCCGCCCAATCAATCCATTCGAGACTTGGTGGCCAAGATGAAGTTGATTCCGATTCGAGAAATGATCCAGGGTAAGCGGCTGCTCTTCTGTGAAGATTCCATTGTTCGAGGCACCCAACTGGCGGATACCGTACAACGTCTCTACGACTATGGTGCGCGTGAAGTTCACATGCGTCCGGCTTGCCCGCCGCTTCTGTTTGGCTGCCCCTTCTTGAATTTCTCCCGTTCCCGTTCTGAATTGGATTTGGCGGGACGCCGGGCCATCCAGGAATTGGAAGGGCAGGATGGCGTATACCTGGATGAATACCGCTGCCCTGGCTCGGAAAAATACCAAGCTATGGTCAATCAGATTTGCAAGCGTCTCCGCCTTTCTACACTACGCTATCAGACTTTGGAGGATTTGATCCAAGCTATTGGGTTGCCGGAAGAAAAACTATGCACATTCTGTTGGTCAGGATGCGATCCCACCGGACAGGCTTGCAGGGCCGTCAGGCCCGGCGCCGCCGCCTGATCCTTGGGTGCAATTCAATGTGCGACGGGATAGAGGGTGTGTCAAGGGATGGAATGCATGGGAGGGCGAGCCTCCCGGCGAGCCACATGTGTGCTGTGTGCCATCTCTACCCAGATCGGTTCGGCAGGCGGAATCCGTCTAATTCCAATGAGCTTTCATGATGAGTCTGTTGCTTCGATCCACCACAGGGAGTCCATCCCCTGATTTCGCTCATCCTTCGACAGGCTCAGGATGAGCGGCATTCCAACCTCCGCTCGTACTGAGCTTGTCGAAGTGCGAGCGGGAACCTGTATGATGAGTTTATACTTCAAATCAATCGTGGATGGATTAGTCTCATCTTGAACGCTCCTTGGAATAAACGGGAGGCTTGCCCTCCTGAACATTCCATCCCTTGGCGCGATCTCAATTCCACCGCACTTTGAATTACATCCCTAATCCTCATTCTTCATTGACGTTCTCGATTGAGTGTTCTACAGTAGTATTGCCTTGCTTGAGTTGGAACACTCATCTAGCTTCGTGGATTCTCACGTTGGCTTCCGAATGCCACCGAGTCGTTTGAATGGAGTGGCGTCTTCCTCTTGGTTGCAGTAATCGAGTCCTCTTTGCTTTTTCCGCTTTTTGCGACTGCCGCCTTGAAAAAAATCAACGAGACAGGATCTCATGCATATTCTCCTCTATGTGCCGGACAACCAAGTTACGCGCAATTTCTTGCCGCAACTTTGGCCCTTTGTATTGCAGCAGCGCACCCCCCCAGGCCACCGGGTGACCATCATGGACGGAAATGCCGTTCACTCTACTCCCGCCGAATTGATTCGCTTCATTAAGGAAAATCAGGTCAGATTAGTAGGCATGGGATTCATGACGAGGATGGCTCAAAAAGCTTATGCCGTGGCGGAGGCCATTCGTGAAAATACGGATGCATTCATCGTCATGGGAGGACCACATGTTACGGAAGTTCCCGATGAACCCCTGGGCAAGAGTGGCAGGCCCCGTTATGCTGACGCCGTGGTGTTGGGGGAAGCTGACCATCTTTGGCCGCGCGTAGTCAATGATGTGGAACGCGGAGCTTTGCAGCCCATTTATCAACCTGACATGGAGGGGGGACGTGAACTCAAGCCGTCCTTGGAGGATTACCCAATCGTCTCCTGGGATGAAATGGACCTCTCGTTGTTCGATTTGATGCGTTTTGTCCCTCAATCCATTCGTCATCTTCTGAAGCGGATGGGGGTGGGATTTGAAAAAACCTATGTTATCCCCATCGAATCTGGCCGTGGCTGCCCGTATGGTTGTGAATTCTGTACGGTAACCGGTTTCTTTGGCGACTCCATTCGCTTTCGCGAAACCGGGAATGTCATCTCGGAATTATTGCGGCTCAAAGCCATGGCACTCAAGCAAAACGCACTCGTGAGCGTTTTTTTTGTGGACGACAACTTTGCCATCAATCCCCGCCGCACCAAAGCTCTGCTGCGAGAAATGATCCAGCATGACGTCTGTCTTCCCTGGACCGCACAAATTAGCATCAACCTGTTGAAAGATCCGGAACTGGTCGAATTGATTGAACTGAGCGGGGCCCGCTGGATCTTTGTGGGATTGGAATCGGTGGATCCGGCCAGTTTGAAAGCCGCCCGCAAGGAATTCAATAAACCTCAGGAATATGCATCCATCCTGGAAAATTTGGCCAGACATAATGTCTATGCGATTACTTCGTTTATTTATGGCATGGATGGCGACAAACCTGGAGTGGAAAAACAGACTGTAGAAACAGTGCAGAACTGGCCTCCCGGCTTGCCTGTTTTCGGCCTCTTGACTCCTTATCCGGCCACGCCACTCTATGATCGTTTGAACGCTGAGGGACGCCTCATCCGTCCCGAACACTGGCTCGATTTTCAAGCCTTTAAGTCGGCCCTTCTTCCCAAACATATTTCCTCGGAAGAAGCAGAAACCGCGGTCAGATATTCTTGGAATAGCTGCTATGCTCCGGCATCGTTCCGGCGCACCCAGCGTTGGATGCTGGAACACGGCAAAACCTTCGGACATCAACTCACTTTGTTCATTTCCCGGCTTCTATTCCGGGGCATCTATCTTCCGCAAAAGAGCCTTTGGGCGTGGCTCAAGGTGCTTGCATGTAATTACTGGACCATTGGGAGCCTGATTCGTTCAGGGCTGCGAACTCAGCGCCAATTGTCCTGTGCGGTTCGGCTTCCCCGGCCCGAGGCTCAACCTTCCGAATTGGATACTGAACTCTCCAGAGATTGACGGATGATCAGAATTCGGAGATTCTTGGGTCAGCCCAATAGCTGCTGCGCGCGAATCATGCGGCGTTGGACTTCGACTCCATTAGGACAGTCCACGGTGCAAGTCCCGCAATCCGCGCAGCGGATCCGGCGAATGGAGCCGGGCAGATCGAGGAATCTTTCCCGAGCCATGGCAAACTGCCGATACCCTTCAGCATAGGTCAGAATGCGCAAAGTGTCCGATACCGGCGCCCCCTTTTTGCAAATGCCGCCGCAAGTTCCACACATTCGACAGTAGAGCGGTTGGATCAGGCTGAGCTGTGCCGACAGAAGCTCCCCGTCGTGGCTGGTGAAAGTCCCAGACGCGGCTTGGAGGTTTTCCAGCAGTTGATCGAAATCGGTGATGCAGACGATGGCGGTATCCACCGACTCGTTCTTCAGTGCCCACCGAATGGCGGCTGGAATGGCACCTTCCCGCTTGAGCGTTGCGGTCAATGCCTCCGGATTTTGGCCATACAACCGGTCGCCGCGCTGAATGCGGGCAAAGCCTCCCGCCAACACTTTCATGGCAACAATCCCCATGCCGGCTTTTCGGGCCGACTGGATGGCCGCCGTCAATTCCGGTTTCATGGTGAAGTTGTAACTCACCAGGGCCACATCGGTCTGGCCGCGTTGCACCACATGCTGCAACATCTCTGGCATGTTGAAGTGGAAGCTGACACCGGCCCACCGGATCTTTCCCTCTTTTTTAGCAATGCGCTGGGCTTCCAGCAAATCATCGGAAACTTCTTTCGCGCTGCTTTTATTGTGGAGATACCAAATATCGAGATAATCCGTCCGCAACTCTCGCAGGCTGGTCTCCAAGTCGGCCAAGGCCTCCTCCTTGGTCTTTGCCACTGACTTGCTGGAGAGGAATACTTTTTGCCTCTTGCCCTTAAGGGCAGTGCCCACCATTCGCTCGTTGTTGCCGTTTTGATAAACCCGCGCGGTGTCGAAGAAATTAATGCCGGATTCCGCGGCTCGCTCGATCACCGCCGGGTCGGATGTCGTCATGCATCCGAATCCGAGGCATGTCACCTTGAGTCCTGTCTTGCCCAAGGTGCGCAAGCGCGCTGCTGTCCCTTGGTTCGTCTGTGGGGAAGCTTCTGCAGCCGAAGGAAACGAGATTCTTGACGCAGCCAACGCGGCGAGAGGGATCTGAGCGCTGGCGCGCAGTAAGGACCGGCGAGAAGGATTGAATTTCATGGCGATGAAAACCTCCGGGCTCAAATTGGGAACTTACTTATTTTAAAGCTTTGGCATTCATTTCGTACAGAGCCCTTTTCCCCTTTGCTATTTTGGGGTCCAATTAAAAATGAGAAAAAGTGCGAGAACTAGCATTGCGGAATTGCCTCATCGGCTCCGCAGTATCTAGCTCCGCCAGAAACCGCGGAGCCATTGCGGCGAATCTGTGCAGTGGATTGTGAGCTATGAGCACCGCAGTCGCCGGATGAGTATGCCTCCCATTTTTCTCTCGCTTTGGGTTGGGCCTTCCCTTTCGCCTTCTCTTGCTAAAGCAAAAAAAGAGGAATAGAGTCAACATTCAAATCATAAGCGAGGAGAGGCCCATCGTGAAAAAAGAACAAATTTCTTCTGGTTGCGCCTGCTGTCCGATGCACCGGCGCGACTTTCTTATCCAGGGAAGTGCCATTGCCGCGGGGGCTTTGGGATGTCTTGGTACCCCGGCCTTGATGGAGACCGCGGATTCAAAAAGCAAGAGCCGGATTCACATCATTTATTCATTGCACGCGGAAAAGCAGGATCGTCCGGATTGGCCCAACAAGGGATTCGATTTTGTTCCCGTCATGGAGGGAGTCAATTCCACTTTGGCGAAACGATGCACGGGCTTCGAGTTTATCCCCTCTCTTGCCACCGGTCCGGATCAGGCCAAGCAGATCCTCGAAGCAGATAAATCGCGGGCCGTCGACGGCTATCTTGTCTATCAATTGAACTGCTGGAATCAAGTCGTGCAGACAATTGCCACTTCGGGGAAACCGGTCCTGTATGCGGATTTCCAGTTTGGAGGCAGTGGCGGGTTCTTGAGTTATACCGCGGAATTCCTTCGCAACAAGACTACCAACGTTGGATTTGTCGCCTCATCACGGATCGACGACCTGGTCGAGGCCGTGAAATGTTTCCGATTAATCAAAGAAGGGAAATCGGTGTCTGATTTTGTAAGGGCCACCGAGCAGGCGCGGCTAAAGCTCACACCCCAAGCCGGCAAGCACGTCTATGAGCCGGATAACCTGCAATGTCTTTCCACCAACGATTGTCTGCGACGTTTGAAGGAAGCCAAGATCCTTGCCGTGCAAAGCCAGGAGTCTGGTCCGGCTGGAGAAATGATGGGCATCCCCGTCACCCATGTCGCCTTTGCTGAAATCAACGAGGCTTGGAAAAATGCGGATAAAGACCAGGTCCGAGAGGTGGCTGACCGATGGCAGAAGAATGCCGCCTCGATCAGCGGCGTCACTCGCGAAACCCTTGAAACCTCCGCCGCCATGTATTTAGCGCAGAAAGCCGTCATGAAAAAATATGGGGCGGGCGCCATTACCATCAATTGCCTGGGAGGCTTCTATGGCGGACACATTCACGCCTATCCATGTTTGGGCTTCCACCAATTGAATAGCGATGGATTGGTAGGGGCATGTGAATGTGATGTGCGCTCCACGGCCACCATGGTGGCTTTCTCCACTTTGACTCAGGGGCGGCCCGGCTACATCTCGGATCCGGTAATTGACACCTCCAAGAGGCAGATTATCTACGCGCATTGCGTAGCTTCCAACAAAGCCTTTGGGCCGCAGGGGAAGGCCAATCCATTCCATATCCTAACGCACTCGGAAGATCGGCAGGGGGCCTCCGTCCGTTCGATTCTGCCGGTGGGCTATTTGACTTCAACTTTGGAAATCCATCAGGAACGGAAAGAAATTCTCTTTCATCGCGCCAAAGTCGTGGCTAACGATCCGGACGATCGCGCCTGCCGGACCAAGCTGTGCGGAGATCCAATCGGGGACATCGAAAAGCTCTTCACGCAATGGGACCGGTGGGGTTGGCATCGGGTGACTTTTTACGGAGACTTGAAAGAACCGGTTTTCGCTTTTGCCGACGCTATTGGATGGAAAGTGGTGGAAGAGACATAATCAGAGCGGAGTCGAAGTGGAGAATACTCATGACATGCTGCTCGTCTTCCGCGATTCAGGCATCACGCTTGGGTTTCAATTAATTATGCCCATGAGCGTGCCAGCTATTGGCATTCCTTGGCAAAGGGGGAGCTGGCAGGGAGGTTCGCCGAACCGTCCCTGCCCAGCCCCCAGGCGGCGCTTTCGGCGAAATCGCCCTGCCTCCGTTTGATATGATAAACGAAACTTACTTGGCGGCAGAATTCCCGGGCAGTGTATAGAACTCATACCCGATTTTCCACTTGTATGTCTGTCCGGGGGTTACTTTCATACGGATATAAGGCTCGGGGCACAGAGTGGTTCGAATGCTCCAATAAATCAGCTTGACGATGGGCTGATCTCCCGTGATTCGCACGCCGGCGCCTGCTTTCCGGTGTTCAATGCGGAAGTCATTGTCCTTGGCGGTTGAACCAAATCCCTCAAATTCCGTAAAGACGCTTTGCCCGGGTTTCAATTCTCGCGGGTATTCCAATTGACGCCCCTCCACTTTAGCCGCCTCCTTTAAATCCAGCTTGGCGTGCGCGTCGAACGCGAACTTGACGACCGAATCCGGCCCGGTGGGTTGATGGTCGATCATGAAGAAATTGTGATTGTATTGTTCGGTCTCAATCACCCTGCGCCCGGTGTTCTTGAGCGAATGTTCCAATACCATTTCCGGCTTATTCTTAACCAGACGGACTTTCTTGGTATAAAGGTAGGCGTATCCGGCGGGATCTTTCAGTACATGCGTGAATTCAATCCAGTCTTTCCCTTTCTTGATGCTCCATTTGCCCGGATCCACGATTTCATAAGTCTTGAACCGATCATAGGCTTTCTCTTCAATCTTGCGGACTACGCCGGCGCCGATGCGCATGAATGTGCCGCCGACTTTCGCTTCGTCATAACCGGGGCCGGCGCCGTTGGTGAGGAATTCCTCGACGGGGCCGGTGATGGCATCGTGAATTTTTGGATCATATTTTTCAAACCATTGCCCGAAGTATTCGTGCCCTTGGCACTGAAGACTGATGATGGACCCTGACCAATCGAATCGCGTGCCGCGGTAATATCCCCGCTCCGCATCCGGCAGATAAAATTTTGCCTGAATCGTCCCGTTGGAAATTTTCGCCTCTGGAAACTCAGCAGCCATAACAACCCCCGTCAATAATAGAAATACCGAAAAAAGTCGCCACATAATTTCATCTCCCAAAACAGACGTTTATTTTGAATATTCGTTCCATCTTTGGTAGAGAGTATCCAGGAGCCAGAATCCAGAATGGCCTGCGAATAGGCCTCTGCAGCCTCCTCGGTTTATTGTTGTCTCCCTAAGGCATGGAAGTGAATGATTAAGCAACTTCGCCTAGCTGGATTCTTCGGCTTCTGTCACACGAAAGGGGACAAGCCAAGTGACCAGGAAGGCTGGAATCGTCGCAAACATCACCCAAATAAAGAAGTGCCGGTATCCCAGAAAATCGCTGATGAAACCGCTGAGTGCTGAAGGGATCATCAGGCCGAGATTCATCACTCCCGTGGCAAATGCATAATGAGCCATCTTATATTTGCCCGGTGCAATCTGCTGCATCATGAAGAGCGTCAGGCCCACAAAGCCGAAACCGTATCCGAAATATTCGAAAACGACGGCAATCCCGATCAAAAAGAGATCACTTGGCATCGTGATCGCCAAAAAGGTATAAACTGCAAAGGGAATATTGAAGAAACAGCATAAGGTAAACAAAGATTTTTTCAAGCCTCGGCCGGCAATAAAATAACCGGCCAGCAAGGAGCCGATGACGAAAGCCGCCGGCGGGAAAATTCCATAGATGATGCCGATCTGGGAGGTTTCCAAGCCCAGACCGCCCGCGGAACGATCGGCTTTCAGGAATAAGGGGACAATTTTCATTGCCTGTCCTTCCGCAAATCGGTACAGGATAATAAAGGCAATCCCCCAGACAATGTACTTTTTCTGAAAGAAAGTCTGAAACACATCCCAAAAAGTGGAAAAGGCTTCCCGTGCGGTTTTAACCTGACCGGACATTCCGCCAGCGGGCAGCATTTTGGCGTGATAAAGGCTTAACATAATCATGATGGCACCAAAGAGAGCCATTACCATCATCCAGGCCGGAGAAATGCCCACCGATTTTTCCAACTGGCCAGCCAGGAAAACAAAAGCCCCCTGCGACAGCACTTTGGCTATGTTGTAAAAGGCGCCTTGCCACCCAACGTATTTTGCTTGTTCCTTCCCCGAGAGAACATTGATGTATACCCCATCCGCCGCAATGTCATGCGTGGCCCCGCTGAAGGCGATGATGGCCAGCATGGCGAGAGAATATCTAAAAAAATCATCTAATTGTAGTGTGAGCGCCAGCAAGCCAAAAGAGATGCCGCCGATGAATTGTGTGGCGACGACAAAATACTTCTTGGTTTTAAACATCTCGAGGAATGGCCCCCAAAGGGGCTTCAAGGTCCATGGGAAAATGACCAGCGTGGTGAAAAGGGCAATTTGAGCATCAGGAATTTTCAAGGCTTTATACATCAGCACCGACACCACATTAATAGCGACAAAGGGCAAGCCCTCCGCGAAATACAGGGTCGGGACCCAGAAGGCCGGATGAACGGTCCCAGACATTTTTTTGGCCATGATTAATTCCTCTCCTCTCATGTTCACGACAGTATACTCTTTCGTGCCCTGAAAGCCAGAAGGACAAAGAATGCCAACTCAAATGAACTGCATGCGGCAACCTCAGTCATTATCTTGGAGATTCCATCCCTCGGATAAAATCCTGTTTTTTTATCGGAGAATTTGCGGGCCAATTTCTCACATCGAGTCAAATCGTCCCATTATATTGGGTAACTTCAAACTTGCTCAACAGATTAAAAGCATGCTCCTTATATTTGTGATTAATCGTTTTAAACCATTCGCAGCAGAAGCTGAATTTAGCGCCGAAGGGAAGATGTCTTGCCCCATTGAGCGGACTGTAGACAAGGGATTTGAAGCGTCGAGTATATATTATTCGTAATCATTCAGCCCCCCGCTGAGTGGTTACTATTATTCTTCGACTCTCGAAATAAGATGCTTGGAGCTTTGGGGATGGTGGAATCCCGTGCCCGAACTTCCTCACCGCCATTGGATTCACCAAATAATCAGATCCAATCTTTGATTCCATCCCACTAACTGCTAAAATTACTTCGTTTTTGTAGATCCTTTTTTTATGATTGCTTGTGACTACTCAGGCAGACAGAATTCAGGAGTCAGAATCCAGAATAGCCTACAAATAGGCTCCTAAAAGATTGCGCCAAAAACTTATGAGCCTTTTGCCACGCCACAAGGGCATCATATCTCGTTGCTGGCGTGTTCATTCTGACTACGAATTCTGGCTTCTGGCTACAACCTGGGTAGTTACGAGTGCTTAACTATACATGGAGGAAACCTGTGAGAGTGGAGAAATGTCCGGCGAACGATCTACAATCTGGTGGACAATTCGTCCTCCTTGGGATATCTCAGACCGCGCCTCTAGGGACGGATTCCAACAGATGCGTGCTCCCATTGGAACCTGTAGGCGAAAATCAGCAGGGGTTGATTTCTTGCCTCAGGTTTTAGTGAATATCCCTTCCATCTGTTTTTTGTGGCCGCAAAATTCGATAAACAGGGACATAGTCCCCGTACGAGGTGAGCATGCGATACGGTTATTTCGATGATGAAAACCGGGAATACGTGATTGAGCGCCCTGATGTTCCAGTTTCCTGGACGAACTATCTTGGCGTCAAAGACCTATGCACGGTGATTTCTCATAACGCCGGCGGCTACTCGTTTTACAAGTCGGCGGAGCATCACCGGATCACGCGCTTCCGGCAAAATGGCGTCCCTCTAGACCGGCCGGGACATTACGTATACCTCCGGGACGATGAGACTGGCGAGTACTGGACGATCTCCTGGCAACCGGTGGGAAAGGATCTCGACAAGGCTAGCTACCAGTGCCGGCACGGGCTTTCTTATTCCAAATTCCAATGCGAATACCAGGGGATTGCCGCCGAGCAGCTCCTGTTTATTCCGATTCCCGACGAGGTGGAACTCTGGGATGTGAAACTCAAGAACAACGGCGGGAAGCCGCGCCGGTTGAGCGTTTTCACCTACCTTGAATTTTCGTATCACCACATAGAAATCGATAATCAAAATTTGCAGATGTCGCTTTATGCCAGCGGTTCCAGCTATAAGAATGGCGTCATTGAATACGATTTTTTCTATGAGCCCTGGACTTATCACTATTTTGCTTCGAGTTTCGAACCTGATTCTTACGATTGTGTCCGCGATCGTTTCCTGGGTAATTATCGGACGGAGGCTAATCCCGTGGCCGTGGAGAAGGGGGTATGCGGCAACAGTTCCGAATTGGGGGGAAACCATTGTGGATCCCTGCACAAACGAATCGCGCTAAAAGCCGGGGAAGAGGCGCGGCTGATTTTCATGCTTGGGGTTGGGCCGCGGGCCAAGGGACAACAAATCAAGAGGAAGTATTCGAATCTCGCCAAGGTAGACAAGGCGTTTGACGATCTCAAAAAATACTGGCAAAAAAAGACCGCCGTACTCCAGTGCAAAACTCCTCACCTGGGCATGAATTCCATGCTAAATACCTGGACCCTGCTACAGGCGGAAACCTGCGTGGTTTGGTCCCGCTTCGCCTCCTTTGTCGAAGTGGGGGGCAGGACTGGGTTGGGATTTCGGGACACCTCGCAGGACGTCATGGCGGTCGTCCACACCAACCCGGAAAAATGCCGCCAGCGCATTGTGGAACTGTTACAGGGCCAAGTCAGCGCCGGCTATGGACTTCACTTGTTTGATCCCGAAGTGTTTAAACCCAAGGAGGACAAACTGCCAGGGGTGAAGTTGCCCACCGTTGTGCCCACGCCGAGTCCTCAAGATATTGTTCATGGGATGAAAGATGTCTGCTCCGATGATGCGCTTTGGATTGTGGTGACCATCTGTGAGTATGTCAAAGAGACAGGCGACCTGGCCTTCCTGGATCAAGCGATTGCGTTTGCCGATAAGGGGGAAGGCACGGTCTATGAACACATGAAGCGTTCCCTGGATTTTTCCGCCAAACAAGTGGGAGAAACCGGGATCTGCAAAGGACTGCGAGCCGATTGGAACGATTGTCTGAATCTCGGGGGCGGTGAGAGCGCCATGGTGTCTTTCATGCACCACTGGGCACTGCAAGCTTTTGTTGAAGCAGCCACGGCCCTGGGTCGGAAAAAGGATGTTCAAAAGTACAGTCAAATGGCCGAAAGGGTGAAAACTGCCTGTGAAAAAGAGTTGTGGGATGGCCAGTGGTACATCCGCGGCATTACCAGAAAGGGAATCAAAATTGGCTCCCACAAAAACAAGGCTGGGAAGATCTTCCTGGAAAGCAACAGCTGGGCGGTGCTGTCTGATGTGGCTTCACGAGAGCGGGGGCTCAAAGCCATGGATTCCATACACAAGTACCTTTCCTCTCCTTACGGCATTCACCTGTGCTGGCCCACCTTCTCCAAACCCGACGATGACATCGGCTATTTGACGCGGGTCTACCGGGGAATCAAGGAAAATGGCGCCATCTTCAGCCATCCGAATCCCTGGGCCATGATCGCGGAATGCAAGCTTGGGCGAGGCGACTTGGCGATGAAGCTTTATAGCGATCTGCTCCCGTGGAATCAAAACGATTCGATTGAAGTTCGCGAATCTGAACCTTATTCCTATTGCCAATTCATTATGGGGAAAGACCACTCTGCCTTTGGGAGAGCCCGGCATCCCTGGCTGACGGGAAGCGCGGGATGGGTTTATCTGGCTGCCACGCAATGGATTTTGGGAGTGCGGCTGAGTTTCGATGGGTTGGTGATTGATCCCTGCATCCCAGGCGATTGGAATGAATTTGAAGTTCAGCGCGAGTGGCGCAAAGCCACCTTCCACATAAAAGTTCTGAATCCGGATGGAGTACAAAAGGGAGTGAAAACCGTCACACTCGACGGGAAACCGGTCTCCGGGCCAATCCCGCCCCAAAAAGCCGGCTCACTTCACAAAGTCGTTGTGACGATGGGATAGAAAGTCACCCACAACGCAGGTGCAGAAGCAGGATGCGTTAGCCCCAAGAGCGTAACGCATCTGAAGCCGGTCACACGTACAATGGTGCGTTACGCGCGCGCTGACGCACCCTACCGTTTTTTTTATCTCCGGGAGAGTTCACAATGAAGATTTTTTCTCCGGTCCTTTTTCTCATATTGATTCTCTGTTGCCTGGCTTATACGGCGGAACCGGCCCGCCACACCTTTTCCCTGGGGGTGAGAGATTTTCTCTTGGATGGCAAACCCTTTCAGATGATCAGCGGAGAATTGCATCCAGCGCGGATTCCCAGGGAATATTGGCGCCACCGTATCCAGATGACCAAGGCCATGGGATGCAACACTATCGCGGCTTATTTATTCTGGAATTATTTTGAGAGCGAGCCCGGCCGTTTCGATTTTGAAAGTGATAATCGCAACATCGCCGAATTTATCCGGCTCATCCAACAGGAAGGAATGTGGGTGTTGCTGCGGCCCGGGCCCTATGTTTGTGCGGAGTGGGAATTTGGCGGATTGCCCCCCTACCTTCTGCGAACTCCCGATATCAAATTGCGTTGCCTTGATCCTCGCTATATGGAAGCCGTGGAGCGATATCTCACAAAACTCGCTTTCATCGTCAAGCCGCTGCTGATCACCCGCGGAGGGCCTGTCCTCATGATGCAAATCGAGAATGAATACGGCAGCTTTGGCAACGATAAGGAATATCTGGAAACCTTGCGAAGAATCTGGATTCGCAGTGGGATCGACGTCCCGTTTTACACGGCAGACGGGGCGACTCCCTATATGTTGGAGGCGGGAAATATCGATGGCGCTGCTATAGGGTTGGATCCCGGCGCCAACGATAAAGATTTTGAAGAAGCCAAAAAAAGAAATTCCAAGGTGCCGGCATTCAGCAGTGAAACCTATCCCGGCTGGCTGACTCATTGGGGTGAAAAGTGGGCGCGGCCTGATGTGAAGGACCTTTTGGCGGAGGTCAAATACCTGCTGGACAATAAGAGGTCTTTCAATTTGTACGTGGCTCATGGCGGAACTAACTTCGGCTTTACCGCGGGGGCAAATTCTGGAGGCAAAGGATATGAACCCGATCTGACAAGTTATGACTACGATGCTCCCATCAATGAGCAGGGGCAGCCCACGTCGAAATTTTTCGCTTTGCGCGATCTTATCGCCAGGTATGTGGGGCAGGCGCCGGAGGTGCCCCAGCCCATGGCTGCCATAGAAATTCCCGCCGTCAAAATGGAGGCGATTTCATCCATCTTTGATAATTTGCCCAAGCCGGTTCATTCCGTTCAGCCCAAGCCTATGGAAGCTTACCAACAGGATTACGGTTTCATCCTCTACAAAACCCGGCTCATCGGACACAAGAGTGGCACGCTCGCCATCACGGATTTGCATGATTATGCCACTCTCTTCCTGAATGGAAAATACCTGGGAAAACTGGATCGCCGGGAAGGGGAACAAAGCCTGGAAATTCCCAAGAGCGAGCCAGCTCTTCCGCTGCTTGAAATTTTTGTGGAAGGGATGGGACGGATCAATTTCGCGCAGGCCATGATCGACCGCAAAGGCATCACTGACCGGGTGACTCTCAACGGCATGACTTTGATGAACTGGGAAGTCTACAATCTCCCTTTTGAGGCCCGGTTTCTGGGGCTATTGAAGACGGCTCCCATCGAGGAAGGCCGTCGAGGGATATTCTTCCGCGGCGGATTTGAGTTAGCGGAAGTCGCTGACACTTATTTTGACATGACTCCCTACAAAAAAGGCCTGGTCTGGGTGAATGGCCACAACCTGGGCCGCTATTGGGAAATTGGTCCACAAAAACGGCTCTACTGCCCCGCTCCCTGGCTGAAGAAAGGGAGGAACGATATCCTGATTTTTGATTTGCATCAGACTGAACCGCAATCCATCCTGGGGATGAAGACCCTGGAATGACTTTTCGGATGGAGGTGCCGTGGCCTCACGGCGTAAAGCGAAGAGCGGGATGGAGGCGGCCTGCCCTCAGGCCGTCTGAGCAGGTTTAACAAACCCGGGCGGGATAAGGGCATTCCGCCTCCAAGAACCTTTAACAATGATTCTTTTCCTCAAATATGAACTTATGATTCTCAAAAAGTCGAAAAGTTACAGCCGAGACCTCTTCAAGCAGAACCTTGCGGATGATGATATCTTCGGGCTGGGCTCCTTGCCATCGATCGATCAAGTCAACCTGGTGGCCGGTAGAGAGGAGGAAGGAAAGCGTAGAGAATAATTCACGAGTGGCGTCAACAGAGTCTTGTTCTTCCTCCAGCCAATCCTCTGGTTCGGAGAAACCCAGCTCGGTGGACATCAGATGCCGGAAAGTGCAGCCACATTCCGACTTTGATCCGACATACCATCGATTTGGATGATCCAGCAGGATTGTGCAGGGATCGGCGAGTGAAGAGTCCAATTTCTCGAATCGAACGAGTGTGGAATTTCGCCGGCTCAAGTCCTCCGGACTGTCGGTCGATAGATATACGCTATAACACATTTGTGTAGGTCCTCAAAAGCTGCCGATGTATTCTGTTTTATTAACCCGGAATTACAAATGCCAGGGACTCCGCATAGGACGAAACAACCTGCGGTTGGCCATGTCATCGTCAATGAAACGCTCTTTCTTTCCATCCCAGCGCAACTTCCGTTTGAGATGCAAAGCGGTGATTCCCAGGTAGCCAATTCCCACGGAACGATGGGCCACTTCTGGCGGCGCCGCCGTAGTTTTCCGGTAGCGGATGCAATCCAAAAAATTTTGTTTGTGATCGTCGCTCTTATAGAGATGGATCCCATTCGGGCCAATTTTCACCTTCGCCAAAGAATTCGGGAAAACGTCAAGGCCTCCCCGATTCACCTGCGCCCATCCCTTGGTCCCTTCGAATAAAACGCCGATGTTCCATCCAAAAGTGCAGCGGGAAAAGCGCTTGCCATCCCGCCCTTCCGGCCGCGTCGAATTGTCTTCGATGATCAAGGTGAAGCCTTCAGCATACTTGCATTCAATGTGATAATTGACCATGTTGTCGAAAAGGCCTCCCTGTTGGAAGGTCCCTTCCCCCTCAATTTCAACTGGCCAACTATAATCCGTCCCCATGCCCCACTGGGCTGAATCGACGTGATGCCCGGCCCAATCGGCAATGGGACCGCTCGAATAATCGCTGATGTTGCGAAAGCTGCCGTGGCAACGCCCGGCGCAAAAGGGTTCCAAGGGTGCCGGTCCCAGCCAGAAATCAAAGTCAAAACCTATCGGCACTGGGGTTGGCTTCACCGGCCGATTGATGGAAGCTCCCGCCGGCAAACTGACTCGAACCGTTTTTACTTCTCCAAGAAAGCCATTGCGAACCAGTTCCGCGGCTGCCCGGAAATAGCCCCAGGAGCGCTGTTGGCAACCCGTTTGCCACACGGTTCCGTAACGCTTGACGGCATCGCAAATGGCCCGGCCTTCCACGATGTTGTGTGCCAGTGGCTTTTCCCCATAAACATCCTTGCCTGCCTTGGCCGCGGCAATCCCAATCAAGGCATGCCAGTGGTCGGGCGTGGAAATAACCACGGCGTCAATCTCAGGCCGGGAAAGCAACTCTCGAAAATCCTGGTAACCATTGCAGTCTTGGTTTCCATAGATTTCATAAACCAGATCACGCGCGCGATTCAGCCGCTCGCGGTCGACATCACAAACGGCCCTGACCTGCACATCTTCTTTTCCGATGAAGCCCCCCGCCAGGTTATAGTCCTCCATGGATGGATTGCAGAGATTGGCCAATCCCTGTCCTCCCATGCCAATGAATCCCAATCCAATGCGATCGCTGGGAGGCACGGCCCCGTTCCTTCCCAGCGCGGAGGCAGGTATTAGGCAGGGGAAGGACAATGCTGTCGCCAGCGTCAAAGAACTCCTGCCCAGAAAGTCCCTCCGGTTCATCTGATCCTGCTTCATATTTCCTCCGAAGAAAAAAGGAGAGCGTTGTGCTATCCCCAATATGAAGACAGAATAGATTTCCTAAGACGAATAATCAAGGCACTAATTGAATGTCGATTGAAGGGTTCTGCCTCGTGGAATTAGTCTATGAACATGGTCAGAGTGAAACACCCCCCCCCGAAAGATTAGAGGCACGGATCCCTACCAGACCGCTGCGGTGCTTGCTTTTTACTTAGACTTCTTGAGAGAATCCCTTAATTGGTTCCACCCGCGCGGACTATAGTCTCCGTTCCCTTTTGGTGGAGGGGATTTTCTGAGGAACCGCTCGTGCCAGCGCGTCTGGCACAACAAGTTGATGAAAATATTCATGCTGGGCGGCTAAGAGGTAGGGCCGGTTCGCCGAACCGGCCGCCTATGCTAGCGCAGACGGCGGTTTCGGCGAAACCGCCCTACCTCATAGATTCAATAACATAGATCGATTTTCTTGGGAGCCACTTTTGCCAGCGCGGCTGGTTCACCCTGCCGCATTTTGAATTACAACCAAATCATCCAGCCCTTTCGGAACTTTGCCAACGCTATGCGTCTGAACCTCAGCCGCCAGGGGTAACCTGGCCAAAATCTCCCCCTTAAAAAAAGCCGTTCTATTTTCGCATTCGCAAAATAAAGGTTGACTTTTTGGAGTCTGTTTGTAATAATACATGCAGGAGGAATTGGCCATGAAAATCTCGCCTAAAGGCCCCCAGGCCGGACGGCTCCGAAAACTCAAACACGACTCCCTCCGCACTCTCTCGATTCTGCCGGAAGCTCTGCCGGGATCGCTGGCCCAGTGCTTTCGCAAGTGCGGCAAGCCCACCTGCCGCTGCGTCTCTGGCCCCGGTCATCCTCAATGGCTGCTGACCTATATGGTGGAGGGAAAAAAGCGGGTGGAAAGGATTCCCGAAGACTGGGTGGAGGAAGTCCGTCACCGCGTGGAAATGGGCCGAAGCTTTCGGGAGAAACTCACCGAAATCCTCAACGCCAATGCGGAGCTGCTGGTCTTGTGGCGGCGGGAACAAAAGCGTTGAGGAAACCGGTTCCCCCCGCCAAGTTCAAAACCTTTTTGTTCGAGCAGTTCCAGCTGCGCCGCTACTTCCACCAGCCCGGGGATGGCCTGCCGCAACCCAGCCTTCCCCCCGCCGTGCTGCTTTGGGCCCTGGTGATCGGCACGGTGCTGCGGAAAAACTCGCACCATGGCCTTGAGGCTTTGGCACACAGCCCCGCCCGTTCCGCCTTGAAAATCAGCCGCAAATTCGGCAATGATGCTCTGGCCTACTTCACCGAAAGGCTCGATCCCGCCCCCCTGCGTCAAGCCTTGGCCGGGGTGCTTCGACAAGCCAAACGGAATAAGGCCTTCGACCGTTCTTTTTGGATTGGCTTCATTCTGGATGGAACCGGAGTGGCCCGTTGTACGCGGCCCGCTTGTCCTCATTGCCTTCCGGTCAAAAACAAAGATCAGGAGGTCTCCAGCTACCACCACAAATTCAGTTTGGGCTGCGTGACGGCGGGCGGCCTCGTGCTCCCCCTGGACGTCGAACCCCAACCGCCCGGCCAGGGAGAACTGACGGCCAGCCGCCGCTTGTTGCGGCGGATGGTGCAGGGACTAGGCCCCCGTTTTGCCCAATATGTGGTGTGGGACAGCCTCTATGCCAATGCTCCGGCCCTGCACGAAGCCAACGATTTGGGTTTGTACGTGGCCACCCCCCTGAAAGACAATCTCCCCACTCTTTATGCCCAGGCCCAGGCTCGGTTTGAAAACACCCCCGTTCACCGGGTGTTTGAAAAAAAGAAAACCCGGGTGGAACTCTGGGATGCCGATGACTTCGATCCGTGGGATAAGCTGCGCTGGGTGTCCGTGCGGGTGCTCCGCTACCGGATTCATTATCCCACGGGGCAGGTGGGGGAAGGCTATTGGCTCACGGACATTCCCGTCAGCCGCTTGAGTTCCCCCAGTCTGTATCAACTTTGCCAGGGCCGCTGGGGCATCGAAAATCAGGGCTTCAACGATGCCAAAAACCGCTACGGACTCGAGCATATCACGCACCATCATGACAATAGTCTCTTAATCCAATGGCTTTTGATCTGCCTCGCTCTCGCCATCGAACGCCTTTTCCGCCTCCGCTATCTGCGCCGGGGATCCCATCCCCCGATGACTCCCGCCGACCTTCATCTTCTGATCTGGACGAGCCTCGATAGACTCGCCCCCGATTCCAGCTAAACCTTCCGCTCTACGGGCTCGCTGGTCCCGTTTCTCCCCCGCCGATCTCCAACCGCACAACTCGAGCAGGATTGCTCCACTCGGCCCCAAAGCTGTCTCTGAAAATAGCCCTTCGTCTTCTGCCTCGCCCTTTTGCTTCATCTCCCGCTCCCGCTCTCTTCCTTTCCTCTGACCCTTGCCAAAAGTTCCGAAAGGGCTGCAAATCATCGGACTCCATTGACAATAGCGAGTCGTTGGCGTAATTTTCCACCATTCGCTCTGTTGCAAGAGATGCGAAAAGACATTTCAATTTAAAACTAATCATGATGAATGGATATCATGTCCGCGAGATGCTGGCATGAAGTCTCAAGATTGGATTTTCCCATCAAAGGAGGATGCTCATGCTTAAACGACAAGGAGGATCTCTTTCTCGTCGCCAGTTTCTACAAGGAGCCGCACTGGCGTCGGTCGGTCTGTCCCTGGGACCGAATATGATATTCGGCCAAGCTAAAGTTGCCAAACCCATGAAACGAGCCATGGGGAGGCTTAATTTTGAAGCGACCACCCTCGGATTGGGTGGACAGGCTTCATTGCAATGGACCCCGGCGGATGTCGATCCGGTCAAGATCATCTTGAAAGCCTTTGATTTGGGGATTAATTATTTCGACACCTCGAATGCTTATGGGCCCAGCCAGGCCAACTACGGCAAAGCATTCCAACAATTGCATCTCATCCCAGGCCAATCCGGTTATGATGAAGCGAAGAGGCGTTCCATTTTCTTAACGAGCAAGACCGGATTGCGTTGGGCAAAAGGGAAGGGAACCAAGCCTGGGCTGAGAGGGTTCACCAATGGACCGCAAACCTCCGGGACTGTGGATGACCTCAAAAGGACTCTCTCGCTAGTGTTTGGGGATGGAAACGGCAATTATCCTTCCGGCGCCTATCTCGATATGGTACTGATACACCATCTTTCCCGGATGGAGGAGGTCGAAGCGGTTTATGAAGGGCTGAAGAGCCCTGACCCGCGGGCGGAAAATATTGGGGCGCTGGCAGCACTTTTGGATTATCGTGATGGAACTAATTTGACGGGGCTCAATCCCAGGGAAGAAAAGCTGATTCGCCACATCGGTTTTTCCGGCCATCATTCCCCGGCCGTGATGATGGAAATGATTCAGCGGGATGAGCGCAACATCCTCGAAGGGATGCTGGTGGCAATCAATGCCAATGACCGCTTGAACTTTAACATGCAGTACAATGTCATTCCCGTTGCAGCGGCCCGGAATATGGGGTTGATTGCCATGAAGGTGTTTGCCGATGGCGCCATGTACACAAAACCCGCGAACTGGTCTTCCAAACCTGAGCATGTGGTGCGGACGGTGGGCAGCAGTACTTTGCCCAGCCGCCCTCTGATTGAATATTCGCTCTCGACTCCGGGAATTCACACCGCCATCATCGGCATCGGGCAGATTGATTCGGATGCCAATGCCTGTCAGTTGACGCAAAACCTGGCGGCGGCCCAGGTTTCCTTAAAAGGGCTCAGCAGCGGCGACCGGCGCGCCATTGAAAAATTGACCAACGCCGTAAAAGAAGGCAAAACCAATTATTTCCAATTGCCCAAGCAGGAATTGACGCCGCCCCGGGAAGCCGCGGCCCAACAGGAGATGCGCGACGGTAAACGGCTGTCCCGTTTGCAATGGCAAACTGCGTTTGCCGGCGATGAACCGATCCAGCACTATGAAATCTGGCGGGATCAAAAGAAAATCAAACAGGTGGCTTATCAGCCGCAGACTAGCAGAAAGCCATTATTGTTTGAAGAGACAATCAAAGACAAATCGGCTCACAATTACCAAATTAAAACCGTGGACGCCGCGGGGCGCAGCGCCTCTTCGGAAGATCTGCAGTTGCCCAACCTCGGGTAATGCTGATGTTTCGCCAGAACCCTCCAGAAGAGGCTCGAAAGGATGCCGGCTTTAATATAACCAAATGTACAAATCAATGGGGGGGCTGGTGGCATTCCACAGCTCCCCCTTCGTAATGTGTCATGCCACGCCAAGCAGCCCTTTGCGGCTGTGTTCCATAGATTCACGTAACCTTGCCCGCACAATTAATTCAATTGCAGAGGAGTCATTTATGAAATGGTCTGAGCAAGCTACAGGCATCAGGCGAAGAGAATTCATTCAGGTGTTGGGGGTGGCTGGTTCCAGTTTGATGGTTCCAAGCCTGTTTGGGGAATCCAAGGGGAGCGAAAAATTAAAAATTGCCAATATGATTGGAAAGATCAAAACGGAGACCAGCAAAGCTCCTCTCGCTGGCGCCACTTGGTACACCGCGGAAGCATCAGGAGATGGTTTTAGTTATCAGTTTTCACCCGGCTTCCTGGAAAAGGCAAGATACTTGGCCGCTGACATGCTGCTGGACGGCAAGAACCTGCTCGTGTTTTCCATCATCTTAAAAGAAGGGGAAAAAGGGCGCAGTTTCCGTTATATGTTTGGGGGGTTGCCTCAGTGTTCCTACCGCGTTCGTCTTTCATTGGAGATGGTGGATCAGCGCCGCTGGAGGATGGATCGGGAAGGGGCTTTCCTGAAGCCGATGTGCGGAGGCGACCGGGTCGACCTTGCCAAGGTGGACCGGATGGAACTCACCATTTTGCACAAACGTCCTGGCGCTGTGCGTTGGTGCATGACTCCCTTGCAAGCTGTCTCGGAGGAAATTGAAAAGATCGCGCAACCCTTGCTTCCCAAAGGAAAGCTGCTGGACGAATTGGGTCAAAGCACCCTCCATGATTGGCCGGGCAAAACCCGCGGCATCGTTGAACTCAAGAAGCGCATTCAATCTCAATGGGAGAATGTCTCGAAAAGCTCCTGGCCCGAGGAGTTCTCGCGCTGGGGTGGGTGGAAGGCCCGAAAACTCACCAGCGGCAGCGGATTCTTCCGCACCCACAATGATGGGAAACGCTGGTGGCTGGCGGATCCCGATGGCTATGCTTACTGGTCCGCCGGTCTCGATTGTGTCCGAGTCGATACTGACGCGCGTTTTAACGGTTTGGAATCCGCCTTGACCTGGCTGCCGGATCCAAAAGGAGAGTTTCAAGATATTTTCCGGAACGATGAACGCGAACATGCGGGAGAAAAATATATCAATTATCTAGCCGCCAACATCATTCGATCCTTGGGGCGCGAGGGCTGGCGCGACAAGTGGGCCAAGATTGCCCTGTCCGAAATGAAGAAATTGCGCTTCAACACGGTGGCCAACTGGTCTGAGTGGAAATTTGCCAAGTCTGCCGGCTTTCCCTATGTCCGGCCCCTGAATTTCCAGGCCAAGCGCTGTGGCTGGGTTTACCGCGATTTCCCGGATGTTTATCATTCCGACTTTGAGGCCGATGCAGCCCAGTACGCCGCTGAATTGTCGGATACGGCTGATGATCCTGCCTTCATTGGCTATTTCCTGATGAATGAGCCGACCTGGGGTTTCTCATCCGAATTGCCCGCGGTAGGCATGCTCTACAATACTCCTCAGTGTCCAACCCGGCTCGAATTGGCGCGGCATTTGAAATCAAAATACACTGATGATCAAGCCCTGGCCGCCCAATGGAAAATGCCCGCCACCTTTGCCAAAGTGGAGTCCGGCAAATGGCAGGGAATCTTCACCAAGGAAGCTTTGGATGACCTTCAGGATTTCACGGTCTTAATGGTGGAACGCTACTTCAAAACCATTTCCGCGGCTTGCCGCAAAGTGGATCCCAACCACTTGAATCTTGGCATGCGTTGGGCCGGGATTCCTCCCACCTGGGCTGTGCGGGGGATGAAATTTTTCGATGTGTTCAGTTTGAACTGTTATCGGGAAAAGCTGCCGCGCGAGGAAGCCGAAAAGATTCACGAGATGCTGAAAATGCCGGTGATGGTGGGCGAATACCATTTTGGCGCGCTGGATGTCGGTTTGCCAGCTTCCGGGATTGGTCATTTGAAGAACCAGACCGACCGCGCTAAGGCATACCGGGTCTATTTGGAAGACGCGGCTGCGGATCCTTACTGCGTGGGGGTTCACTGGTTTACTCTCTATGACCAGTCTGCCATCGGCCGATTCGATGGAGAATGCTACAACATCGGTTTCCTGGATGTCTGTAACCGTCCATATGATGAGATTGGCAACGCTGCCATTGCCAGCCACGAGCGAATGTATCAAGTGGCGGAGGGCAGCGCGGCGCCTTTTGCCGATGCTCCCGAATATCTTCCTCTGCTGTTTTTGTGATTTGGGGGAGCACAGTACCTCAGAACAATGGTGGCTCAAATCACAAACGATCAAGATGCGGAGCAGATTCCCCTTGGCTGCCCCATGCCGTCGATTTTTTGCGGAGCAACTTATGCCAACACGGCTGGCATTGCAGGAGGATGAAGAGGGGATGATGGAGTCGGCCTGCCCTCAGGCCGTTTGAGCAAGCTTGGCCAACTCAGGCGGGGTGAGGGCGCCCCGCCTCTATCCGCGCTGTTTTCTGGGGAGCATCTACTATGGATCTTGGGCTTCGCGACAAAGTGGCTTTGATTACCGGCGGCAGCATGGGAATTGGACTGGCTGTGGCCGAAGGGCTGGCGCGAGAGGGAGTTCATCTGATTCTCTCGGCCCGGGATGCTGAGCGGCTGCAGGAAGAGGCCAACGGGCTGGAATCCCGCTACGGGATCAAGGCGCTTGCCATTCCCGCCGATGTCTCCAAAGTGGAAGAAATCCGGCGTCTGGTGGAAGAATCGCAAAGGGCATTCCACGGCGTCGACCTCTTATTTAGCAATGCGGGAACCGGCAGCAGAGAGACAATTCTCGAAGCTCCGGATGAAAAATGGCAGTACTACTGGGACCTGCAGGTGATGGCTTCAATTCGGCTGGCTCGGGGGATCATCCCGCTGATGCGCCTCCGGAGCGGAGGCGTGATTCTGCACAATGCTTCCATTTGTGCCAAGCAGCCGATTGGCTACGAACCCATTTACAATGTGACAAAAGCCGCCTTGATGATGTTTTCCAAATGCCTTGCCAACGAAGTAATTGGAGACAACATCCGCGTCAATTGCATCAATCCTGGTTTGATCCGAACGGCAGGTTGGGAAGAGGCGGCTAAACAGGAAACCCAAGGGACGGAGAAGCGTTGGGAACAATTCCTCGATGAGATTGCCCAAAAGCATGCCCCCATCGGCCGTTTTGCCACTCCGGGCGAATTGGCTAATTTTATCGTTTTTCTCTTTTCTCCGCGGGCCAGCTATTGTGTGGGAAGCAGCTTTTACGTAGATGGCGGCTGGCTGAATGTCGTCGCTTGATCCATGAAGGCGCGCCTGCAAGCCTGGACTTTGAGAGTGCAGCCATGAGAGGCCGCTTTTTCAAACCGGGTGTTTTCCGCCCGGGGGAGGCCGTGAAACCTCAGAACCGCGCCAATTTCATCCATACAAGTTCAAAAGTGTCAGCTTATTTTGCACATTCCAAAAGCATAATTTCTGCCCGATCCCCAATCTTCGATTGCGTTTTTTTTCCTGATTGACAAGGAGCTATTATGAAAATGCAGATCATTTCTAATTTCTTTCTAGCGCTGCTCTTGTTCGTGCCCAGCCGCTATTGCTGGGCCGCCAGCTATTATTTGAACAGCGAAAAGGGGGATGACACCAAGACGGGCAAATCCCCCTCCAACGCCTGGCGCACGTTGGAACCCCTTAACAAAATGGTTTTCAAGCCGGGAGACAAAATCCTGTTTGCCTCGGGTTCGCGGTATAGCGGGCAATTCTCCCCTAATGGGTCCGGACAAAAAAACGCTCCAATTACCGTCAATCTGTACGGGGGAAAAGAAAAGGCGCGGATTGATGCCCAGGGAGAGTTCGAAGCGCCCTTGTTACTACGGAATGTGGAATATTGGAAAGTCAGTAATCTGGAGCTTGCCAATGATGACCCGGCCCTAAAGACGAGACGGTATGGGGTTCTTGTTCAGGCCGAAAACTGCGGGACGCTGCATGACATCCAGCTCACGGATTTATTTGTTCATGATGTTCGGGGTTCACTTAAGAAGAACGACCGCAAGGAAGGGTTTGGAATACTCTGGGAAAACTGGGGCGACAAGGTGCAAAGCCGTTTTGATGGTCTTCTAATCGAAAATTGCCATTTGCTCCGATGCGATCGCAGCGGGATCGGCGGTTGGAGCGGGCATCAGGACCGCCGTTCGGATCTCTGGTTTCCTAGTCTGCATGTAGTGATACGCAAAAATTTGCTCGAGGATATTGGCGGGGATTGCATTAAGCCGGAAGGGTGCGATGGCGCGTTGATCGAGTACAACCGGGTCTATGGGGGCAGGCGGAGAGCCAGGGATGCCGCGGCGGGGATATGGCCTTGGGCTTCCGACAATACGGTTATTCAGCATAATGAAGTCTCCGGAATTAAGGGGACCTTTGATGGGCAGGCCTTTGATTCAGACGACAATTGCCGGAATACGCTCTTCCAGTACAACTACACCCATGATAATGATGGAGGATTCATGCTGATCTGTAGTGTGGGAATGCAAAGCAAGGAGGGCCAGGTGACTTATGTGGGGCTGGAAAACACCGTCGTTCGCTACAATATCTCACAGAACGATGGAAATGGAGGGACTCCCCCCTACGAGCGCCGGCCGCGCATCATTCATATCGCTGGCCCGGCGCGCAATACGCATTTTTACAACAATGTTTTCTTTGTGGGGAAAGAAATCAAAACGTATTTCGTTCACAATACCATTTACAACAACTGGGCCGAAGATGTCTATTTTACGAACAACATCATCATAGCCGAGGGCGAATTGAAGTATGATCTGGGCAAGAAAACTCGCTTTGAGTTCCGGAAAAATGTCTATATGGGGAATCATGTTGCGCCCCCCGTAGATGCTGAAGCGCTCAATCTGGATCCACTATTGCTCGGAGCTGGAACCGGCAAGATTGGCCTCGACACATTGAAGGGATATCAGCTGAAAGCCAATTCCGCCTGTGTTGGTGCCGCTCTTCCAATCCCTTCGCCCGGGGATAAGGATTTTTGGGGCAATCCGTTGCCACCCGGCGGTCCCACCTGTGTAGGAGCGCATGAATTCAAAGGGGCAAGCAATTCTCGAAAATAATGCATTTGTTGCCGACATCCACCGGCGCGCGTTGTTTGCGCGTCCGGCGCAAAAGGCTGGAGAGGTTTTCATTTGTTGAAGCGAGGCGTGGGCTTTTAGCCAGGTGGCCAGGTTCCACCACGTCTCGTAAAATGCACTCTGCGTGGCTTCGGATGGGTGCTGATTAGGGACCACATGACTTGTGAGCTATTTCCCAATGAAACCTTGTTTTCGCATCCAGGCCTCACAAAGTTTGGGCCAGCCGGAAAGGACTGGATCCTTGGGCGCCAGACCGTAGCCATGCCCGCCATGCCCGAAGATATGCATTTCCGCCGGAACTTTGGCTTTGCGCAAGGCCAGGTAAAAGAGAATGCTGTTTTCTGGGAGTACCGGATCATCGTCAGAATAAATCATGAAGGTGGGAGGAGTCATCGTCGTGACTTGTGTTTCATTGGAGAGAGACTCCACCAGTTTCAGGTCGGGGTCGCTTCCGAGCAGTGCCGTGCGAGAGCCACGATGAGCATATTCGGTTCGGAAGGAAATGACCGGATAAATCAGGATCATGAAATTGGGACGGCAGCCGGCGCGCTCGATGAGATCCGTTGCCGCGGGATTGCCTCCTTCAAAATGAGTTCCCGCCGTAGAGGCCAAGTGTCCGCCTGCCGAAAATCCCATAATACCGATTTTTTCCGGGTCAACTCCCCATTCCTTCGAACGTGCTCGCACGGTTCGGATGGCGCGTTGGGCATCCAACAGCGGGACGGGATGCCGGTACCCCGAGCCGTCCCATTTCCCGATTCGGTATTTCAGAACAAAGGCATTGACTCCAAATGAATTGAACCAGCGAGCCACCTGGACTCCCTCATGGTCCATGGCCAAGGCTTGATATCCGCCCCCGGGACAGACGACAACTGCGGCAGAAGTGTTGGTCTCCCGGGGTGCTAGGAAGAGAGTCAGAGTGGGCTTGTCAGCCTCCTGCTCACCACGGGCCAGCGGCGCTCCCTCCGGCCAGAGCAGGACAACCGGAGCTGTTTGATTCTCCGCCGCCCGCAGTACCGCCATATTCAAAGCAAGAATTGTGCTCATCATCAGCAAAATAAAAACCAGTCTCGATCTTTGTCGCATGAGTCTCTCCTGTTTCAATCTTCCGAGTGCAATTACCGATTCCTGAAATTAAATTGAAAATGAAGGCCAAGCATTCCTGGCAGAATGCCTGGCCATTTTATAACGATCCGGTGGCTTCGGATACTATCTTTCGCTGTAATGGGTGTAATTCAAAGTGCGATAGGGTGAACCAGTCGTGTTGATCGGCTGAACGCTAGCGCTCACCCGCGCGCGTCAGCGCGTCGGGTGCAGCGCATAGTTAGATTTGCTGCAGCTGCCATGGAGCAACACTCCTGCTCAGGCGTCGTCGTACGCGAGCGAGGCGGAAAAACCGCGGTGGGCTTGGGCCTGGGAAAGCAGCGCGTTGGCCTTGGCCTCAAATGTCTGCACGGCGTCGGCGCCCGCAGCAAAGCGGGTTGGCGGCTCCTCGAGCGCGACGAGCTTCACGAGGGCGTGGGCGAGTTTGGCGGGGTCGCCGCCTTGCTTCCCATCCATGCTCTTCCAAGCCGCGACGATTTCCTTCGTCTTCTCCGCATAGTCGTCGATGGAGGGCTTGGCGTACGTCGTCGAGTCGTTGGTGAGCAGCTCGGTACGGAAAAAACCAGGCTCGACCAGCATCGTGCGGATTCCGAAGGGTGCAATCTCTGGCGTGAGAGATTCCATCCACCCCTCGATACCGAACTTCGCAGCAGCATACGCTGTACAGAACATTTGACCGGCGATGCCCGCGGTCGAGGAGATGGTGACCACCAGGCCGGAACGCTGCTTGCGCATCACGGGCAGAGCGGCGCGAGTGACACTCATCGGCCCGAACAGCAGCGTCTCGATTTGATTGCGAACCTGGTTGGGGCTTAGCTCCTCGAAGAAGCCGGCGAAGAAGTTGCCCGCGTTGTTGACCAGGATGTCGATTCGGCCGAATTTCGCGACGGCGGCCTCGACTGCTGCCTGCGCATCCTGTGGGTGAGTAACGTCGAGTTTGATTGCCAGCAGGTTGTCGTGATAGCCCACCGCGGCCGCGACCTTCGCAACATCGCGACCGGTGGCGACAACGGCGTGGCCGGCGGCCAAGGCGGCCTTGGCGATGTCGACGCCCATGCCTCGACCAGCACCGGTGATAAGCCAAACTTTCTTTTCAGTCATGACATGTTCCTCATTTGGGCCACGAGCGACAAGATCGAAACGTAGCCGTGCAAATCTAACTAAGCGATAGCCGGGAGGGCGAGGCTCCCGCCGAGCCGGTCTGGGCAGAGATGGCACACGCCATGCGAAGTGGCCCGCCGGGCGGAGTCCGCCTTAGCAGGAGGCTCGCCCTCCCCTTGAGCCGCTAGTTGGAGGCGGGATGCCCTTATCCAGCTCTCCGCTTTGCACCGTGAGGGTACGGCGCTCCATCAAGCCTGTTTTCCCTCTCCGTGCGTGCGACCCCGCAGGTGTGGCTCCTCATTGGTTGACTCCCATAGTCCGGGTCGAAGTCCCGCTAATCTTTGAGTTCAATCAGCAAAGTGGGATCGAGCGGATATCGTCCAAATTGCTCACCATAAATGGCGAGGCCTCCCGGCAGTGAATCATCTACCTCCAGCCGGAGAGATATTTCGGTTTCCTTTAAAAGCGATTCGACAGGAAGGCGGGCCTGGATCAAATATCCATAAGAGCCGGCTTCTCGAAGATGTTTGTCGTGCGGCTGGGCAAGCCAGGAGAGAATGCCCCGGTGATCGGCGGGATCATCCGGCAAGTCAAAGATTCCAGCCGACCGGCCATTCACCCGAATCCGCACGGCGCTGGGGAATTTCACCGTGTCGGTCATGGGATATGCATTAGGGTTGGAGCTGGGATCGAGTGTCCCTTTCCCCCGCATGAAATCCCCTTCCACTTTGGAGCCATCCGTCCGATCCTTGCCAAATAGCTGTTTGGCGGAGGCTTCCAGAATGAGCGTGGCTGATTGAATCTGGCTGGAATGCAGACCGGCGGGCCACGGCACACGATATTCAAAAAAGCCGCTGCCTGCTCCATTCACTTTTAATCCATCCAAAATCCGCCATTCTTTTTGTGACCAGCGGGAATCTCGATAGCTGGAAGGCGATATCCGGATCAACCGGAACTTTTTGCCGTCCTGCGCGAAAGTCTCATCGCGCGAAGGCTCTTTGACTTCGACTTTAAAGGTTGTAAAATTTCGATGGAGCACCACCCCCACCGGCGTCTCAAGCTGCAGGGCCAGAATGGCCAGAGCAGGTCGGGAAGGCATGGTTAATTCCAGGGGGGGCAACTCACGGGACATCCAGGGAGCGGCTTTGATCGGCTGACGGGATTCTCCATAATGGGCAAAGCGGCCCAGATCATCCCACCCATAAAGCTGACTATGCAAAGTGAGATCGGCGGGCACTCCGTCGGTCAAGAATGAGGCATACAGCGGCACCTGCACTTTGTCTCCGACGGTCACTTTGCGGCAAAGTTCACTGCCGGTAGAGATGTAGAGAGGAGAATGAAGATCGGCGAGGGTCATCCCTGGAACCAGATCCTCCAGACCTGTGAATTTCTCACTCCGGTCGTACCGATAATAGCCATTCCACTCGTTGATCACGTCATGATGTTCGGTGTAGAGCCATCCGCCGATTTTGGGCTGACGGCGGAATTCGTTCATCATAATATGGTAGTCCCAACTCCAATCCACATCGCCCGCACTCCCTTCATATCCCCACACATTGCCGCACTCGCTGTTGAGCAGCGGTTGGGAAGCCTGCTTGCGCCCGCCAATAAAATTCCATGAGGACCCCACGAAAGTGTCACGGACCACCTGCTCGAGCTGTTCCTTCCAGGCATAGCCGGGCAGGTAAACGTGCCAGCTGTTTAGATCCGTCTCCACGTGATCGTAATTGCAGGGAGACATGTCTTCGACAAGGCGCGTGGGGTCCATTTCTTTTGTCTGTCGGTAGAGAGAAGCCACCCACTCCTGGGTTTCAGGCAGATATTCCTTGCCGGTTCTCAATCCCCAGGTTTCATTGAAGAGGACCCAGCAAAAAATCGCCGGATGGTTGAAATCGCGCTGCAACATGCCGCGATGAGCCGTGGTTACCTCGAACTGCATCTCCTTGTCCGGCTCACCCCAACTGTTGGGGATGTCGGCCATGATCAGCATCCCCAGTTTGTCGGCCCAATACAGCTTGCGGGGGATTTCGATTTTGACATGGACCCGCATGGTATTGAGGCCGAGGCGGCGCGAGCGCAGGATCTCATCACGCATAAATTCATCGCTGGGGAAAGTGTAAAAGCCTTCCGGATGGTAGGCCTGGTCCAGTGTCATCTGCAAATAAACGGGCTTGTCATTGAGGGCTACATAAGGAAGCTCAGTTCCCGGAAGCCTGGTGACGCCGATCTTCCGCATCCCAAAATAGGTGGAGATTACATCATTGGAATTGTCCGGTCCTGCCAGCGAAACTTCAACTTCATAGAGGAAAGGGTCCTCGAGACTCCAAAGGTGAGGGTCTTCCAAAGAGATTACAAATTCGGTTTCCTGGTTGCCTTTGGCCAGGGATTTCTTCACTTCCTGGAATAGTCCGCTTTTTGACCGGATCAGCAGTTGCGCTGGAGAGGTGAGTGCACAGTTGAATTCCGCGCTGACCTTCACCTCTTTCCTGTCGATATCCGGAGAAAAATGGATTGTCTTGAGGTAAGCCTGTGGTCGGGCTTCCAAATAAATAGTCTGCCAGATCCCTTTGGCTGGACCATACCCTTGCTTGCCTTCCAGCTTGAACTTGTGGGGAGTGTCGTCTACGCGCAGCACCAGAGCCTGTTTCTGGCCGGGCTTCATGAAAGGAGTCAGCTCCATTTCAAAAGGAGTATATCCACCGCGGTTGCTTCCAATTTTCTCTCCATCGATCCACCCGGTGGTAAGCCAATCGCATGCGCCCACTACGAGGAAGATACGCTTCCCCTTCCAATTGCCGGGAATCTCGATGTTGCGCCGGTACCAGGCAATATCGGCTTTGTTTTGGACTCCGGAAAGCTTCGACCCCCAAGGGAAAGGGACTTGAATGAAATCAGGGAAGGAGACGGCTCCTTTTGCCCAATCCGCACTAAGCCCCGCGTCTTCTTTGTCGAAACGAAATTGCCAGGAACCATTCAAATTGATCCAATCCGAACGTTGAAAGTCCGGACGGGGATGTTCCGGCAGTGGAATTGTCTCTGCCTGAAGAGAGAGGCAAGAAATGGCCAGAAAGAGGAATAGTCCTGAAAGTGCAGTCCATCTGCGATCAAGGTCAACTAGGCTTGAGATGAGTTTCATGGTTATTTCCCCGGATGAAAGAGAATGTGAAAATAAGACAAACCAATATGGGCTCCTGTTTTTATCTTCCGGCCCCTGGGGGTCTAAGGGCCGATGAGTCTTCGCCACACAGGTTCACGCGGTGTGATGAACGGACTAAGGAGGAGTAAAACTGCGTCTTATCGATCGGGTTACCGCTCAGATCCTCGTGTATATGTCAGCCACGGGGAGTCCGCCTTAAGCGAAAACCGTGGAATTTTGGCGAACTGGCCAGGCTTCACACCTCATAAATGCAGTCATCGCGGCTGCCACGAGGAGGGGTGCTGAGTAGTTGCCAGGGCTCCAAAAAGTGATTGCAAATCGAGTGACGGATCTGCATCACTCGGATCATCGAGGCAAAAAGAATACAACGGAATGGTGGATCGTGGCACTTTTTTATTGGAGACACGGAGGCGACTGAACGAAGCACCCCTATCCTTTCCCCCCGCGCGGGGCTGAGATTTTACCCACATTTTTTTGACACCCCTAGCAATGCCCCTAGGCTGGCGTTTCGCCTTTTGGCGCACTTTCAGCCTGCCCATAGAATCTTCAGCACGAGCGAATCCGCCGTTCCGCCATAGCGGACGGATTCGCTCGTGCTGGGGGAAAAAATGAATAAGGTTCCAGGGGTTCGGACCGTGGCATCGTGCCACTGTCCGAACCCCTGGCTAATTTCTTGCGACCCCTGCCGGGGTCTTTTGGTGGAAGCGTGGTCATCGTGACCACGCGCTTTTTGCCTTTAATTCCCCGTGTCAAAATTCTGTGGGTAAAACTCAGCCGCGCTCGGAGATTAAGCCTATCCTGTCGCACTTTGGATTACACCTTTGCGGAGCAATGGACTGGAGCTAAATCGGACTGCCATGGTATATTGAATCCCGTTCAGAATTTGATTATCTGTTTGAACAGGAGGAAGAATATGAATGCCCAGCCGGAGCGACATGAATTTCAAGCCGAGGTGAAACAGCTTCTGGACCTCATGATTCATTCGCTGTATTCCAACAAAGACATTTTTCTCAGAGAATTGGTCTCCAATAGTTCCGATGCCTTGGACCGTTTGAGATTTGAAGCTCTGACCCGTCCGGAGGTCTTGCCGGAGAAGGAACTGCAAATTTTTCTGGAAGCGGATTCCAAGAAACGGATCCTCGCCGTGCATGACAACGGGATTGGCATGAGCCGGGATGAAGTGATCGAAAATATCGGAACCATCGCCCGATCAGGGACGATGGAATTCCTAAAGCTGGCCAAGAACCGGCAAGGGCAGGGATTGCCGCCGGACCTGATTGGGCAGTTCGGCGTGGGATTTTATTCCACCTTCATGGTGGCGGAAAAAATAGTGTTGTTGACCCGCAAAGCCGGTGAAGACAAGGCTACGCGCTGGGAATCCACCGGAGAAGGTGGATATCAATTGGAAGAGGATAGCCGCCCGGAAGCGGGAACCAGCGTTTACGTCCATTTGAAACCGGAAGATCAGGAAGACGGGATTAAGGACTATACCGCGGAATGGACCCTGCGATCGATTATCGGCAAGTACTCTAATTTTGTCTCTTACCCCATCAAGCTAAAGGTGGAGCGAAAAGAGGTGGAAAGGGACGAAAAGGGCAAACCCAAGGAGGGGGCGGCGGAAAAGACGGTAGTCAAGGAAGAGACGCTCAACTCCATGAAGGCCATCTGGACTCGCCCCCGGCAGGAGGTCAGTGAGGAGGAGTACCAGGAGTTCTACAAGCACATTTCCCACGATTGGAACAAGCCGCTGGAAATCATTACGGCTAAGCTGGAGGGGAACTTTGAGGCTCAGGCGCTCCTCTTCATTCCCTCCAAGTCCCCGATGGATGTGATGTTCCGCGGGACCGGCCATCACGGCATCCACTTGTATGTCAACCGGATCTTTATCATGGATGACTGCAAGGAATTGATGCCGGAGTACCTGCGCTTTGTCCAAGGAGTGGTGGATTCCGAAAGTCTCTCCCTGAATGTCTCCCGCGAAATCCTGCAGCAGGACCGGCAAATCAAGGCCATCCGAAATTTCCTGGTCAAAAAAGTTCTCGATACTCTGAAAGAGATGCAGGAGAAACAGAACGAGAATTATCTGACTTTCTGGAAGGAATTTGGCCCAGTTTTAAAACAAGGGTTGCTTGACTGGCAGGAGAGCAAGGAGAAGATCCTGCCTTTGGTTTTGTGCCAATCCAGCCAGCACGAGTCGAATTTGACCTCGCTGAAGGATTACTTGAGCCGCATGAAAGAGGGTCAGGAAGCCATTTACTTCATGACCGGCTCCTCTCGCGAAGCCGTGGCCCAGTCTCCTCACTTGGAAGCTTTCCGAGATAAGGGTTACGAAGTGCTTTATTTGACGGATCCAGTGGATGAAATCTGGGTTCAAAGCGTAGGCGAATATGAAGGGAAAAAGTGGATGTCCGCCGGCAAAGGCGAGGTGGATTTAGGTTCGGAGGAAGAAAAGAAAAAAGCTGAAGAGAGCCGCAAAGAAAAGGAGACGGCTTGCAAAGGATTAATCGAGGCCTTGAAAGCCCATTTGGATGAGGAAATCAAAGAAGTAAGGCTTTCTTCCCGCCTGATTTCTTCCCCAGTCTGCCTGGTGGGTGAGCCGCACGATTTGAGCCCGCAGATGGAATTGCTTATGAAGCAGATGGGACAGCCAATTCAAAAGACCAAGCGGATTTTGGAATTGAATCCAAAGCATCCTCTTCTGGACAAACTCCAGGCGATTTTTGAAAAAGATCCCGCTGCTCCTCAGCTAAAGGATTATGCCTGGCTGCTCTATGGCCAAGCGCTTCTGGCTGAAGGGAGCCCGCTGCCTGATCCCGCCAGGTACAGCAAGTTGGTGGCGGAATTGATGGTGAAAGCCATTTGAGTTGCTGGGTATCAGGCGTCTCGTGTCGGGCATCCCACCCCAGAAAATAAAAATTGGGCAAAGGTGGAGCGGGCACTCTGTGCACGCTGGCTGAGCAGGCGAGGCTGGCCAAGCGACGCGCGAAGGATCGCGCGTCCCACCTTATTTTCATCCTCTTGTTGTGCCAGCCACGCTGGCATGGGCGGCTCCATAGAAAATCCCCCTTCAAAGGGGGAATAAATTTTCATCCTCTTGTTGTGCCGTCAAACTGGCAGGGGAGGCTCCTCAGAAAAGAGCCAGCAGCGGGGATTTAATCGGCCGCTGTTTCTCAATGCTTCCAGATGTGTTCGATCTCTTCCAGTGTTTTCCCCTTGGTTTCCGGGGTCACCTTCCAGACAAAAATCACGGTAATCATGCACATCGAAGAATAGACCCAAAAGGCGCGTGACACGCCGATCGTCTGCACCAGCGTCAAAAAAGTAAAAGTCAAAAGCACGCAGGCACACCAAAGACTCACCGTGGCGATGGACATGGCGCGGCCGCGAATGCGCGTGGGGAATATCTCAGATATGAGCACCCAGACTCCAGGCCCCATCCCGACGCCAAAAGAGAGCACGCAGACAAAGATGCTTCCCAAAATGGCATAGATCGGCGGTGGTTGGAAGAGGAAGCAAAGCCCCAGCAGTCCGTGCGAAATGGCCATGCCTGGCTGCCGAGAGCATCAGCAGCGGCCGGCGTCCCAGCTTGTCGATGGTGTATATGGCTACGATGGTGGTGAGCACATTGATGACCCCCACGATCACATTCAATCCCACGGCTGAAGAATCGGTTTGGCCTCCCATATAGTCCTTGAAAATTTTCGATCCATAAAACAAGACCGTGTTGATCCCCGTGACTTGCTGCAAAATCGCCATGACTACGGCAATGATGAGGGGTCGGCGGAATCCGGGTTTTAGGAGTTCCGCCAGAGTTCCACTTTCATCGGCAATGGTTTCCTTGATCTGACGGAGTTCCACTTCGGCCCTGGAACGCCCATTGACCCTGGACAGAACATACAACGCATCGCCTTCCCTCCCGCACTCGGTCAGCCAGCGGGGGCTTTCGGGAACGAAAAACAAGGCAATGAAAAGAAGAAGCGAAGGAATGGCCGCCGTGGCAAACATCCAACGCCAGCCGGTTTCGGGGGAAAAGGAGAGCAGGTAGTTGACCAAGTAAGAGAGCAGGATCCCGCTGACGATAGCCATCTGGTTCAACGACACCAGCCGCCCTCGAATATTGGGGGGAGAAATTTCAGCAATGTATAACGGAGCCAGCAGTGATGCGGAGCCCACGGCAATTCCACCCAACAGACGTGCGATAACAAATTCCGTCAGATTGGTTGGAATAGCGGCGCCGATAGCCGAGATCCCAAAAAGGAGGGCCGAGAATCCCAGAATGTATTTGCGTCCGAACCGGTCGCTCAAGGGACCGGCAATGATGGCGCCAAATACGCATCCCACCAGCAGACTGCTGGTGGCAAATTCCGTTTGCAGCGGCGTAGTCAGATTGAAATATTTTTCCAGGAAAATCATTGCCCCGTTGATGACGGCAATATCGAACCCGAAGAGCAGGCCTGATATCGCGGCCACCAGCGAGGCGAGGTAGACGTATACAGTGCTCCCTTTTTCATGGAGGGTGGCCGAAGCCATGACTTGAACCATAATCGTCCTTTGGAAAAAATGAAATTAAAGAATCACTTCTACGGCAGGATCAGAATCGAACAAAGGCCGCATTGTATCAGCCGGATTCCGCGAGGAGCAATCCTTTTATGGAGAAGGGGGGCGATTAAAAGTGGGAGAGAATTCAAGCCGCGGATGGCATAAAGTGGGAGGCGCGGCGACCTCGGTGTCGTGCAGGGACGCGACTGGGGCAGAGGCTTTTCCGGGGGAGGGGAGACATCCCCTTGGCGGGGAGTGGGTGGCGCGTCATTTCATCCCGACATACACCCTGCTTCCATGTGGGAAAAGGGTCTGGATCGAATCAGGATCTCTTTCTATTCTTCGAAAACCCGCAAAACATCGGAAGCTTTGATGACGCCGACAATTTTGCCGCCATTTTGAGTGACCACCAGGAAGTTTTTGTTCCCTCCCAGCATCTTTTGAATTGCCTCTGAAACCGAAGTCGAGGCATCCACGGTCATGATGCCGGTTTCCATGATTTCGCCCACGCGCCGGCTGAGCCGGGCGGCAATGGGAAGTGAAGCCAGGTGCGCTTCCGCGGCCTGGAAATTTAAAAAGCGATGGTTGATATAGGAAAAAAACTCGGTCGTGGTGGTCTTGATTTTCCACATGCCCATCGGCATGATCGGCTTGCGCTCGATAAAGGCCAGATAACAGTCCAGCAGACTCTGCTTGGTCTTCTTGTCGATGGAAAGCAGATACCGCAACGAACTGTCGGGGATAATATCGACTTTCTTTTCGGGAATCGTGCTGAGGTAGATGAGCTTGTGGAGATCATCCATGCTGGTGTTCAAATCTTTGTATCTCTCGCCGATTTGCCTTGCCAACTCATTATCCTGATCCGAATATCGGGGCGCGAATTTTTCCAAGGTATCGATGGCATCGGCCAGGAATACTCCAAGAGCGACATCCCGGTTGAAAAGCAGGCCCGCCGAAACGATGGCGGCATCATCCGATTGGCCGGGACCCACCCGGTCGCGGATATAAAAATAGCGGACCTGTTCGGATTCCTGGTTGTCGCATTTTTCGGCGGGGACAATCATTCCGGCGCGCTCGTACTCTTCGATCAACTCGGAATGAGCCTCGTGAGCCAACTTTTCGCCGTCCAGGTTGAGCGCTTTCGCAATCCTGAGGTCCACGAAATGACAGCGCCCGCCCCCAATTTTGATGTTGTACTCGCGCTCCACGTCGTGGCGGATTTCGCTGTCGTCCCGCAATCCTCCCAGGTACAATCCTTTTAAAATGGATTCCGGATTGACCACCAGGCCTTTCAAGCGGCCAGCTCGCAGGAACGGTTCGCCTTCGGAGTTCAGCAGACGGATCGGCCCCTTGCCATGAATCGCCTCTTCCACATAAAACTTTATCTCATCGATCAGCGATTGACGGAAAGACTTGACCTCTTCCGGATTTAAATGAATTGCGGTGACGATGTCGGAAATTGTCAAGTTGACGAAGCGCCTTTTGTGAAACATGCCGCCGCCATTATGGGCGTGGCCTTCGATCGATTGCATCAGCAAGACATCTTCGGATTCCTTGGCCACATCGAGTTCGGTGGTCTTGGAGAGCTGTTCAAAATCCTGACGAATAACCTCTTCAAGTTCCATGTCGTTGATCTCAAATTTTAGATTTTAAATTCCAAATTGCAGAGTATTAAGATTAATAGATCCCAATTAAAAAAGAAGTTCAAAGCGGTCGATTCAAAATCAGCGTCCACAATTCAAAATTCAGCATTCGAATTAGCGCTCATCCTTCCGCTTAATTGTCCGCAAGCCGCAAAAATATCCTGCCCCCGCGGCCGGCGGATATAGGCAGCCAATCCTTTGGAAATCAGAATATGCTGAAACCGCTCCACACGTTCTGGGGGCGAAGGTTTCATGGCTATCCGTTGTCCGGGATTTAAGGGCAGCAGATTGACTTTTGCCCGCAGCCGGGAAAGCAAACGGACCAATCGGCGCGCATCGTCGTCCGAGTCGTTGAGTCCGTCAATCATAACGTATTCAATGGTGAAACGCTCCCGAGGCGGCAGAGGAAATTGGCGGCACGTCTCCAAGAGCATCTCAATTGGATATTTTTGATTGATGGGTATCAACTGGTCCCGCACTTTATCCGTGGTGGCCGATAGCGAAATGGCAATCTTCGGGATTGCCGGCATTTCAGCCAGCTCTTTCAGCTTGGGCACGATTCCGACGGTAGAGAGCGTGATGCGGCGCAAGGAGATCGACATTCCCTCGGCGTCCGACATCAATACCAGAGATTTACTCACATTGGATAAATTGAGGAGCGGCTCACCCATGCCCATTAAGACAATATTGACGGGCCGGGGATCGGCTTCATGGGCGGGATCCTCTTCCCGCCGGTGCTTCAGTATGGCCAAGATTTGCCCGACAATTTCCCTTGGAGCCAAATTCCGCGTGAATCCCAGCAGGGCGGTCAGACAGAATTGGCAATCCGCCGCGCAACCGACTTGTGTCGAGATGCAGAGGGTGTTCCTCCGAGGCTCAGGAATGAAAACCGATTCAATTCTTTGTCCGTCGTCCAACTCGAAGAGATATTTTTGGGTTCCATCGCTGGCGCGCTGTAGCGTGTGAACGCGAGGGAGCGTGAGTGTGGCAAGAGTTTCCAATTTGAGCCGGAGCGGTTTGGAGAGTTCGGTCATTTCGCTGAATATGACCTGCCTCCGGGAATAGATCGCCCGGTACAGCTGCCGGCCCCGATACGCTGCTTCCCCCCAACCCTGAAACAGGTCCACGATTTCCGAGGCATCCAGTCCAAGTAATTCTTGAGGTTTTTGGTCCATGTATTGGGAAACCCTATAACTCCGACTTTCCAGATTGATAACTACTGGCTCATCTTAGCAAATTGAGATCCCGCCGTGCAATTGCCATCAGAGAGGTTCTTGAGATTCAAACATCAGACCACAAACGACGGACACTGGACTTTAGTCTTTTAAAACCGGGCAGTATACGAAGGGCATTATTTAGAGTCCATTTACAAAGTGTATAAAGCCGGTTTGTAGGATGGGTTAGCGCGTGGTGACAGCGGTCACCCGCGCGTAACCCATCAGGCGTTGGATGCGGCATCCCCGATGCGTTACGCTCTTCGAGCTAACCCGCCTTTTGGCGGGCTAACGCATCTACAAAAAAATGCACTTTATACAAAGACTCTATTTATTAGACATTCGACTGTAGCATGGTGAAAAATCCAATGTTTCACGTTTATAGTCTAATGTCTCTTGTCTAAAGTGTGGCCTGAAGTCCAAAGTCACCATCTCATAGCTTCCAGAGCAGAAGAGACTGGATTGACCTTTGAGCATGATCAAGCCAAAATGACAAACATGGAGTCATTTAAAATGGAGAAATGTTTCGAAATTTTGGAACATCCCGCCGACTTAGGCATTGAAGCCCGGGGAGCGAATTTAGCGGAGGCATTTGAATCGGCGGCTGAAGGATTGATGTCGTTGCTTGTGGATCCGGCCACCGTCCAGCCGTCTGAAACTCGGCACGTCGAGTTGAGTGCCTCGGATGCCGGTCAGTTGTTGGTGAAATGGTTGGGCGAAATTCTCTATTTTTTTGATGGCGAAAATTTTGTGTCATCAAAATTTGCGATAACCCGGTGGAGTGACGATTCTTTGAGGGCGGAAGTGGCCGGAGAAAAGTTGAATCTTTCGCGACATGCCACGCGAATGGATGTGAAGGCGATTACCTATCACCAGTTGCAGGTTAAACAAAAGCAACGTGGCGGGAAAGTCCGGGTTTATTTGGATATTTGAAGGTTGGGCCCGAGCGCATGGATCAGGCTGGGTTGGTTCGAAGAACACAATGCGCTTGGAATTTTGCGTTTCGGGGGCGGCTCGACGTCCGCTGGCGCGGCAACTCATTCTCCCGCTTAATCCATGGGGTTGAGATGATCAAGAAAATCGATGAATACAGATATCTGGTTCCCACATCCCACAAGAAAGGGATGCGAATTGAGGGGATGATTTACGCCAATGAAAAATTGATGCATCAGATTGAGCGGGATCAAACCCTGGATCAAGTGGCCAATGTGGCCACTTTGCCGGGATTGGTTGGGAGATCCCTTGCCATGCCTGACGCGCATCAGGGATACGGTTTTTGCATCGGCGGAGTGGCCGCCGCGGATCTCAGGGATGGAGTTGTCTCCGCCGGCGGCGTGGGTTTTGACATCAACTGCGGAGTGCGATTGTTGGCTTCTCCTCTCTTGGTTGAAGATGTTCGTCCTCAGTTGCCGGAGTTGTTGAATCAGTTATTCCGCGATATTCCCTGCGGGGCTGGCAAGAGCGGGCTTTTGGAAATTTCACGGCTTGAGCTGGATCAAGTCTTGCTGGATGGCGCCTCTTGGGCGGTCCGCCAGGGATATGGCCGCGAGAGCGATCTGGCTCACATTGAAGAATTCGGACGAATTCCCGGTTCTAATCCGGAGAAAGTGAGCCGCCGCGCCAAAGAGAGAGGCCTCGATCAATTGGGCACACTGGGCAGCGGGAACCATTTTCTGGAAATTCAAGTAGTGGAGGATATTTATGATTCAGACACGAGTGAGCGGCTAGGCTTGTCACCACGGCAAATTGTGATTTTATTGCACAGCGGATCGCGCGGCCTGGGACATCAGGTTTGCACCGATTACCTGGATTTAATACAGGAGGCGATGAAAAAATACGGGATTCATGTGGACGATCGCCAGCTAGCCTCCGTCCCGATTTCTTCTCCGGAAGGGCAGGATTATTTATCGGCCATGGCTGCCGCCGCCAATTTTGCTTTTGCCAACCGCCAGATGATTACTCATTGGACTCGCAATGCCTTTCAGCGGATCCTGGGCACGGACCAGCTGCGCATAATTTATGATGTTTGCCACAATATCGCCAAGCTTGAGGAGCATCAGGCTGATGGAGAGTCTCGGCGGGTGCTGGTCCATCGGAAAGGGGCCACGCGTGCTTTTCCCAAAGGACACCCAGCTTTGCCGCCCGAATTAAGGGACATTGGGCAACCAGTGTTAATCCCAGGCAGCATGGGAACTTGCTCCTACGTGTTAGTGGGAACCGGCCAAGCCATGAAGGAGACTTTTGGTTCCTGCTGTCATGGGGCGGGAAGAGCCATGAGCCGGACTCAGGCCAAGCGTGAGACCACGGTGGAACAATTGCTGAAAGACTTGAAAAACCGCGGAGTCTTGGTGCGGGGCCAGTCTAAGGCGGGATTGACGGAAGAAAAGCCCGATGCCTACAAGGACGTCAGCCAGGTCGTGGACGTGGTTCACCACGCCGGCCTTGCCAGGAAAGTTGCCCGATTGATTCCGATCGCCGTCATGAAAGGCTGAGTTTTACTCTTACCGACCTTCTCTGCGCTGTCTATCGCGTTCATCCAAACGGGCGCGAGTCATGCGTTCGCGCAAGCCTCCCTCTTTCAAGAAATCTTGTTCGAGACGCTTAATTTGCCGGTCGAGGAGGTAAGAGGCCACTTTGATCAGGCCGATGATTACGTTAGCGCAAATTTCTGATTCGGGATTCTCAATCCCCTTTTTGAATGTTTCATAAGTTGCGTTGGACTGCTGATTAAGCTCACGCAATCTTTTGGCAAAAGGATGTTCCTTGCTCCATTCCATGAGCCCACGAGTTCGTAGGAAATCGCGATAGTCCGCCAGCAGCTCTTCCAGGCTGGCTCGGGCGACATTGGTCAGTTTAATTTCAGCCTCTTTGGATGTCCCCGAAGCCTGGCTTCCTTCAATGATGTTCTGTTTTCCGGAGCGGGCAGCCTGGACCATCTGGTCGCGAGTGCGGTCTCGCTTTTGCAGGAAGCGATCACAAAAGTACACCGTGGCATCATAAACAATTTCTGATTTCTGGTAGGAAAGCAGATCCAGGTAACCGCCATGAGGAGGAATAAAGCCACGGCTCATAGGCCCCTCCTGCATTTAACTGAATGAAAGGACAGAAAGGACCTAAACGACGAAAGAGACGAAAGAGGAAATTTTGAAACAAAGAAGTAGCCGGTGATGTCTTTTTGGTCTTTGGAGTCCCTTTAGTCCTTGACTCATTTGATTTGATGATGGCCTGATTTTGAGCTTAATTGTCTCCAGCTGTCAACCTGGTTTACTCAGCACACTCTTTTCGAGTTGTGGCTTCTCTATGGTAAAATGGCGAACTGAATTTTACGGCTGGTCGGGGGGAGTGAGGCCGGCTCGGACAAGTCTTTCCGAAAAGGAGATCGGTCATCATGGCCAGGATACTGTTGACGGGCGGAGCGGGATTCATCGGCTCACATCTGGCGGAGCGATTGATCAAGGATGGGCACTCCCTTTTGATTGTGGATGATTTGAATGATTTTTATGCCCCCTCGATAAAAAAACAAAACCTGGCCGGGATCCGTTTAGTGGGAAGTTACGAATTCTTACAGGCTGACATCAGTGAAGAGGAGCCTCTGCGCGAAGCGTTCAATAAATTTTCCCCCGATGTTATCGTTCACTTGGCGGCCCGTGCCGGAGTCCGGCCTTCGCTCGACCGGCCTCAGCTTTATGAACGGGTCAATGTAAAGGGGACTTTGAATCTTTTGGAAATGTCGCGCAGGCGCGGAATTTCAAAATTTATTTTCGCCTCTTCCAGTTCCATTTATGGGATCACCAGCCGGGTCCCCTTTTCTGAGGACGAAGCCAACCCCAACCCCATTTCTCCTTATGGCGTGACTAAACTGGCCGGGGAAAAGCTCTGTTATTGTTATTCACATCTGTACCATTTGCCGGTTGTCTGTTTGAGGTTCTTCACCGTTTACGGTCCAAGACAAAGGCCGGACCTGGCGATTCACAAATTTGCCCGGTTAATTGAAGAGCATAAGCCTCTGCCCTTCTTTGGTGATGGCAGTGCCCGGCGCGATTACACTTATATCGCTGACATTGTGGATGGGATTATGGCGGCAATTGGATTCGATACGGATTTTGGTATTTTTAATTTAGGGAACTCCAGGCCGATTTCTCTGGAACAGCTTATAGGTCATCTGGAGGCAGCTCTTGGGGGAAAAGCTATCCTGGACAGACAGCCGGCACAACCGGGGGATATGCCAGCGACATATGCGGATATCCGTCTGGCTGAACGGCAACTGGGATACCAGCCCCGATTTCCGATTGAAAAGGGATTAGAGCAGTTTGTCGGTTGGCTGAGGCAAAGCAACCTATGATCAAAGCTAAAAACTCATTTCGCATGTAATTTCAGGAGGCAGGATGGGAGCGGATCTCAACATTAAAGCCATTCACGAAAAGGTAAAACTGGAGAGTGTTTTTGTTGAAAACCTGAAGCGGGAAGTCGGCCGAGTCATAGTTGGGCAGGAATACATGATAGACCGGATGCTGATCGGGTTGCTTTGCCAGGGGCACATCCTCTTGGAAGGGGTGCCCGGCCTTGCCAAAACATTGGCGGTAAAAACCTTGGCTCAGGCCATCCAAACCGGGTTTCAGCGGATTCAATTCACGCCGGACCTTCTTCCCGCCGATTTGATTGGCACCATGATTTTCGATCCGAAGCGGCAGGAATTTGTGCCGCACCGGGGCCCTCTTTTCTCGAATATCATCCTGGCGGATGAAATCAACCGGGCTCCCGCCAAGGTCCAGAGTGCTTTGTTGGAGGCCATGCAGGAACGGCAAGTGAGTATTGGCGACACTACTTTCCCCTTGGATGATCCATTCTTGGTCATGGCCACGCAAAATCCAATTGAACAGGAGGGAACTTATCCTCTGCCCGAAGCCCAAGTCGACCGGTTCATGCTCAAATTGGAAGTGACGTATCCCTCCAAGGCGGAAGAGCGGCAGATCTTGGATCGGATGAGCACCGCGGAAGAAATTCCCGTTGCGCCGGTCATCTCGACCCAAGCCATTTTCAGCGCCCGCCAGGTGGTCAATCAGGTTTATATGGATGATAAGGTGAAAGATTACATCGTCAACTTGGTGATCTCCACGAGGGAGCCGGCACAGTATGGCTTGGAACTGCGCGACCTGGTCCAGTATGGGGCCTCGCCGCGCGCGACGATTTTTTTGGCGCGATCGGCCCGGGCGCATGCTTTCATCCGGGGAAGAGGATATGTCACGCCGGAAGATGTGAAATCCGTGGGTCTCGATGTCTTGCGCCATCGGATTATTTTGACTTACGAAGCGGAAGCTGAAAATGTCACCTCCGAAGAAGTGATCCGTCGCGTATTTGACAAAGTCATCGTGCCGTAAATGATTTCTGAAATTTGAATTGTGATTTCTGAATTTGAAGGACTGAGATTTGCCATGAAGGGCGGTCTCCGGGAAAAAGCGGAAGGCGACTATCAGCGGCAAAGAATACGGGCAAAAAGCTGATGGCTGACAGCTATTCATCGATGAATCGCGAAATCTTCGAAAAAATAAAACGAATAGAAATTCGAAGCCGGCGCCTGGTCAATGAGGCAATGGGAGGAGAGTACCATTCCGTCTTCAAGGGCCGGGGAGTGGAATTTGATGAAGTCCGGCAATACCGCTATGGCGACGACATCCGAACCATTGACTGGAATGTCACGGCCCGTCTGGGGTCACTTCATGTTAAGCGCTTTGTGGAAGAGCGTGAATTGACGGTCATGTTGGCCGTGGACCTGAGTGCCTCCAAGAATTTCGGTTCTGCCGTTCGGCTCAAAAATGAGCTGGCGGCGGAATTGGCCGCGGTGCTGGCTTTTTCCGCGATTCGGAACCACGACCGCGTGGGGGCTTTAATTTTCACGGCTCGGGCCGAGAAGTTTATCCCGCCGCGAAAAGGACGCACTCACGTGCTGCGGCTGATCCGGGAAATATTGGCCTACGAGCCCACTTGCGGAAGGACTTCCATCGAGACGGCTTTGCGCTTCTTGAACAATGTGGTGCGGAAACGCTGCGTGCTTTTCCTGATTTCCGATTTCATTGATACCGGCTATGAAAAAGCGCTGCGAGCGGTCAACGTGCGGCACGATCTGATTGCGCTGCCCATTGGAGATCTTCGGGAGATGGAGCTTCCGTCCGTGGGAATTCTGCAGTTGATCGATCCTGAAACCGGCCAGGTGCTTCACGTCGATACCCGCCAAAGAGGGTTGCTTCAGCAGTATCAGGATTTGGCAAAACAGGATCTGGCGGCGAGAAATCAGCTTTTCAAGAAATATGGGATTGATTACCTGGAAGTGTTCACGCATAAACCGTACGACGTAGATTTGGTCCGGTTTTTCCGTCAAAGAGCCATGCGGATGCGTTGAACAGCTGTAATAGTGGAATCGATGAAACTAATGAATCTGATTCAAAAAATCCGAGATGGCTTTTCGCGCCGTCTTTCCGCTGCTTCGATGCGGATTGCACTTTTAGCATATTCACGGGATTCGATCTCTTTGTCCGGGAATGCCGGATCCTCTCGTTTGTTCTGCCTGCCCGATATCCGCTTCCGAATGAGTTGTACCAACTTGGTTTGTGTAGGTTGGAAACTATTGGTTCAGAATCTTTTGCCGGTATTGTTTCTGACGGCTTTGGCAATCCCGCTGGCTGGACAAGCGCGACAACCGCGGCTTTCGGTTTGGGTGGATAAAAAGGTGATTCATCTGGGCGACCCAGTCGAGTTGCACATTATCTTATTGCGGCCGGAAAAATCCCAAATCTTTTGGCCCGCCTGGGAATCGAGCCTGGGGGAGTGGGTGGTTCGCAAAAAGGACCAGATCCCCGCCGCTCCCAAGGACGCCGGGTGGGTTGAGGAAGGGGTGTCTCTGGAAATTACCGCCTACAAATTAGGCGAGCTCGAAATTCCAGCGGTGAGCGTGGATATACGCCAACCGGATGGATCCACTCTTCATCTGCAAACAAATTCTATTCGGGTGAAAATTGCTTCAATCCTGACCGGCAGCGACAAGGACCTTCATGGAATCAAACCTCAGGCGGATCTTCCGCGGGACTATCGATGGCTCTGGTGGACGGTCTCCATCATTCTGCTTTTGAGTTTAGCTGGGTATTGGCTTTACCGGCGGCTGAAGAGAAGAAGGGGAGGAGAACTGACACTTGTTCCCTTGGAATTGCCTCCCGATGAGGAAGCCCGGAAGGCAATTATGGAACTGGAAGCCCGTAACCTGATCCGGCGTGGTCTGGTCAAAGAACATTATTTTGAACTGTCGGAGATCATTAAGCGATATCTTGGGCGGCGCCTGAAGATTCCATCCCTGGAACGAACCACCGAAGAATTCGCTTTTGACCTGGAGCGGAGTCAATTGCTGTGGGATCAGCGGCAGATTGTGCGAAGGTTTTTGGAGGATTGTGATTTGGTGAAATTTGCCCGTTATGCTCCGTCGGACGGGGAAATAGAAAATATTCGGCAAGGAGCCCTGGGAATCGTTGAGCGGACAGAGCATTTATTCGTCTCCGGGCCAGCCAGCCTGGTGGGGGAGCTGAAATGACGCGATGGCACTGGGCTGATTTTCGTTTCGCGGACCCCTGGTTTTTGGGCCTGTTGTTGCTCTTGCCGCTGGCCTGCCTTTGGATCCACAAAAGGCAACAATCGCTGCAAAGCGGGCTTGTCTTTCCTCCGTCTGGATTGCTTTCGCGACTCCCGCTGGCTCCCGCGCGGCGGGCCTTGCGTCTGCTTTTGTTGATCCGCTTGACGGGGCTTGTTTTCCTTATTGTCGCCTTGGCGCGTCCGCAGTTGGGGGCGGCCGAGGAGGATTTGTTGACCGAAGGTGTTGACATTGTGGTGGCGCTGGATTGTTCGGGAAGCATGGCCGCGGAGGATTTCCAGCCCAAAAACCGCATCAGCGTTGCCAAGCAGCAGGTTCGCGATTTTATCTTGGGACGCCGGAATGACCGGATTGGCCTGGTGATCTTTGCCGCCCGCAGTTTTACCAAATGCCCGCTTACCGTGGATTATGATGTGCTGCTTAACCAAGTGGACGATGTGAAGCTGGGGACAATCCAGGATGGAACAGCCATCGGCAATGGATTAGCAACGGCTCTGAACCGTCTGCAGTCTTCCAAGGCCAAAAGCCGCGTCATTATTTTGCTGACGGATGGGGTGAACAACACTGGTGAAATTGATCCTCTTACGGCCGCTGAAATTGCCAAAAGCTTTGGAGTGAAGATTTACGCCATTGGTGTCGGGCGGGAAGGCATTGCGCCATTCCCCGTGGATGATCCGGTCTTCGGGCGGCGGATGATCAACGTGGAAGTCCAAATTGATGAGGATTTGCTCAAAAATATAGCTCATGCCACCAATGGAGAGTATTACCGGGCAGTGGATCGGGACTCTCTCGAAAAGATTTTTAAAACGATTGACAGCCTTGAAAAGAGCAAAATTCAGGTAAAGTCGTACACGCATTACCGGGAACTCTTTGATTGGTTGCTTTGGCCAGGATTGATGATTGTACTTGGAGGAAGTGTTTTGGAACAAACTCGCTGGCGGAAGTTGCCTTAGCGGGGCTGAAAACCTGGGCTAGCTGTCAGCTATCAGCGGTCAGCGATCAGCTCTTAGCTATCAATTGTAGGCTTTCGGCTGATGATGGTCAGCCATTCGAGGATGAAAAACAGCAGGACGGCAAGTCTCAAATCTGAAGAAATTGAAATCTTGTTTCTTCCACAAAGCTGACTGCTGACCGCTGACCGCTGAAAGTTAAAATCGCTTTACTGAATAACGACAAAATGCAATTTGCCAATCCCAATCATCTTTATTTGCTTTGTCTGGTTCCTCTGCTTGTCATTTTCTACGGATGGCGATGGAAGCGGAAACAAAAGGCGTTGGCGCAATTTGCCGAAAAACCGCTCCTCCGCCATTTAGTAGTGAGCACTAGCCGCTTCCGGCAGATTGGGAAACTTGTTTTACTCTTAGGGGTAGTTTTTTCCCTGGCCTTAGCTATCAGCCGTCCACAGTGGGGGACCCAACTTGAAATGGTCCGGCGGCAGGGGATTGATCTCATGATTGTGCTGGATGCCTCGCTGAGCATGGACACGCGCGATGTGGTCCCTTCGCGGCTCGAAAAAGCCAAGCATGAAATTCGTTCATTGTTGGAAAAATTGCATGGCGATCGCACGGGCCTCATTCTGTTTGCTGGTATGCCAATGGTCAGCTGTCCGCTGACCATTGATCAAAATGCCCTGGAAATGTTTTTGGAAATTGCCAACACCCATATGATGCCGCGTCCCGGGACCAATATTGGCGAAGCCATTCGGCTGGCTCTGCGTTCCTTCAACTCGCGGGAGCGTCGTACCAAGCTGATTTTGTTGGTCACCGATGGAGAAGATTTGGAAGGGGAAGCGGCCCAAGCCGCTGAAGAAGCCCGCAAGGCCGGCGTGCGGATATATGCTTTGGGGGTGGGGACTCCTTCCGGGGAACCGGTTCCCTTGCTGGACGAGCAAGGAAACCCAACCGGTTATAAAAAAGATGAATCGGACGGCGTGGTGGTGAGCAGGTTAGATCAATCCCTATTAATGCAAGTAGCATCCTTGACGGGAGGCAAATTTCAATTTGCCACTCCCGGCGAAGAAGAGATCGACCGGATTGCCGGAGAGGTGTCGGGGATGGACCGCCAGCAGTTGGAGTCGAAATTTTATTTGCGGCGGATTGACCGGTTTCAGGTTCCGCTTTTTCTCGCTATTTTGCTTTTGCTTTGGGAGACTATTTCCTCCGATCAGATCCCCAAGAGATCTCTCTTGCGACGATGGGGAGTGCTGAAAATATTTCTGATCGGATTTTTTCTGTTCCATTTTTTCCCAGGCTCCACAATGGCGGATCAGAAAATGCGCCGGAATGCCGCGGGGAATCGTTATTTCAAGGAAAAGAACTATGATGGCGCCTTGCGAAAATATGTGGAGGCCCAGGATGGAAAAAAATATTCCCAGGAGCTTTCTTACAACATCGCGAATACGCTTTATCAGCAAAAAAAATATCCTGAAGCCATCAAAGAATATGAGAAAGCCCTATCGAGCAGCCATGCGGAATGGAACCAGCGGGTATTCTTCAACCAGGGGAATGCCTTTTTCCAGTCTGGCGATTTTTCCAAGGCCGTGGACTCTTACCGCAAAGCGTTGGAACTGAATCCCGCCGATCAGGATGCCAAACACAATCTCGAATTGGCCTTGGAAAAATTGCAGCCACAGCAGAATAAGAACCAGCCCGACAATCAAAACCAGAAACAGCAGCAAAAACAAAACCAGCAGAGCCAGCAAAAGCAAGATTCCGGGCAGGAAAAAAAACAGGATCAAAAACAGGATAGTCGGCAAAATCAAAAGCAAACTCAGGGACGGGATCAGAAGGAGCAAAAGCCGCAGCAACCGCGGGATTCCCAGCCCCAATCGAAACAGAAGGAAGGGATGGATCCTCGGGAGGCCAAAAGAATTCTAGAGGCTTTTGAAAACCAGGAAAAGAAGGAACAACGTCAGCAGAATCGGCAATTGAAGCAGGGCACAGTCGCTGGTAAAGACTGGTAGCTTGTGCCATGTCGTTTGCATTTGGATCTTGAGAACGGGGATGGAAACCATGGAGTTTTCGAAGACGGACAGGTGGCAGGTCGCGACGAAAATAGCGATCTCTAGACCATGCCCAATTCGCGATCAAATTGGAGCTTGGGAATTTTCGCATTTTTCTCAGAGTTCCCTCTGTCCTCCGTAGTTAAATAGGGTCTTTGTATAGAGTGCATTTTTTTGTAGGATGCGTTAGCCCGCCAAAAGGCGGGTTAGCTCGAAGAGCGTAACGCATCGGGGATGCCACAATCCAATGCCTGATGGGTTACGCGCGGGTGACCGCTGTCACCACGCGCTAACCCATCCTACAATAACTGAGGTGTAGTCTCGCTTTGTAATCTGGTTTCATTTGTGCCAGGTTTAGCCAAACGGGGCAGTGATTTAGTAGGGGAGGCATGAAGCGAAACGTGTGGAGCCGGGACTTTAAAAATTTTTTAAGTATGAATCATTGGTTCTTCCAATTCTTTGGAGCGGAAATTCTTTTCTGGTTGGTTTTGCCTGCCCTGGCGGTCGCGCAAGAAGCCAGTGTGACGGCTGATTTGGAGCCTAATCCAGCCGGAGTGGAGGATCAGGTCACCCTGACGATTGGAGTGACAGGAGCCAGCGGCAGCGTGGAACGGCCGCAATTGCCTCATCTGGCCGGACTGAAATTATTGAGCGGCCCCAACACTTCCACTCAATTTCAATGGGTGAATGGACAGTCCTCCTCCTCTCAGAGTTTCACCTATGTCTTCTTCCCTGAAAACGAAGGGACAGTCAAGATCCCCCCCATTACGGTGCGCGTGGGAGGCAAGCCTTATCAGACAAGGGAGTTGTCTTTGCAGGTCATCAAAGGGAGCGTGGGCGCGGGCACTCGACAGCGCCGGGGGCCCGCCTCCATATTTGATGACCTGGATGATCCTTTGGGCGCCCTCACCCAACGGCAGACTCCGCGAGGAGAAGTCGTAGTCACGGCGGATCTGGACAAGAAAAGTGTCTTTGCCGGGGAACAGGTTATTTTGACTTATCGCCTGCTGACGCAGGTCCCGGTGGCGCGGGTGGAGATGCGGGAAAACCCCAGCCTGAAAGGCTTTTGGGTGGAAGAAGTGGAATTGCCCAAGAATCCACGCCCCCAGACTCTAACCGTGAATGGGAAACAGTATGTGGAATATATCATCAAAAAGCAGGCCCTTTTCCCGACCGAAAGCGGAAACCTGGAAATCCCCTCCGCTGTGTTTGCCTTGGCTGTGCGGGATGAGTCTGGGGGTTTTTTCTCTTTGGGTATGCAGGAAAACGTTCTTCGGAAGACCCCTCAGCTCCATCTCTCGGTGACTCCTTTGCCGGAACGGGGGAGGCCGGCGGATTTTTCAGGAGCTGTCGGCGATTTTAAATTGGAAGCCGCGGTGGATAAGAAAGAAGTGGCGGCCGGAGATGCCGTGACGTTGAAAGTTACGCTCACGGGCGCCGGCAATTTGAAGACAATTTCGAATTTCCCGTTGCCGGAAATCCCAGGATTCAAACTATTCTCTTCAAAAAGCAACGACAATGTCAGGATGGAAGGGGACCGCCTTCAAGGGAGCAAAAATTGGGACTTCGTGATTGTCCCTCAGGCGCCGGGGCAGGAAACAGTGCCGGAGTTGCGATTCAGTTATTTTTCTCCGATCTCCCGTCAATTTGAAATGCTGCGCACATCCCCCCTTCAGGTGGCGGTTGCGAAGGGAACGGGCGGCGAGGTGATCGGTGGGGTGACTGCCACGGTGATGCAGCAGGGCGTGATCAAACGGGGGAGCGATATTCACTACATTCAAGTGAATCCCGGGGTCTTAAGCCACCGCTCCCGGCTGTTTTATCGAGCGGTTTGGATCTACCCCCTGGCATTGGCTCCTTGGATGCTCTGCCTGGCGATGTTTGCCTGGCAAGTTTATCAAATGCGGCTGCGCAGGGACGAGAAAGGATTCCGCAGCCGGCGAGCAGGCCGTTTTGCGGAAAGACAGCTCAGCGAAGCCAGTAAATGCCTGAAGGCGGGCCAAACGGAAAAATTTCATGCAATCCTGGAAGGCTGTCTAATCCGGTATCTCGGTGAGAAGTTCAATCGGCCGGTCATTGACTTGACCTCCACCCAGGTTCGCCGTTTTTTTGAAGAGAACGAAAGAGGAGATTTGGGGAGTCGAATTGCGGAACTATTGGAGGAGTGCAGCTTTGCCCGCTATGCTCCCGGGAATCCGGAGATTGCGCAGTTGGAGCTGCTTTTGGAAAAAGCGCGGAAAACGATTGTCGAGGTTGAAAAGACACCCTTCGCCGGAACATAAGGCGGGACGGCGCGATCCTTCACGCATGGCTATGCAGCGAAAGCGTGCGCGGAGTGACAGCGGTCACATGCTCCCGCTCCATTTTGGATGTTATGAAGGGATTTGATCATGCGGAACAGAATTTGCTCTGCTTTGTTTTGGATTTTCCTGATGACGGCTTTCTCCTGGGGGCAAAGCGCCGAAGTGCAGCAGTGGTTCACGGAAGGGAATCATGCCTATGCACAAGCCAATTACCCTGTGGCGGTGGAGGCCTATTCCAAAATTATTAACACCGGGTTTGAGAACGAAGGGGTCCTCTTTAATTTAGGAAATGCTTATTTCAAGCAGAATCAAGTGGGATTGGCCATTTATTGTTATGAGAAAGCACTCAGGATTTCGCCCGCCTCGGCTGAAATTCAGGACAACCTCCAATTTGCCCGGAGCCGGATCGTCGACAAAATCGAGACTCCTTCAGAAAACATCTTTGTCCATGCAGTCAAACGTTTCTTTGGTCTGCTATCCATCAACCAGGAAACCGGTTTGGTTCTCTTTCTCTCGCTCTTTGGAGGCATCTGTCTGCTCGTTCGCCTTTTTGGATTCCTCCCCCAATGGCGTTCTCTTTTGCTCAGCTTGGCCGCAACTTTTCTTCTGCTTTCCATGATTTGGGGGACTTCCAATGCTATCCGGATTTTTCAATTCACTCACGAGAAGGGCGCCATCCTTTTGGCGGATAAGGTGGATATACTGAGCGGTCCGTCCGCGGGGAATCCGGTGTTGTTCTCTCTTCATGAAGGGACGCGGGTGGAGGTTCGCCAAGAAGCGGGTGAATGGTCACTCATCAGCCTTCCTAATGGCTGGAGCGGTTGGGTGATGAAGGATCGGATGGGCATAATCTGAAGCCGAATGACGCGCAGAAAAGTCGCGTGTCCTGGCATGTCCAAATTTTGCACTCAAATGCGATTCTCGGCAGATCATTTTTGTTGCAAATTTGAAGACTGGCCATAACGAATTGCGCGGGCTTCAGGGAGATAAAGTTGATCTTTTTCCGCCGTCCCGGAAATGAGTTCGTTTTCCACATGATCAACGCCCAGGACTGTAATCATCAAATTGGCGGACTCATCCATTTTGATGAATCCTTTTTCCTTCAGATACCAGAGTGAGAAGTCCAAGTGGTTGATGGGGGAGCCCACCAACTCCGCCAGAACAATCAGATTCACTTCAGGTTCCTGTGGGTGATTGCGGCGCACATCGTAGAGTGCCAGCAGCAACAGGCGTCTCAATTCTCGTTCGGTTATCCTGGGAAAAAGGTCGGCTTCCGGTTCCTCCTTGTTGGTCAATTGTTGAAATTTCATGGCAAAAGGGCCCGGGCCAGTCTGTCCAAGCGTGGGCAGAGGTCCAGGCGTTTTTGCCATCTGACGTGAATACTCCTGGTCATATTGCATGCGTTGGGCCGGATCAGAAAGCACACCATAAGCTTTTAGGACTTTTTTGAATTTATCCTCATCGCCAGTCTGTTTATGGTCTGGATGATACAGTGCAGCCAGAAGCCGGTAGGCCTTATTGATCATCAGTTGGTCTGCACGCGGGCTGAGTTGCAGGACTTCATATAAATTTTCAAAAGGTTCTTTCATCTTTTCGTTCACCCCCCCCAAGTGGGTATTTACTCAACTCGGCCAGCCCGCCATACAATGGCTGATTTCACAATAATTGGCGCGTCCGCCAAGAGCACATAAAATATATCGACAATGTCGAGACGGGACTTCATTTAAAAGCCCGAGATGGAAGAGTGATCAGCCCTGCGAAATGGGAGTGATCGACTCTCTCTCAATCCCTCAATGTGGGAACCCCTTTGCCAGGACGCCCGCAAAGAATAAAAGACAGATGGTGGAGTTATAGGAAAGATGAATGAGGAAGCAAGGCAGCACTGAACCCGTGAGAGCACGCACAGTCGACAAAGTAAGGCCTACGCCAAAGATCAACGCGGTCCCAGCCCAACTGCCCCAGAGTTGGCTGACATGCAGCAAAGCGAAAAGGGAACCCGTCAGGATAATGGCTCCAAACTGTCCCCAGGCAATTTTTTCCAAAAAAGAGGTGGAATCATCCCGTCGGGCTGAGTCCCACCATTGAGTAAATCGCCTCTCGAAGACCGGATAGATGAATCCCCGGAACAGGATTTCTTCCACAAAAGGGGCCACCAGCACTCCCAGCGTCGCATATAGCGTAATCGTAATGGGATGTTGGAGCAACCGCTCCACGGGGGGAGGTTCGGAGGGTGGGAAAAGAGTGGAAACAATCAAGACCAAAATCGCCAAGCCTATTCCCAACGAGACAAAATTTCCCCACGATCTCAGAGGAGATCCCTTCCAGTGAATCGAGGCGAAAAAGGGGGAATCATACTTCAAGACAATGGTCAGCAGAATGTAGGATAAAATTACTCCGTCCAGCAATACCTGGAATAGCAGGAGTGTGACACCTTCACTGGCGGGGTGCCTAAGCAATTGTGCCCAGAAATGAAGTTTTGTCTGGAGCAGATGGCTGGCGGCACGTCCCATCGTCCCTACCACCAGGATCGAAAAGGATGTAAAGAAGGCCAAAAAAAGGATGTCCCAGCCATTCCAGACCGGGAAAACCGGGCTCTTCGCGGGTTCTGAAGAAGATGCAATGGTCTCGGTTAGAGGAAGATGTTCGGATTCAAAATTCATCGGATGCTTTCTCAATTAAAGTGGCCGCCAAAAGCGGTAAGAGTATCTCATGATGACCCGTCAGTGCAATGCCCTGTCCGGATTTTGCGGTGGGGCGCTGAACTACATTTTGGGTGGGCCGGTAATGTTGAATGAAGTCAAGGTTGGCCGTGGTAAAGTCTTCCAAGGGATTCCCCAGGTTCCGAACCATATTAACTGCTTTTAAAAAGACTTCAGGAAGCAGAACGGCCGATCCCCAATTGAGATAAATCCCCCCGGCATGAAGATCTTTCACGATGGAGGTCAGCAAGCGGAAATCCCGCAAACTGGCTTTTCCCAGCACGCCCCCATCAGCGGAAGGGTGGTTATGAATGATGTCAGTTCCGATGGCAATATGGACGGTGACCGGGATGTGGCGCTGGTAGGCCGCCGCCATCAGGCTAAATGGGGCAAAGGGGAATTGAGGGGGATTCTCATGGATGTAATGCCCCCAGGCTTCCCCGGCCCCCATCTCTTTTTCCACGCCTTGAGAAAGAGCATGATTCATCCCCTGGGCGGTCTCTTCGCTCGTGCCAAAATCGCCGGAGTTCAATTCCTGCTTTACATCTTCAGACGTGGCCCCCGCCAGGGCGATTTCGAAATCGTGAATAGCGGCGGCTCCATTCATGGCAATGGCAGTGATAAAATGCCGATCCATTAAATCGATGAGGATAGGAGCAAGACCGCACTTGATGACATGGCCTCCCATTCCCCAAATGATGGCTCTCTTCTTCCGTTGTGCCTTGAGAATGAGATCCACCAGGGCTCCAAAATCACGTCCAGCCAATATCCCGGGCAACGACTCCATCAAGCCAGCCACTCCGCTCCCTTTTGCGTAAGGGTGGGCGAAGGCTTCCAGCTGGATCTTGCTCCGTCGATCCCGTATGGAGCGTCCACGCATTTGGGAAATATCCATCGGTCGATAATCGTACGCGCACATGGATGAATTATGGTGAGCCCCGCCGATTAATGCAATCCATTTTTGAACACTACCAGAGGCCTGCTGAAGCTGGGAGGTTTGCCCTCCCGTGCAATCTATCCCTTGGCGCACTCTCGATCATGTCGCACTTTAAATTACAGCCCGCGACATGCTGTGCTGGGTCAATTCCCGCATAATTCTGCTATAATTGACGCTCAGAATGAAAATGTGAATTATTGAAATCGTCCTTGTTCCCACGATTTAACATGAGATTCTTCGAGTTCCATCAAGAACAAAAACTGAACCTCCGGCTGGAAATACTACTGATGGTCCCTGTCATCATGTTCTGTGCTTTGGCTATCTGGGGAGCCTGGAAAACTCATGAGACACTCTCTCGCTTGCAGCGGGACTATTTGCGAAACCAGGCACTTTTGATTGCCTCCTCCATCGAAAGTGCGTTGCGTCAATCGAATTTTGTCAGGCCTTCGTCCCAATCCTTGAATGATAGCTGGAACGATATTTCGAACCTCGAAGGAAAGCGGAGGGAGCTGGCTTTCAAAGAAAGCGGCAAAAAATCGCCGCAGTCTGCCGGGACTGACGGTCAAGATGATCAGCAACTTGGTTTGAAGGGACCAAAACCTCAGCCCAAGGCTTCCAATGAAGAAATCTGGTCAGAGAAATTGGACTCCGTGCTTTCCGATTTTGCCTTGGATTCCGCTGAAATCTGTGTCATCAATTCAGCCCGCCAAATTCTTTACCACACCGAGCCCCAGAGACGGGGGAAGATTCTGGACGATCCGGACTTGGAGGCAATTCTTCAGGCACGCAGGCTATACCAGGACCGAGTTCTTACAAGAGGGGGGAAGTCTTTTTATCAGCTTCTTCTTCCTTATTACTCGCCTGTTGAAGCGAAACATCAGCCTGAAGGCGCCTCTGCCGCTGGTCCCCTGGTCATTATGGTTTCTTTGGAGACCAGCCTTGCCGACTTCATTCTCTATCCCGGAAAGATCAACTTAGTCCTGGTGGGCATCGCCTGCATTGTTCTGCTGATTTTGTGGTTTGTGTCACGGAAATATTTTCAGCGATTTTTAGTTTTGCGAAACAGGGAGGCGGAAACACGCAAGTGGGCGTTGTTGGGGGAAATGGCGGCAACGCTTGCTCATGAGATAAGGAATCCTCTCGGTGCAGTCAAAGGATTGGCCCAGCTTTTGCGGGAAGGCCGACAGAGCGTGGAAAGCCAGCATCAGTACCTGAGTGTGATCGTGGAGGAGTCTCAGCGCCTGGAAAAGCTGGTGTCGGATTTGTTGTTATTTGCCAAGCCCGTCTCCCCGGAGAAGCGTGAATTTGAGTTGGATTCGTTGATTGATGATTTGCGTCTCTTCTTCCTGCCGGAATTGGAAAAACATCAAATTCATTTTGTATACGCTCCCAAGCAAAATGCCACTTTGTTTGCGGGAGATTATGAATTGATGCGCAGGGTCCTGATCAATCTCATTGAAAATGCCCTGCAAGCCATGCCGGATGGGGGCAGACTTCAGATAGAATCGGAAATGAATCCCGATGGCTTATCTCTCAAAATTGAAGATGAAGGGACAGGTGTTCCGGCGGAGGCTGGTCAATTGTTCGAACCTTTCTTTACCACCAAGGCGGCGGGCACGGGACTTGGCTTGGCGATCAGCCGCCAGATTGTCAGTGCCATGAAAGGGGATCTTGTCTTGGAAAAACGCGCCGAAAAAGGAACCCGGTGCATTGTGAATTTTCCTGCTTGATGGCCTCTCATCGCGTTATAGGTTCATTTCAGCGCTCAAATAGGAACACATCAATCTATGAGAATAAATCCACGTCACTCTATTTTGGTGGTCGACGATGAGTCATCGATGCGTCTGCTGCTTTCCGGAATCCTGGAAGGAGAAGGGTATCAGGTTACTCCCGCGCCGGACGGGCAAACCGCTTTGGAACTGATCCGTCGCCGAAAATTTGATCTTGTCTTGAGCGATTTGCGGATGCCCGGATTGGATGGATTATCTCTTCTGAAGTTGGTAAAGGAACAAACCCCCGAAACCGCGGTGATTATCCTCACCGCCTATGGCTCCGTAGAAAATGCCGTAGAAACCATGAAAGCGGGGGCTGCGGATTACCTGACCAAGCCGCTGAAAAATCCGGATGAGCTTCGATTGTTGGTAGAGCGGGTCTTTGGAGAAAGGCGTCTTTGCAATCAGACAGAAATTTTATTGGAAGAAGCCGGACGACAATTCCCCTGCAATGCTGTCGTGACTCGCCACCCGGCGATGCAAAGAGCGTTGGAATTGGTTCGCCAGGTGGCTTCCACGGACACCACGGTCCTAATTCAAGGGGAAAGTGGAACAGGCAAGGAGTTGATTGCCCGTTGTCTGCATGCGGCCAGCCCGAGGGCTCGGGAGGCATTTGTCGCGGTCAATTGTGCCGCTTTGGCTCCTGCTTTACTGGAAAGCGAATTGTTCGGCCACGAAAAAGGAGCCTTTACCGGTGCTGTCGCCCGGCATCTGGGCCGATTCGAACGGGCTCATGGTGGGACATTATTCCTGGATGAGATCGGAGAGTTGGATCTCTCCCTTCAGGCCAAACTCCTGCGAGTGGTCCAGGAAAGACAGTTTGAACGCGTGGGAGGAGACAAATTAATTTCCGTGGATGTGAGGATTGTGACTGCCACGAACAGGGATTTAGCGGAATTGATGCGCAGCCGGAAATTTCGGGAAGATTTGTATTATCGGATTAGCACCTTCCCGATTCATCTTCCTCCTCTGCGAGAGAGACTTGAAGATATCCCCGCCTTGGCTGAATTCCTTCTCAATAAGATCGCGGCTCGTTTAGGTCGTTCGCCCAAGAAATTGACGCCTGAAAGCATGCAAGCATTGCGAAATTATCCCTGGCCGGGCAATGTGCGGGAATTGGAGAATGTCTTGGAGCGGGCATTGATCGTTGCTTCCAGTGACCTGATCATTCCCCAGGACCTGCCATTTCAAAGCCTGGTTCGGGAAGAAGCCCCTAAGACACTGGCCGAAGTTGAAAAGCGGACTATTCTGGCTGTCTTGAAAGCCAACCAGGGGAATCAGCGTCAGACCGCGGATCAACTAGGAATCAGTCTAAGAACCCTCCAATACCGCCTCCGCGAGTATGGACTCTGAATGCCTTCCCCCAGGAAAGAAGACATGCAGATTGTGCACAGGTTTTTTCCTCAATGTGCAGGATTTGCGTCTTCTAACTTTCCTAAAAACTGAACCATCTGCGATTTCTGAGTCCAATCCATTATGAGTATGCGGCTTAAGAGCAATCTCCTTTTGATAAAATTCCTGGCCCTCTTCTTGCAGGTTATAGAGGAGTAGCGCAATTAAATTAAAGGAGATTTCAAATGAAGAAAATGTGGTTTAGTTTAGCAGCATTCCTTCTCGTAACGAGTTTGTCTCCCTCTGATGGTGTTGTTCGGGTGTTTGCCCAAGCGAAGAAGACTCAAGATTCCAGTAAGCCTCCGGTTGCCTCAGTGCAGGCCAATTCGGGGCAATCTTTATTCTATTGTGATCGGAATAAAGATGGAATTTGCGATTACTGTGGCCGGCTCGCCGGGAGCGGAGCTGGCTGGAGAGCTGCCGGTTCTCCATTCGGGACCGCCGTTCAAGGCAGAGGGCTCGGGCCAAGCCAAGGCTACTGTCGCGGCAATGGGCGCGGAAGAGGGATGGGACGAGGTTGCCCCTGGCGCCAGCCAGTTCAATCACCACAACAGCAGTAACCAACGATATGATCAGGCAAAACCCACTGGGGAATCGGTGGAGGAGAATATTCGTTGAAATTCCGGCCAGGAGAATTTTCGCCAACAATCATGTGCGGGAATTTTTGTGGATTTTGCAATGGACTCCTCAGAAAATCGCTGCCGTACGCATGACAATGGTCGCGGGCGTGTCCAAATCGCCCCTCACCCGGTCCGTCTGGTGACGGACCACCCTCTCCCCGCTGATGCGGGGCGAGGGCTGTACTTGGATGCATGTCCGCCCATGGCGGATGGTCCGATCCGCCTTTAGCGGAAAGGACCGGATGAGGGGGATGTTGAATATTCCCATCCTCTTGTTGTGCCAGCCACGCTGGCATGAGTAGCTCCCTAGAAAATAGCGCGGATGGAGGCGGAGTGCCTTCACCCCGCCTGAGTTTGCCAAACGTGCTCAGACGGCCTGAGAGCAGGCCGCCTCCATCATCCCATTTTCATAATCTTGTTGTGCCAGCCGTGTTAATTAGAGCGGTTCCTCAGTCTTGAATTAAGCATCATGGACCGGAAAGAGAATGTCTGTTATGAGGGATGCGATTCAAAGTCCGACGGGATTGAGAGTGTGACAAGGGATGGACTGCATGGGAGCGCAAGCCACCCGCTTAAGCGGATTTCGCCTGGCGATCCACCCGTTTGTGCCATCTCCAACCAAAACGGTTCGGCAGGAGCCTCACCCTCCCGGCTATTGCTCAGTTCAGCCATTCAACGAGACGGGTCCATACTGTCACACTTTGAATTGCACTCGTTTGTGAAGATCATGTTTCGGACCGCGGTGATATTTTGTAGAATAACAAAGTTCCGATGCGCTCGTCCCGAAGATAAAACAGCGTCATGCTGCAACACTTCAAAAAGTCCTAATCAATAGGCATACACAAATGCACCTTTATCGCCAAGCTTTGAGATTGCTCTCATTTTGTGATTCTCTTTTTGCCGGAATTAAAAAGGCCAAGATATGCTCTGTCTGCCTCTTCATGGCCGGTCTGTTTGTTTTATCTTCAGCGCTTTTCGCGCAGGATTCTGTGCCCAGCGCGGTTGATAAGCCCCCGTCGTTGAAAATGCGCAAAGGAGTTGTGGACAAAGTTGAGATGATGCGCGGGCAGGGGCCCGCGATTTTTCTGCTAAAAGAAAAAAATGGAAATTCCGTGCCGGTTCAATTGGGACCGATCCGATTCCTGATTCAAAAAGGATTCAACTTGTCTGCTCGGGATGAAATTGAAGTGCGCGGTTTGGAAATGGTCCGGGATGAGACGAACATTTTTGTCGCAGCTGAGATTAAGAATCTGACTCAAAATCAAAATTTACGCTTGCGCGATGAACAATTCAGACCTCTCTGGCGCGGAGGCCCGTTTGGCCGTCACGGGCAGGGCAGCCAGTGATTCCTCGTTCTTCTCCATCACAGAGCGACAAGCCGATCCATGTTTTGAATCGAATTAATGGCGCGAGGAGTACTGTTCGCGCAGGCATAGGGGGGGAAACACGGGATTGGCCGCTGCAGGAGAAAATCTTCCTTCTGATACCACTTGATTTGCCGTGGCAGTCCTGCCTTTCGGAAGGCTCCCTAGAAAATAGCTTTGGGTAACTGCCCAAATTAGCCGAGCTGCCAAGCCTCCCCCGTCCGTCAGCTGACGGACACTCTCTCCCCGCTAGCGCGGGGCGAGGGCTGTGAATTACCGCATGCCTTCTCCCCCGCCGTGGGGAGAAGGCTGAATGCATTGCATTCAGTGATCCGCCTTGGGCGGAGAGGATTGGATGAGGGGGGCGTTGAATATTTTCATCCGCTTGTTGTGACCGCTGCGCTGGCATGAGTGGCTCCTCAGAAAATCCCCCTTTGAAGGGGGTGGCGTCCGCTTGCGGGCGTCGGGGGATGTCAGACCTACCGACAAGACATCCCCCTGGCGCTACGCGCCGTCCCCCTTCAAAGGGGGAATAAATTTTCATCCTCTTGTTGAGCCAGCCGTGCCGGCATGAGTGGCTCCTCTGGGAATCATGCCCAACGGCGGTCGCGAGAAATCCCTTGCGCCAGCAACGATTGGACAATTGACGTGCTATCGCGGACTTGCCAGTCAAAGAGGCCCACACAGAGAAAATCAGCGCCGTGCTGGAAGGCATGCTGAAATCCTTCCCGCGGCTTGTCACGGCCCGCTCCCAAGACCTTGAATCCAATCCAGGGTTTATTGATCCCCTTCATGAAAGCCGCGATTTCCGTGGGATTGCTGGAATAGTAATTCACCCGGTTGATCGTGAACATGTAAAAATCCGGATCGAGTCCAGCTTTCTCGCAAGCCTGGATGGTTTCCAATTGATGGCCGCCAATACCGGCGATCAGTCCGGTTTTCTTGATCCCTTCTACGATGCGGCCGATTTCCTCAACTTTACCTTCCTTCACGAACCTGTCGCTTACACCGCCGTGCAGATAAATGGCAATCGCCCCGTTGTCGCGGGCTTTTTTGGCGTTTTCCACCGGATCCCCCTGCTCTGGGGCACTTTGGGCAATCCAATTCAATTTTCCCCCTTGCTCTTTCCGGCATCTTTGATAATGCCCGATAATGTGCGGATCGGCCCGCATCAGGGTAGTGTTGATCCCGTTTTGCTCGGCCAGCGCCCAGGTTTCGAAGATCTTGGAAGTGGTGAAATAATGAGTCATCAGCGCTGACTGGTAGAGCAGGTCGCCTGCATGCGCGGAGCCGGAGATTAGATTGCCTCCGATGATCAGCCGTGTGATTTCATGCTGGAAGAATTTCCCCTTTTGCAATCCCTTCACGGGTTCCTGGATCTTGCCGTACTCGGCACGATCTACCAGTTGGGCCAACAGAGCCCGATGTTCAAAAGGCAGGGCGGAAAATAAGGCGCTGGAGATGACGGTTGATTTCGAAAGAAAGGAACGACGGTTCATAAGATTTTCACCTCAGCGGAATCAATTTCATTTTGGAAAAATCAATTGTATGGCTTAAGAAACGGATCGAAATCGGAATCTTTTGAGCATAGGACATCGGAATATTTGCTTGATCAGGGATGCTCATTAAAAGAGACAACGCAACTTCGGGAGTAGTGTTGCTGAAACAGAAAAAAAATGCAAAGAAAGAATAAATTGAAAGAAAGAAAAAGAAAATAGTAGGATAAGGGTCTTTATGGCGTTGAAATGCGGCAGAAAGTCTCAGCCGAGGCAATTTTGTTCATTTTCAATGACCAGAAATCGAGATAATAACGGGAGTCCAAGAAAGGATAAATAAGGAATGGAATCGGATCTCTGGCTGGCGTTTGCTGTTGTGACTACGGTGTTTTGGGGGGTCTGGGGCGCGTTCATGGAAATCCCGGAAAAACGGGGATTCCCGGCGACGTTGGGTTATTCCGTCTGGGCTCTTACCATGATCCCTTGTGCCCTGGTGGCGCTTCGAGTCATTCATTGGCAATTGGAATATGATTGGCGTTCCATCGGATTGGGCACCGCCGTGGGATTGCTGGGGGCCGCAGGGCAATTGATTCTTTTTGAGGCTCTGCGGAAAGGCCCGGCCTACCTGGTGTTTCCCGTGATCTCCCTCTCCCCGGTCGTGACCGTGCTGCTTTCGGTTCTTTTTCTGCATGAGACAGCTACCCGGCAGAACTGGGTGGGGATTTGTATCGCACTGGTAGCCATTATTCTGCTTTCCTATCAGCCGCGGGGCAATAGTATCGCTAAAGGTTATCTCTGGTTTGTGCTGGCCTTTTTTGTGTTCCTGATGTGGGGAATTCAGGCTTTTGTCATGAGGTTCGCCAATGCCAGCATGAAGGCGGAAAGCATCTTCTTCTACATGATGGTGACCGGCTTGATGCTCATTCCCATTGCGCTCTGGATGACGGACTTCTCCAAGCCCGTCAATTGGGGATTTCATGGCCCTTATTTGAGCGCTCTCATCCAAGTCCTCAATGCGATCGGCGCTTTGTGCCTGGTGTATGCATTCCGCTATGGCAAAGCAATCATAGTAAGTCCGCTCACCAACGCCTTAGCCCCGGTGCTAACCATCATCATTTCGCTAATCATCTATCGGGTCATTCCCCATCGAGTCACCATGGCGGGAATGCTTCTGGCTGCAATTTCTTTCTACCTGATGGCGGTTTAAGCTCATGAGATGAAATGAACCAATAGCCAAAATTGGCTTTGCTTTAATTAGAGTCCATTTATAAAATCCGTTTTCGGCAAATAATGAGAAGGCCGGAAAAAGCGGCACATCCTGTAGGGCGGTCCGCCGGGGGGGCGGATCTTCGATTCTGTCAACCGCCGGGGCTGCTTCCCCGGCGTTTTACAAAAACGCCCTACAAGGAAGGTCATTCCTCGCGGCTCAATATCCTGCCTTTATACAAGGACTTTAATTAAATGGTGGTGCTCTGTTTTCCCAACGCAACGGAAGATCAGGTTCTGCCAATGTATAATTGAGAACTTGCCGATGAAACCTAGTCATGGGGAGGAGTCCCGCTCCTCCCTCGTTGAAAGGGAGGATTTATGAATCGGCGTCAATTCCTGCAGTGTTCTGTCTCCCTTCTTGCTATTCCCAGCCTCTATGGCGGATCCAAAGAACTCAATTGTGATGTAGCCGTCATCGGCGGAGGAGTAGGGGGATTTGCCGCGGCTCTGGCCGCGCTTCGTAACGGTCGGCGTGTCATCCTGACCGAGGAAACCGGCTGGATTGGAGGACAGCTGACGGCTCAAGCAGTGCCGCCGGACGAGAATCCCTGGATCGAAGAGTTCGGTTGCACTCGCAGTTACCGTCTTTACCGCAATGCGGTGCGCGAGTATTACCGGAACCATTATCCCTTGACGGAAAATGCCCGTTCCAATTCCCTCCTTAACCCCGGGAATGGGTCCGTCTCGCGGTTAACCCATGAATTCCGCGTTTCGGTGGCGGTACTGGAGGCGATGTTGGCTCCTTATATCGGGAGCGGCCAATTGGTGGTCCTTTTGGAACATGTGCCGGAGAGCGCTGCAGTGGAGCGTGACCGCCTTGATAATGTGGCTGTTCGCGATACCAGGAGTGGAGTCAGCCGGCACATCAGCGCGGAATATTTTGTGGATGCCACGGAACTAGGCGATCTTCTGCCGATGGCCAGGGCCGAATTTGTCACTGGCGCGGAATCCCGCCAGGAGACTGGCGAATTGCATGCCACCGCCGTTGCACAACCGGCCAACAGCCAGTCCTTTACTTATTGTTTTGCCATCGACTATTTGGAGGGCCAGGATCACACGATCGAGCGGCCTGCCGAATATGACCATTGGAAACAATATGTTCCCCAACTCACTCCGTCATGGCCCAATCCCTTGTTGAACTGGACTTACTCTGAGCCCATTTCTCTAAAACCTTATACAGCATTCTTTGTCCCGAATCCTAGTGTGATGGATACGGAAGAGAGAAATCTTTGGACTTATCGCCGTATCGCCGATCGATCCAATTTCATCCAGGGGGCTTATCCGAGTGACATTACACTGGTGAATTGGCCGCAAAACGACTTCTGGTGTGGCGATCTGCTGACCGCTTCCGCTGAACAAAAAAAGGTCTATCTGAAGAATGCCAAACAGCTCAGCCTTTCTTTGCTTTACTGGATGCAGACGGAAGCACCCCGCCCCAAGGGCGGATACGGCTGGAAGGGATTGCGCTTGCGGAACGATATTGTCGGCTCCGAAGATGGACTCGCCCGCTATCCGTATATCCGCGAATCGCGCCGAATCCGCGCCGAATTCACCATCCTGGAACAGCATGTCGGGACTGAAATGCGGATGAAGATGACAGGCAAGACGAAAGATGAAGTCATCGCCGAAACCTTCAAGGACTCAGTTGGGGTGGGATCCTATCGGATTGACTTGCATCCTTCCGCTGCCGGCACCAACTATATTGACATTAGTTCTCTCCCCTTCCAGATTTCCCTGGGGGCTTTGATTCCGCAACGGCTGGAGAAACTGCTTCCCGCTTGCAAAAACCTGGGGACCACCCACATTACCAATGGATGTTACAGGCTGCATCCGGTGGAGTGGAACATCGGCGAAGCCGCCGGAGCCTTGGCGACACGGGCCATTTCCATCAAGGAATCCCCACGCGCCATTCGAAACAATCCCAAACTTCTGGGGGAATTTCAGCGGAGTCTGATCCAGCAAGGGTTTGAGTTGGTGTGGCCGCGAATTCATCCGCTCTAAAATGAATAATCCACCAGGCTTGCCATTTGTGAGCTAAATAGAGCCTACTTATAAACTCACTTTTTCGTAGAGCAGGCCTTCCGGCTCGCTGGTTGCCGGGGACTCTACCCCAGCGCTGGGCTGACGCGGACTGGTCCGCAAAATTACCTGGCCAGCCGGAGGTTTACCCACCATTTGTATAATGGGAGTGATCGCTCCACGGAATTCTTGACGATGAAATTAAGTGACTGCTCAGAACATCGTGAAAACCGCAGCTACGGTAAGGCCAACTGGGGTGGAGACCGTGGGTTTTTGGACAGGTGCCAGGTTCCACGCCTCGTAAATTGCACTTAGCGTGGGTAACCTGCGGAGGAGTGTTGAGCAGTCACAAAATTAAATTTTCATCCAATATGTCAGACACAGAGCGTATCAGGGCCGGATTTGCATTTGGCTATGCAGCAATTGATTTGCCCCACTTATTTCCCTTTTCCTAGGGTCAAAAATAATGAAGATTGGTCTGATGCTCCTTCGTTTTATAATAAACTTTATTAAACGAGGCAGGAGACGGTTATGGATGCGACTTTCAAGGACGCGAAGAGGCACCAACAAAGTTTGTTGGCCAAAGCGGAAAAGAAAACCCTGCTGTGGTTTGCCGCACGGATGCCGGCCTGGATTAATTCTGATCATTTGACCCTGATTGGCTTTTTGGGACAATGCCTGGCTGGTGTCTGTTATGCATTGAGCTCCCGCGATCCACGATGGCTTCACGCAGCTAATTTTCTCATAGTGGTGAATTGGTTTGGTGACAGCTTGGACGGGACGCTTGCCCGTCATCGCAACCATTTGCGCCCCCGCTATGGTTTTTATGTGGATCACATTTGCGACACTTTTGGCGACCTCTTCTTGATGGGAGGACTCGCATTTTCAGGATTCATGACTCCAGGCATTGCTTGGGGAATGTTGATAGCTTTTTACATTATCTCCATCCAAGTCTATCTTGCCGCCTATTCACTGGGGGAATTCAGACTCTCCCACGGATTTTTTGGCCCCACCGAAATTCGAGTGTTATTGATTGTTGGGAATTTGGCCTTGCTAAAATTTGCTCGAGTACATCTCGGAGGGCGCGATTTCTTTCTTTTCGATATTGGAGGCGTAATCGCTATCGTGGGAATGTTGGGGATGGCCGTGTATGCTTCCGTCAAGAACACTCGAGCGCTTTATGATTTGGAGAGGCTGAATTAATCAATGGTTTTTTCCTCCAGACAGCTTTGAACAAATTTCCTGATGCCTTCTTGGTACAGATTGCCACCAGAATCGAAGATGTCGTTGTGGGAGCTATTTAGCTCCAGAAAATATTTTCGCCCCTGAGCCAAATCATAGAGTGCTTTTCCGTGTTGGAATGGAACAATTTCATCGCGTCTGCCATGGATGATCAGCAAGGGCACTTTCACCTTCTTGATTTTTTCCCGGTTTTCAAATCGGCTGCGCAGAAAGAGTGACACGGGCAGCCATGGGTACAACGCTTTTGACAAGTCTCCGAGGCTCGTGAAGGGAGCTTCCAGAATCAAGCCGGCTGGCGTCTCTTGTGTAGCCAAATTCAGGGCTACAGCGCATCCCATGGATTCAGCCCAGAGGATGATCCTGGTGGGCTCAATCCCTGCCTGTGTTGTCAGCCAGGCCCAGGCGGCTTTTGAGTCTATGTAGAGTCCCGATTCTCCTGGAGCCCCAGCGCTCTTCCCATATCCTCGGTAATCGAAGAGCAGCATTCCCCAGCCGTTGGATTGAACCATTTCCAATAGGTGTGCTCTTCCCGCGATGTTTCCGGCATTTCCGTTGAAATGAAGCAAGAGTGGAGCACCTGGAGGCGGCGCCAAGAACCACGCGCATATCTTCACTCCATCGTTGCCCAGAAAAAAAATCTCTTTTACATGGCTTATCCCGAGCGATGCAGGCGAAGGAAGCAATCGGGATGGGAAATAGATGAGCCGGTTTTGCATCGCGGCAAAAACCAGGACTATGGAAATGTAGCCAATTGTCAGGATGAGAATTAGGTGAAATGCCGTTTTCATGGAAGCCCAGACCTGTTTGCCAGAACAACAAAGAGATTCTCCATTATAGGATTCAGAATGCTTCTGCGCAAGCTGCAGCCTGACACTTAGCGTAATTCAAAGCGCGACAGGATAGAGAGTGTGCCAAGGGATGGAATGCACGGGAGGGCGAGCCTCCCGGCTATTGCTCAGTTCAGCCGATCAATGCGACTTGGTTCACCCTGTCGCGCTTTGAATTACACCCCCTGACACTGAGACCTTTCAGCCCGTGCGGATTGAAAACTCTTATCTGTTGGAACGCCTGAATATCTCTTCTTTTGGAGCAAGCACTTTCGATCATCATTTCTTTCCGAGCAGATGGGGGTGGCAATTCAATCCGCAATTCGCTATTCGCTCGGTTCTTCAATACAACACCATCTTTTGTAGTCCTGCCTTCACCTCTCTGGAGGTCTTCAAAAATTAGCCATGGATGAACACGGATGAAACGCGGATAAAAACAAATTACGAATTCCCTCTGAATTGGAGAGTGGCCATCAAAGTCATAACGAAACATCTGGCGGAACGGAAGGAACTGTGCCAACGATTCGAATGGGAAGCTCGGGAGATTGCCGCTCTGAATCCTCCGCATATTTGTGCTTTATACGATATTGGCAGTCATGAGGGCGTGGCCAAATGAGATGTTCTTAACCGGACTTGAGTACCCCTTCTCTCGAAGGGAAAAATGGAAACTGTTCAGGGGGGGGAGCTGAACCCTGCGGGTTCCCCCCCTGAATGGTTACGAAAATTGTGTTGGTATACACATCTGGGCAAAAGCCAAAAGCGCAGTCACCAAACATGAAAGGTGGGAATCTTAATTGCTGAAGATGGAACCGAAGAATGTATTATCGAAAAGTGGGAGACTCGGATGACTTATCCGAAAAGCTGGTTGCTCAAGTTAGCGACAATTTGAGATTCATGGTCAAACACCAACAGTCTTTTCTGCACCAGGACATTCCATTGCATCGAAAGGTCCGCTCTCTTGGAATCACAAATCGGAAAGGAGTCTGTTGCTTGAGATCCCTGCAAGGCATTTTGGAGCACTAGCAACCGGAAAGCGTCGGTGTAATTATCACCCGAATAATCGTCTAAGAGTTCTTGATTGCAATGAAGGATCAAATCGCGAATTTCAGCGTCATTGAAATGTTTTGTTTCGGTTTTTACCGGAGCCAATTCAATAACTTGGCCATCATTTTGTTTCATCTTTTTCAGCTCTTCGTTTCTCATGATATCACCCTCGTTTCGACCGTCTCTTTTCTTTATAGCAAGAGAGTTGCCATTTAATTATATTGTTCATATTAAAAGACATACATATTTTTCATCTATTTGACAGGTCTGGGAATAATCCCTTTGCCTTCCATTTTTCGGTAATACTGTCCACAGTTGCGGTCTTTTTAATTCCCTAATCTTTCACGGGCTGCAATCTCGCATCGTTCTCGAATTGTGATCCAAATAAGGAAATGCCAGTTAGAAAATAGCTGGGAATAAGAGGGGAGAAGTTGGGCAATAATTTGTTCCTCTCTAAAACATCATTGAGTGCCTCCAAAATTGTGTTGCTTCTATCGACTTTTGAAGAGGAACCTCGTAGAATGGTTTGGCAAGTTTGCTCATGCCTCGGTCTTTTTGTCTCTTCGTCTGAGATTTTCATCTGGCCAAAGGGACCTGTTTATTGGATCTCTGGGAATTAAGCTTGAATCTTCCAGTAGCGTAAACCATGGAGTTCCACTTTATTTAACATAGACTCAAAAAGGAGGATTTCAGAACCATGATTTCCCGCAGAGAATTTACTCGCCAAATTGCAATTGCCGGTTCTGCCGTCGCTGGTCTGGCAACCATTCCGCAGATCAACCTTTCCGCGGCGGAAAAAAAAGAGGAGGGAAACCTATCTTTGGTGGCATTGCAGCTTTATACAGTCCGCGACCTTATGAAGAAGGATTTCGCGGGAACGCTTAAAAAGGTAGCTGAAATTGGATATGATGCCGTGGAATTCGCCGATTTCGGTGGTTTGAAAGCTCCGGAGGTGGAACAGCTTATTACGGAGCTTAAGTTAAAAGCCGCGGGATCACATGAAGCCATTGATCGTCTTCAAAAAGAAGTGGATCAGGTGATCGAGTTCAATAAAGCCATTGGCAATTATTATGTGGTTTGTCCTTACATGCCTGAAACTTGGCAGAAAAAAGGATCCGCGGGATTTAAGGAGTTTGCCGGATTGTTGGAAACGGCTGGAGAGAAGATTAAAGCTGCGGGTTTGCAGCTCTGTTATCACAACCATAATTTTGAATTCAAAAAAGAGGGCGAGAAGTATCTGCTCGATTTTCTCTTTGAAGCCTGCAAAGCAGACATTGTCAAAGCCGAAGTGGATGCTTACTGGGTGAAGTTTGCCGGGCTCGATCCCGTAGAGTTTCTGCAAAAGCAAGCGGGGCGCTGCAAATTGATCCATATGAAGGATATGACAACGGATGGCAAGAAAAGCTTTGCCCCGGTTGGCACTGGCTTAATGGACTTCAAGGGCATTATTCAGGTTGCCCGCAATACTGATGTTGACTGGTTTATTGTCGAACAGGATCAAACCAGCCAGCCGGTTCTGGAAGCCATTACGATCAGCTTAAAGAATATGCGCCAGCTGTTGAAGAGCTAGACGGATTCAGGGATCTGATATTGAATGGTTGTTGGAACTCCTCAGAGCCTTTTGAATAAGTGATCAAGCCAAGAAACGCGAAGCACAAGCGAGTAATGGTGGGACGGGCGATCTGCGCCCGTTCGTACGGCAGGCGAATTCGGCGAAGCGGCGCGCGAAGGATCGTGCTTTCCACCGGCTCGCATTGTGCCGATCGTTCGTTGACACTTCGCGCTTTTTCGCTTCGGGAGTTTTTATGCGCCGCTACGGGATGGTAATCAAAGTAAGACCCGAGAAATTGGATGAATACAAGCAACTTCACACGGCAGTGTGGCCCGGTGTATTGAAGATGATCAAGGAATGTAATATTCGGAATTATTCCATCTATTTCAAAGACGGGTTTCTATTCAGCTATTTCGAATATTGGGGGAGCGACTTTGACTCCGACATGGTCAAGATGGCCTCGGATCCAACCACCCAGGAATGGTGGAAGGTGACTGTTCCCTGCCAGGAACCACTGGAGACTCGGAGTGATAAGGAGTGGTGGGCAAAGATGGAAGAGGTATTCCATGCCGATTGAAGTGGGATTTAGATCGCTATGTTTGATATAAAATCACAAAAAAAATCCCTGGGCAATTGCTTCTTCAAATCTCCAAAGGGCCCATCCCAACCAACGTTGGATAATGAGATTTGTTCTCCGCTGGGATTTTGATCCATCCAGATCCCGGCGGAATATCGCACAAAATATATTCCCCGCAGGCGACAGTGCCTCGATGCGCAATGTATCAAGGCGCGCAAACAGCCTTCCACATTCTTCAAACGCTTCGAGCTGACATTTTCTCCTACGAATCACCCTTCAGTTTTTCCATACACCACAATAGCCAACCATAAATGGCCGGAAGGCTTGAGTGGCACTTGGGCCTTACAAATCCAATGTCCCATGTCGTCCTGAAAAAGGGGGGATCCTTCGGCCGATTCAGGCGGAAGCCCCATTAAAATTACACCAGGATGATTAGCGCCAGTGGTTTTGCGGCTCATTTTCATCAACTCATCGAAGGCAATTTCAGCATCAGGTCCGCTGGAGTCTTCGGCAGCCGGAGTGAGAAGCAGAAAGTCCCGAATGGGCGAAGCGCCCATGTGGTTGCCATCTTGAGGGATCAGGGCATAGCGGAGGGAATATGTGCCGGCTTTGATTGTTTGTCCGCGATAATCTGAGGCTTCGGATGGAAAGCGCATTATGCCCACCATCAAGCCGGTATGTAGATCTGGATATTTTGCATTGGCCCCGGCTGCCTGGGAGGCCTTGGGTAATTCCTTGCGGAGCCACAGTTCGCACCAAGTTTTACCAGCCTGGTCGACGATGTTGATCCCGGGGCTTTGAAGCGTGGCTGAAAGACTCGAGGGTACGCCCTCCGGCAGCGCATTTGCAGGTTCAACTTTGAAGATTTCAGCGGACAAAAAAACAGGGAAGAGGAAAATCGGCACAAGCAAATAGCTTCGAAATAAGTATCGCATGTTGCACTCCAGAAAATATAAATGGCAATGGCATATCTCCCATCTGCGATGGTAGCCACAAGAAGTACTTTTCACAAGGCGCGGAGTCTGACCATCTAGCCAAAAGACCACGGCTCGCTGGAAAACGCTTACTGTGGCTTCCATTCACAAGAGGGCCTGAGTAATCACGAAAATGAAGGAATTCAAGCATACCCGTAAAAATTCACTTTAGGCAGGGCAAGTTCCTCTAGCGGAGGGCCACCCACCTCTATCGAGAACCAGCTCGCCGGATGTTTTGCCGATACTCAGGCTATATTAAAGGGCCTCTTTAAAGCATTCCCTCCCGGGATGACAATTTTCCGGTGACGCGACCAGACCATCTGGTCCGATCAATTTTTGGGTCAGGACGCACCAGTAATGATTATCGTGCGGCGGAGGTACGCTTGGATCCCATTCGGATTGATAAAATAGACTTTTCCAGCGAAGGCAATTGCACACTTCATGTTCCAAATCTTTAAACCGGTCGATCATGGCTAGATTCCTCCTTCCACCGCTTTTAAGATGGCTCGTTTTAAAGCCACCTCCGCCAGTTGAACCTTGTACCCATTCTTACTGAGAGGGCGGGCTTCCTTCAAGGCGATGCGGGCAACCTCCGCGGCAGAGGCATCGTCCACGCTTTTCCCCCGCAAGGAGGATTCGGCTTCCTGCACCCGCCAGGGGATTGGGGCGACATGCCCCAGAACCAGTCGTGCTTGTTCCACGGTTTTCCCCTTCAGTTTGAGAGCCACGGCAGCTGCCGCCAAAGGCCAATCCAGGGCCTGCTTTTGCCTAACCTCATAAGTGGCGTTCGCAAATCCGCTGGCAGAGGGGAGCAGGATTTCACCCAAAACTTCATCAGGTTTCATCACATATTCTCGCTCTCCCTCTTTTTGAGGGGCCGAAAAGAATTGGTCGAGATCAACTTCACGCCACCCCCGCGATCCAAAAAGCCGCACTCTGGCTTGAAGAGCAATCAGTGCTGGAGCCAGGCTGGAAGGATTGACAAAATAAGCTGGTCCTTGATTTCCCAGGATGGCGTGGAACTGGTTCTCGCCTTGAGGGATTGAGTCTCTACCGGCATTTTGAGGGAAGTAACCCAGGCCGCTGCGAAAATACCAGCAGCGCGGCCGCTGGCACAGATCTCCACCGACCGTGCCGAAATTGCGAATCTGAGGGCTCCTGATGTTGGCGGCAGCCTGGACTAGTGCAGGATAATTTTTCTGGACCGGCGCGCTTTCCATTAGCTCTTCCAATGTAACCAATGCACCCAGACGAAGTCCTGCGCCCGAGGCGTGAATCCCCTGAAATTCTTGGATGCCCTTGATATTGACGACTCGTTTAGGAGCGGAGAGATTGTCTTTCAAGAGGCTCAGCAAATCAGTGCCGCCCGCTAAAATTTCGGTTTCTCCCCAATTTGAACTCAACAGCGGAACCGCTTGTTCTTTGGTGACTGGGCTGACATGTTCAAAGGCATTCATAAGGTGAGCCCTCCTTTTTTTTGCAGAGCTGCCAAAACGCGTGCCGATGTGAAAGGAGCGCGGGGCACGCGGACTCCAATGGCGTTGGCTATGGCATTACCAATGGCTGCAGCGGGAGAAATCACCGGAGGTTCTCCCAGGCCGATTACTCCGCGGGCATCCTGCTCGGGATCTTTCCACATATGAACCACCAGTTCGCCAATATCCCCAATGCCGGCCAGCTTGTAAAATTCCATATTGGCATTGAGCGGCCGCCCACTGAAGTTGTCCATAACACGCTCTTCCAGGAGCGAGTAGCCAATGCCCATGATCATCGCGCCATAGACCTGGCTTTCCGCGGTTTTCTCGTTGATGATCAATCCACAATCCTGCACGGCCACGAATTTTTCCATCCTGACCACACCGGTCTCTACGTCAACGGCAACCGCGGCCATCTGAACACCCCCTACTCCGCCAGTAGTCAGCCGGCCCGTTCCCGGATTTTTGCCGCTGACGCTGATGGGATTGACTCCGAGTTTGGAACAAGCTTGTTTCCAGCTGAGATTTTTGGAGGGATCAGTCTTAACCTGGATTTTTCCTTCCCGCGCCTCCAATTGATCAGGAGGAACACCCAGAGTCGGCGCCACTTTAGCGAATAGAGCTTCCAGCGCATTCAGCGCGCCTCGGCGGGTGGACGAGGAGACGCCGCCCACGGTGGTGCTTCCGCCAGAAGCCCCGGAATTCGGATATTCAGGCGCTCGTCCGATGTTTACCGTAACGGCGTTGATAGGCAGGCCCAAGGTTTCAGCTGCAACCATCGCAATAATCGTCCGTGTTCCCGTTCCCAGATCCTGGCTTCCAATGGAAACGCTGACCGAACCGTCGGGATTAATGACAATGCGCGCCTCGCTTTCGTGACCGGAGCCTCCCCAAGTGTGCAGAGATAAACCAACCCCACGTTTCAGGTAGCCTGAGGAAGGATCTCCCCGGAGATGCCACCGTCTATCCCATTCCATCAATTCTGCCGCTTTCCGGAGTTCTTTCTCATAAAGCGCGGCGCGAGGCTGTGCCAAAGATAGATTCTTGATAAAAAAATCCAGGGAGTTTATTCCGAGTTTGGCGGCCAGATCATCCAGGGCAGCCATCGTCAACGCGCAGGCTTGTGGGTGGTTGGGCGCGCGCCAAGCCCGGGCAGGACCCGTGTGAGTTGCAATCCCCGTGGCTTTCTTGCGCTGATTAGGAATATTGAACACATAGGGGAAAACAGTGTTCGAAGTTGCCAATCCGCCGGATGGTCCGTCAGTCCCCCAGGATTCCGATTCCCAGGCAACAATCGTACCGTCCTTTTTAGCGCCTACTTTTACTTTAGCAAAGGCCGAGGGACGAACTCCGGCAGCTGCCAATTCCGCATCTCTTTCCAAAAAAGCCCGGACGGGTTTGCCAGTTTCTTGGGAGAGGCGGGCTGTCTCCAATCCCCAGGCATCGGCGTTAAACTTGCTGCCGAATCCACCGCCAATGTGATCCATCTTGATATGGACACTGGATGTTGGAATCTTTAGTGCTTGTGAGAATTCTTGAGTCAACCCGGAAACGTTTTGAGTGGATGGATAGACTGTAAGGTTTTGTGTGGCATCCCAGGAGGAGACATTTCCATGGGGCTCCAAGGTGCAATGGGTGATCACGGAGATGCCGTATTCTCCCTCTGAAATGACATCTGCCTCACTGAAGGCCTTGTCAGGATCTCCCTTAACTTGCTCACTGGGCTTTTTCATTTGCGCGGTGGGGACGTTTGTAATATCAGCTTCATCAACGCAATGAGGAAGCTTTTCATATTGAACTTGAATTTTGGAAAGTGCATCGGCAGCAGCGCGCTCATCCACGGCCACGACCACGGCGACGTCATCGAATGCCCATTGAATTTCGGTGCCCGGTTTCGCCAGCACCTTTACCCGCCTGACTCCTGGCATTTTTTCCGCCATGCTTGTGTCGATGCTGACCACTTTGGCATGCGCATAAGGGGAACGCAAAAAACAGGCATAAAGCATTGCCGGCAGTTTGATATCGGAAGTGTATTTTGCGTGGCCCCTAACTTTGTCAGGTCCATCTAATCTTGAATAGCGCCCTCCCAGGATCTTTCTGTCTTTGATGTCGGGCCATTTATATTCAGGCATGAGACCCACCTCCTTTCATCTGCTGCGCGGCCTGCAACACAGCTTTGGTAATCCCCGCATAGGTGCCACAACGGCAGAGATTCCCTCCCAGCCCTTGGTGGATCTGATCCACTGTGGGGTTGGGCTGCGCATCCAGAAACGCTTTTGCGGCCATGACGAAACCGGGCGTGCAATAACCGCATTGCTGGGCATCATTGTCCACAAAAGCCTGCTGCAATGGATGAAGTTGCCCGCCCTTAGCCAACGATTCCACCGTCGTGATTTCTTTCCCTTGAGCCTCGATGGCCAGGATGGAACAGGCATAGGCGGCTTTGCCATTAATGAGCACGGTGCAGGCGCCGCAGGTGGCCCGATCGCACACTTTTTTGGCGCCGGTGAGATCTAGATCTTCGCGCAGAGCCTCCAGGAGGGTCATCCGGGGTTCTGCCTCCAAGGGCTTTATCGAGCCATTGATTTTTAGGGTGATCGATACTTTAGCCGGCCCGAAAATCTTCGGACCGATCTCCTTTTCCGCTGCCGATAAAACCTCCGCGCCTGCAATCAAGCCACTGGAGAGAACAGTCCCCGTTCCGCGCAGAAAGCCGCGGCGGGAAATGGGTGAGCCTGCCAATCTGCCAGGCATTTCTAGTCTTTCCATAGGCATCCTCCTTCGCTAGAAATTTTTATGTGAAATAGAATTCGTTTTGAATCATCACATGAATAAAAAACAAATTCTGCAATTAGCCAACATCTCGAATTGAGTGGAACCTCTTTTTATGCGGCTGCCAGGCAAATATGCCTTGGCGCGATACTGCCGGGTCGCATCTATGCAGATAAAGTGGACTCATGAGAAGCATTCTCATGGTGCCGTACAACCGATCCAACGACAAAGCTCCACCTTCAAAGCCTTTCTTGGAAGACTCAACATTTATGTTATAGGACAATTAATGCTTGTCAAACCCATCGACTTCGTTGTGAGGGACGTGCGGACTGTCCAATCCGCAGTGATGGGATTGTTAGAGAAATCTTCTGGTATTCGTCTTTTGTCCGGGTGATCAGCCGGCTGGATTAAGATGCCGGAGAGGGAGCGCTTCTGCTTTTAGCTATCTTTCTTTGCAGATTCCGGCTCAATCTTGCAAAGGTTTTTTGTGGATTCTCAATGTCAGAATTCTATCACTTTGCTGGCGCCAAGAAATTGGAGAAGTGATTCCCCTAAACTGATTCCTCTGTTTCACCATGCCAAAGGCATGAATTATGTATCATGAATCATCTGGGCTGGAGGCATTGGTCCCAAATGAGCGATACTCCACCGAACGCTTGATGGTACTTCGCGTCTTTATGCTTATTCAACCAATTGAGGAAGACTGAACAATTGCGGTTTTCTTCTCCTGACGAAAAACTCGAAAATCCAGTTCCGGAAAAAGATTGTCAATTTTTTCAATCTCCTCCAAGCGGTGAGGTGGTCGGTTGCGGAAGAGAGTCCGTTCCAAATAGGAAAATCGTTCGAAATGGTCATGAAACCGCTGTATGGCGTATTGTGGAAATTCCTGACGGCTGAGCATGAAGGCCCAGTCGCTGCTTTGCAACAAGAGCAATTCCCTGGCGGCCTGATTGAGGAGTCTTTCTTGAATCGGCGCGGGATTCGAAAAATGATGAGCCAGTCTCAACATTTGTTGTTCAGCCCGGTGTTGATGCCGGTAGAGCCAATGGTTTTTTTCATTGATCCAAACCCGGTTATATCCTTCGGCTCCCCAAGTGGAGGCCGCGGGCTGTTGTGAGTAGGAGAGATTTGTTTCCGCAAGATATTCCGAAAGATGAACCGAGCGAATTTCCCTTTTATGGGCATCGAGGTGGCGAAAGACGGCTTCCAGAAATTGAGGCCCTTCAAACCACCAATGTCCAAAAAGCTCCGCATCATAAGGACAGACCACCAGAGGATCGATTCCCAACATCGGGCGCAGTTGTTCCATTTGTTTCCTACGCTGTTCCACAAAATGAACAGCATGGGAAATAACTCCTTCCCTTGCTCTAGGGGGATCGTAAAGATCTCGCCGGCTTAAATCATTTCCACCCGTAATCCGGTAATATTTAATTCCCACATTGCGCCTCACTCCATCCGCATGGAGATAAGGCTTGATGTACTCATAGTCAGCGTCGTATCCCAAATCCCGATAAAACTCACGGTAGGAAAAATCACCAGGATAACCGTGATGCAAATTCCACACTTGCCAGCTGGATTCCAAGTCGCGGGCGAAAGCAAAGGCGCCCGAAGGAGTGATTATCGGGGCGAATGTGCCGGCTATGGGGCGGGGAGTCCCATAAAGAATTCCATGGGCATCGAGAATGAAATACCGGAAGTTAGCATCACTCAGCAATTGCTCCAGCCCTGGTTCATAGCCGCATTCAGCCAGCCAAATCCCGTCCGGCTGACGGCCGAAATGTCGTATGTGATTGTGCAGCGCAACGTCGATTTGAGCCCGTTGTGCTTCCCGGCATGAAACTAAAGGGAGAAAGGCATGGGTGGCCGGGCAAGTCATCAGCTCGAGCCCGCCTTGAATCTGAAGCTGGCGGATTGCCATAAAGAGATCACGGTGGCAACAGTCTTCAAAGAAATCCCGCGCGTCACCAAACAGCTGGCGGTACATTCGCGCCAAGCCATGAACCTGAGGCATGGCGAAGGTTCTGGCGATTTCTTTTTCGCTCAATTCAATCCGGCTGGCCAGATAGGCCAGGTATCTTGACTGAAGCAGAGAATCAGCCATCATTTCAGCCAAAGTTGGGGATATGGAAAGAGTCAGTCGGAAGGGGACTCCTTCTTCCACGAGGCGCAGTAAGACCCGCAGAATGGGAATGTAGCTTTCGGTCAGCGCTTCGAAAAACCAATCTTCCTCCAAAAATGCAGGGTGTTCGGGGTGCCGAACGAAAGGGAGATGAGCATGCAATATTAATGCCAGATAACCGCTGGACATGGGGCAAGACTGAGAGGATAAATTGTTATGTCCGATTCCCACCGGGCTGGGCTAAAGTGAAAAGGCCATAGAGTCACAGAGGAGCTGAACGTTTTGTGACACTGCGGACAATTCTTTGGAAAAGATTCAGCTACGACTCATGCAGACAGACTCCAGGAGTCAGAATTCAGAATGGCCTGCGAATTGACTTCCTCCAGTTGCCAGCACAAACTGGTGAGCCTTTTGCCACACCACTCATTCCTCAAATCGCGCCGCTAGAGCCTTCATGCTGGCTCCTGAATTCTGACTCCTGGCTGCCCAATAAGAGGCAACTGCGAGTGTTTTCCCTATGGATTTTCCAACTTGAACACCAAACCCGCCAGCGGCGGCAGAGTCAAGAGGAGAGAATAATCCCGCCCTTGCCAAGCATATTCATCGGTCGGCAATCCACCTGAATTGCCCTGATTAAAACCGCCATAAATCTCCGAATCGCTATTCAGAATTTCCCGATAGAAACCCGGCGAGGGAACGCCGACTCGGTATCCTCCCCTCAAGACCGGCGTGAAATTGTAGACAAAGACCAAAAAATCTTCAGGATGCCGGCCACGCCGGATAAAGCTGACAATACTGTTGTCGGCGTCATGAAAATCAATCCACTCAAATCCCGTGTAGTGAAAGTCCACTTCGTATAAGGCGGGATGTGAAGTGTAAAGCCGGTTCAAATCCTGCACAAAACGTTGCATCTTCCGGTGTTGATCCCATCCGAGCAGATTCCAATCGAGACTGGTGTCGTGATTCCACTCCTGCCACTGGCCGATTTCCGCCCCCATGAATAGCAGCTTCTTTCCAGGCTGTCCGTACATATAGGACAAGAGCAGGCGCAAGTTGCTGAATTTATCTGGCACATAACCGGGCATTTTATTGAGGAGAGAACATTTGCCATGCACCACCTCATCATGTGAGAGGGGAAGGATGAAATTCTCGGTAAAGGCATACATCAAGGCAAAGGTTAAATTGTTATGATGAAATTTGCGATGGATGGGATCTTGGGAAAAATAGGAGAGGATGTCGTTCATCCAACCCATGTTCCATTTCAGGCTGAATCCCAATCCACCCAGGTAGGTGGGGCGGGAAACTGCCGGCCAGGCCGTCGATTCCTCAGCGATCGTAAGCACCCCCGGGTGATAATGGTAAGCCACTTCATTAAACTTCTTTAGGAAATCGATGGCATCCAGGTTTTCATTCCCCCCGAATTGGTTGGGAATCCACTCGCCGGGTTTCCGCGAATAATCCAGATACAACATGGAAGCAACGGCATCGACTCGAAGTCCATCCAGATGATATTTGTCCAGCCAGAAGAGGGCGCTGTTCAATAAAAAACTGCGAACTTCATTGCGTCCGTAATTAAAAATCAAGGTTCCCCAATCGCGATGTTCGCCCTGACGGGGATCGGCATGTTCATAAAGACAGGTTCCATCGAATGAGGCCAGCCCATGCCCATCTTTGGGGAAATGAGCGGGAACCCAATCCAGAATCACGCCCAGGCCATTTTGATGGCAGCGGTCCACAAACCACATAAAATCTTCAGGGGAGCCATAGCGGCTGGTGGGAGCAAAGTAACCAACGGTTTGATATCCCCAGGAACCATCAAACGGGTGCTCGGTGATCGGCAGTAATTCCAAGTGGGTAAATCCCATCTGATGACAGTAGAGAATCAGCTTGTCTGCTAGTTCACGATAAGTTAGATAGCGGTTTCCCTCCTCCGGAACTCGCATCCAGGAACCTAAATGAACCTCATAAATGATAATGGGACTCTCAAGCCAGTTCTTTTCCTGTCTTTTTTTCATCCATTCCTGATCCTGCCAGTGATACCGGTCCAACCGGTGAACCACGCAAGCAGTCTTGGGCGGGATTTCAAAAAAGAAAGCATAGGGATCGACTTTTTGAGCGAGGGAACCTCCAGCATGAGACTTGATTTCATACTTGTAGAGAGTTCCTTCCACAAGACCGGGAATAAACAATTCCCACAGCCCGGACGAACCGCGGCATCGCATGGGATGGCTCCGGCCATCCCAAAGATTAAAATCTCCAATGACGCTGATCCGCTCGGCGTTGGGAGCCCACACCGCGAAAAAAACTCCTTCGATTCCGTTCAGCGACATCAAATGTGCGCCCAACTTATCATATTTTTTATAATGACTTCCCTCGCCAATCAGATGGAGATCAAAATCGGTCAGAACCGGCCAGAAACAATATGGATCATGGAACTGATAGATATCTCCCTCAGTGGTTTGCTTCTGGAGCTTATAGGAAAATATCTGGCTTTTTTGAGGAAATTGCGACTCATAAAATCCCTCCTCACGTATCTTTTGCATGGGGACTGGAATGGAAGGCTCGCCTTCGGGGAGGACCCATGCCGCCACGGCGTCCGGGAGAAATGCTCGGATTGTGACAAGGGAATGGGTTTCCTCTCCCTCTTTCTCCTCCGATTCAATCAAATGTGCCCCCAAGATGTGAAAGGGGTCAGAATGTGCCGCGAGGACAATTTGGTCTATTTCATTTTCGGTACTTGTTGAGTTCATATATTGACCTTTATTACAGCCTATTGAGCGATAGTTCACGCAAGGGTGTCATTTTACAAAAAACCATCCGAACTGGCGGGCCGTCCACGAAAAGATTCCGGGGCAACATCTTCCTTATCCAATCCCTCAATTTCAAATTTAATGCTCTCAGGCTGGCTGGCTGCAACGGAATGATCGCCTGGTTTAGCCGAATCTATTGGCTCCAATAATTCGAGGAGCGAATCAGCCGGCGCCACGGCTTCAACCAGCGGGGAAGTGGGTTCGAAGGCTACTCCAGACAACTGGATTAATTTTTCCAATAATGGAAGTGGAGCGGGGGTTGCCTCCATTGAAGGGACAACCGGAGCCAATGAAATTGTCGGAGTCTTCACGATGTTAGATTTTAGAAAAGGAATAATCCCATATTCCGCCGAATAAAGACATAATTCCACCTGATAGTTATTGGCTGGCAATACATTGAACCACCAATGTGTGGTTGCCCCAATATCATAATGGGCGGGTGAAGGCTGAACAGCGGGCAGACAACGAATTACCACATGAAAAAAAGAGCGATCCTCCCGAGGGAATTGTCTAAGAAATTTCTTCAGATGCCGGGCGGCCAAATCCCAATAGGCATATAGCTGAAAAGGGCTTTGGACCATCAAAAAAAGCCGGCTTCGAGAGGCGGGGGAAACAATGGTTTGGTGGAAATCCTGGAAGAGTGAGGATGACAATGGGGCGTCGCCTTGATTAAGCACATCCAGTATATTGTCCTCTTCGTAAGTCGGGTCAGTGCTTGCTGGTAGTGGAGAGATCATGATCAGTGTGCTCCCGTCCCATTACTCCCAATTGTCTATGGTGATTCCATGGTATCCATTTTCAAAAATAGCAAAGAGCGGATCATCTGTCCAATTGAAAAAGTCCACGTTGTGTGCAAAAAATAGTCGAATGTGAAGCGCCAGCAGGGGGTGATCATAAATGTGGAGGCCAAGAAGAGTATGATGAAAAGAAGAGAATCATCAGACTATTGGAGTCAAGTCCATCAAGCTGCTGCTCATCTCAGAAGAAAGTTTCATTGGAAAAAAGGTTGTTCTGCCGCCGACTTGGCTATAGTGCTGGGTTCCGGCCTCGGTGGATTTTCCGATGTGCTCACAACCCCTCGCGAAATCCCTTTTTCGATGATTCCACATTTCCCCGCCTCGGGAGTCTCCGGGCATGCCGGTGCTTTAATCCTGGGAATGCTGGAGGGGCGGCAGGTTCTCTGCTTAAAGGGAAGAGTGCATTTATATGAGGGACATGATTTGCTGCGCGTTACTTTTGCCGTGAGAGTCCTGGGACATCTCGGAATAACAAAAATGATTTTCACCAACGCCGCCGGAGGAATCAATGCTGCCTTTCATCCCGGAGACCTTATGCTGATCGAAGATCACATCAGCACATTTTTCCCCAACCCTCTGCTTGGGAAGAATTTGGATCTGCTTGGGCCCCGTTTCCCCGACATGAGCGCGGCCTATTCACCACGATTGCGCAAACTGGCGGCGGAAAGCGCTCGCAGGCTCCGGTTGAAGCTGAAAAAAGGGATTTATGTGGCAGTCACGGGTCCAAGCTATGAGAGCCCGGCCGAGATCCAAATGTTTAAACGGTTAGGCGCGGATGCCGTTGGGATGTCCACGGTGCCGGAAGTGATTGTGGCCCGGCACATGGGAATCGAATGTTTGGGAATTTCAATCATCACTAATCTGGCGTCGGGAATTTCCAAGAAATCCCTCAATCATGTGGAAGTGTTGGAGGCTGGAGAAAAGGTCAAGCCTCGGCTGACGGAGCTTTTGCGCGAAATCTGTCGCCAAATCAATAAAAATCCAGGACTGGCGGAAAATCCGTTGCTTGATTGAGCTTGCGGAACATATCCAGCGGGCCCGGGTTGGGAAGTTTGGATTTTGTGATAGGGACCTGGATTTTCCAGTGACATCAATGCTCTTAGAGCAACCACGGCTTTATTTATAGTCTGTCTATGAGGTGACGCAAGATCTTTGAGTAGGATTCATTAACACAACAGCCGGTGACGCATCAAGGCTTGGATGTGGTCTTCCCGCTGTGTCACACTCTGCTCGGTGACGCGTCCGGATCGGCCCCCATAGGCTCAAATCGGCTGGAGATTGAATTACTGATTTAACCCTTTGGATATACCCATGGAGCGCGATAGGATCTGCTGAGGAGTCTGTTGGCTTCCGCGTCACCAACGATCTGTTCCTTCGCCCCATCCCATTCAATGCTGCGGCCCAGCTTGAAGGCAATCATCGATAAAAGACTGCAATTTGTGGAACGGTGGCCAATTTCGATATCGCAACAAGGCCGCTTGTTGGCCTGAATACTCTGAAGAAAATCCGCCCACAGTTCCCGAATGTTTTGGCTATCGGGTTGGCCCAGCTTGGGTTCCTCATGAATAATTGGCGATCCTTTTTTGGTGGGATAAAACGTGGCGCCATCCAGCCAGCCGAGGTGCAAGACTCCCTCCGTTCCATAGAAATAACAACCCACATCGGCCTTTTCCGCGCCATTCCCGCCATAAGATCGATTTTCCCAAGCCACTCGGAAGGACTCAAATTCCAGGGTTGCTAGCTGTGTGTCCGGAGCGTCGGTGTTGTCTTTTGTAATGAACCGCCCCCCGCTGGAGAATACTCTCTTGGGATATTTTTCTTCGGTATACCAGAGAATCTGATCGAACCAATGGATTCCCCAATCTCCGATGGTGCCGTTGGCATAATCCAGAAACATGCGGAAGCCGCGCGGATGGATCCCCGGATTATAAGGCCGCAACGGGGCGGGACCACACCACATGTCCCAATCCAATTCCGCCGGGGGATTGGCGTCTTTCACCTGCCAGCTTTTAAAATATGGAGTTTGAACAAAGGCGCGCACCATTCCAATTTTTCCAATTTTTCCCGCCCTCAGCATCTGCATGCCAGCGATATTATGAGGAGAAACCCGGCGATGAGTGCCCACCTGCACCACGCGATCATGTTTGCGCGCGGCGTCCACCATGGCGCGCCCTTCATGAATCGTGTGCCCAATGGGCTTTTCGACATAAACATGCGCTCCCGCTTCGACCGCGGCGATGGCGATGAGAGGATGCCAGTGGTCCGGCGTGGCCACGATCACAATCTCCGGCTTCTCTTTATGCAAGAGTTCACGGTAATCTTTATAGGAGAAAGGCTGATCGCCAGCAAGCTTCTGGACTTTTTCCACAGCTTTTTTTAAAAAGCGGCCGTCCACATCGCAGATGGCCACTATCTTGGATTGTCCAGCTTCCATCGCGCATTGAAGGATATTCATTCCCCACCACCCGCTCCCAATCAGGGCGGTGCGATATTGTTTCTGTTCTTGGGCTTTCATCAGCGGAGCCGCAGCATACATTCCCGCGCCCGTCAAAGAACTTTTTAAGAAGGACCGGCGATCCATGAAGCACCCCTCAAATAAGAATTGACTCCCTTTTCCGCAATCGGTGATAGCTTATTTGCACTTTTTTATCTTAAAAGATCAAGCTCTTTTTGAGCGATAATTAGACAACCCAGTTGAAGCATGCCATTCGGCTGGAAAGACAGGTGTCATGATGAAGACCAAAATGATTAGTTCTACATTGGAATATGAGGGATTTGTCCGAATTGAAAAAGATCTGTTCCAGTTTGAACGATTCAGTGGTGGAATGAGCCGCGAAGTGGAACGATTCCGCTATAGCCGTGGCGATGCAGTGGCCGTGATTATTTTCGATGAAAAGCGGGAGAGTGTTTTATTGATCCGCCAATTCAGAAATGCGGTTCACTCCCGGACTGGGGATGGGTGGCTTATCGAATGTCCGGCCGGGATGATGGAAGAAGGGGAGACTCCCGAGGTAGTGGCTTTTCGCGAAGTCAGGGAAGAGACGGGATTGGAACTCGACAAAATTGAGTCTTTGACTTCATATTTTTTCAGCCCCGGAGGATGTTCCGATCAAGTACATCTGTTTTTGGGAACTTTAACGGACACAAATAAGCCGTTGGGAGTCCACGGACTCTGGGAGGAAGGGGAAGAGGTTCTGGCTGAATGGGTACCTTTGGAGCAGGCAGTCAGGATGGTCTGGCAAAAGCAGATTATTGATGCTAAAGCAATGATTGGGATTTTGATGCTGGCTCATCGGAGACAGAATTAAACCTCGGGAAAAATTTGTCGATAAAAGGATGGAGCCGTCGTTTGCTAAGATTGTTGAGTTGATGCATTTATCGGAAGCTAGACCAATAATAGAGACATGGAGGATGGAAGAATTCACAAGTTGACAATTTGGGAGTTTGATCTTTATGATGGGGATGCCAAGATGTCATCTCAATCTAGGAGAGCCCTGTCTCTGAGTGGTAGAGAAAGAATTCTGGAATTGATCCTGATTCAGCTTGATGTCACGGATTGTCACAGCCATCTTCCCTGAGCGGTGCGTGACGGGCAACAGAGCGGCGGGGATTGGAATTTTTCCTTTTTTGTGGAGAGCCGTAGGATGTCCAAGAAAATCTTGGTTGTGGATTACGAAGAAAAATCATTGGATGAAGCGCGGGAACTATTCCAAGGTGGCGATTTTTCCCTGCTGTTTGCGCGAAATGGCCAACAAGCCGCGGAAATTTTCAAGTCGGAAATTCCAGATCTTATATTGACCTCGGCGCTTCTTCCCAGAGTAAATGGATTTGAACTTTCCAAAATGATCTCCAGCGGCCAACTCGGGATGATCAGACCGGTCATCATATATTCCAACATTTATAAGGCTGAGAAATATCGTCGAGAGGCTACCGTGGTGAGCGGAGCTTCCGAATTTTTGGAAAAGCCGCTCAACAAAGAACACTTGGTGTCTTTGGTGGGAAAATTGGTTCACGAATCCAGTGGGATGGCGGAGCCTGTTTTCTTTGTGCCCGAAAGCTCGGCCCTTTCTGCCAACGAGATTTTGCCCGAAGCGCCGAGCCAAATAGCAGCAGGTTCTTTTCCTCATTCGAGCACACTCGTCGCGGAGGGCGACATTCACCAAGCCGATATTTTGGACATGGGCTTCATGGATCAAGGTCCTCTCCCCGCTGCCGAGCTCGTGAAATCGGAGGGTCAATTTGGACCTGAAGAGATTTTGGACTTTGTAATTGAACCGGCTTTGGTGGAAACAAGGGAAGGAGAAACCGCATTGGAGGGAATATTAGTTCAGGAATCCCCTGCGGCATCAAGCTTGGAGCGCGAGGAAGAAGGGGTAGTGGTTTCTGAAGAAATCGCAGATGCGATGCTAGAGGAGGAGCCGACTCCTCAGGACATAGGGTCTATCGATGTTTCTGCCCAGGAAGAGGTTCCAACAAAGCATCCCATATTGGAGGCGGGACGTCAGGAACGTGAATTGTTTGCCCTCTCCATGTCCGCCAATAATCAGTCCAACAATTTTCGGACGATCTTTCTCACTATATTGGCAATCCTGTCATTGTTAGCTTTTGCCTATCTTTTCATTAAAAAATAACTCTTTTCCCACATCCTTAAGATTTGGAAAAATTCCTTCCCATCGAGGAATCCTGAGCTTTATCCTCGATTTTTTGACCATTGGGATTTTTCTTCCAATATTCCCCGCGGAGAGTCAGCGGATAGCTTCGAAATCGTCAACAATTCAACGCGCCTGGGGTTCAATCTAACTTTTTTGAGCGTAATAGCCTTTCCGCGTTTTGATTCTTATGTCTTTGCGCGCGCATTCAATCCGAATTGGACGGAATGCCCCGTCTCTCACGGGATTGGTGGATCGATAGCCAAGAGAATATTGACTCCGCAATTCCTGGCTGATGTCGAGAAAGCTCTTAGCTAAATCCGCCGCTTTCATTGGAAACAAGGCCTGCCCCCCGGTTTCGTCCGCCAGCGTCTTCAGTACTTTGTCCAATTTAGGAGATTCCATGCCAAAAAAACCGCTGGAATTAGTACTGATCGTGTAGATAGAAGTATCGGCCCTGCGGGCAATATCGATGACGGTATTAATATCTTGGTTGCTATTGTTGTCATCGCCGTCGCTGATCAAAATCAGGGCCTTGCGCTGAGCAGGATCGTTCTTGAGCTTTTCCTGGCAGGCAAGATAAATGGCATCGAACATCTTAGTCCCTCCGCCCGGCTTGATTTTACGAACTGCTTTGGTGAGCAGGTCCGGATCGTCGGTAAAATCCTGCAGGATGTCAATGGCCACGTCAAAACTTACGAGCAATCCGCGATCCACTTTGCGCCGTAGCGTAGCGTGGAAAAAGTCAATAGTGGCCTCCTGTTCAAAGGCGAGTTTTTCCCGAATACTAGCACTGGCATCGATAAGGAGCGCGATAGCCAGGGGCAAATCCGTTTCACGGGAGAAATTGGTGCTGTTTTGTTCCACGTTATTTTCGAAAATCTTGAAATCTTCCTTGGAGAGATCATTGACCAATTTCCCCTTTTTGTCCCGGGCGGAAAAAGCAACGTTCACCAGTTCGACATTGACGCGGATGGATTCGGGGCGTTCGGATTTCGGCGGGGTTGTGGCTGGCTTGTTCGTTTGGGCCGCGATCAGGCAGCCGGTCACAATGAACAGCGTGACAACCGTTCCCGTCAATAATAGTTTCAATTTAGGATTCATGATTGACTCTCATCGGCGAATTGGTTCTTCTCATAGGCGGTTTCATTATAGATGAAGTTGGGGAGAAAATTCAAAGAAGACAAGGAGCTTACCGCATTTGGCGCCTGAGGACCAATAATGCACCCCAATTTATCTTGGGCTTGGCGCTGAAATGGTTTTTGGCTATACTTACGCATTTCGTTGGCTTGATTTCCGACGAAAGAATGCATTTTTGATTCGATAGCATCAAGAGGCACACCATGATTGTCATGAAATTTGGCGGGACATCGGTCCAGGATGCGGCGGCGATTCTCCAGGTGGCGGAGATTGTATTAAGTAAATCAAAGCAGAAACCTGTTGTTGTCGTGTCGGCTATGTCCAAGGTGACCGACGGATTGATCCGCATCGGAAAGGCCGCTCGGGAAGGCCAGATGGCGGAGGCCCTCTCCCTTATTGCCCAGTTGCGGGACCGGCATCTGAAGACGGCCTGTGAATTGCTCGAAAATAAGGACCAACGGAATCCCGAGAGTTACCGACTTCCCTCCTTGGAATCCGCGATTCGTGAACGGTTTCAGGAGTTGGAGAACCTCGCCAGGTCCGTGGCAACGTTAGGTGAATTGACTCCACGAACCTTGGATGCCATTGTTTCCCATGGAGAACGACTTTCCTCCTCAATCGTAGCCGCGGCCTTTAACAGTTGTGGAATGGCATCCGAAATGGTGGATTCACGCGAATTTATCATCACGGATGACCAATATACCAACGCTTCTCCGCTTCCAAATGAAATCCAATCCCGTTGCCCACGCGTGATTTTCCCCCTGGTAGAGGCTGGGAAAGTGCCGGTGGCCCAGGGATTCATTGGCGCCACTCGAACTGGCATCACTACCACGATCGGACGAGGCGGATCCGATTATTCGGGCGCTTTGATTGGAGCTGCGTTGCGGGCCGAGGCCATTGAAATCTGGACGGATGTGGACGGCATGATGACCATTGACCCGCGGGTCGTCAAAGAGGCTAGACGCATCCGGGTTATTTCTTTTGATGAAGCGGCCGAACTCTCCTACTTCGGAGCCAAAGTTCTGCATCCCGCGACGGTCTTGCCCGCCGTTGAACTGCGGATTCCGGTTTGCATTTACAACACCAAAAATCCCGCTAGTGAAGGAACTTTGATCGTGGCCGATTCACGCCCCTCCAGCAATTTGATCAAGGGTATCGCCTTTAAGCGGAAGGTTACAATAATCAACATCACCTCCACGCGCATGCTCAATGCCCATGGCTTTCTGCGGACGCTATTTGAAATATTTGAAAAACATCAGACATCCGTGGATGTCGTGACCACTTCTGAAGTGTCCGTTTCAGTCACTCTCGATAACACGGACCGGTTAGGAGCCATCCAGAAGGATTTGAGCGCTTTTGGAGAGGTTCGCGTGGAGGAAGGCAAGGCAATCGTCTGCGTGGTGGGGGACAACTTGAAATTCAAACCCGGAGTTGCGGCGCGCTTATTTCACGCCATCCGTAACATCAATGTCAATATGATCAGCCAAGGATCGTCAGAAATCAATGTCACGTTTGTGATCGACGATTGTGATGTTGAAAACGCCGCCAGGCTCCTCCACAATGAATTCTTCCAAGAGGTGGATGCGGAAATATTTGCATGAGGAAGCAAGATTTTGGGTGTGGATGTTCATTTGATTCACCCCATTGGGAATTCAGGGGGATAAGAATAAAAAAAAGATTTCTCTGCTGGAAGCGACTAGCGCCAGGATGTATAGCTGAACTGAGCGTTGCGCTTATTGCCGAGGAGTTGAGCAGTCGACAAAAATCTTACACCAAACTCTGCTTGATCCTTTCCAGGAATTTGACAAGTTCCCCCGGCAGGGGGGAGCGAAGGCTGATGACTGAGCCCGTTTTGGGATGCACAAATTCCAAATGGGCCGCATGGAGAAAATTCCGCGTCAGGGTGGAGACAACTTGCCGGGTCCCGGGCAAGAGAAATTTTCTTGGCGCCCCATACAGAGTATCTCCTACAACCGGATGACGTAGCGAGCTTAAATGGACGCGGATTTGATGAGTTCTGCCGGTTTTAATGGCGAGCTTGAGCAGCGTGAAAACCGAAAAACGTTTTTCCACATGAAAGGTAGTGACGGCCTCTCGTCCTCTTTGAGCCCGTGTCGTCATTTTTGTTCTTTGACGCCGGTCCCTTCCAATCGGAGCGTTGATTTCTCCATTGTCCAGATCCATGCGTCCATGCACTAACGCAAGGTATTCCTTCTTCACTTTCCGCGATTGGAAAAGCCGGGAAAGCGCCAGATGGGTGACATCATTCTTCGCCACCACCATCAGCCCGGAAGTTTCTTTATCCAATCGATGAACAATCCCGGGCCGGTCGATCCCGCCGCTTTGGGAGAGTTGTTGAAAATGGTAGAGAAGAGCATTGACCAAAGTGCCTGAGCGGACTCCCGCGCCGCTATGGACCACCAGCCCCGCCGGCTTGTCAATCACCACCAAATCGTCGTCCTCATAGGCGATCATCAAGGGAATCGCTTCAGCTTCTGGAAGAGGAGAAGACTCTTCCTCCCAATGGATTTCTATTTTTTCGCCTCCACGCAGCCGGGTGTTGGCTTTGGCCGGGATGCCATCCAGCATCGCCCGGCCCGCTTCAATTTGTTTTTGAATGCGGGCCCGGCTCTTTAGGGGGATTTTCTCTACTAGGAATTTATCCAGACGTTTTCCGGAATCTTCAGCCGACGATAAAAAAAAGGAGGGTTGAACATGAGGTCCGGCTGTTTGATCCTCGATCATTTGGGCTTTCCAGTGGCGGCAGTTGGACGCAATTTCCAAACCAGGAGGCCGCCAAGAACGCATAATCCGAGGCTGATAATCTGAGATGTGGAAAGGAGTCCATTGAACCAAATCCCCCGATCTTCGTCGCCACGGAAAAACTCAATAATGAATCGCGTCACGGAGTAGAGAAAAAGAAATAGAATAAATGTCTGGCCTTGAAATCTTCGATTTTTCAAATGCCGCCATAGAAATAGAAAAATCAAAAAACAGGCAGCGGATTCATACAACTGCGTAGGATGCAGCGGGATATTTAAAGGGACTCCCACGATTTGCTGGCTGTAAGGATTTGTGAAAGTGGCGGCCCATGGGACGTGAGTGGGGCGCCCATAACAGCATCCAGAGGAAAAACAGCCTAATCGCCCGATAGCCAAGCCGAGAGCAATTCCCGGAGAAAAAAGGTCGGCGAGTTTTTTAAAGGATATTTTATGTTTCCTGGAAAACCAAATGGCTACGAGAACCGCGGCCAGAAAGCCTCCGTAGAAAACACCACCCGCTCGGAAACTGCTTAACGAAAAAATCTCATTAGGATTGTCCAGATAATACTGGAAATCGGTAATGAATAGCAGCAGCTTAGCGCCCGCTAATGCGCTCAGCGCCAAATAAAGGCCAAGATCGTAAATCAAGCTGGCATTCACGCCTTCCCGCTCACTGGCCCGGGCGATGGACCAAAGGCCCATCAAAAACGCCATGGCCAAAAGAAATCCATAGGTGTGAATTTTCAGCCATCCGATTTGAATTAATATAGGGTGCAATTTATTCCAACCTCAATTCTTCCCATGGGAAGGTTTAGGCCACCATTGGTCGAGCAAGAGCAGTCCAATTCCGACGGTAATCGCGGAATCCGCGACATTGAAGGTGGGCCAATGATAGGGCCCGATGTATACATCCAGAAAATCAATGACAAAGCCATACCGGATCCGGTCAAATAAATTCCCCGCGGCTCCCCCCAGGATCAAAAGTAATCCGGTTTGCAGGACCAAATTTAAAGTGGGGTAACGAAGCAGGACGTAAAGTATGGCAAGAAGTGTCAGCAAGGTTACCGTCAACAATATGCGGGGAACCCAGGGGGAAGAAACATCCGCCAAGACGCTAAAAGCAATTCCGTTATTGTGAGTGTGAGTGATGTCGAAAAAATTTCCGATAATTGAAATGCTGTCTAACAATGGGATTCTAGAGGCTATGAGCCTTTTCGTCCACTGATCAAGCAAAAAAACCGCCAAGGGAATAGGAATAAAAAGGTATCGGCTCATGAATAAAAACTCACTCATCGTCCTGTTGCATTTTCAATTACAAACGGAATATCCGGATTCCTGAAGAAAGATACTTGCTCAATTCACGTCCCTCATAAGAGCATAGATCCAGGAACCTCAATCCTTCATTAGTAGGATGCTTGAACCGCCAAGGTCGACGATCTTGAGTCATGTTTTGGGATAGAAATCAGCAATCCCCTAGAGTTCGAGACGAAGTCTCGCAAGGAAATATTTCATCGAGCTCTGGTCCCTAAACTAACAAATCGCGATCTGGCACTGGCCAGTTCAAGGTTCCATGCTCCACTCGGCAAATTCGGGAATGCTAGAGACCAGATTCCCGCAATGCCTGAACACACTTGGGGCACACGGGAGGGAATTCACCATGGGAGGTCGTCAAGGCCGAGTAATTCCAACACCGTTCACATTTTTCTCCCTCAGCGCGGTCCACCGCGATTTGGAAGTCTTCGCTCTTTGCGGCATAAGGTTCATTCCCATTAGGGGGCGTCAATTCAACCTGCGAAACAATGAATAAACTCGGCAATATCGAGTGATATTGAGATGCCAAGGCGCCCCATTTCCCATCCGGGGCAATTTTAACTTTGGCTTCCAAGGCGTTCCCAATAAATTTATCTTTGCGAGCTTTTTCCAACAATTTCAGAACTTCCGCGCGAAGGGCAGTCAGGGCTTCCCAATTCGCCAACTTCTCTAAAGTCGAAACGGGGATATCTTTTACCAGGTGATCCGGCTCGACGAACTCAGCCATATGAACGCTTTCGGGCCGGACATCGGACTCCGGCAGATATTGCCACAATTCATCGCAAGTAAAACAATAGATGGGCGCCAGAGCCCGCACCATGGCATCCAGTATCTTCCAGAGGGCGGTCTGGGAAGAGCGACGCAATTGGGATTTTGGAGCCGCCGTATACAGGCGGTCTTTCAGGATGTCGAAGTAAAAAGCACTCAAGTCCACCGTCACATATTCGTTGACTGCGTGATAAATCCTGTGGAATTCGTAGTCGTCATACCATTGGTCGATTTTTTTCAGCAACTTCGATGTGTGCCACAAGGCCCACTGATCGATTTCAGATAGTTCTGAACCGGGCAACTGGTCAACAGCAGGCTTGAAATCATAGAGATTAGCCAGCATGAATCGGGCAGTATTGCGGAATTTAAAATAGGTATCCGAAAGACGAGTCACCATATCCTTGGAGATGCGCACGTCTTCCCTGAAATCGCTTGAGGCAACCCAAAGCCGGAGGATTTCCGCGCCGCTGGCATTGATAATGGTTTGAGGCTCAATCACGTTCCCCAACGATTTTGACATGGCTCGACCATCGGCATCCAAAGTGAATCCATGCGTCAAGACCTGACGGTAGGGGGGAGCATCGTGAAGGCTAATCCCAATGAGCAGGGAACTGTGGAACCAGCCTCGGTACTGGTCGCTGCCCTCGATGTAGACATCCGCCGGCCAGGGGACATCGGTGCGCTTCCCCAAAACCGCTTCGTGACTGGCGCCAGAATCAAACCAGACGTCCAATATGTCCGTTTCCTTCCGGAAGTTGCTATGTCCACAAGTGGGACAACGAACTCCGGAAGGGATAAGTTCTTCCGGGGAATGGGTGAACCAGGCATCGGCCCCTTCCTTTTCGAAAAAGGAACAGACATGATCGATGACCTTGGGATCCAAGAGAGTTCCATTGCACTGTTCACAATAAAAAACGATGATCGGGACCCCCCAAACCCGCTGACGGGAAATGCACCAGTCTGGACGGGCTGCAATCATATTGGCTTTTCTTTCCTCGCCCCATTCGGGCACCCACCGGACATTTTTAATGGCCTCCAGGGCTTTTTGCCTCAAATTGGCATGGTCCATGGCGATGAACCATTGAGGTGTGGCACGAAAAATGACAGGCTTGCGGCAGCGCCAGCAATGAGGATAAGAATGGGAAATCTTCTCCGTTGCCAGCAAAGCTTCCTTGGCCTGGAGCAAGTCCACAATCGGGCCATTGGCCTGAAAAACATTTTGGCCGGCAAAATTTTCGATTCCTTCAACGAATTGTCCGCGGCTGTTTACCGGGCAGTAAACCTCCAATCCATAAGCGCTCCCAAGCACATAGTCATCATGGCCATGTCCGGGCGCTGTGTGGACACAGCCAGTGCCTTGTTCCAAAGTAACATGGTCGCCCAGCAGGAAAAGCGATTTTCGATCGATGAAGGGGTGCAAGGCTTCCAGTCTTTCCAGCTTGGTCCCCTTGAAACGAGCCAACACCTTCTTTACTGCAAATTGGCACTTGGCGGCCGTCGGCTCGACGAGATCGGTGGCCATGATAAAGACGTCTCCGTTTTCGACTTCGACGGCGGAGTATTCAAAATTAGCATTGAAAGCCACTCCTAGATTGGCGGGGAGGGTCCATGGAGTCGTTGTCCAAATGATGACAAATACTTTTCGGCCGGCCAGGGCTGGATCGATTTTTTCTGGTGCGGAAGCCAGTTGGAATTTTACATAAACGGAAGGGCTGATATGATCGGCATACTCTACTTCCGCTTCGGCCAGCGCGGTCTGGCATGAAATGCACCAGTGAACCGGTCTTAACCCTTTGTAGACGCTCCCTTTTTCCACGAATTTGCCAAATGTCCGGGCAATGGCTGTTTCATATTCATGACTCATGGTCAAATAAGGTTGATCCCATTCGCCGAAAACCCCCAGACGGATGAATTCTTTGCGCTGAAGTTCCACAAATTTCGCGGCATACTTGCGGCATTCCTGACGGATTTCGACCAATGACATGGAAACCTTTTTCTTGCCTAAATTTTGGTCGACTTTGATTTCGATAGGAAGGCCATGGCAATCCCACCCCGGGATGTATGGAGCATTAAATCCCTTCAAAGTTCGGGATTTAACGATAAAATCCTTCAGAATTTTATTTTCCGCATGACCGAGATGAATGTTGCCGTTTGCATAGGGTGGACCATCGTGCAAAGTGAAGATGGGACGGTTTTGGCGGCTATGGCGTATTTTCTCGTATAAGCCTCCCTTTTCCCATTTCTCCAAAAGCTTTGGCTCGAGTATTGGAAGGTTGGCCTTCATGGGAAAGGAGGTCTGCGGTAGATTCAAAGTCTCTTTGAGTGTCAATTTTCAATCCCCTTTTTGCCGCCATTGGAAGTCAGACATTTTGGTGGCCGCTGCCGGGACGGACATTTTTAACTTGATAATTGCTCAATAACATATGGGCGGAAAAAGCCCCCACCCAAAAAAGGCTGATTATATTCCAAAATGGCCCAAAGTTCAAAATCAAAGGGATCTGGATTCTTATTTGAATTTAGAGTTGTTGTGATAAAATTATTTTGGGATTATGGAAAATCCCGAGGTCGCCCATCTTGTAGATGAAAATCATACGTTTCAGGCAACTTAAGAGTTGCCGGAAACGTCTAATCCATCGTCCTCGGAATTTTCTGGGTAGGGGAGATTCGATGAACCAGTTGGATGAACAAAAAAGCCTGATTGAATATTTGGAAACTGCTCTGGAAGAAGTCAGAACTCGGGGATCCGGGGCTACGCAAAAGTTGGCTGAGGTGGAGCAAGAGCTCAAGATCGCCCGTTTGGAATATGGGAGGCTTCTGCATGATCGAAGAGCCCAGGCGGAAGCGAAATCCTCAGTTGTCCCTTCGCCTGCTCCATTATCGCCAGTTCAGCAGCCAGGGGAGGAAGATAATTCCCCGGCCCTTAGATTGTATGTTCCATTGAATGCGGATTCCCGTTGGAAAGTTCTTCTTGAAAGCTGGAAAGCCGCTTTTGGCAAAGAAAAAAAGGTGTACCACATTACATCTCAACCTATTGAGGCTCATCTGATGTTGGAAGAGGGGTCCAAATGGAAAAACTTCTCCGCCAACATCAAATCCATATTCGGAAGAGAAAAAAAGAATTATTCCGGCATTACCGCCACGCCGATCACCTCTGACCTTCTGCTTGAAGAAAGTTCTGTTTTCAAAAACCTGAAAGCGGACTTGAAGGCATTGTTCACGCATCGCAAAGCTTCGGATTACAATATCTCCGCACAACCGCTTGAGGTGGATGAGATTTTCCGGGAATACAAGTTCCGCTCCAGTTCCGTGCTGGTTTCCGCCTTATTGCACGTCTCCATCATCACGTTGGTTATCGTCGGTCCATTGCTGTTGATTGGGAAGCAAAAGATCAAGCCAACCTCTACGGACGTTTCTTTGTTGGATCCCAGTGCGATGATTTTAAATTTGCCCCCGTCGGCCGATAAATCGGGTGGCGGTGGTGGTGGAGGAGACCAATCGAAGACTCCTCCATCCATCGGCAAGCTGCCACGAGCTTCTGACCGACAATTCACTCCTCCCACCACTAAAGTGATCAACCTGGATCCGATACTTCCCATGGAGCCTACCGTAGTAGCCCCTCAGTTGGCTCAGTTGCCCACCGTAAATTTGTCTGAGTTCGGCGATCCTCTTTCCGGAATCCCCGGCCCCCCTTCCAATGGTCCTGGAATGGGCGGAGGAATCGGGACTGGCAGCGGTGGCGGCGTAGGATCGGGCAGAGGGGCGGGTGTCGGCCCTGGTGAGGGGGGTGGATTTGGTGGCGGTATTTATCGCGTCGGTGGCGGGGTAAGCTCTCCCATAATTATTTACCGTGTTGAGCCGATTTATTCCGAAGAGGCGCGCAAAGCCAAATATCAGGGAGTGGTGGTTCTTCAGGCGATTGTCCGCAAAGATGGGTCCATCGAGATTCTCAAAGTCGTGCGCGGCCTGGGATTGGGATTGGATGAAAATGCCATAACCGCCTTGAAGCAGTGGAAATTCCGTCCCGCCACCAAAAATGGGGTCCCGGTGGATGTGGCTTTAAATATCGAAGTCAATTTTTCTCTCCGCTAAACTATTCCTCAGGACAAATATGGCCGGGAAAGAGATTTTAATCTTTCCCGGTTTTTTTTGCGACCGACACTGTGCAGTCATTTGGAATTTGAAGGCCTCTGCGTTAAAACTTCTTATTTTCATTTAGAACACGCCTGAGTCCCTTGGCTCTACAAGGAGCCTCGTGTGAGATCAGATCCCTTTTAGTGCCGTCAATATATCTTTTTTTGCGGCCATTCGGGCGGGAAAAAGCCCGCCTAAAGCACCCATGAAGAGCGAAAAGAACATGCCAGCCGCCATGACGTGAGAGTCAATATGGAAATAGAATGTGGTTTCACTTGCTGTCGCCAGATTGCCGACTCCTGTGGTTATGTTGTTGAGTGGAAGCACCAGAAGACAACCAAGAAATCCACCTGACAACGCCATAATTAGGGACTCAATCAAGAAACTAGCCAAGATGCTCCGCTGCAAAAAACCGAGGGCCCGGAGAGTCCCAATTTCTTTGGCCCGGCGGACAACCGCGGCAAACATGGTGTTCATGGCTCCAAAGATGCTGCCTATCGCCATGATGAGAGATACAAATAAACCGAGGGCCTGCAAAGGGGCTCCAGAAGCGGTTTGCCGGTCATAATAGGCTGCTTCAGTCTGGGCTGTCACATTGAGTCGCTGATCGTTCAGCAGAGAGTTCAGCAGGGCAGGAATGGCGGCGGCGTCCCCGGCGCGCAAGAGAATCGAATTTAAGATGTCAGACCGGTTGAAATTGGAACTGACTTGATTTAAATCTCCGAATATTTCACTGCTAGTCACGGATTCTCCGCCATCCATGATGCCCACCACTTCCCAGTCCTTTTTCCCGAATTGGAGATAGCTGCCAGGTTGAGCGTTCTGGCAGCGTTGCGCGATGAATTTCCCGACCACAATCTCCCGCTGCCCCGCCCGAAACCAGCGCCCTTCCAGCAGCCTAAGGCTTCGCAATTCAATTCCGATGGGAAGAAGGCCGCGAAGTGTGACATCCATTCCAGATCTTCCGCTGGTGCGCGGCAGTTTGATTGTGGTGACGATCTCCAAAGAAACCATGGGGTGCGTGCCGTCCGGCGCCTCGGCAATTCCGCGCTTGAAAATGAGATCTTGATAGACCTGCCGGGTAATGGAACTGCTCAATTCGGAATTGGAGCCTTTCCGCAGGACCAAAATATTCAAGGGATTTCCAGTGGACTGGAAGGCCCTGCGCAGACCATTGATCAGCGCCAAAGAGGCCATCAGGACCGCCACCGTCAGCGCAATGCCGATCACCGTCATCATGGTTGTAGTGCGCCGGGCGGCAAGATTTCTAAGATTGTAGGCCAAGGGGATTGCCATGTTCTGTTTCCCTAATCGATATACCGAAGAGAATCGAGGATTGAAATGCGCGATCCGCTCCATGCGGGGAGAAATGAACTTAGCAGGCCAAACAAAACGGCAGCCAGGAGAACAAATGCCGCCACGTCGAAAGTCATGCCCAGTTTAAGCGCGGCAAAAGCAGCCACTCTTCCGCGCATCAGGATACATAATCCTTCGGCCATGAGTATTCCGGCCACTCCGCCCGCCAGACCCATAAAAGCAGACTCCCCCATGATAATTCCCAAGATACTGCCTCGTTGAAAGCCAAGGACCTTCAAGACCCCAATTTCGCGGAACCGTTCTCGGACTGACATCGAAATCGTATTTGAGGAAACCAGCAAGACAGTGAAGGTGAGGGCGCCGCTGATGGAGAGCAGAAAACGCCTCGGACACGCGCACCTATGTTGCCTCGACCACCGTCGAGCGGCTGCTCGATTACGTGCAGAACACGCCGCCCGACCCGCTGCGGAGCGCTGCGTGCGTGCGCCAGCGCATCGCGCTGATCGATAAGAACCAGCGGCTGCTGAAGCACTGACGGCTAACGCAACAATGACAGACGCCACTATGACTGCCGACGACAAGAAGGCTTGGGCTGCGCGGATCGAGAGAGAGTACAGACAACATCCTTCCGTTTTGGATGCGCCACACGGTGGATCGCGAATACGGCGGCTTCTATGGCACCATCGGCTGCGATCTTCACGTCGAGAAAGAATCGCCGCGCTCCGCTGTCATCAACGCGCGGATTCTCTGGACTTACTCCGCTGCGTGCCGGCTTTACGGAAACCAATACCGCGAGATGGCGGACTGGGCCTATGACTACATCGTGAACAAGTTCTGGGATGCGGAGAATGGCGGCGTTTATTGGATGCTCAACTTCCAGGGCAATCCGCTCTCCGATCGCAAGCAGATTTACGCGCAGGCTTTTGCGATGTATGGGCTGGCTGAGTACTTCCGTGCCACCGGCAAGGCGGAAAGCCTGGAGTTGGCGCAGCAGCTTTTCCGCCTGATAGAAGAGCACAGTTACGATCCGGCGTGGAAGGGGTATCTGGAAGCTCGCGGCCGCGATTGGAGCGCGCTGGCGGATCTGCGGCTGAGCGAGAAGGACCTGAACAGCCCGAAGTCCATGAACACGCACTTGCACGTTTTGGAAGCCTACACGAACTTGCTCCGCGTTTGGAGGGATCCGAAGTTACAGGTGAAGCACAAAGAGCTGCTCGAAGTGACCATGGACAGGATCGTGAATC